>JABFRN010000001.1:1402500-2805000 GCA_013141175.1 Lysobacter sp.
TCGCCCTACGGCCGCAACTTCCGCTACTGCACCGCAGGCGTGACCACGCTCGGCGCCGCGATCCAGGGCGCGGTCGGCGAACGCCTCGACACCTACGCGCAGCGCACGCTGTTCGCGCCGTTGGGCATCGACAAACCCGAGTGGCAATTCTCGCCGCTGGGCTTGCCGCAGGCCGGCGGCGGTCTCGGCCTGCGCAGCCGCGACCTGCTCGCGCTGGGCCAGCTGTATCTCGACGGCGGTCGCCACGCCGGCCAACAGATCGTGCCGGCCGATTGGGTGAAGACCTCGGTCGCGCCGCACGCGCGCGTCGACGACGGCGTCGAATACGGCTACCTGTGGTGGCGCATGCAGTTCCCGGTCGCGGGCAAGGTATGGTCGTCGTACGCGATGAACGGCAGCGGCGGCAACAGCGTGCAGGTGTTTCCCGAACAGCGCGTCGTGGTGGTGATCACCACCACCAACTACGACGTGCAGCAGCCGCACCGGATCACCGCGAAATTGCTGATGGAGAAAATCCTGCCGGCGCTGTAAGCCCACGCGCACGATCCGCGCTCCGCAAATCATTCTCACTCCGCACGATCGATATCGAGGATGGCCGGATTACGGACCCGATGTCGTTGTTGGACTTTGGTGAACATAGCCGTTCATCAAAACAAGGCGTCAAGTCTCGTGGCCCTTCCGACATGCCCGTTGGTCGGGATTCGATGACAAGTTGCATTGCGGGTGGGATGCGAGCCGCTGGGGTGCGGGGCTTTGGGGTGAAGTCGTTCGATGGCGGCCATGGGTCTGCATGGCGATATGGCGTTC
The DNA here is from genome assembly GCA_013141175.1 of Lysobacter sp. NCBI lineage: Bacteria > Pseudomonadati > Pseudomonadota > Gammaproteobacteria > Lysobacterales > Lysobacteraceae > Lysobacter > Lysobacter sp. Next base: position 1,403,308 of record JABFRN010000001.1, read on the forward strand.
AAAGATCGCGGCCGGGTCCGATCCCGGCGCGCGACGGTGATCAGAATATGAGCGATACCGACTCAATCGCCTCGCTGATGGACACGCTCCAGGAAGACACCCGGGCGTATACGGGCACCATCGTTCCGGTCAACGACCGGAACTTCGATGGCGCAGGCATCGAGGATGCCGAGGCAGGCATGTCGCGGATGGCCACGCCCATGGACCTGCAAAGCGTGGCGGGAATCGCTCCGCCCTCTTCCTGGGAACAATTCGGCACCATCCTCATCCAGGATCTTCTGCCGCGCATCACTGCGGAAGATGTGCTCAAGCGTGTTGCCGGCTCGCTGATACCGGGCGGACCGCTGCTGTTCGAACCGATCTATGCGCGTGCGGGAACGACCATCGTCGGCAACCTTTCCGTGTTCGGGACGAGCGCCGGTCTGGCTTATTCCGACTACATCGAAGAGTCGGCCACGGGGATCATCGATCTCGTGAAGAATGTCGCCAAATTCGCGCTCGACCAACAGGCGTTCACGGTGTCTCTCGGGATGCTGACGCTGACGCTGCCGGCGCGCGCACTCCTGCAGACTGTTTTCGATCCACAGGCAAGTCTTGCGCAAGCCGTGATGAACGCGGATGCCGAAGCGCTGCTGGCGGAGATCGCGATGGCGATCTCCGCACTGCCCGGAGCCGACGCCAACCTTTCGATACTGCTCGCGATCGTGGACACCCTGCGCGGACTGCGCACCGCTTTTTTCGAATTCGTCAGCAAACCGCCTGGGGAACTTTTCGATCTGCTCGGTGAGCTCCCCCTTTTCGTCGCCGAGATGATGCGCGATCGCGTGCTGCAGAAACAGCTGGAAGCGGTGGCGGACGATGCGGCGAAATTGGGTGAAGTGTTCGGCACGCTCGTCGGCTTCGTGATCTGGGAGGTCATCGAGGAAGTCGCGACACTGGGCATGGGCAAGCCGCTCAAGCTACTCAAGATCGCGACTTGAGGGACGGACCGAAGCATGCCCAGAGCGCTCACCGCCGCCGAATACCGCGCTTTCGTGAGTGCGATGAGAACCTACATCCGCAAAGTGAAGATACGTCGGGCGCTGCTCTATCCGAAAATGGTCGCGAAGCAGATGTCGCCGGCGTTGGCGCGCGTGGCAAGGCAGGTGTCGACCTTCCACATCACGATCGCACAGGCGATGATCGGCCGGTACAGGAAGCTGCACATGCAGATGGGTACGCATGGCGGCATGACGGCGCTGGCGAAAGCCGAGAAGCTCGAACTCACCAAACTCTTCAAGCTTTCGCGCACGATGGGCGGAGAGGACGAATTGATGCGGGCGCTCGAGCTGCTGGCGCTCGACAGTCACCATATCGTTCCCGCTGCATCGTTCAGCCGTTTTCGCGCGATGCGCAAATTGTTCACCGATACCGATGCGATGCCGGCCGTGCTCATCACCGTGCTTGAACATCGGGCCGGCATCAAACGACTGGAGGAGCTCGTGCCGGCCGGTGGGCTCGGGGTGATCATTTCGCAGAAATCGATCACCTCCGAACTCACCGACGTCGTGTTGGCGCGCGAGCAGAAATTGATCACTGCGCTTGCCGGTGCAACCGGCACCGCTGCAGTCGCGATCGAAAAAACGCATGCGGAGGGCCTGATCGACGATCTGATCGGTTTCTACACCACCAAAACGCCGGACCTTCTGGGCAGCGGTGCCGGCAGCGTGCATGCCGAGCTGCTGAGCGTGCGCGCCCGGATCACCGCGTTGGCGAACCTGACGCCATGAGGCCTGCATGAGCGGATCCCGTTTCGAAGCGGTGCTGCTGGACGAGCTGCAGGCGCTGATCGCTCCGATCGCGGTGGACGATCTTTCCAAAGTCACGGACGCGTTCGCTTTCGTGGGTTGGGATGTCAACGAGCTGGCGGGTCTGGACGTCCCGGCGCTGATCGAAGTGTGTCGGACGATCGCCGAAGTGATCGAAGGCGCCGCCTCCGACACCGTGTCCTTGCCCGACATCGCGATCCGGTTGCTGGATCTGCGCGGGTCGCTGGAATCGCTCGGACGATCGCTGTCGCAATGGTCGCCGCCCACGGGGCTTCCGGCGGACGCGGCGCTGCTGTTGGCCGAGGACGTGGTGCATGCGCTGATCGACGCCTATCTGGCAACGCGGTTGCCGGCGCTGCGTGCGGGTCTGGTGCTGGCGGGCGTGTTGATCGTGGAAGAAGACGGCCGGGCGCTGTACGTGGGGACCGGGACGTCGCGGATCGTGCGTCAGGCACGCCGTCGGCCGCGCCTGAAGCCCGAGCGTCTGGGCAGCTTCGTGCAGGACCCGATCGGTACGTTGACGGGGCCGAGCTCCACAGGCCTTGCGGCTTCGGATGCGCTGGCGGACCTGTTGCTGCCGATGCTGGCGGAACTGTTGCGCGAACTCGGGCTGGCGGCCGATTACGGCAGTCTGGTGGCGAAGGCGGGAGTGCCGGCGGACGAGGCGGAACGCGCACGGCATTTATTGCAGATCTCGTTCTGGGCGCCGGGAGAAGACGCAGCCCCAGACGACGCGCTGCTGCTGCAGCGCTTGCTGGTGGGCATCGCACCGGATACCCAGGACGGCGGCCGGCCGATGCTGATGCTGGCCAGCGCCGGTGCCTTCTCGGTGGAAGCCTCACGCCCGGGATTCATCGCAGGCGGTTCGTTGCAGGGACTGCCGAAAACCGTGCGCCTGGGGCGGTCGGGCATCGTCAGCAGCGATCCGAACGCACAACCGTCGTTCCGCGCCTACGTCTCGCGGCCCGGCACGTCCGGAGACCCGGCGCTGCGCATCGGCGAGGACGGCGGTCTGAACTTCACCATGGGTGGCATCAGGCTGGAGGCGGAATTCGCGCCCGGCCCGCCGCCGGATCTATCGATGCGTCTGACCCTGCGCGATCTCGCCTTCGGGCTGGCCGCCGACGGCAGGGACTCGTTTTCGTCGGAACTGTTGCCCGGCGCGTCGGACAGCATGTTGAGCGGCGACCTCTCGCTGGGGCTCTCGCTGCGCAACGGTGTGTCGCTGACGGGTCGAGTCGAACTGGCGCGTTCGTGGAACAGCGTGCTGTCGACGCCGGTCTTCAGCATCGGGCCGGTGCGCGCAGGCGTGCGTTTCGATCAGGACGGCTTCGGGATCCGGGTCGAAGGCACGCTGGACACGACGCTGGGCCCGCTGTCGATCACGGTGCAGGATATCGGCTTGCGCTTCGATCTCGGCGGCAAAGCGCAAAGCGCGCCCGGGTCCGGTCTGATGCCCACCCTGCGCCTGTCCGGGCCCAAGGGCGTGGCCCTCTCCTTCGACCAGGGGCCGGTCAAAGGCGGCGGCTATCTGTTCTTCGATCCCGACCAGGCGATGTACGCCGGTGCGGTGCAGCTGTCGATCAAGGCGCTGTCGCTGAGCGCGGTGGGCGTGGTCACCACGCGGATGCCCGACGGCAGCGACGGTTTCAGCATGCTGGTGCTGATCACTGCCGAATTCCCGCCGATCCAGCTGGGCTTCGGCTTCAGCCTGATCGGCATCGGCGGTCTGCTCGGCATCCATCGCGGCATGGAGCAGGACGTGCTGGCCGACCGGCTGCGCGAAGGCCGGCTGGGCTCGATCCTGTTCCCGCGCGATGTGGTCGCCAACGTGCGCACCATCATCGACGACATCCGCGCGGTGTTCCCGGCGCAGCGCGACCGGTACGTGTTCGGTCCGATGGTGAAGATCGGCTGGGGCGCGAACTCGCTGCTGGAAATCGACGTGGCGGTGCTGCTGTCGGTGCCCGCGCCGATCACGATCGCGATCCTGGGACGGGTGCGCGCGGCGCTGCCGACCAAGGACGATCCGGTGATCGATCTGCGCCTCGAAGTGCTGGGCCTGATCGATCTGGGACGCGGCCGGCTCACGGTGGAAGCGCGGCTGGTCGATTCGCGGATCGCCATGTTCGCCGTCAGCGGCGGCATGGCGCTGCTGATTTCCTGGGGCGCGACCAAGGCGTTCGTGCTGTCGGTGGGCGGGTTCAACCGCCGATTCCTGCCGCCGCCGGATTTCCGCGCGCCGCCGCGACTGGCGATCGCGCTGTCGACCGGGGAAAACCCGACCTTCACGCTGTCGTCGTATTTCGCGATCACCTCCAACGCGATCCAGTTCGGCGCCGCTGCCGATCTGCACGCGCAGGCCGATACCGCGCTGGGCCTGTTCAGCGTGGACGCCTATGCGCAGTTCGATGTGCTGCTGATCTTCGATCCGCCGTTCTTCGCGGCGGATCTGGCCGCCGGTGTCGAGATCAAACGCAATGGCGCGACCCTGTTCCTGGCGCGGCTGGAAGCCTCGCTGACCGGGCCGGAGCCGTGGCGGGTGGCCGGTGTGGTCGAGTTCCAGTGCATCGTGCCGCTGCGGATTCCGTTCGAGGCGATCATCGGCGAGCCCGCACAGCAGGCGCCGGCTGCCGGCCGCGAGTTCGCGCAGCTGGCGGAGCAGCTGGCGGCGGAGGTGGTGCGCGCCGACAACTGGACCGCGCTGCCGAAGGCCGAGGCCGAATCGGTGGTGACCCTGCGCAAGGTGGAGTCGGTGCCGGGAACGGTGCTGGTGCATCCGCTGGGCGGTCTGGGTTTCCGCCAGCGGCTGCTGCCGTTCGAGAAAGTCATCCGCAAATTCGGCACTTCCACGGTGATCGACCCGGCGAAGTTCGTGATCGAGCAGCTGGACGTCGGCGGCGCTGCGGTCGCGAAGCGCGAGGTCGGCGAGGATTTCGCGCCGGGCGAATTCGACGTGCTCACCGACGACGAGAAACTGTCGCGGCCGGCGTTCGAGACCATGACCGCCGGCGTCGAAGCGTCGCCTGCGGGGCTGTGGCTGCCGAACAGCCTGCTGGATCCGGCACCCGCGCGGTTCGACGAGACCGTCATCAACCCGACCGGCCCACTGCCCGGCCCGCGCCCGCAATCGACGCAGCCGGGACTGGGCTTCACCCAGGTCAAGCCCGGCTTGCAAGGCAATGCTGTCGTCCTGCCCGGCGCGATCGCGGTCAAGCCCGAGACCTATGTCTTCGCCGAGCGCGACACGCTGACCACCCACCCGGGCGGCGAAGCCGGGCACGCGGTGCTGGACGACCGTCGGCGCCAGAACGACGGCGGGGGCGCAAATACCGTGCTGGTCCCGGCACATGAAGCCGTGGTGGTGGTGGAAGCATGAGCGTTCGATTCATCCGCTACGCGCGCCCGGCGATCGCCGCCGCCATCGCCCAGCAGCCCGGCCAGACCTCCGCGCGGATCCGCGCGAGCGTGTCCACCCGCCTGCACCTGCGCAACGAGCCGGACAGCGGCAGCGCTTCGACCTGGACGACGCCCGGCGCCGCGCTGTCGGTGCTCGGGCCGGCGGACGTGGTCGGGCTGGCGCAGGACCAGATCCTCGCGCGCAGCCCGGCGCCGGGCGTGGCTGCGGCGGCGCCAGAACTGTTCGCATTCGTGGAGTTCGCGCGCCCGGACCTGCCCTGGCTGTTCACCCCGTACGCACCTTCGCCGGCACCCGCCGACACGCTGACGCCCTGGCTGTGCCTGATCGCCGTGCCGGCGACGCTCGCCAGCGTGGGTGCGGGTCCGCACGGATCGGTGCTGACGCTGACGCCGGCGGCGCTGGCGCACCTGCCGGATCTCGCGCACGCCGCCGAATGGGCGCATGTGCAGGAAGGCGGCGCGCAGGCAGGCACCGATCCCGACCCGGTCCGCGCCGGGGCACAGGCCGAGCCGGCGCGGTTCCGCTCGCGCCTGCTCTGCCCGATGGTGCTGCAGCCATCCACCGATTACCTGGTCTGCCTGGTGCCGACCTTCAAGGGTGGCGTGCTGGCCGGCCTCGGCCTGCCGGTGACCTTGAGCGACCCGGCGCTGCTCGGTCCCGCCTGGACTTCCACGCAGACGACAGCATTGGAATTGCCGGTCTACGACCACTGGACGTTCACCACCGGCGTGCCGGGCAGCTTCGCCGCGCTGGTCGAACGCCTGCAACACTACGAACCGGACGGCGGCGCCAGTCGCCGCCTCGATGCCTCGATGCCGGCAGGCCCGGACGGTCCGGTCTTCGCCGATGCCGTCCTCGGCATCGACGCGGCGATGATGCCGGAACACCACGACCCGCTCGACGATGCGCCGGTCGCGTTGGTGAAACATCTGGCCGCGCGCCTCGCCGACGACACGCCATTGGCGCCGCCGCTCTACGGCCGCTGGCATGCGCGCAGCGCGCCGGACCTGCCGCCGCAAACGCCCGACTGGTTGCGCACTCTGAATCTGCATCCGTCGCGGCGGGTCGCCGCCGGGCTGGGCGCGGAGGTGGTGCGTCGCCATCAGGAAGAGATGATGGCGGCGATATGGGAACAGGCCGGCGAGATCGAACGCGCCAATCAGCTGCTGCGCATCGCGCAGACCGCGAAGGCCGCCGCCGAAGCCCTGTTCGTCCGCCGGGTCGCCCCGGATCTGGGCCGCGCGCGCGACGGCCGGGATCTGGGCGCGCTGCTGTGGCTGGCGCCGATGCTGGACCATCTGCTGCTGCCATCCGGCCGCACCGCGCGCGCCGAGCTCGGGCCGGCGTGCCTGCCGGCGCTGGCGACCAGCGGCGCGTTCCGCAAAGCGGTGCGCGCGAACGGACCGCTGATGCGCCGGCTGCGCCGCGCGCGCGACGGACAGCCCGGCGGGCCGACGCTGCTGCTGCGGCTGGCCGACGGCGGTGGGCGACGGCCAGCCACGCCCGCGCCGGTACAGGCGGCGGTGCTGACGGCGGCCGAACTCACATCATTGGGACACCCACCGGCCCGGCTGTCGCGTTTCGATCCCCTGCGCCCGCTCGACCCCTGCGCCCGTTCCCGGTCCGCGCCTGCCGCCGCAACCCGCTGCGGTGTCAGTCCCGCCGATGCTGGAGGCCGCGCGTGCGCTGGCCGGCCGGCTCGCGAAGCCGCGCCCGCCCGCCGGCTGCCAGCCCTTTGGCCCGGCCGGCAGCGCGCCCCGGGAGACGTTTTTCGAGGGTGTCCTCGCCGCTGCCGATCCCGGCGTCACCATCCCGCGACGGGTGCGTGCGCGGATCGCGGTGACACCCACTGCACCGATGCAGGCCTCGGCAACGGACGACACCCTCGGCCCGATCCTGCTGGCGCCGAAACTGCCGTGGCCGATGATGCGGCCACTGCTGGGTTTCGGCCGGGACTGGCTGGCGCCCGCACTGGAAGCCAAAGATGCGCCGGAGGAGTTCATCGCGGTGATGGTCTCCAATCCGGCCTTCATCGAAGCCTACATGGCCGGGCTCAACGACGAGATCGGCCGCGAAATGCGCTGGAGGGGCTTTCCCACCGACCAGCGTGGCACCGTCTTCGACCGCTTCTGGTCGGATCAGGGCGCGGAGTTTCCCGAACTGCATACCTGGCAGGGCACGCTGGGCAGCCATGCGCTCGGCGGCGGCGCCGCGCGGCTGGTGATCGTGATCCGTGGCGAGCTGTTGCTGCGGTTCGGCACCGCCGGTGTCTTTCTGCAGAAAGCCGCCGCCACCGCGCCGCTGTCGCCGCTGCCCGATCTGGGCGACCCGCAATCGACGCTTTATCCGCTGTTCTCCGGCCATCTGTCCGGCGGCATCGGCTATTTCGGCTTCGATCTGACCGCGGACCAAGCCACCGGCGCCGTCGGCGGTGGGCCCGGCTGGTATGTGGTGTTCCAGGAACCGCCGGTCGATCTGCGATTCGGTGCGCCACGGCAGGGCGCGAGCACCGGCACGTCCGACCTTTTCGCACTCGCCGCGCTGCGCCTGCAGCAGCGCGTGTTCATCCACGCCGCCGCATTGCTTGGGCCGTAGGACAGGATCCCGCCCATGCCGACCCCCACCCAACAAACCCTGCAGGCGCTCGCCGTCCAGACCCGGGCGCGTCTGCGCAGCGCCGAAGCGAAACTCGGCGAACTGCGCGCCGCATATGCGCGCGGCGACCTCGACGCCAAGGCGATGCGCACCCAGGAAACCAAGCTGGTCGCGATCCGCGACGCGGCGGCGACCGCGCTGGACAAGGCCAAGGCCGATCTGCTCCGCGAAAGCGCGCGGCAGAACGACCCGATCGCGGCGACCGCGCTGGCGCGCGGCTGGCCGCTCGGCCTGCTGCCGGTGCGTCTGGAAACCCGCTACCAGCGCGACACGCTGCTGGTGCGGATCTTCCCCGACGAGATCCACGTCGACAGCCACGACCCGGCGGTGACCGACGCCGAACGCAGCGCCTGGGAGCAGTTCCGCAAAGCGCTGGAAACCACCAGCGACACGCCGAAGATGCTCGACCTGTGGCTGCGGTTGGCACGCGATGTCGGCACCTCGCGAGCGCTGTATCTCGCCAGCCAGCGCTCGCTGCAGGGCGTGCCGGCGCGTCCGCCCGGCTATGCGCGCCCGCCGCGCGCGAGCCTGCTGCCGGAGCGTTTCGTCGCCCATGCCTGGGTCGATTCCCTGCAGACATCGCCGATCCGCGCGGAGGCGGCCCATCCGGTCCGCGAGCCGCTGGCGCTGGCCCCCGACCCGGCCAAACCGGGGGTGTCCGGCAGCACGTCGATGGATGCCGACACCGTCTGGATGACCTCGTTCCTGGAAGCCGAGCGCGCCGGCATGGCCCTGCGCATCGCCCTGCCCAATGCCGCGTCGCGGGTGGTGCAGCTGGTCGTGCTGGGGGTGCGCGCCAGCGCCGACCCGGCCACCACCGCCGACGACTGGGACCGCCATCTCGGCGGGCAGGCGGTCGACGCCGGGCTGTCGCTGCCGCCGCCCGGCAGCGCCACCAATGCGCTGCCCGGCCAGCGCCCGCTGTTCTCGACCCGGCCCGATACGACCGCGCTTTACCACCGCGCGCTGGCGTTCAGGGTCCTGACCCCGACCGATCCCCGCGACGACCCGCGCCCGCGCCGCGAGCCGCCAAACGACCTCCGGGCGCCGGCCATGCGGGCCGCCGAAGCGCTGGGGCTCACACCCACGCTGTTCGGCCATCTCGAAGGCGCCGAAGACGACACCCTGCAGGCCGAAGCCGCGATGCGTGGCCTGCTGCGCGGCGCGTTCGAGACCGAACTGCGGGCCGCATTCGGCGACAGCGGCGCGGTGGCGACAGCGCTCGACCTGCTGTCCACGGAAGGCAGCGCGCTGGGTCCGTACCCGACGCTGATGGTGCGCAGCCAGCCCTACGGCGTGGTGCCGCTGGCGCTGGGCAACGATATCTTCGGCAATCCCGACCTGGACCGCATGTGGTCGGTCGCCGATGCGCTGCGCGCCACCGCGTTCGCGCCCGCGAGCGGGCAGGTGCCGCGCATTGCCGGCGAAGTCCCCGCCGACCCGATCGAACGCATGATCACGGTACTGCAGAGCGAGGGCATCGCGGTCGGCGCGGAGCTGCGGCTGGTCCTCGGCGCGTCGATGGCCTCGACCACGCTGGCCGGCGCGACCGCCGCGCTGCGCGACCGGATCGAACAGCAGCACATCGCCGCCCGCGACCTGCACGCCCAACTGGGCGGCGACCCGGGCAACCCGATTCCGATGACCGGACGCGTGCTGCTGGCGGAGGCCGGGCAGGCGCTGCCGCTGGTGATGCCCGCCGACCCCGGCCCGGCCGAAATCCCCGCGCAGTACCTGGGCATGCTGGCGAACACCGCCTCGCTCTGGTACCTGCTCGACTCCGCCCTGAGCGACTTCACCCCGCGCGCGCTGCTGTTCCACCTCGCCCGGGTCGCCCTGCTCGAAGCCGCCGATATCGACTCCCGCGCCGTCCTGCTGGCCGAAGGCCTGGCCGTGGAAGCGGACTTCGAGGTCAAGGGCCAATATCGCGACCTCCGGACCCGGCTGCAGCTGCCCGCCCCGGCGCGTTACATCGCGCCCGGCCAGATCGCCTCCTTCGACGACATCCTCAGCGACCGCAGCAACACCTTCGGCGTTGTGCGCCAGCGCTTCGACGAGCTGCGCCAGCTTGCGGCGCTCGACCCCGCGCGTCTGGAGCTGCTGTTCGGCGCGGTGCTCGGCCTGTTCGCCAACCGCCTGGATGCGCTGTACACCGCGCGCGCGACGAGCCGCCTCCATGCGCTGCGCGACGACAGTCGGTTGGGCCCGAGACCGGACGGCTTCGTGCGCGGCATCCAGCTCGGCGCCTTCGGCTGGCTCGGCGCGATTCCGCGCGCGGCCGGCCTGCGCAATGCCGGCTATGTGCTCGCCCCCAGCGTGCAGCATGCGATCGCCGCCGGCGTGCTGCTGTCGGCCGACCACGCCCGCCGCATCGACAACCCGTCCGGCCCGCGCGCCGACGACTACGCCGTGGAGCTGTCCTCGCAGCGCACCCGCGAGGCGCAGGCGGTGCTCGACGGCCTGCGCGAAAACCAGTCGCTGCCGGCGCTGCTCGGGTATCGCCTGGAGCGGGCGCTGACCCGGGCCGGCGGCACCGTGCCGGCGCTGGTGGCGCGGCTGCGCAAGCTCGCATCGACCGCCGCCGTGCCGGTCGAGACCGGCACGGCGGCGCGACCCCGACCGAAAGCGCCGCCGAAGCGGTCTGCGATGGCCTGGCGCTGGTCAGACTGGCCACGGCGGAGCTGACCGCAGCCGTGGACATCAACCGGCTCGGCAGCGACCTGCAGCAGCCGACACCGCTCGACAGCACGCAGAAATCCACGCTGATCGACGCGCTGGCCGCCCTGCGCGATCTGGTGGACGCAGTCTCCGACCTGCTGCTGGCCGAAAGCGTCTACCACCTCGCCAACGGCAACCCCAGCCGCGCCTCGGGCGCGACCGACATCCTCAGCGGCGCGGTGCCGCCACCGGACCGGCTGGAGATGCTGCAGCCGCCGGAGCGCGGCATCGCGGTGAATCACCGGGTACTGCTCGCCCTCGATCACGCCCGCACGCTGCGCGAAGGCTGGCCGTCGGGGTCGCCGCGCGGCCTGGCCGATCCCGATCTCGACAGCTGGTTGAACCGGCTGCTGCCCGCGCCGGAGAACATTCTGGTCCGGCTGCTGGGATCCGACGGCAGCACCAACAAGGTCGCCTCGCTGCGCGATCTGTTCGATATCTGGCCCGAGCGCGATCCGCCGCTCGGCGCGCTGGATCTGGCCTTCGATGTGATCGAGCCCGGCGCGGTGGCGCGCAGCGCGCTCGAAGCGCGACTGGCCGCCGCCTGCGAAGCGCTGACCGGCGCCACCGGCCTGCCCTTCGCCTGGGATCGCGAGCGTGATTGGCCGGCGACCGCCTATTCGATCGCGGAAGTCAGCGCGATCGCGGGTGCGGCGCGCGCGGTGCTGGGCAATGCCCGGCCGCTGCAGCCGGACGATGTGCCGGGTGCGGTCGCGATCGATACCAACGACCTCGCCGCACGTCTGCAGGCCGTGTCGGACGCCGCGACCAGCGCAGGCAAGCGGCTGGACAAGGCCATCGGCAGCGCAGAGGAACGCCTGTCCGCGCGACGCTGGGCCGCCGCCTTCGGCCTGCCGGCACTGGCCGACACCGCCACCGCCGGGCTTGCCGCGCTGCGCGCGACGAACTCGACCGGCGCGTCACCGCCGCTGCCGACACCGCGCTGCCGCTGCGCGAGCGGATCGCGGCGCTGTTCGACGGCCAGCCGGTGGTGCCGCGCCTGACCGGCGTCGACACCGCGCTGATCAAGGGCTTCGCGGGCGACCTGAAAGTCGCACCGGTCGAGCTGCGCGGTTTCATCGCGAAAGCCTCGCGGGTCCGCCCCGCGCTGGCGGCGATGACTGCACTGGATGCGCTGGTGCTGCGCGCCGACGACCCCGGCACGATGCATCGCCTCGTGGTCTCGCAGACCCCGCGCGACCCGGGCGAGGCCTGGGTCGGCGGCCCCAAGACACCGCGCCGTGGGCGCACATCGTTCGTCGCCTGGCGGCTGGCGAAAGGCGGCGCGCTGGACGATCCGGCGCAGAGCGTCAGCGCGCTGGTCCTCGACCGCTGGAGCGAACTGGTGCCGGCCGCCGAGGCCGATGCCGCCATCGCGTTCCACACCGATGCGCCGTCCACCACCGCGCCCAACGCGATCCTGCTGTGCGTGCCGGCGGTCAATCTGGAGTACTGGTCGGAAGCGCTGGTGCTGGAACACATCCTCGAAGCGCTGGCGCTGGCGAAAATGCGCACGGTCACGCCCGCGAATCTCGACGCCATCGCCCAGTTCGCGCCGCTGTCGCTGATCGACAACCGCCGCTACCAGACCAGTTTCGGCCACGTCGCGACCGAGGAATCCCCGACATGAGCGACCCCACGACCGACCTCATCGCCCGCATCGAACCGATCCAGCGCGCCAGCGATCTGCGCCCCGGGCTTGCGGCGCGGCTGCTCGATCCGCTGTGGCTGCTCGGCCGGCAGTGGATGCTCGGCGAATTCGACGGCGAGGACGCCGGCACGCCGGTGTCGGTCGACTACACGCTGGGGCACTATCCGATCAGCCGGGTCCGCGCCGGCAACGTCGACATCAAGGTCGATAACCTCGGGACGCCGCTCGAACGCGCGATCGAATCGCTGCCCTCGGGCCGCAAGCACTGGACGCTGCAGCGGCGCGTCGAGACCGGTGCGCTGCTGGCGCAGCTGCTGTGCGACGCGGGTTACGCCGATGCCGCGCAAACACTGCTCGATGCATATTCGCTGGGCAAGGACACCGATCCGAACGATCAGGACGACACTCCCGCCGCACGGCTGGCCGCACTGGCGCGCGGCCGGGTAGCGGATGGCGAAGCTGTGCGCGAGGCGCTGCTCGCAGGCGCATTGCCCGGCGCGCTGCGCGCGCCTGCGATCGAAGCGGAAATCGCCGCCTGGAATGCACTCGTCACCGGCATGATCGAACCGCCTGCCGTCGAGGCCTGGCAGTCCGAGCGTCTGGAATACGCCGCCGAAATCGACTGCAGTGGGCTGAGTTCGCCGCTGCGGGTGTCGGAGCATCACGGCGATGGCCTGCGCTGGGCGTCGGTCGACATGACCAAGGCGCCCACCGCGCCGCCGCCGAAGAGCGTGACGATGCAGCGCACGCCGACCGCGCTGCGCTTCCGCGGCATGCCGCAGGCGCGCTATTGGGAATGCGAAGACGCCACGATTGATCTTGGCGCGGTGGACGCGCCCGCCGCCGAGCTGGGCCGCACCGCGATGCTGCAGATGGCGATGGTCTACGGCAACGATGTCTTCCTCGCGCCCGCGAACGTACCGCTGGGCACGCTGGCCGGCGTCACCGCCTTCAGCGTGTCCGACACCTTCGGCGATGTGCTCGGCCCGACCGCACTCACCGCCGCCACCCGCACCGGCACGGAGCCGGGTCGCGGCTGGGCGCTGTGGGCACCGCAGTGCGCGGGCGCACCGATGCCGTGGCTGTTCTTCCCGCCCGCACTGGCCGCGCCGCTGATCGGCGAGGCGGTCGACGACGCCCTGCTCGCCCGCGACGAAATGGCCAACCGGGTCTGGGCGATCGCGCGTCTGCTCGAAGGCGAAGACGGCCGCAGCCGCGCGCCGACCGTGAACGCCTCGCCCGACACCACGACGGCGACAAGCGCCGAAGACGATGCCGATTACCGCTACCGAATGGCCAACGATGCGCCATCCGGCTGGGTACCGCTGTCGCTGCAGGTCACAGCCGACGGCCGCCGCCTGCTGCGAGAACGCAACGCCGCCACCGACACCCTCCTGACCCGGCTGCTGCCGGAAGGCGCAGCGGTGTGCGACGAAGAAGTGGGCCGCGATGGCGTGAGCCTGCGCATCGAAAATGTCTACGCGCGTGGGAGCGATGGTGTCACGGTGGTCTGGACCCGCGTCCGTCGTTCGTCTGGTCGTGGTGGGGCTGCCAGTGGGTTGCGGTTTGATCAGGCGTTGCCGATCAAGAAGCCCTGAGCGGGAGTTCGTGTGCGCCCGGTGCGTATCGGGCGTCGGCTCATTTTTTCCTTGCACCGATCAACGAGCGCCTTCGCGCTTTGCGCGACCGATCACCCATCGTCAGGCATCGACCCACGCATTCGACTCAGACAGCGTCGATACGTTCGATCAATCGAAACCCGGAAATTCATCGTCGCAGTGCACAGCCATCGCCGCGCTTTTCGTAGGAGCGGCGGGAGCCGCGACGGGGGGTGAAATTGAGGTTGGGCTGGGGTGTGGGGGATGGGTTTAGTTTTGACGATTGCTTTTGACTCGCAACGACGTTGGCGAAATGAACCTGACCCGAATGGCACTTACTTAAGCCCTTGTCGCCGGATTTTCTGATTTCTGCGAAAGCTCCAACCCAGCGATTTCAGTCGTTTACGGCCAACAAGGACCGTTGATCCCCGTCTTTTCTGGAGTGGCGAGGCTTAAGTAAGTGCCATTCGAACCTGACCCTTTTACCCTCGGGTGGCCTTGCTCATTAACGTAAGTCACTTATCGAAATGGGGCAAAAAAGGCGCCCAGTCTTAAAGCTTGACCGGCCCGCACCGCGACCTTCCGCTGTGAGCAAGCCATCTTCGCCTAACTTGTACAACTCGTTGTAGATGTTGACCTGCTGTTTCGCGAGACTAGGCCCCCGATGGACGCCAAGCATCGGAATTGCACCTCCAGCTCGACCATGTGATCTCCACGTCTCGGTATCAGATTCGTAGCGCACTTCAAACAAATTATCGATCGCGCTTGTGGCGCGCGGCGCCCCTTCGTATGCACCTGGTTTGTTCGACCAATCATGGTCGCCCAAACGCACAACACAAACCTTCCCTTCATCTAGGGCTTTTATCAATAAGTCCTTTAGTGTGATTTTCCTGGGTTGCTGAACATCCGGAATGTGCAACTTCGCCGGAGAAATCTCGAGTGTCTTACGTTGCGAAAATCCGCTAGCTGTTGATGCGGTAACAACAAAGGCCGAGCCTGTCACGAGAGGAAACGTTAGAGGTCTTGAGTGCCCTGCACCCAAGGTTATAGGGGGCAATTTCGACATTTCTGGCGTAGTTCCCGAAGCCTCGACATTCACAGTTGTAGGACCCAAAGACCCAGATTCATTCGGCGGCGGTGTCCACCTGACTGTTACAAAAGCTTCTTTGTCGCTGTAATCATCGATGATGATGTGAATGCCCGGCGCATTCGATCCACGCGCTAGACACTCCTTGTATACGGAATATGCAACTTCTGGGATTTCGCGGCGCACCAACAAGAATGCCTCGTCATATGAGAGGTCGAACCTGTTCACTTGAAGATATTCGCGTCGCTTCGCATCCCATTCTTGATAATTGCCGCTTGCTTCGATAGGGACGCCTTTGATTGGAAATTTTGCCGACGCCGATCCTCCTCTTTTGAACTCCTGAAACGTTTTCTCATCAATTACCTTGAGGACCGCCATGTCCAACTGCTGAGAACTCGTTGAAATGGTGACGTTTGGAAGCAGTCCAGCGACGCACTCGTTGGGCTCGGCATAGACCAAATTTGGCGAGAAAACGGATAGTAAGAGCACGAACAGTATTGGCTTCATGAGCTTTACCCTGCGATGGGACAGTAAATCGTAAACGTACTCGCTAGCGACTTCCGGCCATCCCTAGGTCTGATCTGACTGGCTTGACTTGGGGAGTCTAGCCCCCATGCTAAGTAGGTCTAAACGCTTTAGGGGACCTAATGATCGATCGGTTTCAAGGGGATGAAGGTCGGCGGCGCTTGGTCGCCGCCCTAACAGAACATAGACTGATAGCGAATCGACCGGAGCTGGCGGAACGGCTTGTCGCCGCAGGCGAGCTGATGGAGGTACCCGCGGGGACGGCCTTCATCAATCAAGGTGACCAAGCCTCGGACGTTTTCTTCATCGTCGTCGGCAAGGTCGAAGTTCGGGTCAACGGCAAGCTTGTCGCGAACCGCTTCCCGGGCGACCACATCGGAGAAATGGCCGCAATCGAGCCTTCGCAACCGCGGGCGGCGACGGTTGTCCCCGTCGAAACAACCGTCTTGCTCAAAGTCAGCGAGGCTGAATTCTCGGCAGCCGCGGAGCAGTTCCCCGACGTGTGGAGGCGGATTGCGGCAACCCTCGCCCGCAGGCTCGCGGAGCGGAATCATTTGGTAACGGCCCAGCGGGAGCGGGTTCGCGTCTTCATCGTGTCGTCGGCGGAGGCGCTTCCAATCGTGGACTTGCTCATCAAGCAATTCGAGCATGACCCCTTCTTGGCGGTTGCGTGGAAAAACGGCGTATTCCGGGCATCGAACTACACGTTGAACGAGCTAGAGGCGCAGTTGGATGACTCGGATTTTGCGATTGCCGTTGCCCAGCCGGATGACGTAGTTATCACGCGCGACACGAAATGGCCGGCAGTGCGCGACAACGTGATCTTTGAGCTTGGCTTGTTCATGGGCCGACTTGGGCGGCGTAGAGCTTTCCTGATGGAGCCGCGGAATGCAGATATTCAGTTGCCCAGCGACTTGGCTGGAATGACGACGATCCCCTATCGCTATGAGAAGGGGAAAGATGCCGAGCACTACATCGCGCCCGCGTGCGCAAGGCTCCGCGAATTGATTCTGGCGGCCGGAGCAAAGGACTGATCCATGGGACTGAAAAGTGATCTTGAAGAGTGGTGCTATGACGTTTTCAGGTCGCAATGGTCGAGGCGTGATGGAACCAAGGTTCCCGATGAAGACTCAAAGCTTGGCCTAAAAAACGAGGCAATAGAGATTGAAGGCACTGTCTTGTACGCCGACATGGCTGATTCAACGACGCTTGTAGATACCAAGACCGCTTCTCGGTCCGCTGAGATTTACAAAACCTTCCTCTATTGCGCTGCCAAGATCATTCGAGAACACAATGGGGTCATCACGGCGTATGACGGTGACCGGGTAATGGCCGTCTTCATCGGTGACTACAAAAATACCAATGCTGCGAAAGCAGCTTTGAAGATCAAATGGGCTGTCAATAACATTGTTATTCCCCAGATGAAGCGTGTCTATACGAGCGACGACTATGCGATTAAGCACGTTACCGGAATCGACACCAGCAAGTTGTTCGTAGCAAAGACGGGGGTTCGAGGCGCAAATGACTTGGTATGGGTTGGACGAGCCGCGAACCACGCCGCAAAGTTATCCGCACTCCCAGCTACGTACACCTACATAACGAAGTCCGTCTACGACAAGCTCAATGATGAGGCGAAACTGAGTGACGGGAAGAATATGTGGGAAGCCGTCACATGGAATACGTTTAACAATGCCACGATTTACAGGTCACATTGGGGCTGGGTTTTCAACTGAACCCATAAGGCGTATTGAAATCTCTCGTAGGGCGGGTCTTGACCCGCCTATTGAAATGAATCGGCTGCTTCGTACCCGCAAGGCGGACGAACTTTCCGATGTCGCTGCATGCGAAGCGATTGTTGGCCAATTAGCGGTTCAAGACCCGCCCAACGGATCTCGGGGCCGGCCAGCTTTTTTAGATCAAGGCCGTAAGGCGTATACGTGTAGGGTGCATAAGCGAAGTGTCATGCACCATTCCGGGGGATTCGGCGGTTGCTACCAAAAAATGGGGTCAGGTTGATTTACCCCAGCACCCGACATCACGCCAAAGCAAATGATGCGCCAAGGCAGCACCCTATGTAGCAAGGCCGTAGGTCATATACGCGCAGGGTGCATAAGCGAAGCGTCATGCCACCAATGCCGGGGATTCGGTGGTTGCGATGCACGCTTCCCGGCTCGATAAAGCATGCAGCAAGTAGCCCGGGTAAGCGAAGCGCACCCGGGGATCTTCGTCGTTCATCCCGGGTGCGCTTCGCTTACCCGGGCTACGGCAAATCAACACCGTGTGCATACTCTGGCCCAAAGCCGCCATCGCTGCATCGCTCCCGTCCACTCACCGCAAACGGTGCGCCGAGGCAGCACCCAATGGAATGGACAATGCGGTGAACGTCCGATCGAGGGTCGCGTTGTCGGCACAACTTTACGGCATCCTCATCAAGTGTCGTGACGGCGAGGAGCGCAGGCTCATCCTGCTCTGTAACGACCAGGACAACGGCCCCGGCGGCTTCGATCTGATCGACGGCACCCCGGTGAAATTTTGGTCAATACATTAGCGGCCCATCAATCCTGCTGTTTGAGCGATGTTCTGATGATATGAATGCGTACAGGCGCATGGAGCATCGCTTCTGCCTTCTCACGTTTGGCAAGCACGCGAGCATCTTCTGCGGGCTCAGCATACACAGTCAGGACTGCGGCGTTCTCTGCCCGGTCAACATGTGTTCCCTGCAAGTTAGGGAACATAGCTTGTAGTTCGGGCAGCTTCTGGTCCAGCGCATGGCGGATCTCATCAGCCGTCGGCTGCGCGGGGCCGGCTGCAGTCACAGGCAATTTATCTTCATGTGGCAAGTGCTCAGACGCGCAAGCCGCAGTGCCAAACGCAAAAAAAACAATCGAAAAAAGCCATTTAAATGTTGGCATTTGAATCAGCCTCATGAGATCGAAACGGCGATAAGATTCGAGAAGACGTTTCAACAGGCCCCATATCTAAGGACCGTACATCAGTTGCAAGCCAAGAGCAGAAATTCGATCTGTACTCGTGTACACGGCAAGAAGGCACTGGCCAATGCCTGGCCCAGAGGAAGCGCCAGAGGAGTGTATCCCCGCTGCAACGGAACCGATAAACCATGGGCCACCGCTATCGCCACCCGCACATGCGAGTCCAGTGCCTGAAGCTGGGGAGATGACAGCAATATAGGTGGCCGTGCAGGTTGCACCATTACAGGTGTAAGAGGTCGGCTGATAGTCCGTTGCGAACACATCGCCACAACTGTAGCCGCTAGCCACTCCATAGTGACAAATATTGTTGCCTACCGCCGTGCTCGCTTGTGTTCTACGCCCCGTTAGTGTCCTAAGGTTGGTGGCGCTGGCATAGAACTTCGGTTCATTAGTCGCATTGGTCGTATACCACTGCGCATCGTTGCTGGCATTGTATGCCTGTGCCTGATACGTCAGGCTGGCTGTGGCGCTATCCAAGCCGGTGTAAGAGACATTGCCGTTTGCGCAATGCCCCGCCGTCAGGACGCCGGTCGTAGTGCCAGTAGTCTTTTTTACGACGAATGTCGTCGTGCAGGTTCCGCCATTGATTAACCCGCTACCTCGTACTGCATGCTGTACAAGTGGCGCTGGAATTAGGCGCACGCGAAAAGGGATGTCGAGTAAATGGCCGACAGCTTGCTGCACTCTTTGTGTTTCATACTCCGTTCCGAATACATCTAGCACAACTTCGCCAGTCTTCACATCCGTGTAAGTTCCCTGCAACGTGGGAACGGCGGATTTGATCTTTTCTAAATTTTTATCGAGTGCAGCTCGAAGTTCTGCTTGCGTATATTTCGAGTTAGGGATGAATTCGACCATCACCTTTTGAGTCCCAGCATCGAACAAGCGTGAAGACTCAATCTGATCACTCTTCAGGCGCATCACAATCCGAAAGACAGGATCGTGCTCGATATACAAGCCAGCAAGCCGGTCTTTGTAAGCATCCCGCAACTGTGCAATCAAACCAGCGATTTCCGATTCTTTTTTCAGTCTATTCAATGATGACTCCAAAGAAAGACCGCGATTAGCAGCATGAAATGCCGCGTCTTTAATGAGTGGGGCTTCAGGCTCGCCTGCCAATGATGGCGTCAATGTTGCAGCACAAGTTGCGAGTACTACAGCTACAGCGGGCAAGCAGAAAAAAGAGTTGTAGCGCATCGATATAGTCCTTTATTTTTTGTCGTCTAACTGAACAGACGCGACGTCATGACGGCAACAATCACGTGTGCACATATTTGATAGCACAACTCCAAGTCAAAAACTACCGCTGCCACGCGATGTCAAGGTCTTCTCGATTTTTCGTTCAGACGCCACGCCTTCACCTACCAATACAGCCTGCTCGCCGCTCCAAGTCTGCCAACGACGCACGATCACATCAAAAATGGGGTCAGGTTGATTTACCCCAGCACCCGACACCACGCTAAAGCAAACGGTGCGCCAAGGCAGCACCCTATGGAGCAAGGCCGTAGGACACATACGCGCACGGTGCATAAGCGAAGCGTCATGCACCATTCCCGGGGATTCGGCGGTTGCGATGCACGCTTCCCGGCTCGGTAAAGCATGCAGGATGCAGTGTTGTATCGTGCATCCGAAATGTCGGCAGCAAGTAGCAAGTAGCCCGGGTAAGCGAAGCGCACCCGGGGATCTTCGTCGTTCATCCCGGGTGCGCTTCGCTTACCCGGGCTACGGCAAATCAACACCGTGTGCATGCTCTGGCCCAAAGCCGCCATCGAAAATTGGGGTCAGGTTGATTTACCCCCGCACCCGACATCACACCAAAGCAAACGGTGCGCCAAGGCAGCACCCTACGGCGTGGACGATGCGGTGAACGTGCGATCGCGTCCAATACGCGCGCCAGCGCCCCGTGTCGGGCCTTCTCTGACATTGGCGCCCGCATCGCCGTTGTGCTGGCGCACGAGCGGTGATGCCAAGTGCGCCGCTACGAGCCCCGAACCCTCCACCGCGACTGCCGGCAATCGGCAATTGGCGATGCGCGGGCGGGGGGCGCATCCTTGGCCGTACAACAGCACGGGCGACTGACTCAACCGGGCGATCACCAGATCGCCGCACCCGTCATGGTTGAGGTCGCCTGCCGCAAAGTAGTTGAGCCGACCCTGGAACTGATAAGCCTCAACGACGTTCTCGGGTGTGAAGCCAGTTCCCGTCTGAAGGTAGTAGCCGATGTAGCCCCACCCGCTGTGCGCCATCGCCAAGTCGGCCCGGCCATCGCGGTTGAGGTCGGTGGTGATGAGTAACCCGGAACCTCTTTGCCTCGCGATCTCGAGGCTCGGCGCGAGGTTGCCAAGCGAATCCTGCAGGTACAGGCGCAGGTTTGCGCCATCCCTCGCTTCATCCAACGCCAGGTCGCCGCGACCGTCCCCGTTGAAATCGCCGACTGCGAGTGATGACGTATGGTTGGAACCCAGTGGCAGGGAGAGCACCACCGGCGCGGCATACCCCCCTGATGCCAATGCCGGGTAGATCTGGAATTCCTCGAACGGCCTGCTGAAGATCGTGGCGAGAATGAGATCATCCAGGCCGTCGCCGGTGACGTCGCCCGTCGTGCGAACCGCAGATGAGGGCAGCGGCAGCATCGATACACGCTCGATGAGACCACGACTGTTGCCATGGATGACCGTGGCCGATGTATCGCTCGAGTCGACGAGAACGTCGAGGTAACCGTCGCGATCGACGTCGGTCACGACCAAGTCTTGGGGAAAGCCGGCCACAGTCGTGCTCGACGTGAACGTGCCATCCGCGTTCGAGCGGAGCAGCATGACGCCATTGCCGGTGGAGGTAACGATGTCGCCTACACCATTGCGGTCCAGGTCGGCGATCAAGAGCTGGTATGCGAGATTGTTGCCCGAGTCCCCGATCTTGACGGCCGCATCGAGGTGGCCATCGCCGCGCTGGTAGGCGGCGTAGATCTCCGTGCGGGTATCGATCGGGTTGGGTGTGAAGCGCCGGGACAGGAATACTAGGTCGTCCCGTCCATCGCCGGAGACGTCGCCCACGGCGATGGAATACGCCTGACTGGCCGCCGGATCCGAGAGGAATTCCGGCGCAGTCATCGAGTACGTCGGCTGCTCAAGGGACACCGTCAGCATCGACGGAGGTGTGACGCCTGCCCGACCGCGTGGGCGTGCACTGAACGTCGCGCCTACATGCGGGCGGGCGTGAGGCTCCGCGCTTGCCGGAACGCTGGCCCGTGAAATGGAGGGCCGGCGGACGAGGTCGGCCAAACCCTGCGAAGCCCAGACCAGACCAGCGCATAGACCGCTGGCTACGAGCACCAAAACCGCAGCCGATCGCCTGTTCACTTCCACCTCCATTTTGTCATCCGAGCGAAGTATATCGGCTGGTGTTGGGGGCGCCTGAACCTACCAGCGAAAGCGCTATTCGCAGCGTAGACGGTGCGGGGAAATGGGGTTAGGTCGATTTACCCCATCACCCGACACCACACCAAACGGTGCGCCAACCGTGGACAATGCGGTGAACGTCCGATCGAGGGTCGCGTTGCCGGCACAGGTCGATCGTCGCAGCGTTATTTGCGCATCGCGAAGAGCGCCCCTCATCCGGCGCTTCGCGCCACCCCGGATCGAGTCCGGGGCAGGCTCTTCTCCCCGCAAGGCGGGGAGAAGGGAGACCTCGTGGAAAGCCGATTGGGGAAACCGATTGCGGTCCGTGTGGTCTTGATTGGCGATGTTGGAAATATCGACTCTGGCGCGAAAGCACTCAAGAACATCCCCTCGACACTACGTGGCCCGGGCACGCCTCATTCCGGGAACACATCGATCCCGTTCATGCGGATCGGCAGCTTCGACAGATTCCAGTTGTTTCCTGCGATCTGTTCCTTCCAGGCTTTGGTCCGGTAATTGCTCTTGCGCACGATCGGGCGGTGGTGATTCGATAGCCAGGCGTGCCGCACGCGGACGTACGCTTCGATCCATTTTTTTTCGTTCCCGCCCAACAACGGCGGATTTTCGGCGAAGCGCTGGCGCAGGAGCCAGAGGATACCGCCGCTGTGGATGAAGGAATCGTAGATCACCAGGGCCGAGAGCGGCAGGACGAAGCCGTGATCGTCGGCCCAACGCATCGCCGGCGTGAAATACACCTGTTCGAAGAAGCGGTCCTGGATCTCGCGCATGATCGGGTCTTGCCGGCCCGCATCACGAAGCAACGATTTGAAGCGGCTGTCGTCGATCAGCGGGACGCTTCCCACCTTGTCCGCATAGGCCGCCAGTGCCGCACTGAACAGGCCGCCTGCGGCAACGTACATCTTCACCAGCGTGCGCAGGTTGCCGTACTCGGTGGTCTGGGCGCGGCCGTAGGTGATCTGCCGGATATCGTGCGGCCCATCCGCATAGATCACGAGCGCGCCGTAGTCGCCGCCCGGCTTGCCGGTTTCGATGGTGTTGATCACTCGTTCGATCAGACTTCTCTGCTGCTGCGTCAGATGCATGACGTCTCTCCTTGCGTCGGGCTGCGCGAAATGCTTTTGGCCGAGCGGCCATGTCTATCGACAACGGAAACGCGGCGCTGAACAGGCCATCCTCAGCAGAGGCCGTGACTGTCTAGCGTTCCTTCCGCCAATTCACCGAGCCGCGGCTCTCCACCGTGCTCGATTCGATTTCGATATCGAAGCCTTTGCGCAACAGATACTTCAACGTGATCACCTGGCCGGTGCCGAGCAGCGATACGCCGTAGCTCACGTACAGGCGCGGCGACAGGTATTTGCCGATGCCGACCACGGAACCGCCGAGCGCGCGCGATTCGCTGACGCCGGCATCGTCCAGGCCGATCTTCGCGCCGAGCTGCGAGGCCAATAGATTGCCGGCCGACAGCGCGGCGGTCGCGGCGCTGAGCTGGCGGTTCTCGTCGGCGCTGGCGCTGGACAGCGGACGGCCGAGGGTGAGATACGCCAGCGCTTCGGATTCGCTGGTCGCCGGGTCGCTCCACACTCCGGCGATCGGCGAGGAGGCGCGACCGCGCACATCGATGCCGGCGGTGACGCTGCCCACTTCGCGTTCGGCGCGGATATCGATCACCGGATCGCCGAACGCGGTGTTCGACCACAGCAGTCGGCCTCGGGTGATCTGCAGGTTCTGTCCGTAGGCGCGATAACGACCGTCGACATCGAGCGAACCGGTCGCCACGGTTTCGCGGCCCGGGCGCGCGCGCATGCGCACGCTGCCGCCGAGCGTGCCGTCGAGGCCGAAACCGTGCAGACGCACGTCGTCGCCCATCGTGAGCGCGAGATCCAGATCCAGCGGCGTGCTGCCGGTGCGTTCGGGATTCGCCGGATCCAGCACCACCACGTCTTCCGACGCCGACACGCCCGAATCCAGTCCTTCCAGATCGATCTTCGCGCTGGCGACGCGAACGCTGCCGGCGACCGCGATCGGCTGGCCTGCGGCGTAACGCACCACCACGTTCGGATCGATCACCGCGCGCAGTTCGCGGGTGTCGGAGATCAGCACGTTCTCGCCGACCAGCGCGAGCCGCAGCGGCGTGTCGTCGCTTTGCCAGCCCAGCGTGCCGTCGATCCGCAGCCTGCCCTCGCCGCTGCTGACGCTGCCGGAGATGCGCGCGGTGCCGTCGGCCTGCGCGTCCAGACGCGCTTCGCCGTCGCGCAGGCTCAAGGCGAGCGCCGGCATTTCGGCGCGGAACGCCGTGAGCTGCGCCTGCCCGCCCAGCGTCGGCTGCGCGCGCGTGCCGCCCAGCGCGATGCGTCCGTTCAAGCGGCCCTGCGGATCGACGATGTCCGGCGAGAACAGTTCGAGCCAGGTCAGTTCGGTCGTATCGATCTCGATCTCGCCGCGCAGCGGCGCGTAGTCGTCCCAGCCGGTGGCGATCGTGCCGGCGACGCGACCGTCCGGTTTCAGCGCGCTGCGGACATCGGCTTCGATCCGCTGCGGGTCGAAGCGCGCATCGATCTCCAGATTCGCGTAGCCGAGGATTTCGCGACGGCTGCGCGCATCCAATGCGAGCCCGCCATCGGCGGAGCGCACGCGCGCGGTGCCCTGCCAGCTGTCGCCGCGCGGACGCACCTGCGCATCCACATCGACCGTACCGCGCAGCAGCCACGCACGACGGTCGTCGCGCTCCGGCAGATAAGGTGCGAGCAGCGCCAGCGGCAGCGATTGTCCGCGCACGTCGGCGCGCGTCGGCCAATCGATATCGGCGCACAGCGAACCGGCGCGGTCGGCGGTCGCGAAGCAACTGGATGCGATCTGCAGGCGCATCCCGCGCGGCGACGGCGTCGCACTGAACCGCGCGGGCGACTGCAGCGCCCATGCCGGGCCGGTGGTCGGCGCGAAGCGCAGTGCATTCAGCGCGCCCGCCCACTGCGTGCCGCGTTTCGCCACGTTGCCGGCAAGCACCAGCGCGCCGAATCCGGTGTCGGCATCGCCGTCGATGCGCAGTGCTTCGACCGCGCCGCGCGCGTCCAGATGCAGACGCGCGAACGCGAGCCCGGCGTCGACATTCTCACCGTCGATGCTCAACGCACCCTCGGCGCCGCTGCGCCACGGCAAACGCCCGCGTGCGCGCAGCGATCCCGCGCGCCAATCGTCCCAGCGCAGCGACTGGCCGGAGAGATCGACATCGATGTTCGGCTGCATGCGCGCGCCGGTGAGTTTGAGCGTACCGCGCAGCACGCCTTCGCCGGTCGGCAGCAGATCGTTCAACTGCAGCGGCGAGAATTTGGCTGCAACGTCCAGCGTATCGGCGACGCGACCCTTGGCATCGATGCGACTGCCACCGAGTCCCAGCGCGATCTCGCCCTCGAAGTCGGTACTTTTCGCGCCGACGGCATCGCCTCCATTCGCGGGCAGATGCGCGAGCACGTTCGCGCGTCCGCTCAGGGCGCGTCCGCGCAGGCGACCGCCGAGTTCGTCCGCTTCCACGCGCACATCGAGTCCGCCGTCGCGGCGCGTCTCGCCGTTCGTACGCAGGCGGCCGTTCACGGCGCCGCGCCAGTCGGGCAGGAAATAACCCGGATCGAAACCCGCCAGCCGCGCATCGGCCTGCCAGCGCAGCGTCGGTTGCCACCAGAGCTGGCCGCTGCCGTCGAGACGCCCGGTCGGCATCGTTGCGCGCAGCGTGTCGACATGCGCGGTCTTGTCGTCGCCGCGCGCTTTCAGCGCGACCACCGCGCGTTCCTTGCCGCGCAGGAGGGTCGCGTCGCCCTGTGCGGTCCAGTCGCGCAAACGGCCGGCCAGCTTGAAATCGCCGTCGCCGACCACTGCGACCGCGTCCTTGGTATCGCCCTGCCAGCGCAGTTTGCGCGCCTGCACGGTGCCGTCGAAGCGCGCATCGGCGGGATGGTTGAAATCGGCGCGACCGTTCGCCGCGACCGTGCCGCCGAGCAACTCCAGCGACAGCGGCGACAGCAACAACACCTGGCCGTCGACCGAAATTTTCGATGGCAGCACGGTCGCCGCGAATTCTTCCTTCGATGCGTCGCCCTGCGCGACGCGGCCCTGCACGTTCGCATGGCCGCCGACGCCGTCGGCGCGCAGATCGAACGCGTACGACGCGGAATCGTCGTCGTTGCCGAGCAGCGCGGCGAGCGTCACCGCCGTGCTGTCCGCCTCGAAACGCCAGCGCGGCTGCGCTTCGCCTTCCAGCAGCAATCTTGCCTTCACCGGCGCGGGCGCGTTGCCGGCGAGCGCGATATCGAGTTTGCGCAGATCGCCGCGCGCGGCCAGACCCAGGCGGGCCGGTGTGCGTCCCGCCGCAGCCGGCAGCACCGCGCTCGCGGTGAGATGCATGCGATAGCGGTCGCGCGGTGCGTAGTCGCCGTGCGCGGTGAAACGGCCGCGATCGCTGTCGGCGACGATGCGTTCGAGATGCAGGCTGCCCTCTTCGGCGACCAGTCCGCCGCGCACCTTGTGCAGATGGATGATCGATGTCGGCTGCGGTTCGGTCGCGCGCAGTACGCGCAGATCGTCGATCTCGATCGCGTCGGCTTCCAGCGCCAGCGGCGGCGCGATCGCGGGCAGCGATTCCGGCCAGCGCGGCAGCTCGAACGGCTCATCGCTCTCGGGCAGCACCAGCGTCGCGCCGGACACGTTCATGGCTTCGAGTCGCAGACGGCGACCCAGCAGCGGCTGCAGCATCGGATCGAGCACGACGCGTTTCGCGGTGAAGATGGTCAGCAGCGCGGTCTTGCAGCCGGGCCACGCGACCGGCTCGCCGTCTCGGTCCGGACAGCCGCGATGCACGTAGCGCAGATCGTGCAGGGTCATCGGTCCCGAGGCCGGACCTTCGGCGCGCGACCAGGTCAGCTCGTCGCCCTCCGGCAGACGTTCGACGATCTGGTTCAACAGCACATCGCGTCCGCGCAAGGTGTTGAACAGGAAATACAGCAGCAGCGCCGCGAGCACGCTCATGACCACGATCGACAGCAGGCTGCGCGTCGCCAGCCAGCGCGCGCGTGCGCGACGACGCGTACGCAGCTCGACGATGCGCGCTTCGCGTTCTTCCGGCGTGGACGGGCGTTCGCTCATGCGCAAACACTCGCGCAACCACCACCCGTCGTTCCCGCGAACGCGGGAACCCAGCGACTTTTTCGTCCTTCAACAAAGACACTGGGTTCCCGCGTTCGCGGGAACGACCTGCTGTTTTGACCGGGCGGATTCGCCTTCATGGATTCACAGATCCGCGCCGAGATTGATGTGCAGCGTGAACGACGAATCCGGATCGTCGAGACCGCGCCCGACATCCACGCGCAGCGGCCCGACCGGCGATTTCCAGCGCAGGCCCAGACCGACACCCTTGCGCCAGCGGTCGAGCTGGCCATCGAAGGCATTGCCGCCGTCGACGAACGCGGCGAAGCCCCAGCTGTCGTTGAGGTATTGCTCGTACTCGACATTCGCGGCGACCACGTTCTTCGCACCCAGCGCATACGCTTTGCGTCCGGGGCTTGCCGCAATGCGCGGACCGATTTCGCGGTACTCGTAGCCGCGCACGCTGCGGTCGCCGCCGGCATGGAAACGCAGCGTCGGCGGAATCTCCACGAGTGCATTGGTATAGGTCGCGCCGACTTCACCGCGCACGATCAGGCGGCTGCGTGCGCCCAATCCCTTGAACCAGCTGCCGCGCACGTGCAGCTGCAGGAAGTTCGCATCGGAGCCCGCGCCCTGCAGGCCGCCGCGCAGGGTCGCGGTGGCGCCGAAGCCGTCGCGCGGCTGGATGCGGTCGTCGGCCTTCACGTATTCGGCGACGAGTGAGGGATACAGATAGGTCGACTGCCGGTACAGCGTGACCGGCCGCAGCAGGCTGTCGTAGTCGTAGGCCCAGCGCTCGCGCAGCGCATGTACGGAAGCGACCAGATTCAGTTCGCGGTTGTACTGCCCGCTGCGGCTGAATACCGCTTCGTAGCGGCGGGTATCGATGTACTCGGTCTGCTCGTCGTAGGCCTGCAGGCTGGTGGTGTACCAGCCGTCGCGCCACGCGAACGCGGGAATGCGGTGCTGCAGGGTCAGGGTCTTGCGCTTTTCGGCGTAGTCGAGCTGCGCCAGCGCCTTGTGTCCGCGCGAATTCAGATAGCGCCGCTCCAATCCCAGCGACACGCCGGCGCCGCTGTCGGTACCGTAACTCAAGCCGGCGCTGTAGATGCTGCGCTTGGCCGGGGTCAGATGCACTTTCACCGGCACGCGGCCGTCGATGGCGTTCTCCGGCTGCGGTTCGATATCGATGCGGCTGAAATAATCCAGACCGCCCAGCGATTTGCGCAGCCGGTCGAGGCGCCCCTGATGGTAGTAATCGCCATCTTTCCAGTACACGAATTCGCGCAGCAGCGCATCGCGGCGATGACCGGCTGCGGCGTCTGCTCGAACGTGATCTCGCCCATCTCGTAGCGGTCGCCGCTGTTCCAGCGCAGATCGATATCGGCCGCCTGCTCCGCGCGCGTCACCTCGACCCTGCGCGCGGCGAAATCGGCGTCGAAATAACCGCGCTCGGCGAGACGGCGGGTGATGAAGGCCTTGCTCTGTTCGTAGCGGGCGTGCTCGAAGACATCGCCGACCCTGGGCGAGAACGCGTCGAGTTCTTCCTTCAGATAGCGGTCGCCGTCGCCGCCGCCTTCGATCGCGACCCTGGCGCTGCGCACCCGCACCGGTTCGCCGGCACGCACGGTAATCGTGACGCTGACCGGCGCTTCGTCGGCGAGCGCGGCACCGCCGCCGCTTTCGCCGATCGCGATCTCCGGCGAGTAGTAGCCGAACGGCTCCAGCGCTTCGCGGGTTTCGTCCTCGGCCACGCGCAGCAGGTAGTCGAGCCGCGCATCCGACACCTGCTTTCCCCTGGCGTCCTCCAGCGACAGCGCGGCGCGCACGTTGGCGGTCATGGCGTCGTCGAGACCATCGATACGGACATCGGCGATCTTCGCCGCATGCGCGACGCCGCAGAAGGTCAACAACACTGCGGCGATGGCGGGGCGGGGGGCGGGGGGCATCGAGACAGGATACCTGCAGCCGCCGGACCCTCGGTGAATGTCGGCGGACTCGATGCGCATCGGTCGCGCCCGTCGTGCAGAACGCCATGCGTCGAAGAGCATGCATCGAAGAGAGGGCGGAAGCGCCGGCACGGGGGTACCGGTGCTTCCGGGTGCGAGGCGGCGGAGGCCGCTTCGACGTTGCTACGGCAGAAGGATGTCCTGCTGCGTACACACGGCAGTCACCCATTCGGTGGTGGCCAGCACGTTGAAACTGGCGTCGTACACCAGCAGTCGTGCGGGCATCGTCCCGGGATAGCGCAGGCAATAGAAGGTGCAGATGTTCTGGTTGGTGCAGTCGGCCGGGAAGATCGCGTCCACGCCGTTGGAGTCGAACTGGTACATGAAGGTGACCGGGCCCGAATCGCTGGCGGCATCGCCGAAACAGGCGTTGCTCTGCAGCGAACAGTCGATGTAGGCGTCGGTGGCGGCGGAGGCGATGCCGGGCGCGGCCAGCGCCAACAGCAGGGCCGATAGTTTGACGACGACGGCAGTCCGAAGAATGCGCTTCATGGGTATCTCTCCTTGAAAAGTCGAGTCTGTCTCCGCGGCCATCTCCGTGGCGTTGGCTTCCCCGCAACGGGGCGCGCGAAGCGCCGCATCAACGACGCGGCGACGTCGATCCTAACAAGCGCCGTTGCGCGCGGAATGGGTGTGCGTCACATCCGACGCGATCAGGGCGCAGCGTCCGCCGTGATCAGGGCATCCCCGCCATATTTCTTGACGCAGGCCTTGATCGGACTCTCGCCCTTCACCTCCACCGACCAGGGGCGGACCGCATCCGGCGCCGCATAGTTCGCGATCAGTGCGTAGCGGACGCAAGGCTTCATCTCGAGCGTGAACGGCAGGGTCGCCAATTCGCCGTACTTGCCGCGCTTCAGACTTGCGACCTTCAGGCGTTGCGCGCCCGGCGGCAGCTTGTACAGCGTGGCGGTGTCGATATCGATGGCGCCGTTGATCGAGACCAGCATGACGTCGTACTCGCCGAGATCGTCATCGGCGACACCCGCGACGCGGATTTCCGCCCAGGGTTGGTCTTTGCCGGCCATGGCAGATGGCGCAGTTCCCAAGCCGACAAGCGCGGTCGCCAGCAACAGCCAGAAAGAACGGTTCAACATGATGGCAACGTCGTGGTTCGGAGGCCGTCACGTTATCGGGTCGAGATGACAGAACGCGGGACACGGGATGTCATCCGCGCGACGGATTTCCGGGATGTCGTCGGCAACGCAAGCGCGAAGAGCCGCCCCTCATCCGCCCTTCGGGCACCTTCTCCCCGCACGATGCACGGGGAGAAGGAAAAAACGCAGCGCCTACTGCTCTCCTTCTCCCCGCACCGCGGGGGTGAAGAGGCGTGCTTGCGAGCCATTGGCTCGCGCGCCGATGAACGCCCGAGCGCTATGCGCGAGGGCCGGACGAAGGTGGCGCGAAGCGCCGGATGAGGGGACGATCAGACCGAAAGGTGCTCGATCGCAGCGACGCTGCCCAGACGATCCGCAAGACGCTGCAGCAGGGCGAGGCGGTTGCTGCGTACGGCTGCGTCGTCGGCGTTGACCATGACCTTTTCGAAGAAGGTGTCGACCTGCGGGCGCAGGCGCGCGAGTCGGCCGAGGACGGCGACATAGTCGCGGGTCTTCAGCACGTCGTCGGTGTCGGCGATGGCCTGCTCCACCGCCGCGTGCAGATCGCGCTCGGCGTCTTCGGCGAACAGCGCGGTGTCGACCGTGGCCGGAATCGCGATGTCGGCTTTCTTCAGGATGTTGCGGATGCGTTTGTTGGCGGCGGCGAGGGCTTCGGCTTCCGGCAGTTTGGCGAATTCGCCGATGGCTTTGAGGCGGCGGTCGAAGTCGAGGAGGGAACCCGCATGATTGGCTCCGGCAGTCGTGGCTGAAGCCCCTCCCACAAGTGCCGCACCGCTTTCTGTGGGAGCGGCTTCAGCCGCGACCGGACGCATCAGCGCCGCCACGGCTTCGAACTGCTGCGGGGTGACGCCTTGATCGGCGTAGTAGGCGCGGAGGCGGTCGAGGATGAAGTCGAATACCTCTTGGGGGCGAACATTC
The DNA here is from genome assembly GCA_013141175.1 of Lysobacter sp. NCBI lineage: Bacteria > Pseudomonadati > Pseudomonadota > Gammaproteobacteria > Lysobacterales > Lysobacteraceae > Lysobacter > Lysobacter sp. The sequence goes on from JABFRN010000001.1 coordinate 1,434,358, forward strand.
GGAGTGAGTTTGCCTCTCGCATGAACAACCATAGCCCCGTTTGCCGTCTCAATTTTTTTCTTGAATTCGATTTCGTCAACTGATGTGTCGAGAATTTCGTACGTCTTGAACAGAACGAGGGACAGCCCAATGTCGATGTTGTTTTCAATTATCGTTCTGGCTAACCCCAATGCATTGCGCCGCAGCGAAAACGGATCTTTATTGCCAGTGGGTTTGAGATCTGCCTTGAACCCACCCGCCAATGTATCCAACCTCTCCGCAATCGCCAGCACCTGTCCCAACTTGCTCGGCGCAATCGCATCGCCCGCGAATCGCGGCATATACGCTTCATCGATGGCTGCAGCCACTTCCGCCGACTCACCCGCAGCAGCGGCGTAGTAACGCCCCGCAATCCCCTGCAATTCCGGAAACTCGTTGACCATACGCGACTGCAAATCGGCCTTCTCCAATTCCGCAGCGCGACGCGCCAACTGCGGATCGACACCCACTTCTGCGGCAATACTTTCCGCCAGCGCCGCGACGCGCTGCACCTTGTCCCACACGCTGCCGAGCTTGGCCTGATACGTCACCGTCTTCAGCCCCTCGTTCATCGAGGCAAGCCCTTGCTTCAGATCCTCGACGAAGAAGAACTTGGCATCGGCGAAGCGCGGACGGATCACGCGTTCGTAGCCTTTGCGGACTTCGCTTTCGTCCTTCGATTCGATATTGGCGATGCCGATGAAGTGCTCGGTGAGCTTGCCTTCTGAATCCAGCACCGGAAAGAATTTCTGGTTTGCTTCCATCGTGGCGATCAGCGCTTCCTGCGGCACCGCGAGGAATTCGCGCTCGAATGCGCACAGCACCGCTTTCGGCCATTCGACCAGGCACTGCACCTGTTCGAGGTTGTCGTCGGTGATGCGCGGCGTGCCGCCGACTTTCAGCGCGGCGCTTTCCACTTCGGCGACGACGCGGGCGCGGCGTTCTTCGGGATCGACCAGCACTTTCGCGGCGCGCAGGGCATCGATGTAATCGTTCGGGGTGCCGATCCACACGGTTTTTTCGTGATGGAAACGATGGCCGCGGCTCATGCGATCCGCTTTGATGCCGAAGACGTCGGCATCGACGACCGTATCGCCCAGCAGCAGCACCAGCCAGTGCGCGGGGCGGGCGAAACCGTAGTCGTGATCGCCCCAGCGCATCGGCTTGGGAATGGGCATGGCGGCCAGCGCTTCTTTCAGGATGTCGGGAAACAACGCTGCAGTGCGCGCGCCGGGCGTGACCGCGCGATGCACGAAGCGCTCGCCCTTCTGGTCGGTGGTCTTCTGCAGCGTGGTCCAGTCGATGCCGGCCTTCGCGGCGAAGCCTTCCAGCGCGCGGGTCGGCTTGCCTTCGGCATCCAGCGCGATGTTGAGATACGGGCCCAGCACTTCGCTGCGCTGTTCGGGCTGCTCCACGGCGACGCCGGGCAGCAGCACCGCGAGCCGGCGCGGCGTGTACAGCGGTTTGGCGCCTGTGCGGTCGAAGGCGATGCCGCGTTTCTGCAGCGCGTCGATGATGCCGTCGAAGAATGCTTGCGCCAGACCCGGCAGGGCTTTGACCGGCAGTTCTTCGGTGCCGAGTTCGATCAGGAGGGGTTTCATATCGCTCATGTTGCAGCTCTTTTATGCTTTTCCTTCTCCCTGCGGGAGAAGGTGCCCGAAGGGCGGATGAGGGTACGGGGGTGCGGGTGCGGCGCCGCTTGCGCCGTACCCTCACCCCAACCCCTCTCCCGGGGGAAGTGGGGATTCCATTTCTGGGCCGTAGAACAGCACCCAGGTGACGAAGTCGTCGCTGAAATCGAGAAAACGGTGTTCGACGCCGGCCGGAACGAACAGCAGTTCGCCGCTGGCGAAATCGCGGGTCTCGCCATCGCAGAAAAACCTGCCGTGACCAGCGACGACCACATAGACCTCGTCGCGGGTGTGCGGCGTCTGCGGGTCGTGACCGCGCGGCGCGTAGATCTCCACTTCCAGACTGCCGTGCGCGAACACCTGCGCGAACCGCGGCGATTCGCCGAGACGCTGCGCGAGTTCCGGCGTCAGGCGCGCGGGCAGCGGATTCATGCGCTTGCCGCTCCGGTCGCATTGGGCTGGAAGAACGGCGCGTAATAGCGGCGGAACACGGGCAGCGCTTCGTAGCGCGCGACGCGTGCGCGCAGCGCCGGATACGCGTCGAGCGGTTCGGGCACGGCTTCGTGCGCGTAGGTGACGAAGCACGCGAGGGTGATGTCGGCCTGGGTCATTCGGCCGTTGCCGGACGCGCCACCGATCAGCCAGTCGCGATCCGCAGCGGCGGCGCAGACCTTGTCGAGTTCGCCGAGCGCACCGCGCATCTGGGTGCGGCAGCGTTCGAGATAGGGCGCATGCCATTTCTCTTCCGGGCGGAACACGCGCTCGCCGACGATCTGCAGCGCTTTTTCCACCGCGCCGGTGGCGAAAGCGAGGATGCGCAGCGCTTCGCGACGCTGCGCGCCCGGCGGCGGCATCAGCGCGCGTTCGGGGCCGACGAGATCGTCGAGGTGTTCCAGGATCATCGCCGACTCGGTCAGCGCTTCGCCGCCAGCGGGCACCAGCACCGGCACGCGGCCGAGCGGGCTGTATTCGCGGATACGGTCGAAATCCTTGCCGACCGACCAGTCGCGGTGCTCGAACGGCTGATCGAGCAGGCTCATGCTGATCGCGACGCGACGCACGAACGGCGAGTCGAACATGCCGATGAGCAGGGTCGGGGGCGGGGTCGAGGTCGCGCTCATGCGGCGGCCTTGTCCTGCTTACAGCCGGGAAACCCGAGTTTTTCGCGCTGCGCGAAATAACTTTCGGCCACGGCCTGCGCCAGCTTGCGCACGCGCAGGATGTAGCGCTGGCGTTCGGTCACCGAAATCGCGCGGCGCGCATCGAGCAGGTTGAACGAATGCGAGGCCTTGCAGACCTGGTCGTAGGCCGGCAGCGGCAGGCCGAGTTCGACCAGCTTCAGCGCTTCGGCTTCGCAGGCGTCGAAGCGATGGAACAGTTCTTCAACGTTCGCGTGCTCGAAGTTGTAGGCGCTCTGTTCGCGCTCGTTCTGCAGGAACACGTCGCCGTAGGTCACCGGGCCCTGCGGGCCGACGGTCCAGATCAGGTCGTAGACGTTGTCGCAGTTCTGCAGGTACATGCACAGGCGTTCGAGACCGTAGGTGATCTCGCCCAGCACCGGTTTGCACTCGATGCCGCCGGCCTGCTGGAAATAGGTGAACTGGGTGACTTCCATGCCGTTCAACCACACTTCCCAGCCGAGACCCCAGGCGCCGAGGGTCGGCGATTCCCAGTTGTCCTCGACCAGACGCAGATCGTGCACCAGCGGATCGACGCCCAGCGCCTTGAGCGAATCGAAGTACAGCTCGACGATGTTGTCGGGATTGGGCTTCATCACCACCTGGTACTGGTAGTAATGCTGCAGGCGGTTGGGGTTCTCGCCGTAGCGGCCGTCGGTGGGGCGGCGGCTGGGCTGCACGTAGGCCGCGTTCCACGGCTCCGGGCCGAGGGCGCGCAGGAACGTGGCCGGATGGAAGGTGCCGGCGCCGACTTCGAGGTCGAGGGGCTGGATCAGCACGCAGCCCTGGGCCGCCCAATAGGCGTTCAGACGCTGGATGAGCTCTTGGAAGGTCGGTCCCTGCATGGAAAGGCGCTGGCGGTATGGGGACTGGGTAGTATAAGCGGCACTCCCCACCGACCTGCGGCGCACCGCAGCGTTGCCCAGCCCAGAATCCGCTGCCATGACCCGCCACCCCAACCGTCGTTTCCTGATCATCGAAACCGGGCAGCCGATCGATACGCTGCGCCGCCACGGCCGTTTCCCGCACTGGATCCGGGTGGCCGCAGGGCTGTCGGCGGACCAGGCCGATACGGTGAACGTCCAGGCGGGCGAGACGCTGCCGGCCGGGGGCCACACCTCGAAGGGCGAAGCGCTGACCGGGGTGATCGTGACCGGCTCCAGTTCGATGGTCACCGACCGCCATCCCTGGAGCGAGCGCACCGCCGACTGGCTGCGCGACCGGCTGGACGCGGGCATGCCGATACTGGGCATCTGCTATGGCCACCAGCTGCTGGCGCACACGCTGGGCGGCGAGGTCGACTACAACCCGCAGGGACGCGAAATGGGCACGGTCGCGGTGGATCTGCATCCGCACGCCGGCGAGGACCCGCTGTTCGGCCCGCTGCCGATGCGTTTCCCGGTCCAGGTCAGCCACCTGCAGAGCGTGCTGCGACCGCCGACCGGCGCCACGGTGCTGGCCCGGTCCGACCAGGACGCCTGCCAGGCGTTCCGCTGGCGCGATCACGCCTGGGGTCTGCAGTTCCACCCCGAATTCAGCGTCGATCACATGCGCGGCTACGTGCACGCGCGCCGCGAGGCGCTGCAGCGCGAAGGCCAGTGCCACCGGCGCATGGCGAAGGACGTGAAGCCGACGCCGCAGGCGCGCGGCGTGCTGCGACGCTTCGTGCGCCACGCCGCTACACTGCGCGGCCACTGATCCACACCCACCACGAGGACGACGATGGAAATTCGCAAGGTACCGGCTGCCGCCGGTGCGGAATGGCTGCTCGGCGCGTTCCGGCTGCTGCGCAAATCGCCGATGGGTTTCGGGCTGCTGGCGCTGGTCTATGCGGGCCTGTCGTTCGTGCTCATTCTGAGCATGCAGTCCGCGCCCGCCGTGGGCGGCGCGCTGCAGCTGATCTTTTTCATCATCGGCCCGCTGCTGATCGCCGGGATGATTTTCGCGGCGCATGAGGTCGACGAAGGCCGCGAAGCCTCCCCGGCGCATCTGCTCGCGGCGATCCGCACCGGCCGGGCCGGGCGCGTGATCAGCACGCTATTGCCGCAGGTCGCCGTGTTGCTGGTCTGCCTGGCGCTGCTGTACGTGATCGTCGGCGAGGCGAACGTCGAAAAGTTGCTGGAACTCTCGGTGAAGCTTCAGACCGAGGCGCAGACCAAGGGCGCGATCGACCCCAACCTCATGACCGCCATGATCGAGGAGCTGCCGCTGGGGCGTCTGTTCCTGTGGATCGTCGCGGTGTTCGCGATCGGCATCGGCGCCATTTTCTTCACGCTCACCATCGTCCCGGACATGATGTTCACCGAGGTACGTCTTGTGGAAGCGATGAAGCGGAGCTATCGCGCCTGCACGCAGAATGTGCTGGCGTTGCTGCTGTTCCTGATCATGGGCTTCGTGGTGATGATCGCGTTCAGCGTCGGCCTCGGCATTTTCGGCGCGCTTGCCGGGATGGTCGGCGGCGACAAGGCGATGCTGTTCGTGAATTCGCTTGGCAACGGGGTGTTCGTCGCGTTTCTTGCGGGTGCGATGTATTTCGCGTGGAAGCAGATGTTGGGGGATGGTCCGACGGCGACGCTGGTCGAGGAGACTTCTGGCGTCGCGATGTGAGGGGTTTGCTTCGGATATCGGTAGTCATGGTGTGCAGGTAAAGCCTGGCACCTTTTTCGCGCTGGGGCGCGAGTTACTTTCTTTGGCGCAAAGAAAGTAACCAAAGAAAGCACTTCAAATCCAATTCAAACCTGCGGTCTGAGGCGAAGCCGGGATTTTTCGATGAGACATCCCTGTCTCATCGAAAAACGGCGCACGTCCTGTGCGCCGCCCTCCGGGTCTGCAACCTAATCAGACGACACCGTAGTCTGGACGTTGGTGGGACGATGTGGATTGCTGGAGTTTCGGCAACGAGCGGATGGCTTCATCACATGGCGAAACTGTATTCCATGAGAGATTAGGCTAGCGACAGAGCTATTGCTTGAATGCCAATAGAGGGCAACGTCCCAATGATCTTGCAGACGCGGCACGCTATCCCTCGATCGGAGACCCGGAGGGCGATGCACAGGATGTGCATCGTTTTTCGATGAGACAGGGATGTCTCATCGAAAAATCCCGGCTTCGCCCCAGATCGCAGGTTTGAATTGGATTTGAAGTGCTTTCTTTGGTTACTTTCTTTGCGCCAAAGAAAGTAACTCGCGCCCCAGCGCGAAAAAGGTGCCAGGCTTTACCTGTACACCATGGCTCGCCGACATACAAAGTCGTTTCGCCAGAACGAACCCTGCGCAGAGACACCACCCGCACGAACCAAGAAACCCCGCTTATTTCCCCTGCGGCGGCGCCGCAAGTTCCTTCGCGTCAAGCACATCGTCGCGATTGCGATCCTGACGTTTGAACATCTCCGCAACCCGCGTGCGATGCGCCTCCCGGGTCAGCGGCTTGCCGCGACCGCCGGGCTGTTCCTCCGGCGCCAGCAGACCATCGCGGTTGCGGTCCATATTGTCGAAGGCATAACTCAGCCAATCCTGATACTCGATCAACGACACCTTGCCGTTGGCATCCGTATCCATGCGCTGCAGATAGTCGCCGGTCCCCTGGACCTGCGCATGCGACACGTCGACAACGCCGCAGAGGGCGGCAAGCGACAGGGTGGACACGATCGACGACAGGGGCGACATCCGCGCAGACTGCCCGGATCGCCGCCTCGATGCAATCCGGCGGCGTGTTGGCATCGCATGCCGTGTCTGTGGAATCATGGCCCCGCCATGTCGATCTACGCCCTCAAACCCAGATTCCAGGCGCTGCTGCGCCCCGTCGTCCGCCGTCTGCACGGGTTCGGCGTCACCGCCAATCAGGTCACGCTGGCGGCCTGTGCGATCTCGATCGCGCTCGGCGTATGGCTGTATGCCGCCGCGCCCGGCACCCGGGCCTTCCTGCTGGTGCCGCTGTGGATGTTCCTGCGGATGGCGTTCAATGCGATCGACGGCATGCTGGCGCGCGAGTTCGGCCAACAGTCGAAACTCGGCGCCTATCTCAACGAACTCACCGATGTGATCGCCGATGCCGCGCTGGCGCTGCCGTTCGCGGCGGTTGCGCCCTTCGCGCCGGTGTGGGTGGCGACGTTCGTGGTGCTGGCGGGACTCGGCGAATTCGCGGGCGCGCTCGGGCCCACCCTCGGTGCGAGCCGACGTTACGACGGCCCGATGGGCAAGAGCGACCGTGCCTTCGTGCTCGGCGCCATCGCCTTGTGGATCGGGGTCGCGGGCCTGCTGCCGGTGTGGGCGGCGTGGCTGTTTCCGGCGCTGTGCGCGCTGACCGCATGGACCATCGTGCGTCGCGTGCGCAATGGCCTGCGCGAGGCGCATTGACCACCGCCCTGTCCACCGATCTCCACCCAACGTGCTTGAGCCGGCGGTATCGAACTTCGATACTCCACGGATATCGCGCAACCGCGCGTCCGCCGCGCTCCCGACACTGCGTGCTGCGTTGTCGGAATCCCCACTTTTCCCGCGAGGAACGCTGAACCCCCATGTCGGCCCCCAGACACTGTACTGAACACACGTTCGCCACCCACGACGATGTCGCGCTCTTCTACCGGCACTGGCCCGCGCAGGGCGACGCGCGCGGCGCCATCGTGCTGATCCATCGCGGCCACGAGCACTCGGGACGGATGGCGCATCTCGCCGACGAACTCGACCTGCCGGATTTCGATGTCTTCGCCTACGACATGCGCGGCCACGGGCGTTCGCCCGGCGTGCGCGGCGACAGCCCGAGTTTCGCGACCTCGGTGCGCGACCTGCAGACCTTGGTCGATCACATCGCCACGATCCACGGCGTCGAGATCGCCGATCTGATCGTGATCGCGCAGAGCGTCGGCGCGGTGCTCGCCAGCACCTGGGCGTACGATTACGCGCCGAAGATCCGCGGGCTGGTGCTGGCGTCGCCGGCGTTCAAGGTCAAACTCTATGTGCCGTTCGCGCGCCCGGGCCTGGCGCTGATGCGCAAGCTGCGCGGCAATTTCTTCGTCAACAGCTACGTGAAGGCGAAGCTCCTCACCCACGATCCCGAACGCATCGCCAGCTACGGCACCGACCCGCTGATCTCGCGACCGATCTCGGTGAACATCCTGCTGGGCCTGTACGAAGCCGCCGACCGCGTGGTCGCCGATGCCGCCGCGATCACCTTGCCGGTGCAGCTGTTGATCTCGGGCAGCGACTGGGTGGTGCACCACGCGCCGCAGCATCGTTTCTTCGAACGCCTGAGCAGCGCGCGCAAGGAAAAACACGAGCTGCCGGGATTCTTCCACGACACCCTCGGCGAGCGCGACCGCAAGCAGGCGACCGACCGGATCCGCAGCTTCGTGCTCGGGCTGTTCGACGACCCGCCGGCAGCGGTTTCGCTGCGCGACGCGCATCGCACCGGCTGCACCGCCGACGAATCGCGCGCACTGGGCAAGACGCTGCCGTGGTACACGCCGCGCGGCGCGTACTGGGCGCTCACGCGCGCATCCCTGAAACTCGGCGGCCGGCTGTCGCGCGGCATCGCCCTGGGCCACGCCACCGGTTTCGATTCGGGCAGCACGCTCGACTACGTCTATCGCAACCAGGCGCAGGGCGTTCCGCTGGTCGGTGTCGCCATCGATCGCACCTATCTGGATTCGATCGGCTGGCGCGGTATCCGCATCCGCAAGACCCATGTCGAGGAACTGCTGCGCAAGGCCTTCGCGCGGGTCCATGCTCGCGGGCTGCCGCTGCGGGTGATGGACGTGGCCGCAGGGCACGGCCGCTATGTGCTGGACGCGATCACGACGAGCGACATCAAGCCGGATTCGATCCTGCTGCGCGATTACAGCCCCATCAACGTGCGCGACGGTCGCGCGCTGATCGCCGAACGCGGCCTCTACAGCATCGCGCAGTTCGTGCAGGGCGATGCGTTCGATCGCGACGATCTGGCGCAGGTGTCGCCAGCACCGACGGTGGCGGTGGTGTCGGGGCTGTACGAACTGTTTCCCGACAACGATCAGGTCGCCGCGTCGCTGGCGGGCATCGCCGCGGCGGTGCCGCCGGGCGGCTGTCTGGTCTACACCGGCCAACCGTGGCACCCGCAGCTGGAATTGATCGCGCGCGCGTTGACCAGCCACCGTCAGGGCCAGGCGTGGGTGATGCGCCGACGCACGCAGGCGGAGATGGATCAACTCGTCGAAGCCGCCGGCTTCCGCAAGCTCGAACAGCGTATCGACGGGTTCGGCATCTTCACCGTGTCGCTGGCGGTGCGCGAAGCGTGAACGCTTCGACGACCGCACGCTCGTGGAAGCAGGGTCCCTGGAAGCAGGCCGCACTGTGGCTGGCCTTCCTCGCGCCGTTCTTCTACCTGAGCTATGGCTTCGCGAACCATCTCGCGGCGCAGCGCAGCGATGTCGGCGCGGTGGTGTACGACTGGGAGCGCGGGGTGCCGTTCCTCGCGTGGACGATCGTTCCGTACTGGTCGATCAATCTGTTCTACGGCCTGTCGCTGTTCCTGTGCCCCACGCGCGACGAAGTGCATGCGCACGGCCGTCGACTGCTGACCGCGCAGGTGGTCGCGGTGGGCTGCTTCCTGCTGTTTCCGCTCGGCTTCACCTTCGTGCGCCCCGACAGCGACGGCATTCCGGGGATGTTCTTCGCGGCGCTGACCAGTTTCGACAAGCCGTTCAATCAGGCGCCGTCGCTGCATATCGCGCTGCTGGTGATCCTGTGGGATCTGTACCGGCGTCTGCTGCCTGCATCGTGGCACTGGCTGCTTCACGGCTGGTCGCTGCTCATCGCGATGTCGGTGCTGACGACCTACCAGCATCATTTCATCGACATCCCGACCGGCGCGCTGCTCGGCCTGCTCTGCCTGTGGCTGTGGCCGCTGGACGCACCAAGCCCATTGCGCGGCGCGCGCTTCACCGACGACTCGACGCGGCGGCGCCTGGCCTTGTTCTACGCCATCGGTGCCGCAGCGTGTTTCGGCATGGCGACGTTCGGTGGCATCGCGCTGTGGCTGTGCTGGCCCGGCGTCGCGCTGCTGCTGGTCGCGCTGAACTACGCCGTGTTCGGTGTCGGCGGTTTCCAGAAGCATGCGGACGGACGCATCGCGCACGGCGCGCGCTGGCTGCTGGCGCCGTACCGGCTGGGCGCATGGATCAATTCGCGGTTGTGGACGATGCGCGAAGCGCCGGCGGTCAGGATCGCGCAGCGGGTCTGGCTCGGGCGCATGCCCACGGCGACGCAGGCGCGTGCGCTCGGCATCGCGCGGATCGTCGATGTCAGCGCCGAGCTGTCCGCGCCGACGGGAATTCCGGTGCGCTGCGTGCCGATGCTCGATCTGGTCGCACCGACCGCCGCGCAGCTTTCGGCGGCGGCCGAAGCCATCGAAGCGCAGCTGGGCGACGATGGCGATGTGCTGGTGTGCTGCGCGCTGGGCTATTCGCGCAGCGCGGCGGCGGTCGCGGCCTGGCTGCTGTGGACCGGCCGCGCGGAGCACGCCGACGAAGCGGTCGAGCGTATCCGCCGGCACCGTCCGCAGCTCGTGCTGCACGCGGCGCATCGGCACGCGCTGTCGCAACTGGCGCTGCACGCATGAGTCCGACCGGCGGCTTGGGTTCAACCGGACTGGACGCCGAAGACCGCGCGCGCTGCGCAGCGATGGCGCGTTGGCTCGGCACGTCGTCGGTGCTCGGCACGATGGCGCTGGGCTGTGCCGTCGTTGTCGCGCTCGGCTGTCTGGTGCAGGTCTGGCGCGGCGAAGCGATCGTCATCGTCGTGCTCGTACTCGCATCGACGCCGTTCGAGCGTTATCTCGCGCTGCGCCTGCGCTTCGATGCGGGGCTGTTCGCGGATCTCGCCGACGGACGCATCGCCGATCTCGCCGCGCTCGACGCCGGGCTGGCCGCGCTCGGCGTACGCAAGACGCCACCGCGCCCGCGCAGCCTCGACGACCGGCTCGCAGGCAGTCGGCGTTTGTGGCGCGTCCACGCCGTCGTCGCCGCGCTGATGGCGGTCGGCACGGGCGTCGCGGTTGTGTTTGCCTGATTCGCGGCTAACATCCTTGCTCGAACCGTACACGGGAACCACCGGGCCGATGCTGGAAAGACTGGTCGCCGCACTGATCATCGGCTTCGTGCGTCTGCTGACCGGCGCACAGGCGTTCTGGCGCGGCGGTCGCCCCAACGCCGCGCAGCGCATCTTCTTCGCGAACCACGCCAGCCACGGCGACTTCGTGCTGCTGTGGGCCTCGCTGCCGCCATGGCTGCGCCGGCATACGCGACCGGTGGCAGGCGCCGATTACTGGAACAAGAGCGCGCTGCGCCGCTTCATCGGCGGCCGGGTGTTCCGCGCGGTGCTGATCGATCGCGAACGGAAGGTTTCCCCAAGTGAAGCGAGCGGTCCCGATCCGATCGAACAGATGGTCGCCGCGCTCGCCAACGGCGACTCGCTGATCATTTTCCCCGAGGGCACGCGCAACACCACCGATGCGGTGCTGCTGCCGTTCAAGAGCGGCCTGTTCCATCTGGCGGCGCAGTATCCGCGTGCGGAACTGGTGCCGGTGTGGATCAACAATCTCGCCCGGGTGATGCCCAAGGGCCAGCTGGTGCCGATCCCGCTGCTGTGCACCGTCACCTTCGGCGCGTCGCTGCCGCGGATCGATGGCGAAGACAAGGCCGCATTCCTCGATCGCGCATGCGCGGCGATGCTCGCGCTGCGTCCCGACACCCACGACGACGACGCACCACCCGATCTCCCGGAGCCCGCCTGATGCACAACCCGTTCCCCACGCTGTACGCGCTGCCGATCTTCGCCGGCGCGGTCGCGGTGCTGGTCGTCGCCTCGGTGATCGGCTGGATCCTGAAACTGCGCTTCGCGCCGGAAGAGCCGCATGCGGTGATCGACAATCTCAACAGCCGCATCCGCGCGTGGTGGTGGATGGTCGGCATCCTCGCGGCAGCGTTCTGGCTGGGCAAGGGCGGGGTGATCGTGCTGTTCGCGCTGCTGTCGTTCTTCGCGCTGCGCGAATACATCACCCTGTGCTACACGCGTCGCGGCGATCATCTGGTGCTGCTGCTGGCGTTCTTCATCGCGCTGCCGGTGCAGTACGCGCTGATCTGGATCGACTGGTACGGGCTGTATTCGATCTTCATCCCGGTCTACGCCTTCCTGCTGCTGCCGATCTTCGCCGCGCTGGGCGCCGACACCACGCGCTTCCTCGAACGCGCCTCGAAAGTGCAGTGGGGGCTGATGATCTGCGTGTTCTGCCTGTCGCACGTGCCGGCGCTGATGACGCTGAGCATCCCCGGTTACGAAGGCCGCAACCTGCTGCTGATCGCCTTCCTGGTGCTGGTGGTGCAGGGCAGCGATGTGCTGCAGTACATCTGGGGCAAATTGCTGGGCAAGCACAAGGTCGCGCCCGAACTGTCGCCGTCGAAAACCTGGGAAGGCCTGATCGGCGGCGTCACCAGCGCCACCGTCCTCGGCGCAGCGCTGCACGGCATCACACCGTTCACCGCGCTGGAAGCCGCGCTCGTCGCGCTGGTCATCTGCCTGATGGGTTTCTTCGGCGGTCTGGTGATGTCCGCGATCAAACGGGACAGAGGCGTGAAGGACTGGGGCCACATGATCGAAGGCCACGGCGGCATCCTCGACCGCGTCGACTCCGTCGTGTTCGCCGCGCCGATCTTCTTCCACCTTGTGCGGTATGGGTGGATTTGAGCAACGTTCTGCGGCACGCAATCAAAACGCATTGTGCTTTTTTGCAGTCGCCCCGACGAAAGCCTGGGTCCAGCAGTAGGGTGGAGTAAGCGCAGCGCAACTCCACCATTCAATCAAGGCATTCGCATCCGAAGGCTTGCGCGGAACCACAGGCTCCGCTCGTCGCACAACTCAGTTATCGCCTCGCGATGGTGGAGTTGCGCTGCGCTTACTCCACCCTACTCGCTGACTCCCAGACACGGATATGAACGGCGGCTCCTTGTCTGCGCGACGACCATATCACCAGCGGAGGCAAGTCGCCTGGATGCTACGCGGACAGATGTCGTAGCCCGGGTAAGGCCAAAGGCCGCACCCGGGGCTCTTCGGCGAGGCATTCCTCTACTCATCCCGGGTGCGCGCGTTGCGCTTACCCGGGCTACTTGCTGATGACGCTGAGCATCCCCGGCTACGAAGGCCGCAACCTGCTGCTGATCGCCTTCCTGGTGCTGGTGGTGCAGGGCAGCGATGCGCTGCAGTACATCTGGGGCAAATTGCTGGGCAAGCACAAGGTCGCGCCCGAACTGTCGCCGTCGAAAACCTGGGAAGGCCTGATCGGCGGCGTCACCAGCGCCACCGTCCTCGGCGCAGCGCTGCACGGCATCACACCGTTCACCGCGCTGGAAGCCGCGCTCGTCGCGCTGGTCATCTGCCTGATGGGTTTCTTCGGCGGTCTGGTGATGTCCGCGATCAAACGGGACAGAGGCGTGAAGGACTGGGGCCACATGATCGAAGGCCACGGCGGCATCCTCGACCGCGTCGACTCCGTCGTGTTCGCCGCGCCGATCTTCTTCCACCTTGTGCGGTATGGGTGGATTTGAGCAACGTTCTGCGGCACGCAATCAAAACGCATTGTGCTTTTTTGCAGTCGCCCCGACGAAAGCCTGGGTCCAGCAGTAGGGTGGAGTAAGCGCAGCGCAACTCCACCATTCAATCAGGGGATTCGCATCCGAAGGCTTGCGCGGAACCGCAGGCTCCACTCGCCGCATACCTCAATTGTCGCCTCGCGATGGTGGAGTTGCGCTGCGCTTACTCCACCCTACTCGCTGACTCCCAGACACGGATATGAACGGCGGCTCCTTGTCTGCGCGACGACCATATCACCAGCGGAGGCAAGTCGCCTGGATGCTACGCGGACAGATGTCGTAGCCCGGGTAAGGCCAAAGGCCGCACCCGGGGCTCTTCGGCGAGGCATTCCTCTACTCATCCCGGGTGCGCGCGTTGCGCTTACCCGGGCTACTTGCTACTTGCTATTCGCTAGCTCACGCCCTTTTCGGTGCAATTATTACTCTTAGCTTTAACGATGTAGCCATTTTTTCCAAATCTTTTTCTATGGCCACTGGATTCGCGATTCTTTCTTCTGGGTCATACACGAAGCAAATCAATGCACGGCACTCTGGGTGGCTTGCATACTTAACAATATCTACAATCAACTCTTCGCCAAGAATTTTAGGCGTCAAACCTTTCCGGGTTTTTTTGAGTTCAATGAATATTTTCTCTTCTTCTAGTCGCAGATCAGCACGCGCCGCGCCGCCTGCATAACTTGGTGTCCACTCTTCTTCTCTTACGTCATCAAAGTGAATTTTCAACAACGCATGGAACAAGTCTTGCGCATCGTATTCATCTTTTATATCTAACGTAGGCCTGGAATCATGCCTCAATTTCAACTGTCTTGCGACAGAATGAAACCTTAGGCATAGCAGCTCTACCAAAGAAAATGCATCCGGTCTGATTTCGGAATCAAGCTCTTGGCTCTCAAGTCCAAAATCATTCACTTCATCAATAATCGATTGCAGAATAGCGCTTGCTTTTTCTAATCCAAGTGCATAAGCAACATCGGGGTCGTGACGTCCGATGAATCCGCCGCCGCTTTTCATGTATCTAATTCTGGTGAAATCCGTCAGATGTCGGCTCTTTACGCCAAATATCTTTTCTAGTGCAACTTCAGTATCTCTCCTCCATTTTATAAAATCTGGCGCAGTAATATTTTTCAACCTGATGTCAGAAATATCAGCCAACTGAGATTTCAATACGCTTATTGCACGTTCCTTCTCCATAAATCCATGCTCAGACGCGATAACCCGTATGTATCGCCACAATCCCCGCCGATAGATTCTTGTACGAACACCGCGAGAAACCCGCTGCATCCATCATCCCCTTCAGCTGCTCCTGCGGCGGATGCTTGCGAATCGATTCGGCGAGGTACTGGTAGCTGTCGCTGTCCTTGGCGAACAGTTTGCCGAGCTGCGGCAGGATCTTGAACGAGTGGAAGTCGTAGATCGGTTTGAACCATTCGGCGGTGACTTCGGAAAATTCCAATACGCGGGCCTGGCCGCCGACGCGCAGGACGCGGTACATCTCGCGCAGGGCGGCGTCCTTGTCGGTGACGTTGCGCAGGCCGAAGGCAATCGTGACCAGATCGAAGCTGGCGTCGGGGAACGGGAGTTTTTCCGCGTTGCACTGCACGTACTCGAAACCACGGACGTTGCCGCGATCGGTCATGCGGTCGCGGCCGACGCGCAGCATCGCGCCGTTGATGTCGCCCAATACCAGTTCGCCGTCGTCGCCGACCCGATCCTTCAGCAGCGCGGCGATATCGCCGGTGCCGCCGGCCAGGTCGAGCACGCGGTCGCCGGGGCGCACCTGCGCGGTGGCGACGAAGTAGCGCTTCCAGACCCGATGGATGCCGAGGCTCATCAGGTCGTTCATCAGGTCGTAGTTGCCGGCGACCGAGGAGAACACTTCGCCGACGAGTTTCTGCTTCTCGGCGACGGGCACGTCGCGGAAACCGAAATGGGTGGTGTCGGCGGGTTTGCTGTCGGCGGAAACGTTGTCGACAGGCGTGGCGGCGTCGGAATCGTTGGGCGTGTTCATGCCGCCAGTTTAACGCGCCGCCCTGCCCCGACGGCTCAGTTCGCGATCACCCGCAGCACGCAGACGTGGGTGATTTTCGCGGCCGGTTCGTCGGCTTCGCCCCGGGTGTGGACGGTCAGCGACAGTCCGTCGCGCTCGAAGCTTTCGTGGACGATGCGGCCGTGTTCGCCGTAGCAGGTCTCGTGCTCGAAGCCCATCGCGACGAGTTCGGCCGCGAAACGGGGGTAGTCGAAGCCGCAGATGGCGGACGCGGACGGATAGGTGCCGCTGCGGTCCGGCCGGAATGCCAGTTCGAAGCTCGGGCCATAGGCGCCATCCGGGTCCAGTTCGATCGACGACCACCATTCGCGGTTGAGGCGTTCGCCGAAGCCGAGCCGGCCCTCGTCGGACACGAACTCCACCTCGAAGGCGCGACGTATCCGCGATGCGCTGAAGTCCTGGATGTCGCGGCTGTCGCGGATCAGCGTCAGCAGCCGTTCGAGCAGCGCCTCCGCAGTGTGGGTGGGTGGCGAGATGGGCTCGGCGCTCATCGGGGGGGGCATGACGGCTTCCTGTGGTCGGCTGCGGGCGGCGTTCGGCGGTCGTCCGCACAGGGTCCCGGCTCGACGAGGCCGGCGATGGCGCGGGCCGACGATCGGTCACGGGCGTCCCTGTGCAATGACCTGCGCGGAATATACGCGGATCGCGGGCGCGCTGACGACCACGCTTGCGTAGAACATGACCCGGGTCCCAACCCGTCTCCGGCTGCGCTTCGCCGGGACGACGACGGCGCTGCGGCCGTCGTCGTTCAATCCTGCCGCAGCGCGATCAGCGTGACGGTCCGGACGCTTCCTGCACCGGCTTGTCCTGCTGGGCGGACAGGTTGCGCGCCAGTTGTTCGTTCTGCGCCGGCTGCAGCGTGTCGAGTTTCTGCTGTGCGGCGCCCAGATCGGTCTTCGCGGCCTCGGCGACCGGCAGCGGCGTCGACATGCGTGCGCCGGGATCGGTGAGTGCGCCCTGCACCGCGATCAGGTCGGTGCGGCGATCATTGAGCACGACATGGTCGGGCGTGATCTGCTGGGCGGCTGCATGCAGCGCGACGCCGGTGGCGACCCGCTGGCGATCCGGACCGAAGGCATCGGCGGGGATGTTGGGCGAACGGTCGATCGCGTCCATCGCCTGACGCACCGCAGGATGGGTCTGCTGTTCGACCGGCGCCTGCACGGTCGGCAATGCGTTGGGCATCGTGACCGGCACATGCGCGTGGGTGGTGATGGTGTGATCGAGATTGCCGGCGGTCGGCGGGGTGGTGGAGCTGTCGAAGTAGGGTTGCCGACCGGCGGCGGCGCCAAGATTCAGGCCATTGCGCTCCAGCTGCGCTTCGGTCACGCCGAGCGCGGTCATGTTGAGCGTCAGCTGCGGCGTGAGGCCGGCGGCGGTATGCGTCGGGGCATTCGCGCGTTCGACCTGGGCGACGAAGCTCACCAGGTTGGTGGCGTAGTAGTTCTGATAGTTGGAATCGCCGTTGTGACCGAGCCGGGCGGAGGCGGCGGACTGATCGAAGTAATGCGTGCCCATCGCAGCCGTATTCGTCGCATTCGGGGTCATGCTCATGTCGGCGTTGAGCGTCAGTCCGGCACGCAGCGCATAGGTGTCCGGCGTGGCCGCCGTGGCGGGCACGGCCGGCGTGGTGCCGGTGGCGGGCGTGCCGGGGGTCGCGGGCGTACCCGGCGTCACGGTGATGAAATCGCCCATCCGTCCCGGGCTGGCGCGATAGATGTCTTCCAGACTCGGCGTGGGATTGGTGCTGCGCACCATGCCCACCGTGGCGTTGAAGCCGCCGATATGCGCGGTGGCCTCGTCGTTGCGGTTGACCGCGAGCATCGTGCTCAGCGGCGCGGTGTAATCGTGGACGGCCGTGGCGCTCTGGCCGATGCGATTGACGTCGGTCGACAACGTGGCGAGCGCGGCGGCGGTGGTCGGGCGGTTGATCGCATGCTGGGTTTCGTGGCCCAGCACGAAGGTCAACTCGGCGGGGTTGAAGCGCGCCCCGGGCGGTGAAGCAGGCGTGGTCATGCTGGTCGCGGGCAATTCCATCGTGCCGCTGGTGGGATTGAACTGGCCGCCCGCATTGGTTCCGACCGGCAACAGCGCGAATGCGCGCAGTTCGCCTGCGGCGACCGCGGTGTTGATCTGGTTGATGAGCGCCGGCGAATTCTGCAGCGCGTTGGAGAAATTGGTCTGCTGGTCAGCAGTGAGCGAAGCGTTGAACGTGGTGACCAGCGCCTGCGCCTGCGTACTGAGCGTGGGCGGGGTGGCGGCGGCGGCGGGAACGGGTGTGGCCATCGGGAAAATCCTCCATGCGCCCGGCGGGTTCGACCGCGCGGGCGGAACTTACGACACGATCAGTTGATCAGGACCATCTGCACGCAGGCATGGGTGATCTTCTCGGGCGGGGTATCGGCTTCGCCGCGCGTGTACACGGTGACGGTCAGGCCTTCGCGCTGGAACAGATCGTGGATGACGCGGTTGTGCTCGGCGCGATAGGTCTCGCGGCTGAACCCCATCTTCTGCAGTTCGGCGGCGAAACGGTCGAAATCGACCTTGCAGATGTCGGTGAACGGCGGATAGGAGCCGGCCTGGTCGGGACGGAAGCTGAATTCGACGCGCGCGCCGTAGGGATGGTTCGGATCGAGTTCGATCGACGACCACCAGTCGCGGGTCAGGCGTTCGCCGAAACCGGAACGGCCGGAGGCGACGGCGAATTCCACGCCGAAGGTGTGCTGCAGGCGCTCGGTGGTGATGTCCTGGACGGTCTTGCTGCCGTGGATCAGTTCGAGCAGCCGCAGCAGCGACTGTTCGGCATCGAGTCGGGGCGAAAATGCCTGCGATGCGGTGGCGGTGGATGTCATGGCGGGGGTCTCCTTGATGGAACCGGGCGAAGCGGAGCTGTCGGGGGATGGGGCATGCGCACAGGCGGCAAGGCCGAGCGCGGCGAACAGAGCGGAAAGCCGGTGGGCCGACATCGGGGGATGTCCTTGGTTGGGGCGGCGGATTGAACTATACGCCTGGGCGAAACGGGGGCCACTGCCGTGTGGGTCGGGTGCGGTCCCTGCTGCGTTTCTGACGTGTCTCCGGTATCAACGCGAACGAGGGCTCGCAGGGGTCACGCCCCGGGCGCGGACCTGGACAGGCATGAAGCGCCGCACCGACAGCGGACGTGATCTCGGTCAAAGCGGCGCCCCGGCGACCGGGCCATCATCGTTGCACAGGGGGCTGTATGACACTCGAACCATCCGCACCGGCAGCGCCACTGCTGATCGATACCGACGCCGCGCTCGACCGCTATCTGCAGACCTATCCGCAGGTCGCGTTCGCTGCCGACGCGGCCGTTGCCGGCATCGACCTCGCCACCTGGCAGGCGCAGGGCGACGACGCCGTCGAACGCAGCTACGCCGTGGCCCGCAGCCTCGGCCTGCCGCTGGCGCGGTTGTCGCAGCTGCGCCCCGATCCGCAGGCGATCGGCCTGATCACGCCGGAAGTCGCGCGCCAGCTGCGTGCGGTGCCGCTGCGCGCGCACGGCGGCATGATCGCGGTGGCGATGGAAGACCCCGGCACCCAGCACGTGCAGGGCATGCTCGATTTCATCAGCCGCGACCGCGTGATCCCGATGGTGTCCACGCCGCGCGACATCCGCGAAGGCATCGCGCACTACTACGACCGCGTCGAGGATCGCAACGTTGCGCTGCAGTTGGGCATCGATCCGGAATCGACCGCGACCGAAGCCAGCGCGCTCGAAGCGCAGCGGCTGGCGAAGGAGCGGCCGGTGGTGCGGATCGTGAACGCGCTGATCGCCGATGCGGTGACGCGGCGCGCGTCCGACATCCATCTGCGCCCCGGCGAGGACGGCACCGACGTGCTGTACCGCATCGACGACGAACTGGTGCCGGTGCGGCAAGTGCTGCGCGCGCTGCATCCGGCGGTGGTCGGACGGATCAAGGTGCTCGGCGGCATGAATCTGGCCGAACACCGCAGGCCGCAGGACGGCCGCGCCACGTTCGCGCTGGACGACGGCCGCAAGGTCGATCTGCGCATCTCGGTGCTGCCGGCGGTGTTCGGCGAAAGCGTGGTGGTGCGCCTGCTGGACACCGACGAAAGCCTGTGGAGTCTCGACCAGCTCGGATTGACGGCGCAGGACCGCCAGCGGCTGGACGACGTGATGGATTCCAGCCACGGCATGTTCCTGACCACCGGACCGACCGGCTGCGGAAAATCGACCACGCTGTACGCGATGCTGCTGGAGATGCGCGAACGCCGGATCAACATCCTCACCATCGAGGACCCGGTGGAATTCCACATCGAGGACATCCAGCAGATGCAGGTGAACCGCGCGACCGGGTTCACCTTCGCCAGCGCGATGCGCAATTTCCTGCGCCACGATCCGGACGTGGTGATGGTCGGCGAGATCCGCGACCGCGAGACCGCCGACATCGCGGTGGAAAGCGCGCTCACCGGGCATCTGATGCTCAGCACCCTGCACACCAACACCGCCGCGACCACGGTAACGCGGCTGCTGGATCTGGGCGTCGAAGCCTATCTGCTGCGCGCATCGCTGCTGGCGGTGATGTCGCAGCGGCTGGTGCGGCTGACCTGCCCGCACTGTCGCGAGATCGAAACCGTCGCCGCGCATGTCCGCGAGACGCTCGGCGTGGCCGCCGACGAAGTCTTCCACATCGGTCGCGGCTGCAATCACTGCGAAGGTCTCGGCGTCTACAAACGCCAGGCGGTGTACGAACTGATGATGATGACGCCGCGGATCCGCGCGCTGATCGTACCGGGCGCGGAAGCCGACGCCATCCACAACGCCGCGATCGAAGCGGGCATGACCACGATCACCCAGGCTGCGGTGCGGCTGGCGCGCAGTGGCGCGATCTCGCTGAGCGAAGCGTGGCGGGTGCGGGCGGATTGAAAGAATCAAGTCTGACTCTAGCGCAGCCACGTCTCTCTAGATGGCTTGTACTCTACGCACCATGCGAAAGCGGATCTCGGCAACGGTACGCGCGCATTAGCGTTGTATACGATTAAAAAATCGTTGCCGAGTGGTACGGGGTCGTCCTGAACCCTCATCATCGAGTGGATGACTGCCGAAATGCGATCCGCGCCGGGCGCGGAAAAGAAATCCGTTTCGATAGGACTATTGTTGTGATTGCACAACGTGTCTCGATAGAAATTAATCGTACGACCCGGAGGTTCTCTTGGCGTGCTCACCGGCACTGCGGCTCTTCCAATAGGAAGCACTGCCTTCGCGAAAAGCGGGACGGCATTCACGTCCTGTAGTCGGGGCATCCAGTTGTTGAATGCTTCGCCGGAATTGAGCAGGATAACGACCGCATCTTTATCGTCTATTCCTATAGAATCCTTTTCACTTATCTTCTTGAGCTTACTGTTCAGAGCAGTCGTGATTCTCGTGAGAAATCGGTCTTCGTCAAATCGTTGACATTCGCCAGCTTCAATTCTCTTGAAATATCCAGCTTTTCCCTCGTCCCCCGCTGTCGCGCAGACCGCTTCAAACCATACCCCAACGCCTCCTACCTTGGAAAAGAACTCCAGTCCTTTATCGCTGATCTTTTCAATCTCAAAGTCATGCTTCGACAACGCTACGCAGGAAAGCATTTCCCAATAACGCTCCGGAAGGTGCTTTCTCGCATCGCGTGTGAAATTCTTATCGGCATGTTTGTGGTAATCCTGATAGAGCTCCTCCAGCCTGTCCTTGATGTGCGCAAGTTCCGGCTCGCGTCTGATTCGCGAATAAAATTCGCAACTATCCCCATCCATGAAGAAACTGGGCATGCCGGCCTCCAGCATCACAAGATGTAGCGCGACAGATCCGGATCCTTCACCAGTTCGCCGAGATGCGCATCGACGTAGGCGCGGTCGATCTCGACCTGCGCACCGCCGCGATCCGGGGCTTCGAAGCTGAGCGTGTCGAGCAGGCGTTCGAGGATAGTGTGCAGTCGCCGCGCACCGATGTTCTCCTGGCGCTCGTTGACGATCGTCGCGATCTCGGCGAGACGGTCGATGGCATCGGGCGCGAAGCGCAATTCGACGCCCTCGGTCTTCAGCAGTTCGACGTATTGCAGCGTGAGCGAGGCCTTCGGTTCGGTGAGGATACGGACGAAGTCGTCCTTGCCGAGCGCGCTCAGTTCGACCCGGATCGGAAAGCGGCCCTGCAGTTCGGGAATCAGATCGCTGGGTTTGGCCAGATGGAACGCGCCGCTGGCGATGAACAGGATGTGGTCGGTCTTCACCGAGCCGTATTTGGTGCTGACGGTGGAGCCTTCGACCAGCGGCAGCAGATCGCGCTGCACGCCTTCGCGGCTGACATCGGCGCCGTGGCTGTCGGAGCGCTTGGCGACCTTGTCGATCTCGTCGATGAACACGATGCCGTGCTGTTCGCAGGCGTCGATGGCCGCTTCGCGCACATCGTCCTCGTTGACGAGTTTTCCGGCTTCCTCCTCGATCAGCTGCACGCGCGCGGCGCGCACCGTGAGTTTGCGGGTGTGGGTCTTGCTGCCGGCGAGATTGGAGAACATCTGCCGCAGCTGCTGACCCATGTCCTCCATGCCCGGCGGCGCCATGATGTCGACGCCGACGTTGACCTCGGTTTCGATCTCGATCCCGCGGTCGTCCAGCGCGCCTTCGCGCAACTGCTTGCGGAGCTTCTGGCGGGTGTCGTTGGCTTTGTCCTGTGTCTCGCCGCTGCCGACATCGAGCGTGCCGGTCGCGGCGCCCGACTCCGCGCCGAAGCCGAAACCACCGCTGGGCTGGCGTCGCGGCAACAGCGCATCGAGGATGCGCTCTTCGGCGCTCGCCTCGGCCTGCGCGCGCACGCGCGCCTTGGCCTGTTCGCGATACATCTTCACGGCGGTGTCGACCAGATCGCGCACGATCTGCTCGACATCCTTGCCGACGTAACCCACTTCGGTGAAGCGCGTGGCCTCGACCTTCACGAACGGCGCGTTGGCCAGCGTCGCCAGCCGGCGCGCAATCTCGGTCTTGCCGACGCCGGTCGGACCGATCATCAGGATGTTCTTCGGCATCACTTCATCGCGCAGCGCATCGTCGAGCTGCATCCGCCGCCAGCGGTTGCGCAGCGCGATCGCGACCGCGCGCTTCGCGGCGCCCTGGCCGATGATGTGGCGGTCGAGTTCCTGCACGATTTCGCGCGGAGTCATCGTGCTGTTGGCGTATTCGGGTTTGCTGGGCATGGTTTGGATTCTGTAGGAGCGATGTAGGTCGGGCCCTGGCCCGACATTGCGATCTTTCAATTCGCCTCGCAACTGTGGCGGAGCGGTTTCGATGATTGCGATTTGGTCTGATCTGCCGTGATGGCGGGCCGGGGCCCGCCCTACAACTCTTCTACGACGATATTGCGGTTGGTGTAGATGCACACGTCGCCGGCGATCTTGAGCGATTCGACCGCGATGTCGTGCGCGTTCAGCTCGGTATGCGCCAGCAGCGCGCGCGCGGCGGACAGCGCATACATGCCGCCGGAGCCGATCGCGACCAGACCGTCTTCGGGTTCGATCACATCGCCGGTGCCGCTGATGATCAGCGAGGCGTCCTTGTCTGCCACCACCAGCAGCGCTTCGAGCTTGCCGAAGCGGCGTTCGGTGCGCCAATCCTTCGCCAGCTCGACCGCGGCGCGGGTCAGCTGGCCGTGTTTCTCCAGCTTCGATTCGAACAGCTCGAACAGCGTGAACGCATCGGCGGCGGCACCGGCGAAACCGGCCAGCACCTGACCGTCGCGGCCGAGCCGGCGCACTTTGCGCGCGTTCGATTTCATCACCGTGTGGCCCAGCGTGACCTGGCCGTCTCCGGCGACGACGACGCGGCCGTTGCGGCGCACCGACACGATGGTGGTGGCGTAGAAGACGTTGGCTTTGTGCGGGTCCATGGAACTTCCTGCGGTGCGAAGCGGGCGTTCAACGGTTGTGGGGGCCGGGCTTGGCCGGCGCAAGGGGTGACGAACGGCCCATCCAGCGCTCTGGTATCCGGCGTGGGGATGCCGGGAGCGCCCCTCATCCGCCCTTCGGGCACCTTCTCCCCGCATGGCGGGGAGAAGGCAGGCATCGTGTCCGCCGTGAGCCAAGGAAAGAAGCAACGGAATGAATGAAGCGCGCTTGCTTCTGTTGCTCCACACATCGCGGGGAGTGCTGTTCGATGTCCTTCTCCCCGCCATGCGGGGAGAAGGTGGCCGAAGGCCGGATGAGGGGAACGGCCAAACAGATTCTCAACCGACTGGCATTCGCTCCACGGCTCAGGTTTTGCGCTTCGCGCGAGGATGCGCGCCGTCGTAGACCTTGGCCAGATGCTGGTAATCCAGATGCGTGTAGATCTGGGTGGTGGCGATGTCGGCGTGGCCGAGCAGCTCCTGCACGCCGCGCAGATCGCCGGAGGACTCCAGCACATGGCTGGCGAAGGAATGCCGCAACAGATGCGGATGCACGCGTTTGAACAGTCCCTGGCGCTGCGCGAGCTGGCGCAGGCGGATCTGCACCGCGCGCGGGGTGATCGTCGCGCCGCCGCGACCGGGAAACACCGGCGTATCGGGCTGCCCCCGCGACTCGCCGCGCCAGTCGCCGAGCGCTTTGCGCGCGTGCGAACCGACCGGCACGCTGCGCTGTTTGCTGCCTTTGCCCAGGACCGTCACCAGGCCGTCGGCGAGGTCCAGATCGCGCCAGCGCAATGCGCACAATTCGCTCAGGCGCAGACCGGAGCTGTAGAACAGTTCGAGGATCGCGCGGTCGCGTATGCCCAGCGGTACGTCGGTCGGCAACTCGACCAGTTGCACCGCTTCGTCGACATCCAGCACCTGCGGCAGTTTGCGCGGCGCCTTCGGCGCGCGGATGCCGGCGGCGGGACTGGCGACGACACGGCCGTGCTTCAACAGCCATTGATAGAAACTGCGGCAGGCCGACAAGCGACGCTGCAGGCTCTTCGGCGACAGGCCGCGACGGTGCTCGGCGGCGATGAACGCGCGCAGCTGTTCGGTGTGCACGGTCGCGAGATCGTCGACGCCCTGTTCCGCTGTCCACGCCACCAGCGCATCGAGATCGCGACGATAGGCGTCGAGCGTGTGCGCGGACATGCGCCGCTCGACCTGCAGATGCGAGAGGAAATCCTCGACGTGCAGCGAGACGGTCACAGCCGCGACCACGCCTGCATCAGACCGGCGACATGCACGATGCCGAAGACCAGGCAGATCGCGGAACTCCACCACCAGAACGCCGCGTCGGCGCGCGCGCCGATTGCCGCATACAGCAATCCGGCCAGGCCGCGCAGCGAATACACGGCAGCGATGGCGCACAGGCCGATCCGCAGCAGCGGCAGTTCCGGAATCGCACCGGCGCCGGACAGCGCATACAGCGCCCAGACCGACAGCACCGCGACGATCGCGGAAGTGATCGCCGTCGAACGCCAATCGCCGGCTTCGGCGAGCCTCACCATGCGCTCGCCCGCGCCGAAGAAGCGATACCACGATGCGCCGAACACGATGCAGCCGACATGCAGCAGCGCGGCGATCGCACTCAGCGCGGCGCCAAGCATCAGCAGCGGATTGATGGCGGCTGCCATTCGGCGCGCCCTGCGGCGTCAGCCCTCGAACCGCCGCATCGCGGTGTCGAAGGCCTCGCCCATCATCCGCAGGAACAGCGTGCCCATGCCGGGGAAGAAGCGGTTCGCGTCGCGGCTGCCGACCGCGATCAGGCCGCGACCCGGCAACGGCAACAGTGCGCTGCTGGCCACGTCTTCGGCGCGCACGCCGTAGAGCAGCGCGTTCTTCTCGGGCTGCAGACGGCCGCAGATCGGCTCACCGTCCTTCAGGCAGTCGCGGAACGGTGCGAGGCGCGCGTCGTCTTCGGCAAGTGTCTGCAGCCAATCGGCGGCGTCCAGGCCTTCGACCGGCGCGAACAGCACCATCCGCACCAGATCGCCGTTGAAATCTTCTTCCAGACTCGCGGCCATCGCGCGGGCGGTATCGTCGGCGCGGTTCTGCTTCATCAACGCCAGCGTCAACTGGTGCGTGCGCACCGCCAGCCGTTCGTTTTCCTGCGCGTTGGCGAACAGTTCCTGCAGCCGTCGCGACAGTTCGCGATTCTTGTCACGGAGGATTTCCAGCTGGTAGCCGGCCAGCGACGCCGCCGAGCCCTGCTCGCGCGGCACCACCAGCGTCAACGCCAGATCGGGAAACTGCTGCAGGAAATTCGGATGCCGGCGCAGCCATGCGGCGATCTCGTGCGCGCCGAGTTTTTCCTGGGCCTTGTCGAATTTGTCGAACGTGTCGGTCATTGCCACCATTCCCCTTCGAATACGAATGCGGCCGGGCCGGACATCGCGATCTGCGCGGTGTCGTCCGGCCAAGCGATGTGGAGCGTGCCGCCGGGCAGTTCGACCGCGACCTCGCGATCGATACGGCCACGCCGCATCAGCACCGCCGCCGCCGCGCAGGCGCCGCTGCCGCAGGCCAGGGTTTCGCCGACGCCGCGCTCGAACACGCGCAGTCGGATGCGGTCGCGCGACACCACCTGCGCGAAACCGACATTGACCGATTCCGGAAACGCGTCATGCCGCTGCACGGCCGGGCCGAAGGTTGCGACCGGCGCGAGGTCGACATCGTCGACCTCGATCAATGCATGCGGATTGCCCATCGATACCGCGCCGATGTCCAGCCGTTCGCCGCCGAAGGTCAGCGCGTATGCGTCCTGCACCGTGTCGAAGCCGTGCAGCGGAATGCGCGCAGGCTCGAATTCCGGACGGCCCATGGCGATGCGGTAGTGATGGATGCCGAGCACGTCCACCGCATGCGTGCCGGTGGGGCTGTCGAGTTCGAAACGATCGGCGAGGCAGCGTTCGGGGTCGCGGGCGACGCTGTCGCGCAGCACCCACGCGGCGATGCAGCGCGCACCGTTGCCGCACTGCTGCGAAGGCGAGCCGTCGGCGTTCCAGATCCGATACGACGCGGCGGCCTGCGCGGTGCGCGGTGGTTCGATGGTCAGGATCTGGTCGCAGCCGATACCGGTGTGGCGGTCGGCGAGCGCGCGGCAGAGCCCGGGGCCGGGCGGCGGGACATGACCGCGCAGGTCGATCACCACGAAATCGTTGCCCGCGCCGTGCATCTTGGTGAACGGCAAGGGCATGTGCCGCACTGCGTTCATGTTCAGCGCGCAGGCGTGCCGCTGGCGGGAGGTGGCGGCGGCGTGGCGGCGGGTGCAGGCGTGGCCTCGGGCGCAGGCTCCGGTACGGATGCCTCCGCCGGCACGGCGGTTTCGGCAGGCGCGTCGGGCAGCACCAGTGGGCCCTTGTTGCCGCAGCCGGACAGGGCCAGCGGCAATACGATCGCGAAAGCGGCGGTGGCGAGAGCGAGGCGTCGATTCATGCGCGCAGTGTAGCCGCCATGCCGCTTCGACGGAATGCAGGTGCGTTCAGCCGCGACGGAGGGCGGCACCGTCGCGTCTGCGCTGTCCGCGCGGCGTCGATGCCGATCCCTGCTCCTGTAGGAGCGACGGAAGTCGCGACAGCCTGCCGAGAGACCTTCTTCCGTCTGTCGCGACTTCCGTCGCTCCTACAAAAGCGTGCACACGGCGGCCAGGGCCTTATCTGTTGACGGGCACCACCGCCAGCTGGTCAAGCAGGAAGGCGAACATCTCGGCCTGTTCGCGATAGCGGCGGAAGCGGCCCGATTTGCCGCCGTGGCCGGCGTCCATATTGGTGCGGAACACCACCGGCTGGTTCGACGTGTTGAGATCGCGCAGCCGGGCGACGTACTTCGCCGGCTCCCAGTACTGCACCTGCGAATCCCACAGCCCGGTACCGACGAACATCGCCGGATAGGCCTGCTTCGACAGATTGTCGTAGGGCGAATACGACAGCATGTAGTCGTAGTACTTCTTCTTCTCCGGGTTGCCCCATTCGTCGTATTCGTTGGTGGTCAGCGGAATGGTGGGATCGAGCATGGTGGTGACCACGTCCACGAACGGCACCTGCGACAGGATCACCCGGTATTTGTCCGGTGCCATGTTCGAGATCGCGCCCATCAACAGGCCGCCGGCGCTGCCGCCGTAGGCACCGACGCGGTCTTTCGCGGCGTAGCCCCTGGCGACCAGATCGTCGGTGACGTCGATGAAATCGGTGAAGGTGTTCTTCTTGCGGAACAGCTTGCCGTCGTCGTACCACTTTCGGCCCATTTCCTGGCCGCCGCGGATGTGGGCGATGGCGTAGACCATGCCGCGATCGAGCAGGCTGACATTGGTCACGCTGAACACCGGGTCCGAGGAGCTGCCGTAGCTGCCGTAGGCGTATTGCAGCATCGCTGCGGTGCCGTTGCGCTCGAAGCCCTTTTTGTAGACCAGCGACACCGGCACTTTCACGCCGTCGCGGGCGGTGGACCAGACGCGTTCGGTGACGTATTTCGATGCGTCGTAGCCGATCACCGGCTGCTGTTTCAGCATCCGGCGCTCGCCGGTGACGGTGTTGAGCTCGTAAGTGGTGGCCGGCGTGGTCAGCGAGGTGTAGCTGTAGCGCAGCCACGGCGTATCGGCTTCGGAATTGGTCGAAAAGCCCATCGAATACGCGGGCTCGTCGGCCTTCACGAATTCCTCGCCATCCGCTTTCAGCAGGCGGATGCGTTCGAGTCCTTCCGAACGCTCGGAAATCGCGGTGAAGCCGTCGAACAGCTCGAAGGTATCGATGAACACATCGTCGCGATGCGGCACCCACGCTTTCCACTCGCTGCGCGAAGTCGCGTCGCTGGCGGCGGTCATCAGTTTGTAGTTGGCGGCCGGCTTGCCATCGGCGCCCGGTGCGTTGGTGTGGATCACCCAGCGGCCGTCGAGATGGTCTGCGTTGTATTCCACGTCGCGCTCGCGCGGCGCGAACACCGTGAAGGTCTTCGGATCGGCGGCGGGCGCGCAGCGCATTTCGGTCGAGACCGTGCTTTCGACGCCGATGCAGATGAACCCGTCGTCGCGGGTGCGGCTGATGCCCATGTAGAAGCTGTCGTCTTTTTCCTCATAGACCAGGACGTCGGCGCTGGCCGGCGTGCCGAGCACGTGCTTCTTCACCCGCACGGTGAGCAGCGTTTCCGGATCGTTCTCGATGTAGAACAGGGTCCGGTTGTCGTCGGCCCAGACCAGGTTGGGCGATACGCCCTTGATCTCGTCGGGATACAGCGCACCGGTGTCGAGGTTCTTGATGCGGATGGTGTACTGGCGACGGCCGTTGTCGTCTTCGGCGTAGGCGAGTGTGGCGTTGTCCTGGGTCACCGCCATGTCGCCGACGCTGTAATAGTTCTTGTCCTTGGCCAGCACATTCACGTCGAGCAGCACCTGGTCGTCCTTGCCCTGGCTGCCGTCGGCGGCGGCCTTGGCGCGCAGATAGACCGGGTAATCGTTGCCCGCGCGGAACCGGCTGAAATACCACCAGCCGCGCTCGCGGTACGGCACCGAATCGTCGTCCTGTTTGATCCGGCCGACGATCTCGTTGTACAGCGTCTCCTGCAGCGGCTTGAGCGGCGCCATCACCGCGTCGGTGTACGCGTTCTCGGCGTCGAGATAGGCCAGCATCGCCTTGTCTTCGCGCTTGTCGTCGCGCAGCCAGTAGTACTCGTCGTTGCGCACCGCGCCATGCGGGGCCTTGACCTGATGCGGTTTCTGGGCGGCATCGGGCGGCGGTGGCAGCGTGGCGGCGAGCGAGGACAGTGGAAGGGTCATGAGCAGCGCAATGGGAAGCAATCGGGAGGACATGATGAGGGACTCGGACCGGAGCGGTAAGACGCGGACGCGGTGCGGGCACGAATGCCTGCTGCGGATCGTGCCCGAAGCATAGCCCGACACCGACATCAGCCCCCATGCCATCGGTCACTGCGGGTCTCGCAGTCCCGGGGTCGCAAGGCCTCCGGGCCCGACCCGGATGCCCCCGAGCATCGCGGTATCCTGCTCCGCCGCGGTCGCGAACAGCGCCAAGGACATGGACCGCATCGGTGAGGTCGCGCTGAGCCACGACAGCCGGTCGTTGATCGTCAAGGATATGCACGACACGCATGAGCTGATCGTCCGGATCGCGGCGGCCCGGTGCATCGGGTCGCCCGCCAGGCCAGTCGACGCCCGTATCAGGCGGTTCTGGCACCGATGCTCATCGCCGGGCCGCCCTGCGTCTGCGACTGCTGTTGCGATGACTGTTCCTGCGCCTGCGCCAATGCGCGGGTTTCGGCGATCGCCTGTGCGCGCCCCAGATGTTCCTCGGCCGGCTGCTGCTGCGCCTGTGCGATGTCGGTGTGGGCCGTGAACATCGGCTCACGCCCCAGACCGTGCGGCGCGTAGGCGGCGATAGCGTTGCCGTTGTGGATGCCGACGTAGTCGACTTGCTTCATTTGCGGATTCGCGGCCATTTCCCGGTATGTCGAGGCGGCGACGCTGTCCAGCGACCGCGGGTCCTGGACGCTGCCGGCCAGGCCTTCGCGGATCCGCGTGTAGTCGGTATGGCCCGGGTGCGAGGGCGAGCGCGCATCGTATTGCGCACCGGCATCGTTCTGCGCCTGGCTGTTCTGCCCTTGGCCGTCCCGCGCGCGGCTCTCGTCGGATGCGGCGGCGAGGCGGGTACCGGGGTTGGCTTCCAGCGAAGCGCCTTCCAACGGTTTGTATTCGCCGTTGCTTTTGACCGAAGGCGTATCGAGCGTCGGATAGCCGTGCGTGCGCAGCCGGTCGATCTCTTTCTGATCGACCATCCGGTTGTCGAGGCCCGGTTCGAGCTTCCACGGAAAATCATAAGCCGGCACACCCATGATTTCGCTCAGCGTGCGATAGGCAGCATTGCTGTTGACGGTGTCACTCAGGATATTGAATCCATAATTTGGATAATCAAGATCCAGTGCATTGAGCTGCCCTTTCGCAGCCACTGCAGCGTTCCATCTGGCCATGACCTCTTCTTTGTCTGCCTTGAGCACTGTCACATGATCCTGCCCATCCTGCAGCAATCCGGATTTGCTCGGCCGTACACCCATGTGATCGGCGTATTCGGCGTCACGTGCGAAATGCCAAACCCGCAGCGAATGTTTGCTTTCATCATCGCCTACTGGAATCGCCTTGCCGGTTTCACGATCAGTGGCGAGACCATGCAACTCGGCGATAGCGCGTCCTTTTTCGTCGCGCAGCACTAGAAAATCATGGCTTGCCCTGCCCGAGGTCCAAGGGATATCGAAGGAGCGGGCTTCGATTGAATATTCGGTCATCCTTGCGGACCTCGCTTTGGCAAATGGCGTTCATGGAACTTGGTGCAGAGCACTGTCGTCATATCGCACGAAACAGGGCATGGCCTGCATGAGCTAACCCAATGGTGTCCCCGCAGATCGCGGTAGGCATTCGCGCATCGCCGCGCTGAACGCATCGATGGCGCTGTCCACCCCGAGATCGACGAAGTAGGCGCCCGCGCCCTTGAGCACGATGTCGATCCGATGGGTGTCGGGATCGAAGGTCACCTTCACGCGAAAGCCCGACTCGTTTTCTTCGGCGAAGTTTCCGGTCTCAAGGATGCCGGACCGGATGTCCTTGCGGGTGACGCGCAAGTCCCATTGCTCGTCGGTTTTCTCAAGCCTCACGACGGCCCTTTCCGCGCATGACAGCACGGCATCTGCGGAAACTTCCGGCGGCGCTTCGATGGAACTCGAAGCCGATGGGGCCTTCATCGGTAGACCATTCATGGAACACCCCGTGGGTGCGATAGAGAGAAACAGGACCACGATGCAGAGCTTGCCGGAATGGAAACGCATGCGAGAGCACCTCTCTGGATGGCGGGTCTACACAGCCTCGGGCGACGTGGAGCACGGCCTGTTGCGACGGATTCGCAACCACGCTAGCCCGCGCGCCAGCATACATGGCGCGATGTGCGCTCAGGCGGCGACCAGCCTGACCCGCGCGAAATTGCGCTTGCCCACCTGCAGCACACCTTCGAAGCCCGGAGCGAACGTGGTTTGCGGGTCTTCAACCACTTCGCCATCGACCTTCACCGCGCGCTCCTTGAGCTTCCTGTTCGCTTCCGAATTACTCGGCGTGATCCCGGCTACCGTCAGCAATGCGGCGATGCGGATGCCTTCGGCCGGAACGTTCACGTCCTGCAGCGCCAGCAAGGTCATGTCGCCTTCGCCGCTGACCGCCGCCTGCCAGCCGGCGATGGCGGTGTCGGCGGCGGCGGCATCGTGGAAGCGCGCGGCGAGTTCGCGCGCGAGGCGCAGCTTCACGTCGCGCGGATTCGACTGGCCGCCGTCGATCCCGGCCTTGAGCCGTTTCGCTTCATCGATGCCGATCTCGAAACTCAGCAGATCGATCCAGCGCCACATCAGCGCGTCGCCGATCTTCATGGTCTTGTTGACGATGTCGATCGCGGGCTCGGCGATGCCGATGTAGTTGCCCAGCGACTTCGACATCTTGTTGACGCCGTCCAGCCCTTCCAGCAGCGGCATGGTCAGCACGATCTGCGGCGGCTGGCCGTGGTGCTCCTGCAGGCCGCGGCCCATCAGCAGATTGAATTTCTGGTCGGTGCCGCCCAGCTCCACGTCGGCCTTGAGCGCCACCGAATCGTAGCCCTGCACCAGCGGGTAGAGGAATTCGTGGATCGCGATCGACTGCTGCGCGGCGTAGCGCTTGGCGAAGTCGTCGCGTTCCAGCATGCGCGCGACCGTGTGCTGGCCGGCGAGCTTGATCATGTCGGCCGCGTTCATCCTGCCGAACCATTCGCTGTTGAAACGCACCTCGGTGCGTTCCCGGTCCAGCACCTTGAACACCTGTTCGGCGTAGGTCTCGGCATTGGCCAGCACGTCCTCGCGGGTCAGCGGTTTGCGGGTGACGTTCTTGCCGGTGGGGTCGCCGATCATTCCGGTGAAATCGCCGATCAGGAAAATCACCTGGTGCCCCAGGTCCTGGAACTGCCGCATCTTGTTGAGCAGCACGGTGTGGCCGATGTGCAGGTCGGGTGCGGTGGGGTCGAAACCGGCCTTGATCCGCAGCGGTCGGCCGCCGGGTTTCATGGACGCGGTGAGGCGGGCTTCCAGCTCCTCGCGCTTGAGGATTTCGTCGGCGCCTCGCGCAATGAGGTCGATGGCCGAGGCGGTGGCGTCAATGGACATGGGAAATCAAACCGTGAACCTGTGGGGAAGATGGGGCCGGGAAGGAGACCCCGTCGACAGAACGGGGCCGCCAGCATGAACAAGGTGTTAAAGGACAGTTAACCCGAAATGTTAAAAAAAACCAAGCCTGTCAAGGATTTGACGCAATCTTTTCGTCTGAATTATGGTGTCGGTTCTGGTCATCCCTGACAGGGGGGAATCCGTCCGATGTCCACATCGTCAAGCCGCACCGTCCACAACCGTCTCGTGCGGCTGCAGAACCTGCGTCAGGCCACGGAGCAGGAAGCCCGTCAGATCACGCCCGAAACCTCCGTCCAACCGGGCTTCAACGGCCGCTGGACGCGCCGCCAGTGGGCGCAGGCCAGTCTGGTCGCCACCATGGTCGCGCTGCTCGGGACCATCGTGCCCGGCTTCGCGACCGTGCTGCAACCCGCCGCC
The DNA here is from genome assembly GCA_013141175.1 of Lysobacter sp. Lineage (NCBI taxonomy): Bacteria > Pseudomonadati > Pseudomonadota > Gammaproteobacteria > Lysobacterales > Lysobacteraceae > Lysobacter > Lysobacter sp. The sequence continues at coordinate 1,467,404 of JABFRN010000001.1, forward strand.
GCCACGCCGATCCAGACCATGTCGCTGAAGCTGCCGCCGCTGTCGCTGGCGCGCCAGCGCGGGCAACTCGGCGACAGCTGGCAAACGGTCGCGGTCAAGCGCGGCGCGTCGCTGAAACACATGTTCGGCAGCCTGGGCATTCCGGATTCGGAGCTCAAGCGCGTCCTCGCGCATCCTGGCGTGAAGGCCGAAATCGGCCAGATCACCCCCGACACCCACCTCTCCCTCGATCTGCCGGTCAACGGCAAATTGCGCGCGATCCGCTACGTGCGCCGCGACGGCCAGCGGATCCAGCTCGACCTCACCGGCGACGAGATCCGCGAAACCCAGTTGAAGCGCGATGTCGACGTGCGCACCGTGGTGCTCAGCGGCAAGGTCGGCGGCTCGCTGTTCCGTTCGGCGCGCAAGCTCGGGCTGAGCGGCGGGCATCTGGATCAGCTGACCGACGAGATGTTCAAGTACGACATCGATTTCGATTCCGATCTCGACGCCGACGACCGTTTCAGCGTGGTCGTCGATCAGATGTGGGTCGACGGCGAGCTGGAAAAAACCGGCGCCGTGCTGGCCGCTGCGTTCACGGTCGACGGCAAGCTGCACACCGCGTTCCGCCACGTGCGCAACGGCAAACCGGAATACTTCACCTCCGACGGCCGGCCGCTGAAGAAAAGCTTCATCCGCATGCCGATTCCCTATGCCCGGCTGAGTTCCAGCTTCGGCACGCGTCGGCACCCGGTGCTCGGGCGCACCCGCATGCACAAGGGCGTGGACTACGCCGCAGCCACCGGCACGCCGATCCAGGCCGCCGGCGATGCGCGCGTGCAGGTGGTCGGCTGGCAGGGCGGCTACGGTCGCGCGGTCATCCTCGACCACGGCAACGGTTACACCACGCTGTACGGCCACATGTCGCGCTTCGGCAACATCCGTCCGGGCCAGCGCATCGCCCAGGGCACGACCATCGGTTATGTCGGCAGCACCGGCATGTCCACCGGCCCGCATCTGCACTACGAATTCCGCATCAACGGCGTGCACCGCAATCCGCTGTCGGTGACCATGCCGCCGCCGCAGCCGCTGCAGGGCACCGAACTGGCCAGCTTCCGCACCGAAACCTATCGCGCGATGACCCGCATCCGCACGGTCGAGAACATCGTGTTCCCCGCCGCGATCGAAGGCCCGCAGGAAGCGGCGCTGGCGATCGCGCTGGAAGCGCGACCGGGGCGCAAACAAAAGAAGGGCTGAGCGCTGTCCAAGGCACGAACGGATCGAATGGATCCGCGTTGCCCCTGCGCACGGACGTGGATGCGCTCGGCGCTGCCGCCGCGGCGGGCCCGACCCGCGGCGACCATGATCGTGTGGCGTCGCGCACGACCATCGGCGATGATGGCACGATGAGCGACGACACCTCCGATTTCCCCATGTTTCTCGGCCTGATCTCGGGCACCAGCACCGACGGCATCGATGCGGCGATCGTGCGTTTCGGCGACGACGGCCGCAGCGTCGAACTGCTGTTCGGACGCACGTATGCCTGGCCCTCGGACCTGCGCGCGCGGCTGGTCGAACTGGGGCAACGCGGCGTCGAGCTGAGCCTGGACGCGATCGGCGAACTCGATCACCGCATCGGTCGCATCTTCGCCGAGGCCGCAAACCATGCCATGCACGACAGCGGCATTCCGCGCGAGCGGATCAGCGCGATCGGGTCGCACGGACAGACCTTGCGCCACCGGCCGCAAGGCGAATATCCGTTCACGATGCAATTGGGCGATCCCCATCTGATCGCCGAGCACTGCGGGGTGCGGGTGGTCGCCGATTTCCGTCGTCGCGACGTGGCGGCGGGCGGGCACGGCGCGCCGCTGTTGCCGGCGCTGCACGCGGCCTTGCTGACGTCGCCCCGGGAAGATCGTGCCGTGGTCAATCTCGGCGGCATCGCCAACATCACCCTGCTGCCGACGGGCAATGAAGGGTACGGCGAGGTGCGCGGGTTCGACACCGGCCCCGCGAACGGTCTGATGGACGCGTGGTGCCTGCGGCATACCGGCGCCGGCTACGACCGCGATGGCGCATTCGCGCTGAGCGGACGGGTCGATACCGCGCTGCTGTCGACCCTGCTGCAGGAACCCTGGTTCTCGGTCCCTGCGCCGAAATCGACCGGACGCGATCAATTCCATCTCGGCTGGCTGGAACACCACCTCAGCGGACAGGAAACCCCCGCCGATGTGCAGGCCACTTTGCTGGCGCTGACCGCGCGCACCGTGGCCGATGCGTTGAATGCGGCGCAACCGGGCACGTCGCGGCTGATCGCCTGCGGCGGCGGCGTGCACAACCCGGCACTGATGCGCGCGCTCGCAGCCACGTTGCCGCGCGTCACGGTGGAGTCGAGCGCCGCGCACGGGCTCGACCCCGATCTGGTCGAAGCGATGGGCTTCGCATGGCTGGCGCGGCAGACGCTGCTGGGACTGCCCGGCAACCTGCCCGGCGTCACCGGCGCGAAAGGGCTGCGGGTGCTGGGTGCGATCTATTCCGGCTGACGATTCCGGCTGACTGGATCAGGGCGTTGTGTGGGGCGCCTCGGCAAAAGCATCGGGCCTGAAGGCCCTCCTACACGCGCCGCCGACGGGAGTCGATTGCGGTCATTCGCGTCCACCGAGCTTGGAGCCCACCGGCACGCTGTCGATGTAGCGCGCCAGCTCGTTCGGGTCGAAACCGGTCGGCGATTCTTGTGCCGGGGCCGGGGCCGGCGGCGGATCGCCGATCCGACCGATCAGCGCAAATCCCGGGTCGTTCGGTACGGTTTCCAGCGCTGCGATCGCCGACTGCATCACGTCCGACTCGGAGCCGTCGAAGCGCAACGCGCCACCCTCGCTGGCGTACAGTCCACGCTCGATCAGATGCAGGATGGTCTGATGCACCGCCCAACCGTTGGTCTGCGCGACCTTGCGGATGCGTTCGGCCAGCACGGGGTCGATATCGCGGAGGACGAGATCGGTCATGACGTCATGAGGGTGCGGATGCGGGCGGCGCCACGGTGCGCGCGTGGCGCACCAGCCAGAGACACAGCAACAACGCCGGTATGCCGGCCAGCGCGGTGCCGGTGAAGAACAGCGCATAGGCGTCGAGCAACGTCCGCCCGACCTCCAGCTTCTCCACGACCAGGCCGGAGAACCCCTTCAGCACCTTGCCCAGCAGCGCATAGAACGAACTGAGCAGCGCGTACTGCGTGGCCGTGTAACCGGCGCTGGTGAGGCTGGACATGTACGCCACCAGCGCAGTGCCGGCGAACCCCGTGGAGATGTTGTCGATCACCATCGCGATCGCGAAGTTGGTCATCGTGGGGTCCTGATGCGCCAACCATGCGAATGCGGCGTTGGAGCCCGGCCCGAGGATGGCGCCCGCAAGCAGCGTGGGAACCAGCCCGAACCGGACCGCCGACAGGCCGCCCATGGCGATCCCGCACAACGATGCGATCAATCCGATCGAGGCGCGCACCTCGCCGACCATTTCCTTGGTCAGGCCGAGATCCTTGTAGAACGGATTCGCCATCGGCCCGAGCACGAAATCGGGCATGCGATAGAGGCTGATCGCCAACAGCATCAGCAGCGCGAATTTGCCGTGCACCCGGAAGAAGGCGATGAACGGTCCGACGATCGCATCGGACACGCCGCGCGCCGTCCACAGGATCTGTGCGGACGGCGACGCTCCCAGCGCGGGTTTGCGGACAGGCTCGCGCGCAAGGAACACCGCGATCATGCCGACGCCCATCAGCAGCGCCATCACCCAGTAGGACGGCGCCCAGCCGATATTCGCTGCAAGAATCAGGATCAGCGCATCGGTGACGAGCAGTGCGGTGCGGTACCCCAACTGCGAACTCGCGCTGAGCAGGCCGAGTTCATCGCCGTTGTCCGAAATCTCGATGCGCCAGGCATCGATCACGATGTCCTGCGTGGCCGATGCGAATGCCGCGATCAGCGCCATCACACCGAAGACCATCAGGCCACCTTCCGGCCGGATCGCCGCCATGCCGATCAGGCCCGCGGCCACCACCAGTTGCGCCAGCAGGATCCATCCGCGCAGGTGACCAAGCCGCCCCAGCAGGAGCACATGCGTCTTGTCGATGAGCGGCGCCCACACGAACTTGAGCGTGTAAGCCAAGCCCACCCACGACAGGAAACCGATCGCGGACAGATCGCTGCCGCCATCGCGCATCCAGTAGCCCATCGTGTTGCCCACCAGATACAGCGGCAGGCCCGAGGCGAACCCCAGCAGCAACATCACCGCGACCTTGCGCTGGCGCAGGCTGCGCAGCACATCGCGCCAGCCGGGGCGCTGCGCCGGTGCTGCAGTCACTGGTACCGCAGTCGCCGGTGCTGCCGTATTCGTGTCCGCACCGCCCGTCATTTGCGGCCCTTCGCTGCGCCGCCTTCCAGTGCGTAGTCGACAACATAGGGCGCGTGATCGGAAAAGCGCGGATCCTTGTGGATCGCGCAAGTCTTCACCGCATCGCGCAGCGACGGCGTGATGAACTGGTAATCGATGCGCCAGCCGACATCGTTGGCGCGCGCGGCGCCGCGCTGCGACCACCACGTGTAATCCGCCGCATCCGGCCGGAGCACGCGGAAGCTGTCCAGCCAACCGCGCTCGGGCGCGGCGGTGCCGTCGCCGCAGGCATCTGCGATCTGGCCGTTGAGCCAGGCGCGTTCTTCGGGCAGGCAACCGGAGTTCTTCTGGTTCGAAGTCCAGTTCTTGATGTCGTTGCGGGCGCGGACGATGTTCCAGTCGCCGCACAGCACGTAATCGCGACCGCTGCGCAGCCACTCGTCGAGAATGGGCCTGAGCCAGCGCATCACCTCGAACTTGAACTGCTGGCGCACGTCGCCGGAAGACCCCGACGGGATGTAGAACGAGACCACGCTGAGATTGCCGAAGCGGGCCTCGATGTAGCGGCCTTCGTCGTCGAACGGCGCCCAGCCCAGCGAGGTGCGCACCTCGTCCGGCGGCCGGCGGCTGTAGATGCCCACGCCGCTGTAGCCCTTCTTGGTGATCGCGTCCTTGAAGAACGCGCGATAGCCTTCCGGCAGCAGTTCGGGGGCGGACAGCTGATGTTCCTGGGCCTTGGTTTCCTGCACGCAGAGCACGTCGGCGTCCTGGGCGCGGAACCAGTCGAAGAACCCTTTGGTGGCCGCCGAACGCAGGCCGTTGGCGTTGAAGCTGATGATGCGCATGAAGGGCCGGTAGCGGGGCCGAAAAGCCGGACGGGGTGAAGAGTAACGGATTCGCACCGGCTTGCATGGGCGCCGCCGGTCCCGCCGGAGCGATCGCTGGCCCGGGATTCAAGGTCGCCGGGTTTATCATCCGCACTTCTTTCCCGCAGCCGCGCCCGTGACCGACCACCGCACCCGTTTCCTGCAGCTGGCCCTGCGCGTCGAAGCGCTGCGCTTCGGCGAATTCACGCTCAAATCGGGGCGGATCAGCCCGTACTTCTTCAATGCCGGACGCTTCGACTCCGGTGCCGCGCTGGCCGGACTGGCCGGCTGCTATGCCGACGCAGTGGACCGCGCCGGAATCGGCTTCGATCTCCTGTTCGGCCCGGCCTACAAAGGCATTCCGCTGGCGACCGCGCTGGCCTGCGAATACGCGCGGCGCGGTCGCGATCTACCGCTGGCGTTCAATCGCAAGGAAGCCAAGGCCCACGGCGAGGGCGGCATGCTGATCGGTGCGCCATTGGCCGGCAAGCGGGTGTTGATCGTCGACGACGTGATCACCGCCGGCACCGCGATCCGCGAAGCGCTGGGCACGATCCGCGAGGGCGGCGGCATTCCCGCCGGCATCGTGATCGCCCTCGACCGCCAGGAGTTCGCGGGTGGGCGCGATGCGTCCAGCCAGGACGAAACGCTGTCGGCAGCGCAGGCGGTCACGGCGGACGCCGGGATTCCCGTGATCGCGGTCGCAGGTCTGGACGATCTGCTTGCATTCGCTGGCGAAAGCGCCGACCTTCTCGATCAACGCGAACGTCTGCTGGCCTACCGGGCCCGTTACGGCTGCCGCACCTCCAACCACGACGCGCCGACCGGGGGGTAGGCCTTGATGCAACCGTGCACTCCGCCGAATCGCTGGACGCTGGCGCTGCTCGCAGCGGCGCTCGCCGTGGGCGCGGCATCGCTCGCGAACGCGCAGCCGAAGCCGAAGGAAAAGAAACTCTACTGCTGGGACGAAGGCGGGCACCGGATCTGCAGCGATGCCCTGCCGGCGTCGGCGGTCGGCCGCCAGCGCACCGAGTTCGACCAGAACACCGGCACGGCGGTGAAGCACGTCGCGCGCGCACTGACCGCCGAAGAAAGCGCCCGCGCGGCGATCGAGGATGAAGCGCAGAAGATCGAAGCCCAGCGCAAGCGTCGCGAAATGGCGATGGTGGCGTCCTACGAAACCGAAGAAGACCTGAAACGCGCCTTCCGCGACCGTTTCGAGCTGGTCGAGGAATCGCTGAAGGGCTCGGCGCTGGCATTGACCAACCTGCACGACAGCCTGATCAGCCTGTTGCGCCAGGCCAACGAATTGGAGCTGCAGTCCAAGCCGGTCGGCAAGCTCGTCCGTGAAAAGATCCTCAGCCAGCACGCCGAACTGCAGGCGCTGCGCGCGCTGAAACAGCGCCAGGAAACGGAACGCGAAACGCTGAATACGGATTTCCAGGACGCGATGTCGCGCTATCGCACCCTCAAGCAGGCGCAGAACAGCGGCACGACGCGGACACCGCTCCCGGCACCGATCGGCGGCTGACCTCGGCGTTCTTCGGAGGCGATGCCGCGAGTCCGTTCGCTGCCGGCACTCAGAACGGCAGCGCCAGATCCGGTTTCAAGCGTCGCAGACGTTCGCCGAATGCGGTCTGGATCCGCACCATCGCCTCGACGTTGTCGGCGTCGAAGCGCAACACCAGCACCGGCGTGGTGTTGGAGGCGCGCACCAGGCCCCAGCCGTCCGGCCAGTCCACGCGCAGACCGTCGATGGTCGACATCCGCCCGCCTTCGAAGAACGCGCCCTCGCGGAACCGCTCCACGAACGCATGCGGATCGCCATCCGGGGCATCGATCTTGATTTCCGGCGTGGAGATGCCCTTGGGCAGCGCGTGCAGCACTTCGTCCGGCAGTTCGGGCGCGGATGCGAGGATTTCGAGCAGTCGCGCCGCGGCGTAGATGCCATCGTCGAAGCCGTACCAGCGCTCGGCGAAGAAGAAATGCCCGCTCATCTCGCCGGCCAGCTCGGCGCCGGTTTCGCGCATCTTGGCCTTGATCAGCGAATGCCCGGTCTTCCACATCAGCGGGCTGCCGCCGTTGCGCAGGATGTGCGAAGCCAGGCGCCCGGTGCACTTCACGTCGTAGACGATCATCGCGCCCGGATTGCGCTCCAGCACATCGGCGGCGAACAGCATCAGCAGGCGATCGGCATAGATGTTCTCGCCATCGCGGGTGACCACGCCGAGGCGGTCGCCGTCGCCGTCGAAGGCGATGCCCAGATCGGCGTCGAGACGCTTCACCATGCTGATCAGATCGGTCAGGTTGTGCGGCTCGCTCGGATCGGGATGGTGGTTGGGGAAGGTGCCGTCGATCTCGCAATAGAGTTCTTCGACTTCGGCGCCGATGGCTTCGAGCACGCGCGGGCCGATCTCGCCGGCGACGCCGTTGCCGGCATCCACGACCACCTTCAAGCGCCGGCCCAGCTGCACGTCCGAAGCGATGCGCTGGACGTAGTCGGCGCTGATATCGCGCTCGCTGTGGCCACCGGGCGTCGAAGATTCGAACAATCGACGTTCCACCACCCGCGCATGCAGGTCGGTGATCGCGTCGCCGTACAGGGTTTCGCCGCCGACCACGATCTTGAAGCCGTTGTAATCCGGCGGGTTGTGGCTGCCGGTGACCGAAATGCAGCATCCGGTCCGCAGATGGTAAGCACCGAAATAGACGACCGGCGTCGGCACCATGCCGATATCGATGACATTGATGCCGGCCTTGCGCAGACCGGCGATCAGTCCCTCGACCATCTCCGGGCCCGACAGCCGCCCGTCGCGGCCGATGACGATGTCGTGCAGATCCTGTTCGTGCATCAGCGAACCGACCGAGTGGCCGATGGCCTCTGCCACGTTGCGATCGAGCGTCTTGCCGACCACGCCGCGGATGTCGTACGCGCGGAAAATGCTGCCGTCGATCATCAGCGGCCTCGGCTTCACCGGCTCCCGGATCTCCAGCGCCACCGGTCCGGCGGCCTGGCTGGGGGCGCTGGCCACCGCTTCCTGCAGGGTCGGCGAGGGGACGCCGCTTTCGTCGGCCACCACCTGTGACAGCCGCGACAACCGCCACGTCAGGTACACCAGCAGGGCGAAGACCACCGAGGCGATCAACGCCGGCACCGCGCCCAGCCCGAGCGCCTGCGCGGGCGGCGGAGAGGTCCCCGCGACCAGCCGCATGCCGGAATCCGACACCGGCACCGCCATGCGCTCGGCGCTGTCGGAATAGGTCTGATCGCCCCGCTCCCAGAGCGTCACGCCGCCCTGGCGCAGGCCCAGATAGGTGTTGTCGATCATGCCGATGGTGTCCAGACCCGAGGTCAACTCGGTGGACGGCAGCTGCACATAGACCACGCCGACGACGCGGTCCCCGACTTTGGCGGGGGCGGCGATCGCCAACCGCGCCTGGCCGACATCGCGGATGATCCAGGTCCGCAGCTTGTTCTCGGCCAGCGCCGTTTCGACCACCGCGAGCCGGCCGTAACCGCCCTTGCCCAGGTTCGCGTAGACCGCCTCGAGGTCCGGCGGCAACACCTGCACCAGCGACACGTTCGGCCAACCGGCGCTGATCACCTTCGCCGCGCTGACCAGATCGCCGGCCGCCAGCACGGTCTGCACCTCCTGCAGCGCCAGCGCTTCGGTCAGCCGTTTCTGACCCTGCAACATCGCCTGGTGCACCAACTGCACGCCGCTGTCGCGGGTGGTTTCCAGATCGCTGCGGCGCTCGTTGTCGCGGAACTGGGCGATACCGCTCCAGCCCAACCACAGCGCGAGCAGCGCGCAGAGCACGGCCAGCGGTTTCATCGCAGGGCGGAGTTGGACCAGTTGCTGGCGGATGCTGTCTTTCATTCGGTGGGTTCTCTTGCCCTGTGTCGTGCGGCGCAATGCGCAACCGCGGTCCCTCAACGCACGCCGGTATGGCCGAAACCGCCCGCGCCGCGAGCGCTGTCGACGAAAGTATCCACGACCTCGAAGCGCGCACGCACGATCGGAAGCATGACCAGTTGCGCGATCCGGTCCCCGGGGGCGATGGTGAACGTTTCCCTGCCCCGATTCCAGACGCTGATCATCAGCGGTCCCTGGTAATCGGCGTCGATCAATCCGGTGCCGTTGCCCAGCACGATGCCCTTGTGGCCCAGCCCGGAGCGCGGCAGCACCACCGCGCACAAGCCCGGGTCGCCGATGTGGATGGCCAACCCCGACGGCACCAGCGACGCATCGCCGGGCGACAACACCAAAGGAACGTCGAGCGCGGCGCGCAGATCCAACCCGGCGCTGGCCTCGGTGGCATAGGCCGGCAAAGGCCATTCGCCGCCGAAACGGGGGTCGAGCAGTTTGACTTGCAGGGTGTGGTGCATCGATCCCTTCCACAGGCGCGCGCTGGAGACGGACCAGTATCGCGGCATCGGGTCCGCATCGCCAAACGACCGGTTCGGCGCGGGTCGCGGCCGGCGCAGGGTCACATCGGCAAGGTCCGGCATCCCAGCGCCGACAGCACGCCGTGCAGCGCCGGGACCTGCATCAGCCACGGCGCCGCCAGGGTGACGAGACCCGCGCACAGGACCAGCGCACCGGCGGCGACGCGCACGCCGCCGCGCTGCAGGCGCTGGCCGAGACGGGCGCCGCTCCAGGTCAGCGGCAGCATGATCGGCAGGGTGCCGAGTCCGAAGGCGGCCATGGTCAGCGCGCCGTGCAGTGCGCTGGCCTGCAGCCACGCGGTGGCGAGCAGGGTCGCGCTGAGCCCGCACGGCAGCCAGCCCCAGAGCATGCCGATGCCGATGCGCTTGAATGCGGTGTCGGCGGGCAGCAGCGCGCGCTGCAGCGGCTGCAGGCGCTGCCAGAGCGCGCGCCCGGGACGTGCCAGCGGATTGAACTTGCCGGTGGGGTCGAGCAGACGGATCGCCACGACAACCATCATCGCGCCCACCGCCATGCGCATCGCGAGCGCGAGCGTCGGCGTCTGCACCAACGCGACCAGTCCATGACCGAAGCCGCCGGCGATGGCGCCGGCCAGCGTGTAGCCGAGCACGCGACCGAGATTCGGCTGCAATGCCTGCAGCCATTGCGCGCCGGCGCTGGCGGGGCGCTGCCCGAACGAGAGCCCGGTGGCGATCCCGCCGCACATCGCGGCGCAGTGCACGCCGCCGAGCAGGCCGCTCATCAGCGCGGCGCCGATGACGAGCCAGTCGGGCATCCACAACGCGGGCACCAGCCAATCGGGCATCGGTCGATCAAGTTCCGTCTTGCGCGTCGCCCGGCGACGGCGCCGTCTGCCTGGGGTTCTCGTCGTCGACCAGGATATCCAGCGGCGGCGTGTCCAGATCGTCGTATTGCCCGCCCTTCACCGCCCACACGAATGCCCAGATCGCCGCAGCGAGCAGCAGCAGGCTGATCGGAATCAGCACGAGAAGAATATTCATGCGGTCAGTGTTGCAGAAGCGGGCAGGCGCGTCAGCCGCAGCGCGTTCAGCGTGACCAGGAGCGACGACAGCGCCATGCCGATCGCGGCCATCCACGGCGTGACGTGGCCGCTCGCGGCCAGCGGCAGCGCCAGCAGGTTGTAGCCGATCGCCCAACCGAGGTTCTGGCGCACGATCCGCCGGCTGCGTCGGGCCAGCGCGATCGCCTGCGGAATGCGCCGCAGCGCACCGCCGCCGATCACGAAATCCGCCGCGCGCTGCGCCAGCGCCGCGCCATCGGCCAACGCCAGCGAGACATCGGCGCCAGCGAGCACCGGCGCATCGTTGATGCCGTCGCCGACCATCGCGACGATTTCGCCCGCCGCCTGGCGTTCGCGCACGTGGGCGAGTTTGTCCTCGGGCGTTTGCCGTGCGCGCCGACTTTCAATCGCCGTGCTGTCGATGCCCACCGCGTCGCCCATGCGCGCGACCGCCGCTTCGGCATCGCCGCTGCACAGGTCGATGCGCAGGCCCTGCGCACGCAGCTCGCGCAAGGCCTGCGCGGCATCGGCACGCGGGGTTTCGCGCAGCACGAACCGCGCGAACGCGCGTTGCCCATCGCCGAGCCAGATCGCATCGTCGTCGCCGCGCTGCGTGGCCCACTGCGCGCGCCCGAGCCGCCAGTCGCGTCCGTCGATGCGCCCGGACACGCCGCTCCCGCTTTCGCCGTGCACTTCGCTGGCGGACAGCGTCCGACCGGCCACCGCGAACGCCACCGCGAGCGGATGGCCGCTGTCGCGCTCCAGCGCGGCGGCGATCGCGAGTGCGTCGTCGCGCGCGAAACCGTCGAACGTCTCGACTTCGGCGAGCTGCGGTTCGCGGTCGCTGAGCGTGCCGGTCTTGTCGAACACGATGCGGTCGGCGCGCGCCAGCGTGTCCAGCGCTTCGCCGCGCAGCGCGAGCACGCCGAGTTTCGACAGCGCGCCGTGCGCCGCCGCGAGCGCCGCAGGCACCGCCAGCGACAGCGCGCAAGGGCAGCTCACCACCAGCACCGCGAGCGCGACTTCGAACGCGCGCGCGGGATCGTGCATGCGCCACCATGCATACACCGCGATCGCAGCGACGATGAGCGCAGTCACGAACCAGCCGGCGATGCGGTCGGCGGCGCGCGCCAGCGGCGGTCGCTGTTCCTGCGCGCGTTCGACCAGCCGCGTGAGCTGCGACAACCGCGTATCGGCGCCGGTGCGCGCCACCCGCAAACGCGCAGGGCGCTCGCGGCAGATGCTGCCGGCGAAGGCCATCGCACCCACGGGCTTGGCGACCGGCAGCGATTCGCCGGTGAGCAGGGATTCGTCGAATGCGGTCTCGGCATCCAGTACGTCGCCATCGGCGGGCACGCCCTCGCCCACCGCGACGCGCACGATGTCGCCGACCGCGAGCGCGCTCAGCGGCACCTGCTCTGCAATGACGCCTGCGAGAGCGCCCGCGCTGTCATCGACGCGCTCGCGCGTGGCCAGCGCGGGCCGCGCGCGGGCCAGCGCATCCACCTGCGCACTGGCGATGCCGCGCGCGCGTTGCTCCAGCATGCGTGCGGCCAGCAGCAGGAACACGAACATCACCGCCGCGTCGAACCACACGTGCACGCCGCCGCGCATGGTTTCGAGCAGGCTGGCGAAATATGCGAGCAGGGTCGAGCCCGCGATCAGCGTGTCCATGCCGGGGCGACGGCCGCGCAGTTCCCGCCACATGCCTTCGAGGAACGGCCAGCCGGAATAGAACACCACCGGCGTCGAGACGAGAAAAGTGATCCAGCGGAAGAAATCGCGGGTCGGCATCGACATCTCGCCGGCCGTGTCGAGATACAGCGCTTCGGCATACATCATCGCCTGCATCGCACCGAGCCCGGCGACACCCAGGCGCAGCAGCCAACGGTTGCGATCGCGGCGACGCTCGCGCTCGCGGGTTTCGCCGGTGGCGAGCGACGGCCGGTAGCCCAGCGACGCCAATCGCGACAACAGCAGCGACAGCGGCGTGCGCGCGGCGTCCCAGACGATGCGGATGCGGCCGGTGACCGCATTCGCGGCGACTTCGCGCACGCCCGGTTCGCGGGTCAGCGCACGGTCGATCAGCCATGCGCAGGCGGCGCAGCGCATGCCGTCGGTGAGCAGGGTGATCTCGCGCCCGCCGTCCACGACGACGCTGTGTTCGGCGAGCAGATCCTCGCGGTCCCAGTTCGCATAGTCGACGGTCTCGGTGCCGACGCGCGCGGCGTCGCTCTGGCGCAGCCGGTAGTAATCGCCAAGCGAAGCATCGCCGATCCAGCGCGCCGCTGCGGCGCAGCCGGTGCAGCAGAACGGCTGCGGCGCATCGGCGATGGTTTCGATCACCGGCTGCGACGGCAGCGGTTCGCCGCAGTGGAAGCAGGCGGCGCGTTTCATGCCCGGCTTCAGATCCATCGCCGCACCCGCGCGCGGTAAGCCTCGTATTCGGCGCCGAAATGCGCAGCGAGCGAGCGTTCTTCCGGCACGATCTGGAAGCGCGTGATGTACAGCGCGAACAGCGGCGCCAACAGCGCCGACACCGGGTGGGCGAGGATCACCGCCCAGGCGAACAGCAGCAGCAGTTGCCCCAGATACATCGGGTTGCGGCTGTAGCGGTTCAGCCCTTCGACCACGAGTCGCGAGCTGTTCTGCGGTCGCAGCGGATTGACCGTGGTGCCGGCACGGCCGAAACGCAGGCCGGGCAACACTTCGCACAGCAGTCCGGCGACGGCCAATGCGGTCGCCAGCGGCCACTGCAGGAGGAAATGGACCGCGAATTGCGGTGCGAGCCGCGCCAGCAGCCACATCGCGACGCCAATCGACAGCATCACCACCGGCGGCGGGATCCTGTTGTCGAGCGATGTGGGCCCGGCGGACATCGGTGTCGCCAGGCGCCTACTTTGCCGGTGCCGGCGCGGGTTCCGCGGAAGGCGTTGCGGCTGCGGTCGGCGCAGGTTCGATCTCGCCGACCGCAGGCGCCAACAGCACGCCGCGCCGGCCCGCAGGCAGCCGTGCGCGCAGGCGCCAGGCTCCACCTTCGGGCATCACCTGCAGCCGCCAATCGTGGCGGATGTCCAGCGCGTGCTCGACGCGCCAGCCGGTCGCGGTCGGCAGCAGCCGCAGTTCGCGGTCTTCCTCGGCGCGCGTCGGATGTTGCAGCAACAGGCGCAGCGGCTGCGCGCGGATCCTGCTGGTCTCATCGGACGCACCGACGAATGCACCGGTGGCCGGCAGCAGTTCCAGCGCGGCCTCGCCTTCGGTGTTGTGCACGCTGAACACGGCCGATAGTTTCAGCGCGGCGGCGCGTTCGTCCGGGCCCAGTTCGGTGGTCTGGATCTGCGCGGTACGGCGGACATCGTCGGTGCTGGCGTCGTTGCCGCCCGCGCGGATCGCGATGACCAGCGTCGCGGTTCCGGCCACCACGGCAGCCAGCGGAAAGCCGACCATCAGCCACACCATCGGATTGCGCCAGGGCGAAGCGCTGCGCTCGGGCGTGGTCATGATGCCGGCCCGAAGAAGCTGGTGGGAACCTCTTCGCGGGCGCTGCCATCGACGGCTTCGACCACGAATTTGACCGCATGCCGCCCTTCCATGTCGTCTTCCGGCGCGCGCAAGGTCATCGGCAGCGACAGCACTTCTTCGGCATGCGCGGTCACGACGGTATGCTCGGCGCGTAGCGTGATATCGCGCGGACCATCGACGCGGATGCGGTATTCCTTCGGCGCGACGGTTTTGTTGATGAGCTTCAGGGTGTAGTGGTTCTCGACGAAGTCTTCCTGCTCTTCTTCGCCATCGTCGTTTTCGACGCGCTCGTGGACTTCGCTGTACAGCGCATTGCGATCGCGCAGCACTTCGACGATGAGTTCGCTGCGGTGGGTCACGCTCCACGCCCACGCGACCAGCAGCGCCGACAGCAGCAGGCCATAGACGATGATGCGCGGGCGCAGCACTTTCGACGGTTTGCCGTCGATCTCGTTCTGGGTCGCGTAACGGATCAGGCCGTGCGGATAGCCGACCTTGTCCATCACTTCGTTGCAGGCGTCGATGCAGGCGCCGCAGGCGATGCACTCGTACTGCAGGCCGTTGCGGATGTCGATGCCGGTGGGGCAGACCTGCACGCAGATGGTGCAGTCGATGCAGTCGCCCAGTTCGTCGGGCGCGAATTTCGGCAGCGGCTCGGCCTTCAGGCCCGGATCGGCGATGGCGGTGTTGCCGCGCGCGGCGACGAGGTTGTCGGCAGCGGTGTGGTGATGCGCGGCGCGGAACACGTAATCGTAGGCGCTTGCCTTGTCGATCAGCCCGCGCGCGCGGTTTGACATGGTGTCCAGCACGCTGGTCAGGCTGCCTTTCTTGCGCGGACCGCGCGGCTCGCCGCGCATCGGGTCGTAGGCGATGATCAGGGTGTTGCGGTCGAACATCGCGCTCTGGAAGCGCGCGTAGGGGCACATGTATTTGCAGACCTGCTCGCGCAGGAAGCCGGCGTTGCCCCAGGTGGCCAGCGCGTAGAACAGCACCCAGAAGGTTTCCCACCCGCTCCACGCGAACGGCACGAGGCGGTCGGCGAGTTCGCGGATCGGGGTGAAGAAGCCGACGAAGGTGAAGCCGGTCCACAGCGCGAACAGCAGCCACGCCACGTGCTTGCTGCCGCGACGGCGGATCTTCTCGGCGGTCCACGGCGAGTTGTCGAATTTCATCCGCTTGCCGCGGTCGCCTTCCAGCTTGAGTTCGATCCAGATGAAGACCTCGGTCCACACCGTCTGCGGGCAGGCATAACCGCACCACAGGCGCCCGGCCAGCGCGGTGAAGAAGAACAGCGCGAGACCCGCGATGATCAGCAGCATCGCCAGGAACACGAAATCCTGCGGCCAGAAATTCAGCCAGAACACATAGAACTTGCGCGCCGGCAGATCGAACAGCACCGACTGGCGGCCGTCCCAGTTCAGCCACGGAAATACGTAGTACATGCCCAGCAGCACCCACACCGCGATCGCGCGCAGGCGCTGGAAACGGCCGTCGACGTCGCGCGGATGGATCTTGCGCTCGCTCACGTACATGGACGCGGCTGCGTCGTCGGCGACTTCGATGGGAATCTGTTTTTTCATGGCGGCTAAGGCAAGGGGTGGCGGGGCCGAGCGCAGCTGCACCGCGGCCGGAAGATTATATTAGAAATAACTAAATTAATCTTCGGACTTCAACGCGTGGTTGAAGCGGCTCGCCGGCCGCAGCAGGATCCAGGTGAACAGGCTGGAGGCGGCGGTGGCCGCCCAGAATGCGAAGAATCCGATCGCGTAGCCGGTTTCGCGGCTGATGTGGAGATCGGGGAAGGTGATGTCGCGCAGGGTCAACGGGTCGATCAGCGCGAAACAGACCATCGTCGATACCGCAGCGGCGAAGAAGCTCGGCCAAAGGATCGCGCCGAGCCGTTGCGCCATCGAACGTGGCGGATGGTCGAACGGCTGCGGCGCGGTTTCATGGCTCATTGTTTTACTGTAGCGCTTTCGGCCTGGGCGGTCTTGCCGTGCGACAGCGACCAGACGTAGGCCGCCGCGAGGCGGACGCGGGTTTCGCCGATCAGCGGCTGATGCGCCGGCATCTGTCCGTTGCGGCCCTGGCCGATGCTGGCTTCGACGATGTGCGAATCCTCGCCGTAGAGCCAGTAGTCGTCGGTCAGATCGGGCGCGCCCAGCGCCTGCATGCCCTTGCCTTCCGGCCCATGGCAGCTCACGCAGATCGTCTCGTACTTGCCCTTGCCGGCATTGGCCAGGCTGGTGTCGACCTTCTCGCCGCGCAGCGACTGCAGGTAGACCGCAACCTCGGTTACGCCCTGCTTGCCGCCCAGCGCGCTTTCCCAGGCCGGCATCGCCGCCTGACGGCCGTTCAGCACCGTTTCGAGGATCTGGTCGGGCTCGCCGCCCCAATGCCAGATGTTGTCGGTCAGGTTCGGATAACCCACCGCGCCCTGCGCCGAGGAACCGTGGCAGGTGGCGCAGTTGTTGGAGAAGATCGACTTGCCCAGCTTCAGCGCCTTGTCGTCTTTCGCGATCTCGTCGATCGCCTTGCCCTCGTACGGCGCGAACGCGATCGCGAGCTTCTTGTCCTGATCGGCCTTGTCGGCGTCGTGCTCTTTGGCCGAACTCCAGCCGCTGTAGCCGGCGAAGGCGCCCAGACCCGGGAACCACGCCAGATAACCGACGGTGAAGATGATCGTCAGGTAGAAGAGGTTGTTCCACCACTTCGGCAACGGCTTGTTGTATTCGGTGATGTTCTCGTCCCAGACGTGGCTGGTGTCGGTGGGGCCCGGATCGCCGGGGCGGCGCTTGGCCGTCCACCAGATCAGCCACAGGCAGCCGACGACGTTCAACACCACTACGGCGATGATGTACCACGACCAGCCTGCACTCATCGAACCCGCATTCATCGTGTCGGCGTTCATCGGCCTGTCTCCTCTTCGTTCGTTCTGTTCGTTGGCGCGCCGTCGGGCGCGTCGTCGCCGAAGGGCAACTGCGCGGCGGCTTCGAATTCCTGTTTGCGTCTGGGGCTGAAGGCCCAGAGGCTGCCGACCAGGAAGAGCATCAGCAGGATGGCGGTGACGATACCGGAGAGCATGGCTCAGCCTCCCCGCGGCGCGTGCTTGCCGAGGCCCTGCAGATAGGCGACCACGGCGTCGAGTTCGCTCTTGCCCTGCACCGCTTCGGCCGCACCATCGATCTCGGCCTGCGTGTAGGGATCGCCCAGGGTATGCAGCGCCTGCATCTTCTTCTTCACCAGCGCACCGTCGACCTGCGCTTTGGACAGCCACGGGAAGCCCGGCATGTTCGATTCCGGCACCAGATCGCGCGGGTTGTTCATGTGCACACGATGCCAGTCGTCGGAATAACGGCCGCCGACGCGGGCCAGATCCGGCCCGGTGCGCTTGCTGCCCCACTGGAACGGGCGGTCGTAGACCGATTCACCGGCCAGCGAGTAGTGGCCGTAACGCTCGGTCTCGAAGCGCAGCGTGCGCACCATCTGCGAATGGCAGTTGTAGCAGCCTTCGCGGATGTAGACCTCGCGACCGGCCAGCTCCAGCGGCGGATAGGGCTTCACGCCCGGCAGCGGTTTGATCGCTTCGGCCTGGTACATCAGCGGGATGATTTCCACCAACCCGCCGAAGGAAATCGCGACCGCGATCAGGATGGCCATCAGGCCGATGTTCTTTTCTACTTTCTCGTGAGCGTGGCTCATGGTCTGTGCCTCGGATGTAATGGGGTCGTGGCGGCGTGGCGTCGGCCCGGGGAACTCAGGCGCGCGCCTCGCTGGCGTCCGGCGTCAGCACCGGGTACTGCACCGGGCCCTTCGCGGCCTGCCAGGTCCGCACCACGTTCACGGCCATGATCAGCATGCCGGTCAGCACCAGCCCACCGCCGGCAAGACGGCCGAGATAGTAGGGGTAGGTCGCGTTCAACGATTCGACGAAGCTGTAGGTCAGCGTGCCGTCGGCGTTGGTGGCGCGCCACATCAGGCCCTGCATCACGCCCGCGATCCACATCGAGGCGATGTAGAACACCACGCCGATGGTATGGATCCAGAAGTGCGTGTCGATCAGCTTGACCGACCACATTTCCTTCTGGCCCAGCAAGCGCGGCAGCAGCGCGTAGATCGAGCCGATCGAGATCATCGCCACCCAGCCCAAGGCACCGGAATGCACGTGGCCGATGGTCCAGTCGGTGTAATGCGACAGCGAGTTGACGGTCTTGATCGACATCATCGGACCTTCGAAGGTCGACATGCCGTAGAAGCTCAGCGAGACGATCAGGAACTTGAGGATCGGATCGGTACGCAGCTTATGCCACGCGCCCGAGAGGGTCATCATGCCGTTGATCATGCCGCCCCACGATGGCGCCAGCAGGATCAGCGAGAACACCATGCCCAGGCTCTGCGCCCAGTCCGGCAGCGCGGTGTACTGCAGATGGTGCGGGCCGGCCCACATGTAGATGGCGATCAGCGCCCAGAAATGCACGATCGACAGGCGATACGAGTACACCGGGCGGCCGGTCTGCTTCGGGATGAAGTAGTACATCATTCCCAGGAAGCCGGCGGTCAGGAAGAAGCCCACCGCATTGTGGCCGTACCACCATTGCACCATCGCATCGACGGCGCCGCTGTAGATCGGGAAGGAGCTGGTGAGCGTGACCGGGATCGCGAGGCTGTTGACGATATGCAGCAGGGCCACGGCGATGATGAAGGCGCCGAAGAACCAGTTCGCCACATAGATGTGCTTGACCTTGCGCTTGACGATGGTGCCGAAGAACAGCACCCCGTAGGCCACCCAGATCACTGCGATCAGGATGTCGATCGGCCAGATCAGCTCGGCGTATTCCTTGCCTTCGGTCAGCCCCAACGGGAGGGTGATCGCGGCCAGCAGGATCACCAGTTGCCAGCCCCAGAACACGAAGGACGCCAACTTGTCCGACAGCAGCCGGACGTGGCTGGTGCGCTGGACCACGTACAGGCTGGTCGCGAACAGGGCGCATCCGCCGAAGGCGAAGATCACCGCATTCGTGTGCAATGGCCGCAACCGGCCGTAGGACAGCCATGGCAGGTCGAAATTGAGTGCGGGCCAGTAAAGCTGGGCAGCAATGATCACGCCTACCAGCATCCCAACGATGCCCCAGACCACGGTCATTACCGAGAATTGCAAAACTACTTTGTCGTTGTATGTGTCCGCGGCCATGGATGCCTCCTTCGGTTGACGCGAATAGTATGAATCAACGCCGACTGCCGTTTTGATCCGGATCAAGCGGCAGGAAGACCGGGCGCCTTCGTGGGCGCACGCGGCTCGCCAAGGCGATGCAAGCGGCCGGCTATACTCCGCCCAGTCACTACCCACGATCGCGACATGACCGTTTTTTCCCTGAAATCCATTTCGTTGGCGGGACTGGTCCTGGCGGGCGGGATATCCCTGTCCTATCGTGCCGCCCAAGACGATCATGCGACTCGATCCGCAGCGAGTCCGGTGGATGTCGCCGCCGCACCACGTGCGACGACGCGCCGCCACGGCATCGGTAGGCAGACGGTTCAGGTCCCGGCCGAGGCGGCCTTCGTGCCCCATGGGATTGGAAGCGCGAGCGGAGGCAGCGGCCCGCACAAAGTCACCGGCATTTCGAGCGGCTTCGGCTACGCGCCCTATCAGATCTATCCGGTCGACGAGTGGCTGGCTGAATCCGTCGCCATCGGAGATTTCGACGCCGACGGTCGCAAGGACATCGCACTCACCACCGTGAGTTCGGGGTTCAGTAGCGACGGGATGAAGGTGTTCATTTATCTGCAGGCAGACGATGGCGGACTCCTGGCACCGATCAAGGTGCCTTACCTCGGATTCGCCGCCCAGGCCACCGGTCTGACCGTCGGCAACATCGACAACGACGATACGACGGACATCATCGTCGGCCACGATCGTGGGATCACCGCGATCCGCGGGAACCGCGACCGCGACTTCCAGCCCACCCCGCTTCCTGGTTGGCTGCGCAGCACCGATGTCGGGTTGATCGATTTCAATGTCGATGGCCGGCTTGATGTGCTGGCACAGAGCTGGAGCGACGGAGCCGCGATCCACCTCGGCGACGGGCGCGGGGGCTTCGCGGAACCGGTGCCGTTCAACACCTCCGCATTCGGCTACAACCATCTGAGCGTCGGCGATGTGACCGGCGATGGCCTGCCCGACATGGTGCTCACCCAAGGGCAGGGATTCGCGTATTTCTGGGTCTATCCCAACCGCTGGTCCGGCGGCATCGGTCCCGCCATCCGCTACGACCTGGATACGAGCAGATCACGGCCTTGGGGCAATGCGATCGGGGATTTCGACAATGACGGTCGCAACGACATCGCGCTTTCAATTCCCGAAAACAGGCCATACAGCACGGTCAATCTCTTCATGCAGGGCGCGGATGGGCGCTTGCAAGCGGGGCGGATCCTGCCGAGTTACGACATCGTCGAACCGCTGGTCGCCGCAGATCTCGACAGCAACGGTCTGGCCGATCTGGCGACCGCGCATGGCGGCTGGAACAAATTCGGCGTTTACCTGCAGGACGCATCCGGTCTTCGTCCAGAAGTCCTGTTCGACATGCCGCCGACCTATACCAGTCATTACGAAAGCAACGGCATGGCCGTCGGCGATATCAACGGCGATGGCTGTCCTGATATCGTCGTCGCCGATTACGCCAACGGACTGGTGGTGCTGCGGGGGAAAAACTGCCACCCGCGTGTGAGGATCGACAGCGGGTCGTGCCGGCTCGAAAACGCACTGTCGCCCAACTTCGCCGCGAACTCGGCGCCCGCAGCCGACACGACAGCGGTCACGCCCAGCCTATCGGCGGGCATCACGAGCATTCGCCGCACCGCACGCTGAAGCGCGCATCGTCCTCAGACATCTCCCTCGTCCGGCCAACCCTCGCCGGTGCCGCGATGGAACACCGTATCGGTATCGAGCACCGTGCCGGCGGGCATCGAGTCCTGCGCGCCGACGCGGGCATAGATCGGGGTGAAGTCCGGACGGGTGGCATCCATCAACTGTTGGTAGCTGTCGATGACGAAGTACGTTTTCTGGTAGCTGTCGATGCGGTAGCGGGTGCACATGATCCGCTCCAGATCGAAACCGATCCGGTTGGGCGCGGCGCTGTCGAGGCAGTACAGGCTCTCGCCCTTGGAGCTGAGGATGCCCGCGCCGTAGATGCGCAGGCCGCCGGCCTCGCGGATCAGGCCGAATTCGACCGTGTACCAGTACAGGCGGGTCAGGTTGGCCAGTGCCTGCGGGCCGATGCCGTGCGCCTTGACCCCGCCGCGCCCGTACGCGGCGATGTAGTCGGCGAACATCGGGTTCATCAGCAGCGGCACATGCCCGAACAGGTCGTGGAAGAGGTCGGGTTCGGCCAGATAGTCGAGTTGCTCGGGCTTGCGGATCCACCAGGTGACCGGAAAGCGGCGGTTGGCGAGGTGCTCGAAAAAGTCCAACTCCGGCAGCAGGCCCTCGACGCCGATGATTTCCCAGCCGGTCGCGGCGCGCAGCATGCGGTTGAGGTCGTCGAACTTCGGGATCCGGTCCGCCGACATGCCCATCGTCAGCTGGTTGCGCAGGAACTCTTCGCTGGCACGACCGACCAGCAGCTGCTGCTGGCGCGCGAACAGGATCGACCAGACCTCGTGATCGGTGGCCGTGTAATCGGCCCACGGCTGCTCGACCACCGCCGTGGTGTAGACCGGCACGTAACCCTTGTCGGTCATCAGGTGTTCGACACGTTCTGGGGTAGGCGTCATGGCGCTTCCGGTGCGGGCTAGAGGTCTGGACACTGTAGGCGGATTTTGGCGCAACAGGCTTGCCTTGTTGCAAGCACTACCGCTCGATCTGCAATAAAATTGCGCATAATCTGAAATCGGAGCAATTCCATGCCTGCCGTGGATCTCGACCGCATCGACCTGCTGCTGTTGGCCGAACTGCAGCGCGGCGGACGCCAGACCAATACCGAACTGGCCGACCGCGTGCATCTGTCGCCCTCGGCCTGCCTGCGTCGGGTGCAGCGGCTGGAACGGGAAGGCGTGATCTCCGGCTACCGCGCCGAAGTCGACCCGGAACGCCTGGGTCTCGGCCTGCAGGCGTTCGTGCGGGTCCAGCTGACGCGCCACGACGCCGAGGCGGTGGCCGCCTTCGCCGGCTTCGTCAACGAGTGGGACGAGGTGGTGGCGTGCCATGCGCTGGCGGGCGATATGGATTATCTGTTGCAGGTGGTGGTCCGCGACCTGGAGCACTTCTCGCGCTTCCTGCTGGACCGGTTGTTGAATCAGGCGGGAGTGGCGGATGTGAATTCGAGTTTCGTGCTGCGCACGGTGAAGGCGTTCAGGGGGTTGCCGCTGGGGCGGTGAGGGTTTTGGTTTTGTTGCATGTCTCACTGAGTCGTCGCCCCCGCGAACGCGGGGGTCCAGCGTCTTTGCGCTTTGCTGGTTTGAAGATGACGACTGATGGTTCGCGGGGAGAGCCTGGAACCTTTTTCGCGCTGGTGCGCGAAAAAGGTTCCAGGCTTTCCCGGTAATCGCTCAGCTACAGGCTTTGAACCTGCAGTGGAAAAACGCAAAGACGCTGGACCCCCGCGTTCGCGGGGGTGACGACACTTTGGATAGCGCCAGCGGCGCAAAAATCAACCCTCGCGATTCTTCAAGAACCGCGCCATCGACACATTGCCCGACTGCGGCACGAACTCCGCCGCCACATCCACGAAACCGCGCATCACCGCGACCTCGCGCGGCGTGCGGTTCAGCACATCGCGACTTTCCGGCTCCGCGCCATCGTGCAACAACTGCTGCGTCACCCGCAGCAAACCGTGCAATGCCGCCAGATGCAGCGGACCGAAACCGCGCGGGTCGCGCACCTGCAGACTGGCGTTTTCGTCGAGCAAACGCGCCATGCCCGCCAGCACCACTTCCTCGTCGCAAGCCGTGCCGGGTTCGGCACGCGCGCCCAGCAGCAACAACAGCGGCGTCACCCCGCCCGCCGCCTGGACGTCGGGATCGGCGCCGGCCAGCAGCAGCGCGTCGAGCAGTGCGATCAAGCGGCGCCGGTCGCGGGTGGTGAAACCGAACAGCGTCGCGCAGTGCAGCGGCGTGATGCCCTGCGAATCGGTGGCGTTGATGTTGGCGCCGGCCGCAAGCAATCGCGTGCAGACATCCGGCAGGCCGAGCGCGGCGGCCAGCATCAGCACGGTGACATCACCGGGCAGGCGCTGTTCCAGCGTGGCGCCGGCCGCGAGCAGGCGATCGACGATCTCGACCTGACGCATGCTCACCGCCGCCGACAGCGGCGTGGCGCCGGTCCGCGCGGCCAGCTTCGGGTCGGCGCCGCGCGCCAGCAGCAGTTCGACCACGGCGCGATGGCCGCCGCCGGCCGCGCGCAAGAGGGCGGAGCACCCCTGGGCGTCGGTGGTGTTGATCGGCATGCCGAGGTCGAGCAGGCGGCGCACGGCATCGGCGTCGCCGACGACCGCAGCCTGCGGCAGATCGGACGGGCGCAGCGCGCGACCCGGCAGCGGCCATTGCCGCCAGTCGAGCCAGTCGGCGAGATCGCGACGGCCGCTCGACAGCGCGACGCCCAACGGCGTCTGGCCGTCGGCGGCACGCACATTCGGCGAGGCGCCGTGCAGGATCAGTTGTTTGACGATGGGTTCGCGGCGCAGCGCGGCGGCCAGATGCAGCGCGGTCATGCCGTGCTGGTCGCGCACGTCGAGTGCGATACCGGTCTCGATGAGCCGTGCGATGACCTGGGTCCAGCCCAGGCGCACCGCAAGCGTGAGCGGTGGGTCGCCGGCCGGTGTGGGCGCGAACGGGTCGGCGCCGCGATCGAGCAATTCCAGCGCGAGCTTTTCCAACCCGCGATCGGCGCGGTCCGCCGCGACGCAGGCGGCGAGGAAGCGCGCAACGCCACCGGCGCCTGCGGGCGACACGCCGCGACGCAGCAGGGCGTGGATCGAAGGCGCGGCGGCCGGGCCCTGCGCCAACCACGCGAACATCGGCGTATCGCCGTGTTCGTCGCGGACCTCGGGGTCGGCGCCGTGGCGCAGCAGCCATTCGATCTGCGCCGGTTCGGCCGGCGAGCCGCCGTCGCGCAGCAGAGCGCCGAGTTCCTGCGGCGAGACCAGCGGCAGCAAACGTTGCAGCTGATCCTGCTGGTCGAGCGCGTCGCGTCCTTCGTACAGCGCATCGCGCAGCAGTGAGATCGGCGGGCGATCCGGCAATGGCGCATCGGCGTCGGCGCCGACGCTCGCGGGCAACAGGTAATGCGGATCGATCGCCGACACCAGCGCCCAGCGTCCCGCGGCGGCGGCATGGTCGATCGCGCGCTTGCCGTCATGATCGGTGTGCGCGGTATCGATGCCCAGATCGAGCAGCGCGCGGATCAGCGTCGGCGATGGCGCATCGGCCAGGCACGCCAGGATCAGCGCATGGCGACCATGCGCATCGATCGCATGCACGTCGGGACGCGCATCGTTGAGCGCCAACAGCGCCGGCATGCGACCGCCGCGCGCGGCTTCGAGGAATGGGGTTCGTTGATCGCCATCGCGGGCATGGACGTCGGCGCCTGCGCCGAGCAGGATGCCGATGATCTCGGGATGCCCCGCGTAGGCGGCTTCATGCAGCGCACTGCGCCCGCGCGCATCGCGCGCATCGGCCTTGGCGCGATGTTTCAGCAGCAGTTGCACGCCGGCCGGATCGTCTTCATCGCCACCCGCCGCCGCATGCAGCGCCGGCAGCGCGCCGGGCAATTCGGGCTTCGCGCCGCGTTCCAACAGGAAACGCGCGAGCCGCCAGTTGCCGGCGGTGCAGGCCAGTGCCAGCGGGCTGGCGTGGTCGCGATTGAGCGGATCGATTTCGGCGCCGGCATCGCGCAGCAGCGCGGCCACGCCGGGGTCGGAACTGCGCGCGGCGTAATGCAGCGGCGTATTGCCTTCGCCGTCGGCGGTGCGCGGGTCCGCGCCGTTGGTGAGCAGCGTCATCACCGCTTCCGGACGACCGTGCCAGCTGTCGCGGGTCGCGGCGATCAGCGGGGTCATGCCGGCATGCGTGTTGTTCAGATCGATGCCGTGCGCGATCAGCGTGCGCAGCAGGCGCAGATCGGGCAGCACCGCCGCCAGCATCGGCAGCGTGCGCTGGTCGCGGGCATCGATCGGCGGCAGCGCATGCGGATTCGCGCCCGCATCGAGCAGCGCCAGCGCGCGTTCGGCGCGGCCGTGGCGCGCGGCGTCGTAGAGCGCGGCGTCGAGATCGGCGCCATCGAGCGTGGCGACCACGTCCGACGTGGACGCGTCCGCCTCTTCGTCGTCGATCGCCTCCTGCAGCAACGCATCGGCGGTGACCGCCGATGGCGACGGCATCCGCAGCAATGCGCGATGCGCGAGCGGCCAGGCCAGCGCGCACACGCCTGCGACGACCCAGCGGATCGAAGACGACATCAGGTCCGGCCACGCCAGCAGCAAAGTCCCGGCCAGCGGCAGCGCCAGCAGCAGCGCAGCGCCGAGTCCGCGCCACGCGCGGGTGTCGATCTCGCCGAGCGCACGCCAGTGCGCCTGCAGCGCGCCGCCCTCGCCTTCCTGCCAGCGCCACAGCGGCCAGGTCCGCCACAGGCCGATCAGCGCGCCGCCGACGACAGCGCTCACCGCCACCGCAGCGCCGAGCGTCCGCCCCTGCAGCAGCGCCGACAGCGGCCATGCGATCAATGCGAACAGCGCCAGCAGCGCCAGCGCCCACAGCACGAGGATCGGCCACGCATCGCGGCCGGCCGCGCGCGGAACGAAACGGCCGCCGCGTGCGGCCAATGCGAATGCGGGCTGGGCGAGCAGACCGGACACGACGGCGAGCGTGACGCCCGCCATGCCGCCGACCACCGCACCGCCGACACCGGCCAGTGCGGTCGACAGCCAACCGATCGACAGCGGCACCGGCCCGAAACGGACCGGCGGCGGTGCGGTGTTGATGCTGTCGACCTCAACCATCCGTCCCCCAATCCTCGGTCATCGGATCGGCCATCGTCGGCGGGAACTGCACGTGGAAGCGCTGCGCGCCCAGGTTGGCGCGAACCACGGCGGGATCGACCCGGGCCAGTTTGCGTTCCGGCGTCAGCGCGACCTCGAGCACGAACTGCAGCGGCCCGAGCTGGGTGCGCAGGGGGGCGGGCAGGCACGCGAAATCGTCGCGCGCGGCCAGATAAAGATAGGTATCGGCCTTCCGTTGGCTCTTGTAGACGTAGGCATGCATGGCCGGAACGGAAGGTGCCTCGGATGACAGGATGAAAAGACCCGGCGCAGCCGCCACGAGGCGGATGCGGGGAACTTGGCGCCACGGACCCTTGCGGGCCCGCCCCTGTCAAATCAAACACTTGCGTGCGTGACTTGCGGCGGATGTATCCAAGTATCGCCCAACCGCCGGATATCGTGGGGATTCCCGGCGAATTGTGCGGCAAAGCACGGTTTGCGGCTAGAGCTTCCCTCTCCCTCGCTCGGTGCGCCCGCTCTTCCCTCTCCCCATACGCGGGGAGAGGGTGCCCGAAGGGCGGGTGAGGGGCGGGGCAACGGGCGCGCTCAGTGATACCCCGCGTCCGCCGCCACTTTCCCCTTGAACACCGAATACGACCACCATGTGTAGCCGAGGATCGCCGGCAGCAGCACCACCAATCCCGCCAGCGCGAAGCCCTGGGTGGCCGGCGGCGCGGCGGCGTCCCAGATCGTCAATACGGGCGGCACGATGTACGGCCACATGCCCAACAGCAGTCCTGCGAAGCCGAGCAGGAACAGCGACAGACTCAGCACGAACGGGCGCGCGTCGCGATCGTCGCGCGGAATCGCCCGCCACAGCGCGAAGGTCGCCAGCAGTACCAGCAGCGGCACCGGCGAGAGCCACAGGAAACGGTTGCCCTCGAACCAGCGCGCCATCACATGGCTGTCCAGGAACGGCAGCCACGCGCTGACCAGACCGATGAAGGCGAACACATTCAACGTGAGCGGTCGCGCAAGCGTGCGCGCCATCGTCTGCAGCCTGCCATCGGTCTTGAGGATCAGCCACGTCGCGCCGAGCAACGCATAGCCGGACATCACCGCAACGCCGGTCAGCATCGAGAACGGGCTGAACCAGCCGAACGCGCCACCGATGTATTTGCCCGCCTGCAGCGGCATGCCCTCGACGATCGCGCCAAGGATCACGCCCTGCGCGAACGCGGCGAACACCGAGCCCAGCCAGAATGCGGTGCCCCACGCGCGCCGCAGCGTGTGTGCCTTGAACCGGAACTCGAAGGCCACGCCGCGGAACACCAGCGCGATCAGCATCAGCAGCACCGGCAGATACAACGCCGACAGCACCAGCGCATAGACCTTCGGAAACGCCGCGAGCAGACCGGCGCCACCGAGCACCAGCCAGGTTTCGTTGCCGTCCCAGATCGGCGCGGCGGTGTTCATCATGTGATCGAGCTGGTCGTCGTCTTCCGCGAACGGCGCGAGGATGCCGAGCCCCAGCACGAAGCCGTCGAGCAGCACGTACATCATCACGCCGAACGCGATCACCGCGAACCATGCGACGGGAAGCCAGGTTTCCATGAAATCAACCTCCGTCGCCCCCGCGAACGCGGGGGCCCAGTGTCTTCAAGCGTGATCCAGAATGGACGGCCACAGGTCGTTCCAATAGGGGTTTTCTTTTTCGATCAGTTCGAGTTTCCATTGCCGATTCCATTTCTTGAGCCGCTTTTCGCGTGTGATCGCCGAGTCCATGGTGTGATGCAGCTCGTACCACACCAACCGATCGACGCTGTGTTTTTTCGTGAAGCCATCGGCGAGATGCTCGCGATGCTGCCAAGTCCGAGCGACGAGATCGCTGGTGACGCCGATGTACCAAGGTGCCATTGCGCTTGCTGGCCATGATGTAGACGGCAGGCTGCTTCATAGGCGCTCTTGCATTGGGGACTGCGCTGAAGACACTGGGTCCCCGCGTTCGCGGGGACGACGATGCGTTCTCATACCGCACCTCCCGCAGTCGGGGTTTCAAGCGCCTCATCCGGCAGCGACAGCGGTCGCGCAGGCGTTTTCTCGCCGTCGTCGGTGTCGGGCGCGGGTTCGTGCGGCTGCGGGCCCTTGCGCACGAGCTTCAGCAGATACCAGATGCCCGCGCCGAACACGCACACGTACACCAGCGCGAATACCGCGAGCGAGAACGCGACTTCCGCGCCGGAGACCGCGCTGTTCGATTCCGCCGTGCGCAGCAGGCCGTAGACCGTGTACGGCTGGCGGCCGATCTCGGTGACGTACCAGCCTGCGAGGATCGCGACGAAGCCCGAGAGCGTCATCGCCTGCCAGCCGCGCAGCAGCCAGCGTCCGACCCGGTGCCGGACATCGAACAGCCAGCCGCGCCGCCACGCGAACGCCGACAGCAGCACCAGCGCCAGCATCGCGCTGCCGATGCCCACCATCACCCGGAACGCGAAGAACACCGGCGCCACCGGCGGACGCTGATCGGCCGGCACCGAGGTCAGCGGCGCAATGGTGCCATCGGCGCTGTGGGTCAGGATCAGGCTGCCCAGACGCGGGATCTCGATCGCGTAATCGTTGCGTTCCTCCGCCGCGTTCGGCACCGCGAACACCACCAGCGGCACGCCTTCTCCGGGTTCGCCGTCGCGCCAGTGGCCTTCCATCGCCGCGACCTTCATCGGCTGGTACTGCAGGGTGTTCAAACCGTGCATGTCGCCCGCGAGGATCTGCAGCGGAACCACGATCGCCGCGAAGGCGACCGACAGTTTCAGCATCCGCGTCGCGGCGTCGCGATGCTGGCCGCGCAGCAGATACGCCGCACCGACGCCGCCGATCACGAAACAGGTGGTGAGGAACGCGGCCAGCACCATGTGCACGAGCCGGTACGGGAACGAGGGGTTGAAGATCACCGCCCACCAGTCCTTGGCATGGAAGACGCCATCGACGATCTCGTAGCCGGCCGGCGTCTGCATCCAGCTGTTGGCCGAAGTGATCCAGAACGTCGAGATCAGCGTGCCCAGCGCGACCATGCACGTCGCGAAGAAATGCAGTTTCTCCGAGACGCGCTTCATGCCGAACAGCATCACCCCGAGGAAAGTGGCTTCCATGAAGAACGCGGTCAGCACTTCGTAACTGAGCAGCGGGCCGATGACGTTGCCGGCCTTCTCGCTGAGCACCGACCAGTTGGTGCCGAACTGGAAACTCATGACGATGCCCGACACCACGCCCATGCCGAAGCTGACCGCGAAGATCTTCAGCCAGAACACGTAGAGATCGCGCCATGCCGCATCGCGGGTGCGCAGCCAGCGCCATTCCAGGAATGCCAGCCAACTGGCGACGCCGATGGTGAAGGCGGGAAAGAGGATATGGAACGAAATGACGAATCCGAACTGGATCCGCGACAACAGCAGGGGGTCGAGCGACATCATCGATGTCTCCGCGAATGGTGACGCCCTCCCGACCGCGGATTGTACGCCTGTCGCTGCGTCCGCGCGGGTGCCGAAGTGGACGCTGTCATCCGCGCGACGGGCCGGTAAGCTGCGCGTATCTCCGTCCGCTTGCGACCGCACCATGACCGACGCCACCCGCCGCCTTCCGCTCGTTCTGCAGGCCGCCATCGCGGCTGCGCTGCCCGCGTTGTTCGCTTCGCCGTTCGCTTCGGCGCAAACGCTGACGCTGGACCGGATCATGGCCGACCCCGACTGGATCGGCAGCGGCGTGGATCAGGCGTGGTGGTCCTGGGACGGCACCCAGGCGCTTTATCAACGCAAGCGCGAGGGCGCGACGATCCGCGATGTCTGGCAGGTCGCCGTGAGTGGCGGCGCATCCGCGCGCGTCGGTGATGCCGCGCGCGCCGGTCTGGACGCCGCGCAACCGGTGTACGACACCACGCGCACGCGGATGGCCTACGCGCGCAACGGCGACATCTTCGTGCGCGATCTGCGCAACGGTGCGCTGACCCAACTCACGCGCAGCGAAGCCCAGGAATCGCTGCCGCAGTGGAGCCGCGACGGCGGTCTGGTCTGGCGCGCGGACAACGACTGGTTCCGCTGGACCGCTGCGAACGGCGTCGTGCAGGCGGCGAACGTGCAGACCGCCGACGACCCGGGCAAGCCGCCCGCCGCCGACGACCTGCGCGACCGCCAGCTGCGCCTGATCGACACATTGAAGAACGATCGCGAGCGCCGCGAGGCCGCGCGCAAGCAGGAACAGGCGTGGCGCGTCGTCGACCCGACCCGCGCGCCCGCGCCGGTGTACCTCGGCAAGAACATCGAGATCGCCGACAGCGCACTGTCGCCCGATGGCCGCTGGCTGCTGGTCGTGACCACGGCGAAGGGCGCCGATGGCGGCACCGCCGGCAAGATGCCGAAGTACGTGACCGAGTCGGGCTACGAGGAATTCGAGGAAGTGCGCACCCGCGTCGGCCGCAATCAGCCGATCGCGCACAGCCTGTGGCTGGTCGATATCGCCGGCGCGAAAGCGAGCGAACTCAAGTTCGACTCCTTGCCGGGCATCGGCGACGACCCGCTCGCCGCGCTGCGCAAGGCGGCGAAACAGGATGCGCTGAAAGGCAACCGCGCTGCGCGCAT
This sequence comes from Lysobacter sp., assembly GCA_013141175.1. Classification (NCBI taxonomy): domain Bacteria; kingdom Pseudomonadati; phylum Pseudomonadota; class Gammaproteobacteria; order Lysobacterales; family Lysobacteraceae; genus Lysobacter; species Lysobacter sp. Next base: position 1,498,229 of record JABFRN010000001.1, read on the forward strand.
CGAAACCGACGGCGACGGCAACGGCCCGGCGATCCACTGGAGCGACGACAGCCACAACGTCGCGCTGCTGGTCCGCGCCGTCGACAACAAGGATCGCTGGCTGGCCACCGTCGACCTGCAGGGCGCCAGGCTGCAGTCGCGGCACCGCCTCACCGACGACGCATGGATCAACTGGAACTACAACGATTTCGGCTGGCTGCGCGACGGCAGGACGCTGTGGTATCTGTCCGAGGAAAGCGGCTACTCGCATCTTTACGTCAACGACGGCGGCAAGCCGCGCGCGCTCACCTCCGGCCAGTGGGAAGCGTCGTCGCCGAAGCTCTCCGCCGACGGCGACCGCTTCCGGTTCCTCTGCAACCGCGCCTGGCCGGGCGACTACGAAGTCTGCGATGTGCCGGTGGCCGGCGGCGCGGTGCGCGAACTCACCGCGCTGGACGGCGTCGAGGATTTCGTCGCCTCGCCCGACGGCGGCAAACTGCTGGTCCGCCATTCCGACAGCTATCTGCCGCCACAGCTCGCGGTGGTCGACGCCGCTGGTGGCGACGCGCGCGAACTCACCGACACGCGCAGCGCCGCATTCAAGGCGCAGGACTGGATCGCGCCCGAGTACGTGAAGGTGCCGTCGAAGCACGGTGCGGGCGAAATCCGGGGCAAATATTACGGCCCGAAGCAGCCTGAAGCAGGCAGGACATATCCGGTGGTGCTGTTCGTGCACGGTGCCGGCTACCTGCAGAACGTCAGCGACAAGTATCCGAACTACTTCCGCGAACAGATGTTCCACAACCTGCTGGTGCAGCAGGGCTACATCGTGCTGGATCTGGATTACCGCGCCTCCGAAGGCTACGGTCGCGACTGGCGCACCGCGATCTACCGGCGCATGGGCGAACCCGAACTGCAGGATTACCTCGACGGCATCGACTGGCTCGTGGCCAACAAACAGGCCGACCGCGACCGCGTCGGCATCTACGGCGGCAGCTACGGCGGCTTCATGACGTTCATGGCGCTGTTCAAGCAGCCCGGCGTGTTCAAGGCCGGCGCCGCGCTGCGCCCGGTCGCCGACTGGTCGCAGTACAACCACGAATACACCAGCAACATCCTCAACACGCCCGAACTCGACCCCGAAGCCTATCTGCGCTCGTCGCCGATCGAACTGGCGTCCGGCCTGCGCGACCATCTGCTGATCTGCCACGGCATGATCGACGACAACGTCTTCTACCGGGATTCGGTGCTGCTGACGCAGAAGCTGATCGAACTGCGCAAGGGCCGATGGGAGCTGGCGAGCTATCCGCTGGAGCGCCACAGCTTCACCCATCCCGATGCCTGGTACGACGAATACCGACGCATCCACGAACTGTTCGAGCGCGTGCTGAAGTGATCCACCGGCGCGGCGGCGGCCTGCATGGTCGCTGCCGTTAGCGCAAAAGTAACGAAAATATCGCGAAATCTTGCGATCCCCATAATGTTGCGCTAAGCCGCGCCCCGGATGCTGACACGATGAAGAAGACATCGAAGCTCGTTCGCCCCACCCTGCGCGCCAATGCCCTGCTGTTGCTGGTCGTCGGTTTCATGGTGGTGGCGCTGAACGTCCGCTTCTGGGGCATCGTGTTCGACGCGACGGATCTGGGCGGCCTTCGCGGCGTCGGGGTGATCGCCTCGATCGGCGCCGCGCTGTTCGGGCTCACGCTGCTGATGCTGCTGCCGCTGAGCCTGCGCTGGACGTTCAAGCCGGGCCTGGCCCTCGCGCTGATCCTCGCCGCCGGCGCCGCGTACTTCATCGGCGACTTCGGCGCGGTGATCGACCGCCATGCCCTGGCCAGCGTCTACGAAACCGACGCCCGCGAAGCCGGCGAATGGATCAATCTGCGGATGCTGCTCAGCATCGGCGCGCTGGGCATCCTGCCGGCGGCGGTGCTGTGGTGGATCAAGATCGACTGGCAGGGCCCGGTCCGCGAAATCCTGTCGCGGCTGAAGCTGGCGGTGATCGCCTTCGTGCTGCTCGGCGCGGCGGCGGCCGGCTTCGGCAAGGACATCGCCTCGCTGCTGCGCAACCACATGGAGCTGCGCCATATCGCGAATCCCTTCGCGCTGCTCGCGGCGAACCTGTCCTATCTCGATCACGCCCGCAACGACAACCGGCCGCTGGAGAAGATCGGCGAGGACGCGCGTCGCGGCAGCGCATTGCCGACCGGCGAACGCCCGGTGGTGCTGCTGCTGGCGATCGGCGAATCCGCGCGCGCATCCAGTTATTCAAGCAACGGCTACGACCGCGCCACCGACCCGCGGATGCGTGCGCTTGGCGTGGTCAATTTCAGCAACGTCAGCAGCTGCGGCACCAACACCGCGACCTCGTTGCCGTGCATGTTCACCGACATGGGCCGGCGCGACTACAAGGACGGCGTCGCGAAGTACCGCGAAAACCTGCTCGACGTGCTGATGCGCGGCGGCTACGACGCGGTCTGGCTGGACAACAACACCGGCAGCAAGAAGTTGGCGAAGCGCGCGAAGGAAGTTTTTCTCGGCAATACCGAAGACCCGGAGCTGTGCAACGCCGAGGGCTGTTTCGACGAAGTGCTGCTCGGCCAGCTGCGCAGGGAACTGCCCGCGGTGCGCCGCGATACCGTCTTCGTGATCCACCTGCTGGGCAGCCATGGCCCCGCCTATTACGCGCGCTATCCGAAGGAATTCGCGAAGTTCGCGCCGGAATGCCGCACCAACGAACTGCAGAAGTGCAGCGACCAGCAGCTGCGCAACACCTACGACAACACCATCCTGTATGCGGACCATATCCTCGCCAGCGCGGCTGAACTGCTGCGCGACGACCCGCGCATCGATCCGGCGCTGCTGTACGTCTCCGACCACGGCGAATCGCTCGGCGAGCATGGCCTGTATCTCCACGGCGCGCCGTATGCGATCGCGCCGGACCAGCAGACCCGCGTGCCGATGATGCTCTGGGCGGCGGACCGTTTCAGCGCGCGTCGCGGCCTGGATCCGGATTGCCTGCGCAGCCACGCCGAAGCGCCGCTGTCGCACGACAATTTCTTCCACAGCGTGCTCGGCCTCGCCGACGTGAAGACCGGCGTCCGCAAGCCGGCGCTGGATATCTTCGGAACCTGCGCCGCGCAGGGCGCGAACACCGGCGCCACGTCGACGCCCGCCCAGGCCCCGGCGCGATAGGGCATCTCGCCGCCACCGATCGCTGACGGCCCGCTGCGACGCGTCGGGCTTCCACAAGACATGGGGCAGGCCAGCACGGCCCGGTGCCCATGACCCGGCGGCATTCATGGCCGGCGCTCGAATCGCAGGATCATCGCTCCGGCCAGGTGCTTCGCCATTCACGAAGCACTTGGCCGGAGCCGTGGCTGTTTCTGCGTTCTGATGATGCGGAAGGGGACAAGGGCGCCGATCCGGGATGCGGTCGGCGTGTGGTTGCACTGGAGGAAGGGTTCCCCATGAACGAAGCCACCATCGCATACGCATCCACGGCACGGGGCCGGGCGATGACGATGATCGGCCAGTCCGAGGCGTTCCTGCGCGCCCATCGCCTGTTGCAGCGCTATGCGGCCTGCAATGCGCCCGTGCTGATCGAAGGCGAAACCGGGACCGGCAAGGAACTGGCCGCGCGCGAAATCCACTATGCCAGTGCGCGCAGCCTGGGCCCGTTCGTACCGGTGAATTGCGGGGCGTTGCAGGACAATCTGATCGAATCGGCGCTGTTCGGGCACCGTCGCGGCGCGTTCACCGACGCCAAGAGCAACGAACCCGGGCTGGTCGAGTACGCGCGCGGCGGCACCTTGTTCCTGGATGAGGTCGATTCGCTCTCCCTGCATGCGCAGACCACGCTGCTGCGCTTTCTGCAGAACGGGGAATTCCGTGCGGTGGGCGAGCGTCCGCTGCGCATCGCCGATGTGCGCGTCGTCGCCGCGACCAACCTGTCGCTGGGCGCGGCGGTCGATGCCGGTCATTTCCGCCGCGATCTGTTCTATCGCCTGAATCCGCTGTATGTCGCGCTGCCGCCGCTGCGCGACCGCGACGAAGACGTCATCCTGTTGGCGGAGCAATTGCTGCATGACGCCGTCGGACGGCTGGATATCGGCCCGCGCGAATGGACCGCCGAAGCGCTGCAGGCGCTCATGCGCCACCGATGGCCCGGGAACGTGCGCGAACTGGAGAACGTGATCCTGCGCGCATGCATGCGCTCGGATTCCGGAATCGTCGGTCCGGCCGAACTGGCGCTGGCCGAGCCCGCGATCTGGGGCTGCCATGCCGGTCCCGGCGGCGATGCGACGTCGCCGGAGGAAACCGGGCATGGGTTCGCGGCTGCGAAACACCATGCGATCCAGTCGTTCGAGCGCCGATACCTGACTGCGCTGATGCAACGCGCCGATGGCAACGTCAGTCGCGCCGCGCGGCTGTCGGGAACCGAGCGCCGCCAGCTCGGAAAGATGCTCAAGCGCCACGGCATCGAACATCATGGCGCTTCGCCGGGCTGAACGGCGCCGGCCTGCATTGCGGGCCATTCCATACCTGTTGTGCAGCACGAGGCGCGCTTTTCCCGCGCGTCGCTGGAAAGACGCGCCAAGCGCGTGAACCGCGCACTGGATCGATTCGATCATGCCGGGTCTTTCCGCACCCGGTTCGTTCGCTGCCGGGTATGAAAGTACCCGGGCAGAACGCGCTTCCGCGCCGAGAATCAACCGTTTGCCGCTGTTTTCCGCGCTCGAGCGACTGGCATGAAGATTGCTGTAGTCAAGCAATGCGGACACAAGAAATGCAGAAATGCACAAGTGCAGAAGCGACTTGCATGCAAACGCGGAATCGCGGAGATGAATACAGATGATCGCAGAAGGGATTGCGCGGAACTCGAGATCGAAGAAGCGGTGCTGTCCTATCTGGGCAGGCATCCACAGGCGGCCGACACGCTCGAGGGCATCGCCAACTGGTGGTTGCCGCGGCAGCGTTACGTGACCGCGCAAGCGCGCATCGAAGCGGTATTGCTGCAGTTGGTGCTGCAGGGCGAATTGCAGGTGCGGCGGCTGCCGAACGGCGACGCACTGTACACACGGAACGACGAACCGCGCTGACGACGATCGAACCCGATCGGGATCCTGCCCGATCAAGATCGCATTCGGCAGGATCTCGCCCAGGAAGATCGGACGCCGGAAAACGTTCGGACAAACACTCCACACGAATCACTGCAAGGAGAATGGTTATGCCTGCTGCGCTCACCTACCCGGGCGTCTACGTCGAAGAGATTTCCAGCGGCGTACGCACGATCACCGGGGTCGCGACCTCGATCACGGCCTTCATCGGCCGCGCCCTGCGCGGGCCGGTCAACAAAGCCGTCATCGTCAACAGTTTCGGCGATTTCGAGGCGCGCTTCGGCAGCCTCTGGAACGACGCCGCGCTCGGTTTCGCGGTCCGCGATTTCTTCGTCAACGGCGGTGCGCAGGCGGTGATCGTGCGTCTGTACCACGCCGATGGCGCGAACGTTCCGGACTCGAACCCGCCCGCGCCGCCAGCGGCGATACGCGCGATCGCGGTCGGCGATTTCGACTTCCTCGCCGCCAGCGAGGGCCGTTGGGGCAATGGGCTGCGGGTGGCCATCGATCTGGACAACGTCTCCGACGCCGCCGCCGCGATGCTCGGCGTCACCAAGGCGCAGTTGTTCAACCTGAGCGTGCGCGATGTCGCCACCGGTCGCAGCGAGCGTTACCTCAATCTGACCGCGGTCGAAAGCCCGCGACGGATCGACCGCGTCCTCGCCGCCGAGTCGGCGCTGATCGCCAGTGCAGCGGCGCCGGACGGCAGCGAAGCGATCGCTGCGGGCAAGGACAGCCTGAGCGTGAAGGAAGCGACCTACGCCGCCGCCAACAAAGCGTTGGCCGACAAGCGCAACGCCGATCCTGCGGCCGATGTCGCCGCCGAACTGGCCGCCATCGCCGCCGCGAAGGCCGCGCTGGATGCCGCGCTGGCCGATGCCGCCAAAACAGTGTCGGACGGCTTGGCGCTGGCGGTCGCGGATTTCCTGCCCGCCAACGGCGAAACCGAAAAGAAGGGCATGTACGCGCTGGAACAGACCGACCTGTTCAACCTGCTGTGCATTCCGCCGTATCGCGCCGCAGCCGACACGATCGACATCGATGCGGGCCTGGTGGCGTCGGCGGCCAGCTACTGCGAGAAACGCCGCGCGATGCTGTTGCTGGATGCGCCGAAACCCTGGAACACCAAGGACAAGGCGCGCGATGGTTTCAACGACCTCGACAACGACGCGGTCGGCACGCGCAGCCGCAATGCGGCGCTGTTCTTCCCGCGCCTGCGCCAGCCCAATCCGCTGCGCGACGGTCAGGTCGAAACCTTCGCCGCCTGCGGCGCGGTGGCCGGCGTGTTCGCGCGCACCGACGCCAGTCGCGGCGTGTGGAAGGCACCGGCGGGCTTCGATGCGACCCTCGTCGGCGTACCGCAGCTGTCGGTGCCGTTGACCGACCCGGAGAACGGCGAACTCAATCCGCTCGGCATCAACTGCCTGCGTTCGCTGCCGGGAACCGGCCGCGTGGTCTGGGGCGCGCGCACGCTGCGCGGCGCGGATCAACTGTCCGACGAATACAAATACGTGCCGGTGCGGCGCACCGCGCTGTTCATCGAGGAAAGCCTGTTCCGTGGGCTGAAGTGGGCGGTGTTCGAGCCCAACGACGAACCGCTGTGGGCGCAGATCCGGCTCAACGTCGGCGCGTTCATGCACAACATGTTCCGCCAGGGCGCATTCCAGGGCAGTTCGCCGCGCGATGCGTATTTCGTCCGCTGCGACAAGGACACCACCACGCAGAACGACATCAACCTCGGCATCGTCAATGTCGTGGTCGGGTTCGCGCCGCTGAAACCGGCCGAATTCGTGGTCCTGAAGCTGCAGCAGATCGCCGGACAGATCGACGTCTGACCGGCTCGCAGGATTCCGCACACATTCGCAGTTCAAGCTTCGTGGAGAACCGTTCATGGCCCAGTTCACAATCAATGCGCAGCGCTTCGATCCGTACAAGAACTTCAAGTTCCAGATCAAATGGGACGGCAAGCCGGTGGCCGGCATCAGCAAGATCAGCGCGCTCAAACGCACCACCGAGGTGGTCAAGCATCGCGAAGGCGGCGACCCCAGCACCAGCCGGAAATCGCCGGGACGCACCGAGTTCGAGGCGATCACGCTCGAACGCGGCGTCACCCACGACAAGGAATTCGAGCAGTGGGCGAACAAGATCTGGAATTTCGGCGCCGGGCTGGGCTCGGAAGTGTCGCTGGCGGATTTCCGCAAGAATCTGACCATCGAGGTGTACAACGAAGCCGGGCAGCTGGCGATCGCGTACAACGTGTTCCGCTGCTGGGTGTCGGAGTTCCAGTCGCTGCCCGATCTCGACGCCAACGCCAACGCCGTCGCGATCCAGCACATCAAGCTCGAGAACGAGGGCTGGGAGCGCGACATCGCCGTGATCGAGCCGGGTGAACCCACCTTCACCGAGCCGGCCTGAGCCGGCGCCGCGCCCTGGCATCCCCGCCGATGACCGCCGTCGCCGCCATGACCGAAACGCTGTTGCAGGCGTGGGAAACCCTGCACGGCGCGACGTCGACCGAGCGCTCGCTCGGTTTGCTGGGCGCGGTCTGGCCCGAGTTGGACCCGGCGCAGTGGCGCCAGGTCAGCATCGGCGATCGCGATGCGTGTCTGTTCCTGCTGCAGGAGTCGCTGTTCGGACCCGGCCTGCAGACGATCGGATCGTGCCCGCAGTGCGGCGAGCGCCTGGAATCGCGCTTCCTGGTGCGCGACGTGTGCACGCCACCGGCGCAACTGCCGCAGCCGCGCGAACCGGTGCAGTGGGCGCACGACGATTATCGCGTGCGCTTCCGCCTGCCCTGCAGCGACGATCTGCTCGATCTTCCCGCCGACACCGGCATCGACACGGCGGCGGCCTCGCTGCTGCAGCGCTGCGTGATCGAGGCGTATCGCGATGATGCGCCGATCGCTTCGCCGGCATTACCAATCCACGTCCAGCGGCAGCTGAGCGCAGCGATGGCCGAACAGGACCCGATGGCCGATCTGCAGATGGGCGTGAACTGCCCGGCCTGCGGTCACGTGTGGTCGGCGACCCTGGACATCGCGAACTATCTGTGGGGCGAGCTCGACGACTGGGCGCAGGATCTGCTCGCCGAAGTGCATGCGCTCGCCCGGCACTACGCGTGGAGCGAGCGCGACATCCTGACGATGTCGCCGATCCGTCGCCGCTTCTACCTCGATCTGGTGCAGGCATGAGCGCGAATGCGCACCACGATGCGACCGGCCTGGGATTTCTCGGCCATCTGGTCGGGCGGACCCAGCTGCGTGCGACGCAGTCGCCGCTGCCGATCCTGGAACGTCGCCGTCCCGGCATCTTCGAGCCGCGCACGCAGGTTCCGGCCACGACGCTCGATCTCGTCGAAACGGCGAACGTCGTGGACGCGTCGGGTGCGTCTTCGTCCCGCCGGGCCGCAGTACCGCCTGCGCAACCCGCCGCGCCAGCGACCGGCATCGCAACACCGGCAACATCGTTGCCATCGATGACAACCGCACCCGACCGCATCCGGGCCGCAACGCCGGCGCCCGTCGCGGCGATCGCGACCGAACCGCGCATCGATGCAGCGCCGGTCGCGACGCGCGGCGCCCGCAGCAAGGCCGCGCGCGAAGCAGCGGCAGGCCGCGCTGCCGCCGCCGCGCCGCCGCCTTCCACCGCTGCGGTATCGACGACATCGCCGTCGCCGAAGATCGCCGCGCCACCGCCGATGTCCGTGCGCGGCACCCAGATCGTGCGCGTCGAATCGTCGCGGCTGGAATCGCGGACCACGGTGATCGAACGCGACATCGACCGGCATCGCGATGCGTCCGCACCGGCGCCCGCAACACCGGCGTCGACGCTGAAACCCCCACCCCGGCTGGCGCACAGCGAAGCATCGAAAGCGCCGGTCGCCCATCCCGTACGCAGCGCCGCGCTGCAGGCGATGCCCGTGCCGGCCGCACCCGCGGCGGTGCAGGTCAGCATCGGCCGGGTCGAGATTCGCGGCTTCGCGGGCGCGGCTGCGCCGGCACCGGCACGCAGCGCCGCGGCCAAACCGCAGCTCGGGCTGGACGAATACCTGCAACAGCGTCACGGCAACGGCCGATGAGCCTATCGATGAGCGACCTCCGATGAGCAATGCCCTTGCGATCGCCGCAGTCACCGCCGCGCTGAAGGATCTGATCGGCAACGGTCTGCTCGGCCTCGACCTGTCCTCGATCGGCAGCGTCACCGTCAGCGCGCTGCCGCCGGACCGCATCGCCACCGGCCAGACCGAGCCGAACCAGCTCAATCTGTTCCTCTATCAGGTCACCCCCAACACCGGCTGGCGCAATCACGCCCTGCCCGCGCGCGATGCCAGCGGTGCGCGCATCGGCAATCCGCCGTTGGCGCTGGACCTGCACTACATGCTCACCGCCTACGGCGCGCAGGACCTCAGCGCCGAAGCGCTGCTCGGCTTCGCGATGCAGTTCCTGCACGAAACGCCGATGCTGAGCCGCGCGCAGCTGCGCACGGTGCTCGGCCCGCCGTCGCCGCCGTTCGGCAACCTGTCCGCGCTGAGTCTCGCCGAGCAGATCGAATGGCTGAAGATCACGCCGCAGTTCCTCGGCGCCGAAGAACTGTCGAAGCTGTGGACCGCGATGCAGGCGCGCTATCGGCCCTCGATGGCGTACCAGGTGTCGGTGGTGCTGATCGAATCCGACGTCGCGACCCGCGCCGCGCTGCCGGTGCTCAAACGCGGCAGCGGCGATCGCGGGCCGGTCGCGCTGGCCGGTGCCGGCCCCAGCCTGACCGGCGTGCGCCCCGCGCTGTCGGATCTATTGCCGGCCGCGCGCCTGGGCGACGCACTGCTGCTGACCGGCAGCCGGCTGCACGCCGATGGCGTCAGCGCGATCTTCGAGAACGCCCGCACCGACAGCAGCCGGACCCTGTCGACGATCGCCGGCAACAGCGATCGCGAATTGCGCGTACAGCTGCCGAACGCCGCCGATGCGGGCGCGATGGCGGGCTGGGGCATCGGTCTGTATTCGCTGCGCCTGCGCAGCGATGCGCCGGGCGTGCCGGCGATGTACAGCAATGCGGTGCCGCTGGCGCTGTCGCCGCAGATCGCGGTCGCGCCGTTGGCGGCGCCCGCCGGCGATATCGCGCTGACCGTGACCTGCAGCCCGCGTCTGCACCCCGCGCAGCATGCCGGCGTGCGCCTGCTGTTCGGCAGCATCGAAATTCCCGCCGATGCCATCGACACGCCGGTCGACGAAACCCTGCCGACGACGCTGGACTTCACCGTCCGCAACGTCGTCGCCGGCAGTCATCCGGTCCGCCTGCGCGTGGACGGCATCGACAGCCTGCCGGTGCAGCCCGCGCCGAACGCGGGCGGCTTCGATTTCGATCCGCAGCAAACCGTGGTCGTCGCTTGAACGCGGGGCCGGACATGCGCGACGTCGCCCACACCGACCTGGACCGCTGGACCGAGGACAACAACCGTTACCTCGCGACATCGCTGCATTGGCTGCGGCTGCGGCTGCGGCAGATGGCGCCGAAAGCGCACGCACCGGCGTCCACGGACGCCACGACCGCCACCACCACCGCCACCGATTCGACATCGACGCGCGGCTGGTTCGGGCGCAGGTCCCCGGCAGGGACGGATGCGACAACGCCGCTGCAGCTGACCCACGACGCGCCCGCGCTTGCCGATCTGCTCGACACCGCCGCCGCCGAGCGCGCCAGCGCCGCGCAGACCGAACCCGCGCCCGCACTGCTGCTGCTGGCCGAGCGCCTGGGCCTGGGGCCGTTCGAAACCGACATCCTGCTGCTGTGCGCGGCGATGGAATTGGATCCTTCGATTCCGGCGCTGATCGCGGCTGCGCAGGGCGGCGGTAGCGGCCATCCGAGTTTCGCGCTGGCGCTGCAGTTGTTCGACGATCCCGCCTGGGATGCGTTGGCGCCGCAGCGGCCGTTGCGTTATCTGCGCCTGCTCGAAGTCAACCAGCCCGGCGCGACGCCGTTGACCGCCGCCGCCTTGCGCGCCGACGAACGCATCGTCAATGCGGTCAAGGGCCTGAACCTGCTCGATGAGCGCCTCACCGCACTGGTCGTGCCGTGCGAAGCGCCGCCGACCCTCGCCGCGTCGCAACACCGGCAGATCGACGAACTGCTCGGCGTGCTGCGCGCAGCCCACGACGGCGCAACCTCGCTGCCGATCCTGCAACTGCTCGGCCGCGATCGCGGCAGCCGGTTCGCGGTCGCGGCGCAGACCTGCGATGCGCTGGGGCGGCGCCTGTACCGGTTGCCGCTGGAATCGTTGCCCACCCAGCGCAGCGAGATCGAAACCTTCGCGCGGCTGTGGCACCGCGAAAGCCTGCTGCTGCCGGTCGCCCTGTACATCGAGGCCGATGGCCTGGACGCGGTCGGCAATGATGTCGTCGCCGCGCTGCACACGCTGCTGGGCCATCCGTTCGGGCTGGTCTTCATCGGTCTGCGCGATGCGCCGCTGCCGCTGGGCACGGCGCAGTGGACCACCGAAGTGCCGATGCCGACGTCCGAGGAACAGCATGCGGCCTGGCGCGAAGCGCTGCCTTCGGCGCTGACCGCAGAAGAACGCGAACGCGAAGCCGCCGAGCTCTCCGGTCACTTCCAGCTGAATCTCGAACAGATCCACGGCGCAGCGGCGACCGCACAGTCGCGCGCGACCGATGCCTGGACCGTGTGCCGCGATCTGTCGCTGTCGCGACTCGACGCGCTGGCGCAGCGGCTGGAGCCCAAAGCGCGCTGGGACGATCTGGTGCTGGGCGAAGAAGCGACCGCGCTGCTGCGGCAGATCGCCGGCCAGGTACATGAGCGCCATCGCGTCTACCAGCAGTGGGGCTATGCCAAGCGCATGAATCGCGGACTCGGGATCAGCGCGCTGTTCGCGGGCGAAAGCGGCACCGGCAAGACCATGGCCGCCGAAGTCATCGCCAATGAACTGCGGCTGCACCTGTTCCGCATCGACCTGTCGTCGGTGGTCAGCAAGTACATCGGTGAGACCGAGAAGAACCTGCGCCGGCTGTTCGATGCCGCCGAACAGGGCGGCGCGATCCTCTTTTTCGACGAAGCCGACGCTTTGTTCGGCAAGCGCAGCGAAGTCAAGGACAGCCACGACCGCTACGCCAACATCGAAATCAACTATCTGCTGCAGCGCATGGAAGCCTTCTCCGGGCTGGCGATCCTCGCCACCAACATGAAATCCGCGCTGGACACCGCGTTCATGCGCCGGCTGCGCTTCGTGGTCAATTTCCAGTTTCCCGGCCCGGTGGAGCGCGCACGCATGTGGCGCCACGCGCTGGCGCCCGGCGTGCCCTGCGACGATCTGGATTACGACCGCCTGGCGCGCTTCGGCCTGTCCGGCGGCAACATCCACAGCATCGCCCTGAATGCCGCGTTCGCCGCCGCCGGCAACGGCGGCCGGGTATCGATGCCGCTGCTGATGAACGCCGTACGCACCGAGCTGCGCAAGCTGGACAAACCGGTGAACGAGGCGGAGTTCCGATGAGTCGCCGCGATGCCCGCGATGAACGCGAAGGTCCGCGCGCCGGTTCGCAGGCGCCGGTGTCGCTCGCGATCGATCGGATCGTGATCGACGGTCCAGCGTTGAATCCGCTGCAGACGCATCACCTGCATCGCTCGATCGAACGCGAACTCACGCGGCTGTTGCAGAGCGAGCGCACGGTGACGCCGTCGGGCGCGATCGAACGGCTGCGCGCGCCGCCGCTGCGCAGCAACGCGCAGACCGACCCGGTCCGGTTCGGGGTCGACATTGCCCGCAGCCTGCACGCCGCACTGGGGCCGCGCGAATGAGCCAGCGCAGTGCGACGACCAGGCCCGCAGCCGCGACGCCACCGGCGTCCACGCTCGTGCGCGCGGGCGTGAGCACCCAGGACAACAGCCCCGTCGCGAACGACACCGGCAAAGAAGCCCCGCGACCGGCCGCGAAACCGCTGCTCGTGCCGATCCGCAACGGCCGGCCCGACGAACCGCCTCCGCCGCTGGATTTCAGCAGGATCGCGGTCAACGGAAGCGCGATCGTCCATATTCGCGGAGCGCAGATTCCAGACAAGCACGCTACCGAAAAGCACGCTCCCGACAAGCGGATCCTGGACACCGACAGCGCCCGCGCGCAGCTCACCCGCCGACTCCTCGCGGAACTGGCGCCCGCGCTGGGCCTGGATCTGAGTCGCCTGCGGATCACGGTGACGGCCGCAGGCGGCGCGCGCATCGAAGCGCGCGGCGCATCGGCATTGCAGGAGGATCAGAACATCCTGCTGCATCCGCAGCGTTACCGGCCGGAGACGGACGCCGGGCGCTATCTGTTGGCGCACGAAGCGGCGCACGCCGCGCAGCGGAGACTGGCGGGCACGCCGGATGTCCGTGCGGCGGAGACGGAAGCCGATGTCATCGGCCGGGCATTCGCCGCGCGCGAACGCCTGCAGCGGCCTTCGGTCGCATTGCCGACGCACGTGCTGGCCGCCGACACCGACGCGACCAAGGAGCTTCCGTTCGAACTGGTCGCGATGCAGAACCACGAGCCGGAAATGGCGCGGATCCGCCAATTGCTCGGCGGACTGTGGATCTCCGATGGCGACGTCGACCAGGTCCTGCTGATCCTCAAGACCCTGCCGCCGCCGACGGCCGAAGCCTTGATCGGTGCGTTGAGCTCCAGCGAACGCGTCGACCTCGTCGACAACATGCACAGCGTGCATCGCAAGCATTTCAGGCCGGAAGTGCTGATCTGCTACAGCGCACTGACCGACAGCGAAATCAACGCGGAATTCGACGAAGATCTGTTCGAAGACATGGATCTGTCCGGCCTGACCGTACTGGAGGTCTTCACCTGCGACAGGGTGGTGAAGCACCTCAAGCAGAAGAATCGGATCGCGCTGCTCAAGAGCGACAACGGTGCGGTCATCCGGCTCATCGAACAGTTCGCGCCCGATCCGGACAACCGCGCGCGCTGGGAAGCCGAAGCCAGCGACCAACTGCAGAAGGCGCGTGCCGAAGAGCAGGCGCTGGCGAAAACCATCCAGGAAACGAAGGCCGTCTGGCTCAAGGACCAATCCAGCGGCGGCGCCCTGTCGGCGCTGGTGGAATCGATCCGTGCGCGGCTGGATGCATGGGTGGTCACCGACAAGGACGCGATGGGCATTCTCGGCGACCTGGTGCCCTATGTTCACGACATGCCGACGCTGCGCGCCATCGCCGACGGACTGGTCACCCATTCCTACGTCAAACAGGACGATGGCGCCTACTGGTATCACGAAGACAAGGATTACCTGCAGGCGTTGATCGACCAGGTGCCGGTCAAGGCGCTGTACGCGCAGAACGCACCGGAACGCAAGGTCTTCCTGCAGCTGCTGCTGGCGCGCACCGGCTACAAGAGCATCGAATCGGTGCTCCGGCTGACCGATGAGATCAACGTCAAGATCCCGATCATCGGCATGCTCATCAACAGCATCAGCGGATTCTTCTCTCACGTCGACAGTGAAGAAGCCTATCTGGCCTATCAACTGGTGCGTTCGATGCCCGCGCGGGCGCGGCGCGCGATCATGGAGTACGAAGAAGGCGGGCCGTGGGGCCGGGTCACCGCGAATCTTTCGACCTCGCAGCGCGAAGCCGAGACGACCCATTTCTATCAGGGCGGGAAGAACGGCGAAGACCGCGATTCGATCCTCACCCAGCTGATGTTCGATGAAACCTGGACGCAGGCCGGACGGCTGCGCGGCATCGCCGGACAGGCCATGGCCGCCGGCCATTACGATTTCGTGTTCGCCGAGTCCAAACGGCGCTACGACGCAGGCGGCGCCAAATACGCCAACGACGACATCCTCGCGGAAGTCGAAACGCTCAAGCTCTACAACCCCGATGCGGTCGATCACGAAGGCAACGCCGCGCCGCGACTGTCGCCGGACAGCAAGATCATGGCCGGCAATCCGTTCTGGAACGAAGGCAACCTCGGCTGGATCAACCAGAAGGTCGTCGGCGGGCTCGATTTCATCTTCAGCAGCAAGGATGTCGAAACCGCGACCACCGCACTGGGCGGCACCGGGCTGAATCTGGTCGAATTCCAGGACATCACCGGCGGCAGCTTCCTGGGTGCGCGTTTCGAGAGCCTGGACAAACTCGGTGTCGCCGGAGAGCAGGCCAAACGCGACAAGCGCGGGGTCAATTTCGCCGATGTGAAATGGGACCGCAATCTGGGCGTGCTGGAACTGCAGGCCGAACATCTGGCCATCGCCGCGATCAACTATCCGCTGTCGGACATGACGATCCGCACCGGGCGGATCGATCTGCGCAACGTCGCGATCACGCTGCGCTATCCCACCGCGTCCACGAAGAATCAGCTCAACGTCATCGACATCTACATCGGCGAAGCCGAAGTGGACAACCTGATGCTGATCACGCCCGACAGCATGAAATCGGTCAACGAGACCGAACTCGAACAGTTCCGGCTGCTGATCCATCCGTCGGGGAAAGACCTCGGGCAGATGGACAAGCCCCGCGACGGCCTGCTGGTGGATGGCGTCGGCGGCGTGTTCGCCGACATCTTCCTGTTTCCGGTGGGCGGTGCGTCGGGCGTCGGCGCCATGGCCAACGTGGTCAATTCCGCCGATTCCGGCAAAGAACTCGGCGCGAATTTCTTCAAGCCGTCCAGTGGAATGAATCTGGAGATCTCGCTGGGTTCGCTGAAGCTCAAGGGCGTCACCACCAGCGGCGGCAGCTATATCGAATCGATCGTGGTCGAGAATCTCGATATCGCCGGCGGCGGCACGGTCGAAGCCTATCTCGACGCGCTGAAGTATTCGGCGGTTCGACTGGAAACGCGCATGAAGCGCGAACGCAAGGCGCTGGACGCCAGCAGCGACGAGACCCAGCGCGGCGTGCACGAAAAAGCCATCGGCCAGCTGCAGAAGCAGATCGAGCATGCCCAGGCGGAAATCGCGCAGGTCAAGGCCAACCAGGCCAGGATCGCCGGTATCGAGGAACGCCAGAAAGCCCTGTCCGCCGAAAAGCCGCCGCGCGAACTGCCCAAGGACGAACGCGACGAACTGAAAAAACTGAAAGCCTCGCTGCTCGGCACGGTGATGGACGTGGGCCGCGTGAAGATCAGCGGAATCGCCGACTCGCCGGTCAAGAATCTCGACCTGGGCAATCTGCACGGCCAGGGCAATTCGACGACGGCGATGCTGGGCATGCTCAGCGACTCGGACACATTGAGCCGCTTCATCGAGGGCGGAAACCCGGTGGTCAAGAAAGCGCCCGGGCCGCAGGACAACTTCACGCTCGATATCGGTCACGTCGAACTGCCGGATCTCAAACTGACCGGCTCGATCCCCAAGCCGGAAGACGCGCAGCACGATCTCGATGCCTTCCTCAAGAAAATGGACCCGTCCCGTCCGGAGCACATCGCGCGCAAGCAGCAGCTGGAGCAGCGCATCGCGAATGCCCAGCGCTACGACAGCTATCTGAAACTCGACCCGGAACAGTTGACGGACAAGCAGCGCGGCGAATTCCTCGATGCGCGCCGGCAATTGCTCAGCTACGAAGAAGAAAACGCGTTCCGGATCCGCGCGGTCACCATGGAAGGCGCCTCCCTGCGTTTCGGCGCCGAAGGCAGCGTCGGCATCGGCGCCGACGAGCTCACGGCCGTGGGCCTGGTCGATCCCAAGACCGGGCTCAAGATCGATTCGGCCTACGCACGCCGGTTCTCTCTGGATGCGCGGGTCAAGGACGGCGTGCTCGGGCTCAAGGATTGGCGCAAGAACCTGCAGAGCGGAAGACTCAGCGCCGCCTATCTGCAGATCAAGGGGCTGGACGACCCGGATTCGGGCATCGGCGCCGATGAAATCGCATTCGAGAGCAGCGACGAACGCGCCGCGCTGGATGTCTCGCTCGACATCAACGGCGGCAACGCCAGCGCGCGCATCGCGTCGCCGAAGATATCGATCAAGGGCGCCACCGTGGCCTTCAGCGAACGCCTGATGCGGGCCGCGAAAGCCCGCCTGGAGCTGCGCGACGAAACCACGCTGACGCCGGCGCAGAAGGAGAAGCGCAAGGTCCTGCTGAAGAAACTCGATCGCTTCCTCGAAAATCTGGATGCGATCCACGCGACCATCGCCCAGGATCAGCTGGCGCTCGCGCAGGCGACGGAAGCGAAGGATCAGGCCAGGGCGGATGCGGCGTCCAAGGCCTTGGCCATCGACCGGGAAAGCCTCAAATACTGGCTGCAGCAGGTCAGTCTGGCGGAACTGACGGCAACCGATCTCGATCTGTCCCTGAGCGGGCTTGGCGATGTCCTCGACAAGGACTGGTCGTTGGACAAGGCCATCGATGGCGGCATCACCATCGAGGCCGGCAAGCCGGACGGCGCGATGGTCGGTGGCGTGGTGCTCAAGACATTGAGCTCGCGACAGCTCGGGCCCGACACGATCAATGCCGAAGAAATCGCATTGGGGCCGATCAAGGGCAGCATCGTCTACAGCTCGACGTATATCCGGATCCGGAACCTGGAGATACCGACCGTCGCCGTCGAAGGCCTGTCCTACATCAGCCCCGAGTCGCTGATCTGGAGCGATGGCCGCAGCACGATCAGCAATCTCACCGTGTCGGCGATCATCCATTATTCGCCCAAGCCCGATGCCGAGCGGCCGAACCAGACCTACATGTCGAAAGTCGATGTCGACGAGTTCCACATCGACCGCATCGACGCCAAGGACATCGGCTACGAGCACTACGAAAAAGGCATGCGCGTCGATGTCGCATCCGGCGCGTTGCGCGATATCACCATGCGCGCCCTGTCGTTCGAGCTGTCGCCGGACGAACTGGACGACATGAAGATCCACGAGGACAAGAGCCGCGCCACCAAGGACAAGTCGACCGGGATCCACGTCGCGGCGTTCGACGATGTCAAGGTCGCGGTGGCGATGACCAACGGCCTGACTGCGAAAGGAAAGCTCAACGCCTCGTCGCTCGACGTGCATTTCGCCGAGAGCGGCGGCAAGGAGATCGATCTGGCATCGCTGACCGTCGCCGAGGGCAAGGTCAAGAAAGGCGATCTGGATCTCGATGTCGATGCGGACGTCAAGGGGATCCACGTCTCGCTGTTGCCCGGCGGGCTGGCCAAGGGGCGCGCGAAGGATGTCTCGATCGGCGTGAAGGGCTCCAAGGGCAAGCACAGTTTCGACGCGAAGATCGATCACGCGGATACCGGCGAAATCAGCTACGACGGCACGTTCCTCGACATGCCGGCGCTGGATCTGCCGTCGATCAAGCTCAACAGCCTGTCCGTGAACAGTCCCGACTTCGGCCTGCAGATCCCGGGCGGCAGCCCCGCGGAACTGATCGGGCTCAAGGCCAGCGTCTCGATCGAGATGAACCACGATGCCAAGGCCGGCGACCCGCCGGTGAAGCGCATCTACATCTACAGCCTGGCCGCCACCAGCCTGACCACCAAGGGATTCACCGCCACCCTGCCTTCGAAAGGATTGACGATCGTCCTGCCGTCCACCAGCAGCGGCCTGATCAGCGATATTTCGATGACGCCCGGCGAGGAGTACCCCGAAGCGTTCGTGATCGACGCGGAGCACGACTGGAATCTTTACGGATCCCTCGGGTTCAAGTCCGGCACCATGAAGAAGCTCGGCGCCGACCTGCCGAAACTGTGGGTGCAACACGCCGACCTCACCCTCGGCGCGTTCTCGATGGGATTCCTCGGCAACAAGGGCAACACCATCGAACTGGCCAAGGCGACGCTCGAGAACATCGACGGCAAGATCGCCGGGTCCGACTTCACCGTGATCAAGGGCGACGTGAAGCAGGGCGGAACCGCGCACAAGGATGCCACGCCGGGATTGACCATCACCGGCTTCAAGAAGAATGCCGACGGCGACATCAGCATCGAAGGCATCGACCTGCAGGGATTCCGCTATCACAACAAGGAGATCGGGCTGAGCATCGATCTCAAGCAGGCGCAGTTGGCGAAGCGCAAGGACGGCAAGCCCGCGTTCGAGATGCGCAAGGACGGCAGCATCCTGATTCCGGAACTCGACATTTCCGAGGCCGATTTCCACATCGACGACGTCCTGAACATGGGCGGATCCTCGGGCGGCGGATCGAAAGGCCTGGATTACGGTCCGGACTGGAACTTCATGGACAAATTGAACGGCAAGATCGACTTCGACGTCCATGCGCACGGGCATTGGGCGATCAATGTCTTCGATTCCGAATACCAGGTCCGCATTCCGATCAAGAACGGCCAGTTCGATTACTCCGAGGTCGAGGACAATGCCCTGGGGCTCGGCGACGCCGCGGTCGATTTCTTCTACACCGCGCCGCAGTACGGTGGCGCCATTCCCGCGCGCTTCAATATCTCGATCGCGGGCTCCCGGATCTGGTGGGACCTGAACAGCGACGAGGCCACGCTCGCCGCGGGCAACCAGATCAAGATCTCGACCTTCTTCAAGCACAAACCGCAAACACCGCCGACCATGCCCTGGCACAGTCCGCCGACGCGGTCTCTGGATCAATTGAGCTTCTACAACGTCGATATCGATCTGAAGCTGCCCGGCAAGACCCGGATCGAACTGGGCAACGCGGGCTACATCCAGTTGGCCGACAGCAAGTCCAACCTGCCGTTCCGCTTCCAGGCGTCCGACAGCACCGGCAACCACGTCAAATCGCTGTTGCTCAATCTTTCGGCGCACGTCTCCGAGATGCAGCTCAAGACCGATACGCTCGGCAGCCGCCTGAGCACCGGCGCAATCGACATCTCGAGCGTCGGCCTCACCCGACTCGATTTCGCAGCCGCCGATGTCGGTCCGGACCGCATGGACATGCCCAAGGCGATGAACGGCCGCATCGAATCCGCGAAAGCGCGCGACATCCAATGGACGCCCGCAGCGAAGAAGGCAACGAAATGAAACGTCCCGGCAGAACCGACACACAGCGCCTACCGTCATCGATGCCGGCGAAGCGCGCGACCTCCGGCGCCGTGCCTGACACCACGGCCCAGACCGCACCGCTGCCACCGCAGCAGCGCGCCTTCTTCGAGCGCGGCTTCGGCCAGGATTTTTCGCAGGTGCGCGTGCACACCGGGCCCGATGCGGGCGCGTTCGCGCGCTCGATGGGCGCCAAGGCGGTCACCAGCGGCGACGACATCGCGTTCGCGCAGGGACGCTTCGCGCCGGATTCGACAGCAGGCCGCACCTTGCTCGCGCACGAACTCGCGCACGTCGCGCAGCAGCGCCAGGGCGGCGGATCCGACGCCAGCGAAAGCCGCGCGCGCAGCGCGGCGCAGACCGTCGCCGATGGCGGCCACGCACCGGCGCAGTCGCTGGGCGGCGCCGAACCCGGCGGCCTGCACTGCGACCCCGACGACGACGCGAAGAAATCCGAAGAAGCGCCGCTGCCCCCGCCCTTGCTGCCTTACCGCCTGCCGAACTGGCGGCAACCATCGCTGATGCCACCGCTGAATTTCACGCCGACCCCGAACATCGACTGGCTGAGCATGCGCTCCAGCTTCGGCGACCGCGGCATGCCGTTCACCATGCGCGATGGCGATTCGATCAACAGCGAATGGATGCGCAGCAAGGCGCTGCTCGAGAATCTCGGCATCGACGAGCGTTTCAAATTCTGGTTCATCAACCAGAACTGGATCCTCAACAAGGGCATCAAGTACCAGCTCGACACCAACAACGCGCGCGACAACCCGAACGCGATGGATCGGGGGGAGCGGGAGTTCAAGAACGCCTATCCGGATGCGAAAGGCATTCCGCCTCTTCCCTTCTTCACCCAGGAATTCTGAGATGACCGGGCGGTGCACATCATGAGCGGATATTCGAGATCACCGAAACTGCTGCGCGGCGGGCTGGTGCTGCTCGATCCGGTCAGCGGCAATCTGCTGCGCATCATCGGTCTGCAGTACAACCCGGACACGATGACCCGCAGCCTGCAGATCCGCGGCGCGGGCAGCGAAAGCGGCGACCACATCGAAGCGCTGCGGCTGAAAGGGCCGCCGGTGGAGACGATCAAGCTCGAGGCCGAAATCGACGCCACCGATGCGCAGGGCACCGCCCCGTTGCCGGAACCGAGCCTGGGCCTGCATCCGCAGCTCGCCGCGATCGAGGCGCTGGTGCATCCGGCCAGCAGCGATCTGTTCGCGAACAACACCACCGCATCCGCCGGCTGGCTGGAGATCGCGCCGGCATCCGCGCCGTTGACGGTGTTCGTGTTCGGGCCGAACCGGATCGTGCCGGTGCGGATCACCGAGCTGAGCATCACCGAAGAAGCGTTCGACACGTCGCTCAATCCGATCCGCGCCAAGATCAGTCTGGGCCTGCGCGTGCTGAGCGTCGACGACCTGGGTTTCGACAGCAAGGGCGGCGGACTGTTCATGGGCTATCTGCAGGCGAAGGAACGTCTTGCGGCGCAGGCGGCCGGCAGCGATTTCCGCACGCTCGGCATTTCCGGCGTTTTCTGATCGCGACTTACGACAACGACCCAGGAGCCCACTGCAATGGCGAACTACGATTTTCCACCGACCAGTCGCTACTACGCGATCGAGATCGCGACGCTGACCGCAGAGGACGGCAGCGTCACGCCCTATCTGCGTCGTCGTTTCCTGCCGCCGGCCGAAGGCTTCGTGCTGCTGCACGAATACCGGGTCAGCGAAGGCGAGCGTCCCGATCACGTCGCCGCTCGCGAACTCGGCGATCCGGAAGGCTTCTGGCGACTGTGCGACGCCAACGGCGTGATGCATCCCGATGAGCTGACCGACACCGTCGGCGAAACCGTGCGCATCACCTTGCCGGCCGGCATGCCGGCGCCGGCGAGGGAATAAGCCATGGTCAAGGGCATCCATCTGTCGCTGATGATCGGACCGGCGGTGCCGGTGCCGGCGCCGCGCGTGGTGGTGGATGCGCTGCAGAGCGTGCAGATCACCAGCGGCAAGGACAAGAGCGGGTTCCAGCTGTCGTTCGCGGTGAGCAAGGACTCGGTGCTGCTCAACACGATGTTGCCGGCCGGTTATTTCGACCCGATCGCGACGCGGGTGATCGTGGTCGTCACCCTCGGCGGATTTCCGCACGTGCTGATGGACGGCATCGTCACCCGCCAGGAATTGGCGCCGAGCAGCGAACCCGGGCAATCGATGCTGACCATCATCGGCGAGGATTTGAGCGTGTTGATGGATATCATCGAACTGAAGATGCCGCACATGGCGCTTGATGACACCCTGCAGGCTTACAGGATCCTTGCCCCGTACGCAGCGTTCGGCGTGGTTCCGATCGTCATACCGTCGTTCATCGTCGATGTGAAAATCCCCACCAAGGGTTGGGACACGCAGACCGGCACCGATCTCAAGCATCTCAAGCTGCTCGCCGGCAAGAACGGATTCGTTTTTTACGTCGAGCCGGGACCGCTGCCCGGCCAGAGCATCGCCTATTTGGGTCCGAACATCCGCATCCCGGTGCCGCAGCCGGCGCTGAATATCAACATGGACGCACATACCAACGTCGACGCCATGAGCTTCGCGCTGGATGGTTTGGCCAAAGAGATGATGATCGTGACGGTCAACGACCCGATCACCGGAAAAATCCCGATCCCGATTCCGATTCCGAGCATCAGCATTTTCCAACCGCCGCTCGGCGCGCGCCCGACACTGCCGGCAAAGATTACTTTCAGCACCGAGGAAGGTGGTGAAACGGTCACGCATACGCTCAAAACCATCGTGGGCCGCCTGCTCAAGGGGTCGGCGAATGCGATCACCGTCACCGGCTCGCTCGATGTGTTGCGCTACGGCCATGTGCTGCGCTCGAAAATGATGGTCGGCGTGCGCGGTGCGGGCCTGGCTTACGACGGCCTGTACTACGTCGACAGCGTCACCCACAGAATCAAGCGCGGCGAGTTCAAGCAGAGCTTCCAGCTCAGCCGCGATGGCCTGATCTCGCTGACACCGAAGGTGCCGACATGAAGACGTATCCCGGGCTGTACCGCGGCACGGTCACGCCCGTTCCAGATCCTGAATTCCGCGGGCGTCTGCTGTTGACGATTCCCGACGTGCTCGCATTCATACCATCGACGTGGGCCGAGCCGTGCGCGCCGCTGTCCGGCCCACCGGGGCCGATGGGCGTGTACATGGTGCCGCCGCCCGGCGCGGGCGTATGGGTGATGTTCGAGCACGGCAATGTCAACAAACCGGTGTGGATCGGCTGTCGCTTCGACACCATGGCGGATCCGCCGATCGACGCGAAGCTGAGCAATCCGCTCGATCCGAGCATCGTGATCCAGACGCTGCTGAAGAACACCCTGGTGGTCAGCGACCTGCCGCCGACGCCGATCACCGGCGGCATCATGCTGCGCAGCACGACCGGCGCGATGATCGTGGTCAACGACAGCGGGATTTATCTCAACAACGGCAAGGGCGCGATGATTTCGATGATCGGAAAAGTCATCGATTTCAACGTCGGCGCGATGACCATCATCTGAGGACCGACCGATGCCCGGCTTCCTGCTACACGTCAACGCGGTGATGACCTGCATCCATGGCGCCGGTCAGGCCAAGATCGCGCCGACCCAGCCGCGCGTGCTGGTCAGCGGCCAGGCGGTGGCGACGATCCCGCCGGGACTGCCGACGACGGTGGTCGCCGGTTGCCCGTTTACTTTGCCCAACGGCAAGCCGCAGCCCTGCGTGACCGTGCGCTGGTCGATGCCGACCGCGCGGGTGATGGTGATGGGCTTGCCGGCGATGGTGGCGCCCGCGCCGGGGCCGGGGCCGGGCATCTGCCAAAGCGTCGAACAGATTGCGCAGGGCACGCCGATCGTCGGCGCGATGCAGGCGCGCGTGTTCGCGATGTAGATGCAAGCGTGGCGATGCAAGGCGACCGGACGTAAATCGAAACGAAAGCATGCAGTACCGCAACAGGAGAACCGCAATGGACATCGACTTCCCGTTTCATCCCGACGGTCGCGGACGCAGCGCCGACGCCGCGTACGCGCATCACGTGCGCGACATGATCGAGCAGCTGGTGTTCACCAATCCGGGCGAACGCGTGAACCGCCCGGATTTCGGCAGCGGCCTGCTGCAGCTGTTGTTCGCCGGGAACAGTCCGGAGCTGGCCGCAACCGTGCAGTTCACCCTGCAGGCGGCGCTGCAGCGCTGGCTGCAGGACGTGATCGAAGTGCGTTCGCTGCAGGTGGCGGCGGACGATGCCGCCGTCACCGTGCAGGTCGGCTATCTGCTGCTGCGTACGCGCGAAGAGCTCGACGCCACATTCACCCGCGCGATCTGAGCAACGCACGGCGCACGCGCTGTTCAAAACACTAGTGGAGGAGCCGACGATGAGCATCAGTTGCTGCAACGACCCCAGACGCGACGCCGTCCGCCGCTTCCAGGGGCGCACGGGTCTGGATTTCGTTGAAGTCTCCGCCGACCAGCGCACGCTGTTCGTGTATTTCCTCGGCAAGCTGCCGCCGGAGTTCGCGCAGGACGGCCCGGCGCTCGACGACCATCTGCGCATCGAGGGCGGCAGCCGGGTCACCGACATCCGCATTCTGGATGTCGATCCGCATCCCAGCGACGACCCTGAGGTGGACGATTGGCTGGTGGTGCGTCTGGATCGCTATGGGGATTTCTCGCGCTACACGCTGCATTTGCGCGACGTCGACGGACTGGATCCGATGTACGCGAGTGCGACGTTCTCGTTCAAGGTCGGCTGCCCTTCGGATCTGGATTGCGCACCGGTCGACGCCTGCATCGAAACGCCGCCGCCGGAGCCGGCGATCCCGTATCTCGCCAAGGACTACGCGAGTTTCCGCCGCCTGATCCAGGACCGCCTGGCGCTGATCGCGCCCGACTGGAACGAACACCATGTGCCCGATCTCGGCGTCGCGCTGACCGAACTGCTCGCCTACACCGGCGATTACCTGAGCTATTACCAGGATGCGGTCGCGACCGAAGCCTATCTCGACACCGCGCGCCAGCGCATTTCGGTGCGCCGTCATGCGCGCCTGGTCGATTACCACCTGCACGAAGGCTGCAACGCGCGCGCCTGGGTGGTGGTGGAAACCGATGCAGACACCGATCCGCTGCCTGCGCGATCGGTGGCGTTTCTCGGCGGCATCGCTGCGGATGCGCCGCTGCCGACCGTGCTTGGCCCCGACGCCATGGCCGGTCTCGGCGCGCTGCGCTACGAGCAGTTCGAGCCCTTGCGCAACGACGCGACGCTGACCTGGCGCGTCGCCCACAACCGGATCCGGTTCCACGATTGGGGTCGCGACGATTGCTGTCTGTCGCGCGGTTCGACTTCGGCGACGCTGATCGATGCCTGGCAGGGCGAAGGCCGCGCGCTCGCACTGCAGCCGGGCGATGTGCTGGTGTTGAAGGAAGTGCGCGGCGCGCGCAGCGGCATCGAAGGCGACGCCGATCCGACCCGCTGTTGCGCGGTGCGCTTGACCGCCGTGACCCCGATCGAAGACCCGCTGCTGCTGGTCGCGGCCGGCGACGATGCCCAAGCGCGGCCCACGCCGCTGCTGCAGGTGGAATGGGACGCCGCCGATGCGCTGCCGTTCGCGCTGTGCCTGTCGGCGCTGGGACCCGCGCCCGAGTGCGCGCGGATGCGCGACCTGTCGCTGGCGTTCGGCAACGTGGTGCTGGTCGACCACGGCCGCAGCCGCGATCCGCAGCCGCTGGGCACGGTGCCCGATGCGTTCGGCGACGCCGAATGCCTGTGCGAAGGCCAGCCTTCGGAGATCGCGATCCTGCCCGGCAAGTTCCACTGGTCGCTGTCGGAGGCGCCGCTGACCCATCGCGAACCGCCATCGACACCGCGCGCCGCGCGCCTGAGCCTCGACCAGGATCCGCGCGCGGCACTGCCGCAGCTCGCGCTGCACGACAGCAGCGAACAGCGCTGGACGGCGGTCTTCGATCTGCTGACCAGCGGCCCCGGCGATCGCCACGTCGTCGCCGAAATCGACAATGCCGGTATCGCCCAACTGCGTTTCGGCGATGGCGAACTTGGCATGCGTCCACCGGCAGGGATCGCGTTCGATGCGCACTACCGGATCGGCAACGGCGTTGCCGGCAATCTCGGTCGCGGTGCGATCAACCGCATGCGTCTGCTCGATCGCGAACTCGACGGTCTCGGCCTGCGCATCGACAATCCGATGCCCGCGAGCGGCGGTCGCGAACCGGAACTGCTGGCCGAGGCACGCATGTATGCGCCGTCGGCGTTCCGCAAGACCCTGCTGCGCGCGATCACCGCCGACGACTATGCGCGGATCGCCGAACAGGATCCGCGGATCCAGCGCGCCAGCTGCGAACTGGTGTGGACCGGCAGTTGGTACGAAGCCGATGTCGCGCTCGATCCGCTCGGCCAAGTGCCGGCGACCGATCCACTGATCAGCCAGACCGGAACCCGGCTGCATGCCTACCGGCGGATGGGTCACGACCTGCACATCGAACCGGCGGTCTACGTCCCGATCGATCTTGCACTGGAGGTCTGCGCGCTGCCCGGCTACGAGCGCGGCGCGATCAAGGCCGCGCTGCTCGAACGTTTCGGCGCGGGACGCATGCGCGACGGCCGGCCGGCGTGGTTCCATCCGGACCGGCTCAGCTTCGGCCAGAGCCTGCGCATGAGCGAAATCATCGCCGAATCGATGTCGGTGACCGGCGTGGAGTGCGTACGCGTCTCGCGCATGCAGCGCCTGTTCCTGCCGGCCAATCATGAAATCGACAACGGCCTGCTGCCGCTGGCGGCGCACGAAATCGCGCGTCTGGACAACGATCCGAATCGTCCCGAGCACGGCAAGCTGTCGATCGATGTCCGGGGTGGCCGATGAACGCCACGCCGTCACGTTGCCACAACACAGGGTCCGCATCGCCGCCGTGCATTGTCGGCAATGCAGGGCGCCCAGGGAGAGCATCGCCATGAGCTGTCACACCTGCGGTTGCGACGCGGCCCGCTGCGATTGCTGCACGGGCATCGTCACGATGACACCGGCCAGTATCGAGAACCGGCCCGGACTGCCGGCGCTGCATTATCGGGTCGGCACCCACGGACGTTTCCTCGCCAGCATGAAGGCGCGGCTGCCGATGATCGAAGTGGTCGCGCCGGGAAAAGACAACCAGACCCTGGAAAGTTTTCGCCCGCTGCAAGCCTTGACCACGCGCGACCCGGCCGATCCGGCGATCGCGATCCTCGATGCCTGGGCTACGGTGGCCGATGCGCTGACGTTCTACCAGGAGCGGATCGCCAACGAAGGCTATGTGCGCACCGCGACCGAGCGCCGTTCGCTGGTGGAACTGTCGCGCCTGGTCGGCTATGCCCCGCGCGCCGGCGTGTCGTCGAGCGTGTTCCTGTCCTACACGCTCGACGACAACCAGGCGGATGCGGTCGAGATCGCGATCGGCACCCGCTCGCAGAGCATCCCCGGCCCAGGTCAACTGCCGCAGTCGTTCGAGACCTCGGAAGTGCTGCTCGCGCGCCGCGAATGGAACGATCTGCAGGTGCGGCGCAAGCGTCCGCAGCGCATCGACAGCAGCACCATCGCGAACATGCCGATGTTCTACGCCGCCGGCACCGACACCGGCGTGCAGCCCGGCGATCTGCTGTTGTTCCGCTTCGGCACGACCGCGGCGAATACCGTGTCCTGGGCGCGCAAAGCCACCAAGATCGCCGCCGATTTCAGCGCCGACCGCACCGCCATTTCCCTGCAGCCGCTGCCGTGGCTGGTCCTGGCGGCGCTGCCGCTGCTGCAGGCGCTGACGGTCGATCTGATCCCCGCTGCCGCACGCGATACCGGCGCCGCACGGGCGCTGGCCACGGCCCGCAGTCTGCTCGACTCGGTGCGGCTCGGCCTGTATCCGCCTGCGATGACCTGGGCGACGATCATCGACGACAGCGCCGGTGTCGAAGACCCCGAAGCGATGACTCTGATCCAGGACTTCGGTGCGGCGATCGAAACGATGTCGAACGGCCCGGCCGCGCCGGCGCCGGTCTCCTCGACCCCCGACATTTTTGCTTCCGCGCTGCTGAAACCGCCGCTGCTGCAGGCGGCGAATACCCAGCAGCTGCGCCGCGATCTGGGCACCGCGTTCTCGGCCGGCGCCGACCTGCAGCCGCAGTTGCTGCTGGGTTTCGCGCCGCGCCTCAAGGACAGCTACTACACCGCCTGGCGCGGTGCGACGCCGCCCGCATTGCCGTCGCCGCTGGAAGGCGTGTACGCCTTGCGCGATGGCGAACTGCTGTTCGGCGCGACCGCCGGCCCCGAGCCCGCGTTCGACGACGGCGAACTGCTGCCGCCGGCCGAGTGGGGCGAATGGCGTTACGCCAACGACGAGACCGAAACCAATGCGTTCCTGGCGAAGGCCGATGCGCTGCTCGCTGCAGGCGATCTGGTGCTGGTGCAGCAACCGATCGAGCGTTCGTCCAATCGGCCGCAGTACGGCCGGCAGGTCCTGCGGGTGGACGAAGTCTTCACCGGCCCGCGCGGCGCCTACGGCATTTCGGCCGATGCGACCCGCATCGAATTCGCCGGCGCGCCGTGGCGCGAAGTCGAAGGTTCCCAGGTCCGCTACAGCATCGACGGCCTGCGCAAGACCCGGGTGTATCCGCAGAAACAGCGGCTGCAGCTGGTCGAGATGCCGATGGAAGACATGGTGTTCGGCCAGGAGATCGAACTCGGCCCGCTGCATGCCTCGCTGACATCCGGGCGCTGGGTGATCTTCGAAGGCGAGCGCAGCGATATCGACGGCGTCGCCGGCGTGCGCGTCAGCGAACTGCTGATGGTGTCGGGACTGGTCCACGGCTACGACGACACCCTGCCCGGCGACCGGCCGCACACGACGCTGCGATTGGCGACCGCTACCGCCTACCGCTACAAACGCGACACCCTGCGCATCCACGGCAATGTGGTGCCGGCCAGTCACGGCGAAACCCGCCAGGAAGTGATGGGCAACGGCGATGGCGCGCAGGCGCTGCAGCATTTCGCGCTGCGCCAGCCGCCGCTGACATGGCGACCGGCACCGACCGCCGCAGGCGCGACCAGCACGCTGAAAGTGCTGGTCAACGATGTCGAGTGGCGCGAAGCCGACAGCCTCGCCGGTCTCGGCGCGGATGCGCGCGCCTTCGTCACCCGCACCGGCGACGACGGCATCACCACGGTCACCTTCGGCAACGGCATCGACGGCCGGCGGCTGCCGACCGGCTTCGAGAACGTGCGCGCCGAATACCGCAGCGGCATCGGCAAGGGCGGCAACGTCGACGCCAGGCAGATCAGCCTGCTGGTGACCCGTCCGCTGGGCGTGAAGGACGTGATCAATCCGCTGCGCGCGTCCGGCGGCGCCGACCGCGAAACCATCGGTTTGATCCGCGAGAACGCGCCGCGCTCGCTGATCGCGCTGGATCGCCTGGTCTCGACGTCCGATTACGCCGATTTCACCCGGATGTACGCCGGAATCGCCAAGGCCGAAGCGATCCGGCTCAGCGACGGCATGCGCGAACTGGTGCACATCACCATCGCGGGCGTCGAGGACATGCCGATCGATCCGGAATCCGACCTGCTCCGCAATCTGCTGGCGTCGCTGCGCACGCTCGGCGACCCCGGCCTGGTCGTGCAGGTGGCGATGCGCGAATTGGTGACGCTGGTGCTGCAGGCGAAGATCAAACTGGCCGACGGCTATCGCTGGGAACCGGTCGCCACCGCGGTCCGCGCGCGCCTGCTCGATCGTTTCGGTTTCGACCAGCGTCCGTTGGCGCGACCGGCGCTGCTGTGCGACATCGTCGCCGCGATCCAGTCGGTGCGCGGCGTGGCCTGGGTCGACGTCGACAACTTCGGCGGCGTCCCCGAAACCTTCCTCGACAAGAACCAGAACGGCAAGCGCGTACTCGCCACCCAGGATTTCATCACCGCCACGGTCGCGCAGATCACCGGCTCGCAATACGGCGATTCCGGATTCAAGCCCGTCCGGGGCCCTGCGCAGCGCGTGGAAGCCGGTGGCGCGGAACTTGAAGGCAACGGCCTCGAAGGCGGCACGATCCGCCCGGCGCGGCTGGCGATGTTCTCGCCAGCGGTGGCGGACACCCTGATCCTCAATCAAATCGTCTGACGCACCCCACGCCAGCGAACCCATCGAGCGCAGCCATGACCGCCCTGTCGACGACACCACCCGACGCACGCATCGACCGCCTGTATCGCAATCTGCCCGCGATCTATCGCATCCGCGACGCCGAGCACGGCTATCCGCTGCAGGCGCTGCTGCGCACCATCTCCGAGCAGGTCAACCTGGTCGAAGACGATATCGCGCATCTCTACGACAACTGGTTCATCGAAACCGCCGACGATTGGGCCGTGCCCTATCTCGCCGACCTGCTCGGATTCCGCCCGGTGCCGTCCGCCGGCACGCCGGCGCAGACGCTGGATGCCGAAGGCCGCGCGTTGAACCGGGTGCTGGTGCCGCGTCGCGAGATCGCGAATCTGATCCGCAACCGTCGTCGCAAGGGCACGCTCGCGCTGCTCGAAGACCTGGCCCGCGATGTCGCCGGCTGGCCGACGCGGGCGGTCGAGTTCTTCAAACTGCTCGATCGCGCGCAGCAGTCGAATCATCCGCACTACGACCGCCTGGGCACCGCATCCCTGCGCGACATGCAGGCGATGGATGTCGTCGATACGCCGTTCGATTCCCTCGCGCACAGCGTCGATGTCCGCCGCGCCAATTCGCGCTACGTCCGCGGCGACAGCCGCAACCGCTACAACATTCCGAACGTCGGCGTCTTCGTGTGGCGCATGCGCAGCTATCCGGTCACGCGCACGCCGGCCTATTGCGTCGAGGATGTCGGTGCGCACTGCTACACCTTCAGCGTGCTCGGCCAGGATGCGCCGCTGTATCGCCGCCCGCAGCCGGAACCCGGCCCGGACCATATCGCCGAAGAAGCGAACCTGCCGGTGCCGATCCGCCGTCGCGCGATGGAAGCGGCGCTGGACGATATCTACGGCGAAGACCGCAGCGTCGCGATCTGGGCGGAACAATGGGCCGGTCACGACCCCGCTCAGCCGCTGCCGGCGTCGGCGCTGATCGTCGCCGACCTGTCCGGCTGGCGCTACAAACCGGCGCGCGGCAAGGTCGCGATCGATCCGGTGCTCGGGCGCTTGATGTTCCCGCCGACGCAGCTGCCGAAGAAGGGCGTGCGCGTCGGTTACCGCTATGGCTTTTCGGCCGACCTCGGCGGCGGCGAGTATCTGCGACCGATGCACCAGCCGGCCGGAGAGTTCACCCTGTACCGGGTCGGCGAAGACACGCCGATGCCGCGCATCGCCGACGCGCTGCGCCAATGGCGCGAGGACGCGCCCGCGCACGCGGTGATCGAACTGGTCAACAGCGGCGTGTGGGTGGAGCCGCTGCACATCCGGTTGCGCCCGGGACAGACGCTGACGCTGCGCGCCGCGAACGGCGTGCGTCCGGTGATCCGCCTGATCGACTGGCAGACCGATCTACCCGATGCGCTGACCGTCGAGCTCGATGTCGGCAGCCGGTTCGCGCTCGACGGCGTGATCGTCACCGGACGGCCGCTGCATGCGTCCGCGCCGCGCGATCCGGCGCTCTACGCCGATGCCGCCGCGAACGCGCCGAACTGCGCCGCTGAGCTGCTGATCCGCCACTGCACGCTGGTGCCGGGATGGGGCATCGACTGCGACTGCGAACCGGAGCGGCCTGCAGAACCCAGCCTGGAGCTGCATCAGCTCAAGGCGCGGGTGCGCATCGAGCACAGCATCGTCGGCTCGATCCAGGTGCAGCAGGATGAAGTCGGCAGCGATCCGGTGCCGCTGTCGATCGAAGACAGCATCGTCGATGCCGCCGATGGCGGGCACGAAGCGATCGGCGGCGCCGGCAGCGCGGTCGCGCACGCGGTGCTGACGATCAAGCGCAGCACGATCTTCGGCATCGTCGAAGCGCATGCATTGGATCTGGCCGAGAACAGTCTGTTCAACGATTGCCTGAACGTCGCCCGGCGACAGATCGGCTGCATGCGCTTCTGCCATGTGCCGCGACACTGCCGCACGCCGCGCCGCTATCGCTGCCAACCCGACCAGGTCGTGGCCGCGGTGCGCGCACTGCAGTTGTCGGCGTCGGGCGATGCCGAAGCGGAAGCCGAGCGGATCGCCAGCGAAGTGCTGCGCGTGCGTCCCCGCTACGACGCGCGCCGCTACGGGCATCCCGGATACGCGCGGTTGAGCATGCAATGCGCCGAGGAGATCCGGCGCGGTGCCGACGACGAATCCGAAATGGGCGTCTATCACGATCTGTACGAACCCCAACGCGAGGCGAACCTGCGCGCGCGCCTCGACGAATACACGCCGGCCGGCATGACGGTCGGTCTCCTCTTTGCCGACTGACTCGGATAGGGATGCAACCATGAAAGGCGATTTCTCACGGGTGACCTTCGATCCCCGCAATCACTTCAGCCAGGTGCTGCTGCAACAAGGCCGCGTCACCCTGGATGCCGATCCCAACGAGCAGGGCGCGATCCTGCTCCACTACCTGCGCACGATGGCGCGCGACCTGTTCGGGCCCTACGGCGGCCCGGTGGACGATCTGGGCTTCGCGCTCACCCTCGATACCACCGACGCCACGCCGACGCTGATCGTCGGCGCAGGACGCTATTACGTCGATGGCATTCTCTGCGAATCCGACGGCTGCGATTACATCGATCAGCCGCACTACGTCCCGGCCGCCGCCGAAGGCAATGACGCGGGCGATCCGCTGCGCGCCTGGCTCGACGACCGCGCCGAGGGCGATCGCCGGTTCTGGGTCTATCTCGATGTCTGGGAGCGTCACGTCACCGCGATCGAACATCCGTCGATCCGCGAAGTCGCGCTCGGCGGCCCCGACACCTGCAGCCGCACGCAGGTGGTCTGGCAGGTCAGGGCGCTGGAAGGCGACGCGGTCGAATCCGGACTGGAACGTCGCCTCGAACTCGTCGAGGACCGTCTGCAGCAGACCCAGGACCCGGTCGAACGCGCGCGCCTGGAAGCGTTGCGCCAACGCATCATCGACGGCATGGCGCTGCTGGAGGAAGACGCATCGCAGGCCTGCGCGGTCCCGCTGCTGGTGCTCGAACGCGACGACCTGCCGGCGCTGGCCGCACGGATCGACCCCGGCCAGCGCCTCGACGACCCCTGCATCACCAGCCCCGAGTCCGGCTATCGCGGCGCGGAGAACCATCTCTACCGCGTCGAAATCCACCAGGGCAACGCCAACGGCGCGCGTCCCACGTTCAAGTGGTCGCGCGACAACGGCAGCGTGGCGACCCGCTGGCTCGCCGTCGCCGGCGACCGCCTGACCGTGGCCAACAGTCGCGGCTTCAGCGCCGGGCAATGGGTGGAGCTGAGCAACGACGAGGACGATCTGCTCGGGCGCGCGGGACCGCTGTTCCGGATCGCGAGCGTGGATGCCGATCAACTGACGGTCGAAATCCGCAACGGTTCGCCGACATGGGTCGTCGACGCGTCCAATCCGAAAGTGAGGCGCTGGGACCAGAGCGACTACGGCGATGTCCGGCTCGTGTCCGGCGCGGTGCCGGTGACCGAAAGCAGCGGCACCGACCCCGGCTGGATCGATCTCGAGGACGGCGTGCAGATCCGCTTCGCGGCGGGCCGCGAATACCGCAGCGGCGACTACTGGCTGATCCCCGCGCGCGTCGCCACCGGCCGGCTCGAATGGCCCGAGGATACGGGCGGCAGCGCGCGGCTGCAGTGGCCGCGCGGCACCGAACATCACTACGCGCCGCTGGGCTTCGTCGGCAACATGGACAACGGCGAAATCGAGACCCGCTCCTGTCTCTGCACGGTCTATCCCATGAGCAGTTGCGGCGTGTTGGGCAATCGGATCCGCGGCATCCAAATGCTCGGCAACGGCACCAGGCCGGCACCGGCACCGGCCGCTCCGGCGCGGCCCGTCACGAAGACCGGGACGAAAAAACCGAAGCCGCCGAAAGTTCCGAAACCGGACGAATGATGTTTCCTGCAGATCGAAAAGACGACATGCGTTAGCGACGACAGACCGAGAGCCTGTTCGAAATCTTTGCGCGTTGAAAATTTCGCTCGTCATTCCCGCGAAAGCGGGAATCCAGTGTCGTTGTATTTCAGCGGGTTAAAGACGCTGGATTCCCGCTTTCGCGGGAATGACGAGCGAAAGCGATGCTTGTGGTGATGTTTTGAACAGGCTCTGAAGCGCCATTGCCCGCCTGCATGGCGCGGATCCCGCGCGCGTTGGCAGATGGCTGCCGGATCGATTCAGGCGGCTCGTTTCAGACCGGATGGATTCAGGCCGGTCGCGACGCGTGCCGCTGTGGAATCCGCAGATGCACGCCGAGCCCGGCCCCGTCGAGGCCGTCGGACAGCGACAGCTGCGCGCCGATCGCATCGGCGATGCGTTCCACGATCGCAAGGCCCAGGCCGGCGCCGCCGGCCGCATGCGTCTCCAGCCGGTCGAAGCGCTGCAGCGCGCGGGTGCGATCTTCCGCCGCGATCCCGGGGCCGTCGTCGCACACGCTGAGCGACACCACGTTGTCCAGGCGCGAAGCCGCAAGCTGGATGCGGACGCCTTCGCCGCCGTACTGCAACGCATTGCCGACCAGATTGCGCAGCACGATCTGCAGCAGCAGCGGATCGCTGTCCACGCGCAGATCGTCCGCGATCTGAAGCGAGATCCGTGCCTGCTGCCGACGCGCGAGCGGTGCGAATTCGGCGAGCGTGTCCTGGACGATATCGCGCATCGACGCATTCGCGGTCGCCGTACTGAGAACGCCCGCTTCCAGTCGCGACAAGGTGAGCAATTGCCCGGTGAGCGCGGTCATCCGGTCGCAGCCGGCGATCACTCCGACCAGCGCGCGCTGGCGTTCGGCGTCGTCGCGCGCGCCCTGCGCAACCTGCGCCTGCGCGCGGATCGCCGCGACCGGCGTGCGCAGCTCGTGCGAGGCGTCGCCGATGAAACGGTGCTCGCGCGCGATGCTCGCGCCGGTGCGTACGAACAGGGCGTTGAGCCGATCCAGCAGCGGACGGATCTCGCGCGGCGCGTCGTCGGCCACGATCGGCGTGGTATCCAGCGGCGCGCGCATGCCCACCGTCTGTGCCATGCGCTGCAGCGGCGACAGGCCGCGCCCGAGCACGAACCAGATCCCCACGCCCAGCAGCGGCAGCGCCAGCAGCATCGGCCACGCCTGCCGCGCCAGCGCTTCGCGCAGGATGTCGGTGCGCGCGGACACCGGCTCGCCGACCTGCACCCAGTCGCCCTCGCGGCTGCGGGTGCTGTAGACGCGCCATGCGGTTCCGGCGGCGGTCACGTCCGCGAAGCCATGCCGGAACGGCGCCAACGGCGTGTTCGGCGCGTTGGCGCTGTGCACGCCGAGGCGACC
The DNA here is from genome assembly GCA_013141175.1 of Lysobacter sp. Classification (NCBI taxonomy): domain Bacteria; kingdom Pseudomonadati; phylum Pseudomonadota; class Gammaproteobacteria; order Lysobacterales; family Lysobacteraceae; genus Lysobacter; species Lysobacter sp. The sequence continues at coordinate 1,533,738 of JABFRN010000001.1, forward strand.
TTCGTTCCACACCTGCAGCGCAAGCCGCTGATGGGCGTCGCCGAGATCCGGCAGGTGCTCCAGCTCGATCTCCTCCAACTCCTCCGATGCCTGCGCGACCAGCAGCGCCGCCGAGGTCGCGAGGTGCGCGTCGAGCAGTTCGCCCAGTTCGCGACGCGCCTGCGCGTAACTGGCGAATGCCGACAGCAGCCAGACCACCGCGACGATCGACAGCATCGCCACCAGCAGGCGCGTGCGCAGCGAAAAATCCCGGTCGTGCCCGGATGCGTTCGCGGCGGCTTTCATCAGGCTTCCGATGTCCGCAGCATGTAGCCGACGCCGCGCTGGGTCACGATCAGCGTCGGGTCGAGCTTGCGGCGCAGATGATGGATATGGACTTCGAGTGCATTGGATTCGACCTCGTCGTTCCAACCGTACAGCCGTTCGGTGAGCTGTTCCTTGCTCAGGAAACGATTCGGCGAGCGCGCGAATTCCAGCAGCAGATCGAACTCGCGCGGCGACAGCTCGACCGGCGCTTCGTGCCAATCGACATGTCGCGCGGCGGGATCGATCCGCAGCGCACCCACCTGCAGCAGCGGTTGCGCATCGCCGCCACTGCGACGCACCAGCGCGCGCAGCCGCGCGGCCAGTTCGTCGAGATCCACCGGCTTCACCACGTAATCGTCGGCGCCAGCATCCAGTCCGTGCACGCGTTCCTCCACCGCATCGCGCGCGGTGAGGATCAGCACCGGCGTACGGTCGTGCGCCTCGCGCCGTTGCCGAAGCAACTGCATGCCGGACAGACGCGGCAGACCAAGATCGAGGATCACCGCCGCGAACGTCTCGGTTTTCAGCGCGGTGTCCGCAGCGATCCCGTCGCGCACCCAATCGGCCGCGAAGCCGCGCTGGCGCATGCCGATGCAGAGCGCATCGCCGAGCAGCGGATCGTCTTCAACCACCAGCACGCGCATCGTCGGCTCCCGTCGTTGCGGCATTATCGGACGGCATGCCGGTACGCGCCATCAATCCTCGTCGTGTTCTTCGTGCCCGGCCGCTGCACCGGCCGTCGTGGGATCGCCGCTGCCGGCCAGACCGAACGGCAACTGCCTGGTCGCAAGGCCGTAGCTCCAGAACGCGGCCAGCGCCGCGAACAGCAGCAGCGCGACGATCCCTGATTTCCGGGCGATGCCATCTTCAGGGCGCAGCCCGGACTTGCGGCCGGTGACCATCGCACGCGGCAGATTCTCGCGATGCAGAACGCTGGAGACGATCACGCCGACGATGTGCAGACCGACGACCACCAGCATCGCGATGGCCAGCGCCTCGTGGACCTCTTCCAGCGACTCGCCCGCACTTCCGACCACCATCTGCCAACCGGTGATGGCGATCGCCAGGCCGAGCCCGAGCAGCAGCCAGACCGCGACCGCGCCGGCGGGGTTGTGGCCGACGTGGTGCTCCGGTTGGCGTTTCGCCATCGAACCGAGATAGCGCAGGGTCGCGCCCGGTCCCTTGAAGAAACTGCCGAAGCGCGCGTAGCGGCTGCCGATGAAGCCCCAGACGATGCGGAAGCCGATCAGGCCGAACAGGCTGTAGCCGAACAGCAGATGCAGCAGTTGCTGACGCTCGCTGTCGGAGGTCAGCCAGGCGCCCGCGAAACAGATCGCGAGACTCCAATGGAAGAGCCGCGTCGGCAGGTCCCAGATCAGGACCTTCGTCGCGCTGGCCGAAGGGACAGTGGTTGAAGTGGCGGGGGCAGTGTTCATCGTGTCGGTCCTGCAGCAGGGCGAGGGGGCGATGCGCGCGGGATGCGCACATCGTGCTCTGAAAATGCGCCGCGTTCTGCGCCACGGTGGCAGGCTGCGCAGTTGGCGGCCGATTTCACCGCGGGCGAACGCCAGGTGGCGACTGGAATCTCGTCGTGTTCACGCACGAACCATGCGGCACGGGTGATGCGCAGCGGTTCGGCGCGATTCGCGGTACCGCGTCCGGCGTTCGTACGCAGCCAGCGACGGATCGTCCCCGCGTCCTGCGGCGCAAGACTCGCATCGCTGCCGAAATGGCGATCGAGTCCCGCCATCAGCGCGTCCCACGACACGGCCGGCAAACCCGACGCGGGATAGGGCACGTGGCAGCCGCCGCATTCCTCGATGTAGATGGCCGGCATCGGCGCTCGACGCGGCGAACGTTCGTTGTCGTCATCGTCGCCTGCGGCGAATGCGCCGAACGGCAGCATCATTGCGCACGACAGCGCGGCGGCGATCCACTCGCGGTTCATCGCACACCTCCCGCGCGCAGACTGCCGAGCCATGCGAGCACATCGCCCTTCTCCTGCGCGCTGCATTCGCGGTCGACCACATCGCGACAATTGCGACGGAACCATTTCTCGGTTTTCGCCGCGTCGGCGAAGCGTTTCGGATTGACCGTCGGCGCCATCGGCAGGATCGCGCGCCCGGTCACGTCATGCTTGCCGCTGCGGGTCGGATCCGACGTATGGCAGCTCGCGCAGCTCCACTCGTTGCCGTGCTTCGACAGGAAGAAACGTTGTCCCCGCGCAGCGGAAAACGCCTTGAACGACGGATCTTCGCGAGCCGCCTGTTTCGCATATCCGGCCTGCAGTTGAACGATGGATTGTGCCTGCGCGGCGAACGGCAGGCACAGCGCGATGGACCACCAGAGGATTCGCATCGAAAACACCTGTTTCCGTGGAAGATGCCGCCACGATGCGCGTCGATGCTTAAGCGCGCCTTACGGTGCTGTAATCCCGCAGGCGCGTCCTGCGCCAAAGACGCGAACGCCCGCGATGCGCCATGGCATCGCGGGCGTTCCTGTCGGCCGTCGCGCTCAGCCTGCCGGCAGTGGCGTCGTATCGCTGCGCTCGGGCAATTCCGGATAGGACACCTTCGGAATCGGCGCGGTCAAGGAATGCAGGAACAGATGGATTTTTTCCGCTTCGTCCGGCGTCAACGTGGCGCCGAGCTGCGCATCGCCCATGATGGTCACCGCTTCCTGCAGCTTCCACACTTTTCCGGAGTGGAAATACGGTGCGGTCGCCGCGACATTGCGCAGCGGCGCAGCGCGGAACGCGTATTCATCGGCTTTCGATTTCGTCACCGTCAAGCGGCCGACATCGCCGGCCGGGCGCACCTCGTCGGATGGTTTGTGGACCACGCCGAACGGAAAATACGCCTGGCCGCCGAGGTTGATGCCGTTGTGGCAGCTGGCGCAGCCTTTTTCCATGAACAGCTTCAGGCCCGTCTGCTGGTCCGCGGTGAGTGCGCGCGCATCGCCTTCGAGAAATGCATCGAACGGCGCGCCGGGCGTGATCAGCGTGGTTTCGAACGCTTCGATCGCCTTGGCCATGTTGTCGAAATTCACGACTTTCGCCTCGCCGGGAAATGCGAGCTCGAATGCCTTCACGTAACCCGGCATCGAATTGAGCGTCGCTTCGACCGCCGCCGGCGTGTTGTTCATTTCAACGCCGGCCTGCACCGGCCCCTTGGCCTGCGCCTTCAGGTCTTCCGCGCGGCCGTCCCAGAACTGGGCGATGTTGAACACCGCGTTGTAGACCGTCGGTGCATTGCGCGGGCCCTTCTGGAAGCCGTGGCCGATCGAGGTCGGCACGCCGTCGATTCCGCCCATCCCGAGGTTGTGGCAGGAGTTGCAGCTGATCACGCCGCTGGCCGACAGGCGGCCGTCGAAAAACAGCATCTTGCCGAGCGCGATCTTGTCCGGCGTGACCGGATTGCCGGACAGCGCCGGGGCCTGGTCGGGAATCGGCTTGAACAGCGCCTGCGCCTGCGTCAGCAGTGCAGGATCGGCGGCCGGTCCCGCCGCTGCGGGCGCAGGCTCACCCGCTGGCGCGGTCGCGGCGGTTGCAACGGCCGGCGACGGCGTTCCTTCGCGCTGGCAACCCGCCGTTGCCACGGCCATCGCCAGCAGACTCCAGGTCAAAGCGTGCATTTTCATCGCGATGTTTCCTTGTGAACGAAGCCATCACCGTCTGCCCGCAACCTTAAGTGCGCCTTAAATCGGGCAGTGCAGACGAAAACCGGCTTGCGCTCATTTCTGCGCAGCACGGTCGACATCCTGCAGCGGCACCCGCCCATCGAAACCAGTGCGTCGAATCGCGCGAGGGGACAACCCCGCTGAAGCCATTCATATAGCCGACTTGGTGAATCCGCTCGGTGGCGCTTTTTTGCTGCACCGCATCAACAATCAAGCGATTTCTTGCCGGTGAGAGCTCGCGGAAGCTGGCCTGCCGCGTGCTGTGGTGTGCCGATTTTGGCGAGACTTGTCTCGAGCGGGAAAGGTGTGCTATTGATCGGTAAAGCGAATGATAATTATCTTGTTTGCTGAATGATTCAGTTTCAAGAACACGGCTCGCACCCACTCATGGGATGAGGTCAAATGAACAGGAACGTTCTCGCAAGGTCGCCTCTCGACAGTATTCCGATCACCATCGTCGACGACGTCGCCGCGTCCGGGCCGCCGCTCGATGGCATGCACAGCTGGAAGCCGTCGCGCTTCAATGTGCAGACGACCACGAACGAAGGCTGGCTGCTGCTCTGGAACACCTACACCGGTGCGATGAACGGGTTCCGGCCTGCGCAGCGCGAGGCGATGGTGGCGCTGCTCAGCCAGAAGGGCACGACCGCGCCCGAGGGCGGCATCGCCAGTTACCTCGCCCAACGCGGCTATCTCGTCTCCAAGGACGCCGACGAACTGCGGCGCGTGCAGTACGCCTTCGGCCAGGAGAACCACCGCAGCGACCGGCTGGAACTGATCCTGCTGGCGTCGGAGGATTGCAACTTCCGATGCACCTATTGCTATGAGGATTTCAAGCGCGGCACGATGCGGCCGGAAGTGCGCGAAGGGGTCAAGAAACTCGTCGAAAACCGCATGAAGACGCTTCGCGAAATGACCGTTTCGTGGTTCGGCGGCGAACCGCTCTACGGCCTGGAGGCGATCGAGGACCTGGCGCCGTTCCTGGCGGAAACCGCGCAGCGGGAAGGCATCGAATACTTCAGCCACATGACCACCAACGCTTACCTCATGACCGAGGACGTGGTGGACAAACTGCTCTCCTGGCGCATCACCGATTTCCAGATCACGCTGGACGGCCTGCCGGAGGATCACGATCGCCATCGTCCCGGACGGGATGGAAGCAGCACCTTCCAGACGATCTACGACAATCTGGTGAAGATGGCCGCCCGGACGGACGATTTCTCGGTCGGCATCCGCGTCAATTTCGCGCAGGGCAACGTGCCGGGCCTGGAACGATTCCTGGAGCTGCTGCAAGAGAAGTTCCGCGACGACGAGCGCTTCACCCTGTCTTTCCACGCCGTCGGCAAATGGGGCGGCGCCAACGACGCCAACCTCGACGTCTGCGGCACCGGAGAGTCGCACGCCGTGCGCATGAAGCTGAAGGCCGCGGCGAAGGCGTTGGGACTGCAGGTCACCAGCGGCTGGCGCCCGGGCGCCGGGGTGGGGACCGAGGTCTGTTACGCGGCCCGTCCGTACAACTTCATCGTCGGCGCCCACGGCGATCTGATGAAGTGCACGATCGATCTCGACAGCAAGGACCGCAACATCGTCGGCAAACTGCTCCCGGACGGGACCCTGGATCTGGATACCGACAAGATGGCGCTGTGGACGGAGCCTGCGTTCGAACGCGACACCGGTTGCCAGAGCTGCCACATGCTGCCGGCCTGCCAAGGCATCCACTGTCCGAAGATCCGGTTCGATCACAACCGCAGCCCTTGCCCGGACATCCGGCGCACCGCCAAGGAACAGATGGCGGTTTATTTCGAGACCAAGCAAACCGAAGCGCGCGAGGGTACCTCCGCGCCGCGTACAGCGGTCGCGCGCGGTCGCGTGGGCACAGCGGAAGGCTAGGCGCGGGAAGGCGACACAGCGACGGAGACAGGCGCACATGCAACGGATGCAAGCCATCGAAGACCCTCACGCCGGTCACGTCGACGTGCAGCCCGGTATCGCGCGCCTCGAACATCTTCTCGCACGCGGCGAACACGCCGACAAGGATGCGGTGCGCGACGCATATCTGGCGTTGACCGATGCCGAACTGACATCTTCCGGCCTCAACGCCTACCGGATGAACCTGCTCTCGCTGTTCGGCGAACACTGGACGCGCGACAGGATCGACGCTGTGGCGCGCGGCGCGGCGATCAGCAAACTCTGGCTCGGGTGGGAATACCACCACCACTACTTGCCGGGCCTGGGCAAAAGCCCCGGCGAGGCGCAGTTGAAGAATGTTCCCGTCGACCTGGTGAAGGCGCAGCTCGGGCGCGGCCGTGGCCTGGTCGCGGCGACGTTCCACCAGGGACATTTCCGCTACATCCCGTCCGACCTGGCGCACGCGGGTGTGTCGCTGTGCATTCCGCTGGCCGCCGATTCGTTCGGCAACTACAAGACGGCGCGCGACGCCAATCCCGATGCGGCGCTGTGGAATCACCTGGATTTCACCAACGTGGAGGACCGTCGCGGCGCGCTGACCCTCGCCCGGCTGATGGCCAAGGGCGGCTGTGTTTTCGCTGCGATCGACGGCAATACCGGCATCGATGGTCCGCGCGGTGAACACCGGCGGGGATCCATTCACGTCCTGGGTACCGAGGTGCGGGTCAAGGACGGGCTGGTGCGCATGGCGGCGCGTTTCGGCGCACCGATCCTCCCCGTATTCGCCCACACCATCGACGGCGAGCGGGTTTGCCATACGGCGCCGTTGATCGATCCGGGCGAGCCGTTGCATGGCGATGAAGCCGAGGCCTTCGTGGAATCGGCCATGCGCGAGATCTATGCGCGTTTCGGCGAGAACCTGCTGGCGCACGCGGGCGAATGGAGCGGCGGCGATCTCTTCCACCAGTGGCGGGTCCCCGGCGCAGCCGCCAGCCGCGGGATCGAGGACGTCCAACGCGAGCTGTCGCAGCGCCTCGCCTCCGACGGCGGCAGGGCGGTGCTCAATCCCCGCCGCATGGTCGAACTGTCCCGCGCGAACGACAACGACCAGGTCTGGACCGACGCGGTCACCCTGCGCTGCTACCGCTTCCCCGAGGAAATGCGCGCGCTGGTCGAACGGCTGCGCAGCGACTGCGGCGTGGATATCGATTGGCTGGACCGCCACGAGGCGCAGACCCGCTCGCGCTTCTGGCGTTTTCTGTGCGAGCTGGCATCGCGCGACGCGGTGCTCGCCCACGGCGGAGAACGATGAGCGAATCATCGTGCGGGCGTCCCTCCCCGATGCCCGCGACGACGACCGAACCGATCCTCCGATGCACGAGGAACCGGGGCTTCACCGCAAGGCCGTGCATCAAACCGCAAACGGAATCGCGAGATCCGTTTTCTCAACGAAGTCAATGGAGAGCACTACGATGTCCAACATCATCAAAGACAACGCCAGCAATCTCGACAATTCGCTGCTGATCGACGAATTCGAAATCGTCGAACTCGAGGATCGTCTCGAATTGGCCGACCGCTGCAACGGCCGCTGCGACAAGCCGGATACGCCGACGCAATAACCGCGCACGCGATCTTCCGATGAAAACAGCCGCAGTGGGATCGTGGACTTCCGCCACGGTCCTGCTGCGGCTGCGCCCCACCCTTCCTCGCGTCTTGCTGTTCCCGCGACGAACGCGTTCCCGCCCGCCCCCAGGATCTGACGTCGCCAAACGCACATGACTGATTTTTCACGTCCATTCGCCAACCCGTTGCTGGAAGTGTCCGAGTTCGATTCGGACGCCACCCGGTCGATGGCGCTGTGCGCGGTGCCGACCGGGGAAGGTCATGTGCGCTTCGCGATCCCGTCCGAATACCTGGATCTGGTCCGCGAGTTCGATGGGCAGCGCGACGCCGACGAGGCCATCGACGCCTATATCGCGCGCACGCCCGGCGCACGCCCCAAGGAGTGGCTGCAGCGGCTGGTCGAAGAGTCGCTGATCCCCAAGGGCATCCTGATCCATGCGCACCAGGATCCCGGCAACGCCGGCGTCAGCAAGCAACCGAAACTGGCGTTCCTCTACATCAAGTTGCCGATCATCGGCCCGCGCATCGTCGACCCGATCGCGCGGCGGCTGGGCTTCCTGTTCCAGCACAAGGTGCTGCTGGCCGGACTGCTGCTGTTCGTGGCGATGCATGTGTACGTCTACGCCTTCCTGGTCGGCGACCAGCGCCTGGACTTCAACCGGCTCGATGCCGGCGACGTGCTGGTGTTGATGCTGTTCTCGACCTTGGCCACGGTGGTGCACGAGTTCGGGCATGCCAGCGCGGCGGCCTATTACGGTTGCCGCCGCATGACCATCGGCTGGGGCCTGTACCTGATCTACACCGTGCTGTGGACCAACGTGTCCGAAGCCTGGCGGCTGCCGCGTCGCCAGCGCGCGCTCGTGGATATCGGCGGCGTCTACTTCGAGAGTTTCTTCCTGCTGGCGATGCTGGCGGCGTATCTGTATTCGGGCGAAGCGATCTATCTGTTCGCCTTCATCTTCATCGACCTGTCCATCGCGACGACGTTCAACCCGTTCCTGCGGATGGACGGTTACTGGTTGATGAGCGATGTGTTCGGGATCGTCAATCTGCGCAAGCAGCAGCTGATCTGGACCCAGGAACTCGCGGCGCGGCTGTTCGGCAAGGAAGCGCCGCCGGTGCGCAGCGACCTGAGCCGGCGCGCGAAGTGGGCGCTCGGGATCTACACCGTGTTCGGTGTGGCGTTCCTGGCCTACATCCTCACGGTGATCTACAAGTTCATGGTGCTCAATGTCCTGAGCGAATATCCGGCGATGGTCGTCAAGTACTGGAACGACCTGCAGGCGGGCATGACCCTGCTGCAGGCAGGCAAGGATTTCCTGGAAATCTTCTGGCGCAGCCTGATGCTGTTCGGCGCCACCGTGACGCTGTTGAGCCTGGGCAGGGCGGTCATCCGGCTGGTGGGGTCGATCGCCCGGATAAGGACAGCGGCGCCGCAGGGCGCCTGAGCCGACGCCCGGTCCATGCCGATGACCTCCCCAGACTACCGCACGTCGCACGCCGCCCCGTCGCGCCCTGCGGCCGACGGGCATGCCACCGTTGTCGCGGTACCGGACGCGTCCATCGCGACGCGTTTCGTGCTGTGCGACGACGTCGCGCTGGAAAGCCAGGACGACACCCATGTCACGCTGGTCAACCGCGCCTCTTCCGCGCGCTCGCGGCTGTCGCGCGCGGCGTACCGTTTCCTGCGCGGCTTCGATGCGCCGCGAACGCTGCAGCAGGCGGCGGCGGGTGGCGATGGCGCAGCGCTGCTTGCGCAGGTCCGGCAATTGATCGCGCGCGGCCTGCTGGTCGACGCCGACGCGCCGGCCACTGTCGCCGCACCGCGCCTGCGCACTGCGGTGGCCTACCGGTTCTGCAATGCGCCGTCGCCCTTGGTGGCGGCGGATTTCGTCGTCCTTGGCGTGCCCTACGATCTCGGCGGCGATGGCGATTGTCGCGACGCGCCCGCAGCGATCCGCCGGAAATCCTTCGATTACGCCTACCAGTTGCGGGTCGATGACGGCCGGCCGCGCGGCTGGTTCGACGCCAATCGCGGCACGCGCATCCTGGAGGGCGCCACGATCGCCGACGCGGGCGATGTGTTCGTGGAATACGGCGAGGACCAGCGCACGTTGTTCGCGCGCATCGGCGCCGCGCTGGCGGGCGTCGGCATCGCGTCGCGCGGCCACGCCGGAGGCAGCGTGCCCGTCGTCCTCGGCGGCGACCGCTCGATCACCGCTGCGGTGGCGGCGCACCTGGGTGCCGGGCGACCGCTGACGGTCGTGCAGTTCGCGGCCACTCCGGCGTTGGGCGAAGTGCAGGATCCGCGCAGCGTCGCGGCCGACGCCGTCGGAACGCACGTGTCGCGCCTGCCGGGCATCCGGGCGTTCCATGCCTTCTGCTGCCGCTTCGACGGCGCGACCGACAATGCCGACACCCCGGCGAATGCGCGCGGGAGCGGAGTCGTCCACCCTGCGGCGCGGCTGCGCCGGGACCCGCCTGACGCCATCGCGCGCGCGCTCGGGACCGCACTGGACCTGCACCTGTCGATCGACCTGGGGCTGGCGCGCATGGCGCCGCTGGCCAGCGATGGCGCCAGCGTCCGGGACTTGGCGCTGCACGAGATCGATGCGCTGATCCGCGCGCTCGGCGCGGCGCATCGCATCGTGGGCATCGACCTGGTCGGGCTGGACCTGCGTGCGGACGCACCGACGGTGTCGACCGCCATCGCCTGCCACCTCGCGATGACCGCGATGGATGCCGCATACGCGCCACACCGGAGCGACCCGTGATGGCGTCGACGGCACCGACCCTGTTCGGCTGGCCTGCCGAGGCGCGCTTCGACGCACCGGCAACGGGCGCGTTGTGCGTGCTGGGCGTCCCGAGCGACCGCGGCAACGCGATCGCGCGCGGCGCGGCCGGCGGACCGGGCGCGATCCGGCGTGCCAGCATCGCGCCACATGCTCCGTGCGGCGCCGTCGCCTGCGACGACGCGCGCGACTGCGGCGATCTGGACGTGCACGCCGCCGCCGATGCGAGCGCAGTCCTCGCCGCGCTGGAAGCAGCCGTCGCACGGATCGTCGGTCGCGGTGGCTGTCCGCTGCTGCTGGGCGGCGATCATTCGCTCACGTTCGCGCCGGTTTCGGTGCTGGCGCGCGCGCGGGACCTGTGCCTGGTGTGGTTCGACGCGCACACCGATTTCAGCCCGTGGCCGGGCCGTGGCGCCCACGACCACAAGCAGGTATTGCGGCGGATCTCGGGATTGCCCGGCGTACGCCGGGTCGTGCAGATCGGTTATCGCGGGATCACGATCGGCGACGAGCGCAACCTCGGCGACGATGCCGTGGTGGTGACCACCGCGCGCGCGCGCGGGCTCGATGCGGACGGCCTGCTCGCGCTGTTGCCGGCCGACCTGCCTTGCTACCTGTCCATCGACATCGATTCGATCGACCCGCTGTGGGCGCCCGGAACCGCAGCGCCCGTGCCCGACGGTCTGTTGCCGGACACCGTCGCCGCGATGCTGCGCACCATCGTCCGCCACCGCCGTGTGATCGGCACAGATGTGGTCGAGGTGAATCCCGCGCTGGATGTCCGCGACCGGACCAGCCGCATCGCGGCAGACCTGGCCGGCGAGATCGCCGCGCACTGGCACCACCAGCGCGCACTGCGCACCGATGACACCGCTGCGGCGCCCGGCCTGTACCAGGACCGCGTGTCCGCGCATCCGCCCGACGGTGCCATCCCGTTCTCCGCGCCCTGATCGATACGCCTGGCCCGCCTTTGACCTTTCCGACAGTTCCATTCCCGACCATGACCCCGACGCCTATCCCCGCTTACGACATCGACGCCTTCAATGCGCTGCTGGAGGCCGACCCGAACGTGTTGCTGTCCCATCCGTGCGTGGTGCGGGGATTCACGGCGCAGTGGGCCGCCAGCCGCGAATGGACCAGCCTGGCGCGGCTCGCCGAGAAGTTCGGGCAACTGCCGGTGACTGCGGGCGCGCCGCAGTTCATCACCCACAAGCACGCGCGGATGTGCCAGGTGAAAACCGACTTCGGCACCTACCTCAGGTATGTCGAGAATCCGGACAGCGTGGACGATCTGTTCGGCGGGAAGTGGTCCAAGGGCGACGCCGGCGTGCTGCGCGAGCTGGATCTGCCGCTCTATTGCGGCAACCTGCGGCTCGTGCGCCACGCGCGCGAGCCGGTGTTCGCGGACATCGATCCGATCGTGCCGGCGCTGCTGGAAACGCTCAACGACGACATTCCCTACTACTACCAGTCGGGCAATCACGTCTGGCTGTACGTCAGCCTGGCCGGCGCGCTCACTCCGCTGCACCAGGACAACAATGCGGTCATCGCCTACCTCGCCCAGCTCGAAGGCCGCAAGCAGGCGATCCTGTACAGCCCCGAGGACAAGCCGCATTTCCACAATCCGGCGGTGGGCTATCTCGATCCTCTGGCGCCGAACGAGGACGAATTCCCGACCTGGCGCCAGGCGCGGCCGTGGACGGCTTCGCTGGAACCGGGCGAACTGTTGATCTGGGGTCCGAACTGGGCCCATCACGTCGTCACGGTGTCGCAGTCGATCACGGTCAGTTTCGACATCGTCAACTCGATCAACCTCGGCGCATACGCACGATCGATGGACTGGCGCCACGAACTGGGGCTGTTCGCGAAGAAGAACGCCGAACTGATCCGCGCGCGCATCGCCGACGACAGCGTCCACGCCGCGCTCGACCGTGGCGACGAAGAGGCGATCGGGCGCGAAGTGATGATCAGCGTCCTGCGTTCGGCGCTGGCCAGCGCGGTGCCGGAACGTTCGCGCCGGGTGAAGGAAACGATGCTGCGGGCGCTGGAAGACGCCGCGTGAGCGCGCAGGCCGACACCGCGAAGACCGCCGACGAAGGCATCGCTTCCGACGTCGCCGTACCGCTGGTGATGTCGCGCTGGCTGCAGGTGGAACAGGTCGACGCTACCGTGGCGACTTTGTATCTGCAGTCCACCGGCAAGCGGCTGCGCGTGCCGCGTCCGCTGTACGACCTGCTGCGGCGGTTCCAGGCGCCCGCCACGCTGAGGGAAGTGGCAGGCGCCGACGCCGACATCGCACGCATGGTCGGCGCGATCCGCACCTTGCGCGCGAAAGGGTTTCTCCTGGCCGAGGGAGAAGCGGAGGCGCCGCCGACGCGACGTCTGCTGACCGATCCGCCGATCCGCCTCTTCGACTGCCCGGCGCAGACGCTGGTTCCGGCCTTGGCCAACGTGGTCGCGATCGGCGTGCCCTGCGATACGGGCGACCGCGCATCGGCCGGCGCGCGCGCGGGCCCGGCCGCGTTGCGTGAGGCGTCGATGCAGACGCTGTACGGCATCGACCGCGCGACCGGCCAGTCCCAGGGCTGGTTCGACGTCGACCGTGGCCGCGCGATCCTGCGCGGCGTGTCGGTGTGCGACGGCGGCGATGTGTTCGTGGACCACGGCGAACGGCAGGCGGCGGTGTTCGACCGGCTGAGCGAAGCGCTGGAGATTCTCACCGCTGCCGGCGCGCTGCCGGTGCTGCTGGGCGGCGACGCGTCGATCTGCTGGCCGGCGCTGCGGTTGCTGCAGTCGCGCGCGCCGCTGGCGGTGGTTCGCATCGGCGTGCTGGGCCGCCGGGATGCGGTCGAGACGGCACCCTCCGCCTTCGTCGGCGCGCACGCGCTGCCCCGGTCTGCGCTTGGCCTGCCCGGCGTATCGCGATACGTGCACGTCGGGCCATGCGCGGCTGGCGCGGGCGCATCGCTGGCCGGCTTCGCGCATGTGCCGGTCGAAGCGGCGGCTCGCGACGGCGCGGCGGCGTTGGCGCCGCATCTGCTGCCCGGGCAGCGCATCTACCTTGGCGTGGACATGGCCGCGCTGGCGACCCCGGCGTCGGACGCCGACGGCGTGGCCTTGTTCGATTACGCCCGCTTGCACGCACTGGTGTGCGGGATCGGCGCGGCGCATCCGATCGCCGGTCTGGATCTGGTGGGGCTCAATCCGTCCGCGCCCTGCTGGCGGACCACCGCCATGACCGCGCTGCACCTGCTGCTGACCGCGTTGAGCGCGGCGAAGGACCCACATGCACCGCAGGCCTGACGCGCACATGCTCGAACGCGATACGCCGCCCGGCGCGACGCTGTTCGGCTGGCCCGCCGCTGCGGCCCCGCATGCGGGCGCTGCGGGCATCGAAGTGCTGGGTGTCCCCAGCGATGCGGGCAACGGCATCGCCTCCGGCGCGCGCTTCGGCCCGGCCGCGATCCGTCGCGCCAGCCTCGGTTTGCCGGCGCGGGATGTCGAGGGGATCGGCATCGACGGGGGCGCCATCGACCGGATCGAACATGCCGGAATCGACCACGGCGACGTGGATTTCATCCACGACTGCGATTGGGCCGATGCGCTGCTGCGGATCCAGGCGCTGGTCGAAGGGATCGCGGCGCGCGGCGCGGTGCCGGTCGTGCTGGGCGGCGACCACGCGATTTCCTACGCCGCGGTGGCCGCGCTGCACGGCGCCGGCCCGCTGAGCGTGGTCTGGTTCGACGCGCATACCGATTTCTGCGCGTGGCCGGGCGGCGACTGGCACAGCCACAAGCAGGTGCTGCGGCGCATCGCGGGGCTGCCGCACGTGGAGCGGATCGTGCAGATCGGCCACCGCGGCATCACCTACGACGACGAATCCGCGCGTTCGAGCAAGATGCGCGTGTCCACCGCCGCCGAAGCGAACGCGATGCGCGCCGATGCGCTGCTGGACCGCCTGCCTTCGCGGCAGCCGGTGTACATCTCGGTGGACATCGATGCCGTGGACCCGCGCTGGGCGCCGGGGACCGGCCATCCGGTGCCCGGCGGGTTGGATGTCGCGACGCTCGGGGCGTTGGCGCGGGCCATCGCCGCCGGGCGCGACGTCCTCGGCGTGGACGCGATGGAAGTCAATCCGCTGCTCGATCACCGCGACATGACCAGCACCGCTGCGGCGTCGATCCTGGCGCAGATCGTGTCGGGCCTGTCCGAACGCGCGAACGCCGGGCGACCGGCGTTGCCGCCCCTTCCAACCGCATGAGGCCGCAAGTCCATGGCATCCAGATCCATCCCGGTGGTGTCGCGCGAGGAATTCGAGCGCCTCGCCACGCGCGACCCCGACCTGCTCCACGCGCATCCGTGGGTCGTGTCCGGCTATATCGAACACTGGCCCGAGTATCGCCAATGGCAGGACCTCGAACACCTGCGCGCGCGCTTCGGCCATCTCGGCGCGTTCGCCAAGGCGCCGAACTTCGTGACCAACCGCAAGGCCAGCCTGGTGAGCGTGGAGACAACCTTCGCGCAATATCTGGATTACATCGAGGCACCGGGCCGGGTCCGCGAGATCTACGACGGTTGCTGGATGGACGGCGACTACGAACAGTTCGCCGCGCAGGACCTGCCGCTGTACTGCGGCACGTTGCGCTTCGCCCACCATGCCGAGGACCCGGTCTTCGCCGCGCTGGACCCGCTGGTGCCCGCGCCGCTGCAGCCGTGGAACCACGCGCTGCCGTACTACTACTCGCTGTTCAACCACCTGTGGCTGCTGGTCAGCCTGCCGGGCGCGCTGACCCCGCTGCACACCGACAACAACGGCACCATCGCGCTGATCGCCCAGTTGCGCGGTCGCAAGCGCGCAATCCTGTATTCGCCGGAGGATCTGCGCCACGTCCACAACCCCGAGGTGGGTTATCTCGATCCGTTGGCGCCGGACGATGCGGACTTTCCCAGCTGGCGCTCGGCGCTGGAATGGCGGGCCGACCTGGAGGTCGGACAGGTGCTGTTCGTCGGCACCAACTGGGCGCACCACGTGCAGACCCTGGAAACCTCGATCTCGGTGAGTTTCGATTTCGTGGACCGGACCAACATCGCCGCGTACGCCGTGTCGACCGCGTGGGCGCAAGTGCTCGGCGACCGCGCCAAGCGCAAGCCGGAACTGATCCTCGCCAAGATGGCGGATGCATTGTCATCCGCCCAGATCGAACACCTGCCGCCGGTCGAAGTCGGTCGACGGGTCATGGTGCATGTCCTGCGCGCCTCCCTGGCGGATCCCAACGCTGCAGACAAGGCGCCGATCCGGAGGCTCTATCTCGCCCACCTCGAGCAATGCCTGGCGCCGCACGACCCGATCGTGGCCTAGTCGGCGGCGAATCCGGGCAAGCAGCGGACTTGCGACTCGAATCAACGCGCAAGCACTGCGCGTTTCAACGACCCGCTGATCGCACGCGCCGCGATCGCGTGGCGCGCCGGCCGGTATCCGCTTTCGGACGACGACTGTCCGTTTGCGGACATGCGCGATGCCGCAGCGGCGCTTTGCGGGCGCGAAAACCCCGATGTTTCAGGCATCCGCAGGATGTCGGTCGCTGGCACGTCACTTGCATTGAAGTCTGCATGGATATCGTCAAGACAAGGCCCAGTCCGCTCTGGAAACGCCCGAGAACGCGCTGGTTCGCCGGTGGCGCACTGCTGCTGCTTGCGCTCATCGGCATCTCGCTGGCGTTGGGCAAGGCTGCGCCGCGCGTGGACCGCGGCGATCTGTGGATCGACACCGCGCGTGCCGGCGACATGACGCGGGAGATCCGCGCCAACGGCAGTCTGGTGCCCAAGCAGATCCGCTGGATCACGGCCGGCGCCACGGCGACGGTGCAGGACGTGGTGGTGGATGCCGGGGCCAAGGTGCAGGCCGATACCGTGATCCTGCGCCTGGCCAACCCCGAGGTGGCGTCCAATCTGGAAAAGGCGCGCGCGATGCTGATCGCCGCCGAGGCCGACGTGGCCGCGGTCCGCGCGTCGCTGGCCTCGCAGTTGCTGGACCACCAGACGGCGCGGACCCAGGCGCAGTCGGACTGGCGCGTGGCCGAGATCAAGCGCGAGGCCTACGAGCGCGCCCACGCCGCCGGCGTGATCTCCGCCATCGAACTGAAGCAGACCCAGATCACCGAAGGCCAGAGCCGCGTGCGCGCCGATATCGAGCAGCAGCGGGTCGCGCTGTTCCGCCGCAACGTGGACGCGCAGCTGCGCGCCGCGCTGGCGCGTCGCGATGAAGTCGCCAGCGCCCTGGATGTGGTGCGCCGACAAGCCGATTCGCTGCAGGTGCGCGCCGGCATCGACGGCATCCTGCAACAGGTCGAGGTGGAGCCGGGGCAGCAGATCGAGGCGGGCGCCAAGCTGGCCCGCGTCGCGCGCCCGGACGAGCTGATCGCGCGCCTGCAGGTGCCGGAACTGTTGGCCAAGGACCTGCGGTTGGGCCTGACGGTGTCGGTGGACACCCGTGGCGGCATCGTGCCGGGGCGGCTCATCCGCATCGATCCGGCGGTCCGCGACGGCAGCGTCGTCGTCGATGTCGCCTTCGACCGGCCGCTGCCGGCCGGCGCGCGCCCGGACCTCTCGGTCGACGGCAACATCCTGCTCGGCACCCTGCACGACGTCGTCAGCATCGGCCGCCCCGCTGCGGCCGTGCCCGAAGGCGTATCCACGCTGTTCGTGACCCGGCCCGGCGAGGATGTCGCCCGGCGCGTGCAGGTGCGTTTCGGCGCGGTGTCCAGCGATCGCATCGAGGTGCGCGCCGGACTGCGCGCCGGCGATCAGGCCGTGCTTTCCGACACCAGCCAGTGGAATGGCTACGACACGCTGCGCTTGCGCTGAACCCACATGGAGTCCCCGATGACCGAGCACGCCAATACCATCGACGCCGTTTCGCCGCTGATCCGCCTGCAGGGCCTGGGCAAGGTCTTCCACACCGACGAAGTCGAGACGCTGGCGCTGTCGGGCATCGACCTGGACATCGCCCAGGGCGACTTCGTCGCCATCACCGGACCATCCGGTTGCGGCAAGTCCACGCTGCTGTCGATCCTCGGCCTGCTGGACGTGCCGAACAGCGGTCGCTATCTGCTCGGCGACGAGGACGTGACCGCACTGGACAACCGCAGCCGCGCGCGCCTGCGCAACGCGCGGATCGGCTTCATCTTCCAGGCCTTCAACCTGATCGCCGACCTGACCGTGGAGGAGAATGTGGCGCTGCCGCTGACCTTCCGCGAAGGCTACGACCGCAAGCGCGCGCGCGAACGCGTGCTGGAAGTCCTCGGCAAGGTCGGCATGCACCACCGCATGCGCCACTATCCCGGACAACTGTCCGGTGGCCAGCAGCAGCGCGTGGCGGTGGCCCGGGCACTGGTCGGCGAGCCCTCGCTGCTGTTGGCCGATGAGCCCTCCGGCAACCTCGACAGCCGCAACGGCGAGGCGGTCATGCAGTTGCTGGAGCAGTTGAACGGCTCCGGCGCGACCTTGTGCATGGTGACCCACGACCCGGCGTTCGCGCGGCGCGCCAAGCGCGTCGTGCACATGCTGGACGGGCGCATCGTCGACGAGGACACGTTCGAACGCCTTCGCCACGAAACGGACATCCTCGTCCCGGCCGGCCTGGCCGGTGCGGCCACCCTGGACGCGACCCCGTGAGCGCGCTGTTGTGGGAAGTGCGGCAGTCCTGGCGCGGGCTGCTGCGCCGTCCGGGCTACCTCATCCTTGCGACGCTGACGCTGGCATTGGGCGTGGCCACGATCACGGCGGTGTTCGCGTTGCTGCACCAGGCGCTGCTCAAGCCGTTGCCGTTTCCGCAGCCGGACCGGCTGGTGACGTTGGGCATCCAGATCGAGCCGAGTCGGACCATCGCCGCGCCGCGCTATTACGCGCCGCTCCAGCGCATGCCGGGCGTGGAATCCGCCGGAATGATCATGGGCTGGGTCACCAACGCCAACATCGCGTTCGGCGACCAGGCCGAGGTGGCGCAGGCGCTGCGCGCGGACGCCGGTTTCATCCGCACCTTCAGTTTGCCGATGGCGGCGGGCCGCAATTTCGACGCCGACGAGAACCGCCCGAACGGGCCGGCGGCGGTGATCCTGGGCCACGAATTCTGGCGCACGCGCTTCGGCGCGGACCCGGCTGCGGTCGGGCGCAATCTGCAGGTCGAAGGGCGCTCGGTCCGCATCGTCGGCGTGCTGCCGGAGGCGTTCCGCTGGCCGGACCGCTTCGACCTGGTGCTGTCGTTGCAGCCCGACCCGCTCGACACCGACCTGTCGACCAATCAGATCATCGTGGCGCGGATCCGGCCGGACGCCACCGTCGCGTCCGTCGCCCAGCAGACCAGGGCCGCGTTGGAAACGATGATGGCCGCGGATGCCGGCCTCTCGCAGGACCAGCGCGAATACATGCGCCAGAACCCGCCGATGGCGCTGCCGCTGATGGAAAGCGTGTTCGCCTACCGCACCGGCAACACCTTGTGGCTGTTCCTGTGCGCCGCCGCCTGCGTGCTGCTGATCGCGGCGATCAACCTCGCCAGCCTGATGCTGCTGCGCACGCTGGCGCGCAGCCACGACAGCGCGGTGCGCGCCGCGCTCGGCGCTCCGGCCGCGCGGCAGAGCGTGCCGCTGCTGGCCGAGGGCGCGCTGGTCGGCCTGCTGGGCGCGGCGATGGGCGTGCTGCTGGCATGGGTCGGCCTGCGTCTGCTGGGGGGTCTGGTACCGCCGCAATGGCTGCGCGGGGAGGCCGTTGGCCTGAGTGGCGCCAGCCTGGCGTTCGCTTTCGGCGCCGGCCTGCTGACCGCGCTGCTGGCCGCGGTGCTGGGGGTGGCGCGCTCGCGCCGTGCCGACTGGGTGCATGAACTGGTCGGCGGCGGGCGTTCGGGCTGGAGTCGACATGCCGGCCGTCTGGGACGGGCACTGGTCGTCGCCCAGGTCGCGGTCGCGGTCGTGCTGCTGGTCAGCGCCGCACTGTTCGCGCGCAGCCTGCAGACGCTCGAATCGGTTCCGATGGGCTTCCGCAGCCATGCGGTGACCACCTTCACCCTGGCGCCGATCAAGGAACGCTACGTCGAATCCGCCGACGCGATGGACCTGACCCGGCGGATCCTCGAACGCCTGCGGCGCCTGCCCGGCGTCGAGCACGCCGGCGCGTCCACCAATCTGCCGGCGGGCTCGCAGCTCAACTACAGCATGCTGCTGCCGGACAAGCGCGAGGTCACGGTGCAGTACCGCTTGAGCACGCCCGGCTTCCTCGAATCCTTCCGGATCCCGCTGCTGGCCGGACGTGGTTTCGAAGACCGCGACGCCGCCGGTGGCGAGCCGGTATGCCTGGTCAGCGCGAAGTTCGCGAAGGACTACCTCGGCGGCGAACCTCTGGGCAAGATCGTGTCGCTGCCGATGGACGACGGCCCGGACATCGGCATGCGCGTGGTCGGCGTGGTCGGCGACGTGCGCCAGTTCGGGCCGGGCGAGCCGGCGCCCGCCACGCTGTACGCACCGCTGGCGCAGATTCCGCCGCCGTTGTGGACCTTGTTGCGCGAGTTCGGGCCATTGAGCTACGCGGTGGGTCTGCGTACCGGTGCGCTGGGCGCGGGGGAAGCCGACCTGCGGCAGGCGATCCGGGAAGTGGCACCGCAGCAGCCGATCTCCAACCTCCAGCCGATGGAGGCGATCGTGGCCGGCACCACCGGCCAGCAACGCCTCAACCTGCTGCTGGTCACGCTGTCGGCGGGTTTGGCGCTGTTGCTGGCGTCGGTGGGGCTTTATGCGGTGATGGCGGTCGCGGTCGGCGCGCGGCTGCACGAGTTCGGCGTGCGCGCCGCGCTCGGCGCATCGCGCGCGCGCCTGCTGCGCCAGGTGCTGGGCGAAGCCGGCCGGCAGATCGGCCTGGGTCTGGTCATCGGCCTGGCGATCGCCATGGCGTCGTCGCGGCTGCTGCAGAGTTTCCTGTTCGGAATCGGCGTGGCCGATCCGCTGGCGATCTCGGTCGTGGTGCTGTCGCTGGCGGCGGCGGGCGTACTGGCGAGCCTGCTGCCGGCGATCCGCGCCTCGCGCGTGCAGCCGATGCAGGCGCTGCGGGTCGAATAGGGAACCACTGGAAAGCCCATCCCCGGATCAGGTCCGGGGCGGGCTGCGGACGTGTTCAGCCGGAACGAATCAGCACGAACGAATCAGCAGGAGCGAATCCGGTGCGTGATCCATTCGCGGGCCACGTCTCCCTGTCCCGCGACAACGCCGACTCGATCCGCGTCGCCATGCGCGTGCCGTGGCCGGGGTTGCGCCATGTGGCTTAGACTTCGGCATGCCCGATCAGCAACGCAACGCGTCCGCCCGCATCCTCGTCGTCGACGATCAGTCCGACGTGCGCGAAGCGCTGCAGATGCTGCTGAAGTTCGCCGACTACACCATGACCGGCGCGTCGTCGCCCGAGGAAGCGCTGGCCCTGTTGGAGCGCGAACATTACGCGGCGGCGCTGGTCGACATGAACTACAGCCGCGACACCACTTCCGGCGCGGAAGGTCTTGCGCTGATCGCGCGCATCAACGCGTTGCGTCCGACGCTGCCGGTGATCGCGATGACCGCGTGGGCCAATATCGAACTGGCGGTCGAGGCCATGCGCGTCGGCGCCACCGATTTCATCGAGAAGCCATGGCAGAACGCACGCGTGCTCGGCGTGCTGGAGATGCGCATCCCCGCCGAGCGCCGCCGTAGCGGCGAACGCCACAGCCTGGCGCAGGATCTGCTGGACGGTACCGATGCCGGCTTCATCGCCGAATCGGCGGCCATGCGGCGACTGATGGACGACCTGGCGCGGGTCACCGACAGCGACGCCAGCGTGCTGCTGCTCGGCGAGAACGGCACCGGCAAGAGCCTGATCGCGCAGCGCCTGCACCGGGGATCCTCGCGTCGCGACAAAGCGTTCGTTCGGGTCGATATCGGCGGCTTGACGCCGACGCTGTTCGAGGCCGAACTGTTCGGCCATGTGCGCGGCGCCTACACCGATGCGCGACAGGATCGCGCGGGACGCTTCGAGCTGGCCGATGGCGGCACGCTGTTCCTCGACGAGATCGGCAACCTGCCGTCTGAGCAGCAACCCAAGCTGCTGCGCGCGATCGAGGACGGCGAGTTCGAGCGTCTGGGCAGTTCGCGCACCCGGCGCGTGGATGTCCGCATCATCGCCGCGACCAACGCCGACCTGGACGCGGAAGTCGCGGCCGGGAGGTTCCGTCGCGACCTGCTGTACCGGCTCAACACCTTCCAGGCTCGGGTGCCGCCGTTGGTGGAGCGCCGCGACGACATCCTGCCGCTGGCCCACCACTATCTGGCGCTGGCGTGCCGCCGTTACCGGAGGCCGCTGCCGACGCTCGGCAATGAGGTCGAACAGGCCCTGTTGGGCTACGCCTGGCCCGGCAACGTGCGCGAACTGGCGCACGCCATGGAACGGGCCGCACTGCTGGGCGGCGAGGGGCGGCTGAGCGCTGCAGACCTGCGCCTGCACGCTGCAGCGCCGATGCCGGCCCACGAGCGACCGCAACTGGAGCGGATGCGCCTGGATGAAGCCGAGGCCATGCTGCTGCGCGCCGCTCTGGAGCAGCATCAGGGCAATCTGCAGCGCGCTGCGGACCAGCTCGGCATCACCCGCCAGAGCCTCTATCGGCGTCTGGAAAAACACGGTCTGCGCGGCGATGACGCCGACTGAGCGGGACCCGCGCGTGCTCTGGGTCGCAGTGCCGTCCCTGGTCGCACTGGCGCTAGTGTTGCTGATGGGCATCCCCGGCCCGTTCGAGGGCGCGCTGTTGCTCGCGCTGGTACTGGTGCTGACCGGAATGGCCTGGCGCATCCTCACCGGGCGGCCGAGCCATCTCCGCAGCATCGGCAGTCTGCTGGACGCGCTGCGCGAAGGCGATTACGGCGTGCGCGGCACGCTGCCGGAGCGCCGCGACGACTTCCACGAGATCGTGCGCAGCTTCAACGAACTGGCCGCGCGCGTCCAGGACGAACGGCGCGACCTGCATGAAAGCCTGCAGCTCCTGAGCAAGACCCTGGCCGCGCTGGACGGAGCGGTGTTCGCGTTCGACGAAGGGCAACGGCTGCGCCTGGTGAATCCGGCGGGCGAGCGCCTGCTCGGACGCTCCGGACAGGACGTGCTGGGCCGCGACGCCGCCGAGCTGGATTTGATGCCGCTGTTCCAGCTGGCCTCGGGCACCATCCATGCCTGCACCTTCTGCGCCCAACCGGGGCGCTGGCAGATCACCCATGCGGTGCTGCGCAGCCGGGGCCAGGCCGGCCGCCTGCTGCTGGTACAGCCGATGGAGCGCGCACTCCGCGACGAGGAAGCGCAGGCGTTCCGGCGCCTGCTGCGCGTGCTCAGCCACGAAATCAACAACTCGATGGCACCGATCGCCTCGATGGCCGATACGCTGCAGCGCATGCTGTCGGCCCGGGACGCCCGTCCTGGCACCGAGCTGGATGCGGACCTGCGCCACGGCCTGGGCCTGATCGAACAGCGCAGCGCGGCGCTGCAGCGTTTCATCGGCGGCTACGCGCAGTTGGCGAAGCTGCCACCGCCGCAACTGCACCCGACCGCTTTGGCGCCGCTGTGCGAACGCGTCGGCCTGCTGCTCAACGACCCGCGGATTGTCATCGTGCCGGGCGAGGATCTGGACCTGCTCGCCGACGTCGACCAGTTGGAGCATGTCCTGATCAACCTGCTGCGCAATGCACTGGAAGCCGGCGGCGATGGACCGGTGCTGCTGCAATGGACGCGTTCGGACCATCAGGCCACGATCGAAATCGTCGATGGCGGGCATGGCCTGCCGGCGAGCGAGAACCTGTTCGTGCCGTTCTTCACCACCAAGCCCGGCGGCGCCGGGATCGGCTTGGCGCTGTGCCGGCAGATCGTGGAAGCCCAGAACGGCAGCCTTGCGCTGCACCCGCGCGCCGATGCGCCGGGCACCGTCGCGGTGATCGGCCTGCCTCTTTCCAACTGAGCGGTTCGGCTTGAGCGGCGCACGCGCACCTGATCAGGGTCAGCGGCGCATGCCGTAGCGGGTGCTGTAGGAACACAGGATCAGCAGATCACGCTCCGGATCCTTCGTCGGCCTGCGGCCGTGCAGTACGCGGTTGTTGTCGACCATCGCGAAATCGCCGGCCCGCCACTTGATGCCCCGGGTCACCGAAAAGGCCACGGTCCTGAGCGCGTCCTTGGTCTGCGGGTCGATCTCGGTCCCGTCCTCCCAGGTCACCAGTGTGCTGAAGGAACTCTCCGCGTCCTTGTCCGACGGCCGCTTGTAGGCATCGCTGAGGATGTTCTGGCAGATGTGCATCTGGCCGTCGTCGTTGCGGCGCACAGCGGGCGCGGTCAATTCGAAGACGACCCGTTCGTCGGTCATCTCCGTGATGTCCAGATCGGAATCCGCGCGCAGCGCGGCCAGCACGTCTTCGCCCACCACCGCTTTGGCGGCCTTGTTGTCGGTGAAGATCGCCTCGAACGCATCGCGAGGCACGAAGTTGGTGTACTTGATGCGCCGCTCAAGCAGGCTGCGCTGTATCGGCGCATCGAGCTTTTCGAAAGCGGCTGCGCCATCGGACAGCAGCGTCTCGCCGCCCATCCCCTCGGCCGCCGGCTTACGGCAAAACAGCCACAGCAGATCGGGTCGCAGCGGACTGTTGCCGAATTCGAAGTGCAGGCTCAGGCCCGCCTGTCCCAGCGTGACGGTCTGCAGTTCGTTGCGGTCGCTCGCGTTCTTGCGATCGCCGAACGGAGAGGTCAGGAACGCGCGATTGAAGCGCGACGCGAACCGGTAGAAACCTTCGGCGCCCGGATCGAAGCCGTGGAACAGAACGGCGCCATGCGCATCGAGCGCGGCCCAGACCGAATCGTCGTCGAGGGCTGTTTCGCCCCGACCATCGTTGGCGATCACCAACGGCATGCTGTGAGCAGGATTCATACCTGAGGCGCCTCCTCCATGAGCCTTCCGCACGTTAACCCATGCAACAATCCAATCGTGTTAAAAAATCATTGGCGCTGCTGCGCTTTCAGGTGTTGGCCTGCCGTCGTCGAAGGGTTCGCAAGGCGCTCTGCCGATGACACGGCCTCGGAATCTTTCCGTGACCTTCCGAGCACTGCTCAAGGCCCGGGACTGGCGGATCTGGCCTTGCGAGACTGCCGAACCGGCCGCTGAACGGCCCACGGGATTTCGTGACCTTCGGAACTCCCCCGGCAGCGGGTTTTGCCCCAGCCTTACAAAGGCAACGTCATCCGACACAAACCCCGCTGTTCGTTCCATGAACAGAACACTGGGAACCTTTTCCGGGTTTAGCACTCCAACCGACCGACTGCTAAGATCGAATCCTATGAACCAGACCACTGCCAGCACAGCCCTGATTCCGAACAGCCTCCCGATTCCCAGCGCATTGGGTTCGCTCGAAGCCTATGTCGGTGCGGTCCACCAGATTCCGGTGCTCTCCGCCGAGGACGAGCAGGCGCTCGCCCGCCGCTTCCACGGCCAGGACGACCTCGACGCCGCGCGCGAACTGGTGCTGTCGCACCTGCGTTTCGTCGTCCATGTCGCCCGTGGCTACAACGGCTACGGCCTGCAGCTGGCCGACCTGATCCAGGAAGGCAACATCGGCCTGATGAAGGCCGTGAAGCGCTTCGACCCCGACGTCGGTGTGCGCCTGGTGTCGTTCGCGGTGCATTGGATCCGCGCCGAGATGCACGAGTTCATCATCAAGAACTGGCGCATCGTGAAGGTCGCGACCACCAAGGCCCAGCGCAAGCTGTTCTTCAACCTGCGTCGCAGCAAGACCCGTCTGGGCTGGCTCAACGCCGAGGAAGTGCGCGCGGTCGCCAAGGACCTCAACGTCTCCGAACGCGAAGTGCTGGAGATGGAATCGCGTCTCTCCGGCCGCGACATCGGCTTCGATGCGCCGGACGATGCCGACGAGGACCATGGTCCGCCGGCACCCGTGGCCTATCTGATGGCCGAAGGCCAGGACCCGGCAAACACCTACGAAAGCGCCGACAGCGAATCGGACCAGCTCGGTCTGCTGCGCGCCGGCCTGGCCAAGCTCGATGCCCGCTCGCGCGATATCGTCAAGCGCCGCTGGCTGGACGACGACAGCAAGATCACGCTGCAGGAGCTGGCCGACGAATACGGTGTTTCCGCCGAGCGCATCCGCCAGATCGAAGCCAATGCGCTGAAGAAGATGAAGGCGTTGTTCGCGGCCTGATTCAGGTCCCCGGGGACGCAGGTACGAACGGCCCGGGCAACCGGGCCGTTTTCGTTTGTGCAGGAAGTCTCAATCCGCTCGCGCACGGAAGCGCATAGTGCGGATGCCCACCATCGAAGGCGGGCTTGTGTATCCCACGACTACAACGGAGGTAGCCCATGAGCCACAAGACATCGTTATCGACATCGCTGTTCTCCACGTCCGCCGCCGCCCTGCTCGCACTCGCGTCGCTGGGAACCGCCGCTCCCGCACATGCCGGCGATGTCTCCAACGTGCAGCTGAGCTGTTACGTCGACACCAATGCCTGGGATTACGCCAGCATCGACGAGTGCGTCAGCTACTGGACGCCGTGGACCGCGAGCAATCCCAGCCAGGCGGTTTTCGAAGTCGTCGGACTGGCGGCGGGCAGTTACACGTTCTATTGGACCGATCTGACTACAGGCCAGGTCGGCGTCTGCGCCACCGGGGACAGCGCGTGCCTGCGTTCGATCCGGGTCGGCCGCAGCAAGACCATGCGTGTCACGGTGATCGACAACCAGAGCGGCGCCAGCAAGACCGTCGTTGCGACCGCGTATTTCGAAGACGGTTGGAATTGATCTCACCCTGAGGATTGGCGATGTCGGACGGCCCGGTCATCCGGGCCGTTTTCGCGATGGACACGACGATGCCGGCAGGTCTAGGCTTGTCCGATTGCAACGAGGAAAAGCGCGATGGACGACCGGATGCGGATCGCACTGTTGATCGACGCCGACAATGCGCCGGCCGCGAAGATCGATGTCGTGCTGGCCGAACTCGCCCGCCACGGTATCGCCAACGTGCGCCGCGCGTACGGCAACTGGAAGAGCCAGACACTGCAGAAATGGGAGCAGGCGCTGCATCCCAACGCGATCCAGCCGATCCAGCAGTTCGCCTACAGCACCGGCAAGAATGCTTCGGACATGGCGATGGTGGTCGATGCCATGGACCTACTGCACAGCGACCGTTTCGATGCCTTCGCGATCGTTTCGAGCGATGCGGATTTCACGCCGCTGGTGATGCGGATGCGTGCGCAGAACATGCGGGTCTTCGGCTTCGGCGAGAAAAAGACCCCGGAACCATTCGTCAACGCCTGCTCGACGTTCCTGTATATCGATGCAAGCGCACAGGCAGAGCCCTCGTCGTCCGACGCCATGCCGACCGCGCCGCCGAAGCGGAAAAACGCGACCGAACTGCGCAACGACACCACTCTGGTCAATCTGCTGCGCGGCGCGGTGGAAGGAACCAAGGACGACGACGATGGCTGGTCGAACCTCGCAGCGGTCGGGCATTTCATCGCCAATCGCGCGTCCTTCGATGCGCGCAATTACGGCTACGCCAAGCTCAAGGGCCTGATCAAGGAAATCGGCCTGTTCGAAATGCGCGAGGAAGGGAAGCACGTCTCGATCCGCGCGCTGCAGAAAAAAGACGAGAAAGCAAAAGCCGAGAAAGCAAAGCCCGCTCCGAAGGCAAGCTGACCGCTCGTTTTCGACTTGACCGGCATTGCGCAAGATCCGGATATCGTGATCGAGCGCGTCGCGCCACGATGCGCACTCCCGACCATGGAGTGCCTGCATGAATTTCCAGATCCACGCGCTGCCGCGCGCCGCCTTCGATGCGCTTTTCGCACTCTCCGACGACGCACTGCGCGCCCGCGATATCCGTCGCGTCGTTGCCGACGCCAGCGGCGGCTTTCCCTGCCGCGTCAGTCTGCAGGATGCGGTCGAAGGCGAACGCCTGCTGTTGCTGCCTTACGAACATCATCGCGTGAACACGCCCTACCGCGCATCCGGGCCGATCTATGTGCGCGAAGACGCGGCGCAGGCGCTGCCTGATGCCGACGGGATTCCGGAACTGTTGCGACGGCGCATGCTGTCGCTGCGCGGCTACGATGCCAAAGGCATGATGCGCTCGGCGGAAGTGGTGCCGGGCGTGGAACTCGAGGCTGCGATCGCGCGACTCTTCGCGATCGAGCGCATCGCCTACCTCCATGCGCACTATGCGCTGCCCGGCTGCTATGCCTGCCGCATCGAGCGTGCCGATCCATGACGGGCGCCGGCTACTGCGCGCGGTCCTTGCCGAGAATGATCCGCGCGCTGCGCTGATAGCTCCAGTAGGCTTGCGCCCAGTCGATCAGCACGACCATGCGGTTGCGGAAACCGATCAGGAAGAACACGTGCGCCGCCAGCCAGAACCACCAGGCGAGCAGCCCGGACAGGCGCAGGCCATGCACATCGACCACCGCCGCCATGCGACCGATGGTGGCAAGGTTGCCGAAATCGCGATAGCGGAACGACGGTGTCGCGCGACCCTGCAGGCGTGCGTGGATCGCGTGCGCGACGTGACGTCCCATCTGCTTCGCGGCGGGCGCGACGCCGGGCACCGGTTTGCCTTCGTGCTGTATCGATGCGAGATCGCCGGCAACGAAAATGTCGGGATGTCCCGGCACGCTGAGATCGGGCATGACGATCACCCGACCGGCGCGATCCAGCGGCACGCCGAGATCGCGCGCCAGCGGCGATGCGGCGACGCCCGCAGCCCACAACACGGTGCGCGCGGCGATACGCTCGTCGCCGAGTTGCACGCCATCGCTGTCGATCCGCGCAACCGGCACGCCGGTGCGGATCTCCACGCCCAGATGTTCCAGTTGGCTGCGCGCTTTCGCCGACAGCGATTCCGGAAAACTCGACAGCACGCGTGGACCGGCTTCGAGCAGCAGCACGCGCGCACGACGCGGGTCGGCGCGACGGAATTCGCCGTGCAGCGTGTGGCGCGCGATTTCCGCGAGCGTGCCCGCGAGTTCGACGCCGGTCGGCCCGCCGCCGACGATCGCGAACGTCAGCCACGCCGCACGCTTGGCGTCGTCGTCTTCGGCTTCGGCGCGCTCGAACGCGGTGAGGATGCGGCGACGGATTTCCAGCGCATCGTCAAGCGTCTTCAATCCCGGCGCGTGCGGCGCCCAGTCGTCGTGGCCGAAATAGGCATGCGTCGCGCCGCTGGCGAGCAGCAGATGATCGTAGTCGAGCATGCGGCCGTCGCCGAGTCGCACGCGTTTTTCGCCCGGCGAGATGTTCGAGACTTCGCCGAGCAGCACCGTGACGTTCTTCTGTCTGCGCAGGATGTGTCGCAGCGGTGCGGCGATGTTCGGCGCCGACAGGCCGGCGGTCGCGACCTGATACAGCAGCGGCTGGAACAGATGATGATTGCCACGATCGAGCAGCGTGATGCGGACAGGCGCCCTGGCCAGCGCGCGCGCCGCCCACAGGCCGGCGAATCCACCGCCGACGATGACGATGTGCGGTCTTTCGGTCATGGCCAAGGCCTCAATGCTGTCGTCGCAACGACAGGCAGCGGCGGCGGCATGATCGGTGACGCACCCACCACGCGCGGCGCGCGTCCGAGCAGAAACGGCAGGCGGTTGTCGCGCGGGCAGTTGTCGCGCTGCAACAGTTCCCAGTGTCCGTACGAGAACGGCGTGACGTGGAACAGATCGCAAACGTGGGCGGCGATGCGCGCGAGCGTGTCGGGAATCGCGAAGCGCAGCGCAGGACGCGACGTATGCATCGCGCGCATCGCCGCGAGATGTTCGGCGAGGGTAAGCGCCTGCAGGCCGCCGAGATCGTGCTCACGGACGAGCGCTTCATGCGGCGATGACGTGTCGTCCAGCGCAAGATGCGCGATGGCTTCACCCAGATCGCGCACATCCAGCACCGCGATCCGTCCGCTGGCGGCACGTGGCAACGGGTGCACCGGCCAGCGCGCCACGCGGCGGATCCAGCGCGCGCCGAAACCGCCTTCGCCATCGAGCAGCGATGGCCGCACGAGATGCCAATCGGCATCGCTGTTTCGCAATGCGGCTTCGCCATCGCGCTTGGAGCGCAGGAAACCGCTGCGGACATCGGCATCGAGACCGAGCGCGGACACATGGATCAAGCGCACACCACGCGCTGCGCAGGCCTGAGCGAGCGCGGCGGGCGCCTGGTGATGCACGCGGCGATAGGTTTCGTGCCCGCGTTCGCGCAGGATGCCGACACAGTTCACCACGGCGGAGCAGTCGCCCAGCGCGTCGGCCCAAGCGGCGGCGTCGAGCAGGCGGTCGAGATGGACTTCGCGATGGACCCAGGCGGGATGCTCGTGCGAACGCCGCCGCGGATGGCGGGTGCCGACGATGACGGACCGGCCGCGGGCAACGAGCGCCGCGACCACATGCCGGCCGATGAAGCCAGCGCCCCCAAGCACCAGAACGGATGCCGCCGCCGGCCTCCGGGGATCGCCATCGAGAGCGCCCATGCGCTTCTCCTCAGTTGTTTGACTGTCGTGTCTGTGATTTCTGTCTTGACAGAAATATATGACGAAACCAGACTGCCCGCAAGCCCGAAACGATGGCCTCGACCATGTCCGCACAATCCGCTTCCGATCCGCTGTCGCCGTTGAGCCGCCGTTTCGTCCTGCACTGGGGCGAAATGGGTTCGCGCTGGGGCGTGAACCGCACCGTGGCGCAGATCCATGCGCTGCTGTTCTACACGGGGCGGCCGATGCACGCCGAGGAGATCACCGAGATCCTGGCGGTCGCGCGTTCCAATGTCAGCACCAGCCTGCGCGAGCTGATCAATTTCAATCTGGTGCGCATCGTGCATCTGCACGCCGACCGCCGCGATCATTTCGAGACCTCCAAGGATGTGTGGACGCTGTTCCGCACCGTGGTTCGCGAACGCAAGGCGCGCGAGTTCGATCCGACTGTCGCGATGCTGAAGGAGCTGGCTGCCGAAGACGCGTTCGCGAACGAACCCGCCGAAGCGCGCGCACGGATGAAGGAAACGCTGGCGTTGATGAATGCGCTGTCGGGCTGGGGCGACGAAATGCTGCGGCTGGAACCGACGACCTTGATGAAGCTGATGACGCTCGGCGGAAAGATCAAGGCGCTGTTGCGCGAGGGCTGATCGGGCGAAGCACGCTCCATTCAAGCACGATCAATTCAGATCGATCGGATCCACGTCCAGCGACCATCGGACTTTGCGGGCCTCCGGCAAAGCGAACAGCAGCGACTGCGCATCGTCGAGCGCTGCATGCAATTCACGACGCGTCGGCGACGACAACAGCAGCTGCGCGCGGTGCATGCCGGCGCGGCGCGGCATCGGTGCGGGCACGGGACCATCGAGCGTGAGGCCTGCCGGGGCCGCACCGCGCACGGGTTTCGACGCGCACCATGGCATCAGCATCGTTTTCGCGGCCTGCAGGAACTGTATCGGCGCGTCGGCGTGCTGGGCTTCGGCGCGCAGCAGCGCGATGTGCGCGAACGGCGGAAAGCACGCGGCTTCGCGCTGCACGAGCTCGGTTTCGGCGAAAGCGGCATAGCCGCCGTGGATCAGCGTCTGCAGCAGCGGATGTTCGGGATGATGCGTCTGCAGCAGCACCTCGCCGCGCTTGTCGGCGCGACCGGCGCGACCGGCGACCTGGATCAGCAACTGCGCGAGTTTTTCGCCGGCGCGGAAATCGGCCGAGAACAGGCCTTCGTCGATGCCGACCACCGCGACCAGGGTGAGATTCGGCAGATCGTGGCCTTTCGCCAGCATCTGCGTACCGACGAGGATCCCGGGCTGCGCGCCGAATTCGACGAAGAGTTTTTCCAGCGCGTCCTTGCGCCGGGTGCTGGCGCTGTCGATGCGCAGCACGGGGACATCGGCGAATTTTTCCGCGAGCAGTTCCTCCAGCCGCTCCGTACCCACGCCCTGCGGCTGCAGCGCGAGGCTGGCGCAGTCGGGGCAGGCCGGTGGCGGTGTCTGTCGCGCGCCGCAGTGGTGGCACTGCAGGCGCCGGCCGCCGCCATGCACGGTCATCGGCGATGCGCGCAGCGGCGTACTGCAGCGCTTGCACTGCGCGCTCCAGCCGCAGTCGTGGCAGAGCAGCACCGGCGCGTAGCCGCGGCGGTTCTTGAACACCAGCACCTGACCGCCGGCATCCAGCGCGGCGCGCATCGCCTTGAGCAGGTCCGAGGACAAGCCGGCATCGAGCGGGCGTTTGCGCACGTCGATCACCCGCACTGCGGGCGGCTGCGCGTCGCCCGCGCGCTTGCGCAGGCGCAGATGCGCATAGCGACCGGCCTGCGCGTTGTGCAGCGTCTCCAGCGACGGCGTGGCGCTGCCGAGGATCACCGGCACGTCCAGCGCCTTGCCGCGCACCAGCGCGAAATCGCGGGCGTGATAGCGGATACCGTCCTGCTGCTTGTAGCTGCCGTCGTGTTCCTCGTCGATCACGATCAGCCCGGCCTCGGGCAGCGGTGTGAACACCGCCGAGCGGGTGCCGACGATCACCCGCGCCTCGCCGCGCCAGGCAGCGGCCCAGACCCGGGCGCGCTCGCTGTCGGTCAGCCCGGAGTGCAGCGCATGGATCGGCACGCCGAGCCGCTTCCGGAACCTCGCCAGCGCCTGCGGCGTCAGGCCGATCTCCGGCACCAGCACCAGCGCCTGCCGGCCATGCGCGAGGCAGTCGGCGATCGCCTGCAGATAGACCTCGGTCTTGCCGCTGCCGGTGACGCCATCGAGCAGCGCGGCGGCGAAACCCGGACGCGCGCGCAGCGCGGCCAATGCCTCGGTCTGTTCGGCGTTGAGCGCCGGCCCCGGCTGCGGGGTCGGCGCCCACTGCGAGGCGGGCACGGCCACGCGTTCGGCCAGTTCGCGCCTGGACAGGGCGCGGGCAGCCGTCCGCCAGTCGTCGACTTCGGCATCGAGCAGATCTTCGTCCAGCGCTGCCGCCTGCAGCCGGTCCGCCAACTGCCTCGGCCGGCCGCGCAGACGGGCAAGCGCGGTCGCGCCGGCCTCGGTGAGGCGCCAAGCCCACGCATGGGTCTCGGGGAGCGGTTCGCCGCGACGCAGGGCACTGGGCAGCGCGGTGGCCAGTACCTCGCCCAGCGGCGCGTGGGTGTAGCGCGCCAGCCAGCGCAGCGACGCCAGCAGCTCGCCCTGCAGCAGCGGTTGCGGGTCGAGCATCGCTTCGGCTTCGCGCAACTCGGCCAGACCGGGATCGGGCGGGCCGATCTCCACGACCACCCCGACCAGACTGCGCGATCCGAACGGCACCCGCACCCGGCAGCCGACCCCGCCCGGGCCGTCGGCCGGCGGGCGGTAGTCGAACAGGCGCGGCAGCGGCACCGGCAGGGCGACGCGGAGCACGGAATCGGACGCGGACATGCACCCAGTCTAGCGATTACGGTGGCGTCGGCCCCGGAACTGCCAGACGGCAGCCGAGCCTCGACTTGCGCCGCATAGCTGACGAGCGAAACATGAATGACCTGCAAGTGACGGATCGCAAAGGGAATTCAGGATTATCCACACAAGCTGTGGATAAGTTTGTGCATGAATCCGTGCGCGAGGGATTTTGTACGGTAAATGAAGGGGTTCGGCGAGTTCTGGCGAAAAAAGCGCCACCTCATTAAATACCATGCGGATCAATCGTTTATCCGTGAAACATAAGAAAACCCGGTGTCCGCTGCTGCGCCCGGGAGGATAAATGACATCCCGATGACCGCTGTGCACAACCGGATCGGGTCGGACGCTCGGCTGCAGGCCTTGGCACGCCTCGGGGAGCCGGTTTCGTGATGGTTGTCAAGTGGAAATTCGGCGACACAAGGCATCATGCCAGCCCGTCGTCAAGCTGCTCTAATCGCCCCATGGCTTACCTGAATACGCTCGACACCGCCGCCGCCACCACCACGGCCGTCGCCAGCTTCCTGCGCGGGGTGGAACGTCGTGCGGCGCTGCTGGCCGAACTGCAGTGCGGCGATCCCGGGCACGGCGACCAGGCGTTGACCGGCGCCATCGAATCCTTCGCGGCCAGTGCACCGGCAACCCCCCAGGACGAATGGCCGCTGCTGTTCTGGACCACCCTCCTGCAGAGCCCGTCGCTCAATGCCGAAGCCCTGGCGCCGTTCTGGCACGGCGATTTCGCTCCACTGGCACGGCTGGACTTCGGCACCCGTGCGGTGATCCTGCTGCGGGTGGTGGTCGGGCTCAACGATACCCAGGCGGCGACAGTGTTCGGGGTGGAACCGGCCGAATACAAACAGGCCCTGCAGCGCGCGCTGCCGCAGCGCGCCGACGGCACGCTGGACGGCGAGGCCTGGCTGGCGATGAACGACGAAGCCCGCTCCGTGATGCAGCACCTGCCGCCGGAGCGCGTCGCATTCATCGCCCGGTTGCGCGACGCCGCGATCGCGGCCAAGCCCGTCGAGGCGCCGCCGCGCACCACGCGCGGCACGATCCCGATCGCGATCGGCAAGCCGCGCTGGCTGGACAAGCTCTGGTCGAGCGTGGGTCTGACCTGATGTCTCGGGCCTGATACCCCGGCCTGACGTCATCAACACGTTGTTGGCCTGAACCCGCGCGTGGCGGCGCCCGTCAGCGGGTACCGCGCAGCACCCGTCGTGTCGCCTGGAAGCGGTCGCCGAAGCGGGCGACGCCGTCGGCGCGCAGGCGCGGGGCATGATCGCGCAGGTAGTCATCCAGCGCCGCACGGTCTTTCAGTACGTATTGCATGCACAGCCCCACCCGGCCCGCGCTCGGCGGCGGCTCCAGCACCTCGAAGAGCTTGGCGCCGACGAACCCCGGCAGGGCCAGCATCTCCGCGATGTGATCGCGCAGCCACACGCGGTATTCGTCGTGCGCGGCGGCGTCGACTTCGATATTGACCTCGTAGATCACCCGTTTGACGCTCATGGATACCTCAGCTGCTGAGTCCCGCAAGGACGGCATACATGATCGCCATGCCCAGCAGGAAGGAATAGATCAGGCCCAGCGTGGCGTATTTGGTTAGAGTCTTGAGCCAGTTTTGCGCGTATACCCGCTTCTGCATCCACAGCAGGTACAGCGGCACGAGCAGGAACAGGGTGAACGATGCGGTCAGGGCCGAAAAACCCGCCACCCCTGCCGGCTGACCGGGAATCGCCCGCACCCCGATCAGCAGGAATGCGAACAGCAGTCCGACCAACATGAAGGCATGGCTGTAGAGCGCGACCACAAGATGCTCGAGATAGCTGCGCCCCGAGCCGATGTACAGCAGCTTCAGGCACAGCGCGAACAGCGGCATCAGCACGAACAACGCGCCCGGCACCGCGCCAAGGAAGCGCTTGAGCAGTTCGTCCGGGTTTTTCTTCACGAGATCGGCGTTTTCCTGGATCTTTTCGATCCGGCGCACGAACCAGCGCTCCACGACGCCGAGATCCTGGCTACCGCTCGTCGCGACGGTTGCAGCGGGGGCGGACGACGGCTCAGGCGGCGCTGCTGCGGCCGTTCCGGAAGTCGGTGCCAAGCCCGCGTCGAACGGCGTATCGAGCCTGCGCAGCTGCTCAGGCGTCGCGCCCAGCTCGAGCATGCGCGCGCGCGACTTGTCGTCGATCTTCCGCTTCGCGAAATCGTACAGCGCCGACAACACCGGGCCGGGCCCTGACTTCCTGTTTTCCGCAGCGACCTCGCCCATGAACTTCGTGCGCAGCGCGATCACCTCATCGACGGTTTTCGCGTTCCTGAAATTGCTTTCGTCGATCCGGACGTCGCCGACGACGATGCCGCTCTTGGCCGGCCGCGTATCGATCTGGAATGCGTCTTCGGAATCGATGTGCAGGGTCAGTTTGCCGACGAAGAAGGTGATCAGGCTCAAAATGATGAACAGGCGCAGCGGCGCGACATAGCGCACCCGATGCCCGGCCAGGTAACCGGTGGCGACACGGCCGGGTACGAACAGGTCGCGCAGCGTGCGGAAAATCCGCCCATCGAGATGCCAGAACGACTCGAAGACTTCTTCGATCGCATGGCCGAAATGATGCAGCGGGCTGTGCGCGCGCTGGCCGCAGACATGGCAATAACCGCCGATCAATGCAGTCGCGCAGTTCTCGCAGGCAGCGGGCGGGGCGGTGGCGGCGTGATCGGTCATGCACTCCCCGGGGCGCGGCGGCTGACGCGGTTAAGATAACAGCCCGTGCGCCGGCTCCCGCGCCGGTTTTTTCCACGGCAGGCGCATGACTTCCTCCCATTCCCCGCCACAGCGTTTCAGCGACGAGCTTCGCGCCAGTGCGCGATTGGCCGCGCCGCTGATCGCCGGACATGTCTCGACCGGGCTGATCGGGCTGGTCGATGCGCTCATTGCCGGCCGCCACGGCACCACCACGCTCGCGGCCGTGTCGGTGGGCACGGCCCTGTTCTGGCTGCCTTTGCTGGTGCCGATGGGCACGTTGATCGCCGTACCGGCGTCGGTTTCGCAGCTCGATGGCGCCGGCCGCCGCGACGAGATCGGGCCGCTGTTCCGGCAGGCGCTCTGGCTGGCGCTGCTGCTGGGTTTGGGGATGTTCGCGTTCCTCAGCGCCATCCCCCTGGCGCTGGAGGCCTTCGGCATCGCGCCGGAGATCCGTCCCGGCGCGACCGCGTTCGTCCACGGCATCCGCTGGGGCGTGCCGGCGTTGGCACTGTTCCTGTGCATGCGCTATCTCTGCGATGGCCTGCACTACACCATTCCGACCATGCTGCTGGGCTTCGGCGGTCTGCTGCTGTTGATCCCCACCGGTTACGGCCTGACCTTCGGCCTCGGCGGTCTGCCGGCGCTGGGCGCGGGCGGACTCGGCTTGGCCTCGGCGCTGGTGATGTGGCTGCAGGCCTTGGGGCTGATCGCCTATCTGGCGCGGGCTCGGCGTTTCCGCGACCTGCATCTGCTGGATCGCTACGACCCGCCGCACTGGCCGCCGATCCGTGGCCTGCTGGCACTGGGGCTGCCGATCGGCTTCACCTGGCTGATGGAAGGCGGGCTGTTCGTCGCCACCGCGCTGGTGATCGGGCGCCTGGGCGCGGTACCGGCCGCCGCGCACCAGATCGCGATCAATGTATCGAGCCTCTGCTTCATGGTGCCGATGGCGCTCGCCGAGGCCACCACGGTACGGGTCGGCTACGCGGTGGGAGGCGGCGACCGCGACGGCCTGCGTCGCGCCGCCTTCGCAGGCTATGTGCTGGTCCTGCTCACCCAGCTGATCACCGGCACGACCCTGCTGCTCGGCAACGAGACCATCGCCGCGTTCTACACCGGCGACGCGGCGGTGATCGCGCTGGCCTCGTCGCTGCTGCTGATGGCGGCGGCCTTCCAGTTTCCGGACGGGGTGCAGGTGCTGTCGATCGGTGCCCTGCGCGGGCTGAAGGACACCCGGATGCCGATGCTGATCGCCGCCCTCGCTTACTGGGGCGTGGGCATGCCGCTGGGCGCGGTGCTGGGGCTCGGTCTGGGCGAATGGGTGCCGGCGCAGGGGCCGAAGGGCATGTGGATCGGCCTGATCGCCGGGCTGACGGTCGCCGCCGTGCTGCTGGGTCTGCGCTTCTTGCGCATTTCCCGGCGCGTCCCCATTGTGACGGCCTGAGCGGTCTGTCCCGGATCTGCGGACCATGTGCGGTTGCGGGCCATTGCGTGATCGTCCCGGTCGGTCGTCCTTGTGCAGTCGGCCTTGTGCAATCGGTGGGAGTGACCGATGGGGCATGCCGATGCCATCACCAGGCCGCAGACTGAACTCCGAGACCAGACTTCAACACACCCGGCCTCAAGACATCCGGCTTCAAGACCCCCAGGAGATTCTCCCCCATGAATGAACCGCAGCGTCGCGGCCCCGTCGCAAGCATCCTGATCGGTATCTGGGATGCGATGAATTTCACCCGGCGGTTGGTCTTCAACCTGCTGTTCTTCGGCTTCCTGCTGGTCGTCCTGGCCGCGTTGGGCACCAGCGGCAAGCGGGTCATGCCGGTGCAGGATCACAGCACCCTGGTGATCGCACCCGAAGGCGTGCTGGTCGAACAGTATTCGGTCGACGCCACCAGCCGCGCGCTCGCCAAAGCGCTCGGCGACCCGCGCGCGTCGGAAGTGCAACTCCGCGACCTGCTGCGGGTGCTGGAAGCCGCGAAGACCGACAAACGCATCGAACGCGTGCTGCTGCGCGTGGACCGCATGAGCTTCAGCGGCTATGCCTCGATCCGCGAAGTCGCCGAAGCGCTCGCCGACCTGCGCGCTTCCGGCAAACAGATCGTCGCGTTCGGCGAAAGCTACGACCAGGGCCAATACCTGCTCGCGGCCCAGGCCAACGAGGTCTACCTCGACCCGATGGGCGGCATGATCCTGGAAGGCCTGAGCCGCTACCGGCAGTATTTCCGCGAAGGCCTGCAGGACAAGCTCGGCGTGGATGTGCACCTGTTCAAAGTGGGCGAATACAAATCCGCCGCCGAACCCTACGTGCTGGACGCCGCATCGCCGGCATCCAAGGAAGCCGATCTGTTCTGGATGAACGATATCTGGCAGCGCTATCTGGCCGATATCGCCAAGGCCCGCAAGCTCGATCCGAAACAGCTCGCGGCGAGTTTCGACACCTTGCCGGCGGACATCGCCGGCGCGCAGGGCGACCTCGCGAAGTTCGCGCTGCAGAAGAAATGGATCGATGGCCTGAAGACGCAGGAACAGGTCGAGGACCTGCTGATCGAGCGCGGCACCGCCGACGAACAGGCCGAGGGCGGATTCCGCCAGGTCTCGCTCGACGGCTATCTCGCGCATCTCGACGGCACGCTGCCGGCGCTGGGCAACGACGACCATGTCGCCGTGGTGGTGGCCGAAGGCGAAATCACCGGTGGCGACCAGCCTCCGGGCAGCGTCGGCGGTGAATCGACCGCCGCGCTGCTGCGCGAGGCCCGCGACGACGACAGCGTGAAGGCGCTGGTGCTGCGCGTGGATTCGCCCGGTGGCGAAGTGTTCGCTTCCGAGCAGATCCGTCGCGAAATCGTCGCGCTGAAGAAAGCCGGCAAACCGGTGGTGGTCTCGATGGGCGACCTCGCCGCATCGGGGGGCTACTGGATCAGCATGGACGCCGACCGCATCTACGCCGACCCGTCCACGGTCACCGGTTCGATCGGCATCTTCGGCATGATCCCGAGCTTCTCGCGCGCGCTCGAGAAGATCGGCGTGCGCACCGATGGCGTTTCCACCACCGCGTTCGCCGGCGGGTTCGATGTCACCCGCCCGCTGTCGCCGGAAGTCGGCCAGGTGATGCAGAGCGTGATCGAGAAGGGTTATCGCGATTTCACCGGCAAGGTGGCGCAAGCCCGCAAGAAACCGGTCGCCGATGTCGACGCCATCGCCCGCGGCCGGGTCTGGAGTGGCATGCAGGCGAAGGAGCGCGGTCTGGTCGACGCCTTCGGCGGGCTGCGCACGGCGATCGCCGATGCGGCCAAACGCGCCAAGCTCGGCGACAAGCCCGGCGACTATCGCGTGCGCTACATCGAACTGCAGCTCACCCCGTTCGAGCAGATTTTCGGCAAGTTCGCCGGTTCGGCGATGGGTCGCTCGATGCTCGGCCACTCCGACATCGCCCGCAGCCTGCTGGCGAAGGTCGTACCGCAGGCCGATCGCGATCTGCGCATGCTCGAGCGGGCGATGGAGCCACGCACCGGCGGCTCGCCGGCGAAGACCATCGCCTACTGTTTCTGCGGGTTCTGAATCGACGACCCGACCGCTTCAAGGATCGACAACGACGCCCGGCACCGCCGGGCGTCGTCGTTTGCGGGCGAATAGGCGCTCGGCTAGTTGCCGGTCGCGGCATCGATGGCATTGCGCTGCGCTTCGGCAGCGGCATCGACCGAGGCCTGCGCCGCTTCGGCCTTGTCGATCGGCTTCTGCATCGCTTCACGCAATTGCGTGGGCGGAGCCACCTCGGCCGCCGACGTCTGCGGGTCGGGAGGGTTGTCGTGATCGGGCAGCTTCGGCTCGGAGCATCCCGCAAGTCCGACCAGACCGGCCAGCAGCGGGAGCATGAACAACACGGTACGGCGCATGGTCGTCCTCCTCGACGGGATCGCGGCTTATCCTACGCCCTACCCCGGATCGAACGGCTACCGCCATGTTTTCCCAACGCTGGCGCCTGGATGGACAACTCGCACTGGTGACCGGCGGCAGCGCCGGGATCGGTCGCGCCGTCGCGCGCGAACTGCTCGGTTTCGGCGCGCGCGTGCTGATCGCCGCACGCGACGGCAACAGCCTGGACGCGGTGCGGGTCGAACTGGAGGAAGAGTTTCCCGATGGCGAAGTGCGCACCTGCATCGCCGACGTCGCCGACGACGAACAGCGTCGCGAATTGCTCGATTGGGTCGAGGACATCGGCGATGGCCTCAACATCCTGGTCAACAATGCCGGCGGCAACCTCACCAGGCCGGCCATCGATTACAGCGAAGACGAATGGCGCGGCATTTTCGAAGTCAATCTGTTCAGCGCCTTCGAACTCGCGCGCAATACCTATCCGCTGCTCACCAAGCATGCCGCGTCCTGCATCGTGAACGTCGGAAGCGTTTCCGGCATCGCGCATGTGCGCAGCGGCGCGCCCTACGGCATGAGCAAGGCGGCGATGCACCAGATGACCCGCAATCTCGCCGTGGAATGGGCCGAAGACGGCGTGCGCGTGAATTCGGTGGCGCCGTGGTACATCCGCACCCGCCGCACCTCGACCAAACTCGCCGATCCCGATTATCTCGACGAAGTGCTGCTGCGCACGCCGATGGGCCGCATCGGCGAACCCGAGGAAGTCGCCGCCGCCGTCGCTTTCCTGTGCCTGCCCGCATCGAGCTATATCACCGGCGAATGCATCGCCGTCGACGGCGGCTTCCTGCGCTACGGGTTCTGAATCGACCCGTATCGCGCCTGATGCCGCACTGCGGCGAGTCGCGACGCAGCGGGCGATACCCGGCGTTCGCGTAACCAAAGCGCCACCGCAATCGCAGTTTCTGCGACGCCCCTTCTGCATGCTTGGCGTTCGATGCGCGCACCGGTCGGCCGCCACCCTCCCGATGGCCATGCGCACTATCGAAACACCCGCCGGGGAGCGGGTTGCAAACACCGGTTGCCCCCGCAACCGGTTTCGATCGCAATCCAAGGAGAGATCCGTGCGCAATCATGCAATACGGGTTTTTGGCAGGTAGGCGTGTGTCAACCTCATTGGCTTGCATACGTTAGCGAAGGGCGGTCATTCG
Source organism: Lysobacter sp. (assembly GCA_013141175.1). Taxonomy (NCBI): domain Bacteria; kingdom Pseudomonadati; phylum Pseudomonadota; class Gammaproteobacteria; order Lysobacterales; family Lysobacteraceae; genus Lysobacter; species Lysobacter sp. Next base: position 1,574,337 of record JABFRN010000001.1, read on the forward strand.
GCCGCAATCGTTTCGAGACATCTCAAGGAGAGACACCCATGCATCGACTTCAGCGCTTCAACCTGCTCGCCGTCGCGACCGCCACCATTCTGGTCGCAGGTGGCGCATCCGCCGCAGTCCGCACCGATCTGCAACAGGACGATCTGGCCCGGGTCAAACAAAGCAACACCGTCATCGCCGCCTCCGGCGCAGCGGACATGGTCCATTCCCGCCACGAACAAGCGCTCGGCCTGGACGCCGATTCGCGCCTGTTCCTGATCGATCGCAAGACCAGCCAGGGCGTGCGCAACCATCGTTACCAGCAGACCTTCCGTGGCCTGCCGATCTTCGGCGAACACGTCATCGTCAACGAAGACGAAAGCGGCAATATCAGCACCCTGTTCGGGCGCAAGGTCGATGGTCTGGCGCGCGAGATTCCAGCCGGCAAGCCGCGCCTGAGCAGCAACAGCGCGCTGGCCATCGGCAAGGCCGCGGGTCTGGGCAACCGCCTGGGCTTCATGCGCACCTCCGCCGAAAAGTCGGATCTGATGATCCATATCGACGACTCCGGCGTGGCCCGCAAAGCGTATGTCGTGTCGTACTTCGCCGACACCCGCAACGGTGGTGCACCGACGCGGCCGACCGTGATCATCGACGCCTACACCGGCCGCGTCCTGCAGCAGTTCGAGAACCTGCAGCATGCCCTCGTCGGCACCGGCCCCGGCGGCAACGCCAAGACCGGCCAGTACGAATACGGCACCAACTACGGCTATCTGGACGTGACCCAGTCGGGCACCACGTGCACGATGAACAACGCCAACGTGAAAACCGTGAACCTCAACCATGGCACCAGCGGCACGACCGCGTTCTCGTACACCTGCCCGCGCAACACGGTGAAGGTCATCAACGGCGCGTACTCGCCGCTGAACGATGCGCATTACTTCGGCAAGGTCATCTTCAACATGTACCAGGCGTACATGGGCCAGGCACCGCTGACCTTCCAGCTGACGATGAAGGTGCATTACAGCAACAGCTACCAGAATGCGTTCTGGGACGGCTCGTCGATGACCTTCGGCGACGGTGGCACGACGTTCTATCCGCTGGTGAGCCTGGACGTGGCCTCGCACGAAGTCTCGCACGGCTACACCTCGCAGAACTCGAACCTGACCTACTCGGGCCAGTCGGGTGGCATCAATGAAGCGTATTCCGACATCGCCGGCGAAGCCGCCGAGTACTACATGAAGGGCACGAACGACTTCCTGGTCGGCGCGCAGATCTTCAAGGCCGCCGGTGCGCTGCGTTACATGGCCAACCCGCCGCAGGATGGCGTGTCGATCGGACACACCTCGAACTACTACGCGGGTCTGGACGTGCATTACTCGTCGGGCATCTACAACAAGGCGTTCTACACACTGGCGACCAAGCCGGGCTGGAACACGCAGAAGGCGTTCCAGGTGTTCGCCCGCGCGAACGATTTGTACTGGACCGCCAGCACCGACTTCAACCAGGGCGTGTGCGGCGTGCAGACCGCAGCCAGCAACCTCGGCTACACCGTGGCGGATGTGACTGCGGCATTCTCGGTGGTCGGCGCGACCTGCGGTGGTGGCGGTGGCGGCACTCCACCGACGATCACCAGCTTCATCTGCCCGGATTCTTCCAACAGCGGCGGCGGTATGTACTGGTGCGAAGTGACGTACGCCTCGTCGACACCTGCGACAGTGACATGGCCGAACGGCAGTCACGCCACGACATATCGTGGCCGTTGCTCGGCCGGTTCGCGGCCGTCCGTCACCGTGAGCGTGGCCAACGCCAGCGGCTCGGTGTCGAGCACCCGGACCTTCCTCTGCCCAAGCAATCCGATTCCGTGATCCACTGAAACCGGCCCGCCGGAGAGCACCTTCTCTCCGGCGGAGCCGACGATCGCTGCAGATGCTGTGTTCTCGCGTCCGCACTCGTCGCGCTGTGCGGTGCTGTGCCGGAAAGGAATGCGCTTTCTCGGCGGCACGGCACTATTGTGATCCCGCGATGATTCTCCCGAGTCCTCCGCTGTCTGCTATTGATTGCAGTCACGGTTTCGTTCTTGGACAGGGAGGATGTATGCGCAACAATCTAGCTGCTGCGACAGCGCTTTTGCTGATCGCGGTTTCGGTCGGGGGCTGTGCGTCGATCCGTTCGACGAAACTGCCGCAAAGCAACAACAGCAACCCGCAGGGTGGCATGGTCTATTACCTGCCCACCCAACAGCTCGAACTGACGATGACCGTCGATGACAAGGGCGCCAGACTGTCGCTTGCGGCATCCAGGGCGATGGCGGATGTGGGGCACAAATACGTCGCCCAGTTCCGGCGCAACCATGTCGGTACCAACAAGTTCGTGGTCAAGGCGAATGCGGAAGGATTGCTTGCCGGCGAACTCAGCGGCAGCACCGTCGGCAATCTGGGCGAAGCCATCCAGGCGCTGGCGGCATCGTCCGCTGGAACCCGGACGCTCGACCACCCACGCAGCGAGAACAAATGCAAGGAGAATGGTACCTATAAATGGGTGCTCGGCCCGGATATCGACGCTGCCACCACGATGGCCTTGGGCAACTGCGGACTGGTCGTCGGTCTGCAGCCGCCGAACAGCACACCCGCTGCGGCTCCTACCGGCGACCACCTGAGTCAAGGGCCGGGGTTTTTCTATCGCCAGAAACAGCCGGTCGTGGTCAAGGTGACGCACACTTCGACAGATGCCGCCAAAAAAACAACCTCTCAGGATTTCGTTTTCTACGAATCCATCGCCGGTGCGCACTCACCGGTCGAATTCATGCCCGTCCCGCGTACGCTGTTCGCCACGACACAGTGGAAACTGAGCTTCGACAACGGTATTCCCACCGTGTACGACATCGACGCAGGCGGCGATCTGATCGGATTGTTCAAACTGCCGGCGGAAGTGGTGGCGGCATACTCCGATGCGGTTGCGGCCGGGTTCACCAGGGAAAAGACCAGCCTCGGCAACGAAACCGCCTATCTCGAACAACTGAACAAGCTGGCCTTGCAGCAGGCGAAGAACGAAGCCTGTCGCTTGGCCGTGCAGGGCGGCGACAACGACAAGATCAAGGCTGCCTGCCAATAAGCAGCATGCGCGTGGACGAGCGCCGGAGAGACCCGGCGCTCGTTCCGTTCTGGCGGCTTCGGGGAAAGCCCGGCTGCGGTGACGGTCCGCAAGGGCCGGCGGTATGCTGTGGCATCCTCAGTCCACCACCGAAAACGCGCAGGGAGACAGCGTATGGCGACGACATCGTCAAGGACATCGGCTTCAAAGCCGGCCGCCTCCAAACATGCATCAGGGACGCAAGTCGCGTCCACGAAATACGATGTCCACGGCATCATCCTCGATCTCGGCGAATCGCTGCCGGCGCCCGAGCGCAGGAAGATCCTGGCGCAATTGCGCGCCGAGGTGCCGGCGTTCGCAGCGCTGACCACGGCGAAGTCGGCGGCGCGACCGCTCGGCAAGGGCGCGAGCGATGCATTGGTCGCTTTCCATGACGGAAAGCGCATCACCATCGCGCAGACATGGAATGCGGTCCATGCGTTGCAACAGCATCCGCTGGTCGCCGACTGCGAACCGGCGGTGGGCTACACGCGTCCGCCCGAGCCAGCGCGTCCTGCGACGCGTTCCAGCAGCGGCGGCAACGAGGTCCATCTGCCCGCCTCGATGCCACGCGACTGGTCGATCAACGCCGTCAAGGCGGATCTCGCGCAAACGCGGTTCGGTGTGACGGGAGCCGGCGTGCGCATCGGACATCCCGATACCGGCTACACCGCGCATCCGCAGATCGCGGGGCCTCGCCTGCGTATCGCGGACGGCTACGATTTCGTCGACGACGACGCCGATGCGCGAGACTCGATGTCGGGCATGCATCCGGGCCACGGCACCGCCACCGGCAGCGTGATCTTCAGCGCCAGCGCACCCGAACTGTTCGGCATCGCACCGGGCGCCGAACTGGTGCCGCTGCGCGTTTCGACTGCGGTGATCCATTTCGATTTCAGCAATGTCGTGCAGGCGCTGTATCGCGCACGCGACCGCGGTTGCCACGTGGTGTCGATGAGCCTGGGCGGCGCATGGGCCGGGCGTTCGCTGTCGCGCGCGACCGATCAGCTCGTCTCCGAAGGCATGATCCTGATCGCCGCCGCCGGCAACCATACGAAGATGGTGATCTTCCCGGCACTGCTCGACAGCGTGATCGCAGTCGCCGCGAGCAACGCGGACAACAAACCCTGGAGCGGTTCGGCGTCGGGCGCGGCGGTAGACATCACCGCGCCGGGCGAATCGGTGTGGCGCGCGTATGCGTTCAAGAAAAGCGGCACGTTGCATTTCGATACCCAGCGCAGCTCGGGCACCTCGTACGCAACCGCCACCACTGCAGGTGTCTGCGCGCTGTGGCTGCAGCGCCATGGTGTGGCGACATTGCGCGCGCGCTACGGCGCGCGTCTCGCATCGGTCTTCACGACGCTGCTCAAGGCGCACTGTCGGCCGGTGCCGGGTTGGAGCACGAATCGCTATGGCCCCGGCATTCTCGATGCGGTCGGTCTGCTCGGCGCGGAGCTGCCGGCATTCGGAGGTGCCGTGAAGCGCAGCGCGCAGCACGCACCGACGCGCACTTCGGCGGCATCCGACTGGACGCGCTTGCAGCCGTATCTGCCGGAACTGTCGCCGAAGCAGTTGGCTGCAGCGGTAACGCACATGTACGGTGCGGGCGCGAAGCGCAGCGCGCGCTCATCGCAGACACCACTGCCGCCGCCAAGCGTGATCGACGAAATCGTGTTCTACGTCGCCACCGATGAAACCGTGCGCGAAGCGTTCCTCGCCGCTGGCGGCGGCGCGAAGCCGGCGGCACGCGGCAAGAATGATGCAGCGAAACGGGCAGGCTCGGCTTTGATCGATCCACGCGCAGTGCTGCGCGCGAAAGCATCTGCTGCACTGCGCAGCGCGCTTGCGTGCGAATAAGCAGCGGGTCGCAGTCGCAAGAACTGCGATCCATCGTTTCGCATGCCGTCACGAAGCGTTCATCAAAGTGTCTTGTCGTGTCTGTCGTATGCGGCTACTTTGTGCTTGCGGATCGAGCGGATCGCGCCACGCGATCTTTTTTTGCCAAGGACAGGTTTGACATGAACTTCCCTTTGGCATCGTGCCCGCCGCTACGGCAAAGGGGGCATGGCTTGCCATGTGCGCCGTATGGATGCCTCTCATTCATACAACGAAAAGGAATCGATATGAAACGAATCAACCGACTGTCCGCCGCCATCGGCGTGTCGTTACTTTGCGCGATGGCCACTCCGGTCATGGCGGGCGAGTTCCGTACCGCGAAGAATCCGGTCGACGGCCAGTACATCGTCGTACTCAAGGATGCGGCGGCGACCCTTGCCGGCGAATCGAATCGCGCGGCACGCGTTGCTGCCGTGGCCAGCGATATCGCCACGACCCATCGCGCCAATCTGATCCACAGCTACGATCGCGTGCTCCGCGGCTTCACGGTCAAGGCCGACGATGCCGCGCTCGCGCGCCTGCTGGCCGATCCGCGCGTCGCCTACGTCGAAGAAGACGGCTACGTGTCGATCAATGCGACCCAGACCGGCGCGACGTGGGGACTCGATCGCGTCGACCAGCGCAATCTGCCGCTCAGCACCACCTACACCTACAACACCACCGCCGCTGGTGTACATGCCTACATCATCGATACCGGCATGCTCGCCACCCACAACGAGTTCACCGGCCGCGTCGGCAATGGCTTCGACGCCGTCGGCGGCGGCACCAACGACTGCAACGGCCACGGCACCCACGTCGCCGGCACCGTCGGCGGCACCACCTACGGCGTCGCCAAGGGCGTGACCCTGCATCCGGTGCGCGTGCTCGACTGCGGCGGCTCCGGCACCTGGGCCGGCGTGATCGCTGGTATCGACTGGGTTGCGGCCAACCGCGTGCTGCCGGCCGTGGCCAACATGAGCCTGGGTGGTGGCGCCAACGCTGCCGTCGATACCGCTGTGGCCAATTTGTCCAATGCCAACGTGACGGTCGTGGTCGCCGCCGGTAACGGCGGCGTTGACGCCTGCGGCACCTCGCCAGCCCGTGCGCCTGCGGCGATCACGGTCGGGGCAACCGATGCCAATGATGCACGCTCGATCTGGACCGGTGGGCAATCGTCGAGTTGGGGTGCTTGCCTGGACATCTTCGCTCCGGGCACTGCGATCACTTCGGCATGGTTGACGGGCACAGCTGCAACCAACACGCTCAATGGCACTTCGATGGCATCGCCGCATGTCGCTGGCGCCGCCGCGCTGCATCTGGCGAGCAATCCCAGCGCCACGCCGGCACAGGTGACGACCGCATTGATCAATGCTTCGACGCCGAATGTCGTCACCAATCCGGGAACCGGCTCGCCGAACCGCCTGCTCTACACATTGGGCGGCGGTGGCGGTGGCGGCACGCCGCCGACCATCACCAGCTTCATCTGTCCCGATTACGCGAACAGTGGCGGCGGCATGTATTGGTGCGAAGTGACCTACAGTTCGGCAACCCCGGCGACGATCCGTTGGCCGAACGGCTCCGGCGGCTTTTCTTACATGGGTCGCTGTACCCGCGGCTCGCGCCCGACGGTGGTCGTGACGGTCACCAACCCCTATGGTTCGGTGTCGAGCAGCAGAACCTTCAATTGCCCGACCAATCCGATTCCGTAATCGGTTCAGCGACAGCGGTTCGACCCGCATCGGGGGCGCTTCGTCGCCCCCGATGTCTTTTTGCGTGCCGCTCAGCGCAGGCAGGTGCTCTCGCGATAGACCTTCGACAGACGATCGAACTCCGCCTTGCGATCGTCGTTGCGGCCACCGCCGACCTTCCAGCGGAATTCGGCTTCGTCGACGCGCTTCTTCCAGGACGCGCACAGTTGTTCGGCGGGTACCGCGACGCAGGTGTCCTGACGCATTTCGCAGGTGGTGCCGGCGGCGAGTTCGCTGCTGCCGTCGATGCCGATCGACTGCACCGGCGCGCAGGTCGCGGGCGGTTCGGCGGTATCGCCCAGATAGTCGCGTTCGTCCCAGGTGCGGCACTGGAACAACGCCGGTGGCGCGGTGCGCGCCAGGGGTTCGGGAGTGGGTGTCGCTGGCGCAGGTGGCGATGCGGGAACCGCTGCCTGCGGTTTGACGACCGCTGCCGGCGGCGCGGGCAATGTCGGCAGGACGCCGATTTTTCGCAGCGTCTGCTGGCTGCCTTTCGGGCAGGGTACGTCGTTCTGCAGCGTGACCGCGCCGCTGGCGTCGACGCAGCGGTAGATCGTGATGTTGCTTTGGGCGCGCGCGTGCGAGCACAGCGCCGATACGATCAGTGCGCTGGCGAGCGCTGCGATCCGGGTCGATATCGTCATCAGCGGCAATCCTGTCCAAGGCGGGCATTGATACTGCGCTCTTCCTGGCCGAGCACCGCGCGCTCGGACGGTTGGGCGATGCTGTAGCGGCGCCTCAGAACGTCGCGACGGTCGACCAGACGTGCGCAGACCTCGGCCTGCGGCAGCGCATGGCAGGGGTCGCGCACCCACGTGCCGCCGCCGAATTCGGAATAGGTCGGCGTCAGCACTCTGGTGCTGCCGCTGTCGTATCCACCGCTGACGCGGCCATTGTCGACACGGACATTCAGCCGGCCCGGTTCGTGGATCACCTGCCCCGGAATCGGATAGCCATTCGGCCACAGCGGCACCCAGTGCGCATTGCCTTCCGGCGTCTCGCTCAGATAGCGGCTGTTGTCCGGGGCGACGCACTCGTACAGCGGGCGCGGGGTGTTGACGATGATGATCTGCGGCGGTGGCGCCATCGCGACGCTCGGCGGTGCCGGTGCAGGCTGTGGCGGCCGTGGCGGCGCGTCCTTGGGTCGGAGCATGCTGCGGGCTTCCTGGCGCTCGCCTTTGTTGCAGGGCGAGTCGCGCAGGGTCAGCCGGCCGTTGGCGTCGGTGCAACGATAGATCGTGACCGGATCGGCGGGCTGCGCTTTCGGTGCGGACACGGGCAGGGCCATCGCGAACGCGAGCAGGAGCAACGGGAAGGAGGGTGTCTGGCGCATCCGCGCATATTGCGTCGCGCGGCGCCTGTCGGGAAGTCGCTCAAGACCCGATGTTCGCCGGGGTTCAGTCCTGCGCGTGGTCAGCCGCGCAGCGAAACCCCACTGCGGGCATCGCGGATCGGCGTGGGCCGTTCCAGGCCGCCGGTTTCGCCGTCCAGTACGCCATCGAGGCGCACCAGCAGCATCGGGTCGAGAGCGCCCCGTACGCGCGCTGTAGGCGCACCCGCGAAGTTGGCGCTGGTCGACACCAGCGGGCCGCCGAACGCGGCGCACAGCGCGACCACGGGCGGATGCGCGCTGACCCGCACCGCGACGCTGTCGTGGCTACCGGTGATCCAGGGCGGCACCTGCGGCAATGCCGGCATCACCCAGGTGTGCGCGCCGGGCCAGGTCGCACGCACGGCGGCGGCCCGTTCCGGCGGCAATCCTGTCCAGTCGACGATCGCGTCGAGCTGGGCGTCGTCGCCCGCGATCAGGATCATGCCTTTTTCGACCGGACGCTGTTTGATGGCGAGCAGGCGATGGACTGCGGCCTCGTCGAACGGGTCGCAGCCCAGCCCCCAGACGCCTTCGGTCGGGTAGGCGATCACCGCACCGGCACGCAGGCGACCGACGGCCGCGGCGAGATCCAGCGCGTCGGTCACGGCGGCATCACCGGCACGCACGATCAGAACGGCGCGTCGCTGCTGCTTTTCTTGATCACGCGTTTCACGCCGACCGTGCTGCTGGTGTTCGTGGTCAGCAGCGATTTCGCCGGCGCCGGATGGTCGTAGAGCGGAACGCGCTTCGCCGGTGCCTTCGCAGTCGTTTTCTTCGCGGCTTTTTTCGCGGTTTTCTTGGCGGCTGCTTTCTTGGCGGGCGCTTTCTTCGCGGCTGCAGGCTTGTCGGCCTTCGGCTTGGCCTCGGCGGCCTTTCGCGGCGCAGCCTTTTTCGTCGCCGCTTTTTTAGCGGCGGCCTTCTTCGCGCCGAAACCCTTGCGCATCGGCTTGCCGGTGGTTTCCATCAGCTCGGTGGCTTCCTCCAGGGTCAGCGACGCGGGCTCGCGGTCCTTGGGAATCTTGCCGTTGAGCTTGCCGTCGCTGAGATACGGGCCGTAACGACCGTTGAGCACTTCGATGTCGCTGCCCGGGAACGCTTTGATGATCCGGTTGCGGGCGATCTCTTCCTTCTCTTCGATCAGGAACAGCGCGCGCGCCAGATCGATGGTGTAGGGGTCGTCTTCCTTCTTCAGCGACGCGTACACGCTGCCGCGCTTGGCGAACGGCCCGAAACGGCCGATGCCGACGCTGACCTCCTCGTCGTTGTGTTCGCCGAGCTTGCGCGGCAGCCGGAACAATTCCAGCGCATTCTCCAAGGTGATCGTGTGCATGCTCTGGCCGGGACGCAGACTGGCGAAGGTCGGCTTGTCCTCGTCGTCGGCGGTACCGATCTGCGCATATGGGCCGTAGCGGCCCAGGCGCACGCTGACCGGCTTGCCGGACTTCGGATCGACGCCGAGCTCGCGCGCGCCGGTGGCTTCGCTGCGATCGACCGATTCGGTCTTGGCGTCGACCAGTTCCTTGAACGGGCCCCAGAAGCGCTCCATCAGCGGGATCCAGTCTTTTTCGCCGCGACTCACCTCGTCCAGTTCGTCTTCGAGCTTGGCGGTGAAGTCGTAATCGACGTACTGGGTGAAATGTCCGCTGAGGAAATTGCTGACCGCACGACCGACGTCGCTCGGGCGGAAGCTGCGGCCTTCCATTTCCACGTATTTGCGGAACAGCAGGGTCTGGATGATCGACGAATACGTCGACGGCCGGCCGATGCCGTATTCCTCGAGCGTCTTCACCAGCGCCGCTTCGGTGAAGCGCGGCGGCGGCTGGGTGAAGTGCTGGTCGGTGTGGATGCGGTCCAGCGGAATGCGGTCGCCGGTCTTCATCGCCGGCAGCTTGCGGCCTTCGTCGTCGTCGTCGTTCTTCTGGTCCTTGCCTTCCTCGTAGACGGCGAGGAAGCCCGGATCGACCACCGTGGTGCCGCTGGCGCGGAAACTGTGTTCGCCGCCTGCGGCGAGATCGACCGACACGGTATTGAGCGTGGCCGGCACCATCTGCGAGGCGACCGCCCGCTTCCAGATCAGTTCGTACAGACGGCGCTCGTCGTCGCTGAGGAAACGGTTGACCTGCGCGGGCGTGCGCAGCGCGGACGTCGGACGCACCGCTTCGTGGGCTTCCTGCGCGTTCTTGGACTTGGTCTGGTAGAAATTCGGCTTGTCGGGCAGCGCTTTGGTGCCGAAATCGCGCGCGATCACGTCGCGCAGTTCGCTCAGCGCTTCGGCCGACAGGCTCACCGAGTCGGTACGCATGTAGCTGATCAGGCCGACCGTGCCTTCCTCGCCGATGGTCACGCCTTCGTAGAGTTTCTGCGCGACCTGCATCGTGCGCTTGGTGGTGAAGCCGAGCTTGCGCGAGGCTTCCTGCTGCAGCGTCGAAGTGGTGAACGGTGGCGAAGGCCGGCGCTTGCGTTCCTTGCTGACGACGTCGGTGACCTGCAGCACGCCCTGCGCGGCAGCGACGATGCGTTTGCGCGCGGCTTCGGCGGTATCGCCGTCGGTGACCGTGAACTGCTCGAACTTCTTGCCGTCGAGTTTGTTGAGCTTGGCGGTGAACAACTGCGACGGATGCGCGCACTCGGCTTCGACCGTCCAGTATTCGCGGGCGATGAAGGCTTCGATCTCTTCTTCGCGCTCCACGATCATGCGCAGCGCCGGCGACTGCACGCGGCCGGCGGACAGGCCGCGCTGCACCTTGCGCCACAGCACCGGCGAGAGATTGAAGCCGACCAGGTAATCGAGCGCGCGACGCGCCTGCTGGGCATCGACCAGATCGGTGGCGATGGCGCGCGGTTTGGCCATCGCTTCCTTGATCGCGCGCGGGGTGATTTCGGTGAACACCACGCGTTCGAGGGTGCGGTCCTTGAGCAGGCCGCGTTCCTTCAGGATCTCGGCGATATGCCAGCTGATCGCTTCGCCCTCGCGGTCCGGGTCGGTCGCGAGGTAGAGGTGGTCGGCGGCCTTGGCGGCCTTGGCGATGGCTTCGACATGCTTCTCGTTCTTCTCGATGAGTTCATAGCGCATCGCGAAGTTCTGGGTCGGGTCAACGGCGCCTTCCTTGGGCACCAGGTCGCGGACGTGACCGTAGGAGGCGAGGACGTGGAAGTCCTTGCCGAGGTATTTGTTGATCGTCTTGGCCTTGGCGGGCGACTCGACGATGAGGAGGTTCTTGGCCATCGGGGGGAAGGTCATCCAAAAGGGGCGCACCGGCATGGGCCGGTACCGCTGGACGGGCGTTTTCAGGCGTCCGACCAGAAGGCGACGCCCGGGGGAAGCCCGGGCGTTCGGTCAGTTCTCTTTTTTAGTGGTGTCACGTCCGGGCCGCCCGTGTCAAGCGGCGGCCACCCGGCCGGGGTCGATCAGGCAACCCGCATGACTTCCGCCGGACACCTGCGACCCCACGTCGCTGGACCTGGCCGGACACTGACCGCACTCCCCGGGCAGGCGCGGCGTAACCAGACGCAGCGGAGCGGACTCAGCGGAGCGGACTCAGCGGATACCGCTGCCGGCCAAGGCCGCGATCATCACTCCGACCAGGGCCATCATGCCGATCAACGCCAGCGCAGCCAACGCCAGGATGACGATGGTGACCGTGCCCAGCTCCTCGCGCTGCCATTCCGGATGGTCGGTATACGCCCATTTGTCAACGACCAGGGTGTCGCAGATCATGTCGTGCATGGCCTGCTTGCGCTCGGTGAACGCGGCCATGACGTAACCGATGCCGAGGGTGAAGCCGCCGAGCATGTAGGCGAAGTACCGGCCGAAGGCGCGCCAGAAGGTGATCCGCTGGCCATCGGTACGCGCCACCTTGATCCCTACCGCCATCTTGCCGAGGCTGGCCTGGTTGGCCGAGGAGTGCATCCAGCTGAAATACAGCAGCGGAATGCCGATCGCGATCACATAGATCAACCCGATCATGGCGATGCCCGCGCCGCTTGAAAAGGGATCGCTGCCGCTGCCGAATCCGGCCATGCCGACACCCATCACCAACATCAACGGAATCTGCACCATGTAGCTCAGCGCCGTGGCGATGAACGAGTCGATGAAGCTGGCGGCGACGCGTTTCCAGAAACCCGCGTACACCACGCGACCGCCGCTGACGACCGACTGGGTCGCGTCCACCCGCGCCTGCGGCGGCGCGTACGGCGAAGGCTCGGCAATGGCGTAGGGGCGATAGGCGCCGTCGTCGGGCGCGGCCTCGGCGGCCTTGACCAGCGCTTCGGCGCGGGCATCGCCCGGCGCGTCGCCGGCGATCACTTCACGGATCATCTCGCGCCACGGTTTCCATTCCGACATGCCTTCGCGCCACACCAGCGTTTCCGCCGGCAATTGCCCTTTGGTGTGCAGGGCGGCGAGATCGGCGGCGCTCACGGGGCCGTGCTGGGTGCGCTGTGCGTCGCTGTAGTACCACTCGGTCATGGGATCGGGTCCGTCAGGGTGTTGAGTTGAAGTCGAGGCATGAACCCGTGCGGTACTTGGCATCCAACGTACCGCCACTGCAGGTCCAGCCGTTTTCGGTCGATTCGAGCAGCAGGGTCTTGCCGTCGACCACCGCGTTGACGTTCGCGAACTGAAGTTCGATGGCGCAATGCCCGCCCTCGATCTCGCCGACCAGCACCGACGCCTGCGCCGGCTTGGCGGGATTGTCGCCGCCCAGCGAGAACACTTCATCGTCCACCAGACCGATCGCGGCGTTGTCCGGGCAGGCACCGGCCTGTTCGCGGTGCGTCTCGATGTCGTCCTGCAGCGCCTGCGCCATCTGCCAGGCCTGCACCACGCGCGATTTGATGACGTAATCCTGATACGCGGGAATCGCGATCGCCGCGAGTAGCGCGATCACGAACACGCCCATCACCGCAACGACCGCGCCGATGATGCCGGCGATGGCGCAACCGGACAGCCCGCGCTTCGGCGGCGGCGCCAGTGGCGGTTGCGCGTGGACGGACGGCGGCAGCGGCGGCGGTGCGGACATGGACAGGGTTCCGGAGTGCGGGCGTGATCAGACGACGTGGCAGTGCGGCGGCAGGTGGCCGGACGGCAGCGTCTGGTTGCGACAGACGATCGCGACCTCTTCGCCGCTGATGTTCACTTCGTAACGCAGCGTTTTGTCGAGGACTTCCGGACCCAGGCCGAAGAACCGCACCGCGTAGGCGCATTGGCTGCCGCCGGGCGCTGCAGGTTCGATGCCGAACCAGCCCTCTTCGTTGCCCTGGTAGCGCGAATGGCGCACCTGGATGGTTTCGAATTCGAAGGTGTCCGGACAGGTGTTGCCGTTGGCGGCATAGAACTCGCGCATCGTCACCGTCACCAGCTCGCGGGCCAGCGTGTCGGTTTCGGCCATGCGTTCGGCGTCGAAGGTATGGACCTTCTGCTGCACGGCCGGCAACGGCGTTTGCCCGGGCGGTGCGGCCTGTCCCGTGCGCGCCGCTTTGGAACGTTCGACGTACTGCTGGTACGCCGGCAATGCGATGGCGGCGAGGATGCCCAGCAGGAACAGGCCGACCACGCCGAGCACGATGGCGATGATGACGCAGCCGGTGCGGTTCGACGGCGGCGGCGCGGCGGCCCGCATCGGTCCTGCGTGCGACGCGGTCGCAGCGGCGGGACGCGAAGGGACCGGGGGCGGCAGCGAGGCATCGGGCTTTACGCCGCTGAGGCCGAGTTCTTCGATCAAGCGCTCGACCGGCTGCCACTCGCGCAGGCCTTCGTGCCACGCGAGCGTGTCGCGCGCGATCTGGCGCTTGCGGTAACGCTCGCGCATCTCGTCCGCGCTGAGCGGGCCGACACGGCCCTGCCCGGGTTCGTGGTAGTACCAATCGGTCATGCTGTCCCCATCGTGTTCGTTCCGGCGGTGATGTCCGCGCCGGTGGCGGCGTGCTCTCCCGAACGCAGCCTAACGTGTGTCGCGTATCGTGGGCGCGACGCCCATCACTGGCGCGTCAATGCACCAGTTCGCCATCATCATCGAACATCTGCGTTTCCATCCACGCATACGCCGCTTCGGAGCCGGGCTGGTTGAACAACACCATCAGCACGACCCACTTGAGATCGTCGAGGTCCAGTTCGTCCTGGTCGAGCGCCATCGCGCGGTCCAGCACCAGCTCGCGCTGGTCGGCATCGAGGATGCCCTGCTGTTCGAGGAACATCAGGAAGCCGCGGCACTCCACGTCGAGCTTGTCCAGTTCCGGGCCGAAATAGACGCGGGTGGGACCGTCGGCACGCGGCACGGACGGGCCCGGGCGACGCTCCGCCAGACCGTCCAGCCACTCGAACGCCTTGTGGATCTCGGCGGGACTGAAACCGGCCTGCAGCAGGTTGTTCTGCAGGGAGTCGCGGTCCCGTGCCAGATCCGGGTCGTTGGCGATGTAGTGCTCGAAGAGGTAGAGCAACACATCGAGGATGCTTTCTTTCATGTCCCCTGACTTGCGCCCGTCGGCGCACTGGAAAGGATGGAATCGCAAGCCCTTCGACGGACGCTGTTGCGCTAACGACGGCTGTAACGACCGTGTTCGACCGCGACCCGCCCCTGCAATTCCATATGCAGCAGCATGGAGGACAGGTCTGCAGCCGTCAATCCGGTGCGCACGACCAGCTGATCCATATCGCTTGGGTCGTGACCGAGCGCCTGCCACAACCGGTGGTAGGCGGGGTTGTCGAAGGTGGTCTGTTCCGGCGGCGTGCCCGGTGGTCTCTCCGGAGCCGCATCCGGCCCCGGGCGGACCTCGGAGATGGGGCCACCGAGACGACGCTGCAAGTCGCCCCGCAGCGCGCCGGCCCAGGATCCGAGCGCGGCGACCACGTCGTCCGCGGATTCGACCAGCGAGGCGCCGTCACGGATCAACCGGTGACAGCCCCGGGCCATCGGGTTGTGGATCGAGCCCGGCACCGCGAACACCTCGCGCCCGGCGTCGGCGGCCAGCCGGGCGGTGATCAGCGCCCCGGAGCGGCTGGCGGCTTCGATCACCAGCGTGCCCAGGCTCAGGCCGGCGATGATGCGGTTGCGGCTGGGGAAGTGCTCGCGGCGGGCGTCGGTGCCCGGCGGATGCTCGCTGACCACCGCCCCGGCCCCCGCGATGCGCGCCAGCAGCACGGCATGGCTCTGCGGATAGGCCACGTCCGGACCGGTGCCGAGCACCGCGACCGTGACTCCGCCGAGCCCCAGCGCCGCCTCGTGCGCGACACGATCGACGCCCGCCGCCAGCCCGCTGGTGATTCCGAACCCGGCGGTGGCCAGCGCACCGCTGAAACTGCGGGCGTTGTCGCGGCCTCCGGCGGTCGGGCTGCGGCTGCCCACCACCGCCACCGCCGGATGCCACAGTAGCCCGGCATCGCCGGCCACGAACAGGGCGAGCGGCGGGCTGCCGATGCGGCGCAACAGCGGCGGGTAGTCCACATCCTGCCAGCCGATCAGGCGGTGCCCGGGCGCCTGCAGCCAGTCGCGGCAGCGCACGAGCACGGCTGGCGCCAGAGCGCCAGGATCGCCTTCCAACGCGCGGATCTGTCCCGTCTCCAGGCCGGCGTCGCGCCAGCGCTGGCGTGGCAAAGCGCGTACCGCTGCGGCGGAGCGGTGGGTTTCCAGCAGGGCCCGGCGCGGCGCGGCGGGCCCACCGGCGAGGGTCAACGCGAGCAGTGCGTCGGTGTCGGCATCGATGCGGCTTGTGTCGGAAGCGTCCATGCCGTCACCGTAGCCCGCAAACGACGACGGCGCCCTCGGGCGCCGTCGCATCGTTCGGTAGGAAAACTCCTACGTCTGCGTCGCATCAACTCACATCGCATCCGGACCTTTCAGGCGGTAGCCGACGCGGCTGGGTTTCGTGCCTTCCATCACCAGACCGTAGCTGACCTTGTCGAAGGTACGGAAGATCATCACGTGGCCGGCGTATTCGTCCGGCAGCTGCACGCGCGCACCCTTGGTCACGGTTTCGTCGCCGCGCCAGTAACCGGTCTCGACGCGATCCACCGTATTGCTGCCCTGACGCCAGATCGACAGCACGGTGCCGTTGTCGACGCCGTCCTGCGCGCCGACCGACAGCGCGACCACGTCGCGCGGGCCGCCGCTGGTCAGCTGGTTGGCGACCGCGAGCACGCGTGCCTTGTTCTCGTCCAGCGCCTGCTTCGGCGGGTGCGGGAAGAATTGCAGGTCGTAGGGCTGGGCATCCACCGGAATCAGGCGGTCGCCGACGCGCACTTCCAGACTCGGATCGTCCAGCTTGAGGGTCGTGACTTCGACATCGCCTTCCATCAGCTTGACGACGCTGCCGGCATTGACCCGATAGAGCTCCTGGCCGAGTTCTTCGCCGTCGATCTCGTTGCCGGCGGTATCGCTCCAGGAGGTGCCGAAGCCGGGAATCCGGTTGCCGCGGAAATCGTTGTCGTTGCGGCTGAGCATGTCGCAGCATTCGCGCTGGCCGATGCGCACGTAGCGGACCGTCGGCCGGACCACGGCGTAGCGCTGGCCGAGCTGCGCGCCTTCCAGGCCGCGAACGTAGGCCTGGTGGCCACGCACGGCGCGGGTGATGTCTTCTTCCAGGCCGACGACGTACGGCAGCTCCTTGAAGGTGTCGACCACGCGCAGATCGCGGAGGTAGGTCTCGATCTCGGACAGCGAGATCGCATTGACCGGCGCGTCGGTGCGCGGACCGGGGGTGACCCCGACGCGGTCGAGATAGGCGAGGCTGATGACGTCGCCCGGATAGATCAGATGCGGATTGGCGATCTGCGGGTTGGCCTGCCAGATTTCGGGCCACAGCCACGGGCGCTTGAGGAAGCGTCCGGCGATGTCCCACAAAGTGTCGCCACGCTTCACCGTGTAGGTGTCGGGGTGGTCGCCACGGAACTCCTGGGCGACCGCGAAGGTCCCCACGGTCAGTAATGCGACGGTGCCCATCACCTTCAGACGGTGAGAAAGGCGCTTAAGGATGATGGCCATCTACTTGCTCCCCTTGGGATTTTCCCCAAAACATCGACCGCACTATAGCCCACAAATCCCGGCTCTTGGCAAGTCTGGAGACGCTACAATGGCCCTTGTCCGCGCCTAAACGCCGCCCCATCTTCACAAACATGACGCTCCTCTCAATTCTCGAATTCCCCGACCCCCGTCTGCGGACCAGGGCACAGGCCGTCGATCCGGCCCAAATCGCCGATCCGGCCTTCCAGACCCTGCTCGACGACATGCTGCACACCATGTACGAAGCCCCGGGCATCGGTCTGGCCGCCAGCCAGGTCGACGTGCACCAGCGTTTCATGGTCATCGACATCAGCGAGGAGAAGGACCAGCCGCAGGTGTTCATCAACCCGGAGATCACTCTGGCCGACGGCCATCAGGTCTACCAGGAAGGCTGCCTGTCGGTGCCGGGGATCTTCGCCGACGTCACCCGCGCCGACCAGATCACCGTGAAGGCCCTGGGCCGCGACGGCCAACCGTTCGAGCTGAGCACCGACGGCCTGCTGGCGATCTGCATCCAGCACGAGATGGACCACCTCGAAGGCAAGCTTTTCGTCGATTACCTATCGCCGCTGAAGCGCGACATGGTGCGCAAGAAGCTGGAGAAGGCGCGGCGCAGCAGCGCGGCGTAAGCACCCCAGAATGGGATAGAGCGGGCTTCAGCCCGCTGCTCTTGTCATCCCGAGGCGAAGCCGAGGGACCTGCTGTCCGGAATCCCGATAGACTTCCGATCGGCCGTCATTCCCGCGAACGCGGGAACCCAGCGACTTTGATGCGGACATCAAGCAAAGACACTGGATCCCCGCGTTCGCGGGGATGACGAGAATTTGGAGTTCGGCGATTCCCGGAGGGCACGATGAGTCGCAAGCTTTCGATCTTGGGTATTGTTTTGACGGCAGCTTATGCTTGGCTGCTGTATTTTATTTTCGACGGCCGCATTGTCGAAAGCTTGACGATGGATCCAAACGAAATTGGCGATCTGCTTGCCGGTATGTTTGGCCCGCTGGCGATTCTTTGGTTAATTCTTGGTTTTTTTCAGCAAGGAATCGAATTGCGCCAGAACACAAGAGCGTTAGAGTTGCAGGCCGAAGAATTGAAGAACTCAGTTGAACAGCAGCGAGAACTTGCCAATGCTGCAAATGTTCAAATCAAGTATGCAAAAGAGTCCCAAAAGCCAAAATTTGTTCTGCAGCCTTCTTCTTTTGCAGGGACATCGATGAAGCTGCAGATAAAGAATGTTGGCGCACCGGCGACCAATCTCTCAATCATCGGCTCCTCAGGCTTTGGAAACATATCAAACCGCCAATGCTCTCTTCTCGAGAGGAACAGCGAGTTTTCCATCAATATAGAGCCCGTAATTCCTCCAGGAATGAATCGAGCAATGGGAATTGAGGATCACTATTGGATATCTCTGGAATATGAATTTGGAAATGGTTATTCAGAACAAACTGTTTTTGATTACGATGATGATCCCGGAGCAGGGATTGGTCGATTTATCGCCAGAAAATCTCATGCTTAAACAAGGTTAGATCAAGTGACCCTCCGCATCATCTTCGCCGGCACCCCCGCCTTCGCCGTCCCCTGTCTGCGCGCCGCCGCGCGGCACAACGAAGTCGTGGCGGTGTACACGCAGCCGGATCGCCCTGCCGGACGCGGGCGGACATTGACGGCATCGCCGGTGAAGCTGGAAGCGCTGCAGCGCGGGATCGAAGTGCTGCAGCCGGAAACGCTGAAGAAGCAGGTGTCGCGCGATGCGCTGCGCGCGCTGGAACCGGACATCATGATCGTGGTCGCCTACGGCCTGATCCTGCCGCAGAGCATCCTCGATATTCCGAAATACGGCTGCTGGAACGTGCACGCCTCGATGCTGCCGCGCTGGCGCGGTGCTGCGCCGATCCAGCGCGCGATCGAAGCGGGCGACACCGAAACCGGCGTGTGCCTGATGCAGATGGAAAAAGGCCTCGACACCGGCCCGGTGCTGCTGTCGCAGTCGCTGGCGATCGGCGAACACGAAACCGGCGGGCAGCTGCACGATCGGCTTTCGGAACTCGGCGCGCAGGTGCTGGCCGATGGCCTGGGTCTGCTGCGCGCCGGCATCGTGCCGGTAGCGCGTCCGCAGCCGGATGAAGGCGTGACCTACGCGCACAAGCTCGACAAGCACGAAGCGAAACTCGACTGGTCGCAGCCCGCCGCGACCTTGGCGAACAAGGTGCGCGCGTTCAATCCATGGCCGGTGGCCGAAGCAGAACTGGCCGGCGACCGCGTGCGTATCCACGGCGCGGTGGCATTGCAGGTCGCGCACGACAAGGCGCCGGGGACCGTACTGGCGGCCGGTCGCGACGGCATCGATATCGCCTGCGGCGACGGCGCGCTGCGCATCCGTACGCTGCAGCGCGAAGGCGGCAAAGCCATCACCGCCGCCGACTATCTGAATGC
Organism: Lysobacter sp.; assembly: GCA_013141175.1. Classification (NCBI taxonomy): domain Bacteria; kingdom Pseudomonadati; phylum Pseudomonadota; class Gammaproteobacteria; order Lysobacterales; family Lysobacteraceae; genus Lysobacter; species Lysobacter sp. The sequence goes on from JABFRN010000001.1 coordinate 1,593,872, forward strand.
GCGGCGCGATCTTGTGTCGTAAGCACTGATTTCTGTGGGGGCGGCGGCTTCCACACTATTGATTCCACAACATCATCGCGATGTCGGAGCTCGATCAGTCATTCGACTGCAGAACACCGTCCTCCAACATCAGCCTGAGGCAGCCCGCATGACCGATACGACTCCCGGCACCGCCTCCCGCCTCGCCGCCGCGCGCGTGCTCGACGCGGTATTGCATCGCGGCCGTTCCTTGAAAGGCGAATTCGGCGCCGCGCTGCCGAAGATCGCCGATCCGCGCGATCGCGCGCTGGTCGAAGCGATCTGCTTCGCCGCGCTGCGCAATCGCGCGCGCTACGCCGCCGCGCTCGCGGCGTGGATCCCGAAGCCGCTGGGCAGGAGCGACGAGCCGCTGCGCGCGCTGCTGTACGTCGGCTTCGCCCAGCTCGATGCCTTGAAACTGCCGGCGCACGCCGCCGTCGATGCGACCGTCGAAACCGCGCGCGCGCTCGATCGCGGCCATCAGGCCGGCATGGTCAATGCGCTGCTGCGGCGCGCGCAGCGCGAGGGGTTTCCGCCCGCCGATCCGGCGCAGGTCTGGCCGGAGTGGCTGCTGGCGGAAGTGCGTCGCGACTGGCCCGGGCACGTCGACGCGATCCTCGCCGCCAGCGCCGCCGCCGCGCCGCTGTGGCTGCGGGTCAATCGTCTGAACACCACGCGCGACGCGTATCGACAGCAGCTGCAGGACGCCGGCATCGCCGGATCCGCGCACGACGCGCTGCCCGATGCGCTGCGGATCGGGGATTCGCTGGCGGTGGCGGATTTGCCCGGCTTCGAGGACGGCGTGGCCTCGGTGCAGGACGGCTCCGCGCAGGCGGTGGCCGATGCCTTGTCGCCACCGGTCGGCGCCCGCGTGCTGGATGCCTGCGTCGCCCCCGGCGGCAAGGCCGCGCATCTGCTGGAACGCGACCCGACCCTGCGCATCACCGCGCTGGATATCGACTCGCGCCGGCTGCGGCGCACCGCCGAGACGTTGCGCCGGGTCGGCGTGGCGGCGGCGGTCGAACTGAAAGCCGCCGACGCCGCCGATCCCGCCGCATGGTGGGACGGCACGCCGTTCGACGCAGTGCTGATCGATGCGCCCTGCTCCGCGACCGGCATCGTCCGCCGCCAGCCCGACATCCTGTTGCACCGCCGCCCCGGCGACATCGATGCGCTGGTCGCCACCCAGGCACGGCTGCTGGATGCGGCGTGGACCACGCTCGCGCCCGGCGGCGTGCTGGTCTACGCGACCTGCTCGATCCTGCGGCGCGAGAACGCCGCACAGATCGAGGCGTTTCTGGCGCGCACGCCGGAAGCCAGCGCCGAACCGCTGGCGGAAACCTTCGGCCATGCCGCTGGCGCGGGCCGCCAGCGGCTGCCGGGCGAAGACGGCATGGACGGGTTTTTCTATGCGAGGCTGCGGAAGGCCTGAGATTCTGTAGGAGCGGCGCGAGCCGCGATGGGTGATAGGGAACATTCCGCAGCCCATCGCGGCTCGCGCCGCTCCTACAAAAGCGTGATGCCGATTAAGATGCGGGAATGCTGAAAACCCGCGCATCGAAAGAATTCTGGCTGCTCGCCATCGTCGCCCTGCTGATCCTGGGGGCCGGTCTGGGTCTGCGCGACCCGTGGCCGTCGGACGAGCCGCGCTTCACCCTCGTCGCCAAGCAGATGATCGAAAGCGGCGACTGGCTGTTCCCGCATCGCGGCACCGAGCTGTATTCGGACAAGCCGCCGATGCTGATGTGGCTGGAAGCCGCGTTCTACACCGTGTTCCGCGACTGGCGCATCGCCTTCCTGCTGCCGTCGCTGCTCGCGGCGCTGGGCACGCTGTGGTGCGTGTACGACCTCGGCCGCCGGCTGTGGACGCGCAGGGTCGGGCTTTATGCGGCGTGGGCGCTGCTGTTCGCGCTGCAGTTCACGTACCAGTCGAAGAAGGCGCAGATCGATCCGCTGGTGACGTTCTTCATCACCCTCGCCAACTACGGCCTGTTGCGCCATCTGCTGCTGGGACCGAACTGGAAACTGTGGACGCTGGGCTGGTTCGCGGCCGGGCTGGGCACCATCACCAAGGGCGTCGGCGGGCTGGCGCTGTTGATGATCCTGCCCGCTGCGATCGCTTCGCTGATGCACTGGTCGCGGGTGCGTCTGCACGTGCGCGACCTTCGCTTTTGGATCGGACCGCTGGCCTTCGTCTTCGCTGCGGCGCTGTGGCTGGTGCCGATGGTCACCGCTGCGCTGAGCCAGGACAATCCCGAATACAGGGCGTATCTCAACGACATCCTGTTCCGGCAGACCGCCGGGCGTTACGCGAAATCCTGGGACCACGCGCAGCCGCCGTGGTACCACTTCGAAGTGATGCTAACCGCGTGGCTGCCGACCGTGTTCGCGCTGATCTGGGCGCTGCCGGCATGGCGCACGCGCCTGCGTCGGCGCGATGCGCGCTATCTGCTGCCCTTGGCGTGGTGGGCACTGATCGTGGTGTTCTTCTCGATTCCCGGCGGCAAGCGCGATGTCTACATCCTGCCGGCGCTGCCGATGATGTGCCTCGCGCTGGGGCCGCTGCTGCCGGGCATCGTGCGCAGGCTGTGGGCGAAGCGGATCGCGTCCGGGTTCGTCACGGTGCTGGGCGCGGTGTTGCTGGGTGCGGGTCTGGCGATGTGGTTCGGCGATCCGAAGTTCGAAACCAAACTGATGTCGGACCGCGGTTTCACCGACGGCGGACACGCGCTGTTCGGGCTGTTGATCGCGATGGGCGCGTGGTCGCTGGCATGCGTGTCGTGGCATCGGGTGAGCAACGGCGTGGTCGGGCTGCTGTGGGCGATCGGTGGCATCTGGGTGCTGTACGGTCTGGTCGCGCATCCGCTGCTGAATCCGTCCAGTTCCGCGCGCGGATTGATGGAATCCGTCGGCGAGCGCATCGGGCCGGATGCCGAACTCGGACTGGTCGGCTGGAAGGAACAGAATCTGCTGATGGCCGACCGCCCCGCAGCGACTTTCGGCTTCAAGGCGACATGGCCGGACCAACTGTCCAAAGCCATGGCATGGCAGGCCGATGCGCCGACCCGGCGCTGGCTGCTGGTGCAGGAACCCGCGCTGTCGCAGTGCGTCGACAGGACCCAGGCGCAGTTCGCGGGCGTGTCGAACCGGCGCCGCTGGTGGCTGGTGCCCGCCGCTGCCGCCGACACGGCCTGCGTGCCGCAAGGCGTGCAGACCCAGAACCAGGCGGACGGGCAGGAAGACTGATGCAACTGCGCTATGCGCGCATGGCGCAGGGCAATTTCGGCGACGATCTCAACGTCGATCTGTGGCCGGAACTGTTTCCGGATCTCGCCGCGCACCATCCCGAGGCGCATCTGTACGGCGTCGGCACCCTGCTCGGCGGCTCGCGTCCGGATGGGCCGAAGGTCGTGCTCGGTTCCGGCAGCGGCTATCGCGGCGCGCCCGCGCTCGACGACGACTGGCGCGTGTACTGGGTGCGCGGGCCGCGCACCGCACAGCGCTGCGGGCTCGATCCCGCGCTGGGGCTGGGCGACGGCGCGGTGCTGTGGTCGGGTCTGCGCCGCGCGCATGCGCCGGTGCCCGGCCGCATCGGTCTGGTGCCGCATCACAAGAGTTACGACGGCGCCGATTGGGACGCGATCGCGCGCAATGCCGGGTTGTTTCCGATCGATCCGCGTCAATCGCCCGAAGCGGTCACCGCCGCGCTCGCCGGCTGCGAGCGCGTGCTCACCGAATCCCTGCACGGCGCGATCTTCGCGGACACGCTGGGCATTCCCTGGCGCGCGGTGGTGTTGGCGCGGCGCTTCAACGATTTCAAATGGGGCGACTGGCTCGACACGCTCGGCATGACCCTCGATGCCGCAGAAGTGGACGTCGAACTCTTGCGCGCGTTGCCGTTCGCGAAAGTCATCGGCAACCGGCTCGCGCGCTGGACGGATCGCGGCGGTGCCGACGCGCGCAATCATCTGCGCCCGGTACGGGCGGCGACTGTGGACGATATCGCCCGGGTCGTCGATGCATTGCGCGGCTTCGCGGCGGACAGTGCGAAATTCGTCGTCAGCGATCTTTCGCGCAGGGCTGCGCAGCAGGCGGCGATGCACGAACGATGCGTGCAGTTCGCGAAGGACTACGGACTGATGTTCGCGGGGTGAATCCAACGATATTCACGAATAGGGTGCGCCTTGGTCTGAGGTCTGCCTACTTTTCGAGCATTTCAAAAAACGTCGTCATCCCCGCGAACGCGGGGATCCAGCGACTTTCAAGCTTCTGCACAGCGCAAAGACGCTGGGTTCCCGCGTTCGCGGGAACGACGGGTAAAAAGAACGGCGACTGCCGATCAATCGATACGTTTTATTTTCCTGAGGAAAAAGCGGGGATACCTCAGGCCGAGGCGCACCCTATCGAAGATTATTCCGATTCCAACGCTTCCCACTGCGCGTAGGCCTGTTCCAGTGCGGTCTGCGTCGCCGCGAGTTCGGCGTTGTGCGCGGCGACCGATGCATGGTCGCGCTGGAAGAATGCCGGATCGTGCATGGCGGCGGTCATCGCGGCGATCTTCGTCTCCAGGGTTTCGATGCGCGCCGGCAGCAGTTCGAGTTCGCGCTGGTCCTTGTAGCTGAGCTTGCGCTTGGCTGCTGCAGGCACGGGCACTTCGACCACTTTTTCTTTCGGCGCCGCCGCAGCCGTGGCGCGCGCCGATTCGCCCCGGGTCGGACGCTGGCGCAGCCAGTCGCTGTAGCCGCCCACGTAATCGCCGACGCGGCTATCGCCTTCCATCACCAGGGTCGAGGTCACGACGCTGTCGAGGAAGTCGCGGTCGTGGCTCACCAGCAGCAGCGTGCCGGGATATTCGCCGAGCAGTTCTTCCAGCAGTTCCAGTGTCTCCACGTCGAGGTCGTTGGTCGGTTCGTCCATCACCAGCAGGTTCGACGGCTGCGCGAACAGTTTGGCCAGCAGCAGCCGGTTGCGTTCGCCGCCGGAAAGACGGGTGATCGGCGCGCGCGCGCGTTCCGGCGTGAACAGAAAGTCTTGTAAATAGCCGATGGCGTGCTTCTGCTTGCCGTTGATCTCGACGAAATCCTTGCCTTCGGAGACGTTCTCCAGCGCACTCCAGTCTTCGCGCAGCGTGGCGCGGTACTGGTCGAAATACGCGACCTGCAGTTGGGTGCCGATTTTGATCTCGCCCGATTGCGGCTGCAGATCGCCCAGCAGCAGTTTGAGCAGGGTGGTCTTGCCGCTGCCGTTGGCGCCGATCAGGCCAATTCGATCGCCGCGCAAGATCGTTGTGGAGAAATGCTTGAGCAGCACGCGCTCGCCGTACGCGAACGACACGTCCTTCGCTTCGATGACCTTCTTGCCCGATGCACCGGCCTGCGCGGTCTCCATGCGCACGTTGCCGGACAGATCGCGCCGCTGCACGCGCTCGTCGCGCATCGCCTTGAGCCTGCGCACGCGGCCCTCGTCGCGGGTGCGGCGGGCCTTGATGCCCTGTCGGATCCAGATTTCCTCCTGCGCCAGCATCTTGTCGAAGCGCGCGTTCTCCTGCGCCTCGGCGTTCAGGCGCTCTTCGCGGCGGCGGACGTAGTTGTCCCAGTCGCCGGGCCAGCTGCTCAGCTGGCCGCGATCGATCTCGACGATGCGGGTGGCCAGCGAACGCAGGAAGCGCCGGTCGTGGGTGACGAAGATCAGCGCGCCCTGCCAGGCTTTCAGAAAGCCTTCGAGCCAGTCGATGGCCGCGATGTCGAGATGGTTGGTGGGTTCGTCCAGCAGCAGCAGATCCGGCGCCGAGACCAGCGCGCGCGCCAGCAGCACGCGGCGCTTCATGCCGCCGGACAGGCGCGTGAAGTCGGCGTCGCCGTCCAGATCGAGTTTTGTGAGGGTTTCGGTCACGCGCTGGTCCAGCGACCAGCCGTTGCCGTCCTCGATCCTGGTCTGCACCACCGCCAGGGCGTCGGTGTCGAGCTCGTCGGCGTGGATCAGGTGGTGATAGTCGGCAAGCAGCTGGCCCATCTCGCCCAGACCGTCGGCGACCACGTCGAACACGCTGCCGGCGGCACCGGCCGGCACTTCCTGCTCCAGTCGGGCGATGCGCACCCCGCCCTCGATGCGGATTTCGCCGTCGTCGGGCTTGTGCTCGCCGGCCAGCAGGCGCAGCAGGGTGGATTTGCCGGCGCCGTTGCGGCCGATCAGGGCGATGCGCTCGCCGGGCTCGATCGCGAGATCGACGCCTTGGAGCAACAGCGGGCCGCCGACGCCGAAATCGACGTCATTCAGAGTGAGGATGGGCATCCGCCTAGTTTACCGGCTGCACCCTGCCGCAGTACGCTTGGCTTTCGATTAGCCATCAAGCGGAGCCCGTCATGTCCAAAGGCATGGATCAGAAGAAGCAGGACAAGAAGAAACCGGAAAAGACGCTGAAAGAGAAGCGCGCGGAAAAGAAGGAAAAGAAGGGCAAGTGAGCGCAGGCTTGCGCGATCACCGCGCTTGATCCTCCTTGATCGTCATCCCCGCGAAAGCGGGGATCCAGAGTCATTCAGAGCCACTGGATCCCCGCTTTCGCGGGGATGACGGCTTTTGGGGTATCGCGCCCGTTGAAAACTGCGCTGGTATTCAGGAACTGCACGACAGCATCGAACATCCCGCACGATCGCGCGCCCAGTCGGGACGCTTTTCGGCGAAGCGTTCGTTGCCCGGCCGGCCCGCATCAAGCGCGTCGTCGTAAGGCCGGCGCATCACTTCCAGCAATTCGCCGATGCCCGCCGTGTCGCCGGCTTCGGCGCGATCGATGACCTGCTGCGCCAGGTAGTTGCGCAATACGAATTTCGGATTGGCCAGACGCATCCGCTCGCGACGATCCGCAGCCGTCAGCGGGTCTTCGCGCAGCCGCGCGGCGTAGCGCTGCAGCCAGTCGTCGAACTGCGGCGCATGCGTGTCGCGCTTTGCCTCGTCGTAGAACGCGTGCTCGAACGGCGCCAGCGTTGGCGCTTCGATGTCGATGTCCATCAACGCGCGGAACCACAGGGTCATGTCGACTTCGGCCGCATGCATCGACGCGTGCAGGTCGCGAATCAACACGACATCGTCGTCGCGACAGGTCTCTAAACCCAGCTTGCGCGCGATGTTGTCGCGGTCCGCCGCGCTGTAGGCGATACCGAAGCCATCGATGCCGGCCTGCAGCGCTTCACCGCTTGCGAACAGCGGCGAGATCGCCTGCGCGAGGCGTACCAGATTCCAGCGCGCCACCGCCGGTTGCCAGCCGAAACGATAGCGACGGCCGCCGGCATCGGTGGTGTTCGGCGTCCAGTCCGGGTCGTAGGCGTCGATCCAGCCGTAGGGGCCGTAATCGATGGTGAGGCCGAGGATCGAAAGATTGTCGGTATTCATCACGCCATGGACGAAACCGACCCGCATCCACTCGGCCATCAGCCGAGCGGTGCGCGTGGAAACTTCGGCGAACCAGTCGGCGTACAGCGTCTCGCCACTGCCGGTGAGGTGCGGGAAGTCGCGGCGGATCGCGAAATCGAGCAACTGCCGCAGCAGGTCGACTTCGCCGCGCGACGACGGCAGCTCGAAATGACCGAAGCGCAGGAACGATGGCGCGACCCGGCAGACCACCGCGCCGGGTTCGGGCTTCGGATGGCCGTCGTAGAACATGTCGCGGACCACGTCCTCGCCGGTGGCGACCAGCGACAGCGCGCGCGTGGTCGGCACGCCGAGGTGATGCATGGCTTCGCTGCACAGGAATTCGCGGATCGACGAGCGCAGCACCGCGCGGCCGTCGGCGCTGCGCGAATACGGCGTCGGGCCTGCGCCCTTCAACTGCAGCTCCCAGCGCTGACCGGCGGCGTCGACGGTTTCGCCAAGACTGATCGCACGGCCGTCGCCGAGCTGGCCGGCCCAGTGCCCGAACTGGTGGCCGCCGTAATTGGTCGCGAACGGGTCCATGCCCGGGAGCAGCGCGTTGCCCGCGAAGACCTGTGCGAACTGTTCCGACTCAACTTCGGCTTGGTCCAAGCCAAGCACTTCTGCCATCTCGCGCGAAATCGCCAGCGTGCGTGGCGCGACGACCGGCGCCGGCGCCACGCGCGACCACAGCGCGCCGCGCACTTCGCGACGTCGCGGCCCTGTGTCTGCGTCGCCCGGCAGTTCGGCAAGCAGGCGGTTGTCGAAATCGAACTTCATGCCCGGCAGGATAGACGCGCCGGGCGTCGCGTGTCGCCGACGTTGCGGGCGATCACCCGGAACGCGCAGTGGCATAGGCCGCTTCGGTGCTGGAGACGAAGATCTCCAGCCCGAATTCCCGTTCGGCATGGGCTGCAGCATGGCGACCCATGTCCGCCAGCCGGATCGGGTCTTCGAGCATTCCGGTCACCGCCTGCGCGATCGCCGCACGATCGCGGACCGGAACGCACCAGCCATCGGCGCCGGGCTCGATGTTCTCCGGCAGACCCGCGTAATCGCTGATCAGCACCGCCTTGCCCATCGCCATCATTTCGCGACAGGCGAACGAAATGGTTTCCACCGCGTACGACAGAACGAAACCGGCATCGATGGCGGCGATCATCGGCCGCACATCGTCGAGCATGCCGAGATGACGGACCCGGTCGCGCAGGCCGAGCGCTTCCAGCCGCGTCGACTGCGCGGGCGTCAGCGGTTTGCCGCACAGCAGCAGCCGCACCTGGCGCTTCGCGTCGTCGTCGAGCGTCGCGATCGCTTCGATCAGGTCCATCCAGCCTTTGTGATCGGCGGTGCCGGCGTTGCTGCCGAGCAGCAGCGTCGCACCCTCGGCATGGCGCGCGCGTTCCGCCGCCACCGCGTCCGTCGGCCAGGGATGGAAGTAGCCGGTGTCCACGCCGTTGCGCACGGTCACGATCGGCAGGTTTGCGTACGCGCTGGTTTGCAGCATGCGCCGGGTGTAATCGCTCACCGCGAGCACCAGGTGCGTGCGCTTGGCGCGCCAGCGATGGCCTAGCCCGGCGATCGGTTTCGAGTTGTGTTTGGTCAGCACGATGCGCGGCGCGTTTTCCGCGCCGCGCAGCGCCGCGAGCACCAGCCGGTGGTCGGCCGAACCATTGACATGGACGATATCGAACGCGTGCTGGCGCAGATAGGCGCGCAGTTGCCGGCGTGCGCGCAGCGACTCGGCCAGTTTGCCCAGTCCGTTCGGAAACGGCTGCGCGACGGCACGGATACCTTCGACCGTGGCCGCTTCGCGATACAGCCGACTGGTGGGCGGCGCGGCGACATGGATCTCGTGCCGGTCGCGGAGCCCGCGCGCCAGCGCCATCAGGTACGTGGTGTGGCCGCCGCCGTCGCCTTCGTGGAAATTGGTCAGCAGGATCTTCATGCGGGCATGCGTTCAGCGGGCACGTTTGCGGCCACCGAGAATGCTCAGCGCGCGCTCCAGCCGCTTCCAGAGCGGCGCCGGGCCGCGCATGCACAGGCGCATGTAGCGCTTGGTTTCGGCCCAGTCCGGCGCGGGCTTGGTCTTGTATTCCAGCTTGGCCAGTTCGAGACAGGACTCGTCGATGCCCACCATGCGCGCGTAATGGCCGATCAGGCCGCGCGAGTGCAGGCGGTTGAGGAAATTCGAGGTCGGGCCGCGATTCGACCACCAGCCGTTGTTGCCGTGGATGCGGTAGCCGACATCGCCGGTGGGCAGAAAATATTTGTGCGCACCGTACACGCTGGCGCCGTAGACCAGACAGTTGTCGGCGCAGAGTTTCCAGGTGCGATAGAGCTGCTGCGGCAGATCGAGCGAGCGCTCGGCGTAGCTCTTCCGCATCGACAGCGCCGAAGTCGGGGCACCGTACCAGTAGGTCAGCGCCCAGGTGCTGATCGCGGTGTAGCCCAGATCCACCGCCTTGTCGGCGTAACCGATCCGCCGCTGTTCATCGCCGAACAGCACGATGTCGGTGAACACGAAACCGACCTCCCTGCGGCCGTCGTAGATCTCGCCGATCTTCGCCAGATAGTCCGGCGCCCAGCGGTCGTCGGCATCGAGAAAACACAGCACGTCGGCATCGCTCGCCGCCACGCCGCGCTGGAACGCGACCAGCTGGCCGCCGTTCTCGCCGCACAGCAGCGTCACCCGCGCATCGTGGCCGTAGCGTTCGCGCAGATAGTCCTGCGAACCGTCGGTGGAACCGTCGTCGACGACGATGATCTGTTTCGGCGCACGGGTCTGCGCCAGCGCGCCGTCGATCGCCTCGGCGACGAAGTTGCGGTAGTTGTAGCTGGTGACGATGACCGCGAAGGTCGTGCTCATAAGCTCGTACTCATGCCGCAGCACCCTCGCCCAGCGTGCGCCGGAAGTAGGCGATGGTTTCCTTCAACCCGTCTTCCAGCGCGACCTTCGGCTCCCAGCCGAGTTTCGAGCGGGCCAATGAGATGTCCGGCTGACGCTGGCGCGGATCGTCTGAAGGCAAGGGCCGGAACACCAGTTTCGAGCGACCGCCGACCAGCTTCAATACCAGTTCGGCGAGTTCGACCATGGTGAATTCGCCCGGGTTGCCGATGTTGATCGGGCCGGTGAAACCCGCCTCGGTATCCATCGTCCGCACGAAGGCTTCGATCAGATCGTCGACATAGCAGAAGCTGCGCGTCTGCTTGCCGTCGCCGTAGATGGTGATGTCTTCGCCGCGCAATGCCTGGACGATGAAATTGCTGACCACGCGGCCATCGTTCGGATGCATCCGCGGGCCGTAGGTGTTGAAGATGCGCACGACCTTGATGTCGAGACCATGCTGGCGGTGGTAGTCGAAGAACAGGGTTTCGGCGCAGCGCTTGCCTTCGTCGTAACAGCTGCGGATGCCGATCGGATTGACGCGGCCCCAGTAGCCCTCGGTCTGCGGATGCACTTCCGGGTCGCCGTAGACCTCGCTGGTCGAGGCCTGCAGGATCCGCGCCTTCAGCCGCTTGGCCAGTCCAAGCATGTTGATCGCGCCATGGACGCTGGTCTTGGTGGTCTGCACCGGATCGTGCTGGTAGTGCACCGGCGAAGCCGGGCAGGCGAGGTTGTAGATCCGGTCGACTTCGACGTACAGCGGAAAGGTCACGTCGTGACGCATCAGCTCGAAGTACGGGTGGCCCAGGCGGTGCGCGATGTTGCGTTTGCTGCCGGTGAAGAAATTGTCGACGCAGATCACATCATGACCGTCGTCCAGCAGGCGATCGCACAGATGCGAGCCGAGAAAGCCGGCACCGCCAGTGATGAGCATACGAGCCATGTTGACGGTAGTCCTTGAATGAATTGGGATGGCATTCCTGTGCCGAACAGGACGCCGCAATCAACGGCCCCCAACCGTCGCGATATTTTCGTGGATCGGGCGCCGGAACGCGAGCGATGGGTGAAACCGGACCTCAGTCACAGGTCAGCGTTCAGGCGTATCCAGCGGTCGACCTTCCTGCAGCAGCCACAGCATGATCGTCTTCTGGCGCACGTAATTGGCGCGCACATAGGCGTAGACCAGACCATGCCAGCCGTCGAGAAACCCCAGCCGGAACACGTAGCCGCGCCAGAACCGCCATGCGGGCGACAGGATCAGTTTGGCGAGCGAGGCGCGTTTGCCGCGCGAGAATTCGTATTCGGCCATCATCCGCGCGTAACGCTCGGTCTTGCTCAGCTGCTGCATCAGCGAGCGATACGGGTAATGGATCAGATCGCCGGCCAGCGTTCGCACCGCGCCGTCGACGCTGGCGGCCTCGTGGATTTCGCGATCGCCGCGCCAACCGCCGCGACGGCGGTCGAACAAGCGCAGCACGCGATCGGGATAGGCGTTGCCGCGGCGCAGGAATTTGCCGAAATACTCGCTCAACCGCGCGAACCGGTAGCCGACCGCATCGGCGAAACCGGCATCGCGCGCGGCCAGGATCGACGCCTTGAGTTCCGGGCTGATGCGTTCGTCGGCGTCCAGGCACAGCACCCAGTCGTGGGTCGCTTGATCCACCGCGAACTGCTTCTGGCTGCGGAACCCGTCGAACGACCGCACCAGCACGCGCGCACCGGCCGCCTCGGCAAGCGCACGGGTGTCGTCGGTGGAACCGGAGTCCACCACCACGATCTCCGCGCAGAATGCCAGCGAAGCGAGGCAGTCGCCGATGCGGTCGGCCTCGTTGAACGTGATAATGACCGCCGAAACCGGCGGGTCCGAAGCGGGTGAGGACGTATTGATGGCGGAGTACCTGTTGTTCGCGACCGAGCGCTATGCGCTGCCCATCCTGCAGCCGTTGGCGGATGCGCTGCAAGCCTCGGGGCACGGCGTGTCCGCGTGGCTGGTCGACGGCGCCGCTGGCGCGCGCCTGCCCGCACCGGTGCGCAGCGTGGGTCTGCGCGAAGCGGTGGCGCTGAAACCGCGTGCGGTGTTTTCGGCCGCGAACTGGGTGCCGACCTTCCTGTCGGGCCCGAAGGTGCAGATGTTCCACGGCTTCAACGTGGAGAAGCGCGACGATGCGCGCGGGCATTTCCGGGTGCGCGGTCTGTTCGACCTCTACTGCACGCAAGGCCCGGCGACGACCGCCCCGTTCCGCGCACTGGCCGCACAGCATCCGCACTTCGCGGTGGTCGAAACCGGCTGGCCCAAGCTCGACCCGCTGTTCCGCGACGACGGCGGCGCTTCGGCCGCCTTGCGCGCGCCCGCGAACGGACGACCGACCGTGCTGTTCGCCTCCACCTTCACCGAACGCCTAAGCGCCGCGCCGCATCTGTTCGACGCCATCGCCGCCGAGATCGCGCGCGGCGACCGCTACTGGCTGCTGACCCTGCACCCGAAATGCGCGCCCGAGCTGTTCGACCGCTATCGCAGCCTCGTCGGTCCGAACGCCGCTTTCGTCGAAACCGAACAGCTGATGGCCGCGCAGCGCGCCGCCGATGTGCTGGTGGCGGACACGACGTCGGTGGTCTCGGAATTCGTGGTCCAGCACAAACCGGTCGTGACCTTCCGCAACCGGGCGCCGAAGCCGCACATGCTCGATTTCGACGCGCCATCGCAGCTGCCGACGATGCTGGCGCAGGCGTTCGCGCCCAGCGCATCGCTGCGCGACGCCTTGGCCGACTACGCGAATGCGATTCATCCGTATCGGGATGGCCGTTCGTCCGAACGCGTGCTCGCGGCCACCGAAGCGCTGCTCGAGGGCAGGTTCGGCAGGCTCGCCGGCAAACCCTTGTCGGGGCGACTGCGCGCCCTCCAGATTCGCGCCGATCTGGGCTACTGGCGTCCGGGCTGATTCTTCAGTTTTTTGTGGGAGCGGCGGAAGCCGCGATGCTTTCCGAAAAATCTTTCGGTCGCTTATCGCGGCTTCCGCCGCTCCCACAGGATCCCGTACCCGGTCACCAGCGCAGCGTACTGCGCGCGATTTCACGGCCAAGACGGGCATGCAAGTCATGCGCATCGGCGGCGGGCAGGAAACGCAGCCGCAGCGGTTCGGCCATCGCATTGCCGCCAGCGGTGTCCAACAGCAGCGAAGCCATGCCGAGACTGCGTTCCAGCGGCGATTGCCCGATACGGATCGCCTGCAGTTTGTCGATCTCGGCGAAACGCCATTTGCGGTTCCACCACCCGTTGCGGATCGCGATCAGGGTGTCGTCGATCGCATAGCCGGCATGACGCGCATCCTGCCATGAGATGTACGCCGCCCAGGGCACCCACAGCGCCACCAGCGTCGCGCCGAGTACGCCGAATTTGTACCAGCCGACCCAGGCGACGGCAGCGGTGATGAGCAGCCGGGGCACGAACAACCGCCAGCCCGTCCATCGATGCAACGGCCGCCATTCGACGATCGGCCAACGGATCCGGGGCGCGAGATGGCGGATCAGTTCGTCGCAGCGCTCGGGCGTGGCGACCGGTGCGATTTCGCGCAGCGAGCGCGGCTGGCCATGCGAGCCGTTGTCGAGCACCGCCGTGCTTACTTCCAGCGTGCGCCGGTGGAACAACCGGTGCAGCATGCCCTCGCGCAGCGCCCACGACTGGATGCGCCGGCGCGGCGTGCTGGTACGCATACGGGTGAAGAGGCCGCGTTCGAGCGTCAGGCGGCGGCCGTGCTCTTCCAGTCGGAAACCGCTGTACTGCAGGACTGCGATGACCACCGAGAACAGCCGGATCAACACGACGAAACCGATGATCATGATCACCACCGCGATCGCTTCGTGGCCGCGACCATAGGTTTCGACGACCCCGAACATGCCATAGGCCATCGCTCTGAACACGCCTTCAATCAGGTCGGGGCTGAACTGGGAGAGTGCCGCGAACGCACCGCCGATCACGAGCATGCCGCGATTGGAAATCAGCCCCGCCCGGACGATCTCGGACAACGACAGCGTGTGCAGCACGTCGCCCGTGTCCGCCATCGCACTCTGCGCGGGCGCGCCGGCCGGCGCGCCCGCACCGCCCCGGCGTCGCACCAGCGCTTCCAGCGCCAGTGCGTCTTCGAGCTTCAACACCCGCATGTCCGCTTCCGGCTTGATCCCGCCGGCCGATTCCAACCGCACTTCGGCCACGCCGAAAATGCGGTGCAGCAGCGTCTGATGCAGGCCGACGTTGTGGATCCTCGCGAACGGGATCTGGCGCAGGCTGCGTTCGAATAGACCGCTGCGGATCTGCAGACTGTCCTCGCCGATGCTGTAGCGATAGCTGTAGTACTGCCAGAGCGAGATCGCACCGAGGATGCAGATCGTCACCAGCCCCCAGAGATCGTTGCGATCGCCGCGACCGAACAGGAACACCACCAGGATCGGCACGATGAATTGCCGCAGTTGCTGGATCAATACGAACAGCCACGACATCGGGTGCAGCCGACGTTCCAGCGGCGCGGCGGCGGCGATGGCGGCGGGTCTCTCCAGCGCGTCAGGCGTCGGCGTGGTCATCGTCTTCCTGGCGATCGATCTGGCGGCTGAAGTAATTGCGCAGGCGTTCGGCGTCCTCGTCCTCCAATCCGGAAATGCTGACCGCATTCAGCCGTGTGCCTGCGGTATGCAGGACCAGCGAAGCGAGACGATGCGCGCGTTCCAGCGGCCCGCGCTTGATGTCCAGATGCTGCACGCGCGAGGTCGGCACCCGGGTTTCCCACTGCCACAGTCGCCCGCGACGCACCGAGAAGCCGTCCGCATCCAGTTTCCAATGCGTATGGCGATAGCGCTTGTGCGCCACCCACAGGACCAGCGAGATCGACGCCATCCAAAGACCCGCCATCGCCAGCCATGTCCAGTCGTGCTCGAATCGATTGGCGTAGAGCGAAGCGGAGATGAACAGCGTCGGCGGCAGTGCGACGAACATCGCCACATACAGGAAGACGCGATATGCGCGCTGCGGCAGGCGCTGCCAGTCGCTGGGACCGGACCAGCCGGGGGCGGTGTCCAGCGCCGGGATGGCGCTTCCGGTCGTGTCGAACGACGGTTCGATCGCGAGGGCGTCGGCTGTCGCGGGGTCGCTCGGATGTGGCGTGGATTCGCTCTGCGGCGTCATGCGCGGCCTTCAAGATCGCGGTAGGGGTTGTGATACGGGTTCAACGACGGTTGCAAGGTGTAGCGCTTGTAGGTCCACTGGTACTGCGTCGGCGCGCGACGGGCGATGCGCTCCACCGCCGCATTCAACGCCGCGACCGCGACGATGGTATCGCCCGACGCGATCGCGTCGGGCGCCGGCTCGATCCGCAACGCGAACGCCTGATCGCCGATCCGCTCGCAGTAGGCGAACAGCACCGTCGCGCCGCTGCGTTCGGCCAATCGCGGCAACAGGGTCATCGTATACGCAGGCCTGCCGAAGAACGGCGCGAACTCACCGTCGCCGCGCTTCGGTTGCTGGTCGGGCAGGATACCTATCACGCCGCCGTCGCGCAGGCGTTTGAACAACTGGCGGATACCGGCGGCCTCGGCGCGGATCTGGGCGACACGGCCGTCATCGTCCGCGCGCACCCGGCGCAGGAAGGCTTCGCCCAGCGCCGAGTCCGGCGGGCGGTACAGGATCGCCAGCGGCGTGTGCGCGGCCAGCCACTGGCTCAACAGTTCCCAGTTGCCGTAATGCGGCGCGGCGACGATCACGCCCTTGCCCGCCGCGATCGCCGCATCGAACAGTTCGACGCCCTGGGTTTCGCGGATCAGCCGGAGATTCGCTGCGTGCGGCCGGGTCCACAGTCGAAGGGTTTCGAGCGCCTGGCGCGCGGTGGTGCGCAGGATCTCGCGCTGCAGCGCGTCGCGCTGCCCGGGCAGCAGCTCGGGGTAGGCCAGTTCCAGATTGCGGTGCGTCACCCGGCTCTCGCGACCGCCGCTGCGCCACCACAACCAGGCGATCCCATCGCCGAACACGCGCAGCCACGGCCACGGCAGGCGCGCGAAGGCACTGGCGAACAGAAACAACAGGTGGGCGACGACTTCGGACATCCGTCGAGTCTACTTGGCCGGCGGCAGCGGCACGGAGTGACGGATGTCACTGCGTGCGGGTCATTGCGTGCGAGGTCGTTCTCCTGATGACCACCGCAGCGATGACAGCCGCCGCGATGACAGCCGGCCCATCCAGGACAGGCTTGCGTCTCGAAGCGCATCCCGGAGATGCTGCCGCGTCCCGTCTCCCTCATCGCTGCCCGACACCATGCTCGCCCTGATCCAATGCTCGCCCTGATCCAACGCGTCACCGAAGCCAGGGTCGTCGTCGACGGCGAGACCGTCGGCGCCATCGGCCCCGGGCTGCTGGCCCTGATCGGGGTGGAGCCCGGCGATGGCCCGGCACAGGTCGCCAAGCTCGGAGACCGCCTGCTCCGTTACCGGGTATTTTCCGACCCCGCCGGAAAAATGAACCTGTCCCTCGCCGACACCGGGGGCAGCCTGCTGCTGGTCAGCCAGTTCACCCTCGCCGCCGAGACGTCCTCGGGGCTCCGGCCGAGCTTCAGCACCGCGGCTGCGCCTGCCGACGCAGAGCGTATCTTCGACGAAATGGTGGTTTACTGCCGTCAAAAGCATGACAAGGCCGTTGAAACCGGCCGCTTTGGCGCACACATGGTCGTCAGCCTCGTCAACGACGGTCCGGTGACCTTCCTGCTCCGGGCCTGAATCCCGCAACCGCGCCGCCGCACGAGGCTTGAATGCGTGGCTGCGGCGCACCACATCGTCCGGGCACAGCCTCCTTTTCCCCGGTCGCGCGTTGTACCGACCGAATGCTTCCGAATCACCTCAAGCGCCGTTTCCGCCCACTCCGGCGCCCAGTCCCCGCCCCGGGGCTGTTATAATTACGGGTTCACTTTCCCACGGTGGCGCCCATGGCCAACGAACGTCAGGCTCCGCAGTCCGACATCAAGCAACTGATCAGCAAGGGCCTGGAGCAGGGCTATTTGACCTATGCCGAGGTCAACGATCACCTGCCCGACGACCTTGTCGATCCCGAGCAGATCGAAGACATCATCGGCATGATCAACGGCATGGGCATCGAGGTGCACGAAGTCGCGCCCGATGTCGACACCCTGCTGCTCGCCGAAGGCACGACCGGCAATCGCGAAGTCGACGATACCGCTGCCGAAGAAGCCGCGGCCACGCTGACCGCGCTCGACGGCGAAGGCGGTCGCACCACCGACCCGGTGCGCATGTACATGCGCGAAATGGGCACGGTCGAGCTGCTGACCCGCGAAGGCGAAATCGCCATCGCCAAGCGGATCGAAGAAGGCCTCGTGCAGATGATGTCCGCGCTGGCCAGCTTCCCGTGGTCGGTGCAGCTGTTGCTCGAAGAGTACGACCTGCACAAGGCCGGCAAGAAGCGCCTCGCCGACATCGTCGTGGGCTTCAACGACATCGAAGAGCCGGTCGAAGAGATTCCTGTCGCAGAGATCGCCGAAGACGCGCTGGAAGCGGCCGAAGACGAAGAAGTCGCGGAAGGCGCCGAAGCCGAAGCCGGCCCGACCGGTCCGGATCCTGCGGAAGTCGCGCGTCGCATGGAAGGACTCGGCGCCAGCTACGTGAAGTTCCAGAAGGCCTACGCCAAGCAGGGCCCCGCCAACAAGGCCGTCGCCAAGCTGCGCGAGGAAATGGCCGAGCAGTTCATGACCCTCAAGCTGCCGCTGCCCTTGACCGATACGCTGGTCCGCAAGCTGCGCGAAGTGCTGGGCCAGATCAAGGAACACGAGCGCCGCATCCTCGACCTCTCCACCCGTATCGCGCGCATGCCGCGCAAGGATTTCATCCGCGCGTGGGAAGGCAACCAGACCAATGTGGGCTGGGTCGACGAAATGCTCAAGCGCAAGCAGAAGTGGTCATCGGGTCTGCGCGACGTGAAGGACCAGGTCATCGCCGAACAGGAAGCGACCATCGCCATCGAACAGGCGCTGTACCTCAACCTCGTCGACATCAAGGACATCAGCCGCGCGATGGCCTACGGCGAAGCCAAGGCGCGCAAGGCGAAGAAGGAAATGGTCGAGGCCAACCTGCGCCTCGTCATCTCCATCGCCAAGAAATACACCAACCGCGGCCTGCAGTTCCTCGACCTCATCCAGGAAGGCAACATCGGCCTGATGAAGGCCGTGGACAAGTTCGAATACCGTCGCGGCTACAAGTTCTCGACCTACGCGACGTGGTGGATCCGCCAGGCCATCACCCGCTCGATCGCCGATCAGGCGCGCACCATCCGCATCCCGGTACACATGATCGAAACGATCAACAAGTTGAATCGTATTTCGAGGCAGATGCTGCAGCAGTACGGCCGCGAAGCGACGCCGGAAGAATTGGCGAAAGAAATGGACATGCCGGAGGACAAGATCCGGAAAGTCCTGAAAATCGCCAAGGAACCGATCTCGATGGAGACCCCGATCGGCGACGACGAAGACAGCCACCTCGGCGACTTCATCGAAGACACCAACGTCGAATCGCCGATCGAGAACACGGTCAACATCAACCTGCAGGAAACCGTGCGCGACGTCCTCGCCGGCCTCACCCCGCGTGAAGCCAAAGTGCTGCGCATGCGCTTCGGCATCGACATGAACACCGATCACACGCTGGAGGAAGTCGGCAAACAGTTCGACGTCACCCGCGAGCGCATCCGCCAGATCGAAGCCAAGGCACTGCGCAAACTGCGTCACCCCAGCCGGTCGGAACAACTGCGGAGCTTCCTCGATATCGAGTAGGCACCACTGCGTTCAACCGGAGAAAAGCCCGCCGCATGGCGGGCTTTTCGTTTTTGCGGGGCATGCTGCAGGAACGCCTTCAGGTGCGACTGCCGACATGAGCCCAGACCCGTTGTCCCGGCGAAAGCCGGGACCCAGTTCTTCGCCTCGCTTTGCTAAGATTCCGCTCACGGGCCTATAGCTCAATGGTTAGAGCAGGGGACTCATAATCCCTTGGTTCCAGGTTCGAGCCCTGGTAGGCCCACCACATCGACCTCCGGCGGCATCCGCTTCGCGCGGATTCGTCATTGACCAGACATCCGATCGATTTCGGATCGCCGTAATCGCCGGATTGCAGCAAGCGCTTTGCAGAATCAGCCGGGGTTGCCTATGCGGACAATCGCCGCTTCCGCAACGGGCGAGCGGACAGGTTTTCGGTAAGACCCACCACCGCAGCGCGATCGAAAGCATCCAGTTCGCGGAAGGCTTCGATCAATTGTTCTTCTTCGTCGCTGCGGGCGAAGTGACGATGCACCACGGCGAACTCGCCGTTTTCTTCCGATGCGGCGTCGACTCGACGAGTCGCATGCCTGGTGCCTTTGCCTGTGGCGAGCCACTCGAACGAGCAACCCAAAGCGGCAGCAAGGTCCGCGAAGTGCGTGGTGGACGGCGTCGAACCGGAAGCGCTCTCCCATTGCGCGACGGCGCTGCGACTGAGGTTCAGCATTGTCGACAGTTGCGCTTGGGTCAATCGCGCGGCCTGCCGGGCGCTTCGGATCCGCAAAGCAATGCTTTTCTGCACCAGTCGTCTCCTGCTTGTCAGCCCCCCTGACATGTTAAATATCGGTAACCGGATGTTGTAGCGTTCGGATAACAAGATGTCTTTTACACGACGGAGAAAAAAGAAAACCGGATTGACGTCAGTGTTGCTTGCCTGAAACGCCCATTGACGAATTTCCGTTTTCGTTATTGTTGGCTCGCCGGTGGCGCGCAGGCGCGATGCATCGAATCGGTAGAACCGTCACGTACTGTTCGCGATCCGAAGGAACGGATAAGACATGCTCAAGGAAAACCTCGAAGCTCGCTTTTCCAACGACCCGCTTCGGTTCCTGGACGAGCAGTTCCCCGGAAACGGCGATGCCGTGAAAACCGGACGGCATGAATACCTGCTGGGCAATCCGATCGATGCGCGCGCAGTGCTTCGCAACAGCGAAGGTCGTTACGGCGAACATTCGGATTTCTTCCATACCCGGTATGGGATCTTCGGCCCGAGATCCGCGCAGCTCAAGATCCGTCGTGCCGCGCGGTTACTGGTGCGCACTCATGTACAGGCGTGCGATCAGGGCGAACTGTCATCGTTCATGGCCGCCCATCTGCCTTCGGCGAGCGATTGGCCGGATACCGGCAATCGGCTTGCCTATCGTTTTCTTTCGCCGGTATTGCTTGCGCCGGGCAGCCCACCGGAATTGCGCAGGCTCCTCGACCGCATCGTCGAACAGGCGGTGCTCGCCAATGCCCGGTCGCGCCAGCCGCGCTGGCGACGGATGCTGCTGCAATTCAATACGACGTTGCGGCTTTCAAAAGCGATCGAAGCGCGCCAAGCGCTTGCGCGCGAGCAGCCGATCGATCTTCTGGACGTCGTGGCCTGCTCATCGGGACCGGAACAGCGGGTCGACGAGCTGGTCGAAGTGTTCCTGTCGTTCCTGTTCGCGATCGCCGGATCGGTCGGTTTCGTCCTGGGGTGGTCGCTGTATCTGGCAGGCACGCACCCCGATCGCGAAACGCCACCGGAATGGATGGTGCAGGAAGCATTGCGCCTGTGGCCGGTCGCGTGGCAGTTGGGACGACATCCAACGAAGGACCACGAAATTTCGGGCGTGAGCGTCGGCGCCGCGGACGAAGTCGTGGTGTGTCCTTACCTGGTGCACCGGAATCCACAGTACTGGTCGGAACCGACATCGTTCCAACCGCAGCGCTGGTCGTCGCCGGACGCATGGCGCAATCCGGCGTTCATTCCATTCGGTTACGGGCCTCATCGCTGCATCGCGGCCGATCTGTCGTCGCAACTGGTCAGCGCGATGCTCGGCGCGATCCTGCGGTCGAACATGCTGTCGATCGAAGCACATGAAACGCGCCCGACCGTGGCGGCGGCAATGGCGCCGCCGCCGTTTCGCATGACGCTTCGACCTCGCGGTTGAAGCGCCATGTTTCAAGATCAGCGCCGATCGCGAAGCGGTCGCCGCAACTGGGCACCATGGCATTCAGCGATGTTTATCGAGCTGCCTGTCCTGGCGTAAACGCGGTGAATATCCACTCATCTGGAACAAGGAGATCGACATGAAAAAGACAATCTGCGCGTTGAAAGCCGCTCTTGGCGTGCGTGGCATCGGCTGCGGGATGTGGCGTTGGCTGCAGTACCACAACATCTGAGCGGCAGGCGCCGGAATGCAGTGAAAGAAGCATTCAGCGCCGCCACCTCGACACAACACGGCAAGTATCCACACACCCGAAACAAGGAGATCGACATGAAAAAGGCAATCTGCGCGATGAAGGCTGCATTGGGCATTCGCAGCATCGGTGGCGGCAACCGCTGGCGTTGGGTGCATTACCACAACATCTGAGCGACCCGCGCTGCAGGGTGGTGCCGGCAGTCCGTTGCGCCGCCCGGATTGAAGCGATGCCGTAATTTCCCACACATCCGAAACAAGGAGATCGACATGAAAAAGGCCATTTGCGCGATGAGAGCCGCACTGGGCATTCGTGGTATCGGTGGTTGCCAGATCGGCGCCTGGCGTTGGCAGCACTACCACAACATCTGATCCGTCGACGCCGGAGGGCGGCGCGAGCCGCTCTCCGGCTGATGCATATTCCATCCGGAGTGTTGGCGATGTCGGACTCGACAGTGACAGAATCAGAAGCGATGCGGGCGTTTCGCCACCGCCGTCTCGACGAGGGGGATGTGTTCTGGGCGCGCGAAAACTTTCTGGCGATATTCGACGCGCAGACCGCTCAGCGGTTCGAAGCGACGAATTTCGCCGACCTGACGATGCTGGATGGCTTCGCCGACGTCGTCCGTGGCAAGCAGAGCGAGTCGTTCGATTGGACCCGGTTGCGCTCAGGCTGGTCGGGTCAGTTGCGCCACTTGAGCAATGCCGATGGCCTGCGACAACTGGCGCAACGCATGGACCGGGTGCTCGACGCGGAAACAGGGCGGCATCAGGATCTGGTGTGGCTGGCCGAGCGGGTGTCCGTCGAAGCGCTGGTGCCCTCGATCATTTCCGGGCTGAAGCCTGCCGCGCATCGCCGCGTCGTCAAGGAAGTGCTCTCGAAGGTGGCTTGGGTGCTGTCGGATATCGATTCGCACCGCGCTCCGCCCTGGCACAAATCGAAGATGTTCGCGCTGCAGGTGATCGCAGGCATCGATGTCCGGCGCGAATTGAAAGGACGCGCCAGCGGGAAGCGGCAGCGACAGCGGGATCTCGTCGATCCGGTCGTGGACATGATCCCGGCATTGGGAATGGGCCGCGCCGTGGACGCGGTAACCGCCCTGCTCACCGCCATCACCGGATCGCCGGGCGCAGCCGCCGCATGTTTTCTTTACGAGTTGAGTCGACAGCATGCATGGCGTAGCCGCCTGGAGGCGGAGCTGGCCGCCGTGCCGTTGGAAAATCTCTGCGAATCGCCGATGCGCATGGCGCCATTGACGGGACGATTCATCAAGGAAATCCTCAGGATCTGGAGCTCGCCACCGATCGTGGTGCGCAACGTGCGCACCGATATCCAGCACGAGGGCGGCTGTTTGAAAGCCGGCCAGCACTATGTGCTCAGTTCCTTCCTGATCCACCACAACGACAAGGACTGGTCCGATCCCGAGACCTTCGATCCTGATCGCTGGCTGGCGGAAGGCCGCCGCGAACAGTGTCCGCACGGCAGCTACGTGCCGTTCGGGTGGGCGCCGAAGGCGTGCATCGGCGCGAACCTCGGCATGGCGCAGCTGGTGATCCTCGCGCATCTGCTCTGCACGCGCTATCGCCTCGATGTGTCGCAACCCGAGCGGGCGCGCATGGCAGTGGCCTCGGTCGTCAGGCCGGCGGATTTCAATGGCGTGGTCACGCGTCGCGAGCCCGCTGTCACAAGCGCTGCGGAGTCCTGAATGAAGGATCTGACCCAAGGCCGCATCGATGTGCATCTGCTGAGGATGTCGGGCGCAATGCTGCTCAACATGCTCATGGGCACGCTGTTTTCGCTGGGGAACATCTATTGGCTCGGACGTCTCGGCGCTCAGGCGCAGGCGGCGGTCACCCTGTCCGGCATTCCGATGATGCTGCTGCTGACCCTGATGCCTGTGATCAGCATGGGCGCGGGGATCCTGATTTCGCATGCGGTCGGCGCCAAGGATCAGGCGCGCGCGAATCGGATCTTCAACGAAGCGTTCGGCGCTTCCATGATCCTGATCGCCGTGATCGGAGCGATCGCCTGGGTGCAGCGTGAAGCGTTCGGGTCTCTGATGACGAGCGACCCCGGGACCGCTGCGCTGATCGCGACCTACACGCGCTGGTTCATCCCGTCGATCGTGGTGCAACTGCCGCTGTTCGTGTTGGCGGGGGCGCTCGAGTTCACCGGCAATGTCCGCGCCGGCACCATTGCCCAGTCGGCAACGGTGGTGTTGAACGCGATACTCACGCCGATCCTGATGTTCGGCTGGCTGGGCATGCCGAAGCTCGGGCTGACCGGCACCGGCATGGCGTCGTTCATCGCCTGCAGCATCACCATGCTGTGCATGCTCGCGTATTTCGCGCGCAAGGACGCCTACCTCAGCATGCGTCCGTCGATCTGGTTCTCGCGACCGAAGGAGCTGTGGGGCGCGCTGAAGATCGGCCTGCCGATCGGTATCGAAGGCGGTCTGGTCGCCGCCTATCTGCTGGTGATCGCATTGTTGCTGCGCCCGTTCGGTCCGGTCGAGCAGGCCGCCTTCGGCATCGGTCATCGGGTCTTCCAGGCCGCGCTCATGCCGTTGATGGCGCTCAGCACCGCGGCCTGCGTCATCGTCGGTCAGAGCCATGGCGCCGGGATGGGAGATCGGGTGCGCGAAGTGCTGCGGACCAGCCTGATCATCGGAGGCATCGTCGGCCCCACGCTGCTGATCGTGTTCGAGAGCTTCGCGCCCTGGATCTGCAGCCGCTTCTCCGACGACGCGGCCGTCATCGCAGCGGGCTCGGTCTTCCTGCGCATCGGCGCACTGACCTTCATCCCATCGAGTGTCGCCTATGTCGTCTTCGCGGTGCTCACGGGCATGGGCAACACGCGCGCGAGTCTGTTCACGCAGATCGCTTACGCCGCCCTCGTCGTGCTGCCGGCGTTCGCCTTGTCGCGTCTCGCGGAATTCGAACCACGCTGGCTGTGGACCGTGATGGTGGTCGCCGGCTGTGTGCAGGCATTGATGGCCTGGTATTTCCTGCGCAGGGACTTCGGCAAACGCGTCGACCAGGTCCCGGCCATGCCTGCCGTCGAAATGGGTACGGCGTCTTGAGTGTCTTCAGTCCAGCGCCGCAAGAGGCCGGAAGACTGCGTCCTTCCGTCGCCTGCGATACCGGCGGCGCATTGTCCGGCTTCCGATGCATCCGCAGCGTCGGCGGCATCGAGGAGTACCGGCTTGCCGCCAACGGTTTGCGCGTGCTGTTCATGGAGGCGCGCGCCGCGCCGGTCGCCTTGTTGATGTTGACCTACGAGGTCGGCAGTCGACACGAAACCGATGGATTCAAGGGTGCGAGCCACATGATCGAACACCTGATGTTCAAGGGCAGCGCGCGCTTCAACAGGCAGCTGGGAACCTCGATCTTCGATCTACTCCACCCCGTTGGTGCCCAGACCAACGCGACCACCTGGCTGGACCGCACGAATTACTTCAACCTCGTGCCGGTCAGCCATCTCGAGATCGCCGCGGACGTCGAAGCGGACCGGATGCGCAATCTGCGCATCGCGCCGGCCGACCTGGAAGCGGAAAGAACCGTCGTGCTCAACGAACACGACATGTACGCAGGCGATCCGCTGGAACGACTCAATCAGGCGGTCTGGGGCGCGGCATTTCGTGATCATCCCTATGGCCATCCCGTGCTGGGCACCCGCGACGACATCCTGGGGCTGACGCGCGAGCATCTGTTCGAGCACTACAACCGCTATTACTGGCCCGACAACGCCACGCTGACCGTGATCGGCGATGTCGACCGCAAGCGCACCTTCGACCTCGTCCGTCGACACTTCGAGCCTCTGCCCTCCGCGAATCGCAGCTTCGAAACGGATCATGGGGCCGAACCCGGGCCGCATGGCGAACAACGTGTCGTCGTCGAGCAGGAAGGTCAACCGGGCTGGGTCATGCTGGCCTATCGGACACCCGATGGTTCGAGCGCGGATGCGGATGCGTTGGAACTGCTGGGCAGCGTGCTGACCTGCGGCAAGTTGTCCCGCGTGTACCGGCCGCTGGTGGTCACTGGATTGGCG
Organism: Lysobacter sp.; assembly: GCA_013141175.1. Lineage (NCBI taxonomy): Bacteria > Pseudomonadati > Pseudomonadota > Gammaproteobacteria > Lysobacterales > Lysobacteraceae > Lysobacter > Lysobacter sp. The sequence continues at coordinate 1,619,465 of JABFRN010000001.1, forward strand.
ACAGGGGCATGGTCCAGTATTTCGCGCTTGAGGCATCCAGGCCTGTTCCAGGTGCAGTCGCTCCTGGGCAGCGATCAGGCGCATCTTCGCGTGGAACAGGTGCTCCGCGACGCCATCGCGGACATCCGGCGCCACGGTGTGTCCCAGCAGGAACTGGATCGCGCCAAGGGCCGCACGCGCGGAAACCTGCTGACGTCGCGCGATGGCCCCGTCGCTGTCGCGCTGCAGCTCAACGAAGCGATCGCCGCCGGCGACTGGACATCGTATGCGGCGGCGACCGACCGGATCGCTGCGGTGACGGTCGCCGATGTGCAGCGCGTGGCCCGCGACTATCTGATCGACGCACGCCTGACGGTCGGCCACCTTGCCCAACCCGGGCATGGCGGAGCCGTGCAGTGATGGAGATCGCCCGGTCGAAGCAGCCCGACAGCGTGATCGAAGTTCCGCTGTCGCACGGTCGCGTCCATGCGCTGCGCGTCGCCACGCCGGATTTGTTCGCGGTGACCGGCTCGTTCCGCACCTCGCCCGCAATCGATCGTGGCGACTTGCTGCTGCAGCAACTGGTCGCAGCGCTGGCGACCTGCGGCAGTCTCCACCACGATCCGTTCGAGATGGCGGACCTGCTGGAAAGCCGCGGCGCTGCGTTGTCGATCGAATCCGAGTCGCAACGGGTCACGTTTTCGGCCCAGGCCTGCAGCGCGGACCTGCCGCTGGTCGTGGCATTGCTCGCGGAATGCCTGCGCGAGCCGAGGTTCGATGCGGACGATTTCGTCACCGAACAGGCGCGTCTGATCGCGGAGCTGGAATACCGCGCGGCCGAACCGACCGCGATGGTCGCCGATGGCCTGTCGCGCGCGCTCTATCCTCCATCGCATCCGCATCATCAAGCCGTTCTCGCCGAACAGGTCGCGCATCTCGAGCGGTTCAGCGTCGACGACGTACGCCGCTATCATCGCGAACACTTCGGCGCGAACGATCTGTGCATCGTGGTCGTGGGCGATATCGATCCGTGGATGGCCGCTGCCGAATTCGACCGCCACCTCTCCTCGTGGCCACCGCGTTTCGTCCGCACGCACGACGACGACGCGACGCTTCCGGATTCGAAGCAGGACCTCCGCATCGCCGCGCCGGGGCGCGAAAATTTCGATGCCGCGCTGGGCCATCGGCTGGACATCCGCTGCGACGATCCGGACTACATGGCGCTGTGGATGGCCAACCATATCCTCGGCGCGACCTTCGACTCCCGGCTGGTCGCGGCCGTGCGCGAGGAACAGGGGCTGACCTACTCGATCCGCTCGCAACTGACCAAGCCGTGTCGCGAGTACGACGGGCATTGGCAGTTCAATCTCTCGTCGAGTCCCGACAAACTCGAGGCCGGCCTGGCGGCGACCCGCGCGGAAATCGCGAAGTTCGTCGACCTCGGCGTTTCGCCGCAGGAACTTTCCGCCAAACAAGCGCAAGCCATCGGCGCTTTCCAGATCGGCCTGGCGACGCTGTACGGGCTGAGCGAAACCATGCTGTTCGGCGCGGAGCGGGGTTGGGGTCCGGGCTATATCCGCGACTTCGCCGGCAGGATCGGCAGCGTCACCGTCGAACAGCTCAATCGCGTCATTCGGGAACATCTGCGGCCCGCGGAACTGCGCACGGCGATTGCGGGACCGTTCGCGCACGTCTGACGCGAGTACGCGCGAGCGCCTGGCGCGCGTAGCCATCGAGACTATTGCAACAACCGCCCGTGCTTGTCGGCCAGATCGATCACCGCTTCCATGCCGGAACGGAAATCCAGGCCATCGGCTTCGATGCCGTCGCTGAAGATCACGCCGCCGTCGGGCATCAGCGAGCGGATGCGCAGTGGATGCGATGCGTCGATATCGCCGAACACCAGTTCGGCCTGACTCCAGCGGCTCGGGAACGGTTCGCGCACGCTGAACACGAGTTGCCGCGCGTCCCAGGCGAAACCTTCCTTGCGCAAGGACTGCGCGCGCTTCGACGGTCTGCCGCCGGCAACGGCGGTCGCGCCGGTCAACACGCTGCGCAGCCAACCGGTGGAACCCAGTCCAGTGGACACGATCACGCCGCTCGACGATTGCCGCTCCGCGCGTTCGCCGAGCTGCAGTTCGTAGCGCGCGGAGATGTGGCTGCGCGCGCCGATGAAGAAATCGTTCACCGCCAGCAGCTCCTGTCCATCGGTCAGCCGCGCGCGCGCCATCGTGATCTCGCGGATCGCGCGACGGCCGCGCCAGATCTCCGGCAGGAGTGTCGGCAGTTCTTCCGGCTTGAACGGCAGCAGCGCGCCGTCGAAGCGCTGCGGATCGGGATTGACGGCGATCACGGATTGCTCGCCGAGATATTTCAGCGTGTTCGCCACCAGTCCGTCCTGCCCCAGCACCACCACGATGCAATCCGGCGGGAACAGGAAGTTCGGCAGGAAGCCGCGATCCAGCGGCTGCACGCGGCCGTGCTTGCGCAGCGACTGTTCGACGCTTGCGATCGCCGCGCGATAGACGCGGTCTTCGAGCAGGAAATCCTCGAAATCCATGCCCAGATGTTCGGCCTGGAAGCGCGCCTGCTCGACGGTGTTGTAGCGCGCCACCAGTTCCTGCAGGCGCGTGCGTCGCGTGATCAGGACGATCTTGCGGTCCTGATCGTTGCCTGCGGTCATTTCGATTTGCCGGCGAGCTGTCGCAGCAGATCCGGCGAGAAATTGAACTCGCCGATCTTCGCGGCGTTGTCGGCGATGTTCTGGAACCCCAGCGCCAGCAGCGTTTCCGGGCTGGCCTGTCCCAGCAGCAGCGCCTGCTGGGCGCGCGGATCGAGGCTCTGCATCGCTTCGACCAGCGTCTGCACCGCGTACGCGCGCACTTCGGCTTCACGCTTGCGGTTCTCCGCCTGCAGCTGCACCAGCTCTGCGTTCTGCTTTTCAAGGCCCACGTTGCCGGCCAGCTCCTGGGTCTGGATCTCCTGCCGCTTCTCCAGGATCACGCGCTCGGACTCGACCTCGGTCTCGCGCACCTGGCGTTTCTTCTGCTCGATCACCAGCTCGCTGCGCAGCTCGCTTTCCTTGATCATCTGTTCCTGCGCGATCGCCGCGTTGCGTCGCGCGTAGGTCGCGTCGTCGGCCTGCTTGAGGATTTCCTCGCGCATCGGCGCTTCCAGCGCACGCGAGGTTTCCGGCGTTGGCTTCGCCGCGAGCAAGGCGAGATCGACGATTTCGATGCCCAGCGCGATCAGGCTCGGCGCCGCCGCCAGCCCCTGCCGCGCGGTCTTCGACAGCTGCTCGGTGCCGTGCAGCACTTCGCGCAGATCGGCTTCCTGCAGCAGCGCGCGGAACTGCGCCTTCACCGCGTTCAACACCCGGATCGGCAGGCGCTCCGGATCTTCCGATGCGTACGCGCCGTTCGGCAGCAGCACGAAGTTCTGCTGCTCCGCCAGGGTCTTCGGCTGCACGATGCGATAACCGACCTGTCCCTGCAGCGTCACCGCCTGGAAGTCGCGGGTGGTCTCCTCGAACATGAAAGGCACATCGACCGCATTCAGCGGCACGCTCACCAGCGTCGACTTCGGCGCGAAATAGAAGAACGCCAGACCGGTGCCCTCGCGCACCACCTTGCCGTTCTGGAACTGCATCAGATAGTGGCTGGGCGAGGATTTGACGTAGCGGACACCGAACATGCGGGGGTTCTCCTGGGATGCCCGCCACGGATCGGGCAGGCGGACATGGAACGACGCCGTCATCTTCTCAAAAGTACGCTCACAGCGGCAGCCGCTTCCGTTCGCCGATACCTGGATTGCGCCACGCCGTGGGCGACTGCCCGAGCTGTGCCTTGAACGCGCGGCTGAAGGCCGGCAGGCTTTCGTAGCCGATGCGATCGGCGATTTCGCCCAGCTGCAGATCGGTTTCGCGCAGCAACCGGCAGGCGAGATTGACGCGCCACGACGCGACATAGGCCATCACGCTCTGTCCGGTGGTCTCGCGGAAGCGCGCCGCGAAGCGCGAAGCCGAGAGCGCCGCCGTCGACGCCAGCGCCGGCACCGTCCACGCCCGAGCAGGTTCCGCATGGATCTGCCGGATCGCTTCGGCGATGCGCGGATCAGCCAGTCCTTTGAACCAGCCCGGGTGTTCGATGCCGCCGGTGCGCCGGTAGGCACTGATCGCTTCAGCGCAGAACACTTCGAGCAGACGCGCCACGGTGTAGCTGCCGAACGCGCCGCGACCGATCTCGTGCGCAAGCATGGTCGCGGTGCTGGAGAGGATCGGGCTGAGCGCGACATCGTCGGCCGCCACCCGTACCGCCGACGGCAATGCCGCCAACAGTGGATTCAACGGCGCTGCGCGCAGATAGAAAAAACCGCAGATCAGTTCGGTGGAACCGGGCGTGCCCGAAGCGACCCGTTGCGGGCCGCCGCCGCGCACGATCTCGTCGAACGGCGCCGACACCGCATCGCCACACGACATCAGATGGCTTCCGCCGCCGGGGCAGATCACCACTTCGCCAGCGCGCACGGGCATCGCGGCGCTGCCTTCGACCTGCAGATCGAAGGTTTCGCGACGGACGTAGTGGAACACCACGACGCGCACGTCGTTGCCGACCCCGAGCAGCTCGCGCAGTTGCGCCTCCTCGGGCACGGCAATGGCCCAGGGGGCGAGATAGGACTCATGGAACAGGACCGCGCCGGAGACACGCAGGTCTTCCAGCGCATCGTCGAAGGGGTCGTGCTTGCGTCGGGTCACAGTCGTTCTGGTTAAGTATCGAGTCGATTGAATCATAGATCCAATCAGGTCCCGGGCATAGGATCCCTCCACCCGATCTCCGGCGCCACGCGCCCATGCCCAGGACCTCCCGATGACGATGCTTTCGCCGGAACTGACCTATACCGCCCTCGCCGCCGCGCTGACCGGCTGTCTCTGGGTGCCGATCATCCTCAACCGCCTGCGCGAGATGGGCCCGTGGAAGGCGCTGAAGAACCCGCAGCCCGATGTCCGCCCGGACGCCGACTGGGCCTACCGCCTCGCCAACGCGCACCGCAACGCGATCGAGAATCTGGTCGTGTTCGCACCGCTCGCGCTCGGCGTGCACGCGATGGAACTCGGCACCGCCGCCACTGCGATCGCCGCCGCCCTGTATTTCTGGAGCCGCCTCGCGCATGCGCTGATCTACACCTTCGGCGTACCGCTGCTGCGCACGATCGCGTTCGTCGTCGGTTTCGGTGCGCAGGCGACGATGTTCCTGCGTCTGTTCGGCAAGCTTTGACTGGACGGCATGACCCATGCACTCGAATACGAACAAACCCGCCTGCGTCATCGTTGGCGTCGGTCCGGGCAATGGCGAAGCGCTGGCGCGAACCTTCGCCGATGCCGGTCATGCGGTCGCACTGCTTGCGCGGCGCCACGCGTTCTGCGAGGCGCTCGCGGCACAGTTGCCCGACGCGCGCGCATTCGCCTGCGAAGCGACCGACGCCGCAGCGGTCGAACGCACGTTCGCGCTGATCGCAGAAGACATGGGCGATATCGCCACGCTGGTCTACAACGCCGGCAAGGGCGTGTGGGGCGCGGTCGATCAGGTCAGCCAAGACGATTTCGAGCAGGCCTGGCGGGTCAACGCGCTTGGACTGTTCCTCGCCGCACGCCAGGTGATTCCAACGATGAAATCGCGCGGCGCGGGCAATATCGTCGTGATCGGCGCCACCGCGTCGCGACGTGGCGTCGCCGGTACCGCCGCGTTCGCGCCCGCGAAAATGGCGCAACGCGCGTTGACCGAATCGATGGCGCGCCATCTCGGCCCATCCGGCATCCATGTGTCGCTGCTGATCCTCGATGGCGCGGTCGGCGGCCCGGAACCGCGCGTGCGGTTCCGGGATCGCCCCGACGATGCGTTCATCGCTCCCGAGGCGATCGCAAGCACTGCGCTGCAATTGACGCTTCAGGATCGCTCGGCATGGAGCTTCGAGGTCGACCTGCGTCCCTTCAACGAGAAGTGGTGACGCGTGACGCGCGACGTGCCCGTTCGACACGGTCGCCAACGTCGCGTTGCCGCGAAACCGCTTTCCACTGCATTGCCGGGAAACGACATGCCTTACGTCAATATCAAGATCACCCGCGATGGCGTGACCCGCGAACAGAAAGCCGCATTGATCGCAGGCGCGACGCGTCTGCTGGTGGACGTACTCGCGAAAAATCCGGAGACCACCGTGGTGGTCATCGACGAAATCGATACCGACCACTGGGGGATCGGCGGCATGCCCGTCACCGAACGCCGCAAGGACGCGACACCATGATCGACGCCGATACCATCATCACCGGCAGCGAAGCGCCCGCCGGCGACGACAGCGCACTCGATGCGCTGATCGCCTTCTATCGCGCGTTCAACCGCGGCGACATCGATGCCTTGTCGCGGAACTGGATGCCGGGCGATACGCCGAGCATGAACAACCCGATCGGCGGCATCCGCCGCGGCTGGCCGTCAATCCGCGAAGGCTATGCGCGCCTGTTCGATGGCCCGGCGAATGTGCGCGTCGAATTCTTCGATTTCACCACCCTCGGTGGGGACGATTGGCATCTGTTCGCGGGCCGCGAGCGCGGCGAATGCGTGACGCCATCGACACGCCTGACGTTGCGCATCCGCACGACCCGCTGGTTCGTGCGCCGCGATGGCGCATGGCGCCAATTGCACCACCACGGCTCGATCGAAGAGCCGTCGTTGCTGGCCGATTACCAGCGTGCGGTTTTCGGCAAAGCGCTTGGAGACGACGCATGATGTATCTGCGCTATGCCGTGTGGGCTTCGATGGCCGGCATGTTCATCCCGGTCATGGCGGTGTTGAACGCCCGGCTGGGACGAACCCTCGGCGAACCGCTGCACGCCGCATTCATCCTGTTCGCCGTGGGGTTGCTCGCGACCGGTCTGGCGAGCCTCGCTTTCACCGGGCGTCTGCCTTCGCCCGCGGCGCTGCGGCTGGTCGCGCCGATCAATTTCGCCGGCGGCGCGATCGTCGGCTTCTACATCTTCAGCATCACCCTGCTGGCGCCGCGATTCGGTGTGGGCAATGCGATCCTGTTCGTGATGACGGCGCAGATCTTCACCTCGGCCGCGATCGATCATTTCGGGCTGTTCGATGCCGCGGCACGTCCGATGACGGCGCTGCGCGCCGGCGGACTGGCGCTGCTGCTCGCAGGCCTGTGGATCTCGCAGCTTTCGACGCAGACGCCGGCGCGCTGATTCCACCATCGTCGTGCCGTGCGTCGGCTTTCATTTCCCGATACGCGCGGGCTCCCAGAACGTCATGTCGCCGTATTCCCAGCGCCACGGCGCACCGGTCTTGCCGAGCACGAATTCCACCAGTCGCGGAAACGCCGCTTCGGCACGCACATCGTTCGCCAGAATCACCACGCAGCGCTGCCCGCGTTCGACGCAGACCAGGGTGTTGCCGGTGGAATCGTTGTGGCCGCCTTTCATGAAGCCCGCGCCCTGCGGGCCGCGAAACGCGATCACGCCCAGACCGGCGGCGAGATCCTTTCTGCGCTGATCGACAGGAAGCTCAGGCTGCAGAGACGGAAACTGGGAAGCGGTCGTGATCGGCAACTGCGGCTTGGTCAGTTCGGTCCGCGCCTTTTTGCCGATGCCTTCGCCGCGCACATAGGCCGCCGCGAACTTGGCGATATCGTCGATGGTCGTGTCCATCGAACCTGCCGCGCGCACCTTGCTGCGTTCGTCGTGCGGTTCCACCGAACCATCCGCGCGCCAGCCATCGGCGAGATTCGTCGCGAATTGCGGACGCCAGATCATGCTGGTGTTTTTCATCCCGAAACGGTCGAACACCCGGCGCTGCATCTCGACGCCGACATCCAGACCCAATCCACGTTCGATCACGAACTGCAGCAGGATCATGCCTTCGCCCGAATAGGCATAACGCGCGCCGGGATCGAAATGGAAACGCAATTTGCCGTCGGGTTCGACGAAGGCAAAATTGGCGAAGCCGACGCTGTGTGTGAGGACATGGCGCGCGGTGATCGACCGCCAGCGCTCATCGCCGGCGAGATCGGACCAGGGTGCGTATTTTTCTTCGCTCGGGTATTCGGGCAGCGGGCGGTCGAGATACTCGGCGAGCGGCCGGTCCAGATCCAGCCGCCCTTCTTCGACCAGTTGCATCACCAGGTAGGCGAACGCCGACTTGGTCAGCGACGCGCCGTACATGATCGTGTCGGTCCGCAGCGGCGCGCCGTCGGCATTGCGCGCGCCGTAGCTGCGCACGCGCACCACGCGGCCCTTGTCGATGATCGCGATGGCCAGCCCGCGCGATTGCGTGGCGGTCATGGCGCGCGCGACCTCGGCGTCGAGTGCGGCCTCGGTCGGCACGCGTGCGGCAACAGGCGACACGGTGGCGGCGGTCAGCGCTGCGGCGCAGAGCAAACGCATTGCATGGCGGCGCAACGACGGATTCGGTGGAGGCATGGTCATGGCGGTTTCCTGTGAGGTTCACTGCACATGACGGACAGAAAGGCGCGAACTTACATCGTCATGCCTGCGATTATTTGCATTTCCGGATGTAAGAACCCGCGTCCCGGCACGTCATCACGGGTAAACCCTCCCCGCAGAACCCCACGATGTCATGCTTGCCCACTCTTTGCAGGAGCCCGCTGGTGGCCGAATCCACAGCGTCCGATGACCCCGAGGCCTTGGCGCGCCAGTACGGCCAACTGGTGTTCAAGGCCGCGTATCGCGTGCTCGGCGACGCCTCGCTGGCCGAGGACGTGCAGCAGGAGGTGTTCCTGCGGCTGATCGAAGCGCGTTCGACAGACGCGCGGCAGGATGCGGTGAAGTCCTGGCCGGCCTATCTCAGCGCATCGGCCGCGCGCGCCGCGATCGATATGCTGCGCCGCCAGCGCCGCTGGTGGCGCCTGCTCCCGATGTGGCAGATGCATGCGCCGAGCGAAGCACCATCCGCCGAAGACACCGGCATGGCGCACGAACAGGCGCAGCGGCTGCGCAGCGCGCTGGCGAAACTGCCGCGCCGCGAAGCGCAGTGCTTCGGCCTGCGCTATCTGCAGAGTCTGGACATCGGCGAGATCGCACAGGCGCTGTCGATGACCGAAAACAACGTCAACGTCACCCTGCACCGCGCGCGCCGCCGGCTCGAAGCGCAGCTGGGCGACGCCACCATGGAGACCACGCCATGAGCCGCCATCACGAAAACGAACTCTCCGCGACGCTCGCTGCGCATGTGCGCAGCACCGATGAGGTGCCTGACGACGCGATCGACGGTGCGCAGGCGCGACTGACCGCGCGGCTGCAGCAGCAACGCAAACCCGCGCGCGCACCGGCACGCGCATGGTGGGCGGTCACCGCGACCGCCGTGCTCGCGATCGCCGCGATCATCGCCGGTCCGATGCTCTCCGGCGGCGGCGATGCGTTCGCAGCGGTACAGGCGCACTTCCGTCATTTCGACACGCTGTCGATGACCATTACCCAGCGCCTCGGCGGCCAACCGCTGCAGACCTCGCACACCATCGTCGACGCACGCGGCGTGGTGCGCACCGATGTGGGCGATCAACTCAGCGTGATCGTCGATGCGCCGCGCGGCCGATTGCTGACGCTGCTGCACGACTCGCGGCAGGCGATGCTCGCGACCATTCCGAAAAACAAACCCGCCGCCGACGACGCGCTGTCGTGGTTGGACGACGTGCGCAATTTCAAGGGCCAGGCCACACCGCTCCCCGACACCCGCATCATCGACGGCCGCACCGCCCACGGCTGGACCCTGCAGACCGGCGGCACCACGATGGAGCTCTGGGCCGACGACGACGGCTTGCCCCTGGCGATGCGCCAACTGGGCGGTGGTGGATTGGAGATCGACTACCGGTTTGAGTTCAACCAACCGATTGCGCCGGAGATGCTGAGCAGCGATGTGCCGGCGGGGTATGCGCCGGTGGCGCCGGATGAGGAGTGATGCGTTGGGGCGATGTGGTTCGTTTCGATTGTCTATGTCTATTGCCGAGCCGCCCATAGGGTGCTGCCTTGGCGCACCGCTTGTGCTTTTTCGCCGGTCAACAACACATAGGGTGCGCCAAGGCACACCCTATGAATACATTCGTTATGAATCCATTCGTTCGTCATAGGGCGTGCTCAAGCACGCCGTTTTGTGCGCCTGTGGCGCAAAAGCGCCCCTCATCCGCCCTTCGGGCACCTTCTCCCCACGCGTGGGGAGAAGGACAAAACAACCTGCGCTCGATTGAACCTGCCCCTCTCCCCATCTGCGGGGAGAGGGTGCCCGAAGGGCGGGTGAGGGGCGAACGAAGCGACTGTCAAATAGCGAGCACGATAGGTTAATAGGCGAAGCATCAGGAAGTCGACGCTGACCCGAATGGCACTTACTTAAGCCCCGTCATCCCCGCGAAAGCGGGGATCCAGCGACTTTGCTTGGTCAAGAAAGCCTGAAGTCACTGGATTCCCGCCTGCGCGGGAATGACGAAAATCTGGATGCCGCGCTTAAGTAAGTGCCATTCGACACTGACCCTCTATTTACCATCGTCATAGCGCGTGCTCAAGCACGACTTTTGTACACGTCATGGCCTTAAGTCACTTGGAAGTTTTCTTGATATTGCTTTTGATTTTCCCCGACTTCTTACCGAATAGCCGTCCAAAGTTATACCTCCACTGGAGCGCAAAACTCATCCCTATCATTCCATCGAGAGGGCTCTCTAGGAGCCTCTCCCACTCATTGTCATTAGGTGCTCGAGATGCATCCTTGAGAAACTCGGTTACCCAATTATCTAGCTGATTAATTACCCCAACATGTCTCGGAGTGACTTCAAATATCTTTAAAAGAGATGCTAAATCAATATCAGGAATGAGTTCTTTATCTTTCTTCGCCCTTTCTTTGTTCTGTTTCTCGAAGTCTGCTTCGATTTTCTCTTTGTGAACATCGAAATCTGGAATTTCGGCACTGATGTTGTCCAAGAGAGTAAGCAGCCACTTGGCCATCCAGTCAGCTTGATTAACGTACGCAAGAAAGCGGAAAACACGCTTTGCAGTAGATCCAGAGGCGTCCTCTGCCAGTAATTTTTCACGACAGTGTCGCGCTACCCGGCAAAGCTCCTGATCAGCAATCTGACTACCGCGCATGTAGCACCATGACTGCACTTGAAGCTTAAAATCGCCTTTCTTCTTTTTCGCATCTTGATAGTCAGTTAGCAGAACCAGGCAATCATGTTCGTTTCCATACAAGCGCTCATATGCTGAAAAAAATGGCTCGCTTGTGCAGAAGTTCGTAGAGGGCGATTTAATTCCAAGATCCAAGTCAGGAAGGTCGACTCCCCGAGCAGGATTGACTCGGAGTTTCATTCTGGTATCTGCAAGCGTTGATTTCTCGATGACAGCAACCAAGAGCATTTCCAGAATGCTGCCGATTGTCTTACCGTCTAGGTTAGCGATAGTGCCCTTCTCTTTTAGCTCTTGGTACCAGTGCGGCAGTTGCCCACCGCGCGAAATTCGGGCAATAACATCTTCCAACTTCTTGAGCCTTTCCCCACGCAGCGCTGCATTCAACGTGCGCATAATCGTATCAAGGTCTCCTGCAACACGTGCGCGAAGCTTTGCCTTTTCATTGGACACAGAACAGATCCTTTTGAGTTGCATCTCGGCGTATAGCGATGGGAGAGAAGGATGGCTCAGATAGCACTTTTCGCATTACCCATTCGATCATAGGTGGCGGAACCGCATTTCCAAGTAAAGCGTACTGATCATAACCTCTCACTACCGCGCAATGGCTGTCAGCAAACCCTTGAAGCCTCGCATATTCAACTGGTGAGAGCCGCCGATATCTTTCACCGATTTTGTAGCGCTCATAGTGGCGACTTGTCGATGCAGTCAGTGTCGGGGCAAGACCATTCGCACCGAATATGGTGTATCCCATGCGCGCCCCTCCACTCTGGTTACTCACTATCTCAACCCCATTTACGAAACGGTCGACCACTTCGTTCATGTGAAGTCTGTCAAGCGTCTGTGTGGTGTAGTCATACTCCTCACCTGGGTTTTTTTCGAGGACATCAAGCAACGATCTTCTCGGGAAAATTTCAGGAAAATCATTTAACTCGTGCGCGACGTAGCGCGAACCAAACGCGACCCCCCAGTTTGGAAATTTTGATCGGTGCTTGTCGACAATGCTCCAAATGCTAAGGTCTCGGAGAATTTGATCTATGCCTGCAGGCGTGTGCGCGGCTTCCATAAGCCGAATCTTTCCGTGCGCCTGAAAATGACCGAGCTCGTACGCATCAACGCGAGTGCCGACAATTACGACTCTTTCTCGGTTCTGCGCCAATCCAAAGTGTTTTGCGTTTAGAACGCGCCACTCAACAAAGTAGCCTAATGAAGTTAATGCAGAGAGCACTGTTGCGAAGTGTGCGCCCAATTCCATTGACAGCAAGCGCTTAACGTTTTCGAGGATGAAATGTTTAGGTTGCTTTTCTCTTACCACGTCAACGATTGTTTGGAACAACGTTCCACGATGATCTCTAATGCCCTTCTTCTTGCCCGCTGCACTAAACGGTTGGCAAGGAAACCCTCCCGTAAGGATGTCGTGTTCAGGAATCCCTAAGACCAACCCTGCAATGTCACCTTCATGAAGGACGTCAGAACCAAACTGATCTCGATAAACATTACATGCGAGAGGGCTAAAATCGTTCGCCCATATAGTTTTGATTCCTATCCTGTCTGCTGCAATTCGAAAACCACCTATTCCGCAGAAAAGTTCTACGGTTGTGAGACCATTCAATTTTTCAGCGTACAACTCATCTGTTCGGTCTATCGAACAAATGCTTTTGCTTTTTTTGACTCGCTGGTTCAATTGAGTACCTTCTAGATGACGTTAGGGCGTCCTAATCAAGTCGCCTTATGACCAAATAATATGGTACAGCGTACTAGCACGGGTCCGGCTCTACAACAAAACGCCCTGCAATGCAGGGCGTTTTGTTGTAGAGCAGGGTTTTCCCCCAACTCACCGCTTCATAGAAGAAAAGAACTCATCATTCGACTTGCTGCTCTTCATCTTGTCCAGCATGAATTCCATCGCGGCGATTTCGTCCATGCCGTGCAGGAGCTTGCGGAGGATCCAGATCTTCTGCAGCAGGTCCGGTTCGATCAGCAGGTCTTCGCGGCGGGTGCCGGACTGGTTGATGTTGATCGCGGGGTAGACGCGTTTCTCGGTGATGCGGCGGTCGAGGTGGATTTCGGAGTTGCCGGTGCCCTTGAACTCTTCGTAGATCACCTTGTCCATCGCGCTGCCGGTGTCGACCAGGGCGGTGGCGATGATGGTCAGGCTGCCGCCTTCCTCGACGTTGCGCGCGGCGCCGAAGAAGCGCTTCGGGCGATGCATGGCGTTGGCGTCGACGCCGCCGGTCAGCACCTTGCCGGAGCTGGGCACGACGTTGTTGTAGGCGCGGGCGAGGCGGGTGATGGAGTCGAGCAGGATCACGACGTCCTTCTTGTGCTCGACCAGGCGCTTGGCGCGTTCGATCACCATTTCCGCGACCTGCACGTGGCGGGCGGCGGGTTCGTCGAAGGTGGAACTCACCACTTCGCCGCGCACGGTGCGCTGCATTTCGGTGACTTCTTCCGGACGCTCGTCCACCAGCAGCACGATCATGTGCACGTCGGGATGGTTGTAGGTGATGGCGCTGGCGATCTGCTGCATCATCATCGTCTTGCCGGCCTTGGGCGGCGAAACGATCAGCGCGCGTTGGCCCTTGCCCTGCGGCGCGACCAGGTCGAGGATGCGGCCGGTGATGTCTTCGGTGCTGCCATCGCCGCGCTCCAGCTTGAAGCGCTTGCGCGGGAACAGCGGGGTGAGGTTTTCGAACAGCGCCTTGTTCTTGGACGCTTCCAGCGGTTCGCCGTTGATGGTGTCGACCACGGCCAGCGCGAAGTAGCGTTCGCCGTCCTTCGGCCAGCGGATGCGGCCGGAGAGGTGGTCGCCGGTGCGCAGGTTGAAGCGGCGGATCTGGCTGGGCGAGATGTACACATCGTCCGGGCCGGCGAGATAGCTGGCTTCGGCGGCGCGCAGGAAGCCGTAGCCGTCGGGCAGGATTTCCAGCACACCGTCGGCGGCGACGCCTTCGCCATGGCGGGTAAGCACCTTGAGGACGGCGAAGATGACGTCCTGCTTGCGCGCGCGGGCCACGCCTTCCTGGATCTGCAGCTGCTCGGCGATGTCCAGCAGCTTCGGCATGGGCATGCGCTTGAGATCGCCCAGCGAGTACTGCGGGAAGCCTTCCGGGACACTGGACACCTGTCGCGCCACGTACTGCGGCTGCTGGAAGCTGCCGGCGTCCTGGTTGCCGTCCTGGTCGCCGCTGTCGTCGCGATTGCGATAGCGGTTGTTGTTGTTATTGCTGTTGTTGTTGCGGTTGTTGCGGAAGCGGTCGCGACGATTGTTGTTGTTGAAGCGCTGGTTGTCGCCCGGCTGGCCTTGGCCGCCCTCGCCCTGCATACCGCCGCCCTGCGGGTCGAACTGACCGCTGGGCTGGCCGTTGCCGCCTTCCTGCGTGGAAGGCTGCTGGGGCTGTGGTTGCGGCTGCTGGTGCGCCTGTTGCGGCGGGTGCTGCTGATGATGACGCGGCTGCTGCGGCTGGGCCTCACGCGGCTGCGACTCGCGCGGCGGTGCGGCCTGGGCGGGCGGCGGATTCGGGGATGGCGGCGCGGCGACCGGTGGTGGCGCGACCGGTGGTGGCGCGGCCGGCGGCGGTGCGGGCGGAGGCGGCGCGGCCATGGGCGCCGGCGCTTCGGGAAGCGGGATGCTGGTCTGGGCGGCGGATGCCTTGGGGGTGCGCGGCTTGCGCACGCGCTTCTCGGCGGTTTCGCCGGATTCGGGGGTCTTGTCGGACAAACGGAATTCCTCGCGGCTGCGAGCGTCCGCGGTGCGCGGACGGGATCTGGGGAGTGGGTGGTCGGTTAAGACGGAAGGTTACGGCGCCGGAGGCGCGTCGTTTTCAGGAAACTAGCACCCGCAAGGCGCGGCGGCAAGTCTCGGAATGAAGATGGGTTCAGGCGTGCGACCGGCGGTAAGCAGATCGACGATCGCGTTCTGCGCCCGAAACGGGCGCTGTGGCGAGGTTGTCTTCAAAGCGCCTTGTCGATCAACTGGGCCAGGTGCGGCTTGCCGACAGCACCGATCTGGGTGCCGTGGACCTGGCCGTTCTTGAACACCAGCAGCATCGGAATGCTGCGCGCATTGAAGCGGCGGCCGAGGTTGGGGTGGTCCTGCACGTCGACCTTCACGATCTTCGCGCGGCCTTCGTATTCAACGGCCAGCTGGTCGAGCAGCGGCGCGATCATCTTGCACGGGCCGCACCACGGGGCCCAGAAATCCACCAGCACCGGGACGTCGGAATTCAGGACGAGCGCATCGAAATCGGCGTCGGTGGCATGGGTGATCTTGTCGCTCACGGGGGTCTCCGGGGAATACGGACGGCCGGATCGGCGCGTCGGAAGGTGGGGTCGGCGGGGGTGAAGCCGGCCTGTTACACTGCGGGCTTCCGTCGCCGGCTTCAAGGGTCAGAGCCCGAACCGAGCGCCACGTCCCGGCAGTGCGCAGAAGCCTGCAGTCTGCTTCCCCACGCCCGCCCGCGCAAGCGCATCCGCCTGCGCCAGCCCGCATTCAACGCCAGAGCATGAGCGATAAACCCCTAACCGACATCACCTTTTCCTCCTTCGAGCTGCATCCGGCGCTGTTGGCCGGGCTCGAAGCCGCGGGCTTCACCCGCTGCACGCCCATCCAGGCCCTGACCCTGCCGGTGACCTTGCCCGGCCGCGATGTCGCCGGACAGGCCCAGACCGGTACCGGCAAGACCCTCGCCTTTCTGGTGACGGTCATCAATCGCCTGCTGTCGCGTCCGGCACTGGCCGAACGCAAGCCGGAAGATCCCCGCGCGCTGATCCTCGCCCCGACCCGCGAACTGGCGATCCAGATCCACAAGGATGCCGTGAAGTTCGGCGCCGATCTGGGCCTGAAGTTCGCGCTGGTCTACGGCGGCGTGGACTACGACAAGCAGCGCGCCCTGCTGCAGGCCGGCGCCGATGTGATCATCGCCACGCCGGGCCGGCTGATCGACTACGTCAAACAGCACAAGGTCGTCAGCCTGCACGCCTGCGAAGTCTGCGTGCTGGACGAGGCCGACCGCATGTTCGACCTCGGCTTCATCAAGGACATCCGCTTCCTGCTGCGGCGCATGCCGGCCTGCACCGAGCGCCAGACCCTGCTGTTCTCGGCCACTCTCAGCCACCGCGTGCTGGAGCTGGCCTACGAGCACATGAACGATCCGGAAAAGATCGTCGTCGAGAGCGAGTACATCACCAACTCGAAAGTCCGGCAGCTGATGTACTACCCGGCCGACGACGAGAAGATCCCGCTGCTGCTGGGCCTGCTGTCGCGCAGCGAGGGCGCCCGGACGATGGTGTTCGTGAACACCAAGGTCTTCGTGGAACGCGTCGCCCGCGCGCTGGATCGCGCCGGTTACCGGGTCGGCGTGCTCAGCGGCGACGTGCCGCAGAAGAAGCGCGAATCGCTGCTGAAGAAATTCCAGGCCGGCCAGCTCGAACTGCTGGTGGCCACCGATGTGGCCGCGCGCGGTCTGCACATCGATGGCGTCAGCCACGTCTACAACTACGACCTGCCGTTCGATGCCGAGGACTACGTCCACCGCATCGGCCGCACCGCCCGTCTGGGTGCGGAAGGCGACGCGATCAGCTTCGCCTGCGAGCGCTACGCGGTGTCGCTGCCCGATATCGAGGCCTACATCGAGCAGAAGATTCCGTCAGAGCCGGTCACCCGCGAACTGATGACCTCGCTGCCGCGCCCGGAGCGCGAGCGTCAGGCGGTGGTGGAAGGCGAAGAAGGCGACAACGACGACAGCCTCAGCACGATCTTCCGCGAAGCGCGTGAAGCGCGCGAGGCCGACCGGACGGGCGGACGCACGGGTGGCGCGCGCAGCGGCAGCGGTGGTCGCAGCGGTAGCGGCGGCCCGGGCGGTCGTTCCAGCGGACCACGCTCCGGTGGTCCACGCTCCGGCAGCCCGGGTTCCAGTGGTTCAGGCAGCGGCGAACGTCGCGAGCGCACCCCGCGTCCGCCGCGCGAAGGCGATGCCGCGCCGAAGCCGGCAGTGGCGCAGGTCGCGGCAGCCGCCGCCATCCCGAACGCAGCGGACGGCGAGCGCGGTCCGCGCAAACCGCGCAGGCGTCGCGGCGGCAAGCGGATCGACGGTGGTGGCGAGAATACGAACCCCGTCAGCCAAGCGGTCCGCGCGCTGGAGACCCCGGCGCCGGTTTCGGTGGGCGGCACCTCGGCGGGCGGCATGCCGCCCGCGAAGTCTGCCGGCGAATCCAAACCGTCGCTGTTCTCGCGCCTCGGCAACAAACTGAAATCGCTGGTGATCAAGCCGCCGCGTTCGCAGCACTGACGCGTTGCATTCTTTTTCGAGCATGCGAAGGCCCGCTTTCAACGCGGGCCACGGCGGGAGGGCGTGGTCTTTCGCCATCGCGACAGCGGTCGCGCCGATCGCCCCGTGCTTGCGACTGTGAACGTCTTGAAGCGCGCGCTATAGTCGAAACGCAGGGGACGGTTTACGAGTCATCACACGAAGGAATGTCATGAAACTCAAATCAGTCTTGATGTCTGCGGCGCTGCTCGGCGGGTTGATGGCCGGCCAGGCCAGTGCGAACCCCACCGGCTGCTCACTGAGCGTCAGCCAATCGTATGTTCCGGTCGGCCAGATGTTCACTTATGGCGTCGGCATCTATGAGCTCTATCCCGGCCCGCAGCCGCCCCCGTCCTACCCGTACAGCGTGGTTTTCCACGGAACCAGGAACGGGGTCACCGACATCCCGGCCGAGGGCGAAACCTACCCGGCGATGTTCGATCGGGGCAACAACACGTTGACCGGCTACGGCAACCCCGGCGGATACAGCGGCTACTACCTCCGCTACGCGCTGATCTACAAGTTCGATCAACTGTTCTGCGTCACCAATCTGGTCGGCGTGACGCTGGAATAAGGCTTCCCGACGAAGCTATCGCCCGCGCGCTTGCAGGCTGTTGAAAACAGCCTGCAAGAATTCCGGGGCCTTCCCTGGCGTTCTTTGCGGTGGCGGCTTCTGCAATACTTCGCGCATGACCGTTCTTCGCTTCGACAACGTCGGCAAGCAATACCCCAGCGGACATCGTGCGCTGACGGATGTCTCGTTCGCGGTGAATCCCGGCGAGATGCTGTTCATCACCGGCCACTCCGGCGCCGGCAAAAGCACCCTGCTCAAACTGATCCATCTGTCCGAGCGCCCGAGCAGCGGCGCGGTGCTGTTCGGCGAGCGCAATCTGCGCAAGGTGGGCGGGCGCGGGGTGGCGATGCACCGGCGCGAGGTGGGCGTGGTGTATCAGGATCACCGCCTGCTGACCGACCGCACCGCAGCCGAGAACGTGGCGCTGCCGCTGATCCTGCGCGGCGTGCGCCGCGACGAGATCCGCAAGCGCGTGCGCAGCGTGCTGGACCGCGTCGGCCTGGGCGCACGGCTGGAAGCGCTGCCCGGCCAGCTGTCGGCGGGCGAACAGCAGCGCGTGGGCATCGCCCGGGCATTGGTCGGCGAGCCGCAGCTGCTGGTCGCGGACGAACCCACCGGCAATCTCGATCCCACCCTGTCGGCCGAGATCATGGCGCTGTTCGCGGCGCTTCACGAACGTGGCACCAGCGTGCTGATCGCCAGCCACGACCTGGGCCTGGTCAAACGCATGCGCAAACGGGTGCTGGTGCTGGATCACGGCCGGCTGCTGGACGACATCGCGCCGGAGGAGCTGGCCGATGGCTAAGCCCACCGCGCCCGGCGCCACCGTCGCCAAACCGCGTTCGCGGATCGCCGCCTGGGCCGAGCACCACGGCGACAGCCTGGTCGCCAGCCTCGGACGGATGTCCGGCAAGCCGTGGGCCACGCTGCTCACCGTCGGGGTGATGGCCGTGGCGCTGGCGCTGCCGCTGGGCCTGGCGCTGGTGTTGGACAACGCTGCACGGCTGGGCGGCAACATCGAGCGCGCCCGCGAAGTCACGGTCTTCCTGAAACAGGACATCGCGGTCGACCGCGCCCGCACGCTGGCGAAGACGCTGCGCGCACGCGCCGACATCGCCGGAGTCGCACTGCGCACGCCGGACGAGGGGCTCGCCAGCCTGCGCGACAGCGGCGACACCGATATCTACGCCGACGCCCTTGCGGCAGTGGGCGGGAATCCGCTGCCGAGCGTGCTGGTCGTGCGTCCCCGCGGCGACGAGCGCGCGCTGGTCGCCGCGCTGGCGGCGCTGCCGGAAGCCGATCTGGTCCAGCACGACGCGGTCTGGCGCGAACGCCTGGACCGCTGGCTCGGTTTCGGCGAGCGCGTGGCTTGGGTGCTGGCGGCGCTGCTGGGGCTGGGCGCGCTGCTGGTGGTCGGCAACACGGTGCGCCTGGACATCCAGTCGCGGCGCGAGGAGATCGCGGTACTGCAGTCGCTGGGCGCCACCGACGGCTTCATCCGCCGGCCGTTCCTGTATCTCGGTGCCTGCTATGGCCTGGCCGCCGGCGCATCGGCGCTGGGGCTGTTGACCGCCGCCGAATTCGCCTTGCGCCAGCCGTTGCGCGCGCTGGCCGACAGTTACGGCAGCCGCTTCGCTTTCTCCGGAGTGGAGCCGCTGCACGCTCTGCTTGTGCTCGCCGTCGCAGGGGCGCTGGGCTGGCTTGGGGCCGGCGTGGTCACCGGACATTTTCTGCGTCAAACTAAGGTTTGATTGATCTCTGGCGCAAGGTTGCGCCGCTGGCCCCCTTCCGCAACCGAAGCGACCGAATCCGACCCATGGCAGCCCACGATGTCCGCCACCTGACCACCGACACTCCACGAGTGATGGTGGTCGACGCATCGAAAATGGTCCGCCGGCTGATCGGCGACATGCTGCAGCGCGATCTGCCGGGCGTGGAAGTGATCGGCTGCGGCGGTCTGTCCGAGGCCAAGGCCGCGCTCGAAGAGGGTCCGGTGGATCTGGTGACGACGTCGCTGGTGCTGATGGACGGCGACGGGCTGCAGGTCGCCCGCCAGGTGCGCTCCAGCGCCGGCCAGCGCTATGTGCCGGTGATCGTGGTCTCGGGCGACGCCCAGGCGCATCTGGAAGCCCGCCGCTTCACCGAAGACGTCACCGATTATTTCGACAAGGCCGATGGCTATCCCGCGCTGGCCGCATTCATCCGCGGCTACGTGCATCCGGAACCGATCCCCGACGCGCGCGTGCTCTACGTCGAGGACAGCATCACCGTCGCGGTCGCGACCCGGCGCATGCTGCAGGCCCACGACATCAGCGTGATCCACATGAGCCGCGGCGACGATGCGCTGGCTTATCTGCGCGAACACCTCGGCCAGGACGACGTCGGCGCCGATCTGCTGCTCACCGACGTGACCCTCGATGGCGAAGTCAGCGGTCTGGATCTGCTGCGCGCGGTGCGCAACGAATTCAGCTACGGCAAGCGCCGGCTGCCGGTGCTGGTGATGACCGGCGACGGCAACCGCGACAAACAGTCGAACCTGCTGCGCGAAGGCGCGAACGATCTTGTGCTCAAGCCGATCGAGGAACGGATGCTGATCACCAAGACCCTGTTCCAGCTGCGCATGGCGAAGCTGCCGGAGCGCGCGCCGCTGGTGTAGCGCGATGCGGTTGTGCGGGTTGCCCGGCGCGTCGACGCGGGATTCCCCGTGGGGACGATGTCTTTCGAAGATGGATGGATCACCGCAGGGGCTTGTTCACGGGCTGGGCGCGCGCGAAACAAGCGTCATGCCCATCGGGCCGCGCCATCCGCAAGAGCGTTGGTGCATCATCGGCACCCCCACCGTTCGCAGGGATTGATCTCGTCATGGCCGACAAAGACCGCATCAAACTCGAACCTTCCTGGAAGGCCCGCATCGGCGATTACCTGCAGCGCGAGGACATCGCTGCGCTCGGTGCCTTCCTGCGCCAGCGCAAGGCGCAGGGCGCGCGCATCTATCCGCCGGGCGCACAGATTTTCTCCGCCTTCGACGCCACCCCGTTCGACGCGGTGAAAGTGGTGATCCTGGGCCAGGACCCGTACCACGGCGCGGGCCAGGCGCACGGACTGTGTTTCTCGGTGCGCCCGGGCGTGGCGGTGCCGCCGTCGCTCGACAACATCTTCAAGGAGATCCAGCGGGATCTGGGCATCGCCCGGCCCGACCATGGTTGCCTCACGCCCTGGGCCGAACGCGGCGTGCTGCTGCTCAATGCCGTGCTGACGGTGGAAGACGGCCGCGCTGGCGCGCACCAGGGCAAAGGTTGGGAAGGCCTCACCGATCACGTCGTCGATGTGCTCAATCGGGAAAAGGAAGGCCTGGTGTTCCTGCTCTGGGGCAGCTACGCGCAGGCCAAGGGCAAGATGATCGATCCGGGCCGCCACCGCGTGTTGAAGGCACCGCATCCTTCGCCGCTGTCGGCGCATCGCGGCTTCATGGGCTGCGGGCATTTTTCGGCGACGAACGATTATCTGGCCCGCAAGAGTCGGACGCCGATCGACTGGTCGTTGCCGCCGCGCGCGGCGCTGGCTCCCTCCGGCTGATGTCCGCAGCGACACCCCGCAAGCTTCGGACACTGCGGCCGGCCCCTGCATCACGCCGGTGTATCGTCGACACCGTTGACAACGCTGTCAGTAACGACTAGAACGTTTCACGCGGCCACGGGCAGAGCGCCCTCTCCGCATCGGTACCGCAGGGCATTGCGGTGGGCCGATGTCCGGAGAGGGATCGACTTGCACGAGTGCGGGCATACAGCGGTAACGTTCGCATGCCGAACCGACGGATCCCCCGGTTCGGACCACAGCGGACAGCGACCGCCGAATGCATGCATGCTCGCCGTGGCCGCCACTTTACCGATGCGGCGGATCCAGACCGCAGACCGCCGTCCCCCTCCGGCGCACAATCAACGCAACCATTGAAGACGCTCCGTCGCGCAAGCGACGAACGAACCGGAGAACGACGTGAGACTTTCGACAATCGACACGATCATCGTGCTGGCCTATCTGGTCGGCATCTTCGTGCTGGCGCAATGGGTGTCGCGCGAAAAGAGCGGGCATCAGAAGGACGCGAAGGATTATTTCCTCGCCAGCAAATCGCTGCCGTGGTGGGCGATCGGCGCCTCGCTGATCGCGGCCAACATTTCCGCGGAACAGATCATCGGCATGTCGGGCTCTGGCTACGCGCTCGGGCTCGCCATCGCGTCCTACGAATGGATGGCGGCGCTGACCCTGCTGATCGTCGGCAAGTTCTTCCTGCCGGTGTTCCTGCGCAACGGCATCTACACGATGCCGCAGTTCCTCGAGGAGCGTTACGGCCCACGCATCCGCACGATCATGGCGGTGTTCTGGCTGGGCCTGTACGTGTTCGTGAACCTCACCTCGATCCTGTGGCTGGGCTCGATCGCGGTGACCCAGGTCACCGGCATCAGCCAGTTCGCGGCGCTCGCGCTGCTCGGCGGCTTCGCGCTGATCTATCAGCTGTACGGCGGACTGAAGGCGGTCGCGCTCACCGACATCGTGCAGGTCTCGCTGCTGGTGCTGGGCGGCCTGCTGATCGTCGGCATTTCGCTGGACCGCATCGGCGGCGATGCTGGCGTGGTCGGTGGTTTCCACGCGCTGATGGCCGCGCATCCCGATCATTTCCACATGATCCTGTCGCGCGACAACCCGTTCTACAAGGATCTGCCCGGCCTGAGCGTGCTGATCGGCGGCATGTGGATCATGAATGTCAGCTACTGGGGCTTCAACCAGTACATCATCCAGCGCGCGCTGGCGGCGAAGGACATCGCCGAAGCGCAGAAGGGCGTGGTGTTCGCCGCGTTCCTCAAGCTGTTGATGCCGGTGATCGTGGTGCTGCCGGGCATCGCCGCGCTGATGCTGGTGACCGATATCGAAAAGCCCGACCAGGCTTATCCGAAGATGATGTCGCTGCTGCCGACCGGCGTGCTGGGGCTGGTGTTCGCGGCCTTGATCGCGGCGATCGTGGCCTCGCTGGCATCGAAGATCAATTCGGTATCGACCATCTTCACCCTCGATTTCTACAACAAGCGCGCAAAACTGCCCGGCGCGAAACCGCACGACGAAGCGCATCTGGTGAAGGTGGGGCGGATCTCGGCGTCGGTGGCGATCCTGCTGGCGGTGCTGACCGCGAAGCCGCTGCTCGGCAGTTTCGACCAGGGCTTCCAGTACATCCAGGAATACACCGGCTTCTTCACGCCGGGCATCGTGGTGATCTTCATGCTGGGTCTGTTCTGGAAGCGCGCCAACGAAGCCGGCGCGATCGCCGCTGCGGTCGGTTCGTTCGCCCTGTCGATCGCACTGAAGCTCGCATGGCCGGAACTGCCGTTCATGGACCGCGTCGGCCTGGTGTTCCTGTTGGCGCTGGTGCTGGCGGTGATCGTGTCGCTGACGCTGCGCGCGAGTTCGGATCCCAACCGCATCCGCACCGACGACGTGAGTTATGCCACCAGCGGCACGTTCAACTTCGGCGCCTTGGGCGTCACCGGGATACTGATCGCGCTGTACGCGGCGTTCTGGTGATCGGTTGAAATCGAATCGGGTGCGCCTCGGCGCACCTGCTTTTTCATATCGGCGAACGCAGACGGCGCTCCTTCGGGCATTTCAAAAACAGCGTCATCCCGCGAACGCGGGGATCCAGTGACTTTCAAGCTTCTTCGCAGGGCAAAGACACTGGGTTCCCGCGTTCGCGGGAACGACGGGTAAACGTGGGGATACCCCAGGCCAGAAGCGCGCCCCATGGACACCGTTACCGGTGCCGTTTCGGCGCCGGCCCCGTGGAGGCACGCAGGACCAGTTCGTAAGGCACCTGCACCATGCCGGCGACCTCCGGTTCGCGGATCGACAGCAGCAGCTGTTCGGCCGCGATCCGACCCATTTCACGGCTCGCCTGGCGCACAGTGGTCAGCGCTGGCCACAGCTGCCGCGCCATCGGCAGGTCGTCGAAACCGAACACCGACAGATCCTGCGGAATACGCACGCCGCGTTCCGCTGCGGCGTGCATGACGCCTGCGGCCGTATCGTCGTTGGCGGCGAAGATCGCGGTCGGCCGCTGCTTCAGCGAGAGCAGCGTCTCGGCCCCGGCGACGCCGGATTCGAACGAGAACTCGCCGGACAACACCAGATCCTTGTCGAATTCGATGCCTGCGGCAGCAAGCCCGTCCTTGTAACCGTTGAGGCGCCATTCGGACGCGCCGTGATCGCGGTGGCCCTTGATGTGGCCGATCCTGCGGTGCCCCAGCGACACGATGTGCGCCATCATTTCTCTCACCGCGCGACGCTCGTCCAGGCGCGCGCCGATCCCCGCGTTCTTCTCGCGCGGCGAAATACTCGCGTAACGGACATTCAACGACTTCAGCTTTTCCAGCAGCGCGACATCATCTGTCAGCGGCGGGGTGAGGATCAGTCCATCGGGTGCGTACTGGGCGACGCTCTCGGCAAGGACATCCACGTGATTCCTGCTGCTGAAATCGACCGGCCGCATCATCATGCTGTAGTGCGCGGCTTCGCAGGCGTCGAGCACGCCGGACACCACCTGCATCACGTAACTGCTCGATGGATTGTCGTAGACCAGCGAAACCAGGTAGGAGCGGTTTCCTGCAAGGCTGCGCGCCGAAGGATTAGGCCGGAAATTCAGGGTTTTGGCCGCCACTTCGACTTTCGCGCGCGTTTCCGGGCGCACGTTCGGTTCATGATTGAATACGCGCGAAACGGTCTTCATCGACACGCCGGCGAGTCGCGCCACGTCGTCGATCCTGACCCCGGAACCTGCCGATTTACCCATCCCCCCCGCTCCTCAACATTGTCGTGAAATCGTCTCCGCGTCAGCGACGGCGCCGGTCTTGCCGGCACTCCGCACAACCGCCATGCGCCAGCGTATCACCACGCGTCGCTTCGGAATGGCGAAACGGGCAGCTGCTCCCGGCCGATCAGGTCGGCGTCTTCCGGATCGTCGCGCCAACCGTAACGCACTGCTTGCGGTTTCGCGACCTGCGGACTGCTGGCCACGACGATATCGCCCTGGAGATTCGCTTGCGCAGGATGAAAAACCCGATCCGCACCGGCCAATGCGAATCCACCGACCCGATCGCCTCCACCACGCACCGCCAACGCGGCGCCATGATCGAAGCGGACATGCGCTTCGTTTCCGACGAAATCGACGCTCTTGAAGACAGGCGGCGAGTACACCAGCGATT
Organism: Lysobacter sp.; assembly: GCA_013141175.1. Classification (NCBI taxonomy): domain Bacteria; kingdom Pseudomonadati; phylum Pseudomonadota; class Gammaproteobacteria; order Lysobacterales; family Lysobacteraceae; genus Lysobacter; species Lysobacter sp. The sequence continues at coordinate 1,644,746 of JABFRN010000001.1, forward strand.
CCCCGTAGGCCAGATGACGCGCGGCCAGCGCCAATCGATGCGCGACGTCCTGTTTGTTCGCGGGATGGATATCGCCTGGCGTGCCGATATCGATGGTCACCGCCTGCGCGGTGGACGGCAGCGCCAGCGCAACCGATTGCGATTCGCGCAGCAGCGCCCACGGGCTTTGCGTGGAGGTGTCGAAGCCGGATCTGAAATTGGCGAGCTGCACCCACAGGAACGGCAGTTCCGGCGATGCCCACTGGCGGCGCCACTGCCGGATCATCGCGACGAACTGTTGGCGATAGCGCAAGGCGTCTTCGGCATTGTCCGCATTCGCCTCGCCCTGGTACCAGACCACACCGCGCAGCGGCATGTCGCGCAGCGGCGCGATCATCCGGTTGTAGAGCAGCGTCGGCTTGTGCTGTTTTCCGTCGACGGTCGAAAACACCGCGTCGGCCACGCGGAACCGCCATTCGCGCGGGAGCGGCACGCACGCGCGATCGTCGCTCTGTACACAGACATCTTCCGGCGGGCCATGGATTCCGCCACCACCGCCGCCGTCGATGACCCGCACCGCCAGCGAATTCCTGCCCGCATGCAGCGCGCGCGCCGGCACCTCGTAGCTCCGGGGCGTATTCCACTGATTGCGCATGGCGCCGACCGCGATGCCGTTGACCCAGGTGTCGTCGGAATCGTCGATACGGCCCAGCGACAGCCGGAGGCCGCGCTTCGCCTGCGCCTCGTCCAACTCGAACGTCGTGCGATACCACGCCACGCCGTCGAGGCCCGTCCAGCCCGCCTGCTCCCACAGCATCGGCACGGCGATCGACACCCAGTCGCGTTCGTCGAGATGCTCGGCCTGCCAGCCTGCGTCGTTTGCAGGCATCGTTTTCCAGAAAGCGAGGCGGTGGCGGGTTTCGCTCAACGCGGCCTCTTCTTCCGCGCGCATGCGCTCCACATCGCGCGCGACCTGTACCGGATCGATGCCGAGCGTCTGCGCATCCATCCAGGCTTCGATGCGGCTCCCGCCCCAGCTGCTGTCGATGATGCCGATGGGAACACCGGTCGTGGCGCGGATTTCGCGCGCGAACAGATGCGCCACCGCCGAAAACTCACCGGCGGTTTCTGGCGAGGACGCGACCCACGATCCGCCTTCCAGCTGCCATTGCCGTTGACCCGACCAGGCGTGCGGAATCTTGAAATGACGGATCTTCGGATCATCCGCGCGCGCGACCTCGGTCGCGGCATTCGCCGCGCGCGACAGCGTCCATTCCATGTTCGACTGGCCCGAGGCCAGCCAGACATCGCCGATCAGGATGTCGTGCAGTTCGCGCGATGCGTCAGCGCCGATGATGCGCATCCGGTAGGGGCCGCCTGCGGCATGCGCCGGCAACATCAAACGCCATCGACCGCTGCCGTCGGCCACGGCTTCGATGGCGTTGCCGTCGAATTCGACCCGGACACGACTGCCGGCATCGGCCATGCCCCACACCGGGATCGGCCGGTCGCGCTGCAGCACCATGCCGTCGGAAAAAAACAGCGGCAAGTCCACCGTCGCGTGCGCAAATCCGCATGTCAACAGCAGGCATATCGCCACGAAGCATTTCATTCGAACGTCTCCATCCACCCATGATACCGAGAGCGCGCAGCTCGATCAGGGCCGCCGGAAATGGCGCCTGTCAGCGATACAGGATGCTCCGCGTGCGATCCACGATCCAGACCGGGCCGAAGGTGTAGGCGAAGATGGCTTCGAGCCCGGCCACGCCGTCCACGTTCGCGTAAGTCGGCGCACCGCCGTTGGTGAAGTAGAAATACGCACGCGTGGCGTGCAGACGGTCGTCCACGACATAGCTGGTGCCGTCCACGTACGAGAACATGATCTCGTTGCCCACCGCACCGTTGAATTCGGCGATTTTCACGTAGCGCGGGCCGCCGCCGCTGCCGATGGCCGGAACGTTGTACAGCCGCGTTTTCCTGGCGCGATCGTCGATGACCCACACGGTGCCGTCGTTGTTGATGAAGGTCACCTCATTGCCTGTCACGCCATTCATCTCCGAAAAATAGATGACGCGCCCGGCCCCTGCGGGCGTCGCGAGATACAGACGCGTGGCTCTGATACGGTCGTCGACGATCCACACCGTGGTGCCCGCGTACGTCACGACGAATTCGTACCCGGCGACGCCATTGGCTTCGACCGCGCTGATCGTCAACCAATTCACAGGCACACTGTAACTTGTGGTTCCGCCGCCGCCGCGAGCGATCGAGATCGCGCCCGACGCGGCGGTGATCGTCGCCGTGTCGATTTTGCCGTCGCCGTTGAAGTCGGCGACGATCGTCGCCGCCTGGCTGGTGACCGAAAGTCCCAGCAGGCCTGCCGCGAACAACAGGCCGGCAAGGAAGCGCTCGGAGATGCTGGACATTGAGATTTTCATACGTCGAAGTTCCTGTGTTGGTTGGTTGAACTGACTGCAGCCCACACCTCATTCCATTCGCGCTACGAAAATTCCTCTGTCTTTTCCCCGGAAAGTCGATTGAAATATCTCAGCATCAAGATCCACACCGGTACACCCGACATCGAGCGCTGCCCCGGCTTTTGGTGCAGCGATGGATGTCCGAAATCGAAAGCGGCCGGCTCCTCGAAAAACGCTACGACGACCATAAGCCGAGGACATCCCGGGTCATTCGGTCACTTGCTGCCGCACGCCTGCGCTGCGAATACAGGCAGCGAGGCTCACGTCAAGCACAGCGTGCAGATTTTCGTATCACCTTTGCGCGTCAAGACGCGCCCGTGTCGATGTCTTTTGCTCCACTGTTATGTTGCGGAACACATCAGTTGGGCCGCACGACGGTGATATCGCGCGGCCCAACTGGTTCGTTCGTTTTAGTTGCAAACCATTACGAGTCTACTCTCCCGGTAGATTTGGTTCTGGCAGCCCCAGCAAGGCGTTGGCGAATTACGGGGTACCGCCGGACCTTGTATCCCCCATTGCCCATAGCTCCCACAAACGGCGCCGGGAGTTCTACTGAACAGAACTACACGGTCGATTTGCCAAAGCTTGCCCTGATAGTTGAACTGACAGGAATTGCCGTTGAGATAGGGCGCTTCCCAGCAGGTTCCCCATGCGATCGGCCTCCAAATCCCTTGGCGGGCAAAAGCAGGCGCACTCGCCAGAAGGCTGCCAAATGCAACCACCAGTGCACAACAGACCAACATTTTCGTTTTCATATCCAGCTCCTGAGTACTAAGTTGAGTACCGATCGAATCGGTAGGTTCAAAGCATTCGGGCGAAACCTCCGATTCGGCGGCTGTTTGCCCTTCCCCCTGTTCCGTGCATACGGCGGAAATTTCTGCGCCCGAGGTACGAATGCCGTCGGAGAATTCCGTCCATGGTTTCCGCCGAGCGAGCGCAATGTGTTTCGCTCGACGGTTGGAACGACGACGAATTCCTGCTGCAAGAAACCAGAAATCGCCGTTTGATCGGATACTGTTGTTCGCTTACTCGTAACTCGGGCCGTTTTTGGCGACACGATCACCGCACGCCGCAACTCTGCTCGGCGGATACGGACAGCATCGGTACCGCTTTCGCCCGCGCATAGCTCGATCCATAGCCACCCGGAAACAGCGGCGGCTCCGCAGCCATCGCCGCGGCCGAGAACAATGCTCCGCACGGCGTGCCGGGCCACGGGAACGACAGCCGGCCGCGAAAGTCGTATTTGGCGCGACCGGTTGCATCGGCGAACAGCACATCCGCCACGCCCTTGCCTTCGGTTCCCGGCAGCCATGCAGCGACGAAAGCATGGGAGAGATTCAGCAGATCGTTCGCATACACCGGTCTGCCGGAAACGAAGACGGTCACCACCGGTTTGCCGGCAGCCGAAAGCGCCTGCAGCGCGGCGAGATCTTCCGGATAGCGCTGCGTGTGTGTCAGAGTTTTCGGCGGCGCGAGGTCGCCCTTGGTTTCGGCATAGGGCGTTTCGCCGATGATGGCGATCGCCACATCGAAACTCGCGGGATCGATGCGCTCGGGCTTCTCGACGAATACGACATTGTCCTTGCCCGCAGCCGCTTCGATGCCGGCCAGGAGGGTGTCGGCATCGGGATAATCCGCATTCGTGGTTTCGTCGCCCTGCCAGGTCAGCGACCAGCCGCCTGACTGGTTCGGCACGCTGTTGGCGGTTTTGCCCACCACCAGCACGCGCGTGCCGCGACGGATCGGCAATGCGGCGCGTTCGTTCTTGAGCAACACCAGCGATTCGCGGACGGCGCGGCGCGCGAGTTCGCGGTGCTGCACGCCCGCGAGTTGGCCGGCGCCCGCATGCGCGGACGGCGCGATGCCATCGAACATGCCCGCGCGCAGCTTCACGCGCAGGATGCGGCGGACCGCGTCGTCGATGCGCGACATCGGGATCTCGCCCGCCTCGACCTGTTTCGTGGTGTTGTCGATGAACGCTTTCCAGTCGTCCGGCACCATGATCATGTCGATACCGGCGTTGATCGACTGCGGGCAGCTTGGTTTGGTGCAGCCCGGCACCTGCTCGATCGCGTTCCAGTCCGAAATCAGGAAGCCGTCGAAACCGATGCGGTTCTTCAGCACATCGGTCAACAGCATGCGGTTGCCGTGCATCTTGCCGTGATCGATGCCGGTGTCGGCATCCTTCCAGCTGTTGTACGAAACCATGACCGTCTGCGCGCCGGCGCCGATCGCGCCGTAGTAACCCTGCGCATGCGTGCGCACGAGGTCGCGCTGGCTCGCGATGTTGAGCCCCTGGTCGGTGCCGTTCTGCGTGCCGCCATCGCCGAGGAAATGCTTGACCGAGGCGATCGCGCTGTTCGCGCCGAACCGCTGCTGCAGACCTTGGACGTAAGCGCTGGAATACGCTTTCACCAGTGCGGGATCGTTGGAATAGCTTTCATAGGTGCGGCCCCAGCGCGCGTTCTGCACCGCCGGCACGGCCGGTGCGAACACCCAGTCGATGCCGGTCGCGCGCACCGCTTTCGCGGTGGCGGCGGCGATCTCGCGGATCAGCGCCGGGTCGCGCGCGGCGCCAAGCCCGATGTTGTGCGGAAAGATCGTCGCGCGGTAGACGTTGCTGTGCCCGTGCACCGCGTCGGTGCCCCACATGATCGGCACTTTCACCGCCATGTCGGTCGACATCGACGCCGAATAGTAGGCATCGGCGAGCGCGGCCCACGCCACGACGCTCGCGTGCTTGTCCTTGCCCGGCCACGAACCGCCGCCGTTGAGCACCGAGCCGATGTAATGGGTTCTGACTTCATCGGGCGTGATCGATTTGATCTCGGCCTGGGTCATCTGGCCGATCTTCTGCCGCAGCGACATGCCGGACAGTATGCGATCGATCTCCGCCTCGAGTTTGCGATCGATGGCGATCGCGCTTCTGGTCTTGCGCCAGTCGCCGGACAATGCTGTCGTGGCGACATCCGTCGACGGTGTAACCGGCATCGGATTGTCGGCGTGCGCGGGCGACACGATGCCGGCGATGAGGACGACCGAAACCGACGTTCCGGCCAGAATGCGTGGATTGATCTTCAAAGCGGACTCCTGCAATGACTGGGCCCCGGCGATCGTCGCGTCGCGCCCGCATCGCCCGGGAGTAACGTCCCTGCGCCGGAGCGCAGGGACGTCGCAGGCCTGTGGCCTGCCCGTGGATTACATCTTGTAGCTGATGCCCAACAGATACTGCCGCCCGTACTCGTTGTATTCCAGCGGCGTGGTGTAGAAATCGCCGCCCGCGCCGAAGTCGGAACGCTGCACCGTGCGATACGGCGAGTTGGTGAGGTTGTTGACCTGCAACATCATCGACCAGCCGGACAACTTGCTGGAAGGCTGGAACTCGTAGCCGATCTGCATATCGGTCTGTCGATCCGGCAGGATCTGGGTGTAGTCCCGCTGCGCGAACAACGTGGTGATCTCGCCTTGGAATCCGGAACGGTAACGCTGACTGACGCGCGCGGAAAACCCACTCTTCTCGTAGTACGCAGTGATGTTGCCGACCACCTTGGACAGGCCGGGCAGGCCGCGTCGCAGGCGCGTATCGTCCAGCGGATTCGGATCGATCGACGACTCGGTGTACGAGGCGTTGAACAGCACACCGAAGCCATCGAGCATCGACGCGATCGCGCCGCCTTCGAGCGAGGTGCTCAGCTCCGCACCACGCATGTAGCCGCCCTTGCCGTTGGCCGGCGTGCTGAAGGTGCCGATATTGCTGATCGGAACGACGGTCGTCGGGTTGCTGAACCCCGTGAAATCGTAGGGGACGTTCTGGTTGTAGACGTAGCTCTGCAGGTCCTTGTAGAACAGGGCCAACGCGACATAACTGGCGGTCCCGAAATACTTTTCGAACGACATGTCGACCGAGTCCGCACGCCACGGCTCGAGCAACGGATTGCCGCCATTTCCACTCCACAACCGCGTGGTGGTGCTCACGCCAGCAGATGCGGAAGCGCGCATATCGTCGATGCGCGGCCGGGCCATGGTCTTGGTCGCGCCGAAACGGGCCATCCAACCATCGCCGAAATCCGCGACCAGGTTCAGACTCGGCAGCACATCGTCGTAGCTGGTTCCCCGATTGAGCGTACCGGCGGCACTGTTGTTGTCGATATCGAAGCCGGTCGATGATTGCTTGGTATGCACCAGTTGCACACCGACGTTGCCGCGCAGGCGCACAGAGCCGATCTCGGTATCCAGATCGAGTTTGGTGTAGACGGTTTCGATGTTCTCGCGGACCGTGAAGTCTTTTCTGAGGTCGTTGCCGTCCAGCGCGAGCACCAGATCGTAGTGCCTTGCCAGCGCGCCGTACACATCGTAGGTCAGGACGCCCGGAAAACCTGCGAAACCGAGTCCGGTCGAACGTCGGACCAGATCGCTGTCTATGGTCGCCGTGGTGGCGCCACCCCTCAACTGGGCGAAATACACCGATGAGGTCTTGTCCTTCACCCGGTTGGTCCCCGCGAAGCCGAACTGCACGGCCGAGAACGGGCCCGAGGTGAACGACCGCTCGATCTCGAAACGCACGCCGGTGTGCTTGTCGTCCTGCTTTGTTTTCTCCAGACGGCCTTCATGGCCCCAGCCGGCGGGGTCGCTCAAACGAATCGTGGAAGCATCAGTGTAGTCCAGGCCCGGATCGAAGGTCGGGAAGTCCGAGGAACCCAGGTTGATATCGAAACCGATACTGTCGAGCGCGGTTGAGCCCGCATAGGTTTCCAACGTACTCGCATTGCGTCTGGCGCGGGAAATATAGCCGTCGACCGAACCCGACCAGTTTTCGTTGAGCTGGAATTCGTTCTTCAACCCGACCGAATACATGTTGTCGTCGCGGCCGTTGTTGTCGTTGCGGACGATCGGACGAACACGATTCACCGTACCGCTGTTCACGACCGAAACGCCGCCCAGACTCGTGGTTCCGGCATTGCTCAAGGTCACGTTGTTGCCGGTCCACGGGTCCTGCGACCACATGATGCCGCGCATCGATTCCTTCTGTTCGAACTTGGAGTAGTAAACGTCGAGAATGCTGTGCAGGAACTCGTTGGGCTTGTATTCCAGCACGCCCATCACGCCATCGCGAACCTGGTCGCGCGAGCGCGCCCAGATTTCGGCGCCTTCCATCATCGCCGCGTCGGCCGGCTTGCCGGGAACGGGCGCGCCCCAGCGGGTCGTGTTACCCCACCACCAAGCCTTGAAATGCTGTTCCTGGAACGGCGAATCCAGTTCGGCGACACCGATGGCGATGCCGACGGTGTTGTCCGCGAACTGGTCGACATACGACGCGCTGACCCGGTAGCCGGTATTGCTGCCGTCATGATTCTGCTTGCCCAGCGTGTTGTATTCGCCGCGGGCATTGGCCACGAAGCGGCGCTGGCCGACGGTCAACGGACGAATGGTCCGCAGGTCGACGGTGCCCGACAGACCCTGCCCGATCACGCTGGCATCGGGTGTCTTGTAGACGACGGCCGAATCGAGCAGTTCCGACGGGTACTGGTCGAACTCGACGCCGCGGTTGTCACCGGTGCTGACCTGCTCGCGGCCGTTGAGCAGGGTCGCCGCGAAATCGGGCGACATGCCGCGGATCGCGATGACCTGCGCGCGACCGTCCACGCGCTGGGCCGCCAGACCCGGCAGCCGCGCCAACGATTCGGCGATGCTCACGTCGGGCAGTTTTCCGAGGTCCTCGGACGACACCGCTTCGACGATCGAGCTGGATTCCTGCTTGGTCACGCGGGATGTTTCGATACTGCGACGCAGGCCGGTGACGACGATCGCGTCCAGCTCTTGTTCTTCTTCTTTGGCCGAGTCCTGCGCGGCTGCGGAGAACGACAACACGGCCAGGGAGCAAGCGGCGGCCAGCGCGCACTTCCGGATTCCGGAATAGGCCGGCGCTGCGGGTTTCTTATAAGTACGGATCATGGGTGTCATTGCTCCCCCTCATCGGATGCAAGTTGTTGACAGCGCTGTCAAATACATGTAATTCAGCACTGTGTCAATACCGATGCACGAATCAATAGTCGATATGCCGGGAATACCTTTCTGCAGCGCGTCATCCCACTGCAACAGGCGGTGCATTTTTGCTGCACTGCAATATCGGTATTGCGCGGAATTTTCGCCTCTCTGCACCGCAGTTCGCGGGAAGGAATACGCAACATGAAATCGTTCTGCGTCCTGTCGCTCGCGGCCCTGTCGTCCCTGTTTTCCTTCGACGGCGCTGCTGCGGACCTTTCAGCCGCAGATCGGGATTCCGCGCCCACGATCCAGGTCTGGGCGACGACATCGGATCGCAGCTACGCACTGACCCCCCTGCCTGCGGCCACGACCGGCGATGCTTCGACATCCGATGTCCGGATCGCGATCGACCCCGGCCAGCGCTATCAGGACATCCTGGGTTTCGGTGCTGCGGTGACGGACACATCGGCATGGCTGATCCAGCGGCGGATGCGTGCGGACCAGCGCAAGGCCCTGCTCCGGGAACTGTTCGGTCGCGATGGCGGCATCGGCCTGGGCTTCACCCGGATGACCATCGGCGCGTCCGATTTCTCATTGAGTCATTACAACCTCGACGACCCGCCGCGCGGCAAAGCCGATCACAAACTGCGTTATTTCCGCGTCGCGCCGCAGGCGCAGGACGTGTTCACCGTGGTGCGCGCCGCGCGTGCGATCAATCCGCAGCTGCAGACGATGGCCTCGCCGTGGAGCGCGCCGGCCTGGATGAAGAGCGGCGGCAGCATGATCAAGGGCACGCTGCGCGAAGACGCCCACGACGCGTTCGCCCGCTACCTGCTGAAGTACCTCGACGCCGCCGCCTCGAAAGGCGTGCCGATCTTCGCGCTGACCGTGCAGAACGAACCCGCGTTCGAGCCCGAGAACTATCCCGGCATGCGCCTGGGCGCAGCCCAGCGGATCGCATTGATCGGAAAACATCTGGGGCCGTTGCTGGAGGCCTCGGGCCGCGACGTCCGGATCCTCGACTGGGACCACAACTGGGACATGCCCGAAGAACCCACCGCCGTCCTCTCGGATCCCGAAGCCTCGGCATATGTGGATGGCGTGGCATGGCACTGCTATGGCGGCGACATCGCCGCGCAATCGCAGGTGCATGACCGGTTTCCGTCGAAAAGCGTCTACCTCACCGAATGCTCCGGCGGCGACTGGGAACCGGTGCGCAGCGGCGGCATGACCATGCTGGCGCGGCAGTTGATCATCGGCGGCACCCGTCACTGGGCGCGCGGGGTGTTGTTGTGGAATCTGGCGCTGGACGAGACCGCCGGCCCGCATGCCGGCGGCTGCGGCAACTGCAGGGGCGTGGTCACCATCGACAGCCGCACCGGCGCGGTGACGCGCAACGACGAGTACTACGTGCTCGCGCATGCCAGCCGTTTCGTCAGGCCCGGTGCGCACCGGATCGAATCCAGCGCCGGTGCCGACGATGTCGACAACGTCGCATTCACCAATGCCGACGACGGCAGCGTCGCGCTGATCGTCACGAATTCGTCGACGAGCCCCCGGACCATCGCCGTCGCGTACGCAGGACGCACGTTCCGCTATGCGCTGGTGCCGAAGAGCCTCTACACCTTCACGTGGCCCGGTCGAGCTGCGGCCCGGTGACCGTGCATTTCGCGAAAACCCCAGACACCGCACTGAAACATCACCACTGAAACATCCGCAGCGATGCGCATCCCGATCATGTCCATGCAAACGTTTACAATGCGGCAAACCAACGCCAAAGTTTACGCTTGCGAACCCCCACGACGGAATCGGCTGTGATCACCTCTCCCGCCTCGCTGCTGACCATCTTCGGCGCCACCGGCGACCTCGCCCAGCGCATGCTGCTGCCCTCGCTGTACGGCCTGCAGGGCGACGGCCTGTTGCCGGCGTCGATGCGCATCCTCGGCACCGCGCGCAGCGCGCTGGACGACGAAGCGTTCCGCGCGTTCGTCGCCGACGCCATCGCGCGCTTCGTGCCGGCGGATCAACGCAAGGATTCGACGCTGCAGGCGCTGCTGGCGCGCGTGCACTATCAGCCGGCTTCGCTCGACAACGACGCTTCGATGCAGGCGCTGGCCGAACGCGTCCAGGGCCTGCGCAGCGGCGACATCGTCTATCACCTCAGCACGTCGCCGAAATTCTACGAACAGGCCTGCGCCGCGCTCGCGCGCCACGGTCTCGCCGGCCCCGGCACCCGGGTGATGCTGGAAAAACCCATCGGCCACGATCTGGCCGAAGCCATCGCGATCAACGACGGCGTGACCCGCAGCTTCGACGAAGACCGCGTGTATCGCGTCGATCATTACCTCGGCAAGGAAGGCGTGCAGAACCTGCTGGCGCTGCGCTTCGGCAACGCGTTGTTCGAGCCGCTGTGGAACGCGCGGCATATCGAACAGGTGCAGATCACCGTCGCGGAAACCGTCGGCGTCGAAGGTCGCGGCGATTACTACGACCACTCCGGCGCGATGCGCGACATGCTGCAGAACCATCTGTTGCAGCTGGTGTGCCTGACCGCGATGGAGCCGCCATCGCAGTTCGAGCCAACCGCGGTCCGCAACGAGAAGATCAAAGTGCTGCGCTCGCTGCGCCCGATCGGTCGCAATGATGTCGCCGCCGAAACCGTCGCCGGCCAGTACACCGCCGGCGCGATCGGCGGCCGGGCGGTGCCCGGTTATCTCGAAGAATTGGGCCGCAGCAGCAATACCGAAACCTTCGTCGCGATGCGCGCGCACATCGACAACTGGCGCTGGTCGGGCGTGCCGTTCTACCTGCGCACCGGCAAGCGCATGCCGAGCCGCTGCACCGAGATCTACCTGCAGTTCCGCGCGGTGCCGCATTCGATCTTCGCCCGTGGCGGCGCGGCTACCCAGCCGAACGCGCTGATCATCAAGCTGCAGCCGGAAGAACGCATCGAAATGCAGTTGATGCACAAGACGCCCGGCCTGGACCGCAGCGGGCTGCGCCTGTCGCAGGTCTCGCTGGATCTTGATCTCGACGAGCGCTTCGCGCACGAGCGCCGCCGGCTTGCCTACGAACGCCTGTATCTGGATGCGATCGAAGGCAACGGCACGCTGTTCGTGCGTCGCGACGAAACCGAGGCCGCGTGGCAATGGATCGATGCGATCTTCGACGGCTGGGCGCATGCCGGCAGCGCGCCGAAACCCTACGCCGCCGGCACCTGGGGCCCGAACGCAGCGGTGGCGATGACCGAACGCCACGGCCACAGCTGGCGCGAATAAGCGAACCGACGACGATGGCCTGGATCGAACACGACTACACCGACAGCGACGCATTGATCGATGCGGTGTCCGCGCAGTTGCGCGACCGCTGCGCAGCGGGCCTGAAGCAGCACGGCCACGCCCTGCTCAGCCTCGCCGGCGGGCGTACGCCGTTTCCGATCTATCGCAAGCTCGCCGCGAGCGCGCTCGACTGGCATCGCATCGTCGCCATGCCCGGCGACGAGCGCTGCGTGCCGCATGCGCATGCCGCCAGCAATATCGCCGCGCTGCGCGAGGCGTTCTCGGCCGCCGAAGGCCTGCGCATCGAATCGCTGACCACCGCCGACGGCAACCCGGAGGATTCGCTCGCGCACGCGCGCACGATGCTCGCCACGCACGCGGACGCATTCGACGCGGTGGTGCTGGGCATGGGCGAGGACGCGCACACCGCGTCGCTGTTTCCCGGCGCCGACGACCTGCCCGAGGCGATGGCGAAGGACGCGACCGAAGACGCCTTCCTGCTGGTGCCGAAACCTCTGCCGCCGGAAGCGCCGTTTCCGCGCATCACCCTCGGCCTCGACCGCCTGCTGCGTGCGCGCAGCCTGCACCTGATCGTCACCGGCGCGCGCAAACGAGACGTGCTGCGCGCCGCACAGACCGCGCACGATCCGCTGCGGGCGCCGATCTCGGCGCTGCTGCACGCATCGGGCACGGTCGTCCATCTGCACTGGAGCCCATGATGTCATTGCACCCCGTCATCGAGCGCGTGACCGCACGCATCGCCGGACGCAGTCGTCGAACCCGCGACGGCTATCTCGCGCGTATCGATGCCGCCCGCATCGATGCGCCCGCGCGCAGGCAATTGAGCTGCGGCAATCTCGCCCACGGCTTTGCCGCATCCGGTGGCGACAAACCGATGCTGAAGACCGGCGCGGGCGGCAACATCGGCATCGTCACCGCCTACAACGACATGCTCTCGGCGCACCAGCCGATGGAGCAGTACCCGACGCTGATCCGCATGGCCGCGCGCAACGCCGGCGGCAGCGCGCAGGTCGCCGGCGGCGTGCCGGCGATGTGCGACGGCGTCACCCAGGGCCGCACCGGCATGGAGCTGTCGCTGTTCTCGCGCGACACCATCGCATTGGCGACCGCGGTGTCGCTGTCGCACGAGATGTTCGACGCCGCGCTGATGCTCGGCGTGTGCGACAAGATCGTGCCCGGCCTGTTGATCGGCGCGCTGAGCTTCGGCCATCTGCCGGTGATCTTCGTACCCGCCGGACCGATGCCCTCGGGCCTGCCGAACAAGGAAAAAGCGGCGGTGCGCCAGCGTTACGCCGACGGCAAGGCATCGCGCGACGAATTGCTGGAAGCCGAATCCGCGTCGTACCACAGCGCCGGCACCTGCACGTTCTACGGCACCGCCAATTCCAACCAGATGCTGATGGAAGTGATGGGCCTGCACATGCCGGGCAGCGCGTTCGTCAATCCGAACACGCCGCTGCGCGATGCGCTCACCGTGGCCGCGACCGAACAGGCGCTGCGCATCACCGCGCTCGGCGACGACTACCGCCCGCTCGGCCATACCGTCGACGAGAAGGCGATCGTCAACGCGATGGTCGGGCTGGCCGCGACCGGCGGTTCGACCAACCACGCACTGCATCTGGTCGCGATCGCGCGCGCGGCCGGCCTGATCATCGATTGGGACGATCTGGACGAACTCTCGCAGGCCACGCCGCTGCTGGCGCGGGTCTATCCCAACGGCAGCGCCGACGTGAACCATTTCCATGCCGCCGGTGGCATCGGCGTGGTGATCCGCGAACTCATCGATGCCGGCCTCATGCATGCCGACATCCGCTGCGTGCACGGCGGCGATCTGCGCCAGCAGACGCTGGCGCCCGCACTGGACGGCACCTCGCTGCGCTGGACGCCGCCGCCCGCGCAGTCGCGCGATACCAGCATCCTGCGCGGCGTGGCCGAACCCTTCGACCGCGAAGGCGGCCTGCGCCGGCTGCAGGGCAACCTCGGCCGCGCGGTGGTGAAGATTTCGGCCGTGGCACCCGAACATCGCGCGATCGCAGCACCGGCGAATATCTTCGATTCGCAGGACGCGATGCTGGATGCATTCAAGGCCGGCGCGCTCACCGGGGATTTCGTCGCGGTGATCCGTGGCCAGGGCCCGCGCGCGAACGGCATGCCCGAGCTGCACAAACTCACGCCGACGCTCTCGCTCTTGCAGGATCGCGGCCAGCACGTCGCCCTGCTCACCGACGGCCGCATGTCCGGCGCATCGGGCAAAGTGCTCGCGGCGATCCACATCACGCCCGAGGCCGCCTGCGGCGGCGCCATCGCGAAGCTCCGCGACGGCGACCTGATCCGCATCGATGCCGAAGCCGGCACGATGCAGGCGGACGTGCCCGAAGCCGAATGGAACGCGCGCGTGGCCGCGACCCTCGACCTGCGCGGCAATGCGCACGGGGTCGGCCGCGAACTGTTCGGACTGATGCGTGCGCAGGTCGGTTCGGCGGAAGCAGGCGCCTGCAGTCTGTTCGCAAACGATGACTCCGGGGAACACTGATCGATGATGGACACCGTGAATCCCCCAGCGCTCGCGCTGATCGCCGACATCGGCGGAACCAACGCACGTTTCGCGCTGACCGATCTGTCGGCGCCCGCCGCGCAGGTGCTGGACGCGCGCAGTCTCGACGCATCCGCATTCGCCAGCCTGCAGCACGCAGCCGAACACTACCTTGCCGCGGTCGGCGTGCAGCCGCGCCGCGCCGCGATCGCGGTCGCCAGCCCGGTCAATGGCGAAGAGATCCGGCTGACCAATCGCGCCTGGTCGTTCACGCGCAGCGAATTGCAAAGCGCGCTCGGGCTCGACCGCCTGCACGTGCTCAACGATTTCGGCGCGGTGGCGTGGTCGGTGCCGGCGCTGTCGGACGCGGAAACCATCACCGTGCACGGCAGCGACGACGCTCCGCTAGAGGGCCCGATCAGCGTGCTCGGGCCGGGCACCGGTCTTGGCGTGGCGATGCTGGTCGGCAACGACACGTCTGCTCAAGGCCGGCGCTGGCAAGTCGTGGAAACCGAAGGCGGCCATATCAGCTTCGCGCCGCTGGGCGAGGAAGAACTCGCGATCGCGCGCTGGTTCACCGCGCGCTTCGGCCGCGTATCGAACGAACGCCTGCTCTGCGGCAGCGGCCTGTCGCATATCGATGCGGTGCTGCGCGGCGCGGTCGATCACGCCACCGGCCAGCATCAGGATCTGCGCGAGCCGGCGGACATCGTCGCCGCGGCGCTGGAAGGTCATGATCTCGCCGCACGCCGTACGCTCGCGCGCTTCTGCGCGGTGCTCGGCAGCGTTGCCGGCGACGCCGCACTGATCCACGGCGCACGCACGGTGATGCTGGCCGGTGGCATCGTGCCGCGCTTCGTGCCGTTCCTGCGCAGCAGCGCGTTCCGCGAACGCTTCCTCGCCAAGGGCCGCTTCGCCGCGTATCTGGAATCGGTGACGATCCGCGTCATCACCCACAGCAGTCCCGGTCTGCTCGGCGCGGCGATGTCGCTGCGCGCGGACGCCTCGAACGAGAACCGATGATGAGTCACGCCCACACCGATCGCATGACCGCCATCGTCGACGACATCCTGCGGCAGGCGCCAGTGGTGCCGGTGCTCGCCATCGCCGATCTCGACGATGCCGTTCCGCTTGCCGAAGCCCTGGTCGCCGCCGGCCTGCCGGTGCTCGAAATCACCCTGCGCACGCCGGTCGCGCTCGACGTGATCCGACGCATGCGCGGCGTGCCGGGTGCGATCGTCGGCGCCGGCACGGTGTTGACCTCGGACGATCTGGCTGCAGTGCAGGCCGCAGGCGCCACCTTCGCGATCTCGCCCGGCGGCACCGACGCGCTCTACGCCGCCGCACGCGGCGCCGATATCCCGCTGCTGCCCGGCATCGCCACCGCCAGCGAACTCATGCGCGGCCTCGAACACGGCTACAAGCGCTTCAAATTCTTTCCCGCCGAATCCAGCGGCGGGGTCGCCGCACTCAAGGGCTTCGCCGGCCCGTTCGCGCAGGTGAAGTTCTGCCCCACCGGCGGCATCGACGCGGCGAAAGCGCCTTCGTATTTCGCGCTGCCCAACGTCATCACCGTCGGCGGCTCGTGGATGGTGCCCAACGATGCGCTGGCGGCGAAGGACTGGGCGCGGATCGGCGCGCTGGCGAAAGCGGCGGCGGCGTTGCGCGGCTGACAGCAACACCTCCCGGAGGACACGCGCGCGTCAGCGCACGGGACCACTCGCCGCAACCGCGAGCGCTTCCGACTCGGCCCATTCGCGCAGACCGCGTTCGACCGCTTCCGCTTCGAACGCATACCAGGCATTCAATGCCTGTTCCTGTTCCAGCATGTCCTTGAACCGCGCATAGGCGCCCCGCGCCGCGAACATCTCGTAAGTCTCCTCCAACCGCTCCGGCAACGATGCCTGCACGAAACGCACCGCAAGCCGCTTGCCCAGGCGCAGATCCTGACGCGACGGCACGATCGCGTATTTCGCGACATCATCGAGATCGGACGGCAGATCAGGCTCAAGCTCGACGCCGAAGTCCTCCTCCGACGTCATGAACACCCGCCCGCTTTCGCGACAGACGAACGCCATGTTCTCGGAACCCGAAAGATCGGACACCCAGTCGAGCGCCTGGATCATTTCATCGAGCGAAACGGTGACGGTATCGGCGGATGAGGACATCTGCGAGGCTCACGGTGGCGGGACCAGACGCAGACGATAGCGGTGGTCCGTTTTGACGGCAAATCCGTCGGCAAATGATCCGGATGCGATCGAGTCGCAGCACCGGCAATCGAAAACGCTGCCGGCTCCGCCACTCCGGAGATAGACTCCACCGTTGCAAAGCGCACGACAGACCGCACGCGTTCGTGCAGAGGTGCGCTCGCTGCGGGACCTGCCACACTCCGACCACGCACCACGGTCTACGCGCGGCGAACCCTCTGCCGGACCGCGATGCCTGTTGCGACGATACAGATCCATCCTCGCGAAATGACGGTACTGTGGCCTTTGGAGGCCAGCGCATGTCACGCAGCACAGCCGACGTATCGACAAAATCGAGCGCCATCACCACGACACCCCTCCCACTCGGCATGCGGCTGCTGGTGTTCGCCGGCGAGCAGCTGCAACAGGCGCAGGCCCATCTGGTCCGCAAAGGCGAGGCGCTGCACGAAGGCATCCATCAAGCGCGAAAATCCATCCGCCGCGCGCGGGCGACGCTGGCACTCGGCGCACGGGTCTTCGGGCCGCGCGCGCAAGCGCTGGATGACGAACTGGGTCGGCTGTGTCGCGGCCTGTCGCATCTGCGCGATGCACAGGCGCTGATCGAAGTCCTGCAACGGCTGGAGGCACAAGCACCGGATCGTATCCGCGCGATTCTTCCTGCTGCGGAACGACTCGCGCGGGAGCGTCGCGACGATATTCTCGAACGCGCACTCGTGCGCGATCCGGCGTTCCAGGCGCGCGGCCTGCGCCTACAGGCAGCGCAGCAACGCCTGGCACGTCTGGGTTGGCGCGCAGTAGACGAAACCGAGGTCTCGTCAGCGATGAAGCGCAGCCAGCGCCGCGCCGACAAGGCGGCCAAACAGATCAAAAAGAACCCGGAGGACGATGAGGCCTGGCACGTCTATCGACGCCGCCTGCGCCGTCTGCGTCAGCAGGACAGCCTCCTGGCCGAGCTGCTGCCCGCACTGCGCCTGTCGAAAAAGCGCGCCCGCGATCTGGCCGATGTATTGGGCGAATCGCAGGACGATGCGCTGCTGTTGCGCCACTGCGACAGGCGCTCGCCGTTTCCGTCCGATCAACGCAAGCAGTTGCGCGCCATCGCGCGGGAGCGCTTGCGGCGCACGCGCAGCGGCTGACCGGAGGTCGATTCAGATCGGCTTGCCCAGATCATCGGTCTTGAACGCTTGTGTCTTGAACTTGTTCAGGAACGCATGGAACTCGCCCTGCGCGGTTTCGACGATGGTGCCGCCGTCCTGCCAGATCGCGTTTTCGCGATCATGCCCACCACCGACCGGATCTCCCTGATTCTGATGGATGTTGTGCACGCCTTTGTCGCTGGTGAACGGTTCGCCGAAGACGTAGAACCGCACGCCCTGATCGATGATCGCCTCCAGATCGGTCAGCGCCTGGAACCCGGTACCGCTGTTCCACGGCGGATTCCAGCGGATGAAATCCAGGAAGCGCGACAGACAGCTGTCGTAGCGGACGTTCCAGATCATGATCGGCGGATGCAGCATCGGTGAACGGATGTAATCGAGCGCACCGGATATCGCATTCGACGCCAGCATATGCCAACCATTCGCCAACATCCGGATGTCCGCGAACTCCGACGGCCGGATCTTCACGATGCGCCACTGGATGCCGTCGGGCATGTTCTGCGGATCGACATCGATCGCGCATTTGTAAACGCCATCGGGCGCCTGCACGAACAGATTGCCGTGGTAGTAACGCCCGAAATCGTCCGGCGGATCGCGTTGGTAACCTGCCTTGGTGCCGATCACGACCCCGTAGCCATCGCTGAGTCCCATCGTGCTTCTCCTTCGCGACAACCCTGCGCGTTATATCGCAATGGCCTTGCCCTTGAAGACCAGTACGGCATTTCCGATGCCGGACGGACAATTCATGGAGGTTGCCGGATGTCGGCCAGAACCCGCTTTTCGTAGGGCGGGCATCTTGCCCACCATTGCAATATCTCGGCGCAATGCGGATTGAACGCAGTCACGATACATGGCGATGATTTTTTCGTGCGTTCAAGCTTCATTCGGTGGGCATAAAGCCCACTCTACGGCCCTAAAGAGATAAATTTCATCGCATTTCTGGAACTTTGCATGGCTATGGGTAAGAACTACCAATAAAGTCTTTGTCCGTTTCGGATAGAACCCTATTCCAATCAACCTTCCAGTCACCAACAGTCAATTCGTTAGGTATCGCGTAATGCATGATCGATTTGGAGTCGTATCGGCTGGTGTTCAGACGGTCATAGCCATATCTCGCGAATATGTTGTTGTCCACATCCTCTCTTTTCCAGCCCATTTCCGCGTAATAGGCGTACACCTTTTCCCTGTCCCACGGAATTCCACTCTCAGGATGCTGGTGCTCATGGATAGCGCCCAATGCATGGCCAAACTCATGCAGTACTACGCGACTGTATTCTTCATCCGGCGTATCCTTGTGCAACCAACCAAAATTCATCGTCGGCTGCCCGGGCTCTATCAGCTTTGCGTCCGTACCAATGTACGACCACGATCCACCCGGAGTCGTCGCAATGCGGATATCACCGTCCAGCCCGCTTACGAAATCGAACTTAAGATTGACGTGTTGAAGCCAGCGATTTGCGTAAAGAATTATTTTTTCTTTGACTGCTGGATCCACGCCACCCAGGAACGCGATGCGTAAAGTTCGCCCTGTCTTCCATTTTTTCGAGAAAATGATCGCCATGCGAGGTGCGTCGCTGCTGGCAAGCGCCATCGCCAAACCTGGATGTCGAAAGTTATTCACCACGTTATTCGGGTTTTCTTCAGCTGCCACACGTAGCGAAGCTGCTCTGTCGTCTATTTTCATTTCCGTGCAGAGTTCAATATGTTTTTTCATTTATTACTCCCGATTATTCTTTGGCCGCCTGATCGGTAACTTTTACTTTGCATACTGATCAGGATTTATTTTTCTCTGTTGTGTCAAATAACGCAGCTTTACATTGCGTACGATTCAGGTCGTTTTCGGTGTCATGGCGACGCAAGAAAACGCAGAAACGCATCAAGTCCACTTCTCTTCAGCACTTGATGCCAAAAGAAATCACTTCGCTGCGAATTTCATGATCACGCTTCACAGTCTGCGCTTCGGTTTTGTTTTGCGTTCTTTTCAGCATCTTTTCAGCATCACTTCCGCCTCGGCTCACACCCCACCCCATCCCCATCGCGATCCAGATGCGGTCCATATCCCGGCTCGCCACGTCTTACCGGCGCAGCCCCCGCAGCCCGCGCGTCCGCACAATTCGCAAACACCCCCGATCCTCGCGGCGCAGGCGCAGTCCGCACTGGCGTGAAGCCGTTCGCCGGTATCAATTCGCTGCGCAATGAAGGCGCACTGCCGCGATGGCAGTGATAGCCACCATGCTTGCGATCGTGATGACACCCTTCGGCGTTGAGCCGTCCGCCATGGCTGGCAGCGTTGCCGGCAATACACAGTGCGATGACGGCGAGCGCCATCGTCAATGACGCGCGGCTGGGCGTCGATTGCGGTGCGTTCCCTGCGCTTGCCCTGGCCATCCTGCATTCCCCCTGTGGAATGCGCTTCGATGTCGGTCCGAAGCGTGATCGGTGTTGTCTTCCTGCGCGATGCGCTTGTCAATCGTTTCCGCGCATCCGCTATCGCCGGGACGCAATGTGAATTCGGGTCTCTGTGCCGTAAGCCATGAAATGGCGATTCCTCGTCAATCGCAGAGTGAACATCGATTCACCACGTCAATGTTCTGGCTCCATCCCCAGCCACAGCACCGCATAGTGCTGCGAGACGCGGATGCCGAGCGCGCGCCAGGTGGTGTCCCGCCAATCGCCGCGGTTGAGGATGACGCCGTGATGCGTGGCGCTGCGTCGCCAGCAGTCCATGGCGATTTCGGGGGTCATGCTGTCCGCGTTCCAGCAGACGATCTCGAAGCCGTGGCCACGGTACGCGCCACGGGTGATCTCGCGAGGTTTGTCCCACATGCAGCGCGCCTGGGTGTGATCGCGGGTGTAGCAGCATGCGGACCAGCGCCCGTTCGCGGACCAGCTGTGGGTACTGCATTGGCCGCTGGGTGCGTGTCGTTCGAGATCGGCGACGTGCAGTGCGGCGACGGTGCTGAGGCTCGGCGATACGGGGATCGCCGGCAGGCCGTTCTGCGCACGGTAGTCGAAGATCAGGTCGGTGAGTTGTTCGGATGCCGGATCGGCGGCGGCGGCGCAGAATGCGGACATCGCGCAGCACACCGCCGAAAGCCACGCGATGCGGTGCGCAGGTCGGCGCTGTTGCTGTCGCGATGGCGTCGACCACGATGTCGGCATGCCCGCCCCCGGAACGATGACTGTCCCGGAGTCTAGGCGAGGCGATCGATACGGAATGCGGCGGTGGTCTCGGACGCGCAACGCCGGGTGGCGGGAGACGGGCTTATGCGGTTTCGATCGCCGCCGGGGTGTTCACGCCGGTTCGTCGGGAATCAATGCGGACTCGAAGCGGATGATCGCGTCCTTCAGCTGCAGCTTGCGCTTCTTCAGGCGCTTGATGGCCAGTTCGTCGGCGACGATGTTCTCGTGCAATCGGGCGATGGCCAGATCGAGGTCTCGGTGTTCCAGGCGCAGCTCGTTCAGCCGATGGGCGACTCGGGAGAGTTCTGCGGGGTCGGAAGGCTGGTTCATCGTCCCGAAGCTTAGCATCGGGCCGCTGCCGCGCGGGCAGGCGGCAGCGGATCAGCGCTCGGCGATGTAACGGTCGGCGAGGGCGCCCTCGGTGTCGACGGATTCTTCGGGATCGGCCCCTTGAAGAACAGCGTCCGGCAGGGCCGATGCGGTCGGCGATACGGCTTCTGCGGGGGTCGCCCAAGGCTTCCACGCACCGGATGCGCACAGCAGCAGGACCACGGCGGCGACCAGGATGCGGGTTCGCAGATAGCGCGTGCGGCGACGCGAACGATGGCGATACGGCAGGGCGTGCAGGAGCATGGGCATGGTTGAAGTCCTCACGGTCTTTCAGGACAACGCATCAAGTTCCGTGCCACGGCCAAGCGCTTGTTTTTCCTGCGCGATCGCCGGACGCCGACAGGCGTTCTGCACGGCCGCCGAGGCTGGATCGTGCGCATCGCGGGCCAGGCCGACAACCCGATATCGCGAGGCATCGGAAATCATTGCGCAAAGCGCTGAAAAACAAGGTGTTGCCGGCGATTCAGATCGCGCCGCCGCTGGCACGCAACTTGTGTGCTTATCCGTGAGGCCGCGCTCTGCGGCGCCTCGCGACTTCTGGAGAAATCATATGTTGTATTACGCCGTTGTCTTTTTCGTGATCGCGCTGATCGCCGGTGTGCTCGGCTTCGGCGGTATCGCCGGTGCTGCGGCCGGGATCGCCAAGATCCTGTTCTTCGTGTTCCTGGTCCTGTTCGTGGTGTCGTTGATCATGGGGCGCCGCGTCAAAGTCTGAAGTTCCGTAGCGCGTTTCGAAGCACGACCACAACGAAGCCCCGTGCCGGACCGGCGCGGGGCTTCGTTCCTGCGTTCACGCGAGCGGCAATTCCAGCGTGAAGCTGGCGCCGCCGCCCTCGCGGTCGTCGTACCAGACATCGCCGTTCATGGTGCGCGCGCGCTGCTTCGCGAGCGCCAGGCCCAGGCCGGTCGACGATTCGCCTCCGGTGGGCTGCGCGCTCAAACGCACGTAACGCTGGAACATGCGTTCGCGATCCTTCGCCGAAATGCCCGGGCCGCGATCGTGCACCGTGAGCCGTCCATATTTGCCCTGCCGCGAGGCGGTCAGGCGCACTTCGCTGCCGGGCGGCGCGTATTTCAACGCATTCGACAGCAGGTTCTGCAGGACATGCAGCGTACCCGCGCGCTCCGCCAAGAGATACATCTCGTCCGTAGCGTCGGTATCGATATGCACGCGCATGCGTTTGGTCTGCGACTGGTGCGAAAGCAACCCGGCCACTTCGTCCAGCAGTGCGCGTGCGGCGAGCGGGCAAGGAGGAACGCCGTGCGACCGGTCCTGCTGCTGATCCAGGAAGGCCTGCAAGAACAGGACGCCGGCATCGGCTGAGGTGCGGATCGATTGCGCCAGCCGCTGGCGCGCATCGTCGGCCATGGCCGGATCGCGCAGCAGTTCGGCGGAAAACAGGATGTTGGCGAAGTGATTGCGCAGATCGTGACTGACGATTTCCGCGACTTTCTGGCGCTCGTCCGCGACCCGCGCCAGGCGATCTCGCGCCTGTTTCAGATCGAGGTGCGTGCGCACCCGCGCCAACAATTCTTCGGCGAGGAAGGGCTTGGTGATGTAGTCGACCGCGCCCGAGGAGAACGCGCGGGTCAGGCTGTCGCGCTCGTGGTCGGCGGTGAGGAACACCACCGGCACATCGCGCGTCTGCGGCATGGCCTGAAGACCTTCCAGTACCTGGAAGCCGTCGATGCCAGGCATCCGCATGTCGAGCAGCACCAGATCCGGCGGGCTGCGTTCGGCGAGCGCCAGGGCTTCGCGACCATCCAACACCGGTACGACGTCGTAATCCGACCGGGTCAGCAATTGGCCGACCACCTGCACGTTCGCGGTCTGGTCGTCGATCACCATCACCACCGGCAACGCGACCGTCGCCTGGAATCTATTCGGCATCGCCATTCTCCTCATGCCAGTGGGCCAATCGATCAAGCACGATCTTGACCTGATTCACATCGAAGCGCTGCAGCGCGAGCTTGAGCCGGTGCGCTTCGGCCTGCAGGGCGAGGTCGCGCAGATCGTCGGCCAATTGCAGCAGCCGCTTCGAGAATTCGCCGATTTCGCGCATGCGCATGCGCGTGCGCAACGCCTGCAGCGGCAGGCCGCGCATGCTGCGCCATTCGGCACGGGCACGGGTACGACGTTCCTCGCTGTCGGCATCATCGGCCTGCGACGCGGGCGCGACCGCTTCGACGCGCTCCGCATCGTCGTTGCGGAACAGGGTATTCAACACCGCGAACAATTCCAGCGGCGTATAGGGTTTCCGCAGGAATCCGTCGAACGGCGCGTGCTGCGGTCCGGCCTCGCCGGCAAGACTGGACGCGGTGACCGCGATCACCCGCGTGCCGAGCAGGGCGGTGTCGGCGCGAATCGCTGCCAGCGCGTCGAAACCGTTCATCCGCGGCATGCGCAGATCCATCATCACCACGTCCGGGCGCAATCCGTGCGCGATCCGGACGCCCTCGGCGCCATCGTGCGCCACCACGACCTGATGGTGGCTGTCGTGGAGATAGCCTTGGGCGACTTCGAGATTCCATTCGACATCGTCCACGACCAGGATCTTCAGCGCCGGCAACTGGTCGAAATCGACCCGCGCTTCTTCAGCGCCGGCAGGCACGATGGCCGCTGGTTCGAGATTCGGGATATTGACGCGGAAGGTCGCCCCTTCCCCCGGTTGACTGACCACATGGATGCGGCCATGCATCAGGTCGACCAGCCGTTTGGTGATGCTCAGGCCCAGGCCGGTGCCCTGCCGCACCCGTCCGTCGGGACTGTCCGCCTGATAGAACGGTTCGAAGATCTGTTCCTCTTGTCCCTGGTCGATGCCGACCCCGGTATCGATCACCGCGATCCGCAGGTCGCGGCCCTGGCCGAGCGGCGAAGGCAGCATCGACAGGCGCAAGGTGACATCGCCGCGTTCGGTGTATTTCACCGCGTTGCTCAGCAGATTCATCAGGATCTGGCGCAGCCGCTGCGCATCCACCACCACCGGTACAAGATCGCTGTGATCGATCTCGATCTGCAGCCGCACGCCTTTGGATTCGGCCATGGGCTCGAACAGGGCGAGCGTTTCGGTGGCCAGTTCGGTCAAGTCGGTGCCCTGCGGGGTCAGATGCATTTTCCCCGCTTCGATCTTGGACAGATCCAGCACATCGTTGATCAGCGACAGCAGCATCTGTCCGCTCTTCTTGATCGACGCCACCCATTCGCGCTGCAGCGGATCGCGGACATGGTCGCCGAGCAGCTGCGCGAAGCCGAAAATCGCATTCATCGGCGTGCGGATCTCGTGGCTCATGCTGGCCAGGAACACGCTTTTTTCTTCATTGGCACGGCGTGCCTGGGCGGCGCGCAGTTCGCCGCGCAGTGCGTTTTCGGCTTCCTGCTGCGCGCGGCGCAATGCGAAGAATCCAAGCAGGCCGGCCACCAGCGCCAGGCCATTGGCGATCATCAGCGTGGCGGTGGTCTGTTTCACGAGCGCATCGCGCTTCAAGCGCCGCTCATCCAGCAGGCGGTCCTCCTCGCGGGACATCGAAAACACCTTTTCGCGCATCCTGTCGACGACGTCTTCGCCCTTGCCGTCGCGAAGACGCAGCGCCGTCCTGCCGGATTTGCCGTTTCGCAGTTCGGCATCCTTGATCCTGATCGACCCCTGCACCCGGTCCTCGAGCGCTGCGTAATCCCGCGCGAGCGCCCGCAGCGTGGCCTGATGCTGCGGATTGTCGGTGGTGAGGGCCTTCAACAGTCCGAGCAGACGACCGATGGCATCGAGATGCGTGCGCAATCCCGCACGATGATGCGCCGCGCCGCCGATCATGAAACGCAGGCCATCGGCTTCCATCATCCCCAACTCCACCTGCAGCGCGGTCAGATCGTCCTTGACGTCGAGCGTATGCGAGACCCGTTCGATGGACTCGGCAAGATCGTTGGTGGAACGCACCGAAATGATGGAGGTGGCCAGAATCACCACGAACGCCAGCGCCAACAACCCGACGTTGGCGCGGTTGCGGAACTGCGCGGTGCGCGACAGTGGCATGCGGGATCCCCGGGGATGACCCCCTGCTGCGGATGGGCGGTTGCGGACAGGCCTGACGTTACGAGTTCATCAACCAGATCGTACCGTTCAATACCAGCGCGAACGACACCCACAGCAGATATGGCAACAACAGATAGCCAGCCAGCGCCCGCACTCGGCCGAACGTCAGCATCGTCGACAGCAGCGCGATCCACAGCAGGCAGATTTCGACGAACGCGAGCCCCGGACTGTGCAGCCCGAAAAACAGCGGTGTCCACCCCATGTTCAACAGGAACTGGATCGCGAACAGCGCCAGCGCGCGCTGGCGCAGGGCATCGTCCACGTCAGGCTCTCGCCGCACCAGCCAGAGCGCGACCGCCATGGCCATGTACAGCAGCGTCCATACCGGGCCGAACAGCCAGGATGGCGGGTGCCAGGTCGGCTTCAACAGCGCGGCATACCAGCCGTTTGGAGCGAACAGGACACCGACCAGTGCGCCCAACCCCACCAGCAGCAGGATCCAGCCCAGGAGCGCGAGCCAACCGTCGCGAGGTCGTGCTGCGATGTCGGGAAGGATGACGGGCGGGCGATGATTCATGGCAGGCGGAGACGACTCGAAGCGAAGCGGAGGTTGTTGGTCTGGGCGGTCACAGACCGAACAGCTTGCGTTTTCGATACAGCGTGGAGGCGTCGATGCCCAGCGTGCGCGCGGCGGCATCCAGGCTGTCGCTGGAGGCGAGCACGCGTTCGATGTGCATGCGTTCCAGTTCGTCCAGCGAAATCGCCATGCCCGGCTGCGCGTCGTTGCGGGCGGATGCGCTCAGCGCGAGCAGGTCCGGGCCGATCTCTTCATTGCGGCCGAGGATCACCGCGCGTTCCATCATGTTCTGCAGTTCGCGCACATTGCCCGGCCAGGCGTACGCGCGCAGCTGCGACAGCGCCGCGGAAGACAGTCGCCGGGCAGGCAGGCCGTAGTCGGCGGCATAGCGCCGCACGAAACCGTTGGCCATGTCTTCGAGATCTTCCGGGCGCTCGCGCAGCGGTGGCAAGGTGATGCTGATGACATTGAGGCGATACAGCAGGTCCAGTCGGAACTGGCCTTCCTTCACCATCGTCTCCAGGTCGCGATTGGTGGCGGCGACGATGCGCGCATCGGCCTTGCGGGTAACCGGATCGCCGACCCGCTCGTACTCCTTGTCCTGGATGAAACGCAGCAGCTTCGGCTGCAGCGCCAGCGGAAAATCGCCGACTTCGTCCAGGAAAATGGTGCCGCCGTCGGCATGGGTCACGCGGCCGACGGTGTTCTGCACCGCGCCGGTGAACGAGCCCTTGGAATGGCCGAACAACTCGCTTTCCATCAGCTCTGCGGACAGCGACGGACAGTTGACGGTGACCAGTGCGCCGGCCGCGCGCGGGCTGGCGCGATGCACGGCCTTGGCGATCACGCCCTTGCCGGTGCCGCTCTCGCCCAGCAGCAGCAGGTTGGCATCGGTGCGCGCGACCTGCAGGGCCATGTCGATCGCGGCCTGCATCGTCTTGTTCTTGCTGGTCAGTTCCGGCGTGCCGGTCTGCGCTTCGCGTTCGAAGGTGTCGAGGCGGTCGAGAATGCGACGGGTGTCGACCTGCCGCGCCACCGAGATCCGCAATTGTTCGGGCGAACACGGCTTGACCAGATAATCGCTGGCGCCGAGCGCGATCGCTTTCACCGCATCGTCGATCGCGGCATTGGCGGTCACCATCACCACGCGCATCAACGGCGCCAGTTCGCGCAGTCGCGGCAGGGCCTCGAGGCCCGAGTCGTAGCCGATGTTGTGATCGAGCAGACAGACGTGGAAAGGTCGGGTCGCGGCCAGACGCAGGCCGTCGGCGAGGTTGTCCGCAGTCTCGACGCTGTAGCCGTCGCTTTCCAGCGCGAGCGTGAAGTTCTGCAGCAACCGGGTATCGTCGTCGATCGCCAGGATGCGACCGGCAGGTTTGAAATCTGAATTCGGCACGGGTCGTGACTCCAGCGTGTGCGGGGCACGGATCTGCGGGGGAGTTTCCACTATATCGACGACGCCGGTCTCAATCGCCGGCGGGCGCCATGCGCCATTGATGGTTGCGATCGGCGATGCCGGGCGGATTTGCACGGGACCGCTCTGCACGGATCGGCGTTCGAGGGTGGCACTCATGCGGAACTCCTGCGGGTGGCGTCTGCGGATCGCGTGCGGCGTAAAGCGCGGGGGGACGGGAAGTGCACCGCAAGCCCTGTGCCAGCCCGGGAAAGCCCGTCGTTGCTGGGATCGCGTGCCGCCGGTGCCGGCTTTATGCACGGTCTGCCGGCGCTGGCGGGCATTCCGCACGATCGCCGCCCGGCCAAAAAATGCCGCCTCGCGAAACGATACGAGGCGGCAAAGGGGTCCAGCGAAAGGGATTTCGAGGCGCCTTCGGAGCGCGGAGCGCACGCGATCGAGCGCGAAGTGGATGCCCCGTCCGCACCGGCTTGCGGAATCCTCGGTACGGACGGGCATCCGGTGTTTTCGCTGCGGGCCTGCGGGGGAGAGTGTCAGGGCACCGCAGCGAACCCACCGCACGCCTGCACGGGCGCATGCGGGAGCGGCGGCGCGACTCAGTCGCCGCGAACGGTCTTTTCGAAGTCCTCGACCTGCTTCATCGCGATGTCCTTGGTCACGCCGTAGCGTTCCTGGACCTTGCCGGCGAGGTATTCGCGATTGCCTTCGGCGATGGTCAGATCGTCGTCGGTGAGGTCGCCCCACTTGGCCTTGATCTTGCCGTTGAGCTGCTTCCACTTGCCTTTGATGATGTCGCTGTTCATGGTGTTTTCCTTTGGGGGGAGTCGGGACGGACGGGTTGCCCGTCGGAGTGATCGTTGCGCGCTGGCGTCAACGACGCGGCTTGACAGTGAGCGTGGTGGCGTCCACCGAGACCACGCCTCTGATCCCGCGTGCGATGGCCACGGCCTTGTCGACCTGCATGGCGTTGTCGAGCTTGCCGGACAGCGTGACCACGCCATTGGTGGTGGTGACGTTGATGTCGAGGCCCTTGGTCTCTTCGGTGACCAGCAGATCGGCTTTCACCTTCGTGGTGATCCAGCTGTCGTTGACCGGCTGTTCCGAATCCTCGTAAGCCTTCGTGCGCTCGCCGGGTGCCTTGTCGGACATGCCGGTCGACGCGCAACCCGCCGTCAGAACCGCCAGGAGCATCAGCGAAAGCATCGTGCGGGAACGGTCGAACAGGGTGTTGCTCATGCCTATCTCCAAACGCTTGGGGGATGCCGGAAAAAACACGCCGGCACCACCACCCATACAAGGCGCGTGCCAAGCGTTCCGCGCCATGCGAATCAATGCGTTACATGTCTTCGCTCATGTCGTTGGATTGCAATCTGCTGCGCTCATCGGGCGCGGCGCACGACGTGTCGAAACACGATCCGGCTAAAATGCGCGTTGCATGAGCACCGTCCTGCCCCTGTCCGAACCGCTGCCGCCGCCCGGCCGCCGTGCCGCGCACGAAGCCAGCCGCTTGGCGAAGCGCCTGCGCCATCAGGTCGGCCGCGCGATCGCCGATTTCGGCATGATCGAAGACGGCGACAAGGTGATGGTGTGCCTGTCCGGCGGCAAGGACAGCTACACGCTGCTCGACATCCTTCTGCAGTTGCAGAAGAAGGCGCCGGTGTCGTTCTCGATCACCGCGGTCAACCTCGATCAGAAACAGCCGGGCTTCCCGGAACGCGTGCTGCCGGACTACCTGCACTCGCTCGGCGTGGATTACAAGATCCTGGAACAGGACACGTACTCGGTGGTCACGCGCGTGGTGCCCGAAGGCAAAACCATGTGCTCGCTGTGCTCGCGGCTGCGGCGCGGCGCGTTGTACGCGCATGCGGAGGCCGAAGGGTTCACGAAAATCGCGCTGGGTCATCACCGCGACGACCTCGTGGCCACGTTCTTCCTGAATCTGTTCTTCCATTCGAAGCTCGCTGGCATGGCGCCGAAACTGCTGAGCGACGACGGCAAGCACGTGGTGATCCGGCCGCTGGCCTATGTGCGCGAAGACGACATCGCCGCATACGCGGAAGCGGAACGGTTTCCGATCATCCCGTGTAACCTGTGCGGCTCGCAGGAGAACCTGCAGCGCAAACAGGTGAAGAAGATGATGGACGCCTGGGAGCGCGACTCGCCGGGACGCGTCGAACAGATCGCGCGCGCGCTGGGCGACGTCCGCCCGTCGCAGCTGGGCGATCCGAAACTGTTCGACTTCCTCTCGCTGGGCCGGCACGGCGAAGGCGGCATGCCGGATGCGCATGCGTGGTTGAGCGGCGAACCGGAATCCACGCACGGGAATCGGGAAACGTCATGACCCTGTCATCCCGAGGCCGCAAGCCGAGGGACCTGCTTTGCTGCTTTGCCGCCTCATCATCACGACAACAGATCCCTCGGCCTGCGGCCTCGGGATGACATATCACTCATTCGGACACGCGATGTTTTTTCGAAACCTGACTTTCTTCCGCTTCCCCGCTTCGCTCGACTTCTCCGACCTCGACACCGGCCTGACCGAATGCACGCTCAAGCCGGTCGGCGCGCTGGAGCTGTCGTCGCGCGGTTTCGTGCCGCCGTTCGGCCGCGCCGATACCGAAACGCTGTCGCACCGTCTCGGCGATGCGATCTGGCTCGCCGCCGGCAGCGAGGACAAACTCCTGCCCGGCGCTGTGGTCAACGATCTTCTGCAGAAGAAACTCGAAGAGATCGAAGAGAAGGAAGGTCGCAAACTCGGCGGTCGCGCGCGCAAGCGCCTGAAGGAAGACCTGGTCCACGAACTGCTGCCGCGCGCCTTCGTGCGCCCGGGCCGCACCGACGCGATGATCGACTGCGCCAACGGTTTCATCGTGGTCGATACCTCGTCGCGCAAGACCGCCGAAGCGGTGGTATCCGACGTCCGCCACGCCATGGGCAGTTTCCCGGCGCTGCCGCTGAACGCCGAAGTCGCGCCGCGCTCGATCCTGACCAGCTGGATCGCCGGCGATCCGCTGCCGCAGGGCCTGTCGCTGGGCGACGAATGCGAGCTGCGCGACCCGACCGACCACGGCGCGATCGTGAAATGCCAGCACCAGGAACTGCAGAGCGACGAGATCGCCAAACATCTCGAGGCCGGCAAGCAGGTCACGCGGCTGGCGCTGACGCTGGACGATCATCTGAGCTTCGTGCTCGGCGAAGATCTGATCATCCGCAAGCTGAAGTTCCTGGATGGCGCGGTCGACCAGCTCGAATCCGGCGAACGCGAGGACATGCGCGCCGAATTGGGCGCGCGCTTCGCGCTGCTGAGCGGAGAAGTGCGACGGCTGTTCCTGACTTTGGAACCCGCATTGAAACTGTCGAAAGCGGAATGACATCACGGTGCGGTACGGCACGGCTTCCCCGCGCCGTGCGCAGCGGGTAGCATTTCGCATGCCTTTCCGTTTCCGTCTTCGCGGACTCACGCACCTCGCGCGCCCCACGGCGACGCGCGCCACCGACGTCCGCAGCCAACAACGCGACCGCGTCCCGCTGCAGCTCGAGGACGGGCGCAGCATCGATGTGTTGCGCGTGCGCGATCCGCGCGCACGCCGGATCAAGCTGTCGGTGAGCGAGCGCGGCGTCCGCCTCACCTTGCCGCAGCGCGCGAGCCTGGTGGCCGGCGAACGCTTCCTGATCGAACATCGCGATTGGCTGCACGCACAGCTCGACCAGCTGGCGAATGCCGACGACACGGCCCTGCGCCGCGACGAGAGCACGTCGCTGCCGCTGCGCGGCGGAACCGCGGCGCTGCGCTGGGAGCGCGGACGTTTCACCGCGATCCAGCGCGATGGCGACGGCCTGGTGTTCCAGACCAACGCACGCGCCGGCGGCCCCGCGATGCACCGCGCACTGCGCGATTTCTACGAGGCCGAAGCGCGTGCGGACATCGGTCGCTGGATGCCGCTGTATCTGCCGTCCATGCCGCGCGCGCCACGCCGGGTGCAGCTGAAAGTGATGAGCTCGCAGTGGGGCTCGCTCGCGCCCGACGGCACCCTCGCGATGGATCTGTCGCTGGTGCTGGCGCCGCCCGCCGCGTTCGAGTACGTGCTGGTGCACGAACTGTGTCATCTGATCCACCACGACCACTCGCCTGCGTACTGGCACGAGGTCGAAGCGCGTTATCCGCAATGGCGCGATCAGCGCGAATATTTCCGCAGCGAGGGTCGCAGGATCAAGGCGACGCTGCAGGCGCTGTTGCGCTGACGCTCTACGCGCTTCGAGCTTTTCGCAGGAGCGACGGAAGTCGCGACAGGCCACTGAAAACTTGCCGGAAAGCGGTCGCGACTTCCGTCGCTCCTACAGAAAATCCGGGCCGATCAGAGTCCCAGCGCCGCCACAACTTCGGCCGGCTGCGTCATGTGCAGATGATGGCTGCCGGTCAGCGACACGCTGCGGATCTGCGGGACGCAGGCGACGCGCGTATCGCGCAATGCAGCCATGAAATACGGCGGCGTGGGGTCGGCGGCCAACAACACCACTGGGCAGGCGATCGCACGCAGGCAGTCCTGCACCTGGGTTTCAGACATGCGCACTGCGGTCGGCAGGGTGAGCCGGACGTCGCTGCTCCACTCGAAACCGCCTTCGACCGCGCGGATGCCGCGTTCGATCAGCAGCCGCGAAGAGGCCTCGTCCAGCGCGGCGATACTGGTGTGCATGCGCGCTTGCACCGCCAGCTCGGGATCGGTGAACACGCGCTTGCGCTTGCCGTCGAGCGCGCGACGCTGGCTCACCGCATCGCGCAAGCGGTTGGCGGTGCTGTCTTCGGAACCGGACAGCGGGCCGAGCGCTTCGATCAGGAACAAGCGTTCGATGCGCTCCGGCGCAGCGGCAGCGAGCACGCTGGCGATCGCACCGCCCATCGAGTGGCCGAGCAGCGCAAAACGCTGCCAGCCCAGCGCATCGGCGGCGGCGAGCACGTCGAGGATCGTGCTGAACAGGCTGTACTCGGCGTCATCCGGGTAGTGGAAACTGCGGCCGTGGCCGGGCATATCCAGCGCCACCAGATCGTGGCCGGTCAACAGCGGCGCCATCGGCAGGAAGCTCGCCGCGTTGTCGAGCCATCCATGCAGCGCCAGCAGCGGTGTGCCTCCGGTATTGTCGTTGCGCAGCGCGCCGAAACGGCCACGCGCGGTGTCGAGAACGATGTCGCGCATCACGCTGCTCCACGAAAAAGATGTCGCTGCGCCAGCGCCACAAGCGCATCGGCGTGCGCGGGCGAGGCATTGAGGCAGGGGATGTAGTTCAACGAATCGCCGCCGGCCGCGCGGAACAGCGCCGCGTTCTCGACGGTGATTTCTTCCAGGGTTTCCAGACAGTCCACGGCGAAACCCGGGCAGACGATGTCGATTTTCTTCACGCCCTCGGCGCCCAGCGCTTCGAGGGTCTTGTCGGTGTACGGCTGCAGCCACGGTTCGCGGCCGAAGCGCGACTGGAACGTGAGCATCGTGTGATCGGGATCGAATTCCGGCACGTCGCCCAGCGCGGCGACGATCGCATCGACGCTGGCCTGCGACTGCTGCCGGTACGGGTCGCCGGCATCGACCAGGCGCTGCGGAATGCCGTGGAACGAGAACAGCAGCCGCTCGCCGCGTCCGTGTTCGGCCCAGTGCGCGCGGATCGAATCGGCGACCGCCGCGACCCAGGCCGGATCGAGGTGATACTCGGCGATGACCCGGAACCGGAGTTCGTCTTCGTCGTAATCGCATTCCAGCGTTTCGACCTTGTCGGTGACCGACGCGGTGGTGGTCGTCGAATACTGCGGATACAGCGGCAGCACCACGATTTCGTCGACACCCTCGGCACGCAGCGCGGCCACCGTATCCGTCATCGACGGATTGCCGTAGCGCATCGCGTACGCGACCCGCGCCCCGGGCAGCCGTTCCTGCATCGCAGCGGTGAGATCCGCGGTGTGCACCGCCAGCGGCGAACCGCCGGGCATCCACACCTGCGCGTATTTCTTCGCGACCTTCGGTCCGCGCAGCGGCAGGATGATGAAATGCAGGATCGGGCACCACAGCCAGCGGCTGAGCGGCACCACGCGGTAGTCGTGGAGGAATTCGGCCAGATAGCGGCGCACCGCCGATGCGGTGGGCGCATCGGGCGTACCGAGATTGACCAGCAGGACCGCGGACTTCGCGGACGACGCGTTCACAGGCGACGCGTTCACGGACAATGGGGAGGCGGCTGACATCGGCATAGGATGACAGCTGGGACCGCAGCCGTCAGCGCCGGGGCGCACAGACTGGCGCGGTTCATCGCTTCCGGACTACGCTCCGCGGCAACCCCGCTGGAGACGTACCGTCCATGTCGCAACGCATGCAGATCACTGCCCTGTCCCTCGCGCTGTCGCTCGTTTTCGCCGCTGCCGCGCACGCCGGGCCCCGCGAAGACGCCCAGGCCGAGAACGCCGTGCGCGTGCTGGCGGAGATCCAGGCGATTCCCGAGTCCTCCATTCCCGACAAGCTGCTCGATGAAGCCAAGGCGATCGTGATCGTGCCCGACACCATCAAGGCCGGATTGGTGCTGGGCGGCCGTCGCGGCCACGGCGTGCTGTCGGTGCGCACCGCCGACGGCGGCTGGTCGAACCCGGGCTTCGTCACCCTCACCGGCGGCAGCATCGGCCTGCAGGTGGGCGTGCAGTCCGCCGACGTGGTGCTGGTGTTCCGCAGCGAACGCGGCCTGGATTCCATCGTCAACGGCAAATTCACCCTCGGCGCCGATGCCGGCGTCGCCGCAGGCCCCATGGGGCGTAATGCTTCAGCCTCCACCGACGGCCAGATGAAGGCCGAGATCTGGTCCTGGTCCCGCGCCCGCGGCCTGTTCGCAGGCGTCGCCCTCGACGGTGCGGTGCTGTCGATGGACGACAAGGCCAACGAGGCCGTCTACGGCCAGGACACCACGCCGCGAATGATCTTCGAGGGCCGCGCGCAGCAGGAACCTTCGCCGGCCATCGCCGGCTTCCGGAGCCGTTTGGCCGAAGCGAGCGCGTCCGCACGCGCCGCACGCGCGGACGACGACGCGCCGGCAACGGCACCGGTCGCCAGCCCGGCGATCGATGCGACCACGACCACAGCGCCGGCGACCGTCGAACCGCAGCCGCAGCCGTTCCAGGCGGTCGACAATCCCGCCAAGGTCGAAGCGCTGCCGGTCACGCCGTGAAACCGGCGCGGCGATGATCCGGACCCCTGTCAAGGTCGGGGTCGAGCGACTGCGGTATCCTTGGCCTGCTTTTTCACAGACAGCGAGAAACGTCATGGGCGCTTGGGGTATCGGTCACTGGATCATCGTGCTGATCATCGTGCTGTTGGTGTTCGGCACCAAGCGCCTGACCAGCGGCGCCAAGGACATCGGCAGTGCGGTCAAAGAGTTCAAGAAAGGCATGCGCGACGAAGATAAGCCGGCGCAGCTCAGCGACCAGTCGAAGAACGAATCTTCGAGCGAGTCGCAGCGCAACGACGACAACGTCGCGCGCTGATGTTCGCAGGGCGCCGGCCTCATGGCCGGCCCCGCGATGCGTCTCTCATTCACGCACATCATGTTCGACATCGGATTTTCCGAACTCTTCCTGATCGCGATCGTCGCCCTTGTGGTGCTCGGCCCCGAGCGCCTGCCCAAGGCCGCGCGCTTCGCCGGACTCTGGGTGCGCCGCGCGCGCGCGCAGTGGTATTCGGTGAAGAGCGAACTGGAGAACGAACTGGCCTCGGAAGAACTGAAGCGCACGCTGCGCGACACCCGCCAGGCAGTGGCCGACATCGACGCCGACATCCGCACGGCGCAGGCCGAAGCCCGTCGCGAATTCGACTCGATGCAGGCGCAGATCGAACACGACGCCACGGACGATCGCGCCGACAGCACCGCGCTGATCGACAGCGACGACAAGGCCATCATCGACGCCGTCGAAGCCACCGACGGGAGCAGCGATGTCCGACGTTGATCCGGATGCGTTCGAGGCCGCCGAGAGCGGGCTGTTCGCGCATCTCATCGAGCTGCGCGCACGGCTGATCCGCGCGCTCGCAGGATTGATGCTGGTGTTCGTGTGCCTGCTGCCGTTCGCGAACACGCTTTACGGCTGGTTTGCGCAACCCTTGCTCGACAAGCTGCCGAAGGGCGGCCAGCTGATCGCGGTGGAGGTCGCATCTCCGTTCTTCGCGCCACTGAAACTGGCGTTCTTCGTCGCCGTGTTCGCGGTGATGCCGTGGCTGCTCTACCAGGCATGGGCTTTCGTCGCGCCGGGCCTGTACAAGCGCGAGAAAAAGCTGGCGCTGCCGCTGCTGGCGTCGGCGCTGCTGCTGTTCTACAGCGGCTGCGCGTTCGCGTTCTTCGTGGTGCTGCCGTCGGTATTCGGTTTCCTGGCCAAGGTCACGCCCGAGGGCGTGGCGATGATGACCGACATCAACGCCTATCTCGATTTCGTGCTGGTGATCTTCCTCGCCTTCGGCACCAGCTTCGAGCTGCCGGTGGCCCTGGTCATTCTGGTGCTGTTGGGCTGGGTCACGCCGAAGCAGCTGTCGGAATGGCGCGGCTATGCCATCGTCGGCATTTTCATCGTCGCTGCGGTGATCACGCCGCCGGATGTGATTTCGCAGCTGTTGCTGGCGATCCCGATGTGCCTGCTGTACGAGGCGGGGATCGTTGCGGCGAAGCTGGTGGGGCGGAAGTCGGAGGGTTGACTGGGTTGTGGGTCGGCGCCCTCTAGAAGTTCTCGTCGCGCTGTGGATGTTTGGTGATCATGGTGTGTGGGTAAGGCCTGGCACCTTTTTCGCGCTGGTGCGCGAGTTACTTTCTTTGGCGCAAAGAAAGTAACCAAAGAAAGCACTTCAAGTCCAGACCTAAACTGCCATCTGAGGCGAAGCCGGGATTTTTCGATGAGACATCCTTGTCTCATCGAAAAACGGCGCACATCCTGTGCGCCGCCCTCCGGGTCTGCAATCTAATCAGACTACACCGTAGTTTGGGCATCGGTGGGACGATGTAGATTGCTGGAATTTCGGCAACGCGTGAATGACTTCATGGCATGCCGCAACTGTATTCCTTGAAAGGTCAGGCTAGCGATATAGCTATTGCTTGAATGCCAATAGAGGGTAACGTCCCGATGATCTTGCAGACGCGGCATGCTATCCCCTGATTGGAGACCCGGAGGGCGATGCACAGGATGTGCATCGTTTTTCGATGAGACAAGGATGTCTCATCGAAAAATCCCGGCTTCACTTCAGATCGTAGTTTTGAATTGGACTTGTAATGTTTTCTTTGGTGACTTTCTTTGCGCCAAAGAAAGTCACTCGCGCACCAGCGCGAAAAAGGCGCCAGGCCTTACCCACAAACCATTTTCCGAATCTCAAACAAAGACGCCGGCTTTCGCCGGCGTCTTGTTTCAAAGCCAACAGCTCGCGGCTAAAGCCGCTCCTACTGGGTAATATCCACGTCCTTCGTCTCGCGCAGGAACAGCGAACCGATCACCAGCGTCATCAGCGCAACGCCGATCGGATACCACAGCCCGCTGAAGATATTGCCGGTCGCCGCCACGATGGTGAAGGAGATGAACGGCAGGAACCCGCCGAACCAACCGTTGCCGATGTGGTACGGCAGCGACATCGAGGTGTAGCGGATGCGGGTCGGGAACAACTCGACCAGCCACGCCGCGATCGGACCATAGACCATCGTCACCAGCAGCACCAGATAAGCGAGCAACGCGATGACCATCGGCTTGTTGATCTGCGCATCGTCGGCCTTGGCCGGATAACCCGCGGCGGTCAAGGTGTCGCCGAGCTTCTTGGTGAACTCGTCGGCCTTGGCCTTGAACGCATCCTTGTCCAGCGCTTCGCCTTCGAAGCTCTGCACCGTGGTCGCGCCGATGGTGACGCTGGCGACCGTGCCTGCCGGCGCCGATTCGATGGTGTACGGAATACCTTTCTTCGCCAGGCCCGACGCGATGATGTCGCAGGACTGCTTGAAGGTCTTCTTGCCCACGGGATCGAACTGCAGCGCGCAGCGGTCGCGATCGGCCAGCACTTTCGCCGGCGAGGTGGCGACCGCCGCTTCCAGCGCCGGATTGGCGTTGTGCATCAGCGCCTTGAACACCGGGAAGTAGGTCAGTGCGGCCAACAGGCAACCGGCCATGATGATCTTCTTGCGGCCGATCTTGTCGGACAACCAGCCGAACAGGATGAAGCCGCCGGTGGCGAGCGCCAACGAAATGGCGATCAGGATATCGGCGGTGTTCGGGTCGACGCTCAGGGTCTTGGTCATGAAGAACAGCGCGTAGAACTGGCCCGTGTACCAGACCACCGCTTGACCGGCGGTGGCGCCGAGCAGCGCGAGCAGCGCGATCTTGCCGTTCTTGGAGAGGAAGCTCTCGGTGAGCGGCGCTTTCGAGGTCTTGCCCTCGGCCTTCATCTGCTGGAACAGCGGCGATTCGTTGAGCTGCATGCGGATCCACACCGACACGCCCAGCAGCACCACCGACACGATGAACGGAATGCGCCAGCCCCAGGCTTCGAAAATATCCTTGCCCAGGTAGTTGCGGCACAGCCAGATCACCAGCAGCGACATGAACAGGCCGAGCGTCGCCGTGGTCTGGATGAAGCTGGTGTACAGACCGCGTTTGCCCGGAGGCGCGTGTTCGGCGACGTAGGTCGCGGCACCGCCGTATTCGCCGCCGAGCGCGAGGCCCTGCAACAGACGCAGCGTGATCAGGATGATCGGCGCGAGGATGCCGATGGTCGCGTAACCGGGCAGGACACCGACCAGGAACGTCGACAGGCCCATGATGACGATCGTGATCAGGAACGTGTACTTGCGCCCGATCATGTCGCCCAGGCGACCGAAGAACAGCGCGCCGAACGGACGCACCGCGAAACCGGCCGCGAACGCCAACAGCGCGAAGATGAACTGGCTGGTGTCGTTGAGGCCACTGAAGAAATGCTTGCCGATATGGACCGCGAGCGATCCGTAAAGATAGAAGTCGTACCACTCGAAGACGGTGCCGAGACTCGACGCGAAGATGACCTTCTTGTGCTCCCGGGTCATCCCGCCGCTCACGGGGACAGTTGCTGTAGTGCTGGACATGATCTGTTACCTCTTCAGAATTGGATCGTGCTTATCCGACGCTGCAGCCGTCAGAAGCTGTATTTGACGTGCGTGTGGAAGCGGCGCAGATCGCCTTCGAGATCGTTTTCGAGCGAGCGCTGGCCCCAGATCAGTTCCGCGCCGACGTCGAGCTTCGGCAACGGCGAATAGATCAGGTTGGCGTGCATCGACTGCGCGCGCTCGGTGGCGGCCAGGCCGGTGAGGGCGACGTTGTTGTCGAAGTGCGCGGCGGAATAGAACAGGTTGCCGCGCAGCTTCGGCGAGAACGCATGCCGCCAGGCGACGAAGCCGCCGTAGCCGTCGATCGTTTCCAGATTGCCGCCCGCATCGAGCACGGTGTCGGCGCCCAGCCCGAAGGCCATGTAGCGGCCGATGCCCTGGCCGGCGTTGACCGCATAACGCAGGTCGTTGCTGGCGCCGAGGTTGAACTTGCCCGACACGCTGACCGACGCGCCGGTCGTGGTCTCGTTCAGACGCTTGAACTGGCGCACCAGGCCAGCGGCACTGAAGTGGCCCCAATCGCCTTTCTTCTGCCAGCGCGCGGTGACATCAGGCAGCACGTTGTCGCCCGAATTGGCGCGCGTGGCGCCACCGAGGAACGGCGTGACCGTGGTCTGCGGATTCTCCATCGAGAACGACCACGGGCCCTTGGTGTAGCGCAACTGCGCCTGGCGGACGAACACGGTACCTTCGGTCGGGCCGACGAAGTCGACGCTGTCGGGCAGCGCGGCGACATCCATGAAGTTCGACCAGGTCTGGCCGGCGAGCCACTGCGCGCCGTTGGGCCGGGTCAGGCTGACGTAGGCCTGGCGGAGCGAAACGGCATAGGTGTTGGTCGCGGTTTCGTTGCCGACCAGCGCGTTGCTGCCGCCACCGAACATGTCGGCTTCGATGTAACCCTTGATCTTGTCGCCGTCGCTCGTGGCGTGATCGGCGCTGAACCAGAAACGCGAGAACTGCCCGTGGAAATCGGTGTAGGCATCGCCGCCATCGGAGCCGGCGGGACCGACCGGAATCGCGGCGGGAAGATAGAACAGGCGACCGGCAGTGCCATCGGCGATGCGGCCATCGCTGGTGTCGGTCACCATCGAATCGAGCTTGATGAAACCGCCGTACGAGAACGTGGTGCCCGGATTGGCGGCGGTGAGGATCGGCGTGCTCTGGATCTTCGGCTTGCCGTCGTCGGCGGGTTTCGCCGCAGGCGCGGCTGCGATCGGCGCCTGTTGTTGCTGCGTGACCAGTTGCTGCACGATCTTTTCGAGTTCCGCGACGCGGGCTTCAAGTGCTTGTTCTTTCGGTGTAGCGGCCTGCGCCAGCGCCAGGCCGGGCGCCATGAGGCACACCAGCAGCGATAACGTCAGCGGTCGCCGCAGTTGCGATCGTTTGTTCATGATGGGCCCCTCCCGAGGGCGCGTACGGATGCACGGTGAGCGCAGCCTGTGCGCCGTCGCCGGTTCCGCATATTCGCCATTGGTCGAACCTCCCGGCATTTTCAGGGGTTTTTCGACCATGGTCTAAGCACGTTGCTGCACTGCAAAACGCCGCGCATGCGGCACACTGTGACCACTGCGGATCCCATACCAACCGCGGAGGAACGCCTCATGTCGCAGAACGACAACGCCCAGTCCATCTATCCGGTGCCCGCCGATTTCGCCGCCGCATCGCGCATCCGACGCGAAGATTACGAACGCGATTACGCCGCATCCATCGCCGACCCGGACGCCTATTGGGGCAAGATCGCGCAGCGCCTCGACTGGTTCAAGGCACCCACGCAGATCAAGGACGTGAGCTTCCATGTCGAAGACTTCCACATCCATTGGTACGCCGACGGCGAACTCAACGCCAGCGTCAACTGCCTCGATCGCCATCTCGCGACGCGCGGCGACAAGACCGCGCTGATCTTCGAACCGGACGATCCGGCGACACCGTCGCAGCGCATCAGTTATCGCGAACTCTACGAACGCGTGTGCAAGCTCGGCAATGCACTGCGCCATCTCGGCGTGAAGAAGGGCGATCGAGTCACCATCTATCTGCCGATGATTCCCGACGCCGTGGTCGCGATGCAGGCCTGCGCGCGGATCGGCGCGATCCACTCGGTGGTGTTCGGCGGATTCTCGCCGCAGTCCATCGCCGATCGCATCGCCGACTGCGGCACCAGGGTCGTGATCACCGCCGACGAAGGCCTGCGCGGCGGCAAGAGCGTGCCGCTGAAGGAAAACGTCAATGCCGCGCTGAAGATGCCCGGCACCGATTCGGTCGAAACCGTTCTGGTGATCCGCCACACCGGTGGCGCGATCGGCATGCAGATGCCGCGCGACCGCTGGTACGACGCGGTGGTGGACGATCAGCCCGCCAGCTGCGAACCCGAACGCATGAATGCGGAAGATCCGCTGTTCATCCTCTACACCTCGGGCAGCACCGGCAAGCCGAAAGGCGTGCTGCACTCCACCGGCGGCTATCTGGTGTGGGCCAGCTACACCCACGAATGCGTGTTCGATCTGCGCGAAGACGACATCTACTGGTGTACCGCCGACGTCGGCTGGGTCACCGGCCACAGCTACATCGCCTACGGTCCGCTCGCCAACGGCGCCACCGCGGTCGTGTTCGAGGGCGTACCGAATTACCCGACGGTCTCGCGCTTCTGGGAAGTCGTCGACAAGCACCAGGTCACGATCTTCTACACCGCACCGACCGCGATCCGCGCGCTGATGCGCGAAGGCGAGGCGCCGGTGAAGAGGACCTCGCGCGCGTCCATCCGCGTGCTGGGCTCGGTCGGCGAACCGATCAATCCCGAAGCCTGGCGCTGGTACTACGACGTGGTCGGCGAAGGTCGCTGTCCGATCGTCGATACCTGGTGGCAGACCGAAACCGGCGGCGTCCTGATTTCGCCGCTGCCCGGCGCGACCGATCTGAAACCCGGCTCGGCCAGCAAACCGTTCTTCGGCGTGCAGCCCGCGCTGGTCGACGCCAACGGCGCGCTGCTCGACGGCGCGACGGAGGGCAATCTCGTGCTGCTCGATTCGTGGCCGGGCCAGATGCGCACGGTCTACGGCGACCACCCGCGTTTCATCGATACCTACTTCAAGACCTATCCGGGCATGTACTTCACCGGCGACGGCTGTCGCCGCGACGAGGACGGCTATTACTGGATCACCGGCCGCGTCGACGACGTGATCAACGTCAGCGGCCACCGGATCGGCACCGCCGAAGTCGAAAGTGCGCTGGTCTCGCATCCGAAGGTCGCCGAAGCGGCGGTGGTCGGCTTCACCCACGACATCAAGGGCCAGGGCATCTACGCCTACGTCACCCTCGTCGCGGGGGAAGCGCCCAGCGAAGAGCTGCGCAAGGCGCTGGTGGCGCACGTGCGCAAGCAGATCGGGCCGATCGCCACACCGGACTTCCTGCAGTGGGCGCCCGGTCTGCCGAAGACCCGCTCCGGCAAGATCATGCGCCGCATCCTGCGCAAGATCGCCGAAAACGCGCCCGACCAGCTGGGCGACACCTCGACCCTGGCCGATCCTTCGGTCGTCAAGTCGCTGGTCGACGAACGGCTGGTGAAGTGAGCACACCGCCATGAACCGGCCGCCACCATTGGTGACGGCCGCCGGTCTGCGTTACCTTGGGCGGGACGCCATCGCACGGCCACCGCTTATGCCTACTGTTCTCGTCGCCGACGACCACCCGCTGTTCCGCGAAGCGCTGCGCAACGCGGTGGCGCGCGCGCTGCCCGACGCGATCCTGCGCGAGGCCGACAGCGTGGACGCGCTGTATGCGCTGATCGAACGCGAGCCCGACGCCGATCTGCTGCTGCTCGATCTCAACATGCCCGGTGCGCACGGCTTCAGCGCGCTGGTGCACCTGCGCGCGCACTTCCCGCAGCTGCCGATCATGGTGGTGTCCGCGCGCGAAGAGCCTGCGGTGATGCGCCGCGCGCTGGATCATGGCGCGGTCGGCTTCCTGCCGAAATCCGCCGATGCCGCGACCCTCGGCGAAGCCATCGACGCGGTGCTCTCCGGCGACCGCTGGGCGCCAGCGTCCGCATTGAAGGCGCCCGCCGCCGGCGCGGAAGAACACGATGCCGCGCAGCGCGTCCGCGACCTCACCCCACAGCAGTTCCGCGTGCTGCAGATGCTGGGCGATGGCCTGCTCAACAAACAGATCGCCTACGAGCTCGGCGTTTCCGAAGCCACGATCAAGGCGCACATGACCGCGATCCTGCGCAAACTCGGCGCCAACAACCGCACCCAGGCGGTGCTGATCGCCGGCAAGCTCGCGATCGATCCCGAAGCGGTGATGCCGCCGCCGGAAGAAGACTGACGGCCGGCGGTCCGGCGCTCGGCCATCCTGCGCTCAGTCGTCTTCCGAACGCGCATCCACGCTCAGCACTTCACCGTCTTCGGCGACGACGGTGAACACGATCGGCCGGCAGCACACGCTGCAGTCCTCGACATACTGTTGATGATCCACCGAGCCGTCGACGACGATCTCGATGTCTTCGCCGCAATACGGGCATTGCGTGAACGCGGTGTCGGTGTAGTGCTTAGCTGTCAT
Source organism: Lysobacter sp. (assembly GCA_013141175.1). Lineage (NCBI taxonomy): Bacteria > Pseudomonadati > Pseudomonadota > Gammaproteobacteria > Lysobacterales > Lysobacteraceae > Lysobacter > Lysobacter sp. The sequence goes on from JABFRN010000001.1 coordinate 1,687,644, forward strand.
GCTCTTCTCAACGATCGATTTTTGTTGCCGCATGGTTTATGCCCTCGACGATCGACAGTTTTCGGCACAGGTCATCGATCAGCGTATTGATCGTTCTGTCCGGAAGCTGTCCCTCGATGGTCATCACGATGCTGGTCATATCCTCGATGTAGCGCACGGTAACGCCTTCGACAGAAATACGGTGCACGTTGAATTCCTCATCTCTGCTTTTGATCGGCGTGTGCGGCACGGGCGGACTGTAAAGCTCGGCAATCCTTTCGGGTTCGGCGCTTGGGCCAAGCTCCGTTGCGAGCGACAGCTTGGACTCTTCCCACTCCTTCATCCAACCCACGCTTCTGTTCCAGAGCATTTGGCGGATTTCCCACAAGGCGTTACAGCGAGCCTCTTCGCACGCGAATTTCCAACGCTGCCATTGCCGTCGCGCGACATGTGTCCAGACACCTGTATCCAGACACAGTTTCCAAGTATCCAGATTCTCGACCAGGATCAGCGCAACATCGTGATGGACCGTCCCTCCGGTGATGCAGATGTGTTTCCCATCCGCATCCAATTCTGCGACATGTCCATGCAGCCATGGTGGCATGTCCCCGGATGTCGGCAGGCTCCGGAAGCGGTAAGTCATTGTGTCCAGGATGCGTATCGCATCGATCTTTTCCAGTCGTTCCTGCTGATATCCCAGTCTGCCGATCACATAGATGTCGGTGCCGACCAGCGTCGCACTGTGGAAATCCGTGGGTGGGAACACCTCTGTGGGATAGCCATAGATCGACACGTTACCCGACGCGTCGACGACCACGACATCATTGTAGATATGGAAATCCGGATCGTAGTAATCCTCGTGCTCTCCGCCGATATGGATCTTGCGGCCGTCCGGCATCAACGTGATGGACTGACCGTAGCGGTCAAAGCACCATGTCGGCCCGTTTTCGAACGCACTGCCTGCACCGTATCGATCAACGGCTTCGTAAGCGCTGATTTTCGATCTCACCAGCCAGGTCCAAACCGGATTATCCATCCTGGTGGGATTCCCGGAACCAGAGCGGGGCGCTCTCCACTCATCGAATTCGGCGCGGGAAGCGGGAAGTGACGACTCTGAGTCTGTGGTGTCGTTCATTGTTCCAATCCATCGATCGATCATGCTTTGCGAAGATGCGCTACGCGAACAGCATCGGCTCCACCGTCTGCTCCAGCATGTCGATCAACTCCGGATCCATGTACTTGTACTCGTCCGGGATATCGAGCACGTGGATCGGGGTGTGCGCGATCAACTGCGCGTAGTCGGCGACGATGCGCTCGCGGTGTTTGTCTTCCATCACCATGATCACGTCCGCCCAGTCGATGTCCACATGCGAGATGCGGTGTCTTGCGCTGAGACTGGTGCCGGCCGAGCGGGCAATGATCACCGGATGTCCCTTGAACATGCGCTCTGCGGTGGGGCTGCGCCATTGGTTGCGGCTGCAGACGAACAGCACGTTCACGTGTTCGCGATCGACGGGCTTGTGTTCGGGCACGACCGGAAACTCCATACCGAATTGATTCGCAGGCGACCAGTCCATGGATGGTCGGTCCACAGAAGCGGAGACGCCCGATTCGCGCCGGGCGTGCACGCTTTGCAACGGAACTTGGTTCAGGCGGTCATCGAAACCGGTTTGCGCGGTTCCTGCTCGGGCGCCGCCGCAAGCTGGTTCCGCGCATCGATCGCATTGTTGGCCGCGACTTCGACCGGCGTTTCGCGGGCCTGATTCTCGCTGACCCTGGCGTGATTCGGACCGAGCGGGCCGTTGTTGCCGTCGAACACGAACAGATTGCGGTCCGGATTGCCGTTGGCATCGTTCACCGGTTTGCCGACTTCGATATTGGTCACGCCGGTCAGGCGCTCGCGGGTCGCGGCGGCGTAGAGATTCGCGGCCATCGCATCGCCTTCCAGACCTTTGGCCTGCATCGCGGTCACCACCTGGCCGTACATCGGGTCCTGGCGCATCCGGTCGACATTCGGCGCCGCGTCCGCAGCGGCCAACATGGTGCCCTGCTGCCCCGGCGTCACCGGTGCGGCGTTGTAGCTGAGGGTGGGTGCCACCACGCCGGGCGTGCCGAGGTTCGGCCCGAGCACTTCGTTCGGCGCAAGTCCGTGCTGTCCTTTGACGACGCGGTCGCTCCATTCCAGGCTGCCGTTGCGGTCCACCACCACCAGCTTGCCCTGATTCAAGGACTGCTCGACCAGATTGGCCAGCTGTTCGGGCGTGGCGTTCCTGTTGGCGGCGCCGATCGAGCGCCCCACCTCGTTGTTGTACAGATCCATCGCTTCGCGATTGGCGGTGTTGCCGGGCAGACCTTCGTGCGCGGTCGCGAAGGCCTTGGTCCATTGCTCGCCGTACTGCTGCGTCATCAACGCATTCCAGTAGGCGTGACGGAACGCGTCGCGATGCCCATCGTTGCCCTGCCATTCGCGCGCGCGATCCGGGGGAATGTTGTCGGGAAGCGGGTTGTTCGGGAAACGCTTGTCGCCTTCGCTGAAGGCGCGGTCCTTGATGCCGCTGAAATCCTGCAGGCCGACCAGGCCGCGACTGAAGGTCAATTCGTCGAGCAGTGCGCCTTCGGTCTTCGTCACCTTGACCGCGTTGGTGAACGGAATATCGATCGCGCCGAACGCACGCGGGTGATAGTCGATCATCGTGTCGTCGGCGACCTGATACTGGGTGCGGACACTGGTGAGATCGGGCCGTTCGTTCGCCATCGGAGACTCCTTACGCGGTCGTGTTGTTCAGTCGTTTGATTCAATCTTGTGTCGGGCGCGACGCTTATCGGCGTCCCCAGCGATGGGACGCGACCTTCCCATCCTGGTAGGTGATCTCGAAGAACTCCTCGTCGATGCCATAGCGCGCGACGCCGAGCTCGTAGAGATCGGTCGCGGCTGCCGCATCGCGGATATCGGGTTCGCCAAGCAGCGCGATCACTTCGTCGCGCGGCATCCCCACCTGCACGGCTTTCTCCGCCGACGCCAGCATCGGGCCGCGCTGGTTCTGTTGGGCAGCGACACCGCGTTGGGATTTCCAGGCGGCAGTATCGAAATTGGAAGTGGTTTGCATGGCACAGGCCGATAGGGAAAGAAGGAGGACGATCGCGAAGCCCCGCGCGCAGGCGCGCAGGCGCAGGAAACGGTACGGGAGCGGGACACCCTGAACGGATGTCCGGGATGCCGCACGGATGGGGACGCCATCGAGACGATCGGGCACGTGCATTTCCATTGGACGGGATGACTGCCTTGAACAGGGCGTGAGTTCAACCGGAAACGAACTTACCACGGAAATACGGCCAATTCATGAACTGGCGAGTGTCGGAACCGTGCGGAAACACCGTGCCGGAGACGACCACCGGAATTGCGCCAATGGGATCCGCGCGACGTTTGATCTCCGGCCCGAACATTCTGGATGCCGTCGCCGCGCGCGCGCAGGCGGTTTCGTTCAAACCTCTTTGGCCGGATCAATGACGCTTCTTGAAGAATCCGCCGCGATAGCCCCGGGCACGCTGGATCGCCCACATGGGCACCACGATCGCGTTGATCAACGCGACACCGACGAACACGAGGATGGCGGGCATGAACCAGGCCGTCTCTTCCCACTCGGGATGCACACCGAACATCTGTCGCGCCAACACCGCCAGCAGCCAAGGCCACGCCATCAGCAGCGGCAGGGCGACGTAGGCTTTCAGATAGGTCACGAGAATGTCGGGAAGATGCAGCGGCAGCTTCGCATCCATCGCGAAGGTGTCCGTCCGCGACGCATGCCCGACCATCGCGAGCGCGATGTCCGATGGCGATGCGGCGAGGCGTTCCCGATCGAAATCGGTGGTCGCGGTCAGACGATGCCGGGACAAGGGAACAATGGGCAGATAGAACGCCGTGAACCACCGCGTCGCCGTCGAAGGCGCATCCGGGGCATGACGCCACCCGTAGAACATCGTGCCCCAGCCGTTGACGGTGCTCATCGTTTTTTTCCGGATCAATATGATCCGCAAGAATTCCGCAAAGCGAAGGCACGAGTCAAGCCGCCACGTGTTTATGGCTCTCGTTGCCGCCAGCGACGCTTTCCGTAGGATGGGTGGAGCGCAGCGATCCCGATCATCGAACGAACCACGACGTTTGTGAAATTCAGAGCGCTCATTTTCGCCCATGCGCTCCACGGTTCCGAGTAGCCCGGGTGCGCGCATCGCGCGTACCCGGGGCCAAGCGATGCATGACTCTCGGAAGATCCCGGGTGCGGCCTTTGGCCTTACCCGGGCTACGCCACTCCTCACTAGACTCCAACGGGGATCTTCATTCCGCCGCTCAACCCCACACTCTTGCCGACTGTGCGTCGTAGAAGTGCACTTCCAATTCTTGTGCGCGTTTTCTGCCACTAGTTCGCGTCGCCCTAGCTTGAGCAATCTTGCGCGCACGTGCAATCATTTCGGCGTTGTGCTGCGCGTTAGGGTCTCCGTAGACGCCAACAAACAGTCTTCCGATTTTCCCAATTTCAAGCATTCGGATTACATGTTCATCGTTCGGCGCAAAGGATAGACCATACACAAACATTGATCCGGTGACCTTCGGCATGCTCGCTAGACCACGATGAAGGTAACCGCTATGTTTTATTCGCTCTAGTTTCTCTCGTGATGTGCCTTCAGACACAAAGAGCGGGTATTTAGATTCCGCGAGAGCAGAACGAATCTGCTCCTTAAGCCTCACCCCCGTATTCTTCCATGTGTACTTCTGTAACTCAGCGCCAGCATCGAACAGGTGAAGCGCTCCATGGAGGTAGTAGATCTTTTGATCATGGCTGTTTTCGACCTCCCACGTGACGTATTCCTCTGGACCCGTATCAGGATGACGGAAACCATCGTCGCAATTTAGGAGAGGCTCGATCTCTTCCTGCATGTATGCCCAGTAGAGGAGGAGGTCGTAATTGAGCGTGTAAACACGTTCAAAGTTCTCTAAAAAGCACTTACATGCATGATATGCGTCGGAATCAATTTCTCCCGGCCAGTTAGGGTGACTGCCTGCAATAGCCGCTACCAGAACTTCCCGGAGCTTTATTGAATCCTCTCGGAGAGTCGCCGCGAGTGCAGCGCTTGCCGATGAATAGGTTTCGAGAATTGTGGCTGCTGAATTGAGCGCCCTGATAACGATCTCGAAATCTGTGGTGCCTAGAGCGTCAAATGCCTTTCGGCAGTGTGGCGATAGACCAGCAAAGTCGGCTCGGTCAAAGAGGGCTGCGTACGAAAAGATGTCATTCCGACACGCGCGGCTGAACCCATTTCCCAGCAGCGCATGCATTTTTCCTGATTCTTTGGCAATGGACAAGCATTGATCGAATGTCCGGAGTGCAATGGTCATTGAATTCGAGCCCTAACTACGGATGTCGCCACATTTGGGCATATCAGCAGCCTGCACGTCTAGAAAAAACCCGTCAAAAACAGCAAACCTGCAACATCTAACAGCCTCATCCCCACGCCCCCAACCAAGCCCTTAACGACGCCGGCTTCACCGGCTTGGTCAACACCGCGCATCCGTATTCGCGCGCGGCATGTTTCAGCGTGTCGCTGCCATCGCCGGTCAACAATGCAGCGGGCAGATCGCGCTTCGCGCGTCGACGCAGTTCGGCGATCACGCCGAGGCCGTCGAGCCGGTCGTGCAGGTGGTAATCGACGAGGGCGACATCCGGTAGCGATTCGGGATCGCTGCTGTCGATATGCGCCAGCGCTTCGTCGACGGTCGCGGCGGTGAGTGCGATCGCTTTCCAGCGGCCGAGCAGGGCGCGCATGCCGTCGAGGATTTCCGGGTCGTTGTCGACGCAGAGCACGCGCAGGCCGGCGAGCGCGTCGGAAGCCGGCACGATCTCGCGCAGCACCGGTTGCCGGGTGACGACGCCGACCGGTACGCGGATCGAGAACACGCTGCCGCTGCCCACGCGCGAGTTCACGCGCAGCGGATGATCGAGCGTGCGCGCGATGCGCTGGCAGATGGAAAGACCGAGGCCCAGGCCGCGTTCGCCACCGACGCCGGGTTGGTCGAAACGACGGAATTCCTCGAAGATCTGGGTCAGATGATGTTCGGGAATGCCGGGGCCGGTGTCCCACACCTGGCATTCGATCTGTTCCCCGCGACGACGCAGACCGAGCAGCACGCCGCCCTCGCGGGTGTAGCGCAAGGCGTTGGCGAGGAAGTTCTGCAGTGCGCGGCGCAGCAGACGACGGTCGCTGCGCACGAATACATCCGTGCCCGCGTGCACGCGCAGCGCGAGACCGCGACCGGCGGCACTGGGTGCGTACTGCGCGGCGAGTTCCTGCAGCAGTTCGGCGGCGTCGAAATGGGTGAGCTCGGGCTGCAGCGCACCGGCATCGAGCCGCGATACGTCGAGCAGGCCGTCGAGCAGATCCTCGGCCGCGCGCAGTGCGGTGTCGACGCGTTCGGCCAGGTGCGTGCGCTCGTCGTTGTCGGTGGTTTCGCGCAGCGCCGATGCGAACAGGCGCGCGGCGTTCAACGGCTGCAGCACGTCATGACTCACCGCCGCGAGGAAGCGCGTCTTCGACTGCTGCGCGGCCTCGGCCTCGCGGGTGCGCAGTTCGACGCGATGTTCCAGGGTTTCGTTGATATCGCGCAGCGCCTGCTCGGCGCGCTTGTAGTCGGTGATGTCGCTGAAGCTGGTGACGTAACCGCCGCCCGGCAGCGGCTGTCCACGCATTTCGATCACCTGTCCGTTGCCGCGCACGCGTTGATACACGTACGGCTGGCCCACGCGCAGATGCTCCAGGCGGCGGCGCACCTGCTCTTCGATATCGTCGATGATGGCCGGATCGGCGACGCTCAATTCCGCACGTTCGGCATTCCAGCGGATCAGTTCGGCGATCGGCCGTCCGACGTAGAGCATGCCGTCCGGATAGCCGAGCATGTCCTGGTATCGACGGTTCCATGCGATGAGACACATGTCGGCATCGACCACGCTCACGCCCTGGCTGATGTTCTCCAGCGTGGTCGACAGCACCTGACGGTTGAAGCGCAGTTCCTGACTGGCTTCGTCGAGCAGCGACACCACTTCGCCCAGCTCCATGCCGGAGCCGCGCAGCGCGCTGGTGAGCGTGAGCCGCGCCGACGCCGCGCCGATCGCGGACGCCAGCTGCCGTTCGGTGAACTGCATCAGCGCGCGGTCGGCGAGTTGTTCCGGTTGCCATTGACGCCCTTGGCTCAGCGCGTATTCGTCGAAAGCGCGGCGCGCGTGACGCTCGCCGAGGATGCGTTCGGCCAAGGCCAGCAGGTCGCCGCTGCGGATGCTGCCGGCCCACCCGCCGGGACCCAGCGGCGAGCGCTGCGCGTAGGGGTCGAGATAGGTCGCGGCCAGCAATTGTTCCTGCAAGCGCGGCCGACGCTGCGCCGAGACCAGGAACAGCGCGCCGACATTGAACAGCAGCGACCAGAACACGCCGTGGGTGAGCGGATCCCAGCCGGTCAAGCCGAACAACTGTCGCGGGCGCAGCCATGCGATGCCGAGCGGACCGTGTTCGATCCAGTCGCTGCCGACCACGCCGCTCTGCGCCAGCGCCGGCAACAGCAGCGTGTACGCCCAGGTCAGCGCACCGAGCAGCAATCCGGCGAACGCACCGGCACGGCTGGCGCCACGCCAGTACAGGCCACCGATCAATGCCGGCGCGAATTGCGCCACCGCCGCGAACGCGAGCAGACCATGCTGCGCAAGACTGTCGCCCGCCGCCGCGCTGCGGTGATAACCATAGGCCATCAGCGCCAGCGCGAGGATCGTGACGCGTCGCACCCACAGCACTTGCCGATCGATGCCGCCGCCTTCGGACAGCACGCCGTTGCGCAGCAGCAGCGGCATCACCAGATCGTTGCTGACCATCGTCGAGAGCGCGACGCTGGACACGATCACCATGCCGGTCGCCGCGGAAAATCCGCCGATGTAGGCCAGCAGCGCCAGCGCTTCCTGATCCAGCGCCAGCGGCAGCGCGAGCACATAGGTGTCGGGCGATACGCCGCTGCCGGACAACAGCGACTGTCCCGCCAGCGTGATCGGCACGACGAACAGACTGAAGATCACGAGATAACCGCCGAACAGCCAGCGCGCCGGGCGGATATCGGCGGAATCCTGGCACTCCACCACCGCAACGTGGAACTGGCGCGGCAGGCAGATGATCGCGGCGAACGCGATCAATGTCTGGGCGATGAAGCCGGTGGGCAATCCCGGTGCGGTCACCACGCGCGCGGCTTCGGCGACGCGCACGCCCAGCGGCGCATCGCCGGGCAGATGCAACAGCGCGAAGAGGCCGATCGCGACGAACGCGAGCAGTTTCACCAGCGATTCCAGCGCCACCGCCAGCACCATGCCGCGATGATGCTCGGTGGCGTCGATCTGGCGCGTGCCGAACAGGATCGCGAACACCGCGAGCAACAGCGCGACATACAGCGCGGGATCGGCGAACAGCGCGTCGTCGCTGCCCGGCGCCAGCACTTCGACGCTCATCGCCACCGCCTTGAACTGCAGCGCGACGTACGGCACCGCAGCGATCAGCGCCACTGCCGCAACCAGCGCCGCGAGGCCGGGCGCGCGCCCGTAGCGCGACGACAGGAAATCGGCGATCGACACGATGCGGTGTTCGCCGGAAATCAATGCGAGGCGTTCGAGAATGCGCCAGCCGAACATCAGCATCAGCAACGGGCCGAGATAGATCGGCAGGAAGCCCAGCCCGGTGCGCGCGGCGGTACCGACCGCGCCGTAGAACGTCCACGACGAGCAGTACACCGCCAGCGCCAGCGAATAGATCAGCGGGCGCGCCCAGCGCCAACGCGGCACGGCGCCGCGCAGGTCGCCCAGATACGCCACCGCGAACAGCACGCCCACATAGCCCAGCGACACCAGCAGCAGTACCCAGCCTGGAATCATGCGCGCCTCAAGAAACAGCAATCCGGCGAGTGTACGGCGCGCGCTGGCGCGGGCGGGTGGCTTCGACGAAAGTCGCGGCGCTCATGTGCTGCGGTGAACGACTTCGGCGGCGAGGTCCCGCAACCGGAGCCTGAGCGCGTCCGGTGCCAGCACCTCGATCTCCGGACCGATACCGAGCAGGGTCAGCGCGGCGTGATCGAGGGTCTCGATCGGCAGCGACAGGCACGACCAACCCTCGTCGTCGGCCGGTGCCGCCGTCTGCACCGCGCGCTGCGCGAATGCACCGAGTTGCGACAACCGCTTCAACCCCAGTGCAGTCGCTCGCAGCTGTGCCGTGCCGGTGCGCAGCCCGGCTTCGAAGCGCGTGGTTTCCGCCGGCCACCATGTGGCGAGATCGAAGTCGGGCGGACGCTCGAAGTGGGTGTCCCGGACTTCGTGCCGCAGGATGTTCGCGACCTTGTAGATCCGCGCGACGCCGTCGCTGCGCGCGACCAGATACCAGGCACCGGCTTTCAGCACCAGGCCGAGCGGCTCCACCACGCGCTCGCGGACGCCGCGCCAGCTGTCGTAGGTCATCGCCAGCACGGTCTGGTCGAGCACCGCGCGGGCGATCGCGGGCAACTGCTGCAGCGGTTCGTCGTCGCGATACCACTCGACCGGGTCCAGATGGAAACGCGCGCCCATCCGCCCGGCCACGTCGCCGGAGGATCGCGGCAGCGCGGCCAGCATCTTGCGGCCCGCATTCGATGCCGCCGGCCCCATGCCCAATGCTGCCGCCGGCCCGGGCAGGCCGATCATGAACATCGCCTCCACCTCGTCCGCCGCCAGCCCGGTCAGCCGGGTGCGATAACCATCGACCAGCCGGAAGCCGCCACCCGGGCCGCGATCGGCGTACACCGGCACCCCGGCCTCGGCGAGTCTGTCGATATCGCGATAGATCGTGCGCACCGAGACCTCGAACTCCGCCGCCAACGCATCGGCGGTCAGCCGGTCGCGCAGCTGCAGCAGCATCAGGATCGACAGCAGACGGCTCGCGCGCATGGCAACTCGTTCCGGGTCACGGTGTCCAGATTGCGAGTGTATTCCTGACGAGAGTTGTCAGGTATCGGCGGCTAAGGTCGTGGCACCTCTTCCGATCGGAGCACCGCCATGAGCCAGACACCCGCCGACGATTCCCGCCGCACCCTGCTGAAAACCGCCGCCGCCGGGCTGGCGGTCTGCGTCACCGGAACGGGCGCCGCCCTCGCCGCGACGACCGAAGCCGAGGCCGCCGCCGAGGCGCCCTACGGCAAGCCCGGCGATTTCGACTTCCTGGCCGGCGAGTGGAAGATCCGGAACCGCCGCCTGAAGACCATGGGCAGCGACGACTGGGACGAGTTCGAAGGCGAGGCGACCTGCTGGACCATCCTCGGTGGCGTCGGCAGCGTCGAAGAGCTGCGCATCCCCGCGCGCAACTTCAGCGGCATGGGCCTGCGTCTGCTCGACGTCGAAAAGCGCCTGTGGTCGGACTTCTGGGTCAATGCGAAATCCGGCGTACTGACCACGCCCGGCACCACCGGCGTATTCGTCGATGGTGCGGGGACTTTCCTCGCCGACGACATGGACGGCGACAAACCGATCAAGGTCCGCGGCGTGTGGGACCGGATCACGCCGACCTCCTGCCGCTGGCACCAGGCGCTGTCTTACGACGACGGCAAGACCTGGCAGGGACAGTGGTTCATGGACTGGACGCGGGCGTGACGGCTTCGGGCGCGGACGGCTTCGACTTCATCATCGGTGACTGGCGCGTCCATCATCGCCGTCTCAAGCAACGGCTGGCGGGTTGTCGCGAGTGGCTTGAATTCGAGGGCACCTCGACCACCCGGAAGATCCTCGGCGGTTTCGGCAATCTCGAAGACAATGCGCTGGAACCGCCCGATGGCCCGTATCGGGCGGTCGCCATGCGCTCGTTCGATCCCACGACAGCGCTGTGGGCGATCTGGTGGCTCGACGGACGCAGGCCGCATCAGCTCGACGTGCCGGTGATCGGGGGATTCGATGACGGCGTCGGCCTGTTCCACGCGGACGACATGCTGGATGGCAAGCCGATCAAGGTGCGCTTCACGTGGACACCTCTCGACGAGAACGCTGCGCGCTGGGAGCAGGCGTTTTCCGATGATGGCGGAAACACGTGGGAAACCAACTGGACGATGGGTTTCGTGCGGATGCGGGTTTGAATCCACGGTGCGGCGACTGGTGCCGCCGCCCAGCGGTGGATACGCTTGTCCGCGATATCGTCGCGCGCCGCGTCAGGACTATCCATGCTTCAAGACATTCGTCTCGACCGGCTGACCGGATTCGATTTCGGCGCCCTCGCACGACTGGCCGACACCATCTGGCGTGCGCACTATTCGTCGATGATCAGCATGGCGCAGATCGATTACATGCTGGACGGCCGCTACGCGCCGGAACGGCTGCGCGGCTACATCGATTCGCAGGAACGCTGGCTGTGGATGTTGCGCGTCGACGGCGTGCCGGCCGGTTATTGCAGCTGTTCGCTGGGCGAAGAGGCGGATGCAATGAAGCTGGAGCAGCTGTACCTGCTTGCCGGGCACAAAGGGAAAGGGCTGGGTGGGCGCATGTTGCGCCATGTCGAAGAGAAGACCCGCCAGCTGGGGCGGACGCGGCTGTACCTGACCGTCAACAAGGGCAACACCGATTCGATCGCGGTGTATCTGAAATCCGGATTCGTCGTCCGTGAAGAGGCCGTGTTCGACATCGGCAGCGGTTACGTGATGGACGACTACGTGATGGAAAAACGTCTTGAGCGCCGCCTAAACGACGAAGCCCGCCAAATGGCGGGCTTCGTGGAAGACGTCGAACAAGTCGCGAGACTTATTTGATTTTCCCTTCCTTGTACATCACGTGTTTGCGGACGACGGGATCGTACTTCTTGATCTCCATCTTGGCAGGCGTGTTCTTCTTGTTCTTGTCGGTCGTGTAGAAATGACCGGTACCGGCCGAAGAGATCAGGCGGATTTTGTCGCGTTTGGAAGCCATGGTTGAATCCTCCTCAGATCTTTTCGCCGCGTGCGCGGAGTTCGGCGAGCACGGCATCGATGCCGTTCTTGTCGATGGTGCGCAGGGCATTGGCGGAGACGCGGAGCTTCACCCAGCGGTTCTCGGAAGCCACCCAGAAGCGGCGTTCGTGGAGATTGGGCATGAAGCGGCGGCGGGTCTTGTTGTTGGCGTGCGAGACGTTGTTGCCGCTCTGCACGCGCTTGCCGGTCACTTGGCATTCGCGGGACATACGTACCTCTATCGATAAGAACGCGCGACGGATCGTGCGATCTGCGGTGGCCTCCCATAGCCCGGGAGACGGCGGCCCCGGTGTCGGCGCGGATCGACGGATCGGTCCGGACGTTCACCTTGCGAGACGGGATGTGTTTTGGTGTCGCTGCGCTGGCGGGCGGCATCGCGGACCGGCCCTCCGGCCGTATGGAAGCGGGCCGGGCGTAACGAGCCGCGCATTATGCCCGGGAAAGCGTTCGCCGGCAAACACTTAGCGGAAAACGCTGCGGCGAAAGCACCCTTTCCCGTCTCTTGCTGCCCCGAGACGACAGCGGCCTGCGGGTAGGTGAAAATAGACCCTGCCGCCATGACCCGGTCCGGGAGCAGGGCGTCACGCCATAGCCTGCCTGCATTCGACGCCCACCCCACGGAGCGACCGTCATGAACGACAAGGATTTCATCACCATCACCCCGGAGGCCTTGCCGCGCGACACCTGCGCCCAGATCGTCGGACACATCCGCGACAGCAGCGCACTGCGCCCCGGACAGGTCGGCGGCGGCGTCTATCCCGAACTCAAGCACAGCCGCGACATCACCATCACCGGCAACCCGGAATGGCAGCAGGTCGAAGAAACCCTGAACATGGCCATGCTCGGCAGCCTGATCCGCTATCTGCGCGAATACCCGCAGACCCTGATCTCGCCGCTGATGCTCCAGCAACCCGGCCCGGACGGCAAACTGCGGCGGCTGACGGCCGAGGACATGATCGCGAAGGACGACGCCGGCCTCGTCGAACTGATCCGCACCTGCCTGCGCCCGGCGAGCATCAACCTGCAGTGGTACCGCGCCGACGAAGGCGGCTACCCGTACTGGCACTGCGAGCAGTACCCGCGCGACGCGAGCTGCGAGACCCTGCACCGGCATCTGCTGTGGACGCTGTACCTCAACGACGGGTTCGACGAAGGCGAAACCGAATTCATGTACCAGGACCGCAAGATCAAACCGCAGACCGGCTCGCTGCTGATCGCCCCCGCCGGCTTCACCCACACCCATCGCGGCAATCGTCCGAAGGGCGGGGACAAGTTCATCGCGACGAGTTGGATTCTGTTCCAGCGGGCCGAAGTGCTGTACGGGCAGGCATAGCCATGTCCACGGCTGCGGAGGGGGCTTCTTCTCCACTGGACGCGATCCGCAGGAAGCTGCGCGGCTACCCACGGCTGTCGGTGGTGGACACCGGCGATTCGATCACGGTGAAGGCGCAAACCCCCGACGGTTTCGCCGTGTCGTTCCATTCAGGAGACGGCGAATACACCGTCTCCATGGACGGCTGGCATGCGCACTTCGATGCGACCCAGATCGAGACCGCACTCAACTGCTTCGCGTTCGGACTGAGCGACACCGCGCGCCTGGAAGTGCATTCCCGTGGCGGCAGGGATTACCGCTGGACGCTGGAAGTCTTCGAAGACGACGCGTGGCACCCGGACTCGACCACGGGTCTGCTGTTTTCCCGGTTCTGGCGAATGAAGACGGTGCGGTATCTGCGGAATGCGGTGATCGCTTCGGAAGAGATTTCGTAGACTGTCGAGGCCGCAATACTTTCTATTGGCCCGACCAAGCCCACAGCCAAAGCGCCCCTCACCCGACCTTCGGCCACCCTCTCCCCGCAAAGCGGGGAGAGGGAAGAGCGAGCGCCGCGAACGAGGGTGCGGGGCGCTCTTCTAAAACAATTTGCCCTGCGGCGAATCAGGCTTCTCCGCCACCGGCGGCAGAAACCTTGAACACTCCAATGGCGGCAACCGCCCGAACCCGATCCGCTTGTACGCTTTTGCAAAACGCATCGCGATGAGATCGGCGAATGGCCCTTCGCCGCGCATGCGGGTGCCATAGGCGCTGTCGTAGTCCTTGCCGCCACGCATCTGCTGCACGAGGCTCATCACGTGCGCGGCGCGTTCCGGGTAATGCAGCGCCAGCCATTCGCGCCAGACTTCCTTCAATTCGTGCGGCAACCGCAGCAGGACATAGCCGGCGGCGCGGGCGCCATGCGCGTAGGCGGCTTCGAGGATGTGTTCGATCTCACGGTCGGTGATCATCGGAATGATCGGCGCCACCATCGTGCCGACCGGGATGCCTGCCTCATGCAGCGCCTGCACCGTCTTCAGGCGCGTATGCGGCGCGGCGGCGCGGGGTTCGAGTTTCGATGAGAGCTGATTGTCGAGAGAAGTGATCGAGACATACACCGTCACCAGGCCCTGTCGTGCCATCGGTGCGAGCAGATCGATGTCGCGCTGGATCAATGCGCTCTTGGTGATCAGACTGACCGGGTGCCGGCATTCGGCGAACACTTCCAGCAGTTGCCGGGTGATGCGGTAGCGGCGTTCGATCGGCTGGTAGGCATCGGTGTTGATGCCGAGCGAAATCGGCGAACAGCGATAACCTTTGCGCGCGAATTCCTTGCGCAGCATTTCGGGGGCATTGGTTTTCGCGTACAGCTTCGTTTCGAAATCGAGGCCCGGCGACAGATCGAGATACGCATGTGAAGGCCGCGCGAAGCAGTAGACGCAGCCATGCTCGCAGCCCCGGTAAGGATTCAGCGATTGACTGAAGGGAATGTCGGGCGACTGGTTGCGGCTGACGATGCTGCGCGCGCGTTCTTCGGTGACTTCGGTGCGCAGCTGTCTGGGCAACGGATCCGCGCCGTCTTCGTCGCCGGCATAGACCGAGCCCCAACCGTCGTCTTCGGCTTCGGCGACGGTCTTCTCGAAGCGTCCGCGCACGAACGACGCCGCGCCACGGCCTTTCATCGGCCCGCTGCGCAGCAGGTTGTGGGTCGCGTCGTCGACTTTGCCGCCCTGTGCCATCGGAGTAGGCTAGCGCGCGCAAGTCGCAATCGCTGCGACGGAGTTCTCCCGCATGTTCGAAATCTGGGGTTGGCTGTGGGACTGGCTGCACCAAATCCCGGTGATCGGGTCGAAGATCGGCCCCGTGCTGCTCGTCGTCTGGCTGACGTATCTGATTCTGCTCGGCGGCTGGATCGTGCTGCAGAAACGCGAACCGGTGGCGACGCTGAGCTGGTTGCTCGGTCTGGCGCTGCTGCCGTACGTCGGTTTCGCGATCTATCACCTGCTCGGACCGCAGAAGATCCAGCGTCAGCGCCTGCGGCGCGCGCGCAGCCGACTGGAAGGCGATGCGCTCGGCAACGCGCTGTGCAGCGCCGCCTGTTCGCCCGACGCCCAGGAACTCGCGAAGCTTGCGCAGGCCTCGACAGGACTCGCCCCCAGCACCGCGCGCGACGTGCGTCTGCTGGTCGACGGTGCGGCGAAGTACGACGCGCTGATCGCGGATATTGCTTGCGCGCGGCATCATGTGCATCTGGAGTACTACATCTTCACGCCGGATCGCAGCGGTACCGCGCTGCGCGATGCGCTCGTGGCCTGCGCCGGGCGCGGCGTGCGCGTGCGCCTGCTGCTGGACGCGATCGGCTCCGGCAAGTGTTCGCGCGGATTTCTCGCACCGCTGATCGCTGCCGGCGCCGAACTCGCGTGGTTCCATCCGACGCGGTTCTGGAAATTCTGGTCGCGGCCATGGCTGAACATGCGCACGCACCGCAAGATCGTGGTGATCGACAACCGCGTCGCCTACACCGGCGGCATCAACATCACCGACGACGAGAACGAACGCCTGCGCAGCGACGCCTACCGCGATCTGCATCTGCGTATCGAAGGCGACACGGTGCGCGCGCTGCAGCTGGTGTTCGCCGAGGATTGGGTCTACGTCACCGGCCAGCGCGATTTCATTTCCGATATCGCGCGCACGTTGCCGGAGGCTGTGCCCGGCGCGATCTCGGCGCAGGTGCTGACCTCGGGCCCGGACTCGTCATGGGAAGCGATCCATCGTCTGCACGTGAGCCTGATCCACGGCGCACGCGAGCGCGTGTGGCTGGTCACGCCCTACTTCGTGCCTGGCGAAGCGGCGATGATGGCGCTGACATCGGCGGCGCTCGGCGGCCTCGACGTACGCCTCGTCGTGCCGCGAATGAGCGATTCGCGACTGGTCACGCTGGCCGCGCGTTCTTACTACGACGACCTGCTTGCCGCTGGCGTGAAGATCTACGAGTACGGGCCGCGGATGCTGCACACCAAGGCGCTGCTGGTGGACGACGCATCGGTGATCGTGGGCAGCGCGAATTTCGACCATCGCAGTTTCCGCCTGAACTTCGAAGTGTCGGTGTTGTTCCAGGATCGCGACCTCGGCGAGCGCATCGCGACGTTGATCGGGGGCGAGTTCGCCAACGCGCCGCGGGTCCGCGCCGATCGTCGGCGGCCACTGTTCGCCACCCGCCTGCCGGAAGCCCTTGCGCGGCTGATGTCCCCCTTGCTGTAGGCCGCGCCGCAGCAGCGGCGACGGACGGCAGGGCCCGGCCGGCCGGCGGCCTGTCGGCGCGATGCGGCTCCGGAGTAGACTGACGCCCGTCCCCCATTCCCCCGGCACCCTTTCCGGTAAGGACGCGACCCATGCCTTGGCTCCTTCTTCTCATCGCTGTCGGACTGTTCCTGGTCGCGCTCAGCGCCACTTCGATGGCCATGGTGATCCTCTGCGTACTGGCGTCCCTGGGGCTGAGCGTCTTCGCGATCATGGGCCTGCTGGCGCAGCGCGTCGGCAACAGCGCCCGCAGCGAAACCATGCTGATCGATCCCCAGGAACTGCGTCGGCTGCGAGAACAGGCCGAAGCCAAGCGCGCGGAAGCCGCCGCCGGTACACAGGCGCCCGGCACTGGCGACACCGCGCAGCCCTGATCGGCTCACGCATCCATCCCCTCGCCGCTTTGACCGTTCTCAGCGTCAACGTCAACAAGATCGCCGTGCTGCGCAATTCTCGCGGCGGCCACGATCCCGATGTGGTGACCGCCGCGCGCGTCTGCCTGGATGCCGGCGCACATGGCATCACCGTGCACCCACGGCCCGATGCGCGCCATATCCGGTCCGACGATGTCCATGCACTCGCTGACCTGACTCGACGTTACGGCGTCGAATTCAATCTCGAGGGCAATCCGTTCGCACCGCCGCGCGCGGGATATCCGGGCTTCCACGCATTGTGTGCGGAAGTCCGTCCCGCACAGGCAACGCTCGTTCCCGATGGCGATGGCCAACTCACATCGGACCACGGCTTCGATTTCGTCCACGACCTCGACGCGTTGCGCGTGCAGGTCGCTGGCCTGAAAGCACTCGGCTGCCGCGTCAGCCTGTTCGTGGATGCCGGCGCCGATATCGCGGCAGCCGCAGCCAGCGGCGCAGATCGCATCGAACTGTACACCGGCCCGTATGCCGAAGCGTTCGCCGCCGGTGCGCCCGCATCACAGCTGGACGCGTTTGCGATGACCGCGCACGCGGCGGCGGCGCATGGGCTCGGCGTCAACGCCGGGCACGATCTGAGCGAAGCGAATCTCGGCCGGTTCCTGCGCGATGTGCCCGGCGTACTTGAAGTCTCGATCGGTCACGCACTGATCAGCGAAGCGCTGTATGCGGGGCTCGATGCGACCGTGAAACGCTATCTCGCCGTCATCGACGGCCGCTGATCCTTGTCGCGAGCGGCATACCGCCGCCCGCGACTTGCGATATCGATTACCGCTTGAAACTGATGCTGCCCAGACCCGCGTTCTGCGCGGTGGCCAGCACCCTGGCGATGACCTGGTAGTCGGCGTCGCCACTGGCATCGATCTTCAGCGACGGCAACTGCGTTCCGCCGCGTTCGATTTCCGCCGAGAACATCGAAGACAGCGCCGAAACCGGCACCGGCTGACCCGCCAGGAAGACTTCGCCAGCGGCGTCGATCCGCAGTTCGATCGGCGGCGGCGGTGTTTGCGTTGTCAGCGGCGGCTTGCCACCAAGCGGCAGCGGAATCGCCTGACTGAACACGGGGGCGGTGACCATGAAGATCACCAGCATCACCAACATCACGTCGACCAGCGGGGTGATGTTCATTGCCGAAATGGCGTCCTGCCGGGATTCCGCTTGTGCGAATGCCATGGGCCTGCTCCTCTCGGTTGAGTGCGGTTCCACGTTACTCGCGCGCCCACCCAAACGGCAAGCCCCCCGCGCCAGACAAAAAAACGCCGCCCGGTTGGGGCGGCGTCGGAATTGAGGCAAGCGGTTTACAGGTCGGCGGCGGGCTGCAGGTCCGCCACCGGCCGGTGTAGCGGTTTACTTCTTCACGAAGCCGATCTTCTTCATATCGGCATTCTTGGCGGATGCCAATACTTTCGCGAGAATTTCGTACTGCGCATCCTCGTTCATGTCGATTTCGAGGGTGGGCTGGTTGCTGGGATCGCGTTCGATTTCGCTGCTCATCATGCTGCGCAGGGCGTTCACCGGGGTCGGACTGTTGTTCCAGTAGACCGTACCGGAGGCATCGATACGGAGCTTGATCGGCTCCGGCGGTTCCTTCGGATTCTCCGGCGGATTGTTGGTCCGCTGCGGCAGATCGATATCGATCGGGTAGGACAGGATCGGCGCGGTCACCATGAAGATGATCAGCAACACCAACATCACGTCCACGAGGGGCGTGACGTTCATGTCGGCCATCGGGCCGCCACCGGAGTTGGATGCGAATGCCATGCGTCTGTTCTCGCTGTGTGGGCGTCAGTTGCGTTCGCGGGTGGCGACGAAACCGACCTTGCGCATGCCCTGGGCCTGGGCGATGTTGACCACGTCGTTGACGAAACGGTAACGGGTGGTCTTGTCGCCGCGGATGTTGACCGCCGGCTGTGGGACTTTCTGGGCTTCGACCGAGAGCCGGCTTTCCAGCAGTTCGCGGGTCATCGGTTCGTCGTTGAGGAAGTAACGGCCTTCCTCGGTGACGGCGACCGTGATCGGCGGCGCAGGCGGAACATTGGCTTCAGTGTTGTCGAGGGTCGCCTGTGGCAGCTCGACCTTCGTTTTGTGCGACATCAGCGGTGCCGTGATCATGAAGATGATCAGCAGCACCAACATCACGTCCACGAGGGGCGTGACGTTGATCTCGGACATCGGGCCGCCGCTGTCGTTACCGGTACTGAAGGACATGGCTGTACTCCGTCGAGGGTTCGATCGTCGCGTGGATCAGCGCTTGCCGCCGACTTCGCCGACGCGCGCGCCGGTTGCGAAGAAGTCGTGCAGATCGTGCGCGAAGGTGTCGAACTTGTTGTTGGTGATGCGATTGCTGCGCACGAAGAAGTTGTACGCGAGCACCGCCGGGATGGCGACGAACAGACCGACGGCGGTCATGATCAGCGCTTCACCGACCGGGCCGGCGACGGCGTCGATCGAGGCCTGGCCGGTCGCACCGATCTTGATCAGCGCGCCGTAGATGCCCCACACGGTACCGAGCAGACCGACGAACGGCGCGGTCGAACCGACGGTGGCGAGGACGGTGAGGCCGCCTTCGAGGCCCATCGATTCGCGGGTGACGGCCTGGCGCAGGGCGCGGTCGACGAACTCGGAGCGGTTCAGGGACTCGACCAGACGCGAGCCTTCATGGCGCTGGTGATGCGCGGCGGCCTGGGCGGCGTCGAGCGCGATCTTCGAGAACGGTTCGCTCTTGGGCTGCTCTTCCATGAAGCGGATGGAGTCCTGCGCGTTCGGGGTTTCCCAGAACGTACTGGTCACCGAATCGCCGCGACGGCGGAGATTGATGTTCTTGATGAAGTTGACCACGATCCAGTACCAGGACATCGCGGACATGATGACCAGGGTGGCGGCAACTGCGAGCTGGACGACATAGTCGCCAGGGTGGGACATCATCTCTGCAACCAGATGGTCGACACCCATCTGCTTCAGAGCGGCGGCGCTGTTGCCCCCGGTTGCGGCGGCGGTGGTTTCCTGCAGCATGACGCTTACCTTTCTTGTGTGTGGAAGGAACGATTCAACGGCTCAGAACTAACGGGTCAATCGGATTACGGTTCGCGGATTACGGTTCGGGTCAATCAGGGAGCGTCAGGTCGAGCGGCAGGATGCCGACGCCTGCCGCACCCGGGCAGAGCTTCACTTTCTTGGCCCACGTCAGCGCGGCGCGATCGAGATCGCGGTCGCGGCTGCCGACTTCGATGGAGGCGTCGGTCACGCGACCGTCTGCTTCGTAGTTGATCTTGATTCGCATCTTGGCGCCACGGCCCGCGCGCGAAATCGCGGCGGCGAGCTGACCATCCGGCGGGCGGACGCAGATGCTGCCGCGAAGGTCGCTGTTGTTGCGCGGTGGGCCGGTCGGCGCCGGGGGCGCGGGCGGGGCCGGCGGGCCGGCGGCGGCGCCGGGGTGTCGACCGGAGACGGTTCGTCGAAGGTGACCGGCGGCGGCTCTTCCGGCGGCGGCTCGATCACCGGCCGCGGTGTTTCCTGCGGCGTGAGTTTGATTTCTTTCGGCGGCTCCGGCGGCGGCGGCGGTGGCGGCGGCGGCGGTGGTGGCGGCTCGATGATGACGACGCTGGTGTTCTGTTCTTCTTCCTGCTCGGCGCCCGGCGGAGTCACCGGGACCAGCAACAACATGAGCGCCGCGATATGCAGCGCAATGGCGAAGCTGATAGCGGAGATCCTCGACCAGTTCAGGCCGGATTCTTCGCGGTCGCGCTTGTCGTGTGTCGGCAAGTGTTGGGTCATGCGCAGCAGGCTCGGTTTAGCGGACTCGTGGTACAGACTCGGTGTCGCGTTCGCGATCTATCCATGAAGATGAACCCGACCCCAAACCACCATACCCCGGAATGGTCGAACCGCAAATGCCTCCCATATGAGAGCCAGTCGCGGGAATCTGTAAGCTTATACCAATCGCGGCCGGACTTACCAACACCCCGAGTCCAGAGAAGCCGACTCTGAAAGGAATTGGCAAGCCTTGGCTCACTTTCCGCCAGGCAAGGCCAGAATGTCGTTGGCGTCCTTTGGCTTTTTCACGCCCTTGGCCAGCGCTTCGCGCGCTGCGGCCTTGGCCTCGCCCAGACGATTTTCGTTGCGCAGCACCTTGGCCAGATTCAACGACGCTTCGCCATCGGTCGCGACCTTGGCTGCACGCGAATAGAAATCGATCGTCTGCGGCACCTTGTCGTCGGCGTAATAGCTCTGGGCGATGATCGAGTAATCGTTGGCCAGTGTCTGCGATGGCTTGATCGCGCCTTTGGCCACGCCCTCCTCCAGGACCGCCTGCGCTTGCGCGTACTTCTCGGCGTTGATGTAACCGACGAACAACGCGCGGTATTCGTTGCCATCGACCAGCAGGCCCTGTTTTCGGGCATTTTCAAGCAGCGCGTTGGCCTTTTCGAAATCGTCGGCCTGTTGATACAGGGCGACGGCGTTCATGAGCACCGAGCGGTCGTCAGGGGTGGCCGCCAGGACCTTTTCGTAGAGCGCGGCGCCTTCGGCAGGACGGTCCAACTGGCTGAGGAGATAGGCCTTCAGCGCGATCGCCTCTTTCTTTTCGCTCTTGGTTTCGGTCAGGAAACGATCGATCGCAGCCAGCGCATCCGCATACCGGTCCAATTGATTGAGCGTGATCGCGTAGTTGAACATGATCATGTAATGGCCGTTGTTGTCGAGGCCGTTCGCATCGAGGGTCTTCTTGAAATATTCGGCGCCTTTGGCGTTGTCGTCCATCGAAGTCGCGGCGCTGGCGGCGAGCTGGTAGAGATAGCTCTGCAGGTAGGCGTTGGTCGAGCCGGCTGCGGTGAAGGCATCCACCTTGCTCATCACTTCGGCGTACTTCTTGGCGTCGTAATCGGCCTGGATCGCGTTCGCGGTTTTCGCATCCTTTCCGGACACCGGTTGCTTGGCCGGCTCGGTGCGCGTGGCCTGCGGATACTGCGGCGGCTGGGTATTGGCTTTGTTCGCCGCTTCGGCCTTGCGCTGGCGCGCACGTTCCGCCGCAGCCGAGGCGCTACCGGTCATGCTGGTCGATTTCGGCTTGTCGTCGTATTCGTCGCCCACTTCACCGTCCTGCGCGATGGCGCCGCCGGCGAAGGCACTGCCGATCAGCAGCGCGATGGCGGCATTGAGAGCGGTTCTGGGAAGGACACGGAAAGCGGAAGCGGTCATGGAGATTCTCGGGTCGAAGTGACGTTGGAAACGGCGGAATCGGTAAAGCGGGGTTCGATTGGACACGTTCGCAGCGGGGCGGCGGATGCGGACACCCCATTGCAAGGCAAGCAAAGAACGGGTCAACCGCATTTCGGCTTGCGGCCGGCGGTGCGGGATTGTTCGTAGGTCGGCATCAGCGCATCGGCGCGTTTGCGCAGCTCGCCGATGCGGGATTTGGGATCGGGGTGGGTGGAGAGCCATTCCGGCGGACGGCTGCCGCTGGCGGTCAGCATGTTCTGCCACAGGTCGACCGCTTGGCGCGGGTCGAAACCGGCCTGTGCCATCAGCCGCTGGCCGACCACGTCGGCTTCGGTTTCCTGCTCGCGGGTGCCCGGGAGCAGGAAGCCGCCCTGGGCAAGGATGCTGCCGCCCTGCGTGGCGATATTCGAGCCGCTCTCGCCGTACTTGGCGCCGGCAAGCGCACCGAGCAGCTGGACCGCACCGGCGGCACCCATCTGCCGGGTGATGCGCTCGTTGTGGTGATTGTCGATCACATGGCCGATTTCGTGGCCGATCACGGCCGCGAGCTGATCCTGGTTGCGCGCGACATCGAAAATACCGGTGTATACGCCGACCTTGCCGCCCGGCAGCGCGAATGCGTTGGGACTCTTGTCCACGAACACCGCTTCTTCCCATCCGCCCTGCTGCCACTGCGGCGGCAACTCGCGGACGATGGCGTCGACGACGCAGCGCACATAGGCCGATTGCTTGCCATCCTGGGTCAGCGGCTTCTCGCCCTTGACCTGATCGAAGGCCTGCGCGCCCAACTGGTTGAGCTGTTGCTGCGATACCGCGCCGACGTACTGCTTGCGGCCGGTGGACGATGTGGTGGTGGCGCAGGCGCCCAGCAGCAGCGTGCAGGCGACACCCAGCGCGACAACGCGGACGGGAGGCGTGATCTGTCGGTCGGTCATCGCGGCGGCTCCGGTCAGCGGGGTGGATGTTGTAATCCGACGGGGATTAAAGTTTCGTCAATTGCGCGGCCCCATGACGCTGGGCACACAGCACCCGTCGGGTCGGCGGTCCGATTATCCATGCCCGCCCGGTCGCTCGAAAGCCGTTCTCCGGGTTTTTCGACCCGGGCCGCCGCCTCGGCAGCAGGCACCCGGGCAATTTGTGCTCCGGCCTGGAGCCGCACCGCATCAAACGTCGAGGTTCGCCACCTTCAGCGCGTTGTCCTCGATGAAAATGCGCCGCGGTTCCACCACATCACCCATCAGCGTGCTGAAGATCTGGTCGGCGGCGACCGCGTCTTCGATCCGCACCTGCAGCAGGCGGCGGCTGTCGGGGTTCACCGTTGTTTCCCAGAGCTGTTCCGGGTTCATTTCGCCGAGGCCCTTGAAGCGCTGGATCTGGCGGCCTTTCTTCGCTTCCTCCAGCAACCAGGCATGGGCCTGGGCGAAGCTGGCGACGGGTTCCTCGCGATTGCCGCGCACGATCTTCGCGCCTTCGCGCAGCAGACCGTGCAGCAGTGCCGCGGCATCGCGCAGCGGACGCAGTTCGCCGTGCTCGAAACTCGGCAGCGGCAAGACCTGGACCTGCGATTCGCCCATGTGGGTGCGGGTCACGAGCAGCGCGCCCGGCTGGGCATCGTTCGCGGCCTGTACGTTGACGCGATAACGCGGACGGCCAAGACCGGTGCGGTTGAGCCGCGCTTCCAGCGCGTCGAGCTCGGAGCGCTCGTCGGTGTTGCGGGCGAGCGAGGCGGCATCCAACGGCGTGAAATCGATCAACGCTTCCAGCAGCGCCGGATCGTAGCGGTAGGCGTTGCGGGCGATCGCATCGCGCGCGCCGGCATAGGCCAGCAACAACTTCTCCAGATTCGCGCCTTCGATCGCGCGTTCGCCTTCGGCCGGAACCAGGCCGGCGTTCTCGACCGCGTTGTTGGCGAGGTAGGCGTCGAGCGCGGCATCGTCCTTCAGGTACAGCTCGTTCTTGCCCTGCTTGATCTTGTACAGCGGCGGCAGTCCGATATAGATGTGGCCGCGCTCGATCAGCTCCGGCATCTGCCGGTAGAAGAACGTCAACAGCAGCGTGCGGATATGCGAGCCGTCGACGTCGGCGTCGGTCATGATGATGATGCGGTGATAGCGCAGCTTGTCGGCGTTGTATTCGTCCTTGCCGATGCCGGTGCCCAGTGCGGTGATCAAGGTGCCGACTTCCGCCGACGCCAACATGCGGTCGAAGCGTGCGCGTTCGACGTTGAGGATTTTGCCTCTGAGCGGCAGTACCGCCTGGTTCTTGCGGTTGCGGCCCTGCTTCGCCGAGCCGCCCGCCGAATCGCCCTCGACGATGAACAGTTCGGACAACGCCGGATCCTTTTCCTGGCAGTCGGCGAGCTTGCCGGGCAGGCCGGCGATATCCAGCGCGCCCTTGCGGCGGGTGAGGTCGCGCGCCTTGCGCGCGGCTTCGCGGGCACGGGCGGCATCGACGATCTTGCCGGTGATCGCGCGGGCTTCGTTGGGGTGTTCCTGCAGGAATTCCTCCAGGCGCGCGCCGAAGGTGCTCTCGACCACCGGCCTGACTTCGGAGCTGACCAGTTTTTCCTTGGTCTGCGACGAGAAACTCGGATCCGGCACCTTCACCGACAGCACCGCGATCAGGCCTTCGCGCATGTCGTCGCCGGTGAACGAAACCTTGGCCTGTTTGGCGATCCCGTTCTGCTCGATGTAGTTCGTCAGCGTGCGCGTGAGCGCGGCTCGGAAGCCGATCAGATGCGTTCCGCCGTCTTTCTGCGGAATGTTGTTGGTGAAGCAGAACATCGTTTCCTGGTAAGCGTCGGTCCATTGCAGGGCCACGTCGACCACGATGCCGTTCATTTCGCCGCTGACCGAAATCACGTTCTGATGCAGCGGCGTCTTCAGCTGCGCCAGATGTTCGACGAACGAACGGATGCCGCCTTCGTACTGGAACACATCATGGCGCGGCCCTTCGTGGGTATGCCCTGCGCGATCGTCCCTGCGCTCGTCGGTCAGCGTGATCTTGACGCCGGAATTCAGGAACGACAGTTCGCGCAGGCGCTTGGCGAGGATGTCGTAATGGAATTCGACGTCGGTGAAAATATCCACCGCCGGTTTGAAGCGCAGCAGCGTGCCGCGCTTGTTCGAAGCTTCGAGCTGCTTGAGCGGATACTGCGGTTCGCCCAGCGCGTATTGCTGTTCGTAGTGATAGCCGTCGCGCCAGACTTCCAGCCACAGACGCTCGGACAGCGCGTTGACCACCGACACGCCCACGCCATGCAGGCCACCTGACACCTTGTAACTGTTGTCGTCGAATTTGCCGCCGGCATGCAGCACGGTCATGATCACTTCCGCCGCCGACACGCCCTCTTCCTTGTGGATGTCGACCGGAATGCCGCGGCCGTTGTCCGACACCGAGACCGAACCGTCTTCGTGGATCGTGACGAAGACATCATCGGCATGGCCCGCCAACGCTTCGTCGATCGCGTTGTCGACGACTTCGAACACCATGTGGTGCAGGCCGGTGCCATCGTGCACATCGCCGATGTACATGCCCGGCCGCTTGCGAACGGCTTCGAGGCCACGCAGCACGGTGATCTTGGTGGAGTCGTAGGTGTTGTTGGGGCTGGGCTGCTGGGTGTCTTCGGTCATACGTTCTTCGGCTGCTGTGCTTGCAAAGCCATGCCTCGCGCGCCGGGGGCACGCGATACATTAGCTATAGGGTTTGAGGCGTGATTATAGCCCCCACACGGGACACAGGCGATCCAGCCGCGAATTCCCCCGCAGACGGGATGACCGGGGACGCATCCGTCCGTTCAGCGCGCCTGCTCTGCGGCCCGTTGGGCCGGTGCTGCCAGGGCCGCGGCAGTGGCGGATCCCGCAACGCCAGCTCGACGCGTTGGCTTGAAAATCCCGCACGACGTATTTCAGCGCCTGCGCCAGCGGAGCGACCTTCCCATCTTCGCGATTCGTCGCTTCAATGGTTTCGCGCTGGCAGGCACATCCAGCCAGATCATTTTTCCGGGCGCGCATATCCAGCATCGGTTTTCGATGTCCATCACCCGGCCGGCCGCTGCACAAGCTTGCTGGCCGTTGAGTCCATCCGGCTCCGATCTGCATCCTGATCATAAAAACAATCAAAACAACCACTTATCAAAATTAGAGCATCAGATTGCCTTGTTCCACGTGAAACACCTCAACGCCACCCTTCAGCATGGACAACGCTGCCGGGGCTTCTGTCCCGGTGATGAAGACTTGAGCGCCGGAAGCCTCCAACCGTTCGAGCACCCGACGCTGGTGGCTGCGGTCCAGTTCGGACGCGAGGTCATCGAGCGCCACCACCGGCCATTCGCCAGACGCCGCAGCATGCTGCTCGGCCTGGGCCAGCAGGATCGCCAAGGCGCTCAATTTGGCCTGTCCGCGCGAAAGCGTCTCACGCCCGGGCAGCGCGGCATAGTCGATGCGCCAGTCGGCGCGGTGCGGGCCCACCGAAGTGAAACCGTTCGCGATATCCCGATCGCGAGCCACCAGCAATGCATCCGCCAACGACAGGTTGTCGCGTGCCCAGCCGGGCAGGAATGTCAGCTGCGGCAAACCCAGTGATGGCGCAAGTTCGGTCGCCATCGCCTGAAGGAGCGGCTCGAGAGTCTCGAGATAATCCTGCCTTCGGCGGGTCAGTGGTTCCCCTGTCTCCGCAAGCTCGTGATCCCACGCTTCCAGCTGACTGTCGCGGACGCGAGCCTTGAGCAAGGCGTTTCGCTGCTTCAATGCCCGGGCATAGCGACGCCACAGGGTCAAAAAGCCACACGCATCACCTGCGGCGACCGGATTCGCCTGTTCCACGTGGAACAGACCCCAATCGACCAGGCGTCTTCTGGGCTCTCCACCTCCGGTCACCAAGGCATGGCTGCCGGGTTCAAAGGTCACGACCGCCAATGCGGCGCACAATTCACCCAGCTGCGAAACGGATTCGCCATCCAGACGCCCCTCCCAGCGCTGGCCCGAATGACGCAAACCCGCCCGGCGCGTGCGCCCACTGGCGTCTTCGCGCCACTCCGCAAAGACTTCGACCGCATCGGAACCGGTCCGGATCAGGCCATCGCGGACGCGCCCCCGGAAGCTGCGACCGTAGGCCAGCAGGTGCAGACCTTCCAGGAGACTGGTTTTGCCGGCGCCATTGTCACCGGTGATCAGGTTGATGCCCGGCGCCGGTCGCAGGCCAACATCCACCAATCGGCGGACCGCACTTACCTGCAACCGGGTCAGGCGCACAGGCGCTGCGACCTGCCGAACCGGCACAAACGAATACGCCCGGCAATAACCGGGCGATCGTGAGCATGCTTCATGTGTTCCACGTGGAACGGGAGATTGACCATCAGCGCCTGATCGTCAGAGTCGGAGCGGCATCACCACATGCCTGCACTTCTCACTGCTGGCTTCGCGAACCAGCGCCGACGAGTTGGAGTCGCGCAGTTGGATCACCACGTGCTCGTCGCGCAGGGCGGACAGGGCATCGAGCAGATAATTCACGTTGAAGCCGATGACCAGGCTGTCGACGCGGGTGTCGGCCTCGATCTCTTCCTGGGCTTCTTCCTGTTCGGGATTGTGGGCGTTGATCTTGAGCTGGCCGGGCGATACTTCGATACGGACGCCGCGATACTTTTCGTTCGACAGGATGGCCGCGCGCTGCAGCGAAGCGCGAAACGCTTCGCGGTCGACCTTCACTTCGCGGTCGGCACCGATCGGAATCACCGCTTCGTAATCCGGAAAACGACCGTCGATCAGCTTGCTGGTGAAGGTGACATCGTCGCGCTTGACCCGGATATGGCTACGACCCATTTCCATTTCGAGTTCGCGGTCGCCGCCTTCGAGCAGGCGCTGCAGTTCGAGGACACCCTTGCGCGGCACGATGATCTGGCGCTTGGTCTGTACGGTCTCTTCCAGCACGGCTTCGCACAGCGCAAGCCGGTGGCCATCGGTCGCGACGCAGCGCAAGGCCTTGTCGCGCAGATCGAACAGCAAACCGTTGAGGTAGTAACGCACGTCCTGCTGCGCCATCGCGAACGCGGTGCGCTCGATCAATTCTTTCAGGCTGGCTTCGCCGACGCGGACACGTTCGGTCGCATCGACCTCGTCCAGTGCCGGGAAATCGTTGGCCGGGAGACTGGCCAGCGTGAAGCGGCTGCGCCCTGCGGAGACCGTGACCTTGTCGCCGACCTGGGTGATCGTGACCTTGCTGCCGTCGGGTAGTGCACGGACGATCTCGAACAGTTTTCGCGCCGGGATCGTGGTTTCACCGGCCTCGGCATCGTCGACCTTGGTGCGGGCAACCATCTCCACTTCCAGATCAGTACCGGTCAGGGACAACAGTTCGCCTTCGACCCTGGCCAGCAGGTTGGCAAGCACCGGGAGCGTCTGCCGGCGTTCGACGACATTGACGACCTGAGCCAGCGGCTTCAAGAGTACTTCGCGCTGCAGACTGAAACGCATGTGATTTGATTCCCCAGAAAAGACATTGGCCGGTTGAGCGATCAGGTAACCCATGCTTTCAAGAGAGATATAAATCTCAAAAGCTGGTGGTGATGGTGTCGCGAAAAACCGGGGGTAACAGATCCAAGTTTATGATTCCAAAACATTTTTTGCTACTGCCAACCTCTGTAAAACAACCGGGGTTGGGTGGGGACGACCTGTGGACAACTTTCGATGTGCAATTCCGCACCCGACTTATCCACAGCTTGTCTCCAGTCTGTTCTCAGGGTTTGCGACAGCCGTATGGCATCGCATCCTCCTGCTAACAAAGACCATGATCATTCACTCAACTTGCGAATCAACTTGTCCCAATCCTCGTGCAGTTTGCCATCGCTTTCGATGAGCGATTTGATCTGGCGGCAGGCGTGCAGGACCGTGGTGTGGTCCCGCCCCGCAAATGCATCGCCGATCTCGGGCAGGCTGTGTTCGGTGAGCTCCTTGGCCAAGGCCATCGCCACCTGCCGCGGTCGAGCCAGCGAGCGGGTCCGGCGCTTGGACAACAGATCCTTGATCTGCAAGCCGTAGTAGTCTGCCACGGCCTTCTGGATATTGGCGATGCTGATCGCCTGCTGCTGTGCCCGCAATAGATCGCGCAGCGTTTCCTGGGCGAATTCCGGGGTGATGCTGCGTCCGGTGAAGTTCGCGCGTGCCGCCAGCGTGTTCAGTGCGCCCTCGAGATCGCGCACGTTGCTGCGCATCTTCTTGGCGAGCAGGAAGGCCACGTCCTCGGGGATCATGACGCCGCGCTCGCGGGCTTTCGACAGCACGATCTGGGCGCGGGTTTCGAAGTCCGGCGGCTCGATCGCGACCGAAAGACCCCAGGCGAGCCGCGATTTCAGCCGCGGCTCCAGGCCTTCGACTTCGCGCGGATAGCGATCGCAGGTCAGGATGATCTGCTGGCGACCATCGAACAGCGCGTTGAAGGTGTGGAAGAACTCTTCCTGGGTCCGGTCCTTGCCGGCGAAGAATTGGATATCGTCGATCAACAGCGCATCGACCTGCTGGAACAGCCGCTTGAACGCATCCATGGTCTTGTCCTGCAGCGCTTTCATCATCGCGCTGAAGAACTGTTCGCTGCGCAGATACATCACCCGCATCCCGGGGTTCTGCCGGCACATCTGGTTGCCTGCAGCGAACATCAGATGAGTCTTACCCAGGCCGGTACCGCCATACAGCAACAGTGGATTGTGGGCGCGGTCGCCGGGTTTCAGTGCCGCCTGCCAGGCAGCGGCACGACCGAGCTGGTTGCTGCGTCCCTCTACAAAATTGTCGAAGGTGTAATGGTTGTCGAGATTGCCGGCGAATTCGGCCACCGGTGCGCGCGCGGCCAGCACTTGGGTCGGGCTGGGGGCGATCGATGCCGGGCGTGCGACCGAACCGATCTCCAGCGACACCACGGCGTTACCGGCGTAGTAGCCCAGCAGTTCGCTGATCCGGTTCAGGTATTTGGCCTGCACTGCGTCGCGCACGAAGGCATTCGGGGCGTACAGCACCATGCCGTCGTCGTGCAGGCGGGCCTGCAGCGGTTTCAGCCAGGTCTGGACCTCTTCCACCGGCAGTTCGGCTTCGAGACGTTCGAGACAACGGGGCCAGGCATCCATCGGAATTTGCAGAGACACTTCTTGAGACGTGCACAAACAGGTCGAGCCTGACGCCGGGCTGCCCGTATCAGGTTCGAGGGCAGGGCGCACGCGGGTCGCAGGGAAGAGGACCAGACTACCACCGCGCCGGCGCCCCCGCACCCGTGACGACAGCGATTCGGGCACGGCCCTGGGAGCCAAGCTCTTTCTATTTGACCATGCTGCCCTTGGCCCCGCATAATCGCTGGTTCTTGCGGTCCCGGTGTTGCGCTTCGGCGCGGTCTCGCCGTCTCCGCGTCACATCGCAACACGCAACGATCGAGCCCGACCATGGCAACCAAGCGCACCTACCAGCCCAGCAACCTCAAGCGTAAGCGCGACCACGGTTTCCGTGCCCGCATGAAGACCGCCGACGGCCGCAAGATTCTTGCCCGCCGCCGCGCGAAAGGTCGCACGCGCCTCACGGCCTGATCGCTTCGGTTCCGCGACCGGCCCGATGCGCCAGTCGCTTCCGAAAGGATGTTCCAGGCATGTCGCGCCGGGCATGAACTCGCGTCCGGCATGAACGTCGATCGTTCATGATGACCGGGCTTTCCGCCGTCGAACGCACCGCCCGTTACCCGCGCAGCGCGCGGGTACGCGCTCGTCCGGAGTTCGATGCCGTATTCGCGAAGGGCCATCGTGCTGCGACGCCGATACTCGCCCTGCACTACCTTCCAGACGACCGCGCTGCCCGCATCGGTTTCGCGGTGTCGCGCAAGGTCGATACCCGCGCAGTGATCCGCAACCGGATCAAGCGTGTCCTCCGCGACTATTTCCGTCGCCATCGAATGACCCTCGCCGCCGGCGCCTATGTCGTGGTCGCACGTCCTCCTGCAGCGCGCGCATCGGGGCCTGAGCTCATTGGCGCGTTCGAGCACACGCTTCGCCAGGCCTTGCGCCGTGCCGCGTTGCCCCCATCCCTCGCGAGCGGCACAATGCCGCCCGCTTCCCCTCCTCCCGAACAAGCGCCGGTGTCCTGCGGCGCGCCGAGTCCGTCCGCCCCATGAACCAAATGCGCACGTTTCTGATTTTCGCCTGGCTGATGGTAGCGACCATCCTGTGGATGAACTGGAACAAGGAAAAGACCGCTCCGCCGACGCAAGTCGCCCCGTCGGCAGCGCCGGTTGCAGTCCCGGAGGGCTTGCCGCCGCCTGCGGTTCCCGGTGCGGTTCCTGCGGCTGTACCGACGGCGACAGCGACGGCACCGGCGGTCGATGGCCAGCCCGCCAGCGTCGCCCGGATCGGCCCCGCGCCAGCCACGGCGCCGCGGATCACACTCAGCAACGACGTGCTGCGGCTGAGCCTCGATGGCGGCAATGTGCGCCGGGCCGAACTGCTGAAATACCACGTCAGTCGTGCGCCGGACGCGTCGCTGGTACGCCTGTTCGACGACAGCGCGGAGAATTTCTATATCGCCCAGAGCGGTTGGACCAGCGCCCAGGGCGCGCCCAGTCACCAGACCGGCTTCGTCGCCGAACAGCCCGCGACCGAACTCAAGCTGGCCGATGGCGCCAAAGCGATCAGTGCGAGCTACGTGTGGACCGGCGCCGACGGCGTCAGCATCCGCCGCACCTACACGCTGACGCGCGGCGAATACGCACTGAAAGTGCGCGACGAGGTCTTCAATCGTGGCGCCAAGCCATGGACCGGCCACATCTATCGTTACCTGTCGCGCGTGCCGCACGTGCTCAAGCGCGGCATGACCAATCCGGAATCCTTCAGCTACAACGGCGCGGTCTGGTACACACCGAAGGAAAAATACGAGAAGCGCGCCTACGACGATTTCGTCGAAGACGGCCCGCTGAACATCACGACCGATGGCGGGTGGATCGCGCTGCTGCAGCATTATTTCTTCGCAGGCTGGATCCCGCAGGCGGACCAGAAAGCGAACTTCGCGCTCGTCAAAGCCGGCAACCAGTCGGGCATCACCGCCACGGGCCCGGAATTCACGGTCGCTCCGGGTGGGCAAGCCAGTAGTGTCGCGACGCTGTGGATCGGCCCGAAACTGCCGGAGATGCTCGCCAAGCAGGCGCCGGGCTTCGAGCGCGCGCTCGACTACGGCATCTTCACGTTCCTTGCCGAACCCATCCATTGGCTGCTGGCCAAACTCCACCTCATCACCGGCAACTGGGGGTGGGCGATCATGTTCCTGGTGCTGCTGCTCAAGCTCGCGCTGTATCCGCTGTCGGCCGCGCAGTACAAGTCGATGGCGAAGATGCGCAAGTTCCAGCCGCGCATGCAGCAGCTGAAAGAGCGCTACGGCGACGATCAGCAGAAGTACCAGGCCGCGATGATGGAGCTGTACAAGAAGGAGAAGATCAATCCGGCCGGCGGCTGTCTGCCGATCCTGATCCAGATGCCGGTGTTCCTGGCGCTGTACTGGGTGCTGATCGAATCGGTCGAACTGCGCCAGGCGCCGTGGATGCTGTGGATCCAGGATCTCACCGCGCGCGACCCGTTCTTCATCCTGCCGGCGATCAATATGGCGGTGATGTGGTTCACGCAGCGCCTGACACCGATGGTCGGCGTCGATCCGATCCAGGCGCGGATGATGCAGATGATGCCGTTGATCTTCGGCGTGATGTTCGCGTTCTTCCCGGCCGGCCTGGTGCTGTACTGGGTCACCAACGGTACGCTGGGCATGCTGCAGCAGCTGTGGATGATGCGGCAGTACGGCGACAAATCCACGGCGACGGTCGAGAAGGCCTGAGTCGCGGGTTGCGGTCGCACCGAAACGGATCGCAACGAAGCCCGCCGCAAGGCGGGCTTCGCGTTTGCCGGCAGCGCTTGATCCGGACTTCATGCAGAATCCGCTCAACACGTCGTCTTCCGTGAATGAGTGGATCAAAGATGCGCAATACCACCGAACGCTGGATGCTGGCCACGGGGCTTCTCGCCGCCATCGCGATCGCGGCTGGCGTGAACCTCGTCGTCCCGCAATTCGAAGATGTGTTCCGGAATTTCGGCGCCGAACTTCCGCTGCTGACGCGCCTGTTCGTCGAAGCCCGCTACGCGTTATTCGGGCTGCCGTTGATCGTATTGGCCGCCTGGGCGTGGACACCGCGACGGACGCCGCCAGGCAATGAGCGCGGCATCGTTGCGCTGGCGATCGGAGTGGGCCTGGGCGTGATTCTGCTGCCGCTGTGTCTGATCGCGATGTATCTGCCGATTTTCCGACTGGGCGCGATGGTCGATGGCTGACCAGGCGATGCAGACCCAGGACACCATCGCCGCCGTCGCCACCGCCGCAGGCGCCGGAGGCGTGGGTGTCGTGCGCATGTCCGGCGCGCGCGCGCGCGCGATCGCCGAAGCCGTCTGCGGGACCGGGCTGAAGCCGCGTCACGCGCACTACGCGCGGTTCCACGATGAACGCGGCGAAACGCTCGACGATGGGATCGCCCTGTATTTCAAGGCGCCGGCGAGTTACACCGGCGAGGACGTCGTGGAACTGCAGGCGCATGGCAGCCCTGCGGTGCTGCAACTGCTGCTCGCGCGTTGCTGCGCGCTCGGTGCGCGCATGGCCCGCGCCGGTGAATTCAGCGAACGCGCCTTCCTCAACGGCAAGCTCGATCTCGCCCAGGCCGAAGCGGTCGCCGATCTGATCGCGGCGGGCGATGTCCGCGCGGCGCGCGCGGCGCGGCGGTCGCTCGACGGCGTGTTCTCGCGGCGCGTGGATACGCTCGCGGACGCGCTGCTGCGGCTGCGGATGCACGTGGAAGCGGCGATCGATTTCGCCGATGAACCGCTCGACACGCTTGGGGGCGAGGCGCTGCGCAACGGCATGGCGCAGGCGGCGGCCGATCTCGACGCGCTGCTGCGCGAAGCCGAGCGCGGGCAGAAGCTGCGCGATGGGCTGCATGCGGTGATCGTGGGGCCGCCGAATGCCGGCAAAAGTTCGCTGTTGAACGCGCTGGCCGGCAGCGACCGCGCGATCGTCAGCGAGATCGCCGGCACCACTCGCGACCTGCTGCGCGAAACCGTGCGCGTCGAGGGGGTGGAACTGACCCTGGTCGACACCGCCGGGCTGCGCGCGGGCGGCGACACCATCGAGCGCGAAGGCATGCGCCGGGCGACATCGGAGTTGACGCGCGCGGATCTGGCGATCGTGGTCCTCGATGCGCGCGAGATCGAGGCCGGCCGCGCGGCGGTCGCGGAGGCGATCGCGGCGGTGCCGCAACGCCTGTGGGTGATCAACAAGATCGACCTGCTCGCCCAACCGCCGACTCCGGCCGAGGATGAAGTCTGGGTCTCTGCACGCACCGGCGCGGGGCTGGACCGCCTGTCTGTTGCGCTGCAAACGCTTTCGGGCGGGGCTGCGGAGGGTGCGGACGGTGCATTCAGCGCGCGCGTACGGCAGGTCGAGGCGTTGCGTCGCACAGCGCTGGAACTGGCGGGTGCGCAGCGATCGCTGGATGGGGATATGCTGGAACTGTCCGCCGAAGCGCTGCGGTTCGCCCACGACACCCTGGGAGAAATCACAGGTAGGGTTGCGCCGGACGACTTACTCGGTCACATTTTTTCTCGTTTTTGTATCGGAAAGTAATGACCTGCAAGTAAATGCATGGCACCCGGGGACGCGGGTGAGCGAGATAAAGGGGGCTGCTGGCACAAGACGTGCTTGCAGACCATCGACTCCAGCCAGCAGGAAACCATCGTGATGTCCGTTGCCCAAGACACCGCTTCTTCGTCCTTCCGTCCGCTTCGCGACGGTTTCCGCCATGCCGTACTGTCGGTGGCCCTGGTTCTGGCGATCGCCGCGTGCGGTGGCGACAAGGCCGAACCCGACACGGCCACCCAGCCGGCGACGACCGCAGCCACGACCACCCCGGTGCCGACCCAGGTCGTTTCCGCCCAGGTGGCGGCGATGAGCGTGGATCAACTCCGCGAAGCGGCCCGCGCTGCCCAGCTCGAACAACGCATGTACGCGCCGGCCGGCAACAATGCGATGGAGTACTACCTCGCGCTGCGCGACAAACAGCCGAACGACGCCGCCGTCGCCAGCGCTTTGACCGATCTGATGCCGTATGCGCTGATCGCCACCGAGCAGAGCATCGGCCGCGATGATTTCCCGGAAGCGCAGCGGCTGTACGCGCTGATGGAAAAAACCGACAAGGCCGCGCCTGCGCTGCCGCGTCTGAAGCAGTCGCTGGCCGATGCGCAGAACTCGTTCGCCCAGCGTCAGCAGCAGACCGAAGTCGATGCCGAAACCGAGAAGGCGCGCTTGGCCAAACTCGAAGAGGATCGCAAGAAAGAACAGGAAGAGACCCAGCGCAAGGCAGCGGAAAAGCTCGCGCAACAGCAGGCGACGCAGCAAGCAGCGGCGCAGCAGCAAGCGGCGCAGCAGGCAGCGGCCCAGCGCGAAGCCGAACAGCGCGCCGCTGCCGAGCGCGAAGCCGCGCAGCGCGAAGCCGCGCAACGCGAAGCCGCCCAGCGTGCGGCGCAACCGGCGACGGCGACGG
Organism: Lysobacter sp.; assembly: GCA_013141175.1. Lineage (NCBI taxonomy): Bacteria > Pseudomonadati > Pseudomonadota > Gammaproteobacteria > Lysobacterales > Lysobacteraceae > Lysobacter > Lysobacter sp. Next base: position 1,723,501 of record JABFRN010000001.1, read on the forward strand.
CCAGCGACCTGCGCGCGATCAGTACTCCGTCGCCGAAATACCCGTTGGAAGCGCAGCGCGCCGGTCTATCGGGCGAAGTGCTGGTCGAATTCACGGTGGCGACCGATGGCTCGGTCAGTGCCGCGCGCGTCGTCCGCGGCAACCCGCCGCGCACATTCGATCGCGAAGCACTGGCTGCGGTCAAACGCTGGCGCTTCCAGCCGGTGGCCTCGCCGGTCACCACGCGGCGCACCATCGGTTTCAAACCCGGCGCCTGAACGCACGCATCGGCGCATCCGTTCGGTCCGCATCGCAGTACGAAAAGAGCCCGGCTTGCGCCGGGCTCTTTGCTGTCTGCGTATCGGCTTCGTGCTTGAAGCGGACTGATTCGAAGCGGACTGATTTGAATCAGGCAGAGATCGCGAGTTTTTCCTGACGGTAGCGCCAGATCGCCGCAAGCCACAGCACCCCGGCCAATGCCAGTGCGCAGAGCAGATAGATCGCCCATTGTTCGGGCGATGCGTTCTCGCCGCGGCTGGCTTTGACCAGCATCTGGTTCTGCGACAAGAACGGAATCGCGTACTGCCACAGATCCTGGTCCTTCAGCGGATACGCCATCAGCGCGTAGCTGGGGAGCATCGGCATCAACATCAGCCACACCATGTGGCTCTGCGCTTCCTTCATGCTTTTCGAGCCGGCGGCGATGAAGGTCAGCAGCGCCGTTCCGATCAGCACCAGCGGCAGCAGCACCAGCATCATCCTGCCGATGGCGAGAAACGAGACATCCAGCGAACTCGCCATTGCGCTGGTCGACAGCGCTGCGCTGAGCTTGAACGACAGCAGGGTGAGGATCACGCTGGCGATGCCGATCAGCGACGCTGCCGCCATCTTGCCGCTGACCAGCGTTCCACGCGCGACCGGCGTCGCCAGCAGCGGTTCCAGCGATTGCCGTTCGCGTTCGCCTGCGGTCACGTCCATGGTCAGATGCGCGCCGCCCATGAATGCGAACAGCACCAGGATCAACGGCAGCACGATCGACATCATCCGTCCCTGCTTAGCTTCGGGCGTGGCCACGTCGCGCTGTGTCACCGCCACCGATTGCGTCAACAGCGGGTTCACGCCGCGCGCGACCAGACGCAATGCGCCGGCCTGAGCGCTGTAGGCGTTGAGCGCGGAGCGCAGCCGTTCGATCGGCACATCCGCATTGGTGCGGGTGGTGTCGGCGACGATCTCCACTTTCGCCGGCCGGCTGGCGCGCCATTCCTCGCCGAAGTTGGGTGCGATCACCAGCGCCACGTCCTCGTCCTGGTTGCGGATCGCGGCGATCAGGTCCTTCGGCGCCGGCTTGGCGCGGATGTCCTGCGTCGCCAACCACGCGACGAGATTCGGCGCATGCTGCGCACCGATGATCGGAATCTCCAGCGGCTTCTCCAGCTGCGTGCTCATCCGCGCTTCCATCAGCTTGCCCATGCCCAGCATCAGCAGCGGATACATCAGCGGGCCGAGCAACAGCGCCATCAGGAAGGTGCGCCGGTCGCGGGCGAAATCGCGCAGTTCCTTGCGCAATACGGTCATGAAGATATTCAAGGACGTGCTCATGCGTGCAGGCCCTCCTCCGAGCCGATCAACTGGACGAAGGCGTCTTCGAGATTCTCGTGGCCCGCGCGCGCACGCAATTCATCGGGCGTGCCGATCGCCTTGACTTCGCCGGCCGCGATCACCACGATCCGGTCGCACAGCGCAGCGACCTCCTGCATGATGTGGCTGGAGAAAATCACGCAGCGGCCTTCGGCGCGAAGCTGCAGCAGGAACTGGCGCAAACCACGGGTGGTCATCACGTCGAGCCCGTTGGTGGGTTCGTCGAGGATCACGTTCTTCGGATCGTGCACCAGCGCCCGCGCGATCGCGGTCTTGGTGCGCTGGCCCTGCGAGAAGCCTTCGGTGCGACGGTCGAGGACATCTTCCATTCCCAGCGTTTCCGCCAGCCGCGCGGTGCGCATCGCAATGGTCTTCGCATCCAGTCCGTGCAGCTCGCCGAAGTAGGCGATGTTCTCGCGTGCGGTCAGGCGCTTGTACACGCCGCGCGCGTCGGGCAGTACGCCCAGGCGCTGGCGCACCGCAGTCGCATTCTTCTGGATGTCGAAGCCATCGACCGTCACCGTGCCCTGGTCGGGCGACATCAACGTATAGAGCATGCGCAGCGTGGTGGTCTTGCCGGCGCCGTTCGGGCCGAGCAGGCCGGTGATTTCGCCATCATGGGCGGTGAAACTCACGCCGCGCACGGCTTGCACCAGACCGGTCTTGGTCTTGAACGACTTGTGCAGATTATTGACATCGATCATGGGACAGCCCCGTGAAGAAAATAGGTGGATGACGCACGCACCGCAGCGTTTGCGAATGATCCGCCGCCCTTGGCCAAAAAGACCAAGAGGAGGAACATGGCTTCGGGCTTCAGCGCCGGATCAAGGCTCCCAGCCGTAATTGCCCGCGAACGGCGGCGTCGGCTTCAAGCGTTTCAGGCAGCTGGCGTCGATCTTCTTGGCATCGGCGGTCTCCACGAACTGCGCGAACAATTTCGGCATGCAGCCGGTGGTCAGTACGCTGTGGCCCTGCCCCGGCAGCACCAGATGACGGCCGTTCGGCAGCGTCTTCACCACTTCGTCGCCGTAGCGCGGCGGCGTGACCGGGTCGTACTCGCCGCTGATCGCCAGCACCGGAACATCGCCCGCCAACGGTTTGCGGAAGCCGGGATCGCGCGTGCCTTTCGGCCACACGGCGCATTGCGCCTGGATGAACTCGGCGATGCTGTTGCCCAGGATCGTCTTGTCGTCTTCCGGGCGCGGCCGTATTTCCGGATCTTCGGTGCAGCTCACCGACAGATGCATGCCCAGCGCCATCGAATCGCCGATATCGCCGCTCAGCGCGCGCGACTGCGACAACAGTGTTTCGTAGCGGCCCAGCGCAGCGTCGTGCAGGATCAATGGCAGCATCGATGCCGATTCCGGACGGTACGCGTAGAACCGCAGCAGACTGCCGAGATGCCCGAACTGCGGCACTTCTTCGCGCCATTCGCCATTGGTCGGATCGCGATAACGCACCGCGGCAAGGCCACCTGCCTGCAGCGTCGTCCGCACCTTGATCAGCAATGCATCGGGATCGCCGATGTTGCGTTTGCAGGCCGCATCCGCCACGCAGCGCGCGAACTGCTTCTTGATCGCCGTATCCAGATTGAGCGCGTGCTCCTGGCCCAGCACCAGCGTGTTCGGCGCGATCGAGTCGAGGGTGACGGTGCGGGTGTGTTCCGGATAGCGGGCCGCGTATTGCTGAGCGACGCGGGTGCCGTAGGAAATGCCGGCGACGTTGAGCTGTTCCACGCCGATGGTGGCGCGCAGCAGATCCAGGTCGCGGATGTGGTCGGCGGTGGTGTAGAAGCGCAGGTCCGAGGTCTTCGCCAGGCGATCGCGGCAGCGCTCGGTCAATGCGCGCAGTTTCGCGGGATCGTCGCTGTCCTCGGCGTTTTCGTCGAGAGAAACGATTTCGTCGCACTGCAACAGATGCGAGCCGCCGGTGCCGCGCGCATCCATCAACAGGATGTTGCGATTGCGGCGGACATCGCTCAGCGCCGGATGCAGCATCGGATAGCTTTCGAGGATCGACTGCCCCGGCCCGCCGGCGATGATCACCACCGGGTCCGACTGGATCTGGCTCTTGGCGGGGATCATCGCCACGGCCAGGGAAATCCTGCGGCCGTTGGGCGCGTCGTGATTCTCCGGCGCCTGCAGTACAGCGCACTGCGCTTCGACGCCTTCGCCGCGATCGCCGCCCAGCGCGCAGGGCTTGAACACCAGGCCGCCGTAGCGCACATCGCCGTTGGCGTCGGTCTTCGGAACCGCGGTCTTTTCAGCCTGCCCGTCGCAGGCGGCGAGCGCCAGCGCGAGTGAGCACAGCAACAGGGGTTTGAACATGGAAGGCATCTCGGTGGTGGTGTTCGATCGGGCGCGCTGCCCGGCTTCATGTGCTTGGACGTGTCAGGGTGAAGGATGTGACTGCGATGTTTCGACCAACCGGTCCTGAAGCCGGTCGAGCCGATCGATGATAAGAGCGGTTTCCCCCGAATCGCCATCGATCCGGAGTGCTTCGCGCGCTTGGGCGACTGCGGCACGAGCGCCGTCCAGATCGGAATGGCGCATCGCCAGTTCCGCAGTCAACCACGAACGCAGCCCATTCGCGGGCAGAATGGTGTCGCCCTTGGCTTTATCGATCCATGCGGCCAACAGTTCCGGGCAAGGATCGACATCGGCCGCATACACGGCCAGCGACAGTGCCGCGTATGTCCGGTGGAAAGTGGACAGAGTCGGGTATTGCCCGTGCAACGCCCGGGCCAGGACATCCGCCGTCGCGCGATCTCCGCGATCCAGGGCCCGCAGGAGTTCCAGTCCAAGCGCTTCCATGGCCACGACCGGGAACAAGCCCGGCAGCAGCGACGGGTGCGGCAGTACCGATGGCCACGCGGAAGGCCGTACACCCGACAGGGAGAGCGCCGAAATGCGCATGCTGTCGCGCAGGATGCGCGACTGTTCCGTGCCGCGCAGCGCTTCAAGCAGCCAGCGTCCGTCGGTCATCCAGCCATGCGACAGCCTGGGGGTGAGACTCATCGCCGCGAACAGCAATCCCGACAACGCGAACAGAGCGACAGCGATCCGCATCTCCACAGGCGCCGACGTCATCTGCTGCAGTACGACGAAGCCGGCGGTCGCCAGCAGCAGGTTCATCGTCGCGCCGCCCAGCACGAACAGCATCATGCTGCCGTTGCCGAAAGTACGATCCGGCCTGGGCAGCATCATTGCGAAGCCCCCGATCCCTTTGACGACCATCGGGGGATGCTGGCGCCAACCGCTGGTGTGACGTACGAAAAGACAGGGCCCGAAGCTGATCGCGAGAGGCCGCATGCCGCATGCGATCCCGAAGGCCATGTGACCCAGTTCGTGAAAGACGATCTGCAGTGCAGCCGACAGCCACAACGCTCCCAGAGCGATCGACAACGTGAACAGGAAGCGGAGCCACCCGCCTTCGGCGACCATCGCGACGAATGGCGTGTCGGGCCAATCGTGGGCGATCAGCGGGCCGAGGATGACGCCCGTGACCACCCACGCAGCGAACCGCAAGGGAAACCCGACAGGCCTGTGCCGGCTCGGCACAGCGGATAGGTCCTCTTCCGCTGGCGGAAACAGCGAAAGGGTCTGGATCGTTTCCGACATCGCGATCCTCTGATGGGCCGTTGGCATCACGGAACGATTCGTGCCGCGCTGGATGGAAAGCGGCGTTACTTGCTGCTGACGTACTTTTCGCGACGGATGTGCGAGACCGGCAGGTGGTGGCTTTTCAGCGTCTCGAAACAGGCGTCGACCATGTTCGGGTTGCCGCAGAGGTAGGCGATGTCGCCTTCGGCCTGCGGCGCGAATTCGGCGAGCTGGTCCTGCACATAGCCTTTGCGCACGTCGGCATGCGCGTGCGGCGAGCCCTCGGCGGGCAGTTCGCGCGAGAAGCAGGGCACGAAGCGGAAGTTCGTGTGCGCGTCGGCGAAAGCGCGGAATTCGTCGCCGTACAGCAGCTCCTCGGGCGTGCGCGCGCCGAACAGCAGGACGACTTCGATCCCGCGTCCCGCGATCTGCGCCGCCAGCTGCGGCAGCATCGCGCGGTACGGGGTGACGCCGGTACCGGTGCCGATCAGCAGATAGCGGCGGTTGGCGTCGGCGGGCATCAGGCAGAAGCGGCCGTAGGGGCCGCTGGCGGTGATCGTGCCGCCCAGCGCCAGGCCTTCGAACAGCATGGTCGCCGCGCCGCCGGCCACGTAACTGACCGCGATCTCGACCGCATCGCCCGGCGCCAGCGCATGATCGTGCTGGGTGGCGAGCGAGTAGCTGCGCTTGGTCGCGGTGCCGTCGGCGTAGTGGAAATGCACCTGCAGGAACTGGCCGGGGATGTAATCCAGCGGTGCGCCATCGTCGCGGACGAAGCCGAGATGGGCGACGGTGGGGGCCAACATCCGGCGGGCGACGAGTTTGAGCGGGAAATGAGCGGACACAGGGCGACTCTGTGGGAAGGAGTGTTGCCGGGCGAAGACATCCAGGCAGCCGGGCATGGCCGCCTATACTAGCGGTTCCGCCGTTCTGTTCCCCTCCCTGCGGCGGAGTGAGGACCCCCATGCTTCCAGACTCCGCTTCCGGCACCCATCTGCCGGCGCTTTCGATCCGCGACCTGCGCAAGACCTACGACAACGGCGTCGAAGCCCTCAAGGGCGTATCGCTGGATGTCTTGCCGGGCGATTTCTACGCATTGCTCGGCCCCAACGGCGCCGGCAAGTCGACCCTGATCGGCATCACCAGTTCGCTGGTCAACAAGACGTCGGGCGAAGTCCGCATCTTCGGCGTCGACATCGCCGCCGACCGCGACGCGGCGATGCGCCTGATCGGCCTGGTGCCGCAGGAAATCAACTTCAACATGTTCGAGAAGCCGTTCGACATCTGCGTGAACTACGCCGGCTTCTATGGCGTGCCGCGCACGATCGCCCGCGAACGCGCCGAGCGGGTGCTGAAGGAAGCGCAGCTGTGGGACAAGGCCGACAAGATGAGCCGTACGCTCTCCGGCGGCATGAAACGGCGGCTGATGATCGCCCGCGCGATGATGACCAGCCCGCGCCTGCTGATCCTCGACGAGCCCACCGCCGGCGTCGATATCGAAATCCGCCGCGGCATGTGGAAGACGCTGAAGGAGATCAACGCCTCGGGCACCACCATCATCCTGACCACGCATTATCTGGAAGAGGCCGAAAGCCTCTGCCGCAACCTCGCGATCATCGACAAGGGCCGGATCGTCGAGGAAGGTCCGATGAAGGCGCTGCTGGCGAAACTCGATGTCGAAGGCTTCCTGCTGGATATCGAGCACATGCTCCCGGCCGAGCTGCCGAGGATCGAAGGCGCGACGCTGCTGGCCGAAGACGATCACACCATCGATATCGAAAAACCGCGCGCGATGGAATTGAACCAGGTGTTCGCCGCGCTGGATGCCGCCGGGATCCGCGTGCGCTCGATGCGCACCAAGACCAACCGGCTGGAGGAGCTGTTCGTGCGGCTCACCGGCAACGACAGCGCAAAGGCGGTGGCGGCATGAGTGCGCAGGAGAACGTTTCCGTCGAGATGAGCATCGGCCAGCGCCAGCGCGTCGCGCTGTACACCATCGTCCGTCGCGAAGTGGCGCGGATCCTGCGCATCTGGGGCCAGACCCTGGTCCCGCCCGCGATCACCATGACCCTGTATTTCCTGATCTTCGGCGGCCTGATCGGTTCGCGCGTCGGCGAGATGGACGGCATCAAGTACATGGACTTCATCGTTCCCGGGCTGGTGATGATGAGCATCATCCAGAACAGCTACGGCAACATCTCGTCGAGCTTCTTCGGCGCCAAATTCGGCCGCCACATCGAGGAATTGCTGGTCAGTCCGATGCCGTCGTGGGTGATCCTCGGCGGCTACGTCGCCGGCGCGGTGCTGCGCGGGCTGATGGTCGGCGCGATCGTATTGGTGATCGCGATGTTCTTCACCCACGTGCGCATGCCGCATCCGTTCGTCACCCTGACCACGGTGCTGCTGGGCGCGACCATCTTCGCCCTCGCCGGTTTCGTCAACGCGGTGTACGCGAAGAAGTTCGACGACATCGCGATCGTGCCGACCTTCATCCTCACCCCGCTCACGTATCTCGGCGGCGTGTTCTATTCGGTGAAGCTGCTGCCCGACTGGGCCGAAGCCGCGACCCATCTCAACCCGATCTTCTACATGGTCAACGCGTTCCGCTACGGCCTGCTGGGCGTGTCCGACGTGCCGCTGTGGCTGGCCTATGCGCTGATGCTGGGCTTCGTGGTGGTGCTGGGCGCACTGGGCCTGTGGCTGTTGAAGCGCGGCGTCGGGATGCGCAGCTGACCCCGAGACCTTCACCGGCCCGTTATCGCGACCGTCCAGACGCCAGGAGCGAACCATGCGAATCCCCACCTGCACTGCCGTTGTACTGATCGCCGCATTGACCGCGTGCACGGCCACCCAGCCGCAGGCCGCCGCCGCACCGCCCACGGATCCGCCGCAGGCGTCGCCGCCGCCGCCCGGCGCCTCCGGCAAGATCTCGGCCGACATGGTGGACAAGGTCAGCCCGGTGGCCGCGTTCAGGGGCCTGGGCGAGCACTTCAACATCGAGATCCAGAGCGAGGGCGGGCCGACCGCGGACGGCCTGCGCCACCGCGTGCATCTGGCATGGGGCATGGGCACGCACGAAGCGGACGGCACGCTGTTCTATCGCGACACGCCCGGACCGGCGCGCGGCGCACCGATCGCACTCGACGGCACGCTCGACACCGCCAAAGGCAAGCAAGCGATCCGGGTCGAAATCGTCACCGCAGCCTGCACCGACGATGCCGATGTCGTCCACCCGCAGCGGGTGAAGATCGCGCTGCAGGGCGAATCGGCGATGGCCGGCTGCGGCGATCTGGCGGTTTACTGAATTCTTCTGGCGCTGCGCGCTCGCTCGCGGCACACTTCCGCCACGGGCGCGGGGGCGCTCATCGATCGGGGTCGTCATGTTCAGGAAATGGGGATGGGTCGCGCTGGTCGCGATCGCGCTGTCGTTCGGCCAGAGGGTGTCCGCACAGACGCCCGACGAGGCCGCCGCGCAGCTGAAAACCTTCATGGCTTCGTTGAAGTTCCGCAGCGGCGATGTCCCCGTCTCCGAAGCCGAAGCGCGATTCCGCCTGGGCTCGCAGTTCCGCTATCTCGAAAAAACCGATGCACGCCGCGTGCTCGAGGAATTCTGGGGAAACCCTCCGGACGACAGCATCCTCGGCCTGATCGTGCCCACGTCCGCACCGCTCGACAGCGAGAAATCCTGGGCGGTGGTGGTCACGTATTCCGACGAGGGCTACGTCGCGGACGAGGATGCGGCGAAAACCGATTACAACGCCATGCTCGTCGAGCTGAAGAAGGCGACGCAGGAAGAGAACGCGGCGCGCAAGGAGGCCGGTTACGAACCAGTGGAGCTGGTCGGCTGGGCGGTTCCGCCGCGTTACGACACCGCCAGCAAGAAACTCTACTGGGCGAAGGAAATCGCATTCCAGGGCAACGAGCAGCACACCCTCAACTATGATGTGCGCGTACTCGGCCGCCGTGGTTTTCTCAGCCTGAACGCGGTCGCCGGAATGTCCGAGCTCAGTGCGGTGCAGACCGGCATGCAACAGCTGTTGCCGATGGCCGAATTCGATTCCGGCGCGCGCTATGCCGACTACGATGCCGGCAACGACAAACTGGCCGGTTATGGCGTCGCAGCGCTGATCGGCGGCGGCATCGCCGCCAAGACCGGCCTGCTCGCCAAGCTCGGCGTGCTGCTGCTCGCCGGCAAGAAGTTCATCGTGTTCCTGTTCATCGGCCTGATCGCGCTGGTGCGCAAACTGTTCAGCGGCAAGAAAGAGCGCGAGAACACCGTGCGCTGAACGGCCATCCTGCATGGCGCGGTGCAGCGTGCGCCCGCGCATCGCCGGGAGTAAGTTCGACCGACATCGACAGGGTTGCGATATCGCAACCCCGCCAAGGAGAAGGCGATGCTGAACAGGCTGAGGAAATTCCTGCCGCTGCTGTTGATCCCCGCGTTTTTCATGGCCGGCCTGTACGGCGGGCCGAAAGCGGTCGCGCTCTACAACACCGTGTTTCCGCCGAAGGAGTACACCACCGGCGATCACGATGCGCTGTACGCGAAAGTCGGCAACGACGTGGTGATCTACACCACCAGCACCTGCCCCTTTTGCGCGCAGGCGCGAGCGCTGTTCGCCGCGAAGGGCGTGAAGTACACCGAATACCAGATCGACAAATCGAAGACCGCCAACGACGAGTTCGCCGCGAAGGGCGGCATCGGCGTGCCCTTGGTGTACATCGGCGATCGCCGGATCGATGGTTATCGCGAGACGGCGATCCTGGAAGCTTTGAAAGCAATTGGCGCACAAAGGTAAGGTCAACGGGCCCGACCTTTTAGCGGCCCATATATCGATAAGGAGAGTGTGAAGTGAAAACCAGAACGCTGTTGTGGGCCGCCGTACTTGCATTTTCAACAGGATTGGGAATGAGTACATCGTTTGCAAAAGACGAAAGCCAAATATTTATCGGTGATAAATGCACCTTAGATTGCGGTAATAAATACCTTGGGTGTATTAGAAGTGGTTTCCCAGAGAATCAATGCTTAGAGCAGCGTAGCGCTTGCTTTCAAGCCTGCGGCCAGTAACTTTTTGATTTGTAGGCTCGCTTAGATCACCACGATAAAAAATAGCTGGAACTCTTTGATCCGGCTTCCAATAGAGTCGATCGTACTCGGAAGGAGAAGGACGATGAAGACGAAAACGTGGGTCCTGCCAGCATGATGGCGATGGCGGCCGGCCTGGGCATGTCGATGTCGACGACCACGGCTGCCGCCGGCAACCAGTGCATCAGGATGTGCCAGACCGAGTACACCGACTGCTGGTACTCGTGCACGCCCGGGCAGGGCTGGTGTTACGACATGTGCCGCACCAACTACTACGACTGTGCCGCCGACTGCTGATCGGCGCTACCAGAAAGCTTGAAAAACGCCATCGCCGTCGCGCTTGTCGCGGCGGCGACGGTCGCGACCGTCTCGCCGCGATCGCGCGCGAGTTCTTCGACGATATGCGCGAGGTACATCGGCTCGTTGCGTCGATGCGAAGGCGATGGCTTGACCGTGCGCGGCAGCAGGTACGGCGCATCGGTTTCGATCATCAGACGCTGCGCCGGAATGTGCTTCACCAGTTCGCGCAGGTGGGTACCGCGACGCTCGTCGCAGAGCCAGCCGGTGATGCCGATGTGCCAGTCCTGGTCGAGGTAGTCGAACAATTCCCTGCGGGTGCCGGTGAAACAGTGCACCACCGCCGGGCCGAGGCGATCGTCGAAATTCTTCATCATCGCCATGAAATCGTCGTGCGCATCGCGCTGATGCAGGAACAATGGCTTGCGCGATTCCGGCGCGCCGAGTTCGGAAGCCAGCTGCAGTTGCCGCTCGAACGCCCTGCGCTGCGCCGGGCGCGGCGAGAAATCGCGGTTGTAGTCCAGCCCGCATTCGCCCACCGCCACCACCTCCGCGTGCGTGTGCAGTTCGCGCATCTCTGCGTCGCATTCGTCGGTGTATTCCACCGCGTGGTGCGGATGCACGCCGGCGGTGGCGAACAGTACGCCCGGAAACGTCCGCGCCAGCAGCAGGGCTTTGGGCGAATGTTCGCGACTGGCGCCGGTGACGATCATCTTCGTCACGCCCGCCTCGCGCGCGCGCTGCAGCACGGCCTCGCGATCGTGATCGAAACTGTCGTGGGTGAGATTGGCGCCGATGTCGATCAGGGTCATGCGCAAGTCCGTGAGGATTGAACCGTCATTGTACGGAAACGCCGCATGCGTTCCGTCGATCATCGCTCCACCGGCCGCCGCCGGCAGCCCGAAACAATTGCTTACATCTTCGACCGCCGCAAACGTCAACCCGGCATGCATTGCCCGCGTTCATGGTCGCGTCCCTCAACCAAGGAAGACGTGCCGTGTTGCGAACCCTGTTCTCCGCCTTGTTCTCCACGTTTGCCGCGACCGCGCTCTCCGGCGCGGCCGGTGCCGCACATGCGGCGCCGATCTACGATTTTTCCCCGGTCACTGCCGGGATGCAGTCGTTCGTGCAGGCGCACCAGCTCGACGGTGCATCGCTGCGCGTCAACAAGGCCGACAACGTGGTGTACCGCCGCGCGTTCGGCGGCTACACCCTCGGCACCCGCGTGCGCATCGCTTCCGCCAGCAAGTGGCTGTCGGCGCTGACCATCGCGCGCCTGGTCGAGAAAGGCCAGATGCGTTGGGGCGACACGGTCGGCCAGTATTTCCCCAACGCCGAACCGGCCAAGCGCGGCATCACGCTGCAACAACTCTTCTCTCACACCAGCGGCCTCGCCTACGAAGAGGACAGCTGTCTGTCGAATGCGTTCTACACGCTGACGAGCTGCGCATACCACATCCTCCAGCAGCCGATGATCGGCCAGCCCGGAACGGTGTTCGCCTATGGCGGCAATTCGATGCAGGTGGCCGGACGGATGGCGGAGATCGCCACCGGCAAGGCCTGGGACGACATCTTCATCGCCGAGATGATCGCGCCGTTCGGCATGACCGGCACCGACTACTCCGGTGAATCCACCGCGCCGGGCTATGTGCGCAACAACAACCCCACCATCGACCGCAGCGTGCGCAGCACGCTGGAGGACTACGGCAAGGTGGTGGACATGGTGCTGGCGCAGGGCTGCCTGCGCGTCCGTCCCAATGGCAGTTGCGCCGCCGATGGTCGCTTTCTGCAGCCGTCGACCATTGCCTTCATGGCGCTCGATCGCAGCGTCGGCACGGTGTCCCTGTATCGGCCGCCGACCGCGACCGGCTTCGGTTACGGCCTCGGTCAGTGGATCGATCCATCGTCGCCATCGATCGTCTCGAGCCCGGGCGGCGTGGGATTCACGCCCTGGGTCGACTGGAACAAACGTATCGCCGGTGTCCTGCTGGTCGATGATCTCAACGTGCGCCTGGTCGACGACATCAACGACATCCGCGCACTGATCGATGTGGTGACCGCCGATGGTCAGGGGCGCCGCCTGCAGCCGACCCTGCCGGCGCAATTGCCGGCCGATGCGCAACGCAGCGCAGGGAAAGCCATTCCGCAACCGATGAAGGCATCCGCTTCCGGACGCCGCTGATCACCACTGGACCACGATGCAACACCGCATCGATATCCGCCAAGGAGCCCCGCATGAACCGTCACTCGATCTTCGCTTTCGTCTTCACCGTACTGGCCGGCGCTTCGGGCGCCGTGCACGCGGTGCCCAACTACAACTTCGCTCCGGTCACCGCCGAGATGCAGAGCTTCGTGCAGACCTACGGTCTCGACGGCGCATCGCTGCGCGTGAACAAGGCCGGCAATGTGGTCTACCGCCGCGCGTTCGGCGGCTACACGCTGGGCACGCGGATCCGCATCGCCTCGGCCAGCAAATGGCTGTCGGCGCTGACCGTCGCGCGGGTGGTCGAGAAAGGCCAGCTGCGCTGGACCGACACCGTCGGCCAGTATTTCCCGACGGTCGAAGCATCGAAGCGCTCGATCACGCTCGCGCAGCTGTTCTCGCATACCAGCGCCCTGCCCGGCGGCGACGATGTCTGCATGTCCAACCCGCAGTACACGCTCGAGACCTGCGCGAACCGTATCCTGCAGCAGCCGCTGATCGGCCAACCCGGCACGGTCTTCTCCTACGGCGGCAATTCGATGCAGGTCGCCGGACGCATGGCCGAGCTGGCCAGCGGCAAGGCCTGGGACGATATCTTCATCGCCGAAATGGTCACGCCGCTGGGCATGAACGCCACCGACTTCGCCACGTCTTCCACCGCGCCGGGCTACGTGCGCACCGACAATCCGCGCATCGCCGGTGGTGTCCGCAGCACGCTGGAGGACTACGGCAAAGTGGTCGACATGGTGCTGGCCTACGGCTGTCTCGACAACACGCTGCTGCTGTCGTGCCTGCCCAGCCGGCGTTTCCTCAGCCGCGCCACCATCGAGCTGATGGCTGTTGATCGTACGGTCGGTACCGTGGATGTTTCGCGTCCGCCGACGTCCACCGGCTTCGGTTACGGCCTGGGCCAGTGGATCGACCCGTCGTCGCCGCTGATCGTCTCCAGCCCCGGCGCGTTCGGCTTCACGCCATGGGTGGACCGCGTCAACCAGGTCGCGGGTGTCCTGCTGGTCGACGATCTGAATACCCGCGTCGTCAACGACGTCAACGACATCCGCGCGCTGGTCAATGTGGTCACTGCCGGCAATCAAGGCACACGGCTGAAGCCGGTGCTGCCGGCGGATGCAGCGACGTCAGCGGCAATGAAAGCGCCCAACGTGCGCGGTGCCCAGCGCATGCAGGAAGCGCTGCGACGCTGAGGTTCCCGGCGGATGCTTTTTTACAACCGTGAGACATCGACAAGCTCGAAGGCGCGCCCGGAGCGATCCGGGCGCGGCGATGCGCTCGCGGAGCGGGAGACCCGCTACTCCTCGCTGCTTTCGGCGGCGGCCTGTGCATGCCGCCGAAGACGAAGTCGCGGCATGATCGCGAAGACCAGCAGCAGCAACAGATAGACCGAACCCGAAACCTTGTCCCTGCTGTCGATGAATTCGGACAGCGTCCGATCCTGCAGGGCCACCGCAAGACCCAGCTCCGCGCAGACCGTCAACGCTAGCGCAAGAAACCCGGCGGCCAGGGAACGACCGGAGGAACGGATGACCGGAAAGTGACGCAGGATGAAGCCCGCAGCGAGAAAGATGACGACCGCCATGATCGGCATCTCCGCGAGTTCAGCCCAGCGCTCGCCGATCCGCGGCACGAGGAAAGGAACACGGAAGACGCCGAGTACGAATCCTGTCCCGAGCACGATGGCGAAATACGTAAGCCCGGCGAGAATGGTTTTGATCACGGTTGTGGCCTGCGGTGTGTTGGATTGCGTTGCCTGTATATCCAATCGACAAATGTAGGGAATGCCGAAGGCGATAGGTTCATGCCGTAGATCGCAGCGGTCATGTCGATGCTGCACCTGCGAGTGCGATGCCAAAGCCGTATCAACGATGCGCTATCGGTTCATCGTATGGGTTGCCGACCCCCGCTTCGTGCAGCAATCGCGCAGGAAGAAGCGCTTTGCCGCCCAGATATACCTTGCTGATCCGGCGGATATTGGCGATGTCCCGGGTCGGGTCCGCGCGGAGCACGACCAGATCCGCGCGCTTCCCGATGGCAATGGTGCCGATTTCGTCGAGCAGATCGAGCGACTCGGCGCCATTGCGGGTCGCGATCCGGAGCACGTCGGCAGGTGGAATGCCCGCCTCTACCAGCAGCGCCATTTCATCGTGCAGCCCCGCGCCTGGAATCACGTATGGATTCGGGAAATCGGAGCCGGTGGTGAGCAGCGCGCCGGCATCGTAGTACCGTTTCACCAGTGCGAGCATGCGCGGCCATACGGCCGTCCCGCGTTCGATATCGCCAGCGGACCAGTCGTCCAGCCAGCCGTCCCAGGTCTGCAACACCTCTTTGGGGGCGACATCCAGATAAGGACTGTTCCTGTATCGGTGATCCCGCCCGCGGAATTTCGTGATGTAAGCGATCAACGTCGGATCAATGGGTGTCCGCGCTGCGGCAACCGCGCGGACAGTGCGATCGATCTCGGGCCCGTCGAGATCAACCCATGCCAACCAGTCGATCCTGGCGCGTAAGCCGCCCACTTCGCGTTTTCGTGCGCGATACGCTTCGCGTCGAGAGATGGGAAGCAGTGCCGTCGTCCAGGTCGCGCCATGCGTGATCGCATCGATCCCGGCATCGACCGCTTCCTCGGGCGTGATCGTCTGCAGGTGACCGACCACCGGCAGGCCGCGCGCGTGCGCCGCATCGGTGACAGCCCGCAGCAGTCTCGGGGTGGTCTTCGCATAGACCTTGATGTAGTCCACGCCGACATCCGACTGTCGATCGACCTCGGCACGGGCTTCTTCGGGGGTGTGCTCGTTGCCCCAGTCGATCGGTCGTCCGGCGGTCAATATCCGTGGGCCAATCACCCGACCCGCACGGATGTCTTCACGCAGCGCGACCGCTTCGGCTTCCGGTGCTGCCGGGTTGCGAATGGTGGTAATGCCATGCGCCAGCAGGATCTTGAGGATGCGTTCCGTCGTTGCACGGTCGTAACCGGCGAAATGTTCCGGATCGCGCAGAAAGGTGGCATGCGCATGCGTGTCGATCAGTCCAGGCAGCAGGAACTGCCCTTCCAGTGATTCGACCTGCCATCCTGGCTGCAATCGGAGACGTTCCGACTTCTCGATGTTCACGATGTTGCCGTCGCTGATGACCACGGACATGCCCTTGCGCGCCGGTCCGCCTTCGGCATCGATCAGCGTCGCATTTTGAAGGACAAGGGTGACGCCTTGTCGCGCATTGGCACCTACCGCCGCATCAGGAGAGCACCCGGTCTGCAGTGCACAAAACAGGCCGATGAATGCCAGGCGAGGCAAGCCATCACCGCATCGCAAGTGGAAACGTCGCGCTTTCGACATCCAGGTCTTCCAGCACGATCGGCAACGGTTGGCATTGCGCTTTTCAGAAGGTTCGATCATCCGCTGCGACATCCCGGGTTGTACAGCGAACGAATACCACGTGCCGGCACATAGGACGCTGGATGACGGACGTCACCGACGTAACAAAAAACGCCGGCGATCTCTCGCCGGCGTTTTCGCACATCACGGCAATGTCGTGTCGATCAGTTCAGCTGGCAGGTCGGCGGCTTGGCCGAGGTGAACAGACCCGAGGTGGCCCATTCCGGGTGATCGATGAACGGGTTGCGGTTGCCCTGGAAGCTGTAGATCACTTCGTTGCGCGCCAGTTCGCGGGCATCCGGCGGATCAGCCTGGTGCCATGCGAGCAGGGTCGACATCAGACCCATGTAGGCCGGGGAGCTCGACGTGCCCACGATCAGGCTCGGGTTGTCGGTCAGTTCCAGATCCGGTTCGTTCTGGCCGGTGGTCGGGTGGGTGCCGCCTTCGTAGCGGACGGCCATGTACATCACCGCGCGCGCCACGTCGCCCTTGCGCTTGCCCCAGGTCTGGAAGTAGCTGGCGTTGAACCAGTTGGAGTTGCCCGGATACACGCCCGTGCCGCCGCCGGCGCCGTTGTAGGCTTCGGTGGCGCGCTCGGTGCAGCCGCTGCAGTTGCCGTACGGCTTGTTGCCGCGATCCGAGTTGTAGTTGGTGTCCGACGCGTACAGCATGTGGGTGTCGGTGTGCGGCGAGTTCGGCAGACCGAGGTTGCCGGTTTCCGCGCTGAAGCCCAGCGACTTCGGCCACGTGTGCTCGCGGTTGTAGGTCAGGCCGGTGCCGGTGCCGGCGCGGCTGGTGACCTTCGTGTAGCTGTGGTTGCGATAGACGTCCAGCACCTTGGTGGAGTTCAACGGATCTTCGTCGGCGATTTCGAGGATCGTCCAGGTGTTGGTGGTGCCGCCGCTGTACGGATACGCGGTGTGGCCCTTGATCGTCGCGTGCAACGAGCAGCGCAGCTGCGAGGCGCTGCTGGTGTTGACGTGCGCGTAATAGCCGGTGCCGCCGCCGCCGCCGGAGGCGACGTTGAAGTTCACCACCGTGTTCGCGGCCGGCTTGGCGCCGCCCGCATCGGTGATGTTGTTGGCCACGATCGTGAAGGTGCAGGCTTCGCCGGCGATCAGCGCGGTGTTGGTGGAGATCGAGAAGTTGCTGCCGCTGCCCGGATAGGTCAGCGCCACCGCACCGGACGATGCGCAGGAGAGCGTGAACGCGCCAGCGGCGGCGGTGACCGTTTCGCTGAAGGTCGCGGCCAGATTGCCGGCGGCCGGGAACGAGGTCGAACCGGCGGTCGGCGTGGTGCCGGTGACGGCAGGCGGGGTGTTCGGCGGGATCGTCGAGAACGTCTGTCCGGTGTTGCAGGTGCCGAAGGTGGCGGTGGCCGGTGCCTGCCAGGTGAAGTTGGCGTATGTGGTGCCGCTGCCGGCGAGCCGCAGCGATTTTCCGGCGGCGTCGGAACCGGTTTCGGACACCGACAGATTGGTGCTGGTCAGGCCGGCGGCCGGACCGGCGCTGGCCTTGATCTGGCCTTCGTAGCTGATGAACTGCACGACCTGACCGCTCGGGTCCACCAATGCCATACCGTCGTTGGTGCCGTTCTGGATGCCGTTGGTCGCGTAGGTCAGGGTGGCGATGCGCACCTGGCCGCCGCAGGTGACCAGGCTGCCTGCGGGCACGAGGTCGTTGTCGTAGGTGATGGCAGCGGTGGGCGTTGCGCCGTTGTAGAGATAGACACGGTAGGCGCTGAGCGTTTCGCCCGCAGTGGCGACGACTTCGATGCGCTCGCCGGTGTCGCCGGACGACGTGGAATCGTCGTAATGGAATTCATTGATGAAAACGGCGGCCTGGGCGCCGCCGCTTGCGAGGAGCAGGGCGCAGGCCAAAGGGCACAGCGAGGTATACGCACGCGACATGAGAACCTTCCTTCCGGGGTGGAGGCCGCAATCTAGCCGAGGGTCATGACAGCCGCCACCTAATTCGCGCGGGGCGCGGGGGCGGCCCGACAGACGGCGCGCACACGTGTCCTGTTAGCCTTGTGCGATGACGCCGCACGCCGCATTCCCCATCGTCGAACTGTTGCCGGAGATCCGGCGGACGTTGCAAACCGGCACGCGTCTCGTATTGGAAGCACCGCCCGGCGCAGGCAAGACCACCCAGGTGCCGCTGGCGCTGCTGGATGCCGACTGGCTGCGCGGGCGGAAGATCGTGATGCTGGAACCGCGCCGCGTGGCCGCGCGCGCGGCAGCGCAGTTCATGGCCGGGCAGTTGGGCGAAGCGGTGGGCGACACCGTCGGTTATCGCATCCGTTTCGAGAACAAGATCACCGCGAAGACGCGGATCGAAGTCGTGACCGAAGGCATCCTGACACGGATGCTGCAGGACGATCCGATGTTGGAAAACGTCGGCGCGATCCTGTTCGACGAATTCCACGAACGGCATCTCGCCGGCGATCTCGGGCTCGCGCTCGCGCTCGACGTGCAGGCGGGTCTGCGCGAAGACCTGCGGCTGGTGGTGATGTCGGCGACGCTGGACGGGGAAAAGCTCGCGGCGTTTCTCGATGCGCCGCGGCTGTCCAGCGCCGGGCGCAGTTATCCGGTGCGTATCGCGCACTTTCCCGCGCGCCGCGATGAGGCGATCGAACATCAGGCCAAGCGCGCGGTGGAGCATGCGCTCGCCGAACATCCGGGCGATGTGCTGATGTTCCTGCCGGGGCAGCGGGAGATCGGGAAGGTGCAGGCATTGTTGGCGCAACAGAGCCCCTCTCCCGCCGGGAGAGGGGTTGGGGAGCGGGTCGGTGGAACTGATTCGCGATCGGATCATCGCGCGTCGGACGAACCCTCATCCGGCGCTTTGCGCCACCTTCTCCCGAGGGGAGAAGGGAACAGCCAAGATGTCGAAATCCTCGCGCTCCACGGCGAACTTCCGGTCGAACAGCAGTCGCGCGTGCTGCAACCGTCGCAGGACGGTCGCCGCCGCGTGGTGCTGGCGACCAACGTCGCCGAATCCAGCGTCACCCTGCCCGGCGTGCGCGTCGTCATCGACAGCGGCCTGGCGCGCGAGCCGCGCTACGATCCGAACAGCGGCTTTTCGCGATTGGACGTGGTGAGCATCGCGCAGTCGTCGGCGGACCAGCGCGCGGGTCGCGCCGGCCGTGTCGCCGAGGGCTGGGCTTACCGACTCTGGCCGGAATCGCAGCGACTGGAACCGCAGCGCCGGCCGGAGATCGCGCAGGTCGAACTCGCATCGCTGGCGCTGGAACTCGCGGCCTGGGGCAGCGACGACCTGCGTTTCGTCGATGCGCCGCCGACCGGCGCGATGGCCGCAGCGCGCGAATTGCTGCAGCGACTCGGTGCGCTGGATACTGGCAATGCGATCACCGCGCTCGGACGCAGGATGCTGGCGATCGGCACCCATCCTCGGCTCGCGGCGATGCTGCTGTCGGCCGCGAACGACGACGAGACCGCGCTCGCCTGCGATATCGCCGCGCTGCTGGAAGCGCGCGATCCGCTGCGCGCGATTCCGGGACAGGGCCGCAGCGACGCGCTGGCGGCGCGCTGGCAGGCGTTGGCCGCGCATCGTCAGGGGCGTTCGCCGCCGGAAGCGGTGCGCTCATCGCTGCAGGCGCTGGATGCCGCAGCGATGCAGTGGCGTCGTCGTCTGCGCTGCAACGCCAGACCGCCGGCGAGCGTGCCGGCGCATGCGCTGGGCGATCTGCTCGCGCATGCGTTTCCCGACCGCATCGGCTACCGACACGGCAGCGATCTGCGCCGCTATCCGCTCGCCAACGGACGCATGGCGCAGTTGTTCGACGACAGCGCGATGATCGGCGAACCCTGGATCGTCGCCTGCGATCTGCGCTTCGAGGCGAAGGACGCGAAAGTGCTGCGCGCCGCGCCGGTCGACGAAATGCGGTTGCGTCGGGACTTCGCCGCGCGCTTTTCCGATCGCGACGAAGTGCGTTGGGACGAGGCGAAGCGCGCGCTGGTCGCCGAGCGCGTGCAGCGTTTCGACGGCATCGTGCTCGACGCGCGGCCGGCCGGTCGCGTCGATCCTGCGCAGGCCGCACAGGCGCTGACCGATGCGGTGCGCGCGCTGGGCATCGATGCGCTGCCGTGGCGCGAATCGCTCGCGCAGTGGCGCGCCCGCGTGCGCTGTCTGCGCGCGTGGATGCCGGAACTGTCGCTGCCCGATCTGTCCGACGACGCGCTGCTGGCGAGTCTCGACGCATGGCTGAAACCCGCGTTCGCCGGCAAGACCCGGCTCGATGCATTGAGCGAAGACGAACTGGGCGAAGCGCTGAAATCCGGAATCGGAAGATCAGGCCTCGACTGGCCACTGCGCCAACGTATCGATGCGCTCACACCGACGCGCATCGTGGTGCCCTCGGGCATGGAGCGGAAGATCGAATACGCCTACGACACCGCGACCGACGCACCGCAGCCGCCGGTGCTCGCGGTGAAGCTGCAGGAATTGTTCGGCCTGGCCGACACGCCGCGCGTTGCCGATGGCCGCGTGCCGCTGACCTTGCACCTGCTGTCGCCGGGCGGCCGTCCGCTGCAGATCACCCAGGATCTGCGCAGCTTCTGGGAAAGAACTTATCCGGAAGTGAAAAAGGAAATGAAGGGCCGCTACCCGAGGCATCCATGGCCGGAAGATCCATGGAGCGCGACCGCGACGCATCGGGCGAAGCCGCGAGGAACCTGAGTCCGCAACGCTGACGGCGTTGCACCTGTGGGAGCGGCGGAAGCCGCGAAACCCGCACTCTCTCGGGCGCGACACTGCATGCAATCCGACATTGCGAACTGAGCCATGACGATGAACAACGCATCGTCGGCAACCGTGCCGGCTTCGCGGCTTCCGCCGCTCCCACAAAAAAGCATTGTGTCACTCAATCCAGCCGCCGCCACTCCCCCGGCTGCAGATCATCCAACCGCCAATCGCCGATCGCCACGCGCACCAGCCGCAGCGTCGGCAAGCCAACTGCAGCGGTCATCCGCCGCACCTGGCGATTGCGGCCTTCGCGGATGGTCAGCTCCAGCCACGCATCG
The DNA here is from genome assembly GCA_013141175.1 of Lysobacter sp. Taxonomy (NCBI): domain Bacteria; kingdom Pseudomonadati; phylum Pseudomonadota; class Gammaproteobacteria; order Lysobacterales; family Lysobacteraceae; genus Lysobacter; species Lysobacter sp. The sequence goes on from JABFRN010000001.1 coordinate 1,744,740, forward strand.
GGCACGGTCTTGCGATACCGCACCGGCGGGTCGCGCGGCCACAGCGCTGGCGCATCGATGCACATCGCCTGCGCCGGACGCGTGATGCCGTCGTTGAGTTCGACGCCGCGACGCAGCGCGTCGAGCTGCGCCGGCTGCGGCTCGCCTTCCACCTGCGCACGATAGGTCTTCGCCAGCTTGTGGCGCGGGTCGGTGATCCGGTGCGCCAGCGCGCCGTCGTCGGTGAGCAGCAGCAGACCTTCACTGTCGTGATCGAGGCGTCCGGCCGGATACACGTCGGCCGGCAGGCCGAAGTCCGCGAGCGTGGGCCGCGCCGGCACATTGCGGTCCGTGAACTGGCAGAGCACGCCATACGGCTTGTTGAACGCGATCAGCATGCGGCAGCGCCCGCGAACACGCGCCGCTGCGGCAGGCCTATGCTGTGCGCAGGCCTTTTCGCGAGCATCGTCATGAGCAACCACGACCTTTCCGGTCTTTCCGATCGCTGGCTGGGCAAAGCCTGGGAACACGCCACCGCCGCCGAACGCGCGGTGCTCACCCAGATCCATCGCCGCGAACACATCGTCCGCCCGCCGAAGAGTACCGACGACGACGACCGCACCTTCGGCGAACGCGTCGCCGATGGCGTGGCGAGGCTTGGCGGCTCATGGACGTTCATCGGCATGTTCATGGTCTTTCTCGGCGTGTGGGTGACGACCAACGTCTGGCTGCTGCGCGCGCATCCTTTCGATCCCTACCCTTTCATCTTCCTCAATCTGCTGCTGTCGATGCTGGCCGCGCTGCAGGCGCCGGTGATCATGATGAGCCAGAACCGGCACGCGGAGCGCGACCGCGAAGCCGCCGAGCACGATTACCAGGTCAATCTCAAGGCGGAGCTGGAGATCATGGCGCTGCACGACAAGCTCGACCAGCTGCGCGTGGAGCAGTTGGAGAAGATCCTCGAAGCGCAGTCGCGGCAGATCGCGCTGTTGCAGCAGCTGATCGAAACGCGTTGAGCCGTCGCTTTTGCGGGAGGGCCTTCAGGCTCGATGTTCGGGGCTAAAGCCTGAGGTATCCCCACTTTTTCGAGCATTTCAGAAAAAGTCGTCATCCCCGCGAATTCGGGGATCCAGCGACTTCAAGCTTCCGATGCTTCCGGCTTCTGCGCAGCGCAAAGGCACTGGGTTCCCGCGTTCGCGGGAACGACGGGCACAAGAACGGTGACTGCCGATCAATCGAGCCGTTTGATTTTCTTGAGGAAAAAGTGGGGATATCTCAGGCTAAAGCCCCTCCCACAGCAGCGCCTGAACGCCGCTCTCTCTCGTGTCTTATCGGGTGGGCTTGACGAACCGCAGCGTCATCCGGTCGCTTTCGCCGATGGCCTGATACATCGCGTCGTCTTCCGCATCGTGGCGATTCACCGGCGGCAGCGTCCACACGCCGTTGGGATGATCGGCGGTGTCTTTCGGATTGGCGTTGACCTCGCTGCGCGCATCCAGCACGAAACCCGCCTTCGTTGCCAGGTCGATCACCAGCTGCTCGGTCAGATAGCCCGAGGCCTTCATCTTTTCGATGTCCGTGCCCGGCTTGGCGCGGTGATCGACCACGCCCAGCACGCCGCCCGGTTTCAGCGCCGCGAAGAACGCGGCGAAGTAGGCATCGGCGGTGCCGGCGCCGACCCAGTTGTGCACATTGCGGAAGGTCAGCACGGTATCGGCGCTGCCCGGCGTTGCGAACACCGGCTGCTTCGGGTCGAACACTGCGATCTGCGCGCGATCGAACTGCGCCGGGTGCGCGGCAAGCCGCGCCTTGAGCGTGTCGATGGTCTTCAGCTGGTTGTCGCGGCTGCGGCCTTCGGGGACGGCGGCCGGGTCGACCTGCGCGGCGACGTACTTGCCGCCGTCGCGCAGATACGGCGCCAGGATTTCGCTGTACCAGCCGCTGCCGCCGGGGGTGATCTCGACCACCGTCTGCTTCGCGTTCACGCCGAAGAACGTCAACGTTTCCTGCGGATGACGATACGCGTCGCGCACCGTGTTCTTCGGGTCGCGCCAGTCGCCGGAGATCGCTGCGGACAGCGATGCATCTTCGGCAGGCGCCTGTTCGGCTTCGATCGCGGTGTTCTCTCGCGTCGATGCGCAGGCGCCGATCAACGGCGCGGCGAGGGCGAGGAGCAGGCAGCAACGCAGGACGGGCGCGGGCAGAGTCGGCATGGCGGCGATGAGTGTGGTGGTGGGAGGGGGGCAGCCTAGCGCAAATTCCCGTGCTGCTCGCGTGCCTGCGGCAAGCGCACGGCATCGGGGTATGGCGGCACATCGAAGTGTTCGCCCGCAGCGAGTCGGGTCTGCACATCGCGCCACCATGCGGGATCGAAAATTCCGCCGTGCACCGCGCGCAGCCGTTCGCGCAGCGCGGGCACGATGCCGAGAAACTGCGGGAACAGTTCCGGAAACACATCGTCGCGACCGGCGTACAGCCATTCGTCCAGCGGTCGGGTTTCGTCCTCGTCGCGCATCGGCGGCACGGCGCGGAACCTGCATTCCTCGACCAGGCACAGTTCGTCGTAATCGTAGAACAGCACCCGGCCGTGGCGGGTCACGCCGAAATTCTTCAGCAGCAGATCGCCGGGAAAGATGTTGCTGCGCGCGAGATCCTTGATCGCCTGGCCGTAGTCCAGCACCGCGCGTTCGGCGGCCACGCTCTGCGCCTCGCGCACGTGGAGATTCAACGGGCGCACGCGGCGTTCGACATAGCAGTGCTTGATCAGCACTTCATCGCCTTCCAGCTGCACGGTCTGCGCGCATTCGCGCAGCAGCTCGTCCAGCGCGGCGGGCGCGAACTGTCGTTTCGGAAAGCGCAGGCGCAGGAATTCCTGCGCATCGACCAGCCGGCCGATGCGGTCGCGGCGAAAGACCAGACGATATTTTTCCTCGACCTCGGCGCGGACCATGTCCTTCGGGTAGGCGAAACGGTCGCGGATCAGTTTGAACACCACCGGATAGCCGCGCGGCGTGAACACCGCCATCACCATGCCGCGCTCGCCGTCGGCCAGCACGAGTTCCTCGTCCGGATATTCGGCGAGGTGGCGGAACACCTGGCGGTAGCGTTCGGTCTTGCCCTGCTTGATCCGGCCGACGACGGTGAACAGTTCGTCCAGCGGTTTGCGCGGCAGCAGCGCATGCAGGAACGCGACGACATCGCCGACCCGGGCGATATCGGCGTGGAAATAGCTGCGCGAGAACCCGAACAGGATCGAGATCTGCTGCTCGTCGACGATCACCGCATCCGCGCGCACGCCGCCCGCTTCGCTGGTCAGCGCGATCACGACCGGGTACGACGCGCCCGATGCGCCGTGCGCGCGACCGACCAGATACGCGCGGCGCTCGCGATAGAACGGGGTGCGCAACATCGATACGCCGATCACGCCGCGCGACCGCAGCGCCTCGGCCACTGCGTGCGCGCTGGCGTCCAGATCGGCCCAGCCGTTGACATAGGCGAGATCGCGGAAGATCTCGCGCCACACCGCAGTCGCATCGTGATCGAAGGCATGGCGGCGCAGTTCACCCGGACAGGAGGCGTCCCCGGTGGGCACGATCTCGAACGCCAGGAACTCCACGTCCGGGGCGACGCCATCGATCCGGAAGAACCGCCGCGCCAGCGAGTTGTAGAACGTCTTGTACAGCTCGCGGTCCGGCAGCGCGGCGATGCGTTCGGCGTAGGCGCTGCGCACCGTGCGCCACAGCGGGCGCGAACGCACGCGGTCCTCGAGCAGCGCTTCCAGTCGCGACAGGGTTTCGCGCAGGCAGACATCGTAGAGATCGATCCGCCCGGTGTTGTCGCTCTGCGCGAGTTTCCAGTCGCGGCGCTCGAAGCGTCGGCGTGCGCGGCGGGTGATGTCCGAGAAGCGCGCGTTGTAGTCGTCGAAGCCGTCGGCGATCACCGCCGCCGCACGCTGCGCGGGGTCTTGAGGGCGCGGGACGACAGGCCTGTGCATGGGGCCAAGTGTACGCCAGCAATGACGAATCGATGCGCCGGAATCGCAGTCCGTGAGACGCCGGAAACGTATCATTCTTCCATGTCGGAAACGCATGAAAAGCCTTGAAAACAAGATGAATTCCTGAAGACTGGTCCGCTGCCATCGCAGCTTGTGAGACGCCTTCAGGAGACACTGTCTGCTCGGTACGCAGGGATGCGCCAAGGAAAAGGGGAGGCCCGAGTTCGCAGCCGTCGAGGCGCGGATGGGCAGCCCCCGGCACAAGGATGTGCCGCCGGGCAACCACGCCGTTCCGCAGGCGGTTTTTCCGACGATGTCCCGCCACGCACCGCGACGCACTGCCGTTTCGTACGGCGGTGGCGTCGACGCAGTGTCCGCGACACCCGCCCGCGTTTGCCGCGCGGCGCGACCGATCCCCCGCTGTCGTGCGACCGGCGCTGCCGGCTGCCGCTGCATTCCACCGTGACTGTCCCACCATCCCTGTCCAAGGAGAGACCCATGCAATTGTTCAAGACCGAAATGATGTTCATGCACCCGCCTCGAACCCGGCCCGTCTACGGATCGCGTTCGAAGCGTGTTCTGCGCTATGGCCGCGGTTTGCCGGTGCGTGCCGACCTCGCCGCGTTGCCGTGCGTCCGCAGGATCGAAACACCGCTGGCAGAGCGGCAGGCCGAGGCGTCGCCGCAAGCGTTCGATGTCGATCGGGCCGCGTAGCCGCAACGTGTTTCGATGCCAACAAAAAGGCCGCCCTCCCGGGCGGCCTTTTCGCATGCGTCGTGCGTACGATAACGATCAGAGATGCTTGATGATCTCGTCCGCGAACCCGCTGCACTTCACTTCGGTGGCGCCTTCCATCAGGCGCGCGAAGTCGTAGGTCACGTTCTTGCTGGCGATCGCACCGTCCATCGCCTTGATGATCGCGTCCGCAGCCTCGGTCCAGCCGAGGTAGCGCAGCATCATCTCGCCCGACAGGATCACCGAACCCGGGTTGACCTTGTCCAGATCGGCGTACTTCGGCGCGGTGCCATGGGTGGCTTCGAATACCGCATGGCCGGTGACGTAGTTGATGTTCGCGCCGGGTGCGATGCCGATGCCGCCGACCTGCGCGGCGAGCGCGTCGGACAGATAGTCGCCGTTGAGATTGAGCGTGGCCGACACGTCGTATTCGCGCGGACGCAGCAGGATCTGCTGCAGGAAGGCGTCGGCGATGGCGTCCTTGATGATCAGGCCCGCGCCGGGCTTGCCTTCGGGAATCACGTGCCACGGGCCGCCGTCGAGTTCGACCGCGCCGTAGAAATCGCGCGCGACCTGATAGCCGAAGTCGCGGAACGCGCCCTCGGTGAACTTCATGATGTTGCCCTTGTGGACCAGGGTCACCGACTTGCGCTTGTTCTGGATCGCGTAGCCGATCGCGCTGTGCACCAGGCGCTCGGTGCCGAGATACGACACCGGCTTGATGCCCACGCCCACCTGCACCGGCAGATCGCGCGCCGGGGCGCCGATGCCTTCCAGCGCCTTGTTCCACGCGTCGCCCTTGGCCTTGGTGCCGAAGCGGATCTTGTCGAAGCCCTTCGGGAATTCCTTCTCCAGGAAATCCAGGATCTTCTGCGCGTCGGCCGAACCGGGTTCGAATTCGATACCGGCGTAGATGTCCTCGGTGTTCTCGCGGAAGATCACCATGTCCACATCGCCCGGCTTCTTCACCGGCGAAGGCACGCCCTCGAACCAGCGCACCGGGCGCAGGCAGACGTACAGATCGAGCATCTGCCGCAGCGCCACGTTGAGCGAGCGGATGCCGCCGCCGACCGGCGTGGTCAGCGGGCCCTTGATGCTGACCAGGTATTCGCGGCAGGCCTCGACGGTGGCGTCGGGCAGCCAGTTGCCGGTGGCGTTGAAGGCCTTCTCGCCGGCCAGCACTTCCATCCATTCCAGCTTGCGCTGGCCGCCGTAGGCCTTGGCCACGGCCGCGTCCAGCACGCGCACGCTGGCACGCCAGATATCGGGGCCGGTGCCGTCGCCTTCGATGAAGGGGATGATCGGGCGGTCCGGGACGTTCAGCCCGGTCGGTGATTTGGTGATCCTGGCGCCGCCTGCGGGGGCCGTGGGGGTGAAGTCGACCATTCACTGTCTCCATGAAGGCCGACAGAAGCGCCGGCCAAGGCGGCCATTGTCGCGGGTCCGGTGGGTGGGGGAAAGAGCCGGCAGGGACTCTGCGGGCGGCAGCTGACTTCCGGCACGGGAGATGATTGCGATTTCGGAGAACGATGGTGCGTCCACCCGCCAGGTTGCCCCGCATGAGCCCCACCGTATGAATCTCGACCGTCGCGATCTCTTGAAGCTTGGCGCGTTGGCATTCGCCGCCGTCACCACCCGGGCACACGCCATGACCGAAGACAACGTCGCCGCACCGCGCGCCGCAAAGGCGCTGGACCTCCTGATCCTCGGCGGCACCGGACTGACCGGCCCGCATCAGGTGCGTTACGCATTGGCGCGCGGGCATCGGGTGACCATCTTCAATCGTGGCCGCAAGCAGCCGGAATGGCTGGGGCAGGTCGAACAACTGCTGGGCGATCGCGATACCAGCGACTACGCATCGATCGAAGCCGAAGTCGCCAAGGGCCGGCGCTGGGACGCGGTCATCGACAACCCCAGCAGCGTCCCCGCGTGGATCCGCGACGCGGCGAACGTGCTCAAGGGCCATGTCGGCGGCTACACGATGATCTCCAGCATTTCGGCCTACGCCGAAAACGAAACGCCCGGCCAGGACGAAACCGCCGCGCTGGCCACGTTCGAAGGCGATGCGCTGAAGGAAACCAACGCCAGCCTGCGCGCCGACATGACCAAGTACGCCGGGCTGAAAGCGGCGGCCGAAGCGGAAACGCGCAAACACTTCGGCGACCGCACGACCATCGTGCGCCCGGGCCTGATCGTCGGTCCCGGCGACGACACCGACCGCTTCACCTACTGGCTGCTGCGTCTGGCGCGCGGCGGCGAAGTGCTGTGCCCCGGCGACGGCCGCGACCCGGTGACCTTCATCGATGCCCGCGACCTGGGCGAATGGATGATCCGTCTCGCCGAGAACAACACGCGCGGCGTGTTCAATGCCTTCGGCCCGGATTACGACCTCGACATGGCCGCGCTGCTGTACGGCATTCGCGCATCGACCACGCAGGGTGCGAAGCTCACCTTCGTGCCGGCGGATTTTCTCGAAGCGCAGAACGTTTCGGCATGGGGCGATATGCCGGTGTGGGTACCCAACAGCGGCGACAGCGCCGGCTTCCATACGCGCAGCAATGCGAAAGCGGTTTCTGCCGGGCTGACGTTCCGCAGCATTGCCGATACGACTGCTGCGACGTTGGCGTGGTTTGCCGCACAGCCGGAGGAGCGGCGCAAGGCGGGGGCCCGGGCGGGGATTACGGCGGTGCGGGAAGCGGAGGTGTTGAAGGCTTGGAAGGTGAAGGCGAAAGGGTGATCTGTATCGGACGCGCATTTTTAGAAGTGGTGGCTTTCAACAGCCGCAGGGCTGGTCAAGTCGCAATTGCGTACTGCCGGGCATGACAGGCGCGATGCTTTCTATTATTGCGTTGATATAGCGGGGCCCGGCAGTCGACTTCGACTCATAGCGGACGTTTCGTAGGGTGGTGGTGAGCGTAGCGAACCCCACCGCTGTGTGGTCGCAACTGCGGCTATCCTCAAAGGGTGCAGGCGGCTGAGAATCTGAAGGTGGGGTACCCTCACCTACGCGCTGCACGGAGTGCGATCAACCGGTTTTTTGGCGTCGCAACGCCGGCTCGTGACTCGAGTCAGGAAGACGATTGGATTGGATCCTTCACAAATTTCAGGAGTAATTGCCATGCTGAATGCAAAGTCTGTCACAGCGGCGCTCGTCGTCGCGTTCGTCTCGATGCCTGTTTTCGCAGGTTCGGTCGTGGATTTGACGCAAAACAACTATGTGACATGGATCAGCAAAAGTGTCTGCGTGAACGACGCTGGAGAGCTGTTGCCGGTCGATCCGTACCAGGGATGTCCGCCCAATGCGGGCATCCGCAAAATTCAAATCGGCGACCCGCTGCCTTATGCCAATATCGATCAAGGCGGTTTCCAACGCAGCGATTCATATCCGGTGTACGACAAGCTTCGCGCTCCCGTCTTCATGCACACGTTCGATTACTCGCCTTTCGGCGAATTCAATCTGTATGACGGATCCGACGGTTATGACGTCTTTAAGGTGCTCAACGGATTCGTTTCGGCCGTGAATACTCGGGATGGCGGCGGATATGGGCAAACCTTCTTCGGTGCCGGTTGCTCCCAGGGCGACGGCTGGCGACTCTTCCCGGCTACGAATTTTCTGTCGGTCAACGAACAGCAAACCGTATCGCAGATTTCAGGGGTGTATTGGGAGCAAACCGGACAGTCGTTTCCGGGTGGCTGCCCTACCCGCTATGGTTCAACCATAACGACCTATCAATGGGTTCAGGGCAAGTCTTTTGGTGGTGTCGCCGGTCGTCCAACGAAAACGATGGACACTTTGATGGTGACTCATATCTCGAGCAACATCGAACGTTTCTACTTTACCCGCGAATACGGTTTGACTCGTTGGGAAGCATGGAATGAAATCGCTCCCACGCCTGCTCCGACGCCGTATTGCAGTGGGCCTCAATCGATCGTTGTGAAGGATAAACCGTATTACTACGCCGATTGTCGGGACTGGTCGGCCACCATCGCATTACAGACATCCAAGGTGCAGCCCTGGCCGCTGGTCAATGCCAATCTTTTGCAATACGCACACTTCAATCAGAGTGGTTTTGTCGACCACAACCAGGTGCAAGGATACTGGCATCGGTTTTATCCGCCTGCTGGCCCAGTCTTGAATTGGAGCGCTTCGGTTTCCGTTACGGGTGGCGATAACCGCTACGGTTCGGGAACAGCCTATCTCGCCATGAATTGTGGCTCGACGCAATGCCCGCCTCCGGGGACGCAAGCTGTCTACCAAGACATTCCGATCGAAAAGTTTTGCAGCCAATGCAGTTATCTCTACGGGGTCAATGCGCGCCGCGAGGCCGGCGACGGAGATTTGTATCTCGCACTGCAAGTGGTCCGCAACGGCGTGGTTGTTTGGCAGGATGTGACGGGCAAGCACTTGGCGCCGGATAATGGTTTCGGCGGATATGCGCAGGCAGACTCGGTCGTCAGGTCTTCTGCATTCGTGTCGAACGTGGTGAATCTGCCATCTTTGGCTGGAATGAGAAGCCCAAATGCTTTCGTGAGGTTCCTGATCCTTCCCGGTGCTCCGAACAATTTCAATATCGTCGATGCTTACGTCAATCCTTTGCCGACGACGCAGACGCGAATCGGAATTCCGTAAACGAACAAAAGCCGTAAGGTGGATGCGATGTTGTAGGGTGCATAAGCGAAGCGTCATGCACCTTCTTCAACGATACGGCGATTGCGATGTCTGCGGCGCATGACGCCTTCGGCTTATGCGCCCTACGTGTCTGCAATCAAAGTTGTTCCCGTGAGATCTATTTCGTACTCGATAATCCACGCGGTAACGTACCTTCTACCAATCAACCCGCATCGCCCCCGCTTCGGCAAGCGGGGTTGTCCGCGTCTGGCAGGGTGAGATAGCTGATCGAGCGAGGGGCGAGCCGGATCGCACGCCCGTTGGCGACGCGCGCGCCGGCGGCAGGTGCGGCGGTGGGGTCGCCGTTGAAGCGTCGGCCATTCATTCGCACGTCGCGTGCATCCAGAGACGTTGCCGTGAAGGTGCGCACGATGGCGGGATGATCGAATGTCAGGCGTACCGCTTCGTCTCCGGGCACGATGGCCACCACCGCGACGCCGCCTTGCGATCCGCGCAGGCAGTGGGCGTAGAGATGCGATCGAGATGGCGGTGCGAGCACCTGCGGGCCCATCAGCCGCTGCCACCACCAGGCCATCCAGTAGTTCGGTCTGGGCGCCAGCGATCGAGGGTCGACCAATGCGTAATCGCCCGCATCCAGCGTGTTGTGGGCGACGACGCGAACATCGCGTCGCGCCAGCCGGCCGAGCTGGTCGACGAAGCGGAAACTGTCGCGGAAGGTCGCGGCCCAGGCACTGCCGCCGCAGGCGGCCTGCGCGGTTTCGGTCAGCCAGATCGGCAATCCAGGCGCATGCCGGTCGCGCATGTCCGCATAAAACCGATGGTCGGCGTCGGTGCGCACAAGCCATTCCTCGCTCAACGCTTCCGCTGCGGAAACCTGGTTGCCGTATTCGGCGCAGCGCGGGGAGAGCGCGCCGTAGAAGTGATAGCTCACCGCATCGACCAGCCCTGCGGAGGCCATGAACAATGCTTCCGGCGGAAGATCGCCGCCGCGCCCGGACGTGCTGTGGCCGAGGACCGGGACGCCCGGAAGTCGCCGGGCCGCGAAGGCGCGGAAGGTGGCCAGATCGTGCGCATAGCCGGTCGCCGAGTAGCCTGCGGGGAGTTTTCCGAGTCCCGGCAGATTGGGTTCGTTGATGAACTCGACCGCCGCGATCTTGCCGCCGTACTGCAGGGTCAGATCGACCAGGCGATCAGCCTGCTCCGGCTGCCAGTGCCCCAGCGCATCCCGCGTTCCCTGGCTCCCCGGAAAAGACAGCAGCAGGGTCAGGTCCGCGGCATTGGCGAAGGCGATCAGGTCGCGCCATCGCTCGGGCCGCAGGACCTGCCCGAAGCCCTGCGGCGGCGATTCGCCTGCGGCTTCACCGGGGAGAGACACATAGGTGCTGTTCGCCCACGTGCCGCTGACGCGGAGGATGGCCGGGGACAGTCCACGCGCGAGTTGGAGCAGTCGCGGATCGGTGAGGTCCACGGGCTTGCGCGGCGCATAGCGTCGTTGCTGTGGATCGTCGTAGGGCGCCCAGAACTCGCCGCCGGTGATTGCCGCCATCTCGATGTTGAAGGAGAGATAGCGCGGATCGGTTCGGGCGATCGGCGCCCAGTCGCCCGGACGGAGCGTCGGCGCATCGGCCGAACGCCCGCCCGCCTGCGCTGCGGTCGCTGCCGCCATCAACAGGATCGCCGCCGACGCGGTGCGGAATCGGAACAACATCGTGCTCACGCTTGGGATCGATGAAGATTCATTCTCGATCAATGTCGTTTGCGTGAGGCCGTGCACGTCTCTGCCCTCACGCCCCGCAACACTTCTTGAATTTCTTCCCGCTGCCGCACGGGCATGGATCGTTGCGGTCGGGTTTCGCCTCGCGCTTCAACTGCGTGCGCGGGGTGAGTGCGTCGATGCGATGGTTGTGCAGGTCGGCGAGCATCGCCGGCAGTTCGATGATGATGCCCAGGCGTTCTTCGTAGCCGAGCGGGGCCGGTTCGGCTTCCGGGTCTTCGCCGAGGATTTCGCCGCTGGCGAGCCGGTCGAGGAAAGTGAAGATCTCGTCGATCCAGTCGTGTTCGTCCAGCCATGCGTCCCATGCGGTTTCGCGCAGTTCCACGCCACGGAAGAAGCCGTAGGCCCAGTCGCGGCCGATGTCCAGGGCGTCGTCGCTGTGTTCGGACGGATCCTCGGGCAGCCACAGCAGCGGCGCGAGATGGTCGGGCACATCCGCGCCGTGGCGCACGCGTTGTTCGATCATCCGCCAGTGCGCCGACAGCAGCGTGTCGACCTCGGTCGCTTCGTCCGCATCCCAGCGCGGCGGTTTGCCGCCCCATACCACCGGCTGCCATTCTTCGGGCGGCACCGTCTCCGGCGACACCGCCAGCGCGGACAGGAAGCCGTCCAGCGCCTCCAGGTTGAAGCCCTTGAACGGCACCGCGCGGGTGTCGAGCAGGTCGGACAGGCGGTCGAGCTGGGCGTCGTCGAGCAGAGTGGAGGCGGACATGGCGGGCACGGCGAAGGGAAACGGTCGATAGGGTAATCCACTCCGACAGGCGCAACCGCCAAGCCGGATCAATCGTCCGCATCCCGGTGTTGGTTACCCTGCCCGCGTCCTTCACCGGAAACCGCCATGCCCCCTCTTCGCCCGTGGTGCCTTGCGGCGATGTTCTTCTGCGTGCCGGCATTCGCCCAGGCCGCGCCGCCGCCCGCATGCGAGGCGCCCGAGTACCGGCAATTCGATTTCTGGCTGGGCGCGTGGGAGGTGGACGATGGGTTGCAGAACGGGCGGGTCGCCGGCCAAAACACGATCACGCGCGTCGCCTCCGGCTGCGCGCTGCGCGAACACTGGGTGAATGCGGGCGGCAAGGATGGCCACAGCCTCAACGCCTACGACCGCGAGGCGCAGCGCTGGACCCAGTTCTGGATCGGCTCCGATGGTGTGGTCCTGCGACTGTCCGGCGGTCTGCGCGACGACGGCGCGATGGCGATGGAAGGCACCTTGCCGGACGGCAAGGGCGGCGCGCAGCGCCAGCGGATCGTTTGGACGCCGAATGCCGATGGCAGCGTCGTGCAGCGATGGGATACGTCCGACGACGATGGCGGCAGCTGGCGGAATGCGTTCGTCGGCGTCTATCGCCGGAAAGCCGCGGACTGAGCGCAAAAAACAGAAGGGCGCGACCGGAGTCGCGCCCTTGCGTTGGAACGATGCGATGCGGACTTACTTCGTGACTTCGAAGTCCTTGCTCTGCACCACCGCGCCGTCCAGCGACACTTCGACCTTGTACTTGCCGACCGGCCAGCCATCGGGCTTGCTGAATTCGAAGTTGGTCGTGCCCGGACCGGCGAAGCTGAAGTCCTTGGTTTCTTCGCCGACCGGCATGGTTTCGGCGCCGTTGGCGAAGGTCAGTTTGGCGGTGAGCTTGCCGGGGACCGAGGCGGCCGGGTCGCTGGTGCTGGTGCCGACCGAGACGATGAACTTGTCCTTCGGCTTGAAGCTCATGGTGGTGGCGGTGAGCTTCATGTCCGGACCGGTGGCGGAGCCCAGGTCGACGCTGGCGACCGATGCGGTCGGCGCGGGCGCCGGAGCCGGAGCGGGTTCGACGGCGGCCGGGGCGGGCGTCGGTGCCGGTGCGGCTTCTTCTTTCTTCTTGCAGCCGACGATGGCGACGCTGCCGATCGCGGCGACGAGCAATACCTGATAGAGACGAGTGCGATTCATGCGTAATTCCTCAATGCGGTGTTGTGGAAATGCTGGGGCGAAGGCGGAGCGCGCGTTGCGCGATCAGCCGGCGGACGGGTCGTCGAGATCGCCGTCGCCGTCGACATCGATCGCCGGCAGCTTGATGGTCTGGCCGGGGAAGATCCGGTCCGGGTCTTCGATCGTGTCGCGGTTGGCCTCGAAGATCTGGCGCCAGAACTTCGCCTTGCCGTAGAAGCGCTTGGAGACGGCCGACAGCGTGTCGCCCTTCTCGATGGTGTAGGTCTGAGCGCCGGTACCGCCGCCGCCGCCTTCGCCGCCGATGATTTCTTCGGTCGAAGTGACGGTGGTCTGGACGTTGCTGAAGTCCGGGCGCTCCTGTTCGGTGCTGGTCACCGAGCTTTGCACGTTGGAAAAATCGGGTTTCTTATCGGGTGTGGTCATGGTCGAAAGCTCCTGCCAGATGGCCCGCCCACATTGACATGCGGAATGTTAAGAATCCATATCGTCGATGTGTTTTTTTCGCGGCGGGGTCACTGGCGCACGTCGCGGCCGGGCGTCGGTGGCGGCGTGCCGGGCGTCGCCCGCCAGGGATTGATGTCGAGCCCGCCGCGACGCGTGTAGCGCGCTTCCACCGACAGCGACCGTGGGCGGCACCGCGACTGCAGGTCGACGAAGATCCGCTCCACGCACTGTTCGTGGAATTCGGCGTGGTCGCGGAACGACACCAGATAGCGCAATAGTCCCGCACGATCGATCTTCGGGCCGCGATAGCCGATGCGCACGCTGGCCCAGTCCGGTTGCCCGGTGACCGGGCAGTTCGATTTCAGCAGTTCCGAGCGCAGCGTTTCCTCGATGACGGCATCGCCATCGAGCGCGAGATGCGCCGCGTTCGGCGGGCCGTAGTCGTCGATAGCGATGTCCAGCGTATCGATGAGCACCGCATTGTCATTCGCAGCGAACGGTGGCAATCCGAACGTCACGCGCACCGGCGCATCGGCGGCGCGCGACAGATCGGCGATGAGCGTGTCGCGCGCCGCCTCCGCAGTTGCGAAGCGCGCGGCATTGAGCGAATTCAGATACAGCTTCAGCGATTTGGATTCGATCAGAAATTGGGCAGTCGCCGGAATTTCCAGGGTCGCCGTCGCGACCGCCGGCTTGCCGCGCTCGTCCAGCCAGCTCAACTCGTAGGCGTGCCAGCGATCGTGGCCGATGAAAGGCAGCGCACGCGCATCGACGCCGATCTCGTCGCGGGCCTGCGCGCGCGGAATCGGAAACAGCAGGCCCGGGTCGTAGTGCGACGGATAGGCGACTTCGCGGCCAAGGGGAATGTCATGGATCATGAAAAGGCTTCAACAGATTCGATGGCGTGCGGTTGCGGGCGCGAGTCGGGCAAGGTTGGCATTACCCATCATTTTTTCCGCGACGCTCTTGGAAATGGATCGGTGTACAGCGACGAATTGCTGCTGCAGAGGTTCCGGCACGCGGCGGCATCCGCCTGTCCCTGCGCCATGTCCAGACGCAGCGTTTTTTTGTCGACCTTGAAGCGGATCGGGCAGACATCGGCTTCGCCGATCGGAGCGGAGAGATACAGGTGCTTGCCTTGCGCTTCCAGCGAGACCGTTCCTTCCAGCGCGCAACCGCCCTGGGTGGTCGCGAAGGTGTTGGTGTCCAGCGTGTAGCGGTAACTGCCTGCGGTATCGCCGGGCTTCAGCACGAGTTGATTCCACGCGACACAGCGCTTGTAATCGCCGCTGTCGGTGCGCTCATGGCATTCGCCGCGAACGCGATAGGTGCCGCCGAGGTCGGGAAGCGTCTGGCCCGCCAACGCGGGCAGCGAAACGAGCAGGGCAGCCAATATGCAGAAATACGATTTTCTCACGGTGTTTTTCCAGAAATTTCCAATCACTGTGCGCTGTGCAGATAATCCAGCGTCACCTGCAGCATCGCGCGCAGGCCGACATCCAGCGCGGATTCGTCGAGGAAGAATTCCGGCGAATGGTTCGATGCCGCTTTCAGTGCGTCCTGTCCCTTCGGCGTGGCGCCGACGAAGAAGAAGAAGCCGGGCACTTCGCGCGCGTAGAACGAAAAATCCTCGGCGCCCATGTTGAGGTCCATGTCGACCACGTTGTCGGCACCGACCGCGCGCACCAGGCTCGGCCGCATCTTCGCGCTCAGCGCGGGATCGTTGACGGTGACCGGGTTGCCCTTGGTGTCGGGGATCTGCGATACGGCGGTCGCGCCGTGCGCGGCGGCCACGTGTTCGGCCACGTTCTGCAGATCCTTGAACACCGCCGCGCGCATGCCCTCGTCGAAGGTGCGGATGGTGCCGATCATTTCCACCTGGTCGGGAATGATGTTGTAGCGGATGCCGCCCTTGATCGCGCCGAAGGTGACCACCACCGGCAGCTTCGAGATGTTCTGCCGGCGGCTGACAATCGTCTGCGCGCTGCCGATCACGTCGGCGGCGGCGACGATCGGATCGACCCCGCCCCACGGCCGCGAGCCGTGCGTCTGCCGGCCCTTGATGACGATGTTGAAGCGGTCGGACGCGGCCATCGCCGGGCCGGCGCGGTAGCCCAGTTGCCCGGCGTTGAGCGTGCTGAACACGTGCAGGCCGAATACCGCCTCCGGTTTGAAATCGCGGAACAGGCCCTGCGCCAGCATTTCCTCGGCGCCGCCCTCCTCGCCGTCCGGCGGGCCTTCCTCGGCCGGCTGGAACACGAACAGGATTTCGCCCGGCAGGTCGGCCTTCATCGCCACCAGCGCTTCGGCGACGCCCATCAGCGTCGAGGTGTGCGCGTCGTGGCCGCAGGCGTGCATCACGCCGACGGTTTCGCCGCGAAAGGTCGACGTGGCTTTCGAGGCGAACGGCAGTGCGTTGCGCTCGGTCACCGGCAACGCGTCCATGTCGGCGCGGATCGCGATGCGCGGGCCGGGTTTGCCGCCCTTGAGCACTGCGATCACGCCGGTGGTGGCGATGCCGGTCTTCACGTCGAGGCCGAGCGAACGCAGATGGTCGGCGACGACTTTGGCGGTGCGCGTTTCGCGGTTGCCCAGCTCCGGGTGTTCGTGGAGGTCGCGGCGCCAGGCGAGGACTTTCGGCTGCAGTCGCGCGGCCTGCTGGCCGACCTCCGGGCGCTGCCCGTCGGCGGCGGAAGCAAACGGAGCGCCGAACGCACAGGCGAGGGACAGGGCAAGCAGGGTCGTGCGCATGGTGGGCCTCCGGAGGGTGCGACGATGCTAACGCATGTGGCGCATCGGCAGCCTGTAGGAGCGGCGCAAGCCGCGATCAATGATCAAGCATGCGTCGAGACGGCATGGTCGTCTTGCGAAGCCGCTTCCGATCGTTGATCGCGGCTTGCGCCGCTCCTACAGGTGCTGTCCCATGGATTTCGGTTCGCGCACTCGTCAAACCGCAGCGCGCGTGCGAGGCTTCGCGCTTCGCTTGCCGCAGGCCACGCCCATGTCCGAACCCGCATCCATCCGCCCGCTCGAAGGCGATGCCGCGCTGATCCGTGCGGTCGGCACATTCGCGCTGACGGCGGCGGTGATCAACGTGATCATCGGCGGCGGCATCTTCCGCATGCCGTCGTCGCTGGCGGCGCAGATGGGCAGCGCGGCGCCGCTGGCGCTGTTGGCCGGCGCATTGGCCATCGTGCCGGTGGCGCTGTGCTTCGCCGCGATCGGCAGCCGCACCCAGGCCACCGGCGGGCCGTACACCTATCTGACCGCGGTGTTCGGGCCGTTCGCGGGCTTCCTGGCCGGTGCGCTGATGTGGATCAGCAATATCGCATCGAGCGCCGGTGTCGCCGCTGCGCTGTCGGTGCAGGTGGCCACGCTGGTGCCGGCGTTCGCGGACACCTATGCGCGCGCCGGACTGCTGACGGCGGTCTATCTGCTGCTGTTCGCGTTGAATGCGTTCGGCGTGAAGCTCGGCGCGCGCGCGATCGCGGTGCTGGCGACGCTGAAACTGCTGCCGCTGTTCCTGCTCGCCGGCATCGGCGTGTTCTTCGTCGATTGGAGCCAGGTCAGTTTCTCGTTCGGCGATGTGCCGTCGGTGTCCGCGCTGGGCGCGTCGATGGTGCTGGTGATGTTCGCCTACTCCGGCATGGAAACCGCGCTGGTGCCCTCGGGCGAACTGCGCGACCCCGCGCGCAACGTGCCGCGCGCGACCATCGCCGCGATCCTGCTGGTGGTGCTGCTGTATCTCGGCCTGCAGATCGTCGGCCAGGGCCTGCTCGGTCCGACACTGGCCGAGAGCGGCGTGCCGATCGCCGATACCGCCGCTGCGCTGTGGGCGCCGGGACGCACGCTGCTGCTGATCACCGCCTGTATTTCGATGAGCGGTTTTCTGCTGGGCAATCTGCTCGGCACTTCGCGGCTCGTGTTCGCGCTGGGACGCGACGGCTATCTGCCGCGCGCCTTCGGTCGCGTCACCGCGACGCATCGCGTGCCGCTGCTCGCGCTGGCGGTGCATGCGGGATTCGCCTGGGCGCTCGCGCTGGGCGGCACGTTCGATGCGCTGGCGCTGATTTCCGGCGGCGCGATCTGCCTCACCTACGGTTTCGTCAGCCTCGCCGCGTGGCGCGCGCAGCGCATCGACCTGCGCCAGAACGGCGCCGCGCCGTTCGTGATCCCCGGTGGTCCGCTGATCCCTGCCATCTCGCTGCTGGCGATGCTGGCCATCACCGCGACCTTGACCGCCAAGGAATGGAGTGCGATCGGCATCGCTCTGGCCGCGCTGATCGCGATCTACGGCCTGCTGCGCGTGCTGCGCCGCACACCGGCGACACCCGCCTGATCGATTCCGGGGTCACGACTTTCTGAACGGACGCGACGGGCGTCGCAATGTGCTTTTCGGCACGATGGCCGTCCGTCGTCGCGTTGCGCATTTCCGGCTGCGAGGAGTAGGCTGACTGCGGACTCCGGCATGAATGCTGGGGCCGTCGACAACGGTCGCAGGCCGGGGTGAACGAACAAGGAACGCGACAACGTCGCGAGTTCGAGGAGACGAGCGATGCATGCATACGGATACGCAGGCTGCCGGTCCTGCAATGCGCGGACAGACGCATCGATGCGCGGGTCATGCCTGCATGGATCGAGCCTGCGTGGATCAAGACCGCGTCGATCAAGCCCGTATGGATCAAGCCGCCGCGCGCGAATCCGCGCAGCACGTCGTGCACGCGCCCGGGCGATGCCACCGGGCATGCACGTCCCCTCCGTTTCGATGAACGCCACGACATGGTCGCGGGCCGTGCGCCCGCATTCGCATTCGCACAGATACCGTCGTCCCGCGATCACGGCGCAAGGCCGGAATCGCTGACTGTATCGCGGATCCCATCTTGGATCCGCTTCCAGCCGACGGTGCATTGCGCGCCATCGGCGCAACCCCAGGAGAGCTGTCATGAAAACAAGGATTCGCACTCGCCATTCGTTGTCTGTCGGTGTACTCGTCGCGCTCGCGGCGTTGCCGGGATCGGCATTCGCGCAGAGCTGGGAAGTGTATTCAGGCCTCAACCCGCATCGGGAACAATTGCACGGCGTCGCCGATGTGCAGTTCTGCGCGGGCGGCGGCCAGGTGGCGACCGGCACGCAGACCGTTCCGCCGACCGTGGGCGGGTTCAACAACATCGTCGTTGAGCGCAAGAACGCCGCGAACCCCATCGCCGGGCCGTGGCGTTTCAGCTACGACAGCGGTCGCTCCGAAGAGGGGCGCGGCATCGTCGAATACACCGACGGCACCGGCTTCGCGGTGGTCGGCACGTTCGATGCGCTGACCACGCCGGTTCAAACCCATCTGACCATCAGCAAGGTCGATTGCAACGGCAACATGGTCTGGCACCGCAGCTACGGCACCACCGCCGGCAAGCACACCGCCTGGGACATCATCCGCGCGACCACCGGCGACGGCGCGTTCGGCACGGCGGCGGGCGATCTGATCGCATTGGCCGAATACAACACCGGCACCGTGAACTACGTGCGCGTGGTCCGCATCAGGAGCAACGGCACGCTGATCTGGACGCGCGATTACGCCGTGCCCACCGCCACCGCGCAATTGACCGGTCGCGGCATCGCCGAAGTGGAAACGCCCTCGCTTGCCGACAACCTGGTGGTCGCGGGCGGCTACGGCAACAATGCGGCGGTCTTCCAGATCGACGGCAACAATGGCGCCTACATCTGCGGCTCGCAGTTGCCGGGTTTGGGCCTGTCGCGCTTCAACGACATCACCCGTCACGGCGGCACCCCCACCATCGCCTCGGGCTTCACGGCCGTCGGCGAAACCCGCACCACCAGCGCGGCGCTGCCGCAGGCCTACGTCGCCAGTTATCGCAGCACCGGCTGCGCGCTGCAGCGGCAAGTCCACTGGGGCACGCCCAATGAAAGCGAGACCGCGCAGGCGGTGACCACCACCCGCGCCACCACCTTCAGCACAGTGCCGAGCGGGCAACTGCTGATCGCCGGCAACATCACCGGCGCGTATCTGGGCGTCAGCAGCCGCGACGTGTGGACGCACCTGATGGTGCCGATCAATCTCACTCCCTACATCGCGGGCGGATACACCGGGCAACGCTACGGCACCCAGGGTGCCGGGCTCGCCGGTGCCGAAACGGTGGCGGACGTGGCCGAAAGCAGCAACGGCGCGCATTTCGTCGGCATGACGACCAGCAACTGGGATGGCTTGGCCGATCCTGCCGACGGCTACTCGGTGCGGATGGGCTTCAGCGGCATGAAGACGCTGTGCAGCGTGCCGTGGAGCGGCGCCGTCACCGCGCTGACGCCGTACACGGCACTGGTGGTGACGCCGACGCCGATCTCGCCGTCCACGCAGTTCAACCCGCTGCCGCCCGTCGCGCTGCCGGCTGCGCTGTGCTGCGGTATCGGGCCGTGAATCGGCGTTGATGGTCGTTGATCGCCTGCGCAACGGGCGATGATGACGATGCAACTGCTATCCATGCGAATCCGGCTTCGGCCGGATTCGCTTTCCGGGCTACAGCAGCATCTGCGGCGAGAACATCGACGCTTCCGGCAAACGTTCCGCATCGCTCGCGGCCTGCGCCAGCAGGCGATCGGCCTGCATCGGGCCGAGCAGGTCGGCGGCGAGCAGATACAGCAGATGGGCGAGCGGACGAAGATCGTCCTGTGACTGGAGTTTCGGCAACGCAGCGGAGGCGAAGCGCGCTTCCGCCCAGCGTTCCAGGATCCGATGCAGTTCCTGTTCGCGACCGGCGGATGCGACGGCAAGAGCGCCGACCGCCTGCATCAGCACGCCCGGATGACGATCGGCCTTGGCCAGGATCGCGGTGGCGATCGCCTGCGCGAAGGTCTTGAACACGATCAGTTCCGGCGGCTCCATGCGCGCCGTTGCCGCCACTTCGACTGGCGGCGATGCGGCAATGGCCTGCACCGCCGACGGCTCGATGGTGGTCGCCGGCATCCAGGCATCCGGCACCCGAGGCAGGTTTTCGTAGGTCTGGGTCAGGCCGTGGAACAGGCGTCGCTGGAAGGTCGATCGCTGCTGCGCATCGAAGCCTGCATTCTTCGCCACGACCGCCGCGAAACGGGTGACCACGAAATGCGCCTCGTGGCTGTGATCGCGCTGCCACAGATCGAAAAAACGGCGGACGTCCTGCGGATCGGGGAACGTGTCGTGCAGCGCGTGATAGATCACCCGCCGCCGATAGTTCAGGCCCATGCTGGTGTTGTCGTTGGCCACCATCGATCAGGCCTCGCCGCCCAGATCGCGATGCGTGCGCGACGCCATGAATTCGCCGTAGCCGATTTCGTAGTGCTCGGTGTAGTCGAGGCCGCGCTGTTCGTGCTCGGTGCTGGCGCGCACGCCGATCGTCATCGCGAGCAACTTGTAGAGGCCCCAGCCGATGGTGAAGGCCCATCCGGCGGCGACGAAGGCGCCGAGCGCCTGCACCCCGATCTGGTGGAGGTCGAACAGATGGTCGCGCATGAACATGCCGGTGGCGATGGTGCCCCACAGGCCACAAAAACCATGCACGGACACCGCGTCGACCACGTCGTCGATCTTCATCCGCTGCAGCATCGCCGGGCCGACCACCGCGATCATGCCGCCGACCAGGCTGGTGACGATGGCGAAGCCGGGATCCATGTATTTCGCGCCCGCCGTGACCGCGACCAGGCCGCCGAGCGCACCGTTGAGCACGGCCGACATCAGCAGCGGACGGCGATGGATGGACAGCGTCAACATCGCGCCGACGATGCCCGCAGCCGCGCCGAGATGGGTGTTGAGCACGATCACGCCGAGATCCTTGAAATCCGGATCTGCGGCGCCGCCGTTGAAGCCCAGCCAGCCCACCCAGAGCAGGAACGCGCCCAGCGCCGCCAACGGCAGGTTGTGGCCGGGGATCTCGCGGACCTCGCCGGTGCGCGAGAAACGTCCGAGGCGCGGCCCCAGCACCACCAGCGCGCCGAGCGCGGTGAAGCCGCCGATCACGTGCACGGCGGAACCGCCGGCGGTATCGAGGAAGCCCATCCCGCGCAGCCAGCCCGGATTGTCGGCGGTGCCGCCCCAGACCCATGCGCCGTAGATCGGGTAGATCACGCAGACCATGATCGCGGTGCCGACCAGATACGGCATGAAGCGGATGCGCTCGGCCACCGCGCCGCTGATGATGGTCGCGGCGGTGGCGGCGAAGAAGGTCTGGTAGAGCACATTCACCAGCGAGGTATCGCCGCCGCCGCTGGGAAAGAAGTCGCTGGTGCCGACCATGCCGTTCCAGTTCAGGCCGAACATCAACCCGAAGCCCACCGCCCAGTACGCCAGCGAGGCGATGGCGCAGTCGGTGAAATTCTTCATGATCACGTTGACCGCGTTCTTCGCGCGGCAGAACCCGCTTTCCAGCAGCGCGAAGCCCGGTTGCATCATCAGCACCAGTCCGGCGCAGGTCGCGATCCAGACCGAGTGCACGATTTCTTCGGTCGACGTCTGCGCGCAGGCCATGCCCGGCGTCAATGCCGCAACCACCAAACCCCACCGATGCCAGCGAGCCATGATTTCCCCAGGTTGTCAGGCCTCTCCCCAGAGGCCGGATCGAGACTACACCAATCGCCGTCGACATTGAGGCCATCGAAGGGGGCCCGCGCGCGGGCCGCGCTCGAATCGACCCCGATCGATCGGCCTGCTCAGAACCAGTCCTGCCCGCCTCCGTCGCGCGTCGCCAACAGTAGAGAGCCTTTGCCGTCTTCCGCCATGTCCACCCGGCGGATCGAGCGGCATCCGCCATCGCGCAGCCAGGCCTGCAGAAGCTCGGGGCGCTGCAGCGTGGTGCCGACCTCGACCAGCAGGGTCAGCAGGAACGATGCCGCGTAGCGTCCCGGATTGATCGGGTCGGCCGGGTCGTGGAAATACTCGTGGACCACGATCAGCCCGCCGGGCTTCAGCGCGTCCAGCGCACGGCGGACGATGTCCTGTGCATCGGCTTCGGTCTGGTTGTGCAGCACCGACAGCAGCAGGACGACATCGAATTTGCCGCCATCGCTTCCGGTGCCGAAATCGTCGGCGACCGCATCGCCGGCACGCAGGGTCATCCGCGCCTGCAGGCCATGCTGTTCGATCACGCGCGGAGTCTGGGTGAGGCTCTCGGCCAGATCGAACACGGTCGCGTGCAGCCGTGGATGACGCAGGCACAGGGAGGCCGCGTGCAGGCCGTGCGAGCCGCCGATGTCAAGCAGTTGGCGCGCGTCGGCCGGGATGTCGATGTGCTGCAGGAGATCGTCGGAAAAATAACCGGCGAAGGCTTCCATGTAGCGCGAGAACAGCGCGCCCATGCCGGGCCTGCGCGTCATCGTGGCCCACATCGATTCGGCCGGTTGTCCCTGGCGGATCGCATCCGTCAATCCGGTCATCAGCTTCATCGCCTCCGCATTCCACAGCAGACCCGGGGTGAGATCCGCCGCCGCCGCCGGCGTGAAATACCGTTCGATGAACGGCGCGTTGCGGTAGGTGCCATCGCTGTTGCGGATGAGCAGGTCGAACGATGCCAGGGCATGGAACAGGCTTTGCATGCCTTGCGCACTCGTATCCAGCCCCAGCGCCGCATCCAGCGAGGAAGCCGGCTGTCGATGCAGGAAATGGAACACGCCGAGTTCGGCCGCCGAAGTCATCGCCGCGCTCTTCACCATCGGCAGGTAGGCCGACATCATCGGGAAGGCGGTGGGCGGCTGCTCGATGGACGGCTCAGCCAGCGTCGGTGATGCGTCGTTCGACATGTGCGCTCACGAAGGTTGAATACGAAGACGCATTCCAGGCATGGCCTGGAACGCGGCGCGGTGATCCGGCGGCGGCCGTTCGGTGCGGAGAAACCCCGGTGTTTCGATTGCAGCGGCATCCATGTCGTCCGTCCTTGGCCTCAACCACCGTCCGTGTTGCGGTCAGTGCGTGTTCCTGTCGCGATGCCAGCCGCGATGCTTGATGTCCAGATACAGGCTGTAGCAGGCGGTGAAGGCCGGGAACAGATTCTGGATGATGCCGACCGAGTCCTGCTTCGAAGAAAAGATGAAGTAGCTGAGCGTCATCAGGCTGCCGACGATGCTCATGTACCAGAACAGCCGCGGGATCACCGGCTTGCCCTGGCGTTTGCTGGCGATGAACTGCACCAGCCAGCGACCGCCGAACATCAGCGCGCCGGTGAGGCCGATCAGCTTCCACGGGCTCATGTGCAGCCCGGTCCACGCCAGCCACGGGATCGGCGAGTTCATGATGTCCACGGCGACGGGATCCATGCCTACAGCTCTTCGACGGCGGTGCGCTTGCTGCGCACTATCAGCCAGGCCACGCCGCGCAGATCGCGCAGGCCGACGAGGGCGCGGTTGAGATTGTTGTACTTCGATACGCCGCTGGCGCGGTGGCGGTGGTTCACCGGCACGCTGACCGTCTTCCAGCCCGCGCGCTGCATCAGCGCCGGCAGATAGCGATGCATGTGGTCGAAGTACGGCAGGTCGAGGAAGGCATCGCGCTCGAACAGTTTGATGCCGCAGCCGGTGTCGGGCGTGGCATCGCGCAGCATGCGGCTGCGGATCGCATTCGCGAACTTCGAGGCCCAGCGCTTGCTGCCGGTGTCCTTGCGGTTCACGCGCCAGCCGGCGAACAGTTTCACGTCGGCGGCGGATTCGTCGCGCTTGGCGAGCAGCTTCGGGATATCGGCCGGATCGTTCTGGCCGTCGCCGTCGAGGGTCGCGATCCACGCGCCGCGCGCCTGCTTCACCCCGTTGCGCACGGCGGTGCTCTGCCCGCTCTGGCTGATGTTCTTGATCACGCGCAGCTCGGGCACGTCGGCCTTGAGCGCCTTCAGCACGTCGAGCGTGTCGTCGCGCGAGCAGTCGTCGACATAGACGATCTCGAACGTGATCAGGCCGCGCAGCGCAGTCACGATTTCTTTGATCAGCGGCGTGACGTTGTCGCGCTCGTTGAACACGGGGACGACGACGGAGAGGTGGGGCTGGGTCATGGGCGGTGGTATCCGGATTCTTTCTGCGAACGGACGGCGAGGATTCTCACCAGATCCTTCGGTTCGTCGTAACTGTAAAGGGCGATATAGCCGCGCATGCCGCGTCCGATCACCAGCTCGCGGCATCCATCCGCAGTGGGGCGGCCGATCAGCGGATTGGCGGCCAGCACATCAATCGCAGCGATCAGGCCCGCCAAGCGCACGGCGTCGTCTGTCGCAGCATGCTCGCGAAGATGGGCGAGGATACGTAGAAAGTCCGTACCGACCTCGTTCGCGAAGTAGATCGCCGCCAAAAGTCACGCCCCGATCCGTTTCGGCTCGGGCAACGGCAAGTCTTCGCCCGCCATCCGTGCGTTGAGATACTGCTTCATGTCTTCCCACGGAATTCCCATGCCGGTGTCGAGCATGCGTGCGAGTCGTTCCTGCGCCTCGGCGTGGAACGCCTGCCGCCGTTCCAGCGCGTCGGCTTTTTCGGTGATGGCATCGAGGATCAAGCCATGCGTCGACAGGCCCTCGTATTCCGCGAGCTTGGCCAACCGCGACTTCAGATCATCGGGGATGCGAATCGTGGTGGTGGACATGGCGACGTCTCGGCGCGTGGATGAGGCGAATGTAGCACAAGCGTGCTACAGCGCTTATCCGCGCGCCTTCAACCGCTCCAGCACGCCGTCCAGCGTGTCCAGATCGGTGTAGTGGATCACCAGCCGGCCCTTGCCGCCGCGACCGTGCAGCACGTTGACCTTGGTGCCCAGGGATTCGGAGAGGTCGCGCTCCAGGGCGACGATGTCGGCCTGCGGTTTGGCTTTGGCGCCGTTGGTTTTCGCCTTGGTGCCCGAAGGGATCTGGCCGGCGCTGTACTGCTGCACGCGGTGTTCGACTTCGCGCACCGACCAGCCGAGTTCGGCGGCCTGGCGTGCCAGCGCGATCGCGGCCTGCGGCGCCAGCGACAGCAGCGCGCGGGCGTGGCCCATTTCCAGTGCGCGGGTTTCCACCAGCGTGCGGATGTCGGCCGGCAGTTCCAGCAGGCGCAGCAGGTTGGAGACCGCCGCGCGCGAGCGGCCGACCGCTTCGGCGGCCTGCGCGTGGGTGAGGTCGAATTCGTCGATCAGCCGCTGCAGCGCCTGCGCTTCTTCCAGTGGATTGAGATCTTCGCGCTGGATGTTCTCGATCAGCGCCATCGCGACCACGGTACGGTCGTCGACCACGCGGATGACGACCGGCAGTTCGGTCAGGCCGGCCTGCTGCGAAGCGCGCCAGCGGCGTTCGCCGGCGATGATCTCGTAGACCTTGCCGCCCTTGTCCTTGTCGATTTCGCGCACGACGACGGGCTGGATCACGCCCTGCGCCTTGATCGATTCGGCCAGCTCGGTGAGCTTGCCCGGGTCCATCGCGCGTCGCGGCTGGTATTTGCCCGGCGTCAGCGCATCGATCGGCAGCATCCGCAGCGTGTCGGCGGGCGTGGCTTCCAGCGCGGGTGCCGCAGCGGCGGCCTTGGGGCCGAGCAGGGCTTCCAGGCCGCGGCCGAGGCCACGCGGCTTCTTCGCAGCAGTCATGCACGAGTCTCCGAGGTGATGGTGCGCGGATTGCCGGGGCCGGCTTTTTGCGCGCGCTCGCGCTGGTGGCGGATGATTTCGCCGGCCAGCCCGAGGTATGCGATGGCCCCGCGCGATCCCTTGTCGTAACCGACGATGCTCTGGCCGTGGCTGGGCGCCTCGGCCAGGCGCACGTTGCGCGGAATGATGGTGCGGAACACCTTGTCGCCGAAGTGCGAGGTGAGGTCCGCCGAGACCGCGTTGGCGAGGTTGTTGCGCACGTCGAACATGGTGCGCAGCACGCCTTCGATCTCCAACGCCGGATTGAGCTTGGCCTTGAGCGCGTCGATCGTCTGCAGCAAAGCGCTGAGGCCTTCGAGCGCGTAGTACTCGCACTGCATCGGCACCAGGATCGAATCGGCGGCGGTCAATGCGTTGAGCGTGAGCAGCGACAGCGCCGGCGGGCAGTCGACCAGGATGAAGTCGTAGCGTTCGCGCAGCGGTTCCAGCGCGCGCCGCAGCCGCTGTTCGCGACCGGGCTCGTCCATCAGCTCGATCTCCGCGGCGGTCAGGTCGCTGTTGCCGGGCATCAGGTCGAAGCCTTCGGGCGTACGCACGATCACGTCGGCGGCGTGCCTCTCCTCCAGCATCACGTCGCAGGTGGAGCCGGCCAGCTCGCGCTTGTCGATGCCGCTGCCCATGGTGGCGTTGCCCTGGGCGTCGAGATCGACCAGCAGCACGCGCTTGGGCGCCTGCGCCAGTGCGGCGGCGAGATTGACCGAGGTGGTGGTCTTGCCGACTCCGCCTTTCTGGTTGGCGATGGCGATGATGCGGGCCATGGTGGGGTCCGGAAGTCTCGGGTTGTCTGGGTGGAGCCGGGATGCCAGCGTCGATGGCGACGCGGGCCGAACCGCAGATTATGCCCGTTGCCGGCCGCGGCTGCCGTCAGCCGATGGTCGATTTCGTCCTGCCGACCGCCACCAGATGCCGATCTGCGTCCAGGCCGGGCACGATCAGGGGATGGATCTCCCGCAGCGCCCAGCCTGCGGGCAGGGCCGCGATCTCGTCGTCGGGGCGGGCGCCCTTCATCGCCAGCAGCACGCCTTCCGGTGCCAGCAGATGCCCGCCCAGCGCCAGGATCTGCGGCAGGGTGGCCAGGGCGCGGGCGGTGATCGCCATGAATGCCCCAGGACGGTTCAGGGCCTCGATCCGCGATTCGGCCACTTCGGCATTACCCAGGCCCAGGGTCCGGAGCGCCTCGCGCATGAACCGGGCTTTCTTGCCGTTCGATTCCACCAGGGTCACGTGCAGCCCCGGCACCGCGATCGCCAGCGGAATGCCCGGCAGTCCCGGCCCGGTGCCGAGATCGGCCAGGGTCGGCGCCGAAGCGACGAACGGCGCCATCGCCAGCGAGTCCAGCAGATGCTTGGTCACCATCTCGCGCGGGTCGCGGATGGCGGTGAGGTTGTAGGTGGCGTTCCAGCGCAGCAGCAGCGCCAGGTACCGCGCCAGCGGTTCGGCCAGCGCCGGCTCGAGGTGCAGCGCCTGCAGGCCGGCATCCAGATCGTTGCGGGCGGCGGCGGGGAGATCGTGGGTCGTCATGCGTGAATTATGCGCGACGCGATTTTGTGGAAGGGGTTTCGGCCCCGATCGCATCCGGGGCTGAAGCCCCTCCCGCAACAGCCCGCCAGGCCAGCGTCGCCAGATACCCCGGTACCGGCGACCACGCATCGAGTCGCCAATCGTTCGTGGCGCCCAGCGCCGGGTCGCAGCCGGCCAGTTGCGGCGCAGCCTCGTTGTCGTCGAGAACGAAGCGCAGTTTCTCCAGCCCGAACGACAGGCCGCGACCGTGCGCCTTCAGCAGCGCCTCCTTCGCGCACCACAATCGGGTGAAGGCGTGCTGCAGGTGCGCGGGGTCGTCGGCCAGCGTCGTCAGCCACGCGGTTTCCTCCGGCGCGAAGAACCGCCTCGCCAGCGCCAGCGCTTTCGGGCGAGGCCGCAGCAGTTCGATGTCGATACCGACCCGGCCGTCGTCGACGCAGGCGGCGATCAGCCAGTCGCCGCTGTGGCTCCAGTTGAGGTCCACGTGATGGCCGCCGCCGTCCAGATGCGGTCGGCCGTAGCCATCGCGGGTCAGCGCCAACGCGTGCGCTGGTAGATTCCACAGCGCGCCGAGCCATGCGCGTACCGGTGGTTCGGCGCGGTCGCCGCGACGATACGGCCACCATGCGCATTGCACGGGGCCGAAAGTTGCGGTGTTCGCCGATCGATTCAAGGGTCGTACGGTTTGAGGGCGGTTGGGCCGCCAGCGTAAGCTAAGCCCGAAGCCGGGACACGATGGCCGGACATGGCGGGAGCAGCGAACGAATGTCGGCAGCGATCGAAACCCACGGAACCCGCGCGAACGCAGGGGCGTCGTCCCCGCGCCGGGTCGCCCTCGCCGAAGGTCCCGCCGACCGCAGCTTCGCCTTCGATGCCCACGGCCGCATCGCCCTCGGCGGCTTTCTCGCCGATGTGCGCGGTGTCGCCGCCGGGCTGCCCGAAGCGGGCTGTGCGATCAATCTCTGCGAAGACCGTTACCGCTTTCTGGTCGCGTTCTGCGCGGTCGCGCTGCGCGGCCAGATCAATCTGCTTCCGCCCTCGCGCGCGCCGAACGCGATCGAAGATGTCCGCCGGCAGTATCCGGACAGTTACTGCATCAGCGACGTCGCGCTGTCGCCCGCACCGCCGCAGCTGCATGTGTTGCCCGAACCGCTTCCTGCACTGGACGGGCCAGCACCCGAAGTCGACGCCGACGCGCTGGCGATGATCGGCTTCACTTCCGGCAGCACCGGCACGCCGAAAGCCAATCCGAAAACCTGGGCCAGCCTGCGCATCAGCACCGCGCAGAATGTCGCCGCGCTGCGCCATCTGTGGCCCGATGATCATGCGGCCGGGGAAGGCATCCTGCCGGTCGTCGCCACCGTGCCGCCGCAGCACATGTACGGCATGGAGCTGTCGGTGCTGTTGCCGCTGCTGGCGCCGGTCGCGGTGCACGGCGGTCGCCCGTTTTTCCCCGAGGACGTCGCCAGCGCATTGCGCCACGCCGATGCGCGCGCGCTGCTGGTGACCACGCCGGTGCATCTGCGCGCATTGGTGGAATCCGGCATCGCATGGCCGCCGCTGGCGGGGATCGTCACCGCGACCGCGCCGTTGCCGCAGGCCCTGGCCGCCGCTGCCGAGCAGCGCTTCGGCTGCGAAGTGCGCGAGATGTTCGGCGCCACCGAGATCTGCATCGTCGCCCATCGCCGCACCGCGCACGAAGACGCATGGCACGCCTATCCCGGCGTGCGACTGCATCCGCAGCCCGACGGTACCCTGGTGGAAGCGCCGCATCTGCCCGCGCCGGTGGCCCTGGCCGACCTGGTCGAACTGCACACCGGCAACACTTTCGTGCTGTGCGGCCGTCAATCCGATCTGCTGGAAATCGCCGGCAAGCGCGCGTCGCTGGGCGACCTCACCCGCCGCCTGCAGTCGGTGCCCGGCGTGATCGACGCCGTGGTGCTGCAGCTCGATCCCTGCGACAACACCGGCGTGCGCCGCATCGCCGCGCTTGCGGTCGCGCCGGGCTTGGACGAAGCCACGATCCTGCAGGCGTTGCGACAGAGCGTCGACCCGGTGTTCCTGCCGCGCCGCCTGCGCATCGTCGAAGCGCTGCCGCGCAACGACACCGGCAAGCTGCCGCGCGAGGCCCTGCTGCGGCTGCTGGCGTGAATGGCGGACCGGGATCGCTGCGCTATGATCGCGGCCGATCAATCCCGAACGAGGACGACACATGACAGGCGCAGGCGGCACTCCCGGCGGTGTGGGGCAGTTCTTCATCGGTCTGATGTGCGCGGTGGCCGGCGGCTGGTTGCTGACCAACCAGGTCCAGGTCACCTCCGGCGGCTTCTGGAGTTTTTACGGCGTCAGCAGCTTCGGCCTGTCGCTGATTCCGTTCCTCGTCGGCACCGGCATGATCTTCTTCAACGGCAAGTCGATACTCGGCTGGCTGCTGCTGGCGGCGGGCATCACCATCATCATCGTCGGCGTACTCGCCAACCTGCGCATCTATTTCCAGCCCACCAGCCTGTTCAATACGCTGATGATGCTCGGGCTGCTGGCCGGCGGTATCGGCGCGATGGCGGCGGCGCTGCGGGTCAAGCCGACGCCGGAGAAATCGAAGAGTGAGACATAGGGTGCGCCTGGGCGCACCGGCTTTTGCACGATCGGGTAGCGGGTGGTGCGCCTCGGTATGAGGTATCCCCGTTTTTTCCCATGAAAACAAAACGGATCGATTGATCGGCAGTCACCGTTCCTTTACCCGTCGTTCCCGCGAACGCGGGTACCCGGTGTATTTGCGCTGCGCAGAAGCTGAAAGTCGCTGGATCCCCGCGTTCGTGGGGATGACGACGGTTTTCGAAATGCTCGAAAACATGGGGATACCTCAGGTCTTGGGGCACCGGCTTTTGCATGATCGGGTAATGGGTGGTGCGCCAAGGCGCACCCTATGAAGCGTGTGCTTGAAGTCGCTTGATTCGCATGCGCTCAGCCCGCGAGCTGCACCCACACCGGCGCATGATCGCTGGGCCGCTCCCACGTCCGCGGCACGCGGTCGATATCCGCAGCATTCGCCTTGTCGCGCAGCGCGTCCGAAATCAGGGTCAGATCGATACGCAACCCCAGGTTGCGGCGGAAACCGGCCTGGCGGTAATCCCACCAGCTGAAGAAACCGCCTTCGCCGTGATGCAGTCGGTAGGCGTCGTGCAGACCCAGATCGAGCAGCCGCTTCAGCGCCGCGCGCTCGGCGGTGGAGGTGAGGATGCTGTCGTCGTTCCACACCGCAGGATCGTGCACGTCGCGATCGTCCGGCGCGATATTGAAATCGCCCATCACCACCAGCTGCGGGTGCTTGCGCATTTCATCCGCCAGCCAACCATGCACGGCATCGAGCCAGCGCAGCTTGTAGTCGTATTTCTCGGTGCCGATGTCCTGGCCGTTGACCACGTACAGATTGACGATGCGCACGCCGTTGACGGTCGCGGCGATCGCGCGGCGCTGGGCGTCGTCGAAATCGGGGATACCGATGGTCACATCCTCCAGCGCATGCCCGCGCGCGAGCAGCGCCACGCCGTTGTAGGTCTTCTGCCCGGCGAACACGCTGCGGTAGCCCAGCCCTGCGAGCACCGCGTCTGGAAAGCGGTTGTCCTCGAGCTTGGTCTCCTGCAGCCCGACCACATCCGGCTGCGCATCCTGCAGCCACTGTTCCAGATGCGGCAGGCGCACGTTGAGCGAATTGACGTTCCAGCTGGCGATTTTCATGCGTGTGATGTCTTGTCGGGCGCCGATGCGTCGGCGGGTCGTGCGGACGATCTTGCCACGCGGCAACGGATCGATGGGAGTGCCTTCGCCAGCTCGCATCGGTTCTTCCAACGGATCATGCGTTGAAGCATGACGCCGGCATCAACTACGGAATGAAACGATAGTCCAATTTGAAAGTTGATTCCGGCTCAAGCTTCCTTCCGCAGAAGATCAGCGAAGAAGTCGAGGAACTTCGATACCCGCGCAAGCCGCGATGTCCCCTTGGGCATCAGTGCGTACACGTCCATACTGGCGAAACGGTGCTGCGGCAACACGCGCACCAGCGTTCCTGCTTCGACAGCGGCAATCAGTTCCTTTTCCGGCCGCAGACCGATACCGAGACCGGCATACATGGCATCCGCAAGCACACGACTATCGTCGGCTTCAAAGTTGCCCGTGACATGCACGGATTCGACATTGCCGTGCTTGTCGATCAGGCGCCATTCGTTCTGAGGGGGATTGGAAGTGATCCGCAGGCACACGTGCTCCGACAGATCGGATGGTGTTTTCGGTTTTCTTCTCGACACGAAGTAATACGGTGCCGCTGCCAGAGCCCATGACACCGAGTGCAAACGACGCGCATTCAACCGGCTGTCTCTTGGCGGCCCCACATGGACCACGACATCGAATCCACCGCCGATGGGATCAACGGGCGTGTTTACGACCAGCATTTCAAGTCGAAGTTCAGGGTTGGCTTCGAGAAAAGTCGCAATCCCGCCCAGAATTCCGGGGCTGCATGCGCCGCCGGGCATGGCCACGCGGAGCGTGCCCTGCACTCCGTTCAGACCTGACCGGATCGTATCTTCCGCAGCCTTCAGTTCTTCAAGCGCGCGCCGTGCATGCGCATAGAGCACGCGTCCTTCGGCGGTCACGGACACGGCGCGCGTCGAACGGCGCAGCACCTTGATGCCCAGATTCTGTTCCAGACGGATCATGCGACGGCTGACGGCGTTCGTCGTCAGCTGCATCAATCGTGCCGCAGATGACAGGCTGCCGGTTTCCACCACCAACGCGAATGTCTTCAGTTCGTCCAGATTGTCGAGGGCCTGCATTGTCACCTCACAGGTGAATAAATATCTCTCAATTATCAACTACCGGGACACGAGTGTACCGCGAATAATGTTGCTGTGTTCAACGGCGAGCGGATGATGGAAATGTCGATCCGTCGATGTGGGCGCAATACGTTTTCGTCGATTTTTAAGGAATTTCACAGCATGAAAATCATCACAGAGATCGTCGTCGACAAGCCCGTACGCATGGTTTGGGACGTACTGGGAAATCAATTCGGCAAT
Organism: Lysobacter sp.; assembly: GCA_013141175.1. Classification (NCBI taxonomy): domain Bacteria; kingdom Pseudomonadati; phylum Pseudomonadota; class Gammaproteobacteria; order Lysobacterales; family Lysobacteraceae; genus Lysobacter; species Lysobacter sp. Next base: position 1,777,441 of record JABFRN010000001.1, read on the forward strand.
GCCCATGTTTGGGGAAGCGCGCTGATCCATACCGAAGGCAGCGGCAGACAGTTGAGCGGACAGGTTTGCGAGAGCAGAACCTGCGACATCAAGGGGATGGGTCGTATCCGCGAGAATTTGCTGGAGTTCGACCCGGAGAATTTCGCGTTGAAGTACGAAGTAGTGCAAGGCTTTCCGTTTTTCGTCGAACGCGGCGTCAATCTGTGGACGTTGACGGAAGAAGGCGCCGCGACCCGGGTCAGATCCGTCGCCGAGATCACGACCAAAGGCATCGTCGGCGCGATGATGGCGCCGATGATGAAGATGCAGATGACCGGGCTCATGCAGAAGCTGGTCGAAGACCTGAAGCACTATGTGGAAACCGGCATGCCACACCCGCGAAAACTGAAAGCGTTCGCCTCCAGAAAGCCAGCCAAAGGCCTGGAAGCGAGGTGATTCGTACTGCAGTCAACGGCGGGTGATCGGGTCAGCGCTGAACAGCTGCGGCAGTCTATCCTGCCAGCATGCGGATCATCCGATCGATTTTCCCGCGATACGGCGGCTTGATGAAATCGGTCGCGGTGAATCGCGCCTGCCACAGCACCGGCATCGCCTTGGTGAAGGCGTCGAAGCCGGCGCGGCCGTGGTACTGGCCCATGCCGCTGGGACCGATGCCGCCGAACGGCAGATTGCTCGCGGCGAAATGCAGCAGGGTGTCGTTGACGGTGACGCCGCCGGCGATCAGTCGCGACAGAATGGTTTCGACGACGCTGCGGTCGTAGCTGAAGGGATACAGCGCCAGCGGCCGGTCGTGGCGTTCGACGTAAGCGAGCGCATCGTCGAGCGTCGCATAGCCGTGGATCGGCAAAATCGGCCCGAAGATTTCGTCCTGCATCACTTTCGCATCGTCGCCGGGTTCGATGATCAGCGTCGGCGGAATCAGGTGTTCGGCGTCGGCGCGCGACGCATCGATGCCGGCGAGTTCGATCACCGTCAATCCGCGCGTGCGCGCATCGTCGATGTAACCGCGCAGGCGCCGGTACTGGCCTGCGTTGATCACGCGGGTGTAATCGTCGGCCGCGCCCATGTCCGCACCGTAGCGTGCCTGCACCTGCGTGCGCAGTGCGTCGACCAGCGCATCGCGGCGCGCGGCGTCGATCAGGATGTAATCCGGCGCGATGCAGGTCTGGCCACCGTTGAACCACTTGCCGCTGGCGAGTCGCGCGGCGGCCTGTTCGATCGGGAAATCGGCGGCGATGATCGCGGGCGATTTGCCGCCGAGTTCGAGCGTGAGCGGGGTGAGATTCGGCGCGGCGGCGGCCATCACCTTGCGCCCGACCGCAGTGGAACCGGTGAAGACCAGATGATCGAACGGCAGCGCCGAGAACGCCGCGCCCAGTTCGGCACCGCCCAGCGCGACTGCGACGCGATCGGCCGGAAACACATCGGCCAGCAGCCGCTGCAGCCAGGCGCTGGTCTGCGGCGTGTGTTCGGACGGTTTCACGAACACGTGATTGCCGGCGGCGATGGCGGTCGCCAGCGGCACCAGCGCCAGATTCACCGGGTAATTCCACGGCGACATCACTCCGATCACGCCCACGGCTTCGTGCCGGATCCGCGCGCTGGCCGGCCACAGCCGCCAGCCCACGCTCGCGCGCTTCGGCCGCATCCAGCCGCGCAGATGGCGGCGCAGGTGATCGATCTCGCCGAGCACCGTCATGCCATCGGCCAACAATGTTTCGTGCGCGGAGCGGTGGCCGAAATCGGCGCGCACCGCCGCCTCCATCTCGCCCATCCGCGCCTTGAACGCCGCCTTCAGCCGCGCCAGATCGTCCATCCGCTGCGCGTAGCCGGGCTTCTTCGCTCGCCACGCCTTGCGCAGACGGTCGAGGGTGGGCGCGAGTTCGGCGATCTCGTCCGCAGGCGGCGCGCGCCCACCCGCCGGGATTGGCGCGTCGTGGTCGCTGCCGGCGGCGTTGATCGCGACATTGGCGGCGGTGATGGCTGCATTCGCGGCGATGGTGGCGGTCGTGGCCGCAGTGACGGTCGTGTTCATGGGGCGAGTTTAGAACGTGCCGCAGGGTCGTGCTTAAATGCGGCCATGACCGACGCCCACCCCCTCATCCGCCCCTACCTCCACCACCTGCCCGCGCTGGGCGAACGGGTCTACATCGATCCCGCCGCTGTCGTCATCGGCGACGTCGAACTGGGTGACGATGTCTCCGTGTGGCCCATGACGGCGATCCGCGGCGACGTGAATTTCATCCGCATCGGCGCACGTACGAACATCCAGGACGGCAGCATCGTCCACGTCAGCCACGACGGTCCGCACGCCAAGCTCGGCGGTTTCGCGACCCGGATCGGCAGCGATGTGACCATCGGCCACAAGGCGATCATCCATGCCTGCACCATCGAGGACGCGGCGCTGATCGGCATGGGCGCGATCATCCTCGACGGCGCGGTCGTGAAGACACACGCGTTCGTCGGCGCCGGTGCGCTGGTGCCGCCGGGCAAGGTCGTCGGCGAAGGCGAAATGTGGCTGGGCAGTCCGGCCAAGTTCGCGCGCAAGCTCAGCGAGGCCGAGATCGAAGCGCTGTACTACTCGGCGCAGCATTACGTGCGCTTGAAGGACGAATATCTGACGGGTCGGCCGAAGGCCTGACATGGGCGATTGGCAGCGCTGGCGGGAGACGGTCGCGGACCAGGCGCGGCTGCGCGAGTGGCGCCGCGACGGTGTGCTGGACGCGGCTGCGACCGCCGCCGCGCGCAAAACGCTGGGCCCCGCGCCGGATGCCGCGCTGTGGCGCTGGTTTCTGGATCGTCTGGCGCTGTGGCTGGGCGTGGCGCTGTGCGCGGCCGGGGTGATCTGTTTCATCGCCGCCAATTGGGAACACATCGGCAAATTCACCCGCCTGTACGGGATGCAGGCGCTGGTGATCGCTGCCGTCGCGGTGGCGGCGCGCTTGGGTCTCGCGCGGCTCGGCGGACAGGCGGCGCTGTGGCTGGCGATGGTGCTGCTGGGCGGACTGCTGGCGCTGATCGGCCAGACCTACCAGACCGGCGCCGACACCTGGGAATTGTTCACGCTGTGGGCGGCGTTGGCGCTGCCCTGGGCGTTCGCCGGACGGCATGCGGCACTCTGGCTGCTGTGGGTTGCGGTGGCGAACATCGCGCTGGGGCTGTGGGCCGACACGGCCGGCAGCGACTGGATGAACGACGAACGCAGCATGACCCTGGTGGGTCTGTTCGATCTCGCGCTGTATTGCCTCTGGAGTATCGCTGCGGCGCGCTGGGCCGAGTTCGCCGGCCATGCCGGGCCACGATTGCTGGCCGCCGCCGCCCTGTTCTGCCTGAGTCCGCCGGCCATCCTCGCCGCGATCGACCACGTGGCGCCGGAATTCGGATACGAACTCTGCGCATGGCTGGCCGCCATCGCGGTGCTGACCGCGTTCGAGTTGCGCCGTCGCCGCGATCGCGCGGTGTTCGCGATGCTGCTGGTGGCGGCGATCGGCGTGAGTACGGTCTGGCTGTACCGGCTGGCGACGTATTTCCTGTTCACCCGTCATGACGAACCGGCCGCACTGTGGCTGGTGTTGGCCATGGTGGTGGTGGGCGAAGCGACCGCGGGCGCGCTGTGGCTGCGACGGATGGACCAACAGATGGAACATCGCGAGGCGCGCGCATGAGCCTGCCGCACGAGACGCAAACGCTCTGGACACGTCTGCGCGCAGCCGGTGCGGTGGCCGGCGAAGCGCCCGCGCGCAACGACGGACTGCCGTGGTATCTGGCCGGTCTGATCGGCGTTTCCGCGTGGATCGCCGCGGGTCTGCTGTTCGGATTTTTCGCCACGCTGTTCGACCAGATCTGGAGGAGTCCTGACGTCGCCGTTGCAGCGGGTGCGCTGTGCATCGCCGCAGCGCTGGCCCTGCTGCGGATCGCGCGTGGCCGCGAATTTTTCGAACAGAGCGCCATCGCGCTGAGTCTGGTCGGCCAACTGCTGGTCGGCATCGGTTTCAGCGAATGGTTCGGCGATACCGCCGGTTGGGCCGGCAGCGCCGCCGTTGCGCTGGTGCTGTATGTATCGGGTGCGCAGACGATGCAGCGCTTCCTGTGCGGTGCGGTGTTCGCCGCAGCGGTGGTCGCGATCTGCAACGAACTCGATACCAGCGGTTACGGCCCATCGCGGATCACATTGCCGGTATTGGCATGGTTGGCATTCGCCGCGTGGTGGCGTGCGGAATACGAGGATCTGCGCACGTTGCCGGTGTCCCCGTTGGCGTGGGCGCTGAGTCTTGCGGCGCTGTCAATGGCCATCGTCGGCGACATGCTGTGGGCCGACAGCGCCGAAATTTGCGACTCGATGTTCCATGCTTGGGACGAGGACATCTACTCCGATTCCGACCCGTGCCTCCCGGCCTTCGGCTGGATCGAGCCTCTCGCCATGGCCATGCTGCTGCCGATGACAGCGCTGCGTCTGGCGGGGCCGTTTCGTCCGCTACCGCTGCTGTGCGCCATCGTGTTCGCACTGGTCTGGCGGCATGTGCCGGGAGTGAACCTCGGCGTGATGTTGATGCTGGTCGCATTCGCGTCCAACCGACCAGCGCTGCTTGCAATCAGCGCGATCGGCACGGCGTTCTATCTGGTCCGTTACTACTACCAGCTCGATGTGCCATTGCTGGAAAAATCGCAGTGGCTGCTGGCCGGCGGCGTCGTGCTGCTGACGATCCGCTTCGTGTTGATGCGCGCCGTACAGGGAGGCCGCACATGAAGCATTGGCGTTCGGTCCTGCTGTGGGGCGGTCTGCTGCTGGCACTGGTGGTGACCAATCACGGCATCGCCCAGCGCGAGCGGATTCTGTCCGATGGTCGCGTACTGCTGCTGGAACTGCAGCCGGTCGATCCGCGCTCGCTGATGCAGGGCGATTACATGGCGCTGCGGTTTGCGGTGGCGGAAGACATCAGAAAAATACTGGAAGAGGACTGCGCCGGGACGCGCGAGCAAAGCGCGCCAGGTGCGGGCAACACTGTCGCAGCGCTGAAGTGTTTTGGTGTTCATCATGATGGTGGCGGACCCCGGGTGCGCAAAGACGGTTACGCCGTGTTCGCACTCGATGCCGACGGCGCCGGCCGCTTCGTCCGCGTGCAGGCGACGCCGCGACCGGTCGCGCGCGGTGAAGTCGCGGTGCGTTATCGCCAGCGCAACTGGTGGGACATCCGCATCGCCAGCAATGCCTGGTTCTTTCCGGAAGGTCAGGCCGAGCGCTATGCGCCCGCGCACTACGGCGAATTGCGGGTGAACGACGACGGCGAGGCGTTGCTCACCGGCCTGCGCGACGACAAGCGCAAGCCGCTCTGAATCCGCAAAGCAGGGCAATCCATCCTGTGGGAGCGGCGGAAGCCGCGATCAATCGAATTCGGCGCTCTATCGCGGCTTCCGCCGCTGCCACAGAGAGATGGGTCATCGTGATCGCAGAGATCATTCGAGGATCACGGACGCGTCGCAATCTCCAACAGCGCCAACGCCGCCATCGCCTCGTCGCGCGAATGACCGCACATCTCCAGCTCCGGCCGCAGCGAGGCGCAGAACCCCGGACGCTCGGGCCGGCCGAACAACCGGCAGCGCAGATCGTCGTCCAGCTGTACGCATGGCATGCCGGCGGGTTTGCCGTGCGGCATGCCGGGAATCGGCGAGGCGATCGAGGGCGCGATGCAGCAGGCGCCGCAACCCGGGCGGCAGTCCATCGGCGGTGGCGGGTGTGCGGCGGCCATGGCGAAGATTCGTTTCGGAACGGTGGGAAATCAGCGGGTCGTCAAGGTAGAGTAACCGCCGAATACGACGACAGACGACGGGATCCGGGGCACACAGGATGCGGGACAGAAGCGGGGCGACATCAAGGCGGCCGAACAGCGGCTGCGCATACACGCCGAAGGCAACTCGCCGCACCGTCGGGACCGTGGTTCGATGACCGTTCGCGCGACCGCGCTCGACACCGTCCGCAATGTCTACACGCCCGAAGGCGTGGCCCTGCGCCTGCCGGCGGCGGGGCCGGTGCCGCGTTCGATCGCCTGGCTGATCGACACCGCGATCCGCTGGGGCATCCTGCTGGTGACCTCGCTGGTGGTCAGTCTGATCGGCAAGGCCGGCTACGGCATCTATCTGCTCGTGTATTTCATAGTGTTCTGGGGATATCCGATTCTCTGCGAAGTGCTGTTCGACGGACAGACGCCGGGCAAGCGCGCGCTGGAGCTGCGGGTGGTTGCCGATGACGGCGCGCCGGTGGGTTGGCTGGCGTCGATCACCCGCAATCTGCTGCGCACCGTCGACTTTCTGCCGGTGGGCTACGGCGTGGGCCTGGTCGCGGGGTTCGTCGATCCGTGGGGTCGGCGGCTCGGCGATATGGTCGCCAAGACCATGGTGATCCATGCGCCGCGCGACCGGCAGAGCCTGCGACCGCCGGTGGAGGGCGCGCAGGCGCCGCTGAAGCCGCTGCAGCAGCAGGAACAGGCGGCGGTGATCGCGTTCTCCGAGCGTGCGCCGCAACTCACCCAGGAGCGCCGCGCGGAGCTGGCCGACATCGCCGCGCCGGTGGTCGGCGTGGGCGGCGCGCTGGGCGTGCTGCGGCTGCAGGCGGTCGCCAATTGGCTGCTGGGGCGGCAATGAATCGCACGTCCGCATCCAGCATGAAGCAGGCGGTGATGAAGCAGGAGGCGTTCGTCGCCCGGCACGCCGCCGAATGGACCGAATTCGAGGCCTGGCTGGTCGCGCGCGGCGACAGCCCGCGCGAGGCGCGCCTGAAGCAGGCCCAGTGGCATGGACTGCGCGACGAGGACGTGCCGGCACGGTATCGCCGGCTTTGCCAGCAATTGGCGCTGGCGCGCAGCCGCGGCTACAGCCCGCAGGTGGTGGAACGCCTGCAGGCGCTGACCCAGCGCGGCCACGCGGTGTTCTATCGCGCGCCGCCGCCGCAGTGGCGCCGCGCGCTGGAATTCTTCCTCGCCGATTTTCCGCGCCTGGTGCGCGCGCAGCGCGGCTGCCTGCTGGCCGCGCTGCTGCTGTTCGTGGTGCCGCTGGTCGGTTCCTTCGTGGCGGTGCAGATCTCGCCCGAGCTGATCTACAGCGTGTACGAACCCGGCGCGGTCGCCGGCATGGAAGAGATGTACGACCCCGCCGATCCGCAGCGCAAGCTCGGGCGCGAGAGCGGCGACGATCTGGCGATGTTCGGCTTCTATGTCATGAACAACGTCAGCATCGCCCTGCGCACCTTCGCCAGCGGGCTGATCGCGGGTGTCGGCACCATTTTCGTGCTGGTCATGAACGGGCTGATGATCGGCGGTGTCGCCGGGCATCTGCAGGGCGTGGGTCACGGCGATCCGTTCTGGCGTTTCGTCGCCGGCCATTCGGCGCCGGAGCTCACCGCGATCGTGCTCGCGGGCGCCGCAGGCCTGAGGATCGGACTGGATCTGGTCGCGCCCGGGCGGCGACGGCGCGTCGATGCGCTGATCGAAGGCGGCAAGGTCGGCGCCAAGCTGTGCCTCGGCATCTTCGCGATGCTGGTGTTCGCCGCGTTCGTGGAAGCGTTCTGGTCGTCGATCGGCTGGATCCCGGCGATGGTGAAATTCACCGTCGGCGGCGTGCTGTGGACGCTGACCTTGCTCTGGCTGGCATTAGGCGGGCGAAGCGGATCCGCTAACGCGGCACCGCCGCGTGATCCGCTGAGCGCCCGGCCAAGGATGGCCGGGCCGGGCGATCCGAAGCTCGCAGCGTCGCGCCAGGGACGGCAACGAGACGCGTCGCCATGAAGCTTGAAACCCTGACCGTCGAACTGCGCCCGCGCTCGCCCTGGGAGGCGATGGAGCTGGGCAGCGCGCTGGTGCGCAAACACGCCCGTGCGATCTGGATTCCGTGGCTGCTGGTCACCGGCGCGGTGTTCGTGCTTCTGAATCTCGCGGCCTGGGCGATCGGCCACATCTGGCTGGCCGGACTGCTGTTCTGGTGGCTGCGGCCGGCGTTCGATCGCATCCCGCTGTACGTGCTGTCGCGCGCGGTGTTCGGCAGCGTGCCCAGCATTGCCGAGACCCTGCGCGCGCAGTTGACCTGGGGTTGGCGGCCGATGCGCGGCTATCTCACCTGGCGCCGATTGAGCCCGCTGCGCGCGGTGATGCTGCCGATCGATCTGCTGGAAGGCGCCGACCCCGCACGACTCGGCGAGCGTCGCCGGGTGATCGGCGTCGGTCTGGGTGGCCATGCGGTGCAGCTGTTCGTGATGTGCGCGAACTTCATCCTCGCCATCGAGCTGTCGCTGTTGCTGCTGACGGCGATCGCGGTGCCCAACGAATTGCTGCCCGAAGCGGCGCGCGCGGCGTGGGCGATGATCACCGAAGCGCCGCCGGCATGGGCGCTGATCGCGCTGAATCTGGTGGACTGGCTGGCGGCGGGCTTCATCGAACCGTTCTATATCGGCGCCGGCTTCGGTCTGTACCTCAATCGTCGCACGCAATTGGAAGCGTGGGATCTGGAAATCGCATTCCGGCGCATGCGCAAGCGGCTGGAAGCGGCCGGTGGCGCTATCGTGTCGATCATCCTGCCGATCGCCCTGCTGGCGTTCGTGCTGCTGTTGCCGATGGCGATGCCGGCGCAGGCCAGCGAACGCGAGGACGGGACCTGTCCTTTTCCGGATAAGACGACGCAAGCGAAGCAGTCCACGGCGCAGACCAGCGCTGGCGCACCGCCGATCGTCGTGCCGGATGCCGCGAAAGACGCTCAGGACGACAACGCGCCCGCCGAAGCCGCCGCCGAACCGGAAGCGCAGATCGAAACGTCGACGCTGGAGGAGATCTTCGGCGAAGACACCGCCGATCACGGCGCGTTCGGCAAAGCGGTCGGCAAGGCGTATCAGGATCCGCTGCTGCGCCCGAAACAGAAAACCACCACGTGGGAACGTCGCGACAAGAAGAAGGACAAGGAGCCGGAAGCGGCCGATGTTCCGCAGTTGAAATGGCTGGCGGCGCTGGTCGGCTTCGTCGCCGAATACGGCCTGTGGTTCCTGCTTGGCGTGCTGGTGCTGATGCTGGCGATCACCGCGAAACGCTGGTGGCCGTGGCTGCTTGGTGCTGCGGCAAAGCCTGAAGACGAACCGATGCCGGTCGAAATGACCGCGATTTCCCACACCGAACCGCTGCCGCCGGATATCGCGACGGTCGCGCGCCGGCTGTGGGCCGAAGGCCAGCCGCGCCGCGCGCTGGCGTTGCTGTATCGCGCCAGCGTCGAAGCGATGAGCGCGCGCGTCGATGCGCACCTGCCGCCGGGGGCGACCGAAGCCGAATGCCTGCGCCTGTCGCGACGCATGCCGGTGGTGGAAGACCGCGACGCCTTCCAGCGCATGGTCCGCATCTGGCAGTACGCCGCCTACGGCCAACGCCTGCCGACGGCCGATGAATTCGATGCGCTGCTGCAGACGCTGGCGCAACGCTTCGGGTGGCAGTCATGAGCCGGCGTGCGGATGCCATCCGCGTCGTCCTGATCGCGCTGGTGGTCGCGGGCCTGGTCGGCGGTTTCGTCGCGTGGTGGATGCACACCTACAAGCGCGTGGTCAACACCATCGATCTGCCGCCGAAGGGCGAAGCCTCGTACAACCCGCTGTACGCGCTGAAGATCGCGCTGGGCAAGGACGGCCAACGCGTCGACTCGCGCCAGCGCCTGGCCCTCGACGACCATCCGCTGAAACCGGCCGACACCCTGCTGCTGCTCGGCGACACGCGCACGCTGCCGGCCGCCGACAGCGCGCGCCTGCTCGACTGGGTCGAAGCCGGCGGCCATCTGATCGTGCGCACGCCGCCACCCGGCGTGGTGATCGGCGAAGACAAAGTACCGCTGCTCAGCGAGATCGGCATCGCGCTGGTGGATGCGCCGCTTGCAGAAGAGACGTTCGTGGACGAAGAGTCGTCCGACGGCAAGCCTGCCAACGGCGAAACGGCTGGTGGTGAAGCGGCAGTCGACGAAACAGTCGACGACACCTCCACCGACAGCGGATCGACCTGTCTCGGTCTGCAGGTGGCGAAGATGGACGAGCACACCGAGTTCTGCGACGGGCGCTGGTTCCAGTTCACCGAAGACGATGCCGAAGTCATGGCGCTCTGGGGCGATGACGACATCGCGCAATACGGCTACGCCCGCGTGCCGTGGGGCGAAGGCAGCATCGATGTGCTCGCCGATCTGGATTTCCTCGTCAACGCGAAGCTCGAAGACAGGCCGCATCGCGCCTTCACCCGGCAACTGCTGCAGCCGAACTACGCGCGCGCCGGCACCTTCCATCTGATCTACAGCGCCAACATGCCGCCGCTGTGGCGGCTGTTGCTGGATCACGCCTGGCGCGTGCTGCTGCCGCTGCTGCTGGCGCTGTTCGTGTGGCTGTGGATGCGCGCCGAACGCCTCGGCCCGGCGCGGCCGTCGCCGCTGCCGGATCGCCGTTCGCTGCTGGAACACGTGCAGGCCAGCGGCGATCACCTGTATCGCTACGGCCGCCGCGCCACGCTCTACACCGCCGTGCACGACGCCTTCCTGCGCCGCCTGCGCCAGCGCGACCCGTATGCCGCCGCGCTCGAAGGCCCGGCGCAGATCGACGCCATCGCCAAGCGCACCGGCATGACTGTCGCCGACATCGAGGCCGCCCTGCGCTATCCGCGCCCCGGCGACGCCAAGGATTTCGTCATCCGCATCACCAAACTTCTGCAGCTGAGAAAACGACTATGACCACGCTCTCGACCCACGAGTCCACCGCCGCCGCGCCCGCACCGATCGTCGGCGAAGCACTGGTCGCGCGCGCCGCCGCCGTGCGCGACGAAGTCGCCAAGGCCTTCATCGGCCAGGACGAGGTGCTCGACCAGATCCTGATCGTGCTGCTCGCCGGCGGCCATGTGCTGATCGAAGGCGTGCCCGGCCTCGGCAAGACCCTGCTGGTGCGCGCGCTGGGCCAGGCGCTGGGCTGCGGCTACGGCCGCGTGCAGTTCACGCCCGACCTGATGCCCAGCGACGTCAGCGGCCACGCGGTCTACGACCCGAAGACCGAACGCTTCGCCATTCGCCGCGGCCCGATCTTCACCAACCTGCTGCTGGCCGACGAAATCAATCGCGCACCGGCGAAGACCCAATCCGCACTGCTCGAAGCGATGCAGGAACAGCAGGTCACCATCGAAGGCAGCAGCCATCCGCTGCCGGCGCCGTTCATGACACTGGCCACGCAGAACCCGGTCGAACAGGAGGGTACGTATCCGCTGCCCGAAGCGCAGCTCGACCGCTTCCTGCTGAAAGTGCTGATCGACTACCCCTCGCACGCCGACGAAGTCAGCATGGTCACTGCGGTGAGCCACGGCCGCGCCGCCGCGCATTTCGATCTGTCGCAGGTCGTCAGCGTGCTCAGCGCCGAGGAGATCGTCGCGATGCAGCAGGGCACCGCGCAGGTGACCGTCGATGCGGCGGTGATCGATTACGCGGTGCGCATCGTCACCACCACGCGCAAGTGGCCGGGCATCGCGCTCGGCGCCGGCCCGCGCGGCAGTCTCGCGCTGGTGCGTGCGGCGCGCGCGCAGGCGGTGTTGGCAGGCCGCGATTTCGTCACCCCCGACGATATCCGCAGCATCGCCAAGCCGGCATTGCGCCATCGCATCGCGCTGTCGCCGGAAATGCAGATCGAAGGCCAGACGCCGGATCAGGTGCTGGAAGCGCTGCTCGCCAAGGTCGAAGCGCCCCGGCAGTGAGTGCGACGACCGCCCGCACGACACCGAAGCCCGCGCTTCCGCTGCCGGCCGCCGCGCGCGGCGTGGTGCGCGCGTGGCCGCGTCCCGCGCCAGCGATGGTGTGGGCGCTGGTCGCGTGGGCCGCGCTCGGTCTCGCCGTGAGTATGGGCGTCGTGCCTGCGCGCCATTGGTTGATCGCGTTCGCGGTGCTGATGGTGCTGGGCGCGATCGATCTGTGGCGGCTGACGCGCGCGCCCACGCCGGAAGTCGCGCGCGCCCTGCCCGAGGCCTGGCCGATCGGCGTGACCCGCGATGTCGAACTGCGGATCGAACACTACGGCCGCCGCCAGCGCGTCACCGTGCACGATCTGCATCCCGGCGACTGGGACATCTCCGAAGGCGTCGCGCGCGATATGCCGCGCACGCTGACCCTCGCCGCCGACAGCGTGTCCACGCTGAGCTATCGCCTGCGTCCGCAGGTGCGCGGCAATTTCCGCTTCGAAGGCACGCAATTGCGGCTGCATTCCGGCCTGCGCCTGTGGCGACAATCACGGATCGTCGGCGTACCGCAGTCGGTGCGCGTGTTCCCCAATTTCGCGCCGCTCGCGGGCTTCGCGCTGTTCAGCGCCGAACAGGCGTCGCGGCTGGTCGGCGCGCATATCAAGCGCCGTCGCGGCGAAGGCACCGACTTCCACCAGATGCGCGAATACCGGGTCGGCGACAGCATGCGCCAGATCGACTGGAAGGCCACGGCGCGCGCGCGCAAGTTGATCTCGCGCGAATACCAGGACGAAAAGAACCAGCAGCTGCTGATGGTGGTCGACACCGGCCGGCGCATGCTTGCGCACGAAGGCGGGCTGTCGCATTTCGATCGCGCGCTGGACGCGACCCTGGTGGTGTCGTACATCGCGCTGAAGCGCGGCGACGCGGTCGGGCTGTTCACCGTCGGCGGCGAACAGCGCTGGGTCGCCCCGCAGCGCGGCATGGCCGCCATCGACACCCTGCTGCGCGCCAGCTACGACCTGCAGCCCACGCCGGTCGCCACCGATTATCTGGCAGCCTCCACTGAACTCGCATTGCGCCAGCGCCGCCGTGCGCTGGTGATGCTGGTGACCAACCTGCGCGACGAAGACATCGAAGACGTGCTCGGCTCGGTGCGCCTGCTGCAGCGCCGGCATCTCGTCGTCGTCGCCAGCCTGCGCGAACGCGATCTCGACGAAGCGCTGGATCAACCCATCGACGACGTGCGCAGCGCCGTCCGCGCCGCCGCCGCCAGCCGCTACATCGCCCAGCGCGCCGCCGCGCACGAAATCCTGCGCAACCACCGCGTCACCGTGCTCGACGTCACCTGCGAACAATTGCCTGCGGCGCTGGTGGAGCAGTATCTGTCGATCAAGCGGAGTGGGTTGTTGTAGAGCCTGCCCCGGACTTGATCCGGGGTCGGGCCCTGGCCCGACATTGCAGTGCCTCAGGTCGCCTCGCGCAATGATCGAAATAATTCGTTGAGCGAATCAGTGTCGCCGCGCGTGAATGAAGGAATTCGCTTTCAACACAGAAACACCTTCACCACAAACCCGTAGCCCGGGTGCGCGCGCAGCGCGTAGCCGGGAGGGACTTGCCGAACAATTTCATCGATTTGGCATCCCGGGTGGGGCCGTTGTCCCCACCCGGGCTACTTCACTGCGGTCTTCGGTCCAACAAAGGCGATTGCACTGCTTCATTCGGCCATACGCCAGCGATGGATGGAGATGTTCTTGGTGAAGTCGCAGATGTCGTTGGCCTGCGTCTGGTTGAGGCCAAAATACAAGTCGTATGTGTTTCCGCCTGCTGGCGTGATGCTGGGGCCGATCGTGGCGCAGTAGGGAGAGCCGGAATTGGCAATGATGGTCTGTGCGCTATGGAAATTGGTGTTCGTTGCGCCGATGGCTTTCTTGATGTCGCCCCTGAGCTGGTAGCCGTTAGGCGAGCCGGTATAGACGTTGAAGAACAGATGCCATTGACCGTTGAAGAACCGCACTTCGGGATTCGTCATTGTTTCGTTGCTGGCGTAGACGACGGATGCCGAAATCGCATTGCGATTGCCATCGACTTTCGCCATTTTAATGACACCCAAATTCAATCTATCTGCGTAGTAAACCTTCCAGAAAGAACCATCCGCTTGTTGGTCGATGATTGCGGAAGGCTCGGCGGACCCCAGCCCTGAAGACAACAGCATTTTGTGTGCGCCCCATTCGATGCCATTGGAGGACACCGACGACCAGATCTGGTTTCCGGCTTGCGGGTCGCAGGTTTGCTGCGGTGGGAATTTCATGCAAACCGTGTAGAACATCGTGTACTGATATCGGCCAGACAGATTGTTCCAATGCTTCGTGACGGAAGGATCGGCCACGTGAGTGACGTCCGGGCCCAACATTGCAGGCGAGAGAACTATCTGATACGAGCTCCAAGTGTTTCGGTTGGTCGTTGTACGGTAGTAGATATGATCGTTGAAGACGCCAGCAACCTGCCAAGCGCTATACCACATTTTGTGCGTGGCGCCATCTGTCAGCACAGTCGGTGCATAGACGTTGGCTCCAGAAAATAGCGCGCGGCCTTCAATCAGCGAAGGCCGCCGCGGCGGGAACGGAGGCGATGGCACTCGAAAAACAAAGCATGAGTGCGGAAATCTGTTTCAAAATTCTCATGGTGGAATGTCCTTATTCATTCAGCAGGAGGAGAATGTCATTGAAGCCCAATTAATTTGAGCTTTTTCTAAACTATACAAATTCCACACGCGTATCAAGGATGGAGCGAACAAGCGCCCTATTCGCATCTGTATACGTCGACTTGTCGCCCACGAATTCTTCCGCAAGCCGAAGCTTCAGTAAGCAGGTTGGGCTGAAATGACAAGCAAGCTGAACGCATGAGCCGAAAGCGTCATGCGCCGGTTTTCACACCAAGCAAGGTGCATGACGCTTCGCTTATGCACCCTGCGTTCTACGCGCGACGCGGCTGGCAGCGCGTCGGCACCACCGAAACCGGCGAAGTGCGCTTCGAGCGCGACAACCGCAGCGAACCATAAGTAGGCTGGGCTGAAAAGCCCAGCATGCCGTTGGACGAAGATGCTGGGCTTTCAGCCCAGCCTACTTTTCCAAGCAGGCGCAAGCACCGACCGGATGAACGGATCCTTCGCATCCGTACCGGTTTCGCCGCAAGTCCAGGGACGGACGTGCTGCCGATATGTTCGACGGCCACGACAAGCGGCGAGAACACGCCGAGCAGTTCTTCGCGGATGCCGCGAAAGATATCAGGCCACTGCGCAGAATAAGGGCTGACGACGAACGCCGGTGTCATGGCGCCTTGAGGCGGTCGTCCTCGTTCGCGACCGTCCGCGTCGCAGTGCACAATCCCCATACCACCGCCAGCAGGCCGCCCATCGACACCAGATTCAGCGCGATGCGGACCGCGCTGAGGATCGAGAACATCCGCTGTATGAAGACGTGATCGCCGGCCGCGTTCGCGATCAGGATCTGCTGATAGATGCCGAGCCCGAGCGCGAGCAGCGACATGCACAGCATCACGCCGATGCCGATCAGGCCGAGCCTGCGCGCGGGTCCGGGCCGTGCGGTGGTTCCCAGCAGCGCGAGCGCGATGCCCAGGCCGAAGAGTTCCGGCAGGGAATACGCGAGCAGGGTGAGCCACTGCACCATCGATTCCATCGCTCAGTCTCCGGTAACCAGCGCGGCATGCCGGGTCTGCAGTTCGGCGTAGACCGGGTCGGTGTCGGGGCGCACGCCGTGCCAGAGGAAGAAACTTTCCGCCGCCTGTTCGACCAGCATGCCGAGGCCGTCGATGGCCTCGCGAGCGCCAGCGGCGCGTGCCCAGGCGAGGAACGGAATCGCCGCTTCGCCATAGCTCAGATCGACGGCGGCGGTGCGCGGGCCGACCAGCGACATCGGCAGCGCCGGCAGGCTGCCGTGACGGGTGGCCGACGTCGCGTTGATGATCAGTTCGAATTCGCCGAGCGTCTGGATGTCGTCGAAATAGCGCGAATGCACGCGACCGGGTTCGCCGAGCAGATCGGTCAATGCATCGGCTTTCTGCGGGTCGCGATTGACCACGAACAGATCGCCGATGCCCGCATCCAGCAGCGCCGGTGCGACCCCGCGCGCGGCGCCGCCGGCACCGATCATCAGCGTGCGTCGTCCGCGCAGATCCAGGCCATGACGGCCGGTGAGGTCGCGCACCAGACCGGCGCCGTCGGTGTTGTCGCCCAGCCAGCCGATGCCGTGCTTGATCAGCGTATTGACCGCACCGGCGCGCTTGGCGCGCGCGCTGAGCAGATTGCACAGTTCGGCCGCGCGCTGCTTGTGCGGCAGGGTGACATTGCCGCCCTCGCCGCCGCTGCGCGCGAACGACGACAGCGTGCCGGGGAGATCGCCGGGCGCGCATTCGATCGCGAGGTAGTCCATTGCGATGCCGGATTGCTTCGCGAAGGCCTGATGGATTTTCGGCGAGAGCGAATGCAGGACGGGGTGACCGAAGACGGCGTAACGTTTCATCGAGGGCTCCTCAGCCTTGCGCTTCGCGCAGCCAGCGCGCCGCATCCAGTGCGAAATAAGTCAGCACGCCATCGGCGCCCGCGCGCTTGAACGCGACCAGGGCTTCCAGCGCACAGGCGCGTTCGTCGAGCCAACCGTTCTGCGCGGCGGCCTTCAGCATCGCGTATTCGCCGCTGACCTGATAGACGAAGGTCGGCGCGCCGAATTCATCCTTCACCCGACGCACGATATCCAGATACGGCAGGCCCGGTTTGACCATGATCATATCGGCGCCTTCGTCGAGATCCTGCGCGACTTCGCGCAGCGCTTCGTCGGAGTTCGCGGGGTCCATCTGGTAGCTGTACTTGTTGCCCTTGCCGAGCGCGCCGGCCGAGCCCACCGCGTCGCGGAACGGGCCGTAGAAGCTGCTGGCGTATTTCGCGGCGTAGCTGAGGATGCGGGTGTGGATATGGCCGCCGACTTCCAGCGCTTCGCGGATCGCGCCGATGCGGCCGTCCATCATGTCGCTGGGCGCGACCACGTCGGCACCGGCGCGCGCATGCGACAGCGCCTGCTGCACCAGCGCTTCGACGGTTTCGTCGTTGACCACGTAACCGCTGTCGTCGATCAGCCCGTCCTGGCCGTGCGAGGTATAGGGATCGAGCGCGACGTCGGTGATCACGCCGAGATCCGGGAAGCGCTGTTTGAGCGCGCGTACGGCGCGCTGCATCAGGCCTTCGTCGTCCCATGCGGCCACGCCGTCGAGCGATTTCGCTTCGGGCGCGGTGACCGCAAACAGCGCGAGCGCCGGCACGCGCAGTTCGCTGGCCTGTTCGGCGACCTTCAGCAGTTCGTCGATCGACAGCCGTTCGATGCCGGGCATCGAGCCGATCGGCGCGCGGCCGTCCAGCTCGTGGACGAACACCGGATAGATGAGGTCGTTGGTGGTGAGGACGTGTTCGCGCATCAATCGACGCGAGAACTCGCTGCGGCGCATGCGGCGGAGCCGGGTATAGGGAAAGTTCATGGTGGAATCATACGCCCGGGATTCGGGAAGCGCTCCTGTAGGAGCGACGGAAGTCGCGACCGGGCGACGAAGGATTTTCCGAAGGGATCGTTGGCCCGAGCGCTTCGTTCCGATCTCCTGCATCCTTCTGGTACATCGGCGCGCCGTCGCGGCTCCCGCCGCTCCTACGAAAACAGGAGCGCATACAATCGCCCGATGCGATTCTTCCGCACCCTGCCGCCGATGGCCCGCGCCTGCCTGCTGTTCCTCGGCGGGCTGACGCTGCTGTGCTGGCTCGGGCCGCTGTGCATCGGCTTCGATCCGCATCGCCCGGACTGGGATGCGCTGTCGGTGGCGCCGGGCGTCGGCGGCCACTGGTTCGGCACCGATGCCATCGGCCGCGATGTGTTCGCGCGCACCCTGGCCGGTGGGCGCCTGTCGTTGACCGTCGGTTTTCTGGCGAGTCTGGTCGCGCTGATCGTGGGTCTGGGTTTCGGCGCCAGCGCGGGACTCGCGGGCGGCTGGCCGGAGCGGCTGATGCTGCGCGTGCTCGACATGGCCAGCGCGCTGCCGTTCCTGCTGATCGTGATCCTGCTGCTGACCCTGTTCGAGCGCTCGCTGTGGTTGCTGCTGGTGGCGATCGGCGGCTATGTGTGGATCGATCTGGCGCGGGTGATGCGCGCCGAAAGCGCGCGGCTGCGCGAGATGCCGTTCATGCTCGCAGCCACGGCGGCGGGCGCGGGTTTCGGCCAGCGGCTGCGCTGGCATGCGCTGCCGAATCTGCTGCCGCTGGCGTTCGTGTATCTGGGCCTGATCCTGCCGCAGGCGATCCTGGTCGAAAGCTTCCTCGGTTTCCTCGGTCTGAGCGTGGATGAACCGTCGGCGAGCTGGGGCACGCTGTTGTCCGAAGGCGTGCAGGAACTCGACAGCGCACCGTGGACGCTGCTGTTCCCGGCGGGCTTTCTGGTCGCGACACTGGCGGCGTTCCAGTTCCTCGGCGATGCACTGCGCGACTGGCTGGATGTGCATGCCGATACGCGACAGGACACCACGACGGAATCTGCCGCGGCATGAGTCCGCGTCGCACAGGTCACTGGGCCGTCATCCCCGCGAACGCAGGGACCCAGCGTCGTGGTTGCTTCACGAATCTTGTTGTGGCGTGCAAAGACGCTGGGTTCCCGCGTTCGCGGGAACGACGGTGTGCTGGGGTGCCGCAATGACGATTACGTTGCGCACGCTGGAAGTCTCTGTCGGCAGCCGCAGGCTGCTCGGCCCGCTCGATCTGGATCTGCTGCCGGGGCAGTGTCTCGGCGTGGTCGGCGAAAGCGGCAGCGGCAAGAGTCTCACCGCGCTGTCGCTGTTGGGTTTGCTGCCGTCGGGGCTGCGCGCCAGCGGCGGACTGGCGCACGACGGCATCGAGATCGCGTCGAATACGCGCGCGCATGCGGCGCTGCGCGGTCGCGTGATCGGTTGGGTGCCGCAGGATCCGCTGGCGGCGCTGCATCCGCTGCGCACGGTCGGCGCGCAGCTGGTCGAAACCCTGCGCGCGCACGGCCAGCCGGACAGCGAAGCGCGGGCGCTGCTCGAACGCGTGCAACTGCCGGAACCCGCAGCGTCGCTGCGACGCTTTCCGCACCAGTTTTCCGGCGGGCAACGGCAGCGCATCGCGATCGCTTTGGCACTGTGCAGCCGGCCGAAGTATCTGATCGCCGACGAACCGACATCGGCGCTCGATGCGCGGATCGCGCGCGACGTGCTGGATCTGCTCGATGCGCTGCGCCGCGAGGACGGCCTCGGCCTGATGCTGATCAGCCACGATCTGCCGCTGGTCGGCGCGTATGCCGAACACGTGCTGGTGCTGCAGCGCGGCGATGTGGTCGAACGCGGCGCGACCGCCGAGGTGTTCGCGCATCCGCAGCATGCGTACACGCGCGAGTTGATCGAGGCGGACACGCTGCCGCATGCCTCTGTGGGAGCAGCATCTGTGGGAGCGGCGGAAGCCGCGATGGATGTTGCGGAAAATCCTTTCGGAGTGCTAGCTGGCGCTTCCATCGCGGCTTCCGCCGCTCCCACAAAAGCAAAGCCCCTGCTCCGTGCAGAGTCCATGCGCATGCACTACCCGCGCGCGCCCAAGCCCGCGCTGGACGATGTCTCGCTCACGCTGCATCGCGGCGAAGGCCTGGCGCTGCTGGGCGAAAGCGGCAGCGGCAAGAGCACGCTCGGCCGCGCGGTGCTGCGGCTGCTGCGCGGCGCGCAGGGCCGGGTGTGGTTGGACGATGTCGAATTGACGGCGCTGAAAGGCGCTGCATTGCGCGACATGCGCAAACGCATCGGCGTGGTGTTCCAGGATCCCTACGCATCGCTCGATCCGCGCATGCGCGTAGCCGACATCGTCGGCGAACCGCTGCGCATCCACGGTATCGGCGATGCGGCGTCGCGGCTTGCGAAAGCGGGGGAACTGCTGACGGCGGTCGGGCTCGATCCCGACATGGGCGCGCGCTGGCCGCACCAGTTCTCCGGCGGGCAGCGTCAGCGCATCGCGATCGCGCGAGCGCTGGCCTGCGATCCGGATCTATTGGTTTGCGACGAAGCGGTGTCCGCGCTCGATGCGCATCACCGTCGCGAAATCCTCGCGCTGCTGGCGACGTTGAAACGCGAACGGGGGCTGGCGCTGTTGTTCGTCACCCACGATCTGTCTGCCGCCGCAGCGGTGGCGGAGCGCATCGCGGTGCTGGATGCGGGCAGGATCGTGGAGATCGGCGATGCCGCCGAAGTGTTGCGCGCGCCACAGCATGCGCATACGAAGGCGCTCGTCGAAGCAAGGCGGTGGTAGGGCGGGCCCTGGCCCGCCGTTTTGATGTTTACTTTACTGTCCCGAATTTCTTGAACAACGACGACAGCGGCGGGCTTGAGCCCGCCCTGCGACATCGTTTTTGTCGAGTGGGATCAGATGATCCCGCCGCCCATGCTCAAGCGGATCGCGGCGACGACGATGACGATGGCGTTGAGGATCAGGCCGGCCTTCGCTCGGCCGCGTTTTTCCTGCGAGGTCAGCAGGATGCCGATCGCGGCGATGATCGCGCCGACGCCGGCGAACGGGATGATCAGCCAGTTGCTCCAGCCGAGCAGCGGCACCAGCCCGATGAACATCAGCAGCATCGCAACGATGCCCCAGAGCAGACTGATCAGACCCATGTGCTTCCCCTTCGAGGATGGCCGCGAAAGCGCGGACCGGCAGTGCGGAAGATGGATGCGCGACCGGCGAATTCAAGCATGGACGCCGTCGATCTCCACCGCCAGCTCGCGGCGGCAGATCGCGGCGTGCAGCAGGATGCGCGGGACCGAGTTGCCGAAGCGGGCGTCCAGGGCCTGCGCCACCACCGGCAGGTCCTCGGCGTCGCGCACGTAGACCTTCAGCCGGGTGCCGGTGCCGAACCCCGCCGGCAGCAGCGGCTGGTGGCGGCGCGCTTCGGCCAGCAGCGCATCGAAGTTGGCGAAGGTCTCGCCGATCTGGCCGAGCAGTTCGCCCACGTGCAGCGACGCGTGGCCGACCACGCTGGCGGTGCCGGAGAGCAGCAGCGGCATCCGGCTGTCCGGCGGCGGCAGCATCGCGCGGGCGAAGCTCGGCGACTGCGGGCCGTACTGGCGCGGGTAGCGGTAGGCACTGACCTGGCGCGGATTCTCCACCGGCGTGCCGCCACGGTCCGCCGACAGCCAGTAGACCTGCAGGGTGCGCTGGCCGTCGCAGCGGCCGATCGCGGTCGCTGCCGGCAGTTCGATGGTGTCGAACCGGCCGAGCCCGCGGGCGCGGCCGACGCAGAACTGGCGGTAGCGCTCGGCGTCGCCAACGCCCTGGGTGATCGCGTCGAGGTAGTTCCACACCCGCAGCAGATGCGGCGTACGGCTGCCGGAGACGAAGCCGACCAGCTGCGCGTAGGCGCGCTCGGCGGCCTCGCAGATATCGCTGTGGTCGGGGTGTTCGCCCGGAGGTTCGTCGATCTCGATCACGCCGAAGGTCAGCTGGCCGTCGCTGGACCAGCGGATCTGGCCGGTCTGCGCGTCGCCTTGGGTGCCGTAGTCGACCGGGCCGGCGCTGCGCCAATGCTCGAACGGGGCGGTGCCGTAGGGCTGCAGCGGAATGCGCAGATAGCGCGGGTCGTCGCAGTGCGGGGCATCGTTGCCGAAGCCGAAGACCGCCAGGGTGTCGGCGGAGAGCAGGGCTTCGGGGGTGCCCGCCTGCACGTAATCGACGGAAAGCGCCGCGCCGGGCCGGGTCATCGGCCGGCTCATCGCGAACGCATCCGCGAAGCGGTGGAAGACAGCGCCGCACGGGCGGTTCCGACCTGAACCATGGAAGTGTCGCGCGCCGTCCTGGGCCGGGTCGATCCGGGAGGTTCCATTCCCGTGCGTGTCGCGTCGATTCGGACCGTCATGCTCTTCTTGTTGCAGTCTGAGACTGGCATCATACCGCGCGGCGCGATGCCGCCGCCCGGCCTTGCCGGTCGGCGACCCGGGCCCGGTATGCCCTCCCCTCGGACCGACCGGCGCCAGCGTGGTCGGCGGGCGCCTGATGACGTCGTGCAGCCGCCGCTTGCGGTCGCTTCGCGCGGCGTGTCCCTTTCTCTCTGGATGGTTTGCCATGTCTGCACTGACTCCCGCCGAACTCGCATTGGCGGAATTGCTGGTCGAGAGCCTGAATCTGGACGGCGTTGTCGCCGCCGATATCGACCCCGATGCGCCGCTGTTCGGCGCCGGCCTCGGCCTGGACTCGATCGACGCGCTCGAACTGTCGCTGGCGATCAGCAAGCGCTACGGCTTCCAGCTGCGTTCGGACAACGACGAGAACCGCCGCATCTTCGGTTCCCTGCGCGCGCTGTCGGCGCATGTCGAACAGCACAAGACGGTGTGACCGCCGCACTGCGGCTGTTGCTGCTGATGGCGTACCTGCCGTTGGCCCATTTCGCGGGCACCCGCCACTCGCCGACGCTGGCGGTGCTCGCGCTGGGCGATCTCGCGCTGCTGGTCCTGATCGAAGCCCTGCTGCGTCGGCGTCTGTCCGCATGGCTGGCGTTGGCCGCGAGCGTCGTGGCGCTGGTCCTGCTTGCGCGCACGCCTTACGCGCTGACGCCGTTGCTGCTGGTGCCATCGGTGTTCACGGCGATGATCGGCGGGTGGTTCGCGCGCAGCCTGCGCGCCGGCCGCGAGCCGCTGATCGCGAAAGTCGTAGGCGCGCTGTATGCGCAGGCCGGCATGCCGCTGACGCCGCGACACCGCAGCTACACCCGCCAGCTGACCCTGGCCTGGGCGCTGCTGCTGGCCGCGATGACACTGCTGAATCTCGCGCTCGCGTTGATCGCGGTGCCGGACGGCGTACTGGCGCAGTTCGGGATCGTCGCGCCGGTCACCGTCACCGGTGCGCAATGGTCGTGGATCGCGAACATCGCCAACTACGGGGTGATGGGCGGCTTCATGCTGGTCGAATTCCAGTTGCGCAAGCGTGTGTTCCCGGTGCGACCGTATCGCAACGCCTTCGATTTCGGGCGCCGCATGGCCGCGCTCGGCCCGGCGTTCTGGCGCGACTTTTTCCACTGACCGTGCCATGACCGACTTCACCATCCCCGCCGATCATCCCTGCCTGCCCGGCCATTTCCCCGGCCAGCCGATCGTGCCCGGCGTGGTGGTGCTGGATCGCGTGCTGGCGGCGATCGAAGCCCGGTACGGCGCGCTCGGTGCGCTGCGGATGCCGCAGGTCAAATTCCTGCAGCCGCTGTTGCCGGAACAGACGGCACGGATCGAACTGCAGCCCGCGGCCGATGCGCCCGATGCACCGCCGCGCTGGCGTTTCCGGGTGCTGCGCGACGACATCCTGATCGCCAGCGGCGAGGTGCATCCAGAATGCCGCGCCAGCGCCGAGGCGCCAGCCGGATGAGCGACGCACGATGAGTACCGAGTGGAAACAACGACCGGAAGGCGGCGGTCGCTTCGCGCTGTGGCTGATCCGTACCATCGGCCGTTACGGCGGGCGCGGGATCGCGCGCCTGCTGTTGTTTCCGATCACCCTGTATTTCCTGATCCGCCGTGGGCCGGAACGCGCGGCGTCGTGCGCATGGCTGTCGTGCGCGCTGGGTCGCCGCGCGACGCTGTGGGATGCGGCGAAACATGTGCATACCTTCGCGGCGACCATCCTCGACCGGGTGTTCCTGCTCGGCGGGAATACGCGCCGTTTCGATGTGACCGTGCGTGGCCTGGAGGATCTGCACGCGCATCTGGACCAGGGTCGCGGCATGCTGCTGTTCGGTTCGCACCTGGGCAGCTTCGAAGTGCTGCGGGTGCTGTCGCGGCAGCGGCCGGACTACACCATCCGCGTGGTCCTGGACAAAGCCCACAACCGGGCCCTGACCGAACTGCTGGACGCGCTGAATCCCGAGATCGCGGCGACCGTGATCGACGCTGGGCAGGACGGTCCGGGGCTGATGCTGGAGATCCAGCAAGCGGTGCAGGGCGGCGCGATGGTCGCACTGCTGATCGACCGCGCGCATCCCGGCGGGCAGACCGCGATGGCGCCGTTCTTCGGCCGGGAGGCGCCGTTCCCGATGGCGCCCTGGCAGATCGCCGCCGCGCTGAAGGCGCCGGTCACGCTGGCCTTCGGCCTGTATCGTGGCGGCAAGCGTTACGACCTGATCTTCGAGAACTTCAGCGACGGCATCGACATCCCGCGAGCACAGCGCAAGGAGGCGGTCGCGGCCTTGATCCGCCGTTACGCCGCGCGGCTGGAGGCCGTGGCGCGTCAGGCGCCGTACAACTGGTTCAATTTCTACGATTTCTGGGGCGTCGAGGCGCCGCGTACCGATGACGAACGTGCTGCCCGAGACCATGCTGCCGACAAGCCTGCTGCGCCGAATCGTTCCGTCTAGCCTGGCAGCGTCGCTCATCCTGTGCGCCGCGCCGGTCCGCGCGCAAAGCGTGGACAGCGGCTGGATCCTGCAGGCATTGGCGCGACCCGCGCCGATGCGCACCGCATTCGTCGAAGTGCGCGATTCGCCGCTGCTCAAACAGCCGCTGCGCCTGTCGGGCGAATACCGTCGCCCGAACAACGACACCCTGGTGCGCGAAGTGCGCGCGCCCTATCGCGAAACCACCACGCTCGTCTCCTCGAAATCCGGCCCAGGCGAAGCCCGCATCGCCCGCGACGGCAAACCGACACGCATGTTCCCGCTCTCGCGGGTGCCGGAACTCGCCGGCCTGCAGAACAGTTTCGGCGCGCTGCTCGCCGGCGACCGCGCGCTGGTCGAACGCGTCTACCGCATCGGCGCGCAGGGCGACCGCACGCGCTGGACATTGACCCTCGTACCCAAAGACAAAGCGCTGGCCGCGCGCGTCCGCGACATCGTGCTGTACGGCCAGGGCGCGGAACTGCGCTGCATCGAAACCCGCCCGGTCAAGGGCGAACTGCAGCGCACGCTGCTGGCCAGCGCGGCGCTGGCGGTGAAGGCCAAGACCGATGCGGCAGCGATACAGACCTTGTGCCGGCATGGTGTGAAGTGATCGGCATCGCGCCCAAGCGTTGTCATCCCGAGCATGGCGAGGGACCTGTTGTTGCTTTTTCGCGACGACAAGAGCAACAACAGGTCCCTCGCCTTCGGCTCGGGATGACAGCAAAAGAAACGCTCGCATGACCGCCACCCGCCGCACCGCGCTCGCGCTCGCCTGGCTGATCGTATTGATCGTTGCCGGATTCGTCATCGGCGAGCGCCTGCAGGTCAGCGGCGACCTGCGCAAATTCATGCCCTCCGCCGAAACCCCGGCGCAGAGACTGCTGCTGGACGAACTGGGCGAAGGCCCGGGCTCGCGGCTGCTGCTGATGTCGCTGTCCGGCGCCGGGGCCGAAGCGCTCGCCGCGCAGTCGCAACGCATCGCGCAGACCCTGGCCGCCGACGATCGCTTCGGCCTTGTCGCCAACGGCGGCGAACAGGCCCTGGATGCGATTCCCGAACGCCTCCGCCCGTATCGCTATCTGTTGTCGAACACGCTCGATGCGCAGCCGCTCGATGAAGCCTATCTGCGCGACGAACTCGACGCCCGCGTGCAGGATCTGGGCTCGCCGGCGGCGGCGCTGATCGAACCGCTGCTGCCGTCCGATCCCACGCTGGAAACGCTGCGCATCGCCGAGGCGCTGCAGCCGGCGAACGCGCCGCAGCGCCTGCATGGCGTGTGGTTCGACGAGTCGGGGCGGGAAGCGCTGCTCGCGATCGAAACCAGGGCGGCGGGCTTCGATCCGAGCGGCCAACAGCTGGCGGTGGACGCGATCCGGAACGCCTTCGACGATGCGCGCGGCGACAGCGGGACCACGATGATCCTGACCGGCCCCGGCGCGTTTTCGGTGGAGATCGGCGGTCGCACCCAGCGCGAATCGGCATGGATCGGCATGATCGACACCATCGGCCTGATCCTGCTGCTGCTGATCGCGTACCGAAGCTGGCGCACGCCCTTGTTCGGCGTGCTGCCGCTCGCCAGCGCGGGCCTTGCCGGCCTGGGCGCGGTTGCATGGCTGTTCGACGGTGTGCACGGCATTACCGTCGCGTTCGGCTTCACCCTGATCGGCGTGGTCCAGGACTATCCGATCCATCTCTTCAGCCACCAGCGCGCCGGCCTCTCGCCGTGGGCGAACGCGCGCGCGATCTGGCCCACGCTCGCCACCGGCGTCGCATCGACGTGCATCGCCTATGTGACCTTCCTGTTCTCCGGCGTCGATGGCCTGCAGCAACTCGCGGTGTTCACCATCGCCGGGCTCGGTGTCGCCGCCTTGACCACGCGCCTGCTGCTGCCGGCGTTGATCGATCCCGCGCCGCGGGGCTTCAAGAATGGCGATATCGCCGCATCGCCGCGCCTCGCGACGCTCTGGAAAGCGGTCGCGCGGGTGCCGCGACCGCGCGCCCGGCAGCTCGCGTCGCTGGCCGCGCTGTCCATCGCCATCGTCGCGTTCGCACCCGGCGCGTTCTGGCAGAACGATCTGTCGAAACTCACGCCGGTGCCGGCGGACGCGCTCGCGCAGGACGCGCATCTGCGCGACGCGCTGGGCGCGCCGGATGTGCGCTATCTGCTGGCGGTGCGCGGTGCGGACACCGAGCAGGCGCTGCAGCGCGTCGAAGCCCTGCATCCGAAGCTCGATGCATTGATCGTACGCAAGGCCATCGCCGGCTACGACAGCGCGGCGCGCGTGCTGCCCAGCGCCGCCACCCAGCGCGCGCGCCAGGCGAAACTGCCGGTGCCCGGAACGCTGCGCGCATCGCTCGATGCCGCCGTGGCGGCCACGCCGTTCCGCAGCGATGCATTCGAGGATTTCGTCGCCGATATCGAACGCGCGCGCATCGCCGCGCCGCTCGCCGCACGCGATCTCGCGGGCACGCCGCTGGCGACGCGCATCGGCGGCCTGCTGCTGGAAAACAGCGGCCACGCGACGGCGCTGGTTTCGATGACGGGCCTGTCCGACCCGGCGACGGTCGCGCGTGCGACCGCTGCGCCAGGCGTCGAGCTGCTCGATCTGAAGACCGCCTCCGAATCGCTGGTCGAAGCCTATCGCGAGCGTGTATTGCTGGCGCTCGCGGTCGCCGCACTGCTGCTGTCGATCACGGTCTGGCTCGCGCTGCGCTCGCCGCATCGCGCCTTGCGCGTGCTGCTGCCGATGGCGCTGACCACGCTGATCGTCCTAGCCGTGCTGCGCGCGTGCGGCGTCGAACTGACCCTGTTCCATCTGGTCGCGCTGATCCTCGCCGCAGGGCTCGGTCTGGACTACGCATTGTTCTTCGAGCATGCCGGCGACGACTACGCAGACCAGCTGCGCACGCTGCACGCGCTGATCGTCTGCAGCCTGATGACGCTGCTGGTGTTCTTCCTGCTGGCGCTGTCGTCGATCCCGGTGCTGCGCGCGATCGGAGTCACCGTCACCCTGGGCGTGATCGGCAACTTCGTGCTGGCGCTGTTGATCGCGCGGCATGCCGCCGCTCCCACCGGTGGGGTTTCGTGATCGCACGCCACGCCATCGAAGCGATGATCCCGCACAAAGGCGGCATGTGCCTGTGGGACGAAGTGATCGACTGGGACGCGCAGCGCATCCGCCTGCGCACCCGCAGCCATCGCGACGCGGCGAACCCGCTGCGCCACGACGAACGCTTGCGCGCGGTGCATCTGTGCGAATACGGCGCGCAGGCGATGGCGGTGCACGGTGGCCTGCGCGGCGCGGCGGCCGGCGGCGAGCCCAAGGTCGGTTTTCTGGTCGCGCTGCGCAATGTCGAACTGCGCGTCGCGCGCATCGACGATCTGACCGATGCGCTGGAATGCGAGGCGGAGCTGCTGGCGGAAAGCGAAGCGAGTCAGCAATATGCGTTCTGCATCGTGCATGCGGGGCAGACCGTCGCGGTAGGCCGTGCGGCGGTGATGTTGCAGGTCTGAACCCCCGTGTAGGAGCGGCGCAAGCCGCGATTGGACGTGGCAAGTCTTGCTGCAATCAATCGCGGCTTGCGCCGCTCCTACAGAAACTCGAAGAAGAGGAGAGTAACGAATGTCGAACACACCACCGCGTCGGGCACTCGTCACCGGCGGCAGCGGCGATCTCGGCGGCGCGATCTGCCGGCGGCTCGCGGCCGACGGCGCGCACGTCATCGTGCATGCGAACGGCAATCCCGCGCGCGCCGAAGCGGTGCGTGACGTCATCCTCGCGAGCGGCGGTTCCGCGCAGGCGGTGGTGTTCGATGTCGCCGACGGCGACGCCACGCGCGCGGCGCTGAACGCGCTGCTCGAAGCCGGTCCGATCCAGATCGTGGTCAACAACGCCGGCATCCACGACGACGCGCCGATGGCGGGCATGCGCGAAGAGCAGTGGAAGCGCGTGATCGACGTGTCGCTGCACGGCTTCTTCCATGTCACCCAGCCGCTGCTGCTGCCGATGGCGCGCATGCGCTGGGGCCGCATCGTCAGCATCTCGTCGGTGGCCGGCGTGCTCGGCAATCGCGGCCAGACCAATTACGCGGCAGCGAAAGCCGCGCTGCACGGGGCGACCAAATCGCTGGCCCGCGAAATGGCCAGTCGCGGCATCACCGCGAATGTGGTGGCGCCCGGCGTGATCGCCGGCGAGATGGCGCAACACGCGTTTCCGCCCGAACAGATCAAGCAGATGGTGCCCGCCGGCCGCGCCGGCACGCCGGAGGAAATCGCCGCGCTCGTGGGATTCCTGTGCGGCGGCGATGCCGGCTACATCAACGGCCAGGTGATCGGGATCGATGGTGGGATGAGCTGAGGCGCGGTGCGCTGGATCCAGTGCGGTGAAATCCCCGGGCTGGCCGAACCGGGCGACTCGAATCCAGACTGCTCGAATCCAGACGACTCGAATCCAGACGGCACGAAATTCAACGGTTCAAGACATAAACAACGATGTTTCCATTCCGGCCGCGCATGCGGTCGCCACTCAAGAGGTGAAAAGCAATGCGCATTCAAACAGTGTTCGCCGCCGTCCTTCTGCTGGTCGCGGTACCGTTCGTCGATGCCGCGGAATTCAAGAAACCCGCAGAAGACGCGAAGAACCCCGCGCCGACCGTCGCACTGGACACCTATCAGCGCTTCGAGATGGCGCCGGTCGCGATGGATGCGCCGTATGCCGGCCAGAAAGGCAACGAAGTCGCGCGCGAATACCTGCAGGGCAATCTCGATGAACGCGTCGGTGCCGTGCTCAAGGCATGGAACGACAAACCGGCAGGCGATACGCCACGGACGTTGAAGATCGAACCGAAGATGACGCATGTCCGCTTCATTTCCGGCGGCAAGCGTTTCTTCGCGGGCGGCTTCGCCGGAAAGTCATGGGTCTATGTCACCACGAAACTGACCGATACCCAGACCGGCGCCGTCGTGGGCGAGCCCGGCTTCTATCAGCAGGCCAACGCGATCGGCGCCGCCTGGACCTTCGGCACCACCGACAAGACCATGCTGATCCGCATTTCCAGCATGCTCCGTGCGTATCTGCAAGAGAACTACGACAAGACGGTCGAAGTTCCGGTGATGGTCGCGCCTGAAGTCGAAGACTGACATCGTTTCCGCAGGCAGTCGCCACGAGGGCCGCAGACGCGGCCCTCGTCGTGTTCGTCGTCGAGACCGCGTTACGCCGCAGTGGCGTACCAGTTCGACGCCAGCAACGGCTCGACCGTGACGCCTTGCATCAGAGCGGCCATGCCGCAGTCGTCGATATCGGGATGCGATGCGCGCGCGCGCATCCATATCTCGGATGCCAGCCATTCCATGCGAGAAACGTTGTCGCGGATCCGCTGCTCGAAGGCGGCATTGTCGAGCGCATCGTGCAGTGCGCGGTTCATCTCGTGGAACCAGTCGATGCTGAACTGGTCGAGCAGGCGTCCGTCGAGGGTCGCGGGATCCGGCGGATCCGCGGCGCGGTTGCGCTCGCCCCAGGTCCGCAGCAGCGACTGCATCGCCAGGTTCAGATCGCGCCCGCGCTCGAACTCCGGACGCAGCCGTCCAAGCAGCGCGATCTCGGTCAGCTTGTCGCCGCAGAACAGCGGCGCCAGCAGCGACCAGTAGTAGGTGTAGTCCCAGATCACCTTCACCGGCATCACCTGCGCGTCGCCGAACAGCGGGTACTGGCCGCGATACAGCGTCATCGTGTTCTCGAAAAACCCGAAGTGCAGCTGCTGGTAGATGTCGACGTACGCGCCGAAGGACCTGCCGCCGCGGTCCTTGTCGATCAGATCGCAGATCAGGGTGTTGGAGATGGCGATGAAATCGCTGCCCGGCGAATAGAACGGGTCGGGAAACAGGCCGGCCTCACCGGTCAGCGCCCAGCGATCGTTGCTGAACAGCTGTTTGCAGCCGTGCGAGAAATGGCGCAGGAACAGGAAATCCTGCAGCCGATGCTCCGGCGCGTCGAGCGCTTCGGCGATCCTCGGCTGGTGCTCGCGCAGCCAGGCCATGGCTTTTTCGTGGGTGTTCATCGTCTCCAGCGGATGCATCGCCGCGTCGCAGACGATGCCCAGCGAGTGCGCGCCGGACGACAGCGGAATCAGCCAGAACCAGTAACCGGGGCCGCACATGTGGTTGGTCGAGCGCCAGCGGTCCGGTGGCGTGCAGCGCGCCAGCCAGTCGGCATCGTCCGACCACAGTTTCGGATCGACGATGCCGTCGACGCGCCACCACACCGCATTGGCATCGTGGATTTCCGGCGCGGCCAGGTCGAATTTGCGTTTGAGCAGGCCGGCGCGACCGCTGGCATCGACGACCCAGCGCGCCGCTGCGGTGCGGGTGTCGCCATCGCGCTCGAAGGTGATCGCATGCGGCTCGCCGCTGTCGCTCATGGCCAGACCGCGCACGGCCGTGCCGTCGTGGAAGCGCACGCCGAGCCGTTGCGCCTCCTCGCCGAGGAAATTCTCGAAACGGCCGCGATCGATCTGCCAAGAGGGCGTCGGCAGGAGCCGGCTGACCCCGAGTTCGGTGCAGCGGTCGATGTCGCGACGTCCTTCGCTGAAGAAGAAGCGGAAACCGAATTTGCGGATGTGTTCCTTGTCGAGGTGTTCGCGCAGGCCGAGCACGTTGGCGAAGTAGTGCGCGCCGATCTCGACCGTGGATTCGCCGACCTTGAACGCCGCTTCCGGCACCGGATGCGCGCGGCGTTCGAGCACGACGACGTCGATGTCCGGATCGCGACGCTTGAGCTGGATCGCGAGCGTGAGTCCGGCCAGACCGCCGCCGAGGACGACAACATCGTGGATAACGGCACCGTGGATAACGACATCGTGCGTGACGACATCGGGCGAGGCGTTCGCGCTGCGGCTGGAAGGCATGTCGGTCACTCGCGGTGGGCGGTGGTGAATTCGCCGCTGGGGTCGTCGATCATCGGCGGATTGGCGCGCGCGCGCCGGTATTCGCGGATCACGTGGCCATGGCGCCAGACCTGCGCCACGACATGCGACGTGATCGCGTACAGGTCGCGGAACAGGCGGAAATGACTCTTGCGGAAGGCCTGCGGTGCGTCCGCAGTCTGGTAACGGGTTTCGATCGGAACGCCGACCACGCGCGCGCCTGCGCGGCGTGCGGCCGAGATCAGCAGTTGCGCTTCGAAGACGAAACCTTCGCCGGGAACATCGTGCAGGGTGAAGACGGATGCCGGATACAGGCGCTGGCCGCTCTGCGTGTCGCGGACCCGGAAGCCGCAGCCCCAGGCGATGCCCCAGTCGCCGAAATCGTTGCCGATCCGGCGGTACAGCGGCTGCGAAGCGCGCTTGCGCAGGCGCGCGCCGATGATCACGCAGCCGGGATGACGGTTGGCGGCGGCGATCAGTCGCGGGATGTCGCTGGCCGCATGCTGGCCATCGCCGTCGATGGTGGTGACCGCGGCCATTCCCAGCCGTTCCGCTTCGCGGAAGCCGTCGCGCAGGCTCGCGCCCTTGCCCATGCGTTGCGGGTGGCGCAGCAGGGTGATCGGCAGGTCGGCGATCTTCGCGGCGGTGTCGTCGTCGGAGCCATCGTCGATCACGATCACGCGGTCGCATTCGCCCAGCGCGCCCTCCACCACTTCGCGGATGCGCAGCGCTTCGTTGAGCGCGGGAATCACCACCGCCACATTGGTTCGATCGAAGACGACAGTCTTGTCCAGCATCGCGGCCTCATCCATAAGCGATCTCCACCGACATCACGCGCCCGGGGCCGGCATGCAGCGTCGCCTGTGCGGTGCCTGCGGCCAGCGCATCGAACAGCGGCAGCATCGGCGCCATCGGATTGGTGCCGGCATGGCGGCCGAGCGTGCCCGGCGTATCGGCCTCGCCATCGCCCAGTCGCACCGAGATGCACGGGCCGTTGCCGCTGCGCGACAACAGCAGCGCGCCGCCGAGCAGTCCGCTGCAGTCGTGCACCGATCGCAGCGGGCCGGTCGCACCGGTGTCGTAACCGACCAGCAGCACCGCTTCGGCGCCGGCCTCGAGTTGCATCAGCGCTTCGAGCAGGCCTTCGGCGAAACTGGCGTCGTAGGCGCTGATCGCGGTCGCGGCCTGCATGCAGTGCGCGCCGATCGTCCAGTAGCCGGCGGCGGCGTTGTGCACCGAGTTGTGGAACCTGGTCGGCGAGATCGCGGAGGGATCGCTGGCGAGCATGGCGCACATGTAATCGGTGATCGACAGATCGCCGTGGGTCGAGGTGAACACCGACGGCAGCGTCGCCGGGTCGCGACCTGCGTCCGTGCATGCGGCCAGCGCAACGTCGAGCGCGACCGCCACCGATTCCGGCGCGCGTCGGCGTTCGTTCGGCGGCAGCAGCTGCGGCGCGGGTTTGGTGGCGACGCCTTCGGGCATCGTACCGGTAGCGACGAAATCGCGCGCGTGCTGCCACGACGGCAGGCCGTTGTTCCAGTAGCCGACGCTTTCGATGGTGGCGGTGAGCGGGTTCACGTCAGCGCTCTCCATGCGATCCGTGCCCGAACACCAGCGACGCATTGTTGCCGCCGAAGCCGAAGGAATTGTTCATCGCGTAGCGGATGTCGCGTTCGACGTCGTCGAAGCGGATCTGCGGACCGCAGGCGGGATCGCGCTGCGGTTCGCCGGCGTGGAGCATGCCGGGCAGCAGCCCGCTTTCCAATGCGATCAGCGCGAACACCGATTCGACGATGCCGGCCGCGCCGAGCGTGTGCCCGACCCAGCCTTTGGTGGAACTGGCATGCAGCGCGTCGCCGAACAGGCTGCGCACCGCGAGCGCTTCGGCGCTGTCGTTCGCGGGCGTGGCGGTGCCGTGCAGATTCAGATAACCGACATCGTCGGCCAGGATGCCCGCGCGCGCGATCGCATCGACCATCGCCAGCCGTGCGCCGAGGCCTTCCGGATGCGGCGACGACATGTGGTGCGCATCGCTGCTTTCGCCGTAACCGCACAGTCGCGGCGCAGGGTCGTGCGCATCGTCGATGCGTTCGAGCAGCGCATAGCCGCCGGCTTCGCCCAGCGACAGACCGTCGCGACGCGCATCGAACGGCAGACAGGGATGCCTGGACACCAGTCCAAGCGCGTTGAAACCGAACAGCACGCTGCCGCAGAGCGTATCGACGCCGCCGACCAGCGCGGCGTCGACCACGCCGGCATGGATCAGCCGCGCCGCCTGCGCGAAGACTTTCGCGCTCGACGAGCATGCCGTGGCCACGGTCACACACGGTCCACGCAGCCCGGTCGCGCGCTGCAGGAAATGACCCAGCGAATGCGGCGTATGCAGCAGCGGTTCGCGCAGATCGATCGGAAAGGCGTCGCCATCGAGACGCGTATAGGCTTCCTCGCTGGCGCCGATGCTCGACGTCGATGTGCCGATGACGATCGCGACGCGTTCGGCGCCGTGGCGCGTGCGCAACGCGGCGATGCCGTCGAGGATGCCGTCCTGCCGCAATGCCAGCCAGGCGAGGCGATGGTTGCGGCAGTCGAAGGGTGCAAGCTCCGACGGCAGGACCACGTCTTCCACGCCATCGACGCGACCGATCCAGGTGTCGAGCCGCGCGTCGGCGCTGGCGCCATCGCCGAAATCGTTGCGGCGCAGGCCGCTGCGCCGCGCATGCAGCGCTTCGGCCTGGGCCTCGCGGCCGTGGCCCAGCGCAGTGGTGGCGGTGTAGGCGCGGATCGCGACCGGCGGCATCCGGGGCGGCATGGTTCGAGCCGGCGTCGTTGGAGAAGGAGATATCGTTGCGGAGGACACCGCGTCGCTCGGAATCGGAACAGCCCCGGATTATAGCGATCCACCCGTAATCCCGGCGCCGGGCCGTTCAGGCAACAGCATCCCCGATGGTCCGGGCGTGCGGAATCCACCTCCGCAGCCCCCCGGCGCGGTCGACGTCAGGGGCGATCCGGTTCCCGGCATTAGAATGCAGGCTCCGCCGATCACCGGATCTCCGCCATGAAGACGCCTGCGGTATTCATTCTGCTTGGCATCGTCCTTCCAGCGGCCATGTCGCCCGCGCACGCGCAGCGCGTCTCCGTCGCCGCGCAGCAACAGGCACAGCGCGATGGCGAGGTCCGCGCGTTCGTGATGCTGCGCGACCAGACCGTGGGCACACGACCCGGGGCGAACGGGGCGGCGATGAAGCGCGAGTCCATGCCGAAGCTGCATCCACGGGTGCGCGGCGATGTCGACGCGGTGCTTTCCACCTTGCCCCTGCGCGCGCGTGGCCGCGTCGTGCGTCGTTTCGAGCGCGTGCCGGCGTTCGTGCTGCAGGCGGACGCGGCGACGCTGGCGGCCTTGAACCGCAACCCGCGCGTGCTGCGGGTCGATCTGGATGTCGGCGGTTCCGGCCATGCGGTCGTGCCGGACGAATCGTCGGTGTTGAATCAGGTGCACCAGCTCGCGGCGCTCGGTGTCGGCGGCGCGGGGATGAAGGTCGGCATCGTCGATACCGGCATCGATACCGACCACATCGATCTGCGCGCGCGGATCGTCGGCCAGCAGTGCTTCTGCACCGTCGGCGCAGGCTGTTGTCCGGACGGCGGCAGCAGCCAGTCCGGCGCAGGCGCCGCAGAGGACGACCAGGGCCACGGGACCAATGTGGCCGGCATCATCGGCGGCGACGGCACGGTCGCGCCGCGCGGCGCATTGCCCATGGCGAGTCTGGTCGCGGTGAAAGTGATCGACCGCAACAACCGCTTCAATTCGACATCGGATGTGGTCGCTGCACTGGATTGGTTGGCCACGCAGCATCCGGACATCGACGCGGTCAATCTCAGCCTGGGCACGGATACGCTGTTCGCAGGCGACTGCGACAACAGCGCCGCATGGACCCAGGCGCTTGCGGTCGCGGTGGCGAATCTCAACGCCCTCGGCGCGGTGGTCACGGCGTCGTCGGGCAACCAGGGCAATCCCACCGGCATGAGCGCACCGGCCTGCATCCGCAACGTGGTGTCGAACGCGGCCACGTGGGATTTTTCCGGCGGCGCGACCACCTTCCTCGGCTGCACCGAAAGCGCCACCGCGCCCCGGCAACCCACATGCTTCTCGAACCGCAGCATCACCACCGACTTGTACGCCGCTGGCGCCTTCGTGCGTGCGCCCGGCTTCAATGGCGGCACCTCGAATTTCGGCGGCACATCGCAGGGAGCGCCGATGGTCGCGGCCTGCGCCGCTGCCTTGAAACAGGCCGCACCCGCCAGCACGGTCACGCAGCGGATGACCGCGATGACGCTCTCGCCCACGCATATCCAGGACACCGCGACCGGGCGCAGCTATCCGTTCCTGGATTGTCGCGATGCCATGAAGCTGCTCAATCCCGCGATGTTCGAGCCGATACCGGCCAGCGGTGCACGGCCCCGGATCCGTCCACGCACTTGATACGACATGGAACCATCACGCATGCACCACATTCCATACGGCACACGCTTCGTCCCCGCGCTGTTGCTCGCATTGATCGCGTCGGCAACATTTCCGGCGCAGGCCGTACAGAATTCATTCGATCACGAAGACTGGCAACTGGTCTGCGACAACACCCGCACCTGTCGTGTCGCCGGCTATCAGAGCGACGAAGCCGAGATGCCGGTGAGCGTGCTGTTCACGCGCAACGCCGGTGCGGGAACGGCGGTCGCGGGCCGCGTGGCGCTGGGCGATGGCTGGGAGGACAGCGTGCTCGACGCATTGCCGGCGCAGTTCCGCGTCGCGCTGTGGATCGACGGCAAACATCATGGCGAACGCACGGTGGCCAAGGACGCGCTGGAAGCCGACCTCACCGCCGCCCAGACCGCAGCCCTGTTGAAAGCATTGGCGCGCGACACGCGCATCGAATTCCGCGCGGGCAAGATCGTGTGGGTGCTCTCCGATCGCGGCGCCGCCGCCGTGCTGCTGAAGATGGATGACTTCCAGGGCCGCATCGGCACCGTCGGCGCCGCGCTTCGCAAAGGCAAACAGAACGAAGCGAAGGTCCTGCCGCCGCTGCCCGCGCCGGTCGTCAAGGCCGCTGCGCTGGTGCCCGCCAGACCCGCCGATGCGCGATTCATCGCGGACCACGGCGACGCCGTGCGCAAGGCGCTGCGCAGCGCCACCGATGAGGACGCATGCGAGGACTTGCACAAGACCGGCGACGAAGAACAGTCGCTGGATGTCGTCCGCTTGACCAAGACGAAACTGCTGGTCTCCACCCGCTGCTGGCT
This sequence comes from Lysobacter sp., assembly GCA_013141175.1. Classification (NCBI taxonomy): domain Bacteria; kingdom Pseudomonadati; phylum Pseudomonadota; class Gammaproteobacteria; order Lysobacterales; family Lysobacteraceae; genus Lysobacter; species Lysobacter sp. The sequence continues at coordinate 1,813,829 of JABFRN010000001.1, forward strand.
GGCCGCCTACAACGCCGGCAGCGGTTACTGGATCGTCAACGACACCCCGCCGTATCGCCCCGAACTCGTCACCAGCGACGCCAGCGACTTCGACGACGGCACCCTGATCTCCACCCAGAAAGCGCGCGGCCTCGGCGACTGCTGGGGCAGCGATCAATGGACCTGGAACGGCACCGGCTTCGAGCAGACCGCCTCGTCCTCCACCGGCCTGTGCAAAGGCTTCGCAGGCGGCGCGTGGGAATTGCCTACGCTGGTCACCGAGATCCGGTGATCGGTTCGTCACGAAGTTTGTAGGGTGGGCTTTATGCCCACCATCGCGACAAACTCGTTGTCGAAGACAATAATCGAAGCAGGCAACTGCGTAGGGCGCATAAGCCGAAGGCGTCATCCGCCATGATCGTTTCAATGGCCGACTGCCTCAAAGAAGGTGCATGACGCTTCGCTTATGCATCCTACTCGCTGGAATGGATTCGAATTCCAAACGCCCGCTAGGCGTCCGCCCCCGCTTCGGGCAGACTCCCGACACCAGAAAAAGGAACGCCGTATGGCCGTGTCTACCCAGAAACTCCCCGATTTCCTGCGTGGCCTGCCGAAGGCGGAGTTGCATATCCATATCGAGGGTTCGCTGGAGCCGGAGCTGATCTTCGCCATGGCCGAACGCAACAACGTCGCCCTGGCCTATCCGGATGTCGCGTCGCTGCGTGCGGCGTATGCGTTCACCGATCTGCAGAGCTTTCTCGATATCTATTACGCCGGCGCCAGTGTGCTGCTGACCGAGGCGGATTTCTTCGACATGGCCTGGGCCTATTTCCTGCGCGCGAAGGCGGACAACATCCTGCATACCGAGCTGTTCTTCGACCCGCAGACGCACACTGCGCGCGGGGTGTCGATGGGCACGGTGATCAACGGGCTGCGCCGGGCCTGCGATCGGGCGCAGTCGGAATTGGGCGTGCGTGCGGAACTGATCCTGTGCTTCCTGCGTCATCTGTCCGAAGACGACGCCCTGGCGACCTTCGAGGAGGCGCGCCCCTACCGGGGCAAGTTCATCGGCGTGGGTCTGGATTCCAGCGAACTGGGTCATCCGCCGGAGAAGTTCGCGCGGGTATTCGCGCAGGCGCGCAAGGATGGCCTGCGGTTGGTCGCGCACGCCGGCGAAGAAGGACCGCCGGCCTACATCTGGGGTGCGCTGGACGTGTTGAAGGCCGAGCGCATCGATCACGGGGTGCAGGCCTTGAAGGATCCCGCGCTGGTCAAGCGGCTGGCCGAACAGCGCGTGCCGCTGACGGTCTGTCCTTTCTCCAACATCAAGCTGTGCGTGTTCAAGACGCTGGCTGAGCATAATTTGCGGCAGTTGCTCGATGCAGGGCTGATGGCGACGGTGAATTCGGACGATCCGGCCTATTTCGGCGGCTACTTGAACCAGAACTTCGTCGACACGTTCGACGCGTTGGGGCTCGATGCCGGCCACGCGGTGACGCTGGCGCGCAACAGCTTCATCGCAAGTTTCGCCAGCGCGGCGCAGAAGCGTGACGATCTGGATCGACTCGACGCCTATCTCGATCACGCCGGCGTGCGTTGATCCGATGGGCAAGCGGACCCCATGCGTGACCGACATCACCGCGAAACAGGATCAAGCCGTTGAGTAGGGCGGGCTCAAGCCCGCCATTCGGGAATCATCCGGTAGGGTGGAGTAAGCGCAGCGCAACTCCACCATCGCATCGACGCAATTCAACACGTTTTCCAAGCATGCGGATGACCGGTTCGATCAAGCGTTCGTCATGTCTCTGACGTCGCAATGGTGGAGTTGCGCTGCGCTTACTCCACCCTACTCGCTACGAAATTCCGTTCGGTTTTAATGTCGACCCACCGAATTCTAGATAGGGTGCCGCCTCGGCGCACCGCTGACGCACGACACGGCGCGGTTGAACGTCCATCGGCGCGATGATCGGCATGACGCATATGCATCGGAGTCGCGACTTTCGTAGATCCGTAGGACGGGTCTTGACCCGCCAATTGGCTAACAATCGCTTCGCATGCAGCAACATCGCAGAGTTCGTCCGTCTTGCGGATAAGAAGCGGCCGATTCATTTCAATAGGCGGGTCAAGACCCGCCCTACGAGAGATTTCAATGCGCCTTACGGATTGACACCGTTATCCGATCAGGATTTCGGACGCATCTCCTCCCACAGCCGATCCAGTAATCCCTCGTATTCCGAATCCTGCGGTTCAACCCGATGCGTCCGGGCATCGCCGCGTTGCCCATCCAGCGAAGTCACTTGTCCCAGGCGCAGGCATTCGCGGGTGTGGATTTCTGCCTCATCGACAACCCCGGACAGGAAGAGTGCATAGCCGAGATTGCCGAGGACCATAGCCGAATCGTCCTTTGAGCACTGTTGCTGCGCACGCTCCAGATCATTGATGGCTGAGGTAAGCAGATTGTGGCGCTCTGTTTCAGTCTGCCAATGTCGCTTGGCCTGCAACAGGTAATGGAAAGCACGGCCATTGAGTGCGCCGGCGACCTGTTCGCGCAAAGCTGGGCTCGCATCCCCGCCGTAGCTACGGTCGATCTCGTCATAGACCGCAATCGCATCCTCACTGCGATCACACTGCCCCAGCGTGACGCCTTTGTTAACGAGCGCATTGGCGACCTGTTCACGCAAGGCCGGACTCGCATCCGCGCCGTAGCGACGATCAATCTCGTCATAGACTGCAAGCGCCTCCTCATTGCGATGATGCTGTCCCAGTGTGCCGCCTTTGTTGACGAGCGCCTTGGCGACCTGTTCGCGCAAGGCCGGACTCGCATCCGCGCCATAGCGACGGTCGATCTCGTCATAGACCGCAATGGCGTCCTCACTGCGGTCTCGCTGTCCCAGCGTGATGCCTTTGTTGAACAGCGCCTGGGCGACCTGTCCGCGCATGGTTGGACTCGCATCCGCGCCGTAGCGACGGTCGATCTCGTCATAGACCGCAATGGCATCCTCACTGCGATCACGCTGTCCCAGCGTGACGCCTCTATTGACGAGCGCCTTGGCGACCTGTTCGCGCAAGGCCGGGCTCGCATCCGCGCCATAGCGACGGTCGATCTCGTCATAGACTGCAAGCTCCTCCTGATTGCGATCATGCTGTCCCAGCGTGGCGCCTTTGTTGACGAGCGCCTTGGCAACCCGTTCGCGCAAGGCCGGGCCAGCATCCGCGCCATAGCGACGATCGACCTCATCATAGACTGCAAGCGCCTCCTCATTGCGATCATGCTGTCCCAGCGTGACGCCTTTGTTGAACAGCGCTTGGGCGACCTGTCCGCGCATGGCTGGACTCACATCCGCGCCGTAGCGACGGTCGATCTCGTCATAGACCGCAATGGCATCCTCACTGCGATCACGCTGTCCCAGCGTGACGCCTCTATTGACGAGCGCCTTGGCGACCTGTCCGCGCAAGGCCGAGCTCGCATCCGCGCCGTAGCGACGATCGATCTCGTCATAGACCGCAATGGCGTCCTCACTGCGATCACGCTGTACTAGCGTGATGCCTTTGTTGAAGAGTGCATTGGCGACCTGTTCGCGCAAGGCCGGACTCGCATCCGCGCCGTAGCGACGGTCAATCTCGTCATAGACTGCAAGCTCCTCCTCACTGCGATCACGCTGTCCCAGCGTGACGCCTTTGTTGACGAGCGCCTTGGCGACTCGTTCGCGCAAAGCCGGGATCGCATCCGCGCCGTAGCGACGGTCAATCTCGTCATAGACCGCAATAGCGTCCTCACTGCGATCAAGTTCACCGAGTGCAGCAGCGCGGGCATAGAGAAACTTGGCGTGGTTCTCTGGGGAGATGCTTTCCGCACGCGCGCTCAGGAGTGCCTTGTCGAAGCTTGACAGCGCCGAATCGAAACGCCCGGCGATGTATTCGTTGAGTCCTCTCGCATAGTGATCATCGGCCGTGAATGCATTCTCGGGCTTAGCTTGCAGCGCAAGGCTGGCCTCTTGAACGGCAGCGATGGCAGACGGATCAACGGGTTGTTGCGCGTTCTGATGCTTGGCCGATACGGCCAATACCTGCTGGGCCGCCTGGTCAATGACCTGCCGGTTTTGCTTGGCGTGATCATCAACCCCTGCGGTTAAACGATCGATTTCGCCATGCGCATCCTCGGCTTTTTGACGGAGGATATCGACCTGTGATTGCAGACTTTTCGCTTGTTCACGGAGCACGTCGATCTGGCCGCGAAGGTCAGTCGCATTCTGTTGGAACCAGCGCTCGGAAGCATCCTTCGCTTCAGCCGACGCCCGATTTTTCGCGCTGAAGTAGACGATAAAACCCGCTCCGAACGCGATCAGGGTGATCGCCGTACCGACCCACGCCGTCACGTTCGAGATCGCTGCCATATAGTTGGCCTGTTGACCGGTCCAGATGTCCAGATCGCCAATGCGCTGATCCTGGGCATCCAAACGGTTGTCCGAGACTTCCTTGAGGACGGAGACCTCCTTGTCGAGGGTTTGAACTTGCGCTTGGATTTGTGCGATGCCGTTTTCCTTGTCCAAGGTTTGAACGCGCGCCTGAACTCGCGCGATCTCGTCCTGCTGGGCGGGTGGAGCTGACATGGCCGGCAAGGCAAGCAGCACCAAACACAGGGAGAGACCGATGAGGCGCATGTGCATGTTCATTCCTTCGATGACGGCGCCGGCATAGGCCGTAGCGTTTTCGTTGCAGGAGACCGTAGGCTGGGTCATCGACCCAGCCCCACCGGAAACATCCCGCGAGCTGGGTCGATGACCCAGCCTACAAAAATCAGAGGGCGCTGTCTGCAGGCGAAAAAGCACAAGTGGTGCGCCAAGCCAGCGCCTCATGAACACGATGCTGCTGCATGGTGGGCTTCGCTGCGCTCACCCCCACCCTGCGTTGGCAGTGAGTCGCAGGAACACCCTTCGCCTCAACGCTTCCCCAACTCCCCCGGCACAAACCGCTCCCGCACCGCCTTCGCCAACAGATCCGGCGGCAGCATCCCCTGGTCCAGCAGGAAGTTGTTGAAGGCGAGGCGGTCGAACTTGTCGCCGAGGGCGAGTTCGGTTTCGGCGCGCAGTTCGAGGATGCGGGTGTAGCCGTAGAAATAGCTGCCGGCCTGGCCGGGGGCGTTGAAGGTGTAGCGGTCCAGTTCCTGGCGTGCCATCGCCTTGGATAGGCCGACATCGTCGATCAGCACTTTTTCGGCGCGCGCGCGGTCGATCATGCCGAGGTTGAGCATCGGGTCCAGCATCGCCCGCGCTGCGCGCAGCAGCCGGAATTGCAGCGCCATCAATTGGCCGTCAAGCGGTTCGTAGGGAATCATTTCCGCTTCGGCATACAGCGCCCAGCCTTCGACATTCACCGAGTTGAACGCGAACAGGCTGCGTGCGATCGAGACGCCGCGTTCGAGCATCGCGGTGAACTGCAGTTCGTGGCCGGGACGGCCTTCGTGCGCGGACAGCGTCCATGCCACCGAGGGGAAGTTGAAATCGTCGTAGGCGTCGGTCTTGTCGTGCAGCGCGGGATTGCCCAGCGGCAACACGAACTGGCCCTGCTGGCCGGTATTGCCGATCAGCGGTGCGGGCAGGAAATGCGGCGCGGGTTGCGCGGCGCTCTCGGCATCGGTGCCCAGGCGCATCACCATCGGCCGGTTCGGTACGTCGACGATGCCTTCGCGGCGGATGATCGGGTCGATCGCGTCGATCACCTCGCGATAACGCGCTTCCAGCTGCGCGTTCGGGATGGTGTCGCGTTTCAGGGCGCGGATCACGCTGCGGTAATCGGTGGCGGCGATGTTCTTCTCTTTCGCCACCAGCGGCGCCAGCCGGTCCATCGCCGCGCGCGTTTCCATGAAGGCGAGCCGCGCGCGTTGGATCAGCAGCGCCGGGGGAATATCGATGCCGACCTGCTTGAGCTGCAGCGCGTAGAGTTCCGGCGGCAGCATGGTGTCGGTGCGCGCGGCGGGCAACACGTCCTTGCGCACCCATGCGGTGTATTCGGCGAGCTGTTTGTCGAGCGCCGCCAGCGCCGGTCCGCTGCTGCTCACTTTGTATTTCGCGAACAGTTTGCGGATGCCTTTGGCATAGGTGTCCGCGTTGGACAGCGCCTGCTCCACCTGGAGTTTCGTCGGACGCAGCAGCTCGGCATTGCCGGCGCGTTCTTCGTAGCGTGCGCGCGCCTGCGTGGTGATCGGGGTCGTGCCGGCGGTCATGCCGACGTAGGCCTTGAGCCGGTCGAGCGCCTTGGCGCGACGATCCGCCGGTGTCTGGTCGGAGAGCAGTCCCTGCAGGCCCTGGAACACCAACTGCGATGCGTCGGTGAACGGCAATACCAGGCGTTCGTTCACCTGTGCCGATTCGATGCTGTCGTCGGCCGCCTGGATCATGATCTCCAGGTCCTGGCGGACGTTCGGATCGCGTTCCAGCTGCAGTTTTTCCTGCAGTTTCGCTTTGGCGTCGACGATGGCTTTCTGGAAGCGCGCGGCGTTGTCCGGGCCGAGATCGGCGACCTTGTCGTCGTAACCGGGAATGCCGAAGAACGATGCGGATTCCGGCTGGAAGCGCAGCTGCGCCTGCAGCAGGATCTGGGCGTAGCGGTTGCTGGTGTCCACCCAGGCCGGAGCCGGCGCGGGCGCTTGTTTTGCGGCGGCGGGTACCGCGGCGGCGGTCTGCGCGAGCGCGCAGCTGGGCATAGCGATCGCGAGGGAGAGTGCAAGAACGAGGGTCGATGGGTTCATCAGGGAATCCGGTGGGAGGAGGCGGCAACGTACTCCACGACAACGGGACTGCCCATGGTCGGAGGTCATGTGTGCCGAGCATGCGCTGGCGATGACGCAGCGTTTGAGATTGCGCGATCGACTATGGGGCGGTGTCGTTATCGGCGGATTCAGGAAGCAGATCGATCGGCGCGGTCTGTCCGTCGATCGCGACGATCAGCGTGGAATATGTCCACTGGCCGGCGGATTTTTCCGCTGCTATGGTGAGATCGCCTTCGCCCTTCGGGCCGGAGATCGGGATCTGCAGATCGGCTTTGCCGGAGGTGTCGCTGGTTTCCAGATGGCCTGTGAGATACCACGCGGGCTCGAACGGTGCGCCCAACGCTGCGACGACCTGCGGGTTGTCGCGCGCCCGCTGCATCGCGGTGGTGTAGACGTCCGATGAACGCATCGCACCGAACAACACCGACATGAACAGCGCGAACACGCCCGCGAACACGCCGAGGCAGAACACGCACAACAGCGGGATCGCCCAGCGCCAATGGCGCTGCCACCAGCCTTCGCGTGGCGCGTCGGGCATCGTCAAACCGGCGCGCTCAAGGCTTCAGACACTGCGCGAAGAAGCGTTCGGTCAGGCGGTAGCGATGCAGGGCGTCGTTGCCGCGCAGGCCGTGTTTGGCGCCGGGATAGGTCATCAGCGCGAACGGTGTCGCCTGCTTCTGCAGCGTGCTCATCAACTTCGTCGAATTGCTGAACAGCACGTTGTCGTCGGCCATGCCGTGGATCAGCAGCAGCGCATCCGGCTTGATCCCGCCGACGTGGGTGAACACGCTGGCTTCGCGATAGCCGTCGACGTTCGCGGCCGGCAGGTGCATGTAGCGCTCGGTGTAGTGGGTGTCGTACAGCGCCCAATCGGTGACCGGCGCGCCGGCCACACCGCAGGCGTAGTGGTCTGCGGCCTTGCCCAGCAGCATCAGGGTCATGTAGCCGCCGTTCGACCAGCCGTAGACGCCGATGCGCTTGCCGTCGACCCAAGGCTGCGCGCGCAGCCATTCCACGCTCTTGCGCTGATCGTCGACTTCGACCGTGCCCTGCTTGCCGTACAGCGCGCCGCCGAACGCAGCGCCGCGTCGCGGCGTGCCGCGATTGTCGACGGTGAACACCACATAGCCTTGTTGCGCCATGTACTGGTTGAAGAAGTGATCGCCGCGTCCCGGCCAGCTGTCGGTCGCGGTCTGCGCGGCGGGGCCGCCGTAGACGTAGACCATCACCGGATAGCGCTTCGCAGGATCGAAACCCGGCGGCTTGATCAGGCCGTAATGCAGCGGCGTCTTGCCGTCGCCGGCGGTGAGCGTGCCGAATTCCACCGGGCGATGCGCGGCGAGGTATTTCGCGTAGGGGTGCGCGGGTTTCGTCGGATCGTTGTCGACCAGATTCGCCACGAAAGTACCGTCGGCGCGATGCAGCGCGATCTGCGGCGGCGTGCGCGCGTTCGACCAGCTGTCGACGTAGACGCTGGCGTTCTTCGCGAAGCTGGCACCGTGCATGCCCGCTTCGGTGGACAGCGTGCTGATCCTGCCGCCCGCGAGCGGCACGACATGGAGCTGCGATTCGCGCGGCGCGGCATGGCCGGCGGCATCGCGACCGGCGCTGAAATACACCAGGCCTTTCGCTTCGTCGACCGCGAGCAGCTTGTCCACCGGCCAGTCGCCCCGGGTGAGCGGCGTCATGCGCTTGCCGTCGGCGCTGGCGAGATACAGATGCTCGAAGCCGCTGCGTTCGCTGCTCCACACGAAACGTCCGTCCTCGAGGAAGTACAGACTGCTGTGCAACGGCACCCAGGTCTTCGCGGTCTCGGCGACCAGCGTGCGCTGTTTCCCGGACGCGAGATCGGTTTCGATCAGTTCCAGCGTGCGCTGGTCGCGCGACTGGCGCTGGAAGGTCAGGTGCTGCGGGTCGCGCCAGTCGACGCGGGCGAGATACAGATCCTGCGCGTAGGCGTCGCGACCGTCGTCCAGTTCGACCCACGCGGGTTTCGCGCCGGCTTCGGGCGAGATCGTGGCCAACTGGATGCGGACGTTCGGATCTCCGGCCGCCGGATAGCGCTGCTCGACCACTTCGGTGCGGTCCGGATACACCTCGTAGCGTTTCTGCACCGGCACGCCGGATTCGTCGATGCGCGCGTAGGCGATGGCGGAATCGTCCGGTGCCCACCAGTAGCCCGTGTGACGGTCCATTTCCTCGTCGGCGACGAATTCGGCGACACCGTTGCCGATGACCTCGCTGCCATCGCTCGTGAGCTGGATTTCCTCGCCGCTGGCGAGATCGATCACCCACAGATTGCGCGCGCGGATGAAACTGACGAAGCCGCCCTTCGGCGAGACCTTCGGATCGGTGGCGAAGCCGGCGCCGGTCGTGACCTTGCGCACGGCGGCCTTGCCGGACTTTCGCAGGTCGTAGAGATACAGCTCGCCGCCGAGCGGGAACAGCAAAGTGTTGCCGTCCGGCGACCACTGGTAATCGACGATGCCCGACAGCGCGGCGGTGCGCTGGCGTTCGCGCCGCGCCTTCTCTTCGTCGCTCAGCACTTCCTCGCCGGGCAGCACGTCGCTGGAATCCACCAGCAGCGCGGCCTGGCCGGTGGCGACGTCGAACGCCCACAGATCCAGCCGGTTGCGGTCGAGGTCCTTGCCGCGCAGGAAGGTGACGCGCGAGCCGTCCGGCGCGATCTGCGGCTTCAACAAGGTGGGGCCGGACAGCGGTGCGTCGCCGGTGATCGCTTCGAGTGTGAGTTTGCCCGTCTCCGGGTCGGCGGCGTGCGCGATGGGCATGGCGAGAAGGCTGCAGAGAAAGGTGGTGGTGAGGAGGCGGATCATGGTTTCGCACCTTGTCCGAACAGCACCTTGCGCTGTTCTTCGGTCAGTGGCTGGCCGGCGGTCGGGCTGATCTGTTTCGTCCACGCATACGCGCGTCGGGTCGCGGGGCGCGCGGCGATGGCATCGCGCCAGCGGCGGACGTCCGGGTACGGCGCCAGATCGATCGGTGCGCTCTTGTACGGATCGATCCACGGATAGCAGGCCATGTCGGCGATGGTGTAGTCGTCGCCGACGATGAATGCGCGACCGGCGAGACGCTTGTCGAGCACGCCGAGCAGCCGGTGGGCTTCGCGCGTGTAGCGATCGATGGCGTACGGAATCTTCTCCGGCGCGTAGACATTGAAGTGACCGTACTGGCCGGTCATGGGGCCTTGCCCGGCCATCTGCCAGAACAGCCATTCCAGCGTCGCCGCGCGACCGCGCGGATCCTGCGGCAGGAAGCGGCCGGTCTTTTCGGCCAGATACAGCAGGATTGCGCCCGACTCGAACACGCTGACCGGTGCGCCGCCGTCGGCCGGTGCGGTGTCGACGATCGCCGGCATGCGGTTGTTCGGTGCGATCGCGAGAAACGCCGGCTCGAACTGTTCGCCGGTGCCGATGTTCACCGGCTTGATGTCGTAGGCCAGCGGCTCGCCGGCGTCGACCAGTTCCTCCAGCAACAGCGTGATCTTGTGGCCGTTGGGCGTGGGCCAATAGTGCAGTTCGATCATGGCGGGCGGGTCGATGCGGGGAATGCGCGCAGTGTAAGCCGTGCGCGCGGCTTGGCGCAGGCCGGTGCGACCGCTACCCTATGGCCGGATTTCTCCGCCCCAAGCAGCGCCAGACCATGTCGAAAGCCACGCCGTCGAAAGCCACGCCCCCATCGCTCAATCCGCTGCCCCGCCTGATCTTCGCCTCGCGCTGGCTGCAGCTGCCGCTGTATCTGGGCCTGATCGTGGCCCAGGGCGTGTATGTGGTGCTGTTCGGCAAGGAACTGTGGCACCTGATCCACGAAACGCCGACGCTCAGCGAGCAGGACATCATGCTGATCGTGCTCGGCCTGATCGACGTGGTGATGATCTCCAATCTGCTGATGATGGTCATCGTGGGCGGCTACGAAACATTCGTGTCGCGGATGAATCTGGAAGGCCATCCCGATCAGCCGGAATGGCTGAGCCATGTCAACGCGAGCGTGCTCAAGGTCAAGCTGGCGATGGCGATCATCGGCATTTCCTCGATCCATCTGCTCAAGAGTTTCATCGAGGTGGGCATGGTCGATGGCCTGCCGCTGTGCAGCACGATCGAAGGCATGGAGGCGGTGAAAGCGATGCAGCCGCTGATCGATGCCGGCCAGAAGCTCAAGGCGTGCACCAGCATCACCTCGTCCGGCGTGATGTGGCAGGCGATCATCCACGGATTGTTCATCCTCTCGGCGATCGGTATCGCCTGGACCGATCGGATCATGACCGGCGGTTCGAGCAAGCGAGATCAACACTGATCCAACATTCCGGTAGCGCGACCTTCGGGTCGCCGCTGTGGGAGGGGCTTCAGCCCCGAACATCGGGCCTGAAGGCCCTCCCACAAGAGCAGCCGCTCTGGCGGGGTGAGCATGGGCCGTGTGTGGCCATCGCGTAGAATGCCGGGATGGATGTTTCCCACCTGCTCGACGGCCTCAACGCCGCACAACGCGAAGCCGTCAGCGCCGAGCCGGCGCACATGCTGGTGCTGGCCGGCGCCGGTTCCGGCAAGACCCGCGTCCTGACCCATCGCATCGCGTGGCTGCACGAAGTCCACGGCGTGCCGATGCACGGCATCTTCGCGGTGACCTTCACCAACAAGGCCGCAGGCGAGATGCGCCATCGCGCGGAAATGCTGCTGCCGGGCGGCAGTCGCGGCATGTGGATCGGCACCTTCCATGGCCTCGCGCATCGGCTGCTGCGCCTGCACTGGCAGGATGCGAAGTTGCCGGAAAGTTTCCAGATCCTCGACAGCGACGATCAACTGCGGCTGATCAAGCGCGTGGTGCAGGCGCTGGAGCTGGACGAAGCGCGCTTCCCGCCGCGCCAGATCGCGTGGTGGATCAACGCGCAGAAGGACGAAGGCCGCAGACCGCAGCACATCCAGCCAGAGAAGGACGAATGGGCCAGCGTGATGCTGCGCGCCTACACGCTGTACCAGGAACGCTGCGAACAGTCGGGGCTGGTCGATTTCGCCGAAATCCTGCTGCGCGCACACGAGCTGCTGCGCGATCATCCCGCGCTGCTGCAGCACTATCGCCATCGCTTCCAGCAGCTGCTGATCGATGAATTCCAGGACACCAACAGCCTGCAGTACGCGTTCATCCGTCTGCTTGCCGGCGATACTGGCCAGGTGTTCACGGTCGGCGACGACGATCAGGCCATCTACGGCTGGCGCGGCGCGAAAGTGGAGAACGTGCAGCGCTTCCTGCACGATTTTCCCGGCGCGCGCACCATCCGCCTCGAACAGAATTACCGTTCCAGCGCCAACATCCTCAACGCCGCCAACGCGGTGATCGCGCACAACCCGTCGCGTCTCGGCAAACAGCTGTGGACCGACAGCGGCGAAGGCGAACCCATCGACCTGTATGCCGCCTACAACGAAATCGACGAAGCGCGGTTCGTGATCGAACGCATCCGCGCCTGGGTGCGCGACGGCGGCAGCCATGGCGAAACCGCGATCCTCTACCGCAGCAACGCGCAGTCGCGCGCGTTCGAGGAAACCCTGCTCGGCGAACAGATTCCGTTCCGCGTCTACGGCGGCATGCGCTTCTTCGAGCGTGCCGAAATCAAGGACACGCTGGCCTACCTGCGTCTGGTCGCCAATCGCGACGACGACGCGGCGTTCGAGCGCGCCGTCAACACTCCGACGCGCGGCATCGGCGAGCGCACGCTGGATGAGGTGCGCCGCTATGCGCGCACCCACGGCATTTCGCTGTGGAAAGCGGGCGCGCTGGTGTCGCGCAGCGATCTGCTGTCCGGACGCGCGCGCAATGCATTGACGATGTTCGAGGGTCTGATCGACAGCATCGCCGAAGAGTCGATCGATCTGCCGCTGAAGGACAAGATCGATCATGTGCTGGCGCGCTCCGCCCTGCGCGATCACTACGCCGCGCTGTCGAAAGGCTCGCTGGATTCGCGCACCGACAATCTCGACGAACTGGTGTCGGTGGCCTCGCGCTTCGTCAAGGGCGACGACGAGGAATCCGCCGCGTTGCCGGAGTTGGTCGCATTCCTCGCCTACGCCGCGCTCGAGGCTGGAGAAGGCCAGACCGAAGCCGGCGAAGACGGCGTGCAGCTGATGACCCTGCACAGCGCCAAGGGTCTGGAATTTCCGCTGGTGTTCCTGGTCGGCATGGAAGAAGGCCTGTTCCCGAACAACAAATCGATCGATGAAGCCGGTCGGCTGGAAGAAGAACGCAGGCTGGCCTACGTCGGCATCACCCGAGCGCGGCAAAAGCTTGTCATCACCTATGCCGAAGCGCGGCGTCTGCACGGCCAGGACATGTACGGCCTGCCGTCGCGTTTCCTGCGCGAGATTCCGCCGGCGCTGATCCACGAAATCCGCCCGAAGATCCAGGTCGCGCGGCCGATGTACAACCCGAACGCGCGCCGCGATGCCTGGCAGCAGAATCGCGGCCATGCCTCGCTGCAGGAAAGCCCCGGCTTGGGCATCGGCCAGAACGTGACCCACGCGAAGTTCGGCAGCGGCGTCGTCACCGACATCGAAGGCAGCGGCGCGCATGCGCGCGTGCAGGTGAATTTCGAGGACGAAGGCAGCAAGTGGCTGGTGATGGCGTATGCGAATCTGCAGCCGGCGTGACCAGATTTTCTGTGGGAGCGGCGGAAGCCGCGATGGAAGATGCGACACAGCCTGATCGCGGCTTCCGCCGCTCCCACAGAACCCATCCAACAATGCTTTGGACATGAGTGACCGACAATGACCCATGACCCCGATTTCCTCCGCGTCCGCGACTACCTCACCGGCCTGCAGGACCGCATCTGCGCCGCGATCGAAGGAGCGGATGGGCAAGCGACATTTTCCGAAGACCTGTGGGAGCGCGCCGAAGGCGGTGGCGGACGTACGCGGATCCTGCGCGATGGCGCGGTGTTCGAGCAGGCGGGGATCGGATTCTCGGATGTCTCGGGCACCAAGCTGCCGCCGTCGGCGACCGCAGCGCGGCCGGAGTTGGCGGGCGCATCGTGGCGTGCGGTCGGGGTGTCTCTGGTGTTCCATCCGCGCAATCCCTACCTGCCGACCACGCACGCGAACGTGCGCCACTTCCGCGCGATCCGCGATGGTGAAACCGTGGCCTGGTGGTTCGGCGGCGGCTTCGATCTGACCCCGTTCTATCCCTTCGACGAGGATGTGCGCCACTGGCACCAGACCGCGCGCGATCTGTGCGAACCCTTCGGCGGCGAAGCGCGCTACGCCGCGCACAAGGAATGGTGCGACGAGTATTTCTTCCTCAAGCATCGCGGCGAGACGCGCGGCGTCGGCGGATTGTTCTTCGACGACCTGCACCAGAATTTCGAGAACGACTTCGCCTACCAGCGCGCGGTCGGTGATGGTTTCCTCGACGCCTATCTGCCGATCGTCGAGCGCCGCAAGGCGACCCTGTACGGCGAGCGCGAACGCCAGTTCCAGCTGTACCGTCGCGGTCGCTACGTCGAATTCAATCTGGTGTTCGATCGCGGCACCCTGTTCGGCCTGCAGTCCGGTGGACGCACCGAATCGATCCTGATGAGCCTGCCGCCGCTGGTGCGCTGGGAATACGGCTATACGCCCGAAGCCGACAGCGATGAGGCGCGGCTGGCCGATTATCTCAAACCGCGCGACTGGCTGGGCGCTTCGGCCTGACGGCGTCAACCCGGCCGCGGTGCGTCTTCGCTCAACACGATGCTGATGCGGCCGTTGGTTTCCAGCGTGGCGACGCGGATGTGTTCGATGGCGCTGCATCCGGTTTCGCGCATCGCTTCCAGGAAATCGGCGTTGCTGACCAGCTCGCGCTTGAGCACGTCGCGGAAGACCTTGCCGTCGCGCGCGAGCACCACCGGCTCGCCTTCGATGAAACGCCGTGCGCGCGGGCTGCGCGCGGCGACGAAAGCGACGGCGTAGTTCAGCGCGATCAGGCAGACCGCCAGGATCACCGCGCCGGTGAGCGAATCGTCGCCGCCGTTCATGCCGTTCTGGACGGCATTGCCGATGAGGATCAGCAGCACCAGGTCGAACGGCGTGAACTGGCCGACCGCGCGTTTTCCCGACATCCGCACCAGCAGCATCACCAGCACGTAGACGGCGACCGCGCGCAGCGCGAAGTGCCACCAGGGTGCGGACAGTTGGAAAATTTCGGTCATCGATGGCGTCCGCAGCGGCGAGAGCGCCAGTCTCGCCCTCGTGCGGGCAAAGGGAAAGCAGGCGAGATCCGCCGGATCGCAGGCGCAAATCGCAGGCAATAAAAAGCCCCGCAGGCGGGGGAACCGGCGGGGCTGGGAACGGGACTTGGGGAGAGTCTTACGTTCCGGCGACCAACCCTAGGGGAGAGGGCTGGTCTGCGACAGACGTTGCATCTGTCGCGAACAAGTTGACCATGTTCGACGTGGAGAGTTCGTAAAAAAGAAGTTCAATCGCGCGCCGAATTCAGGATCGATTCACTGCTGGTGCAACGAGCGTTCAGTTTCGCGGAAATCCTGCGCGCAGGACCTGTCTGAACTTACAGGATTGTGGTTCCGATGGCGAATTCCGCATCGCCTCAATGCGCCTCGTCCCAGTTGTCGCCCACCCCGCTGTCGATCACCAGCGGCACCCGCAGCTCGGCCGCCGCCGCCATCCGCGCCGTCGCCTCATCCACGAGCGTATCGACGAAATCCCCGTCGCACTCGAACACCAGTTCGTCGTGGACCTGCAGCAGCATCCGCGCGCGGTCGGCGTGCGCGGCGATCCAGCGATCGATGTCGATCATCGCGCGCTTGATGATGTCGGCGGCGGTGCCCTGCATCGGCGCGTTGATCGCAGCGCGCTCGGCGCCCGCGCGCAGGCCCTGGTTGCGAGCGTTGATGTTGTCCAGATACAGCCGGCGGCCGAACACGGTTTCGACGAAGCCGCGCTCGTGGGCCTCCTTGCGCGTGCGCTCCATGAACTCGCGCACGCCCGGGTAGCGGTTGAAGTACAGCGCGATATAGTCCTGCGCCTCGCCGCGACCGATGTCCAACTGCTTCGCAAGGCCGAACGCGCTCATGCCGTACATCAGTCCGAAGTTGATCGCCTTGGCAGCGCGACGTTCGTTGCCGCTCACCTCGTCCAGCGGCTTGCCGAACACTTCCGCCGCAGTCGCGCGATGGATGTCGGCACCGGCGGCGAAAGCGCGGAGCAGGCCGGCGTCTTCGGACAGATGGGCCATGATCCGCAGTTCGATCTGCGAATAGTCGCAGGCCACCAGCTTGCGGCCCTTCGGCGCGATGAACGCCTTGCGGATGCGGCGGCCGTCGTCGGTGCGGATCGGGATGTTCTGCAAATTCGGGTCGGTGGACGACAGCCGGCCGGTAGCGGCGCCGGCCTGGTGATAGCTGGTGTGCACGCGGCCGGTGTCGGGATTGATCATCTCCGGCAGTTTGTCGGTGTAGGTGCTGCGCAGCTTCGCGAGGCCGCGATAGTCGAGGATGATCCGCGGCAGTTCGTGCTGGTCGGCGATCGCCTCCAGCGCTTCCTCGTTCGTCGACGGCTGGCCGGTCGGTGTTTTCACCAGCGCCGGCAGCTTCAGTTCGTCGAACAGCAGCGCCTGCAGCTGCTTCGGCGAATCGAGATTGAAGGTGCGTCCGGCAAGTTCAGTCGCCTTCTGCTGCGCGGCGAGCATGCGCCGCGACAGGTCGGCGCTTTGCCGGCGCAGTTCGTCGGCATCGATCAGGATGCCGTTGGCTTCCATCCGCGCCAGCACCGGCACCAGAGGAATTTCGATCTCGCGATAGACTTGCTCCAGGGCGGGAATCGTCGCCAGCTTCGCCGACAGCACGCGATGCAGACGCAGGGTGATGTCGGCGTCCTCGGCGGCATAGCCGGTGGCGTCGTCGATCGCGACTTCCGAGAACGGAATCTGCTTCGCTCCCTTGCCGGCCACATCCTCGAACTTGATGGTGTCGTAGCCGAGATAGCGCTTGGCCAACGAATCCATGTCGTGACGGGTGGCGCTGGAATTCCAGATGAAACTTTCCAGCATGGTGTCGTCGGCGTAGCCGTCGACGTTCACGCCATGGCGGCGCAGCACGTGGATATCGTATTTGCCGTGCTGGCCGAGCTTGCGGTGTTTGTCGCTCTCCAGCAACGGCCGCAGCGCTTCGATCGTTTCGCGCAGATCCAACTGCGCGGGTGCGCCCGGATACGTGTGGCCCACCGGGATGTAGCAGCCGCTCCCCGGTTCGGTGCAGAAACTCAGGCCCACCAGATTCGCCTGCATCGCATCGAGCGCATCGGTCTCGGTGTCGAACGCGAATTCTTCGGCGGCCGTGAGCGTCGCGATCCACGCATCCAGCTGTTCGCGGGTCTGTACGGTGTCGTAGCTGCCTTTCGCGGCCAGCGCGGGATCCGGCGCCTCCTCTTCGGCCGTCGCGGTGCGCGCATAGCCAGCGGCGGTGTTGCGCATGCCCGCGCGTTCGGCGGATGCGGTCGCGGCGGCATCTCCGCCGCCGAGTTCCTTCAGCGCCTGATTGAAGCCGTAGCGCGCGTACAGCACGCGCAGGTCGTCGACATGCGGTTCGCGCAGCGCCAGCGTGGTCGGGCCGCCGTCCAGCGCGACATCGAGCTTGATCGTCGCCAACTGCCGGTTCAGCGGCAGTCGCGGCAAGGCGGTGCGCAGGTTCTCGCCGATCTTGCCCTTGATCGCATCGGCATGGGCGATGACGTTCTCCAGCGTGCCGTATTCGGCCAGCCATTTCGCGGCGGTCTTCGGCCCGCATTTGTCGACGCCGGGGATGTTGTCGACGCTGTCGCCCATCAGCGACAGCAGATCGACGATCTGGTCCGCGCGCACGCCGAACTTCGCCATCACCGCGTCGTCGCTGTCGAGCCGACTGCCGCTCATTGTGTTGACCAGCGCAAGACCCGGCCGGACCAGCTGCGCGAAATCCTTGTCGCCGGTGGAGATGGTTACCGCAAGCCCATCGGCAGCGCCCTGCACCGCCAGCGTGCCGATCACATCGTCGGCTTCCACGCCGGGCACGCGCAGGATCGGGAGGCCCAGGGCTTCGACGATCTTCATCATCGGTTCGATCTGCGCGCGCAGATCGTCGGGCATCGGCGGACGGTTGGCCTTGTACTGCGGATCCAGATCGTCGCGGAAGGTCGGCCCTGAGGCGTCGACCACGAAGGCGATGTAGTCGGGCCTTTCCTTGATATGTCCGCGCAGCATGTTGACGATGCCGAACAGCGCGCCGGTGGGCTCGCCCTGCGCGTTGCTCAGCGGCGGCAGCGCATGGAACGCGCGATACAGATAGGAGGAACCGTCGATCAGTACGAGTCGTGTCATGGACGGATTCTACTCCGCGCCTGCAGGCGCTCGAACCGCCACCGCCGGCACGCCGGGTTCACGCCCGGCGGCGCATACTCGATGCTCCCCCACCGCTGGAGAGCGCCATGCGCCAGATGAGTTCGTTCGCGCTGCCCCTGATGCTGGTGCTCGGTGGCTGCGCCACCGCCGGGGGTTCCCGGGCCACCGCCGAGATTCCGCCCGACGCGGTCGCCGCGACCAGCGTCCAGCCCAACGGCGACGAGGTCACCGAGTACCGCGTGGCCGGCCAGCTGCGGGTGGTGAAGGTGCAGCCCAAACGCGGCCCGGCGTTCTATCTCTACGACCGCAACGGCGATGGCCGCCCGGATCAGGACCAGAACATCTCGCCGGTGTATTTCAAATTGTTCGAGTGGTAATCGCCGCCGCTCGACTTGTCGGCCCCACGTCCCGGATGCCAGACTCGGAGCCCCGCGGGGAGCGGGTCTACGACAACAGGGGACATCATGAAATCGATCGGCGGATGGTTGTTCATTTTCGGGGCGGGCTCGTTCCTGCTCAACATGTTCGGCATGGAGTTCATGCTGCTGTCGTGGATCGACAACTGGGGCCCGACCGCGGGACTGGGGATTCGGGTCGGCCTGATCGTGGTCGGTGCGGCGCTGTGGCTGATCGGTCGCAAGCAGGAAGCGGCGTCGGCACCTGCCGGCGGCTGACGCGCCTGATCGTGAGATCGATTCCGGATCGACGGAATCCAACCGCGTAGTGACATGCGAGCGGGTCGTCATGATGTCACGCCACCCGCGCGCACACCCAGGCATCCACCCGCGTCACGCCCGCGCGCAACAAGGCATCGGCGGCGGCGTGCAGGGTCGCGCCGGTGGTCATCACGTCGTCGACCAGCGCGACATGCGCCGGCAGGGCGACCCGTTCGCGCACCGCGAACGCCCGCCGCAGGTTCCGCCGACGCGCTGCGGCGTCGAGTCGCGACTGCGGGGCGGTTTCGCGCATCCGGATCAGGATGTCGTCCATCAATGGCAGGCGCAGCGCGCGGGCCAGCGGCGTCGCCAGTTCAAGCGTCTGGTCGAATCCACGGCTGCGCAGGCGCCTGCGGTGCAGCGGCAGCGGGATCAGGGCGTCCGGACGTTCGGCCCCGGCCAGCGCTTCGGCCATCAGCCCGCCGAGAAGATGGCCGGCGGCGAGATCGTCGTGGAACTTCAGTCGCGGCAGCAGCCGGTCCAGCGGGATTTCGTAGCGGAATGCGGCATGGACGGCCGCCAGCGGCGGCGGCCTGCGCAGGCAGTGCCCGCAGGCGGCCACGGCAACCGGCAATGGCAGGGCGCAACGCTGGCAGGCGCTGCGGTTCCAGGGCAGGGCCCGGCGGCAGGCGGGACACAGGCCCTCGATCGGGCAGGCCTCGCCGCAGACCAGGCAATGCCTCGGCCACAGCCCGCCGAGCAGCCTGCCGAGGCGCTGGCGGACGCCGCCCGTAGGGATAAGGTTGACAGGGCTGAACATGCTTTCCAGACTGCCTGTCCCGCTGCGCCCTGTCTGTCAGGAAACCCCGATGCCCGCTGTCAGTTCTTCCGGCCCCCTGCGACACGACTGGAGCCGCGCCGAGATCGAAACGCTGCTTGCGCTGCCCTTGCCGGAATTGCTGCATCGGGCGGGCGACGCGCACCGGGCGAATTTCGACCCCAGCGAAGTCCAGGTCAGCACGCTGCTGTCGGTGAAGACCGGCGGCTGCCCGGAAGATTGCGCCTACTGCCCGCAGGCCCAGCGCTACCACACCGGGGTCGAGGCGACGAAGCTGATGGACACCGATGCGGTGGTCGAAAAGGCCAGGCAGGCCAAGGCCGCCGGTGCTTCGCGCTTCTGCATGGGCGCCGCGTGGCGTTCGCCGAAGGATCGCGATATTCCGAAAGTCGCCGAGATGATCCGCGAAGTGAAGGCGCTGGGGCTGGAAACCTGCGCCACGCTCGGCATGCTCAGCGGCGAACAGGCCACGGCGCTGAAGGACGCCGGCCTCGATTACTACAACCACAATCTGGACACCGCGCCGGAGTTCTACGGCGAGATCATCCAGACCCGCGAATTCCAGGATCGCCTCGACACCCTCGGCCATGTGCGCGACGCCGGCATGAAGACCTGCTGCGGCGGCATCGTCGGCATGGGCGAGTCGCGCTCGCAACGCGCAGGCCTGCTGCAGATGCTGGCCAACCTGCCGGCGCATCCGGATTCGGTGCCGATCAACCGGCTGGTGCAGGTCGAAGGCACGCCGCTGCACGGCACGACCGAGCTGGATCCGTTCGAGTTCGTACGCACCATTGCCGCAGCGCGGATCATGATGCCGAAGTCGATGGTGCGGCTGTCGGCCGGCCGCGAGAGCATGAGCGACGAACTGCAGGCGCTGTGTTTCCTCGCCGGCGCCAACTCGATCTTCTACGGCGAAAAACTGCTGACCACCGGCAACCCGGACACCGAGCGCGACCTCGCATTGTTCGCGCGTCTCGGCCTCAAACCGATGCCCGTGGTCGAAACCGCCAACACTGTACACGCCGATATCGTCGACACCTCTCCGCCCTGCTTTGAAGCAGCCTGACCGCGCTGCCTGACCGAGCCGCATCATGACCCGTCCGCGCCTGACCGAACGCATCCTCGCCGCCCGCCTGCAACGCACCATGCAGGGCCGCGTTCGCCAGCGACGCATCGTCACCCGGCGCGATGGCGTGCGTTACGAAGTCGATGGCCGCTGGCTGACCAATTTCGGCGGCAACGATTATCTCGGGCTCTCGCAGCATTTCGCGGTGGTCGATGCGCTGCAGGCCAGCGCCGCGCGCGATGGTGCCGGCAGCGGCGCCTCGCATCTGGTCTGCGGCCATCACGCCAACCACGACGCGCTGGAACGCGAACTCGCCGATTGGCTCGGCGCGCCGCGAGCGCTGCTGTTCGGCAGCGGCTTCCTCGCCAATCTCGCGGTGCTGCAGTCGTTGCTCACCGAAGACGATGTCTGCGTGCAGGATCGCCTCAACCACGCCAGCCTGATCGACGCCGCGCGGCTCGCTGGCTGCAAACTGCGCCGCTATCCGCACGCCGATCCCGAAGGCGCGCTGCGCCAGCTGCGCACCGTGCCCGACGGCGTGGCGATGCTCGCCACCGACGGCGTGTTCAGCATGGACGGCGATGTCGCGCCGCTGCGCGAACTGTCGCTGGTCGCACGCGTGCAGCAGGCGATGATGTATGTCGACGACGCGCACGGCGTCGGCGTGGTCGGCCCGGACGGACGCGGCTGCGTCGCCGAAGCGGGCCTGGATGCCTCGGGTCTGCTGCAACTCGCGACGCTGGGCAAGGCGCTCGGCGGCTACGGTGCGGTCGTGCTCGGCAGCGAAGAGATGATCGGCCACCTCGCCGAAACCGCGCGTCCCTACATCTTCACCACCGCGATTCCGCCGGCGCAGGCCGCGTCGACGCTGGCCGCAGTGAAACTGGCGCGACGCGATCACTGGCGCCGCGAGAAATTGCAGAGTCTGATCGCGCACTTCCGCCACACCGCGCTGTTCCGCGATCTGCCGCTGCTGCCGTCGACCACGCCGATCCAACCGCTGATGTGCGGCGACGACAAACGCGCCACCGCGCTGGCCACCGCCCTCGAAGCGCAGGGGTTCTGGGTGCCGGCGATCCGTCCGCCGACCGTGCCCGACGGCCGCTCGCGGCTGCGCATCACGCTGTCGTCGCTGCACACCCAGGCCGAAGTGGATGCGCTGGTCGATGCCCTGAGCTGGGCGCGGGATGCGGTGGAGATGGGTTACGGCAACGCTGGGGCTGCGGTGGCGTGAGGCCGATGCCGGCCGCATCCGACGCCATCGACGCGCGCATTCCGGTCTGGGTGGCGCTGTCGGACCTGTATCTCGATACCGATGTCGCGCTGTTGCACGGGCACATCGCAGACACGCTCGCCGCGTCGCCGTACCCGATCGATGCGCTGCACGACATGCTGATGTACGACGTGCATCCGGCGCTGTACATGAATCTGATGTCGGTGGCCGGCGAATGGGCCGGCTTCGACGAAGCTTGGCTGGTCGAACGCATCGCCGCAGTCCACCGGCAGCCGCGCTGGCGTCGCCGCATCAGCCACTGGTTCGTGCGCGATATCGGCGTGCAGTGGCGCGCGCTCGTACCGATGATCGTCGCCGCACGGAGCGCCGCCGCACAGCCATGAGCGCATCGCTGCACATGACCGTCAGCGGCGAGGGCCCGCCGCTGGTGTTGATCCACGGCTGGGCGATGCACGGCGGCGTGTTCGCGACGCTGGTCGAACGCCTGCGCGATCAGCGCACTCTGTACCTCGTCGATCTGCCGGGCCACGGCCTGAGCCGCGACGACGCCACGCCGCTCGAGTTCGACGCGGTCTGCGATGCGATCCTCTCGCAGGTGCCGGCGGCGCCATGGCTCGGCTGGTCGCTGGGCGGCATGTTCGCGCTGCACGCGGCGGTGCGCGACCCCGCGCGGGTGCCGGCGCTGATCGCACTGTGCAGCAGCCCGTGCTTCGTGCGCGGCCCCGACTGGCGCTACGGCGTGTCGGCGGAGATCTTCCGCGAATTCGCCAAAGGTCTGGGCGACGATTATCGCGCCACGCTCGACCGCTTCGTCGCGCTGGAAGCCTTCGGCTCCGATCATGCCAAAGAAGAGATGCGCGAACTGCGCGCCGAACTGTTCGCGCGCGGCGAACCTGCGGCGCGCGTACTCGTCGATGGCCTGCGCATCCTCGAAATCGCCGATCAGCGTCCGATGCTCAGCGAACTGCGCGTGCCGAGCCTGTGGATCGCCGGCCGTCGCGATCGGCTGGTCGATCCGCGCGCGATGCGCGATGCCGTCGCGCTGATCGAACAAGCCGGCCAGGCCCATGCAGGCTTCGCGCAGATCGAGCATGCAGGCCATGCGCCGTTCCTGACCCATGTCGATGAAGTCGTCGGACATCTCATGGCATTCCTGACCGGAGCGGTCGATGGCGGCCGTGACGCGAAATGAAAATGGACGAAATGAAGAACCACCAGGAATCGTCGTTCCCGCGTGCGCGGGAATGACGAAAAAAAGCAGCGTTGTCGGGCGATCCGATGAACACGCTCTTCGACCCGCGCCAGGTCCGCCGCGCGTTCTCGCGCGCATCCGCCAGCTACGCCTCCGCCGCAAAGTTGCAGGTCGAGGTCGAAGCACGTCTGCTTGAATCGCTCGACTACTATGCCGAAGGCCGCGAAGGCGATGCACAGACGCCTGCGCTCGTCGTCGACCTCGGCTGCGGCCCCGGGCATGCCTCGCGCGCGATCCAGCAACGCTGGCCGAAAGCGCAGGTGCTCGCGCTGGATCTCGCCATGCCGATGCTGCGCCAGCACGACGCCGAAACGTCGGCTTTCGCGCGCGCGCTCCCGGACGTGCTCGCGCGGCTGCTTGCGCGCGCACCCGAACGCGTCTGCGCCGACGCGCGCGCGCTGCCGCTGGCCGACCACAGCGTGGATCTGCTGTTCTCGAACCTCTGCCTGCAGTGGATCGAAGATCTTCCGGCGGTGTTCGCCGGCTTCCGCCGTGTGCTCAAACCCGGCGGCATGCTGGTGGTCTCCACGTTCGGCCCCGATACGCTGTACGAACTGCGCAGCGCCTTCGCCGAAGCCGATGCGGTCCCGCACGTCAGCCCGTTCGCCTCGATCGCGCAGTTCGGCGACGCCCTGATCGCCAGCGGCTTCCGCAATCCCGTGCTCGACCGCGACGATCTCGTCACCCGCTACGATGACCTGCCCGCACTGATGCGCGAACTGCGCGCCATCGGCGCCACCAATGCGCTGCACGCGCGCCGCCACACGCTCACCGGCAAAACCCGCTTCGCTACCGCCGCGAATGCTTATGAAGATTTTCGCGATGCCGGCCGCCTGCCCGCGACCTGGGAAATCATCTCCGCGCTGGCGTGGGCACCGGAACACGGTGCGCCGATCCGAGAAGGCGGCGAAGATGTGGCGCGGTTTCCGGCGAGCGGGATTCCGGTGCGGCGGCGCTGAGGCGTCACGGTAGAGCGGGCGAGCAGTACTCCAACCGTTGAAAGTCCGCCCCGCGACACTACTCACTGCACGGCTACGGAATTGGATCGTACGGTAGCGGTGGAATAGACCTTGCCGGACGAATGCGGAAAATGTGCATGGAACAGGAGTCTGCGATGTAGTCTGATTCTGTCTGTTTCGTGGATCAGCATGATTCGGACGCTTGGTTTCATGGACAAGGTGAACACAATGCGATATGTCGTAATGTTTCGCTCGCCGATCGCGTTTCTCTGTGGTGTGGGCTCGGTCTTCCTGACGCTGACACTTGGGGCGTTGTTTCAAGAACCCCCAGATACCACAAAACTCTCTGTCATCATCGTACGCTGGTTGACCGTGCTCGCAATCTATCCTCTGGCCGGAGTGGTCGGTTGCCTGCTGTTCCCACGACACCCTTTGCGGGCTGCGTGCAGGCTGACATTTGGTGTGTTTGTGGGAATCATCCTTCACATCGTGCTGTTTCCAAGTATTGGCGGCTACGAGCGCAATCTGTTTCCATTCGAGATCGCGATACATACGATATGGGCCGGCGTTCTCTGCTTTCTGATTGCAGTCTTCTGGAAGGTCAAATGAGGCAGCAGGCAGGCTCAGTCATTGACCTGAGGTCATCCCCCATTTTTTTCTGAACGCTTCAAGAGGCTCCGTCATCTCCGCGAAAGCGGGGATCCAGTGACTTTTTGAAGCTGTCCGTAAAATGCAAAGACACTGGGTTCCCGCTTTCGCGGGAATGACGGGCAAAAGAGCAATTTCTGCCGAGCAGTCGAACTGTGTGGATTTCTACACTAAAAAGTACGGTGAACGCAGGTCATCGACATCCACGGAATGCTGCTTCAACCCACCTGCGCAATCCAATCCTCGAGATTGTAGTAATTCGTTACCCGCGCGATTTTTCCGTCGCGGATATCGAAGAACGCGCCGCCCGGCAACACGTAACGCTGCCCATGCGCAGGCGGCAGGCCTTCATCGGCAATCAGGTATTCGCCGTGCACCACGTATTCGGCGGCGGCGCGCGCGCCGTCGGGAGACGCCATGACCACGATGTCGCGCAGCTGTTCGCGATAGCTGCGATCCATGCGCGCGAGGAACGCGGCGAAGGCGTCGCGGCCGGTTTCGCGCGCGCCCTGGTTGAGATCGTGGGCGACGTCGTCGGTGAGCAACACCAGCATCGCGGCCCAGTCGCTGCGATTGAAGGCGGCGTAGTAGTCGAGGATGAGGGTGGTGGCGCGGTCGTGGGCGCGGGTGCCGTCGATGATCATGCAAAGCTCCTTCGGGTGCGCGTCAGGTTTGGCGTACGAACAGGTCGCGATGGAAGAAATAGACTTCGTTGAGCAGGAAGCGCCAACGCGTGTCGAAGCTGCGGAAGCGGCTGGTCGGCGTGGGCGAGCCGAGGCAGACGATGCCGACTTCGCGGCAGATCCGCAGCGCGCGCGACATGTGCAGCGGGTCGCTGACCACGATCGCGCGGCGGAGTTTGCGCTTGCCCATGAGCCGCGCGGCTTCGCTGAGATTCTCGCGGGTATTGCGCGAGATGGTTTCGATCAGGATCGCGCGCTCGGCCACGCCATCGCGCAATGCGTAACGACGCCCGACCTGCGATTCCGAAAAACGCGCGCCGTTGCCGCCGAAGCCACCGGTGAAGATCAGGACCGGCGCGCGTTCGCGCTTGTAGAGATCGACGCCGTGGCGGATGCGCTCCTCGAACACCGGCGAGGGCCGCGCGTCGTAGGCGGCGGCGCCGAGGACGATGATCGCGTCGGCGCGCACCTTGTCGCTGGCGGCGTCGTCGCGCGTACCGACATGCACGATGTACGCCGCAACGCCGCACAGCCACAGCACCGCGAGCAGCAGCAGGCGTCGCAGCCAGCGGAACACGCCGCGACGCTTGCGACGCTTTCCGGTCGCGCGTTGGATCAGCGGCGGCGGCGCATGGCGGGTCATGATCCGCGCGCCTGCCAGGGCAGGGTGTCGAGATCGACATTGCCGCCGGAAATCACGACGCCGACGCGCCGCCCCGCGAAGCGTTCGCGATTGCGCAGCACCGCCGCGAAACCGATCGCCCCGGAGGGCTCGACCACCAGTTTCAACCGTTCCCACAGCAGCCGCATCGCTTCGATCACCGCGTTGTCGTCGACGATGAGAATGCCATCGATGTGGCGCTGCAACAGCGCCAGCGTACGCGGCGCGAGTTGCCCGCGCAGACCGTCGCAGATCGTGTTCGCGATCATGTCGGTGATGCAGCGGCCTTCGCGCAGCGAAGCATGCGCATCCGCCGCGCCTGCGGGTTCCGCGCCGAGGATTTCCAGTTCTGGTCGCAGCGTGCGCGCGGCCAGCGCGCAGCCCGAGAGCAGGCCGCCGCCGCCGACCGGCGTCAGCAATGCATCGAGTCCGGGTTCGCTGCGCAGGAACTCCAACGCGACCGTCCCCTGGCCGGCGATGACGTGCGGATCGTCGAAGGGATGCACCAGGTGCGCGCCGGTTTCTTCGGCCAGCGCGGCAGCGGCGGCGTTGCGCGCCGCCATCGTTGGCGCACAGCGCACGATGCGGGCGCCGTAGTCGGCGATCGCCGCCAACTTCACCGCCGGTGCGCCTTCCGGTACGACGACGGTGGCGGACGTGCCGCGCAGGCGGCTGGCCAACGCGACTGCGGCGCCATGGTTGCCGGAGCTTTGGGTGAGAACGCCACGCGATGCGGTGGAGTCGTCCAGCGCGAAGATCGCGTTGCAGGCGCCGCGGAATTTGAACGCGCCGACGCGCTGCAGGTTCTCGCATTTGAAGTGCAGCCTGCAGCCGGCGATCCCGTCGAGCGACTGCGAACGCAGGACCGGCGTCCGCTGCGCGTGCGGCGCGATCCGGGCGGCGGCGGAAAGCACGTCGGCGAAAGCGGGCAACGTCGGCACAGCGGCGGTCATGCCGGTATCGTATCAGGCGGGGTACGCGCGTCAGGGTGTCGTTCGTATCGCCGCTTGCGATGCGCGCCAAGCAGGCGGAGCGTCGCCGTGGCGAAGGCAACATGCGCTGCGTCCGTACGGCCTGCGACGGGAATCCGTTCCGCAACCGGCAACCTCGGTGGCTGCATCCAAATTACCGTCTGCGGTGCGGTCGGTCGGGGACACGGTCGTGACTGCGCGTGCTGCAGAGACGGTGTCGCAGCAGCAGGAATCGCCTGCAGGTCCGCATCGCCCCGAAACCACCGATGATGAGGCGCGGCCATGCGTTCGCTGCCACGGCGAAAGTCATCGGCGGCCACCAGATACGATTTGTCCCGGTCCCGCCGCTCGGGCAGGGCGGTGAAATGCCATGATGCTGAATCGGGCCGGTCTTCTTAAGGACGGGTTCAACGCGGCGGCCGGATGCTGCAACGGTAGGACGGGCCTATCCCGTCATCAGAATTCGACAGGGGGTTCCCGATGTTCCGTCTTGGTCTGCTTGCGACACTCTTCGCAACGATTCTGACCGGCTGCGTCAGTACTTACGGTTACCGCACCGATCAGGGCGGCGATTACTACTACGCCGAGCCCTCCGTCGATTACTACGACGCCTATGGCGGGCCCTACAGTTCAATAGGTTATGGCTATCCGGGCGGCTGGTACGGCAGCTTCGGCTATGGTTTCGGTTTCGGCTATACCCCGTATTCGCGGTATGGATTTCCGTATGGCTACGACGGCTACCGTTATGGCTATCCCTATTCCTACTCCCCCTATCCGTACCGTCGACCGCATCGCCATCGCCCGCCGAACACGGTGCCGCCGGGTACGCCACCACCGGGAGTGATCACGGAACCGCCCGGCGGCAGCGGGCCGCGTCTGGGCGACCGCAACCGTGACGGCGGACCGTGGCGTCACCTCGATCGGCGGCGCCCGCCTGTCGCGACTCCGCAGCCGGCGGTTCCCGGCGTCGCCATCCGCGTAGGCGAGCCCACCCGTCGCCGGATCATGGTGCAACAGCCCGGTTTGTCGGGCGGCGGCGCACAGCCTGGCATGAGGGTGCATTCCCGGCCTGCGCCGGTCTCGACGCCGCAGAGCTCGGGCCAGCCGCGCCCGCGCCACGAAACGCAGCGGGCAGCACCTGCCCCTCAGCGTCGCATCGAACGTTCAGAACGAGAATCCCGTCGCGATCCAACGCCCTGAAAAGGCTTGCCAACGACCAGATTTGGCCGCAAGCTAAACAAGCTTGACCGGTTACGTCGTATTCCGACGTAACTCGGTACTGAATCGCCGACCCCGGCGGGGAAATCCGGATCCCCCCTGTTCCGCTCCCCGTCGGGCGTCGGCACCTTCTTACGGCGTATCGCCGAACTCCCCGAATCGCAGACAAAAAAAGGGGCCGAATGTCCCCCGACATTCGGCCCCTGGCTTCCTCAGCGCGCACGTGGCCAGCCCTGTTCCACCCCGGCCTGCGCTTTCGCGCTTGCCGCGCTGAGTGCCACCAGAGATAAGCAGAATGCGTGCCAACTTTGGCGCCAGCGCCTCCGGGTAACGGCCTCCCCGAAACCGCATTCGCTAGAATGCGGAGCAGCAACGTCGGAATTCACGCCCACGCCGCGAAGCACGTCTCGAAACCAGAGTCAGGTCGATGAACAATCATTTCTATCGCTTCGATGTCATCGTCATCGGCGGCGGCCACGCCGGCACCGAAGCCGCGCTCGCGTCCGCACGCAGCGGTGCGCGCACCCTGCTGTTGACGCACAACATCGAGACCGTTGGTGCGATGAGCTGCAACCCGGCCATCGGCGGCATCGGCAAGGGCCATCTGGTACGCGAGATCGACGCGCTTGGCGGCATCATGGCGCGCGCCGCCGACGCCGCCGGCATCCAGTGGCGTCGCTTGAATGCATCGAAGGGCCCCGCAGTACGCGCCACGCGCTGCCAGGCCGATCGCGCGCTGTACCGCAGCTTCATCCGCCGTGCGGTGGAATCGCAGCCCAACCTCAGCGTATTCCAGTCGGCGGTCGACGACCTGATCATCGACGCCGATGTCGTACGCGGCGCGATCACCCAGACCGGCCTGCACTTCACGGCGCCGGCGGTCGTCCTCACCGCCGGCACCTTCCTCGCCGGCAAGGTGCACATCGGCGAAACCCAGTTCGCTGCCGGCCGCGCCGGCGATCCGCCCGCGACCACGCTCGCCGCGAAGCTGCGCGAGCGGCCGTTCGTCGTCGATCGCCTGAAGACCGGCACGCCGCCGCGCATCGATGGCCGCAGTCTCGATTACAGCGTCATGGAAGAGCAGCCCGGCGACGATCCTCGCCCGGTGTTCTCGTTCATGGGCAGCACCGCCGACCATCCTCCGCAGATATCGTGCTGGATCACCCATACCTCCGAGCGCACCCACGAGATCATCCGCAGCGCGCTGCACCGTTCGCCGCTGTACAGCGGCCAGATCGAAGGCATCGGCCCGCGTTATTGCCCGTCGATCGAAGACAAGGTCGTGCGTTTCGCCGAGAAGGCCTCGCACCAGATCTTCGTCGAACCCGAAGGCCTCGGCGTGACCGAAATCTATCCGAACGGCATTTCCACGTCGCTGCCGTTCGATGTGCAGTTGGATCTGGTGCGGAGCATCCGTGGCTTCGAGCAGGCGCACATCACCCGTGCCGGTTACGCCATCGAATACGATTTCTTCGATCCGCGCGGGCTGAAGAATTCGCTGGAAACCAAAATCGTTTCCGGCCTGTTCTTCGCAGGCCAGATCAACGGCACCACCGGCTACGAAGAAGCGGCGGCGCAGGGCCTGATCGCCGGGCTCAACGCCGCGCGTTTCGTGCGCGCGCTCGATGCATGGTCGCCGCGTCGCGACGAGGCCTATGTCGGCGTCATGATCGACGACCTGATCACCCACGGTACCAACGAGCCCTACCGCATGTTCACCAGCCGCGCCGAATACCGGCTGCAGTTGCGCGAGGACAATGCCGATCTGCGCCTCACCGAAACCGGCCGCGCCCTGGGTCTCGTCGACGATGCGCGCTGGGAGCGTTTCACGCGCAAGCGCGACGCCGTCGTGGCCGAGACCGCGCGTCTGGGCGCGCTGTGGGCTTCGCCCAACAATGCACTCGGACGCGAAGCGGTGGCGACGCTGGGCATCGATCTCAGTCGCGAAACCCATGCGCTGGATCTGCTGCGCCGACCGGAACTGGATTACACCAGGCTTGCCAGCGTGCCGATGCTCGGCCCGGCGGTCGCCGACCCGGCGGTCGCCGAACAGGTCGAGATCGAAGCGAAATATTCCGGCTATCTCGCGCGTCAGCGCGAGGAGATCGCGCGCCAGCAGCGTCATGAGCACACCGAGATTCCGCAGGCGTTCGACTACGCCACCGTACGCGGGCTGTCGATCGAAGTGCAGCAGAAACTCGAACGCGTGCGTCCGCACACCGTCGGTCAGGCGCAGCGCATCCCGGGCATGACCCCGGCGGCGATCTCGCTGCTGCTGGTGCATCTGACGAAACGGCGCGGCGCGGCGTGACGCAGATGCTGCCGTCGTCCGGCGTTCGCGGCCTCGCTGTTCCCGAGCCATCGATGACGTACCCTAATCGCATGCGTACACCATTTCGCCCCCTCGTTTTCGTCGCCCTCGCACTGCTCGCCGCCTGCAGCGGGGAATCCGAGGTTCCGCAACCGGTCGTCACCGGCGATCTCACGATCGAAGCCTGGCCGTTGCCGGCGATGCCCGGTTCGGCGCAGCCGGACCTGGCGATGGCGCCCGATGGCCGCGTGCTGCTCAGCTGGATCAACAGCGGGGGCGGTCGTCGGCCGGCGCTGCAGATCGCCGAGTTCTATCCCGACCAGCATTGGGAAGGGCCGCGCACGGTGGCGGTCGGGAATTCGATGTTCACCAACTGGGCCGACACCCCGCACATCGTCGCGACCGCCGATCACGCGCTGTGGACGCACTGGCTGCAGAAATCGGCAGACGCGCCCTATGCCTACGACGTGATGCTGGTGCGCTCGCTCGATCACGGCATGAACTGGAGCGCGCAGCGCACCGTCCACGACGACGGCACGAAGACCGAGCACGGTTTCGTCTCGATGTGGGCGCAGGGCGAGGGCAGTCTCGGTATCGCGTGGCTCGATGGCCGCAACACCGGCGCTGCAGCAGCATCGGACCATGCCAGCCATGACGACGGCCACGCCGGCGCGATGAGCCTGCGCGCGGCGGTGTTCGACGCCAATCTGCGCGCGAGCGCCGAAACCGAAACCGAAATCGATGCGATGACCTGCGACTGTTGCCAGACCGATGTCGCCGCCACGGCCGACGGTGCGGTGCTGGTCTATCGCGACCGCAGCGCGCAGGAAATCCGCGACATCTACGCCACGCGCTTCGACGGCAAGGCGTGGTCGAAGCCGGCGCGCGTGCATGCCGACGATTGGAACATGCCCGCATGCCCGGTCAATGGCCCATCGGTCGCGGCACGCGGCAACGACGTCGCGGTCGCGTGGTACACCGCTGCGGGCGACAAGCCCGCAGTGAAACTCGCGCGTTCCGTCGATGGCGGCGCAACGTTCGCCGATCCGGTCGCATTGGACACCGGTGCCGCCGCCCAGGGCCGCGTCGCGGTCGCGATCGACGCGCAGCAGGTCTGGATCCTCTGGCTGCGCGAAGAGGCCGGCGCGCAATCGCTGTGGCTCGCGCGCTACGCGCCCGATCTGTCGAAGGAACTGCAGCGCATCAAACTCGCCGATCTGCAGGGCAAAGGCCGCGCGACCGGCTTTCCGAAACTGCTGCTCAACGGTACCGCCGCGCACGTGGTGTGGACCGATGTGGTGGACGGCGTGCCGCAGCTGCGGGGCGTGCGGATGCGGGGTGTGTCCGCCGGCACGTCCGGCTGAGGGCCGGCATCCGAGCAACGGTGCCGATGTCCCGGGATTTTTGTCGGCCGGGACTGCGGTCGCCCTGTGTCCTTGGCCGGAACGACATTCCCATCGCGTTACTCCAATAGCCCCCGGACTTCCGGGCGCGTGTCGCCCGGATTCATGGAATGCCCGCGAGTTGCCCCGGGCGCACCGTTCTGGTGTGATCGGGGCACCGTTCCCGCATTGGCCCAAGGCAGGACGTCACATGGCTCGATCCTTCCGTCAATCGCCATACC
This sequence comes from Lysobacter sp., assembly GCA_013141175.1. Classification (NCBI taxonomy): domain Bacteria; kingdom Pseudomonadati; phylum Pseudomonadota; class Gammaproteobacteria; order Lysobacterales; family Lysobacteraceae; genus Lysobacter; species Lysobacter sp. The sequence continues at coordinate 1,846,068 of JABFRN010000001.1, forward strand.
GCACCTGTCGCCGGTCGTCGGATGCACAGACGCCCGGTGTTGCGCCGGCACGCGCCGGATCGCCTCGAAACCGCGCTGCCGCGACCGTACTGGCCGGTCTGTGCGCCGCGGCCATCGGATGCGCGATGTCCGGTTGCGCCGCGACGCCGTCTTCCCGAACACCTTCTCCCGGCTCTCAGGAGTTTCCGATGACTGCCACCGTGCCTCCAATCACCGCCGAAGACATCGGCCGTCGCGTGCTCAAGTTGATCGACAGTCTCCACAGCGCGCAGGACCTCGCTCCCGAGCATGTCGAGCAAGCCACCGGCCTTCGCGTGGAGCTCAACGACGACGATCCCAACATCTACGGTTTCGGCGGCAAGCTGACCGAGCAATGGTCCTACAGCCTGGTGTCCACGCCCGACAAGCTCGGCGAGAAACCGAGCAGCCTGCGGTTTTCGTTCGACGACACGAGCCGCGGGCAGGCCGACCGGGCACCGATCTGCACGCCGGATTTCGATGGCTACTCGAAGGCGTTGACCGCCGCTGGATTCGCGGCCACCCCGATGCAGACGTATCCCGGAAGCGACGCCTGGTATTTCAAACGCGGCGATATCGGGGTGATGGCCTACGCGCAGGGCAAAGCCGATCCGCAGGTCGGTCCGGTCTGCCTGTCCAGGCTCGTCATCAGCGCGTACGCGTAACGGAGGGCACATGTCCAAGGCCGACGAAAAAAAGCTGGAACAGATGCTCGTCGATTTCGAGAAGGCGCATCCTGACGCGGGCAAGAATTTCCGCACCCTGCTCGGCGAGACGCCCGCGCTGAAAGCCAACCTGCTGGAGGCGATCGGCAAAGGCAATCTGGAAAAGATCGGACCGATGCCGGCCGGCGCGCCGGCAGGAGCACTCGGCGTATACAACGCCAACGACAAATCGATGGGATTGCCGACCGCGCTGCTCGACGTGGCCGACAAGGACAAGAAGCTCGGCAACACCATGCGCATGGTGTTGACCCACGAATCGGAGCATGCGGTCAACAAGCAGGCGATCGAGAAAGCGGGCGCCGATTTCAAGGCCAAGCTCGAAGCGGTCGCCAAGGGCCCATCGCCGCACGATTACACCAATGTCCTGAAGGAGCGCGGCGACAGCCTGCGCCTGCGCGAAGCGACCGACCAGATCGGAGGTTTCAATGCGGTCGCGGCGCATGTGCGCAAGGAAAACCCCACCGCGACGCCCGCCCAGCTGTACGAAAAACTGCACAACTCCAGCCCGGAAATGGCGCCCTATTTCGATGTCGGCGGCACGCCGCCGAAACAGACCTATACGCCCAAGGCCGGACTGACCCTCGGCAAGGACGGCCTGCTTGCCGAAACCCCGGCGAACATCGAGGCGATGGGCAAGCATTTCTACGATGCGCGGCCCTACCGGCAGATCTACGGCACGCAGGCGTTGCAGGCCGCGATCAACGTCGAATCCAAGGAGCAGGCCGCCGACCGCGCAGCCGACCCGAAGTACGTGCCGCCCGAAGTCCGGGTCAATCTCAAGGAGCTCGGGCTCGACGGTGTCGTGCGGTTCCCGCCCGGTGCCGGCATCACCGACACCAGCCCAAAACCGCCGCCGGTCGTGCCGCCCAAGAGCCCGATCGCGCCATCGGAAGAGTCGCATGCGCCCAGCCACGGCGAGCCGCGCGGAACGCGTCCCGCGGACACCGCGCCAGCGCTGTATCTGCAATCGGTCACTGCGCTCGAAAAGCTCGGTCCCGACGCCGGCATCAAGGGCCGCGACGAGCTGGGCAACGTCGCGGCGGCGATGGCGTCCAAAGCGCAGAGCGATGGCCTGCGCCAGATCGACACGGTCATCGCCAGCAACGACGGCAAAGGCCTGATCGCGATCCAGGGCGACCCCGGCTCCGCGCATGCGAAGAACAGCTACATCGATCGCGCCGACGCGGCGCAGCAGCCGATGGCGCAGAGTCTGTCGCAGTTGGAGAAGAACGTGCCCGCCCAGACCGGGCAGGAGATCGCTTCGCAGCAGCCGTCGCAGACAGGCGTGTCGCGCTGATCGGAGTCCGGCCGCACGGCGTGCCTGCAGCCGATGGCGACATGTCTCAGCCGCGATGCTCCAGCGCCAGATATTCGGCGGACTGCATTTCGATCAGCCGCGAGGCGGTGCGCTCGAAGGCGGCGGTCAGGCGCTCGCCGCGATACAGCGCCGCCGGTGCGGCGTCGGCGCTGCAGATCAGGTTGACGTGGCGGTCGTAGAGCTCGTCGATCAGGGTGATGAAGCGCCGCGACGCATCGTCGCGCTGCGCGTCGAAGACCGGCACGTCGCCGACCAGCACGGTGTGGAACTCGGTGCTGATCTCGATGTAGTCGGCGCTGCCGCGCGGACCTTCGCAGACCGCCGCGAAATCGAACCACGCCATGCCCTTGTCGCGTGCGCGCACCGCGATGCGACGGCCGTCGATATCGATGCCGGCATCGCGATGACTGTCGTCGCCGCCCAGTTCGCGCCAGCGCGATTCCAGCCACTCGTCGCTGGCGTCGTCGAGCGGCGCGCGATACACCGGCGAGCGGGTGAGCGCGCGCAAGCGATAATCGTGGGGACTGTCGAGATGCACCACGTTGCAGCGACGTTCGATCAGCGCGATCGCCGGCAGGAATCGCGCGCGCTGCAGGCCGTCCTTGTACAGTTCGGAGGGCGCGGCGTTGGAGCTGGTCACCAGGATCACGCCTTCCTCGAACAGGCGCGTCAGCAGGCGTCCCAGCAGCATCGCGTCGCCGATGTCGTTGACGAAGAATTCATCCAGCACCAGCACCCGCAGCTGCGCGCGCCACTCGCGGGCGATCGCGGCGAGCGGGTCGCGTTCGCCCGCATGCGCGCGCAGTCGCTCGTGCACCTCGCGCATGAAGCGATGGAAATGCGTGCGCCGTTTCTCGCGGATCGGCAGGCCGGCGTAGAACAGGTCGATCAGGAAGGTCTTGCCGCGGCCCACACCACCCCACACGTACAGGCCATTCGGCGAAGTCGTCACCGGTTTGCCGAACAGCGTATCGAGCAGGCCTTTGCGCATCGGCGGCGCGGACAGCGCCGCTTGCAGGCGATCGAGTTCGCGCAGCGCCGCGTGTTGCGCGGGGTCGTCGCTCCAGTCGCCGCGCGCCACGCCTTCGGCGTAGCGCACGGAGGGTGCCGCCGCGGATTCGCTCATGATCCGGCGCCGGGCTCCGGCAGATCGAACCGTCGAAGGTAAGGTTGAACGCCATGTTTGATCGCGCCGCGCAGATCCATCAATTTGCGATGGAAGAAGTGACTGGTGTCGGGCATGCGGATCAGTTCGGCGCTCGTCCCCGGCGGCTGTGCCTTCGACATCTGCTCAAACCAGTCGTAGACCGCCTGCGGGTCGACGACCTCGTCGTCCTCGCCCTGGATCACCAGCCAGGGCATCGTCGGCAACACGATCTTGTCGAAATCCCAGCGCCCCGCCGGCGGTGCGATCGAGATCAGGACCGACGGCCCCAGTTCCGCCGCGCCGCGCAGGCTGACGTACGCGCCGAAGCTGAAACCGCCGAGCCACAGCGCCGCATCGGGCCGACTGTCGCGCACCCAGGCGACGATGGTGCGCAGATCATCGAGCTCGCCCTCGCCGTGATCGAACGTGCCGTCCGACGCGCCGGTGCCGCGGAAATTGAAGCGCACCGTGGTCACGCCCAGCTCGCGCAGGCTGCGCGCGGCCATCGTCACCACTTTGTTGTGCATGGTGCCGCCTTCGGTCGGCAGCGGATGGCACAACACCGCGATCACGGGCCGCACGGGAACATCGGCCTCAGGCGGTTCGGCAGCGACTTCCAGGGTGCCCGCCGGACCCTGCAGGGTCAGCGCGGCGGCAACGGCAGGGAAAGCGGGAGACGGCATATGCGGATGATAACGGGCCGGGCGATCAGGGTTTCCGCAGCCGGAAACCGACCACCAGCGGATCGTGGTCCGAGCTGCGCCACGGCGTTCGCGCGTCGGGCCGCGTCTGGTAGCCGTGACTGTCGGGTTCGTCGGCATTGCTGTGCCATTCCGCCGCGCCCACCCGCCGCGCCGCCAGCGACGGGCTGAGCAGGGCGTGGTCGAGACGACCGATCTGGGCGTCGTAGACGTAACTGTACGGCGCGGGCCCGTGTTGCCCGGCGAAGGCATCGCGCCAGCCGGCGGCGGTCAACGCACGCACCGGGTCTTCCATGCTGTAGGCGTTCAGATCGCCGACGATCATCGCAAGATCGCTCCCCGATCGGGTCGGATCGGTACGCAGCCAAGCGTCGAGCCGGCGCGCGCTTTCGGTACGGGCGGCATTCCAGCAGCTCTGGCCGTCCTTCTGGTCGGCGTCGGCCCCGGTCGCTTCGCCGCAGCCTTTCGACTTGAAATGGTTGGCGACGACCGTGAAAGCGGGGCCCTGGGCCGCACCGCTTCCGGCGCGAAAGGTCTGCGCCAACGGCGGCCGGCTGCGGGTACCGAACAGGTCGTCGGTCAGCGTTGCCGCTGCGCCCACGGGCGTCACCCGCGAGGCGCGATAGATCAGGCCGACCCGGATCAGGTCGCCGCCTTGCGGTTGATCGGTCACCACGAAACGCCAGTCCTCGTTGCGACCGTCGGCGTTGAGCGCCCTCACCAGTGCAGCGATCGACGACTCGGGGCCGAAGCCGTCGTTTTCCAGTTCCATCAAAGCGGCGATGTCCGGGTTCAGGCCACGGATCGTCGCGACCAGCCTGGCAAGCTGGGTCTGCAGTTCGGCCGGCGTGCGTGCGCCGCGCGGGGTGGGAAAACCGCCGTCCTGGCCGTCGCCGTTGAAGAAATTCTCGAGGTTGAAGCTGGCGATCCGCATATCGCCGCCGACCGTCGGCGCCGAAGGCGGCGCTGCGCGCCGGAATGCCGGTTTCGCGGTCAGCTGCAGCCGGTACCCGCCGCCGCGCTGATCCAGAACGCCTTCCACCTTCGACAGCTGGCCACCGGTGCGCGACGGTCCGGTCTTCGGCAGATACCAGACCGAAGCGGGCCGTTCCGCATCGCTGCCGTCGTCCAGACGCAGCATGCGGCGTGCGTTCTCGGCCGCCAGTGCGCGCGCAGCATCGCCGGGCATGGCCGCATCGGCGGGCGTTCGCACGCGTTCGCCGAAGTTGACCAGTAATTCACCGTATTTGTCGACACGATGCGTGCCAGCGACCGTCAGTGTCGCGGTGATGCGCACGCGCATGTTTTCGTAACGCTCCCAATCGGCAGGTGGCACCGAAACCGATACCGGTCGTGGCAGTCTCGCCCGGCCCAGCGGCGCCACGCCGGTCGACTGCAGGGCCGTGCGGGTGCCACGGCCGGTGTCGAGTTCGACCACGGCGCCATGGACGCGGACGTGGGTGCCGACTGCCGGGCCGCCTTCACCGAGGACGAACAGCGCATCGGAGGTGGCCGGGTCGCGATCGCCGGTGTCCTGCAGGAACCAGCCTCCAAGGCTGTCGTCCGGGACTGCAGTCACGACGCCCTCGATCGAAACCGTTCGGCCCACGAGTGGGCTGCGCTCACCCGTGCCCTGGATCCGGCCGATGGTCGTTGGCGCGTCTTGCGCCGATACGGGCCCGGCGAACCCGCCGACAAGCGCGCACGGGAGCAGCAGGAACGGAAGCGGAAGGCGCATGCGGCGATTCTCCGGAGGCGGAATGGACAACGCCGCCCGGAGGCGGCGTTGCGGAAGGGCGATGACGGCAGTGAGGAAAGGTCAGACCTGTTCGAGCATCCAGTCGACCGTCGCCTTGACCTGATCTTCGGAGAGCGCCGGGTTGCCGCCCTTGGCCGGCATCACGCCAGCGCTGCCCTGGAAGCCTTCGATCGCGTGCTGATACAGCAGGTCCTTGCCCTGACTGGCGCGGGCTCCCATGCCTGCGGCGGTCATGGTGGGTGCGCCGCCGGCGCCGGACTTGTGGCAGCCCGCGCAGAGGTTGTCGAAGATCACCGCGCCGTCCAGCGTGCCGCCGTAGGCGACCTGGGATGCGGCGGCGGCTTTGGCGGCCTCGTCGGCCGCAGCCTGCTGGGCTGCGCCGGTGGCGCCGGCATAGACATCGCCTGCGGGAGCGATCCGCGCATCGGTGCGCTTCACTTCGACCGGGTTCGGCGTCTGCGGCTGACCGTTGTGCAGATGGATCGCGAACAGGATCAGGCCCAGGGTGACCGCCGCAAGGAAGGCGATCACCATCGAAAAACGCTTCAGAAAATCCAGATCGTAATTGCGCACGACTCACCCGGAAAACGACGTGTTGAGAAGCGGCCTGACTATGGCCGCAGAATCCGCGCAGTATAAAGGCTGTAGCGGTCCGGATTCGAGCCCATGGGCGTTTCCGGCCCGGATCGACAGCGGAACCGGATGCGCCCTCGGCCCAGACACGGCCTTGGACAGAAGTCGGGTTCGGCGATGCGCCGTTGCGTGGCACACTAGCGGCAATGAGCGATTCTTCTGTTCTCGACCTGATCCAGCTGCGCCGGGGCTGCACCTACTGCTCCGTGCGCCAGCTGTGCCTGCCGGGCGGAATCGGCGCGGAGGAACTGCATCGTCTCGACGAGATCGTCCAGCGCCGCCGGCCGGTCGCCCGCGGCGAACGGCTGTTCCGCCTCGGCGACCCGCTGACGGCGGTCTTCGTCGCCCGCGACGGCGCGTTCAAATCGGTCAGCATCAGCGAAGACGGGGAAGAGCAGGTGCTCGGCTTCCATCTGCCGGGCGAGCTGATCGGTCTCGATGCTCTGGGCACCGGCGAGCATCGCTGCGAAGGCGTCGCCCTCACCGCCGCCAACGTCTGCGAAGTGCCTTACGACCAGCTGTCGTTCGTCGCCGCGCAGGTGCCGAGCCTGCAGCAGCAGCTGTTCCGGGTGATCGGCCAGAGCGTCGATCGCGATCAGGATCATCTGGGCATCCTTGTCCGCCGCCAGGCCAACGAACGCATCGCCCTGTTCCTGCACAGCCTCGGCGAGCGTTATCGCAACGTCGGCCAGTCCGACCGCCTGTTCCAGCTGCCGATGAGCCGTGAGGACATCGCCCGCTTCCTCGGCCTCGCGCTGGAAACCGTCAGTCGCGGTTTCACCCGCTTGCAGGACGATGGCGTCATCGATGTGACCGGCCGCCGGGTCGAGATCGTCAACGTTGCGGAACTGCTGCGCCTCGCCCACGGGGCGGAGTCGGGCGACGGCAAGCAGCGTCGCGCCTGACGGCTTCGCGTCCGGTTACATCGCGTAGTACAGCGCCCCATCGCCGCGCGCGGCGGCTTCCCGGAAAAACGCCGAGAGCATGTCGAACTGCGCGAGCAGATCGTCTTCCTGGTCCTGATAGACCGCCTGGTGATACAGGCCCTCGTCCTCGTCGATCGCGCGCAGCGCTTCCAGCACGGTCGCGTGGGTCCATGTCGACAGCGCTTTCGCCTGCTCGCGCACCAGCGCCGGAGACACGAATTCGCAACCGTTGCTCAGCACGTCGCCGATCATGTCATCGCTGTGGAAGCCGGCATCGTCGAGGATGTGCTTCAACACGTCCCACGCGGTTTCCACATCGATCGAAGCGGTACAGCGCGATTCGCTCTCGACCCAGCCGTCGATCAGGGAAGGATCCTCGCGCATCGCTTCGAGATCCTTCGGAGCGAATGCCTGGAAGAACAGATTCATGCTCATGCTTGGAATGTCCTGATCGTGGGATGCGGCCAGTGTGCGCGAAATGGCGGGCCGGCGCCGCGGCCTTTCACTTGTCGCGCCCCGCGCTGCGCACCTGATCCCAGTCCAGATCGAAACGCGCGAGGTATTTGCGCAGCCGGTCGGCATCGTTGGTGCTGCTGCGCTGCGTACGCGATACCGCGAACAACGCGCGGCCCGCATCCGACAGCGATTTAGCCCGTGCGCAGACGCGGACGACCTCTTCCAACTGCACGCGATCGAAGCGATCGAGCGCATCGATGCGTTCGCCGAGCAGCGTGTCGAGCGGCGACTGGGTGCCGCTTTCGCGCCACAGCCCACGCAGGCGCGCGATCTCCTCGTCGACCGATTCGACCTGGATGCGCCCGGCGTTCGCCAGCGTCGCCATCCGCATCACCGATGCGCCGAGATCGCGGAAATTCCCGGTCCAGCGCGCTTCGGGCCTGGTCGCGAAAGCGAGAAACCGCGTCCGCGCTTCGCGATTGAAGGCGACGCGCTGGTGCTGGTCGCGGCTCCAGCGCTCGAGCTCGAAATCGAGATTGGGTTCGATGTCCTCGACGCGCTCCGACAGGCCGGGCAGGCGATACGTCCACAGATTGAGGCGCGCGAGGAGATCGTCGCGGAAGCGCCCTTGTGATACCGCAGTCTGCAGATCGCGGTTGGTGCCGGCGATCAACTGGAAATCGCTTTCGACCTCCTTGTCGCTGCCCACCGGCGGGAAACGCTTCTCTTCCAGCGCACGCAGCAGCAAGGCCTGTTCGTCGAGGCCGAGTTCGCCGATCTCGTCGAGAAACAACAGCCCCTGATGCGCCGAACGCAGGAAGCCGGCACGGTCGCTGCCGGCGCCGGTATACGCGCCTTTGACATGGCCGAACAGCGCGCTCATCGCGCCGTCGCCGCGCAGCGTGGCGCAGTTCACCTCGACGAAACGTCCGGGCAATTGATGCTTGAGCTTCTTCAACTCGAACACGCGTTTCGCGAGCTGGCTCTTGCCGGCGCCGGTCGGGCCCATCAGCAGCATCGGTGCTTTCGAGCGCGTCGCGACGGTTTCGATCTGCTCGATCATGCGGTTGAACGCCGCGTTGCGCGTGGCGATCCCGTTCTTCAGCAGCGCGCGGTCCTCCAGCTGCTGTTGCTGGAAACGCTGCGCGATCCGGTCGTAGCGCGAGAGGTCCAGATCGATCACCGCGTAACTGCCGGCTGCGCCGCGCTCCTGTTTGCGCGGCGGCGAGGTCTGCAGCAGGCGGCCGGGGAAATGCCGGCTTTCGGCGAGCAGGAACCAGCAGATCTGCGCGACATGCGAGCCGGTGGTGATGTGGATGTAGTAATCCTCGTCCTCGGGTCTGAACGCATAGCCGCGCAGGAAATCGTGGAGCGTCGCGTACACGCCCTCGAAGTCCCATGGATCGGCGAGATACGTGTCGCTGCGATGCACGGTGGTTTCCGGCGAGACCTGCACGACATCCTCGGTCACGACTTCGGCGAGCCGCAGGTAACGGCGTTCGTCCACCAGCAGTTCGAGCCGGTCGACGAGGAAGTCCTCGTGCATGCCGAGGGAGACCGTCGGCCGCCATTTTTCCCAGCGCCCGGGTCCTCTGCCGCTGTCGAGCGTGGTGCCGAGCATGCCGAAGACGACCTGTTGCCTGCGCATGATCCATCCAGATAAAAACTTAGATCCAATTATATCTTTATATCGAAAATCTGATCGATGAGAATCGTGAAATTCATAGAAAACACAATAAAAACAACAAGATAAACGAGTGCCAAGCAGGTTGGCACGGCCATTGCAATACACAGCTCGAACCCAACGGGCATTCCCCAAGGCATCGATCATGGCCAACACCACGCTCTTCGCATCCACCCGCGGCACGCTGCTGCCGGCCGCGACCACCCGCAACGAGGCCGGCGGCCTCGCCTATGCCCGCAAGCCGCAGGCGGCGCTGGCGCTGTACGCGGCGACGGGTTGCCTCAACGGCACCTACTACGCCAACGCCGAGCAGCAGTTGGCGACGGTGTTGAAGCTGTGCGCCGAAGTGGAACCGCGCTTCGTCGCGCAGACCGCGATCTACGCCCGGCAGTCCGCGCACATGAAGGACATGCCGGCGCTGTTGCTGGCCAGCCTGTCGCTGCGCGATCGCGACGTCTTCGCCGCTGCATTTCCGCGCGTGGTCGACAACGGTCGCCTGCTCCGCAATGTCGTGCAGATCCTGCGCAGCGGTTGCGTCGGCCGCAAGTCGCTGGGTTCGCTGCCGAAGCGCTTGGTGCGCGAGTGGTTGCAGCACGCATCGGTCGATCAACTCGTCAACGCCGCGATCGGCAACGATCCGTCGTTGGCGGACGTGATCAGGATGGTGCATCCGAAGCCGGCCGATGCCGAGCGCGAAGCGCTGTACGCATGGGTGATCGGAAAGCCGTACGACGAAGCGAAGCTGCCGGAGATGCTGCGTGCTTACGAAGCATTCAAGTGTGATGCACAGGGTGAGTTGCCGGCACTGCCGTTCCAGTACTTCACGTCGTTGTCGTTGAATGCGACGCAGTGGACGGCGCTGGCACGCCGCGCTTCGTGGCAGTCGCTGCGCATGAACCTCAACACGTTCGCGCGCAACGGCGTGTTCGAGGATGCCAAGGCGGTCGCCATGATCGCCGAGCGTCTGCGTCATCCCGAATCGATTCGCCGTGCCCGCGTGTTTCCGTATCAGCTTCTGACCGCATTCCAGGCGACCTCCAAGCTGCCGAACGCGATCGGTGCGGCGCTGCAGGATGCGATGGAAATCGCGACCCGCAACGTGCCGAAGTTGGAGGGCGAGGTCGTTGTGGCGGTGGACGTGTCGGGTTCGATGGCCTCGCCGGTGACCGGTCATCGCAAGGGCGCGACCACGACCACGCGCTGCGTGGATGTGGCGGCGCTGATCGCGGCCTGCATCCAGCGCACCCATCCGGATGCGCGCGTGCTGCCGTTCGATACCGAAGTGCGCGCGCTGCGACTCAATCCGCGCGACAGCGTGATGACGCAAGCGCGACAGCTGGCGGCATTGTGCGGCGGTGGTACCAGCGTCAGCGCGCCGCTTGCGGCGTTGAGCCGCGAGAAAGCAAAGGTCGATCTGCTGGTGCTGGTGTCCGACAACGAAAGTTGGCGCGATACCCGTAAAACCGGCGCCACCGAAACCATGCGCCAGTGGGAGACGATCAAAGCGCGCTGTCCGCAGGCGAAGCTGGTGTGCATCGATCTGCAGCCGGTGGCGACCGGTCAAACGGTCGAGCGCAACGATGTGCTCCATGTCGGCGGGTTCAGCGATGCGGTGTTCGATCTGATCGCGAATTTCGCGGCGGAAGGTTCCGGCGCGAAGCGCTGGGTCGAGAAGATCGCGAGCATCGAGTTCTAGACGTCGTTCAATGCCCGGCCGGCAATGGGGCCGGTCGGGCAAGGGGAGACGTGTTTGTTGTTGTGCTGTCGGTGGTTGCGAATGCAGGGAAAACTACACCCTGTCACGGTCCAGGTCGCGGGTTCGAGTCCCGCCCGCCGCGAATCCGTGCGGCGGTAGCTCAGTTGGTTAGAGCAGGATGTTTTCCCACTTTTGTCGCAATCACCGATGGCTTTGATTCGAATCGTCGCCATCTTGTCGGGAGTACACGATCATGCGCTGCAATGGAGGCAACAACGTGTCCGAAATCTGGGCCATCATCGTCATCGTGATGCTGGTGTTGATCGTCTACGGCATCGTTTCGTCGAAGCTGAGCGTGAAGCGGCAGCGCGAAGCGCGCGAAAAAATGCTGCCTTACCTCGATGAAACGATCGTTCCCGATCGCAGGCACAACCTGTTCATGTCCGACGGACGCAAGTTCATGGATGTCAGGATTCTGGGCACCACCGACCCCAAGCTCGGCCAGTCGCCGCTCGGGGACTGGGGGCTGATGCTCGTGATCCTGCTGGATTCCGGGAAGAAAGCGTTCATCCGTCCGTCCTCGGTGCGCTGCATCGAAGAAGCTTGATCTTTTCACCTTCGCCGGCTGCGAATGCCGATGGAACTACAGGATTTCACGGTCGCGGGTTCGAATCCCGCCCGTCGCAAGACGGTAGCTCAGTCTGGTAGAGCTTGAAAATCGTTCCATCATTTTTGTCGCGGTCGGCGATCCACACCGTTTCCACTGTTTCGCGGCGAATGCCGGCGGGAATACAGGTTCCTCCTTCGGGAGTTGGGTTCAAGTCCCACTGCGTTGCGGGGCGGAAGCGCCGTTTCGCAGAGTCCCGCCATCCTTGTCGTCGCACCACTTTCAGATGCATGTCCACATGCGAGAATTCACCATGACCACCCATCACTACGATGTCATCCAGGAACAGGGCGCAGTGCCGATCAAGCTCTGGACCCGCGGCGTGCCGCTGGAAGACGAGGCCCGCAAGCAGCTCCAGAACATCGCCAGGCTGCCCTTCATCCACCGCTGGATCGCGGTGATGCCCGACGTGCATCTGGGCAAGGGCGCGACCGTGGGTTCGGTGGTGCCGACCATTGGTGCGATCGTCCCGGCGGCGGTCGGCGTGGATATCGGCTGCGGCATGATCGCGACGCGCACCACGCTGGTCGCGAGCGACTTGCCGGACAATCTGTCCGAGATCCGCAGCGCGATCGAGCGCGCCGTCCCGCACGGTCGCACCGCCGAACGCCACGCCCGCGACAAGGGCGCATGGGAGAACGCGCCCGCGCTGGCCGTCGAAGGCTGGTCGCAGCTGGTCGCCGATTTCGAGAAGATCTGCGAACGCCATCCGCGCCTGAAGAACACCAACAACCTCAAGCATCTCGGCACGCTCGGTACCGGCAACCACTTCATCGAGATCTGTCTCGACGAAGACCAGCGCGTGTGGTTCATGCTGCACTCCGGATCGCGCGGCGTCGGCAACGCCATCGGTACGCATTTCATCACGCTGGCGAAGGAGGAAATGCGCCGCTGGATGATCAATCTGCCCGATCAGGATCTCGCGTATCTGCCGGAAGGCAGCCAGTATTACGGTGATTACGTGTTCGCGGTCGACTGGGCCCAGCGCTATGCGCGCATCAATCGCGAGATCATGATGCGTCACGTGGTGGAAGCGGTGCGCAAGATCATCGCCAAGCCGTTCGAGGCCCAGGCCGAGGCGGTGAACTGCCACCACAACTACGTCAACCGCGAGCACCACTTCGGCAAGAACGTGCTGGTGACCCGCAAGGGTGCGGTGAGCGCGCGCAAGGGCGAGCTGGGCATCATTCCGGGCAGCATGGGCGCGAAGAGTTTCATCGTGCGCGGCCTCGGCAACGAGGACAGCTTCTGCAGCTGCAGCCACGGTGCCGGCCGCGTGATGAGCCGCACCCAGGCGAAGAAGATGATCAGCCTGGACGATCACATCGCCGCCACCGCGCACGTGGAATGCCGCAAGGACGCGGATGTTGTCGACGAGTCTCCGGCTGCGTACAAGTCGATCGACGCGGTGATGGAGGCGCAGAAGGATCTGGTCGAGATCGTGCATACGCTGCGACAGGTGGTGTGCGTGAAGGGCTGAGTCCGATACACGCCGTTACGACAATCGAACCGGGCGGACAGCGATGTCCGCCCGAGCTTCATGAAAACGCCTCATGACAGAGCATCACGACAGAAGACAGACGATGGACATGATCGAGATCGACGGCTCAGCCGGTGGCGGCCAGCTGCTGCGCACCGCGCTGAGCCTCAGCCTGTGCACCGGGATCGGCTTCACGATGCAGCAGATCCGCGCGAAGCGTTCGCGGCCGGGGCTGATGCGCCAGCATCTGACTGCGGTCAACGCCGCAGCGCAGATCGGCGATGCCCGTACCCACGGCGCCGCGCTCGGCGCGACCACGCTGCGCTTCGAGCCGGGCGCGGTGTCGCCGGGCGATTACGCCTTCGCCACCGGCAGCGCCGGTTCGGCGATGCTGGTGCTGCAGACCTTGCTGCCGCCGCTGTGGCGCTGCACTGCGCCGTCGCGTCTGCGGCTGGAAGGCGGCACCCACAATCCGCTGGCGCCGAGCGCGGATTTCATCGCCGACGCCTATCTGCCGGCGTTGCAGCGGATCGGCATCGATGCCTCGATCGAACTCGAACGCCCGGGCTTCTTTCCCGCAGGCGGCGGCCTCCTGCATGCGACCGTGAACCCGGCCACGACGCTGCGACGCGCCGAATTCATCGAACGCGGCGCACTGCAGTCGATCGAAGCGGTCGCGTTGATGTCGGGGCTTTCGTCGAGCATCGGCCAGCGCGAGCTGCAAACCCTTGCCGCGCGTTTTGCGCTGCCCGTCACCGCGCTGCATCTGCGCCAGGTGCGGCCGTCGATCGGTCCCGGCAACGCATTGCTGCTGCGCGTGCGTCACGAACATCATGCCGAAACCTTCACCGGCCACGGCGAGCGTGGGGTGAGTTCGGAAAAAGTCGCGGAACGTCTGGCCGACGAGGCCGACGCCTATCTGCGCAGCGACGCCTGCGTCGACGAGCACCTGTCCGACCAGTTGCTGCTGCCGATGGCATTGGCCGGCGGCGGATGCTTCACGGTGCCCGCGATCAGCGACCACCTGCGCAGCAACGCGCGGCTGATCGAGACATTCCTGCCGGTGGAGATCGACTGGATGCAGACCGGCGCCGGCGCGTGGAAGGTGGTCGTTGCCGACTGACACGGCACGCGGGCAGGCATTTCCTGCCCGCGTTTTGCCGCAGGTCAAGGCGGCGGACGATCCGCATCCCTAGGCTGGCCGCTTCCGCAGATCGCCGCTGTCGAGGCCGCCCCGTGTCCGCAACCCTGCTTTCGTCTTCCGTGTTGGCCGCGCGTCTGTTGCCGTTGCTCGATCTGACCAGCCTCGGCGAGGACGACACCCCCGAAACGATCCGCGCGCTCTGCGCCCGCGCGCGGCTGCCGTCTGGTCTGCCGGCGGCGCTGTGCGTGTATCCAGAACACGTCACCACGGTGCGCGAAGCCCTCGGCGACACGTCTGCGAAGGTTGCGACAGTGGTGAATTTCCCCGATGGCGGCAGCGACGCCGCGCGGATCGCGCGCGAAACCCGGCGCGCGATCGCTGCCGGCGCCGACGAGATCGACATGGTGCTGCCGTACCGCGCGCTGCTCGCGGGCGATGCGGCGCTGGCGCGCATCTGCGTCGATGCCTGCCGCGCCTCCTGCGGCGATGGCGTGCTGCTGAAGCTGATCATCGAAAGCGGTGCACTGGCGACGCCCGAACGCATCCGCGAGGCCTGCCGCATCGGGCTCGATGCCGGCGTCGATTTCCTGAAGACCTCGACCGGCAAAGTCGGCGTCAACGCCACGCCGGAAGCGGCGGCGATCATGCTCGACGAGATCGCCGCGGCCGGTGGGCGCTGCGGATTCAAGGCCGCAGGCGGCATTCGCACGCTCGCGGCGGCGGCGGATTATCTCGCACTGGCCGATGCGCGCCTCGGTGCGGACTGGATATCGCCGCAGCGCTTCCGCATCGGCGCCAGCGCATTGTTCGACGAACTCGCCGCCTTACAGGCGGCAGCGCCATGACCCGGTGGATGTCGCCGTGAGTCGCGCGCTCTGGGTGGTGATGGATTCGCTGGGCCTGGGCGCGGCGCCCGATGCCGCCGCCTACGGCGATGCCGGCGCCGACACCTTCGGCCACATCGCCGCCGCCTGTGCGGAAGCGCCGCGCGGGCCGCTGCGGCTGCCGACGCTCACGCGCCTCGGTCTGCCGCAGGCGCATGCTCTGGCGCGCGGCCGTCCCGCTGCCGGGTTCAACGATCTGCCGCTCCCGGACAGCTGTTGGGGCTATGCCGTCGAGCGCGCCTGCGGCAAAGACACGCCGTCGGGACACTGGGAAACCGCAGGCGTCGTGCTCGACCGCGCGTTCGGGCTGTTCCCGGATCTCGAGCGCAGCTTTCCGCCCGAATTGCTGCGTGCATTGATCGATGACGCTGATCTGCCCGGCTTACTCGGCGACTGTCACGCCTCCGGCACCGAGATCATCGCAAGGCTCGGCGCGGAACACATGGCCAGCGGCAAACCGATCGTCTACACCTCGGCCGACTCGGTGCTGCAGATCGCCGCGCACGAGACGTCGTTCGGGCTGCAGCGGCTGTACGAGGTGTGCATCGTCGCGCGACGCCTGCTGGCGCCATACGACATCGGCCGGGTGATCGCGCGGCCTTTCATCGGTACGCCGGAGGTCGGCTTCGTCCGCACCGGACATCGCCGCGATTACGCCCTGCCGCCGCCCGCGCCGACCCTGTTCGACGCCGTGCAGGCCGCAGGCGGCGAGACCATCGCGGTCGGCAAGATCGGCGACATCTTCGCGCATCGCGGCGTGTCGCGGACGTTGCCCGCTTACGGTCACGACGCGCTGTTCGACGCGACCCTCGATGCGCTCGCGCAGGCCGGCGACGGCGCGTTGATCGCGACCAATTTCGTCGATTTCGACAGCGTCTACGGGCACCGTCGCGATGCGCTCGGCTATGGCGCGGCGCTGGAAGCCTTCGACGCGCGTCTGCCCGAATTGCTGCGCGCGCTGGGTCGCGACGATCTGCTGGTGCTCAGCGCCGATCACGGCTGCGACCCGACCTGGCCCGGCAACGACCACACCCGCGAAACCATACCGCTGCTCGCCTGGGGTCCGGCGCTGCGCGCGCGCTGCGTCGGCCGACGCGCGTCTTTCGCCGATATCGGCCAGGGCTTCGCCACCCATCTCGGACTGCCGCCGTTGGCGGCGGGCCGCTGTTTTCTCACCGACACAGTCCCGCACGGTTCCGAACGTCCATGAGTACACCGCATATCGAAGCCGAACCCGGCGCCATCGCCGACACCGTGCTCTTTCCCGGCGATCCTTTACGTGCGCGCCATATCGCCCGCACATTCCTGGACGATGCGGTGGAATTCAACGCGCGCCGCAACATGCTCGGCTATACCGGTCGTTATCGCGGGCAACGTATTTCGGTGATGGGCAGCGGCATGGGCATTCCGTCCAGCGCGATCTACGCCACCGAACTGGCGCGCGTCTACGGCGTGCGCCGGATCGTGCGCATCGGCACCTGCGGCGGCGTCGGCGAGGTCGGGTTGGGCGACCTGCTGCTGGCGCAATCGGCCAGCACCGACTCGCGCTTCAACCGCCTGCATTTCGGCGATCACGACCTTGCGGCCTGCGCCGATTTCGCGCTGATGAAAGCGATGGCCGACACCGCTGCGCGACAGAACGTCGCCGTTCGCGTCGCCCACGTCTTCAGCACCGACTGTTTCTACGATGGCGATGCCGATCTGCTCATGCATCTGCGCCGTCACAACATCGTCGGCATCGATATGGAATCCGCCGGACTCTATGGCCTGGCGATGCGCGAAGGCCTGCAGTGTCTGTCGGTGATGACCGTGAGCGACCATCTCGATCGCGACGAGCACATGCCTGCCGCCGAACGCGAACAGGGCTTGGCCCGAATGGTGACGCTGGCGTTGGAGAGTCTCGGCGACGTTCCTGCGGGTTGAACTTCGATCAGCCGCCCGCCAGCGGCGTGAGCAGACGCCGGCCACTGCCCGCCGCGTGGAACATGTTGGGCGTGAGCGCATCGGTATTGCCATCGGCCATCAATGACTCGTCCTGCCAAGGGATCACCGCTTTTGGCCCGGCGACATAGGTCTGCCATTGGCCATAGGCGGGCCGTTCCTGTCCTTTGATGGAATAGTCGAACGGCAGCGTGCCGATCCAAAAGGGTTTGTCCGCATCCGGCCCCGAGGTCGGCGTGATGAATGTCCAGCGTTTGGCGGCGGCAATGCTGTTCCGCGCGAACATGTTCCGCCACTGTTTCATCTCCGACTCGCTGCCGATCACGCGCAGATTGACGTGGCTGACGTCCAGATCGATGACCTTTCCGTCGCGGCCGATCTTCACGAGCAGGAACACCGCGCCCGAAATTTCCGCATCGGCGAGGCCGATCGGATAGATGGGCAGCCTGCGGCTCCTCGGATCGACGCGAATCGATTCGTTTGCCTGGTTGTCGCTGAACACTGCACTGCGCAACTCCACCGAATACCGACCATCGTCGAGTTTCCTGCCGACGAACAGCAGAGACATCTTCGAGCGGCTGAGGGCCTTGTCCTGCAATGCGACAGGCTCGAACTTCCATTGCGGCAACAGTCGGGCAGCCATGTCGACGATGCCTCTCGGCAATTTTTCCGGCTGATCGAGCGTATGGGCGACGACGTCGCCGGCCGGGGTGATGTCGATGGTGCCGGTGACGTAGAGGGCGGACTCGATCTGTTTGCGGACAGCGCCCGGACCATTTTCGGCGGAGACGGCGAAACTGCAGACAAGCAGCAAGCAGAGGATCAGCAGACGGCGCATGGAATGACCCGGGACGTGGAACATGCCGTCCAGAATATCGCGATTGCGGCATCCCCGCACTGCGGGTAAGGTCGAATGCGGAGGTGCGCATGCACGGCAATGGCTTGCAACTCGCGCTGGTCTTCCTGCTGGCCGCAGTGATCGCGGTGCCGCTGTTCAAGCGTTTCGGCTTGGGTGCGGTGCTGGGCTATCTCGCGGCGGGCGTGGTGCTGGGCCCGTTCGGTCTGCGCGTGATCCGCGATCCCGAGCCGGTGTTGGCCGCCAGCGAGATCGGCGTGGTCATGATGCTCTTCGTCATCGGCCTGGAGCTGTCGTTCGCGCGGTTGAAATTGATGCGCAAGCCGGTGTTCGGCGTCGGCGGACTGCAGGTCGCGCTGTCGGGCCTGATCCTGGGGGCATTGGCGCTCGCGCTGGGCCTGACGTGGAAAGCCGCGCTGGTGGTCGGGCTTGCGCTTGCGCTGTCGTCCACTGCGTTCGGTCTGCAGCTCTTGTCCGAGCGCAAGGCGATCAGCAGCCCGCATGGACGGCTCGCGTTCGCGATCCTGCTGTTCCAGGATCTGGCCGCCATTCCGCTGCTCGCGGCGATTCCGCTGCTCGGCGTCGCCGCCGCCAGCACCGGCCCGGTGTGGCAGGAGGTGCTGAAGGCGGCAGCGGCGATCGTCGCGGTGGTGATCGGCGGGCGCTATGTGCTGCGGCAGTTGTTCCGTCTTGCCGCGCGCATCGGTGTGCCGGAGATGCTCACCGCCAGCGCGCTGCTCGCGGTGCTCAGCGCGGGCTGGGCGATGCAGCTGGCCGGCCTGAGCATGGGGCTGGGCGCGTTCCTTGCCGGCGTGCTGCTGGCGGACTCCGAATTCCGCCATGAGGTCGAATCGCAGATCGAGCCGTTCAAGGGCCTGCTGTTGGGCCTGTTCTTCATGGCCGTGGGGATGAGCATCGACCTGAAGCTGATCGCGGCCGAACCGTGGGTCGTGGTGTTCGGCACGGTGGCGCTGCTCGCGATCAAATCGATCCTGCTTTTCGGTATCGGTCTGCGTCCCGGACGGCTGGATTGGCGCGAAGCGCTGCAGCTCGGCGTGGTGTTGGCGCTGGGCGGCGAATTCGCATTCGTGGTGTTGGCTGAAGCCACCCATGCAAAGCTCATCGATGCCGTGCTGCAGAACCGGCTGGTGGCGGTCGTCGGTCTGTCGATGGCGCTGACCCCGCTGTCGATGATCGCTGCGTCGCGTCTGCTGCGGGCCTATCCGGAGGCCGCGCCGAAGCGCGCGTTCGATCCGATCCCCGAGGGCCATCCGCAGGTGATCCTCGCCGGCTTCGGTCGTTTCGGCCAGATCGTCGCGCGCATGCTGGTGGCGCAGAAGATTCCGTTCGTCGCGGTGGAAACCGATGCGGTACAGGTGGATTTCGTACGCCGCTTCGGCAACATCGTGTACTACGGCGATCCGTCGCGCCCCGATCTGCTGCGTTCCGCAGGCGCCGCTCATGCGCGCATCTTCATCAATACCATCGACAACCCCGAGACGAATCTGCGCGTCACCCGCGTGGTCCGCCGGCTGTATCCCACGCTGAGAATCTTCGCCCGCGCGCACGACCGCCGGCACGCATGGCAGTTGATGGACATGGGCGCGGAGGTGACCCGCGAAACCTTCGCTTCCGGCCTGGAAATGGGTCGCGATGTGCTGGTCGCGCTGGGCATGTCGCCGGAACAGGCGACACAGCGCGCGCGGAAATTCCGTGAACACGACGAAGCGCTGCTGGCGAGCCAGCATCTGATCTACGACGACGAGGCGGCGCTGCTGGAAAGCGCGAAACAGGCGCGCAGTGAGCTGGAGCAGCTGTTCGAAGCGGATATCGAACCCGACGGCGACGCGCCGGACGACCCGCGTTGAGCGGAACGTCCGTGCGCGCCGCCCATGATCATTTCGATGGCGCGAAGGTCTCTCCGAAGAAATCCCCGACATTCCACTTCGGCCGCTCCGCCGCATCGCCGACCAGCTGGCCGATGCGCGCGTTGAGCTTCGCCAGCCGCAGCGCATCGCCGTAGGCGATCGGCAAGCTGGCTTCGTCGCTGGGCTGATGGTAGTGATCGCGCATGAATTTGCGCAGCGCCATGTTCGGGTCGCGCACGCCATCGGCGGACACCGTGCCGCCGCTGAGATACACCGCCGGAATCCCGGCGCGGATGAAGGCGTACTGGTCGCTGCGCACGAACACCACTTCTTCCGGAAATGGATCGGGCGACAGGCTCACGCCGATTGCTTTCGCGGCGGTGTCCAGCGTCGATTTCAGCGTGGAATGCTCGATACCGATCGGCACCACGTCCTTGCTCGGCGCCAGCAGCACCGGCATGTCCATGTTGATGTTGGCGATCAGCGATGCCGCCGGTACGGTCGGATGCGACGCGAACCATTCGGCGCCGAGCAGGCCTTTCTCCTCGGCGGTCAGCGCGACGAACAGCAGCGAGCGTTTCGGCGCGGGTTTCGTCGCATGCAGGATGCGCGCGGCTTCGAACAGGATCGAAACGCCCAGCGCGTTGTCGAGCGCGCCGTTGTAGATCCGGTCCTCGACGCCTTTTTCGTCCTTGACCGGCGCGCCGATGCCGATGTGGTCGAGATGCGCGGTGTAGACGATGTGCTCGGCGCCCAGCGTCGCGTCGCTGCCCGGTAGTCTCGCGACCACGTTGCGCGATTCGACCGGTTCGATCTTCGTGCGTGCGGCCAGCGTGAGCGTGCCCGGCAGATCGAAGCCTTTCAGCGTGCCTGCCTGCGCGGCCTTGAACAGCGCCGCCGCAGGCTGCGGACCATCGGCGAAGATCAGATCGGCCGCAGCGGCACTGACGTTCGCCACCGCGCGCAGCTCGGGAAACGTGTTCATGCCCTTGCCGTCGGCATCGCGCAGGCGCATGCCCGAGCGCTGCCAGTTGTCGGCGCTGCGCGACCACGGCGAACCGGCTTCGTCCTGCGGCGTGTTGACGAACACCGCGCCGATCGCGCCACGCTCGGCGAGCGCGCGCAGTTTTTCGCGGCTGGCGCTGTGGAACGCGCGACGATCGTTGTCGAAGCGCGATGGCGCACCGGAGAACAGCACCGCGATCTTGCCGTGCAGATCAAGCCCGGCGAAATCGTCGTGATTCAAGCCCGGCGCGTGCACGCCCTGACCGACGAACACCGCCGGTGCTTCGATCGCGTGGGCCGTGGCGTTGAAATCGAGCGCCGGCAGGAACTGCTCGCGGAAGCGCAGCGCGATCTCGCGACCGTTGCGCTTCACCGTGAGCGCGGCACCTTCGGCTTCGCGCGTCGCCTTCAGCAGGGGCACGCGCTGGAAATACGTGCCGTTGTCGCCGGCCGGCTGCAGCCCGATCTCGCGGAAGCGCTTCGCCGCGTATTCGGCGGCGAGATCGTAGCCGCGCGTACCGGTCTCGCGGCCTTCGAGCCTGTCGTCGGCGAGAAAGCCCACATCGTCGGCGATGCGCTGCTCGTCGGCATTCAGTGGCGCGCTTGCGACCGGCGGCGGTGCGGAGACGGTGAGCCCCGGCCCGACCGGTTCGGCATCTCGTTGGCAGGCGGCGAGGGTCGCGAACAGCAGCAACGCGGCAAAACGGGCCATCGGTCGGTTCCGGAACAGGGATGGCGGACGCTAGCACCGGCGCGCGGGACCGACAATGGACCCGGGGCATGTCGGCGCTGACGTAACATCGTGGCTTCGCCTTCGCCGGGAGCCGCCACATGTCAGCGAACACCATCGCCACGCCGCCGGTTCCGCCCGAGCGCAAGTTGCTGCTCGTCATCGTGACAGTGGCGTTGATCGCGTCCGGCATTGCGCCGAAGGACCGGTTGACCTGGTTTCTGGAAGTGGTCTGGGTGATCGTGGCGATTCCGATCATCGCCCTGAACTGGCGGCGCTTTCCGCTGACCCGATTGCTGTGCTGGCTGCTGGTCGCGCACGCGCTGGTGCTGATCCACGGCGGCGCCTATACCTATGCGGAAACGCCGCTCGGTTTCTGGCTGCGCGACACCTTCGGATTCGAGCGCAACCCATGGGACCGGGTTGGCCATCTGATGCAGGGGTTCGTACCGGCAATCCTCGCCCGCGAATTGATGCTGCGCTGCACGCCATTGCGCCGCGGCGGCTGGCTGTTCTATCTGGTGCTGGCCGCCTGCCTGAGTTTCAGCGCGTTCTTCGAGCTGATCGAATGGTGGTCGGCGTTGATCTACGGCGCGGACGCCGATGCGTTCCTCGCCACCCAGGGCGATGTCTGGGATACGCAGTGGGACATGTTCCTGTGCCTGGTCGGCGCGACGGCGTCGCTGTTGCTGTGGTCGCGGGTCCATGATCGGCAACTCGGCAACCGGAGTTGAGTCCAGCAGTACCCGGCGGATGAAAAGACGGGCATGAAAAAGGCGGGGTTGCCCCCGCCTTTTCCGGATCGTTTCGCGTTGTATCGGCTCAGAAGCCGATCGCGGCGGGATCCTTCGAGGCCGGAATCGCGCCGTTGTTGGCGGCGACCTTGGCGGCTGCGCTGCCGCCATCGACCCAATAACCACCTGCATATTGATAGATGGTGTTGCCTTCGTAGTCGGTGTAGCTGCTTTCCACGTACTTCTCGACGTAATACGGCTTGGTATTGTTGATGTCGGTGTATTCGTGGGTGAAGTACGCATCGCAATACGAGGGCATCTGGTTGCTGATCTCGTATTCGCCGTCGATACCCGTCCAGGTCCTGAGCGTCGCGTTCAGGGTGGCGGCATCGCAGCGACCGGCGCCATTGCCGATGGCCTCGACCAGTGTGCCCATCTGCGGGGTGTCGCTAGCGGTCGGGCAGAGCTTCAGGAAGTTGATGCGCGCCTGGATGGTTTTCCACGGCTTGCTCAGATTGATGCTGAAGTATTTGCGCAACGACGGCATGCATTCGCTGGGAGCGCTGCCGGTCGAGAGGCAGAGGATGGCTTCGCAGGCCGAGCCTTCGTCGCCTTCCAGCACCTGGCCCTGCTGCTGCTGGGTCAGATTGTCGACCACCGCCTGCATATCGTTCGGCAGGGTGGGTGCCGTGGTCGTGTTGACGGTCGTGTCGTAGCCGTCCGGCAACTGGCCGTTGGCGGTGTTCGAGTTGTTGCCGGCCGGGTCGTAGCCATCGGGCAGCTGACCACCGGTAGCATCCGGGTTGTAGCCGGCCGGGTCGTAGCCCTCGGGAAGCTGGAAGTTGCTGCTGCTCTGGGCGCTGACGGCGGCCGACGACGACGCAAGGGCCACCGCAAGTGCGAGCGCGGAAATCACGCGGTTGTTCATAAGACTTCTCTCCTGATAGTCAAATCGCATCGGCGAGAGTGACCGCCTTGGCGAACTCGAGTTTTCTCGTATCGCCCGGTGTTGCCGAGCCCCGACAGCTGAAAGCGCCCCTACGTCCCGACGGCTTGCAGCCCACCAATGACGCCATGAGTCTGCCGCAGAAGCTCCCACGTTCAGACTAACGGACTTCGGTGTCGTTTTCAAAGCATTCGCAGTCCATGGGACCTGAATACGATCGGGCCCACGCGAAGCATGCCGGTTTCGATTCAACCATATGTTTTCAAGGATGTTTTTGCTTTCTTCAGGACGATTCCACGCAGCCGGACCCCGGCTGGAGCGACGACCGTCTGTCGGAACGCACGGCCGCTCGGCCTGTTCAGTGCGATTCCGGCGCATCGGGCGGGCGGCGCGGCGGAAACTGCAGCACCACCCCACGCTCTTCCTGGGGGCGCTGCCACAGCACCGGCACGTCGGTCGGCGGGGGTAATTCAAGCTCCGCCTCGTCGGCAGGCGGGGCATCGCCATCCAGCTCCCAGCTGTACTGCTTGCGCGGTGGGATCGGGTCGAGGTAGCGGAACAGGATCGCCGAGAGCACGCCGCCAGCGGCCCCGCCCAGATGCGATTGCCAGGACACGCCCGGTTCCTGCGGCAGCACCGTCAGCAGCATGCCGCCATAAAGGAAGAACGCGATCATCGCCGCCGCGATCGAAGGCCGGTCGCGGCGCAGCAGGCCGAGCATGAACACCAGGAACATCAGGCCGTGGGTCAGGCCGCTGGCCCCGAGATGATGGCTGCCGGGCTCGCCCAGCAGCCACGCGCCCAGTCCCGAACCCAGCCACAGGATCGGCAGCGCACGGACCGTCGCCTTCGGATAGACGCTGCCGGCGAGGGTGCCGAGCAGCAGCAGCGATGCGGCATTCGCGGCGATGTGCTCGACCGAGCCGTGCAGCAGCGGTGCGGTCAGCAGGCCCCACAGGCCCTGGGCGCTCAGTGCGGTGACGGTGAGCGGGCGGTAGTCTTCGCCCTGCTGCAGGGCGAACACCGCCGCCAGCAACAGTACGAAGGCGAGACTGGCGTTCAACGCCCGCAGCAGGCGCCGCCGATCGGTGGCGCGCTGGGCGGGGGTGTCGGGCAGCTCTTCGGGCGTGTGCAGGTGCATCCGGATTCTGTGGTGCCGATGGCGGTACCGATCAAGCCCACCGGATGGCCCGGGGCGCCTTTGCTCTGGAACGCTGTGGAATGGCGCTGGCGGTAAACGGGGTCATCAGAGCGAGGACAGGATATCCAGAATCCCCCAAAACCAGTCCCAGAGCGACCCCGGATCGTCGCCGGTGAGCGTCATCGTCAGCCAACGCAGAAGTGCCGCGACTGCAAGCACCACGGCACCCACAGCCAGGCACAACAGGTTGATGTCGAGCGACATGACGGTCCGTCCGCTCAGGATGCCGCCGGCGGGCGTGCCGGTCGCATCAGGCTGAGCACGATCGTCGCTGCGATGGTCGCCGCGACCACGCCCAACGACCACAGGATCGGGATCTTGTAGACATCGATCAGCAGCATCTTCGCGCCGATGAACATCAGCACCAGCGCCAGACCGTAAGGCAGCAGATGGAAGCGATCGGCCATGCCCGCCAGCAGGAAGAACATCGCGCGCAGGCCCAGCACCGCGAACACGTTCGAGGTCAGCACGATGAAGGGGTCGGCGGTGATCGCGAAGATCGCCGGGATCGAGTCCACCGCGAAGATCAGATCGGTCACGCCGATCAGCACGATCACCACGAACAGCGGCGTGTACCAGCGCTTGCCGTCCTTCATCACGCTGAGCAGGTTGCCGTGATAGTCGGCGGTCAGCGGCAGGTGGCCGCGCATCCATTTCAGCACCGGATTCTTCTCCAGGTCCGGCGCCTTGCCTGCGGCGAGCATCATCTTGATGCCGGTCAGCAGCAGGAATGCGCCGAACACGTACAGGATCCAGTGGAATTTCGCGAGCAGGAACGCGCCGGCGAAGATCATGATCGCGCGCAGGACGATCGCGCCGAGCACGCCGATGATCAGCACTTTCTGGCGCTGTTCTTCCGGCACCGAAAAGAACGTGAACACCATCAGGAACACGAAGATGTTGTCGACCGCCAATGATTTCTCGACCAGATAGCCGGTGAGGAATTCCAGCGCGACGCGGTTGCCGACGACGTCGCCGGCCTGCTCGCCGATGTACCACCACAGCCCGGCGTTGAAGGCCAGCGCCAGACCGATCCAGCCGATGCTCCAGTACACCGCTTCCTTGAACGTCACCTTGTGCGGGCCGCCGTGGCGCATCAGCACCAGGTCGACCAGCAGGGCGACAACGACGAGCGCTGCGAACGCGCTCCACAACAAGGGACTACCGATAGTGGTCATGCATCACTCTCCAGTCGGAAACGAAAACGCCCAACCGCGAGGCTGGGCGTCTGTTTCTGACCGGGCATGGTGGACCATGCGGTCGGACGGGACGGACCTTCGCCAAGCGGCGAAGGTCTCGCTCGCAGCCGCTGGCAATGGATCCGCCGTTTGCGACTGCCGCCGGGCCGGAGCCGGGAAGACCCGAACTCGTAATGACGACCGCGACGAATGGGAGCTACTCCCCTTCAGAACGGGCGATGCTCCGTGAAAGCCAAGGGCCTGTCAATCGCCACTACAATACGAACATGAACGAAAACAACACCCAGACCAGCCTTCCGCAGATCCATCTCAAGAACAGCTGGACCTCCCGGCATCCGTGGATTTTCCAGAAACTGGTCGAGAAGCCCGTGCAGCGCCCGAAGCCGGGCAGTCTGGTCGATGTGATCGGCAACGACGGCGTCTGGACCGCGCGCGGCTTCTACAACGGCCATTCGCGGATCTCGCTGCGCCTGTTGGAGCGCGATCCGGATATCGCGGTCGATGCGGCGTGGTTCTCGCGCAAGATCGCCGAGGCGGTGAGCCTGCGTCGCGATGTGCTGAAGCTGGATGCGGTGAGCAACGCCTGGCGCGTGGTGCACAGCGAGGGCGACGGCTTGAGCGGGCTGGTCGTGGATCGCTACGACGATCTGCTGGTCGTCGAATACTTCAGTGCCGGCATGTTCCGCTACCGCGAATGGATCTACGCCGCGCTGCGCGAACAGTTCCCCGGCTGCCGCTTCCATGCCTTCGCCGACGAGCATGTGCAGAAGCAGGAAAGCTTCGACTTTCGCGGTTCGGAGCCCGCAGCGCCGGCGATCATCACCGAATACGGCATCAAGTTCCGCGCCGATCCCGCCGGTGCGCACAAGACCGGCTTCTTCGCCGACCAGCGCGAGAACCGCGAATGGTTGTCGCACCAGTGCGCCGGCAAACGCGTCCTCGATCTGTGCTGCAACACCGGCGGTTTCGGGGTCTATGCCGCCGCGCGCGGCGCGACGGAAGTGGTCGGCATCGACATCGACGATGCGGTGCTGGAGATCGCCAAGGCCAACGGCAAATTGAACCATGTCCGCCCGCGTTTCGTGCAGGCCGACATCTTCCCCTGGCTGCGTGATGCGGCGAACAGCGGCGAACAGTTCGATGTCGTCATTCTCGATCCGGCGAAGATGACCCGCGACCGCGAACAGGTGATTCCGGCGCTGAAGAAATACCTCGACATGAACAAGCTGGCGATGGGCGTCGTGAAGCCCGGCGGCCTGTTCGCGACGTTCTCGTGCACCGGTCTGGTCAGCGAGGAACAGTTCCTCGACGCGATACGCCGCGCTGCTTACTACGCAGGCCGGACCGTGCAGGTGCTGAAAGTCGCCGGCGCCGGCGCCGACCATCCGTGGCTGACCGATGTGCAGGAAAGCCGCTATCTGAAGGCGGTGTTTTGCCGCGTGGTGGACTGAGCGGCACGCAAGCGGTCAATCCCCACCACATCCGCCGCCACAGCCGTCGCCTCCACCGTCACCGCCATCCCCACCGCCGCTGTCGCCGAAACCATCGGTGGTGCCGTCGAACGACGAGTCGCGCATGTCGGTGGCGCACTGCGAACCGCAGCCACCGCCACCGCTGTCGTTCCTGTCGCGCAGGCCGTGACAATCCAGCGAATAGCGATAGCCATCGGCCAGCCCGAGTTTCGCGTCCAGCCCGAACAGCAGCGGCAGTCGTGCCGGGTTGCGCGGGTCGATGCCTTCGAGCTTGCAGGCATGCCACCAGACCCGGCGCAAACCGACATTGCGGTCGTAGTTCCGCGACAGCACCACCGCTGGCGTGTGATGCAGGAACTTGCCGAATGCCTGGCGGCAGAAGCGGTCGTAGTTGCGGGTGTAGAGGATGAATTCGTGCCACAGCTCGTCGGCGGCCTGCGAGGGCATCGACACCGGTTTGCAGCCGCCGAGCAGATAGGCGGCGAAGAAATCGCGCAGCGCACGGTTGATGAACAGGTAGTGCTCCGGGGCGATGTCCGGGCGTTTCTTGCGTAGTTTGTCGTACAGACCCGGCGGCAGCGGCGTCTCGCGGAGGTAGCGCAGGCGTTGCGCGCGCCGTTGCCGGGACCAGAATGCCAACGTGCCCAGCGCACCGGCGAAGACCAACAGAC
Source organism: Lysobacter sp. (assembly GCA_013141175.1). Classification (NCBI taxonomy): domain Bacteria; kingdom Pseudomonadati; phylum Pseudomonadota; class Gammaproteobacteria; order Lysobacterales; family Lysobacteraceae; genus Lysobacter; species Lysobacter sp. The sequence continues at coordinate 1,873,929 of JABFRN010000001.1, forward strand.
CCGTTCCGATCGAAGCCATCCAGTGGTTCCCTTGGGAAGTCGCGATCACGCTAGCGCCGCAAGATGACAGTTCAATGACGCTGGTCATGGGAGCGTCATATCGGCGTCATCCCAACGGGCGTGGCGGGTACACTGACGCCATGCCCGATACCGATCTCCTGCTGATCCTGTTGCTGGTCGCGACCGCGATCGTTCTTGTCCTGCTCATCATCCTGCTGCTGCGAAAACCCGACGCCGCACTCGATCGCCTGCGTGGGCGGGTCGAGGAAGCGCTGCGCGAGGAGCAGCGCGCGGGGCGCGGTGAACTGCGCCAGCAACTGGACAGTCTCGCGCTGGCGCAGGCGCAGCGGATCGAGGGCTTCGGCCGCAGTCTGGCCGATCTGACCCTGCGCACCGACGCGCGACTGGACGAACTGCGCGCCGCGCTGAACGACGATGCACAGAAAGCCCGCAGCGAACTGGCCGGCGGGCAGAAACAGTTCGCCGATGGCCTCGGCGCGCAGCTGCGTGAACTCACCGACCGCAACGAACAGCGGTTCACCGAACTGCGCGTCACCCTCGAACAGAAACTGGGCGAGCTGCAGCGCGGCAACGAAGCCAAGCTCGAGCAGATGCGCGCGACCGTCGACGAGAAACTGCAGTCGACGCTGGAAACGCGACTCACCGAAAGCTTCGGCAATGTCGCGCAGATGCTGGTGCAGGTGCATCAGGGGCTGGGCGACATGAACAAACTCGCGTCGGATGTCGGTGGCCTGCAGCGGGTGCTGAACAACGTGAAATCGCGCGGCATCTTCGGCGAAGTGCAGCTGGCCGCGCTGCTGGAGCAGGTGTTCGCGCCGGACCAGTACGCGGCCAACGTGAAGACCGTGCCCGGCAGCGATGCCAGCGTCGAATTCGCGGTGCGGTTTCCCGGCTCCGAGCGCGATGCGCCGGTGTGGCTGCCGATCGACGCCAAATTCCCGCGCGAAGATTACGAACGCCTGCTGGATGCGCAGGAACTGGGCGACGTGGACGCCGCACGGCTGGCCGGCGACGCGCTGGAGCGCCAGGTGCGCAAGCAGGCGCGCGAGATCCACGACAAATACGTGTCGCCGCCGCACACCACCGAGTTCGCGATCCTGTTCCTGCCGACCGAAGGCCTGTACGCGGAAGTCCTGCGTCGCCCCGGGCTGGTCGAAGCGCTGCAGCGCGACCAGCGCATCGCGGTGGCCGGCCCGACCACGCTGCTGGCGCTGATGACCAGCTTCCAGATGGGTTTCCGCACGCTCGCGATCCAGGAACGTTCCAGCGAAGTGTGGCGCACGCTGGGCGCGGTGAAGACCGAGTTCGCGAAGTTCGGCACGGTGCTGGACGGCGTCAAGAAGAAACTGGACGAAGCCAGCAACAAGATCGAGGAAACCAGCGTGCGTTCGCGCGCCCTCGGCCGCAAGCTGCGTGAAGTGGAAGCGCTGCCTGCGGGCGAAGCGCAGAAACTGCTGGGCGATGTCTCAGCGGACGCCTTGGCCGATGACAGTGTTGACGATGGTTGAAAAACCGCGGGTGTTCATACGTGCGGGACGAACGGATGGCCCGCAATGTCGGGCCAGGGCCCGACCTACGGCGACCCGGGAATCACCGGAATCGCATTGATCGGCACGGTCGGGTTGTCGTCGCCGTTGTCCAGATAGTCCGGCAGCGATTCGTCTGTTTCGTTCTTGCTCCCGCCGAAGATCTGGTATTGCCGGCGCTGCATCCATGCGTCGCGCACCAGAGCGTAGTCGTCGGTCGCGCCTTCGCGCATCCGGTCCACGGCAAGCAACTGGGTGCGCACGTCGACCAGCTGCAGACCCTGCAGGAAGACGCGGAGCTTGTCTTCCTCGATCGAGCGGATCGGCGACAACGGCGAATCGCCGGCCATGCCGAGCGCGTCGCGGATGGTGCGCGGGCCGAACAGCGGCAGTTCGACGTAGCGCGATTTCTTCCAGCCCCAGACGCCGAGCGTCTGCCCGAAATCCTCGCTCTTGTTCGGGAGATTCGCCGAAGAGGCGGGGTCGAACACGCCGCCGATGCCGAGGGTGCTGTTGAGCAGGAATCGCCCCAGCGCCTGTCCGGCCTGCTTGGGCTTGCCCTGCAGCAGCGCATTGAGCGCGCTCACCGGCTGGCTGAGGTTGTTGAAGAAATTGCCGACGCCCAGCCGCACCGGACGCGGCGTCACCTTCACGTACACGCTCGCCAGGGGTTTGGCGATGCGTCGATCGACGACCTCGTTGAAACGGTGCACGCGGCGGTTGAGCTTTTCCAGCGGGTCGTAACTCACCGGTTGCGCTGCGGGCGCAGGCAGGGTCGGGTCGGCGATCGGGTCGTACTCCTCGGGAACTTCGCCGTTGCCGTAGATCGCGGCGAAATCCTGTTCGGCTGCGGTCGGTGCCTGCGCGGCCGGTTCCGGGATTGCGGCGACTTCTGCGATGGTGCCCGCATCGTCGCCAACGCTCATCGCCTCGGTTGCGGACGCGGCGGCTCCCGCATCGTCAGGCGATGGCCCGATGTCGGTGTTGGCGATGCCAGCGTCCGTGGCCGGTGCTTCGACGACGGTCGTCGACGGCGGTGCGTCTTGCGAAGCAGCCCTGTGCGCGCAGCCGCTGGCGAGCAGCGCGGCGAGGACAAAAGCGGCCCGGGGGAGGAGGCGCGAAGTCGTCATGGGTCGAGTGTAGCCGTTGCGATAGCGGTAGGTCGTGGGCCGGAAGTCGCGTCAATCGCGGACGAAGGCGAGGCCATGACCGAGCCGATAGGCCGCACGCAACTCCGCGAAACCATCCGGGCGGCCTTCGATTTCGACCGGACCGCAGCGCGCCGCGAGCAGGGAAACCAAGGCCAGGCCGGCGCTGTCGATGGAAGCGACGGCGCCCAGATCGAAGCGCCGCACGCCCTTCAGGTCGTCGGGAATCCGCGGCCAGAGGGCGGCGATGGCGTCGCGGTGCAGCGGTCCCTCGAAACGCAGTGTTTCGTCGGCACGCACGATGTTGCAGTGGGTGCTCACTCGCCCGCGTCCGCCTTGATCTGACCGTTGCGCAGTTCGGTGGCGACCTGGCGGATGGTCTTGCGCTGCAGTTCGGCGTCGAACTGGTTGCGGAAGGTCTGCACGTAGGACACGCCTTCGACCATCACATCGAACACCTTCCACTGCGTGCCGGTCTTGCGCATCAGATAGTCCACCGGAATGGCCGCGCCGCCCTGGCGCAGGAATTCGCTGGACACTTTCACGCCCAATCCGCGCGGCAGCGGGGTTTCGGATTTCACCCGCACCCGCAGTTGGGTGTTGAAGTCGAGCAGCGACGAGCCGTAACGCTGCATCAGATTGTCGGCCAGCGCATCGGCGAACAGTTTTACGTCCTCGTCCGAGGCGCCGCGACCGTGGCGGCCCAGCACCTGGCGCGCGGCGTAGTCGCGATCGAACATCGCATTGAATTCGGTGCTGATGAACTGGCGCAGCACGGCCCGATTCTTGCTGAATTCGGCGCGGCGCTTCTCCAGCGTGCTCAGCACGCGCTGGCTGTTGTTGAGCACGAGCTGGCTGGGCGTGCCCTGCATCGAGGCCGATACGGGCGCTGCGGCGCGCGCGGTCTGGGCGAGCGCCGGAACCGTCGCGGCGAACAGCGCGGCGCCGATCAGCACGGGCATAAGACGGAGAGTCATGGTCATGGGCTCGGGGCCTGTTCGGTGGGGGAGGCGTCGGACGGCGCATTGGAGTGTCCGGCGTCCGGTTTGGTTCCGCTGTCGGGGCTGGTGCCGGTGCCGCCGAAGATGTATTTGCCGGCCATCTGGATCAGGTCGACCGCAGGCGTGGTGAACGCGATCTCCTCGCCCGGCTTGAGTATTTCCATGTCGCCGCCCGGCTGCAGGCCGACGTAGCTTTCGCCGAGCAGGCCGCCGGTGAGGATGCTGGCCGAAGTATCGATCGGCAGATCCTTGTAGCGGCTGTCGATGCTGAGCGTCACCACGGCGTCGAGCTTCTTCGGGTCGAGTTCGATCGTGGCGACCTTGCCGATGGGAACGCCGCCGATCTTCACCGGCGCCATCGGTCGCAGCTGGCCGAGGTTGGTGAAGCGCGCTTTGAGATCGTAGGTGTCTTCGCCGAAACCGAAGCGGCCATTGGTGGACGCGATGGCCAGCACCAGCAGCGAGGCCAGGGCCAACAGCAGAAAGGCGCCGACGGCGAATTCGAGGCGTGGGCCGCGTGCACTCATGGAGAAACCTCTGTGGAGAACATGTCTTTGAAACGCAGATCGGTGGAAAACAGTGCAGTCATCGCGATCACCGGAACAGGAATGCGGACAGCACGAAGTTGAACATCAGCACCAGCAGCGACGCGTTGACCACCGCGCGGGTGGTCGCGACCGAGGTGCCCTCGATGGTCGGCTCGGCGTGGAAACCCACGTACGACGCGACCAGTGCGGCAGTGCCGCCGAAGATCGCGGATTTCAGGAACGCGGGCAGGAAATCCTTCTGGAAATCGACCGCATCCTTCATCACCTGCCAGAACGCGCCGTTGTCGATGCCCAGGATCTGCACGCCCTCGAACCAGCTCGCGGCGAAGGCGAGGCTGCAGAAGAATGCGGTGAGCAGCGGCACCGTCAGCACCGCCGCCCAGAATCGCGGCGCCACCGCCTTGCCGACCGGGTCGATGCCCATCAGCCCGAGTGCGGTGATCTGGTCGGTGGCGCGCATCAGGCCCAGCTCCGCAGCGATCGAGCTGCCGGCGCGGCCGATGAACAGCAGCGCGGTCAGCACCGGCCCCAGTTCGCGGTACATGCCCAGGCCGATCAGGAAGCTGATCTGGTTGCCGGCGCCGTAGGTCTGCAGCGAGCGGTAGCCCAGCAGGGTGATCGAGAGGCCGACGAAGGCGCCGCCGACCGCGATGATCGGCAGGGTGCGTGCACCGATCTTGTAGATCTCGCGGATGAGTTCCCGCCAGAAATCCGCCGTGGGTTTGGTGGCGCGGAACACCGACAGCGAAAACATGCCGGCGCGACCGATGCCGCGTACCGTCTCGGCGAAGGCCATCACGCGGCCTCCGTACGGTCGGGGGCGTCGAAAGGAATCGGGCCGTCGGGCTCGCCTTTCAGGAACTGCTTCACCAGCGGATCGCCGCTGGTTTCGAGTTCGGACGGCGTGCCGTCGAACACGATGCCGCCGTTGGCGATGACCACCGCGCGATCGGCGATGGGCAGGGTTTCGTGGACATGATGGGTGACGATGATGCTGGTCAAACCGAGGCTGTCGTTGAGCCGCGAGATCAGGCTCATGATCACCCCGCTGGCGATCGGGTCCAGTCCGGTCAGCGGCTCGTCGTAGATCATCAGCGGCGGGTCCAGCGCCAGCGCGCGCGCCAGCGCGACGCGGCGTGCCATGCCGCCGGACAGCTCGCGCGGATACAGGTCGGCGGCGGCGCGCAGGCCCACGGCGTGCAGCTTCATCTCGACCAGATGGCGGATGACCGCTTTGGGCAGATTGGTATGGGTGCGCAGCGGCAGTGCGACGTTTTCGGCGGCGGTCAGGTCGGTCAACAGGCCATTGCCCTGCAGCAGCACGCCGATGCTCTTGCGCAGTTCCAGCAGCTCGCGCTTGCGCTGCGGTACCGGCTGGCCGAGCACTTCGACCGCGCCGGCGGCGGGTTCCAGTTCGCCGGTCAGCGCCGAGAGCAGGGTGGACTTGCCGCAGCCCGAAGGCCCGAGGATGGCGGTGACGCTGCCGCGCGGCACGCTCAGATCGATGTCGCGCAGGATCGTGCGCGCCCCGCGATCGAGGCGGAGACCGGTGACACGGACGGCGGCGGAAGCGTTGGGCATCGGATCTTCGAGGGGGTGGGCGGCGGCGGTAGGCCGAAACCTGTTCAGGATGGCGGCTGCAGGCTGAATCCACCGGGAGTGATCGGCTCCGGACTGCGCTAGGGGCGCCATTGTCCCCAGCCCGGACAGGCTTGTCTGCGTCGCGCAACCGTCGGCAGTGTTCCATCGACGTCGCCGATGGACTTGTGCCCATGCCCGGCAGCGGCGAGGATGTGGCCCGCTGCCGGATCGCGCAGCGGCGCACGACAGGGGAGCCGCACTTCATGGAATTGCTGACGCTGGAACACTTCGCAGGCTGCGTGAACGAAACGTTCACCGCCGCGCTCAACGACATGGACGTGGAGTTCGTGCTGGTCGAAGCCCGCCCATTGCCGACCAAGGCCGACAACGCGATGCGCGCGCCGTTCTCGCTGCTGTTCCGGAATACCGCCGCCTTCCTGTTCCCGCAGCAGATCTATGCGATGCGCCATCCACGCATCGGCGAAGCCGGGATATTCCTGGTGCCGATCGCGCAGGAGCGCGCGGGCTTTCTGTATCAGGCGGTGTTCAATTGATTCGTGGATGCCATAGGGCGTGCTCAAGCACGCCGTTATCGATGTACCGATAACGTTCAAACCGCAATCGGCGACTGCCAGCGCATCCGCCGATGCGTGCCTTCGCCGCCATCCGCGGCGAATCCCAGCCGCGTGTACAAACGGTGCGCGCCGGCATTGGTGTGCAGGACATGCAAATACATGCCGCGACCGAGTGCCGCCGCTTCGGTCTGGCTCTGCCGGATCAGTGCGCTGCCCACGCCGCTGCCGCGCAGCCCGGGAAACAGGCTGATATCGACGAGCAGATGCTCGGGCGCCGCGCGCTGCAGGTAATAACGACCGACCGGGCCGCGTTGGCCATGTTCGATCGCGAGGAAGTCGGCGTCGCCGAAATGCCGCATGTAGTGCTGGTGCTGCAATCCGAACTGCTGGTCGAGAAAACTGCGCTTGGCGATCTCCGGCCACGGCACCGGCGCCATTTCCTCGGCGCGCGTCGATGCGTACAGGTCGCGCAACCACGGCAGATCGTCGTCGCATGCGGCACGCAAAGAAAACCCGCGCTCGGCAAGCAGCGCGGGTGTTTGCATGCGGTCGGCGCGTTCCGCTGGGAACGGCGCCAACCGTTGTGATGCTGCCATCTCCGCCTCAGGGGAACGAGGGGAAGATGCCCTGCAGCGCGATGCAGAAGTTCACGCCGAGATACGGTTGCTGGTTCTGGTGGGGCTGCCCGCCGCCCGCACTGGGTTGGATCATGTTCGGCGCTAGCTGCGTATTCAGAGGTGTCGCGATGTAGGTCTTCGACGAGGTGCTGATCGCGAGAAAGGACAACCCGCCATTGGCGGTCGGCGCTGCCGATCCGCTGCCGGCTGCCGTTTGCGAATAGGCGTTCACGCCGTGATTGTGTTGCGGGATCTGCTGACTGGTGAGGGTGACGGTGTTGACGCCGAAACTTTGTCCCAAGACGCGTGGGCTCAGTCCCGGCCCATTGCCCTGTTCGCAGCCGGCGCGGCCGGCGAAGTTGGGCAATTGGAAGGTGGTCTGGCCGTTGCCGCCGTAGGTCACGCCGATCAGTGCGAACAGCGCGGTGTTCTGCGAGATCGGCAGGGTGGCGCCGTTCGCGAACGCCCATCCGCGCGGATTGAAATTGAAGCCGAACAACTGGATTTCGCCGATGAAGGGTTGAGTCATGACATGGTTCCTCCGATGAGGTGTGCCGCATGTGTCCAAGCGTGGACCGCCGCGGCCGCGCCTGCATGGCGCGATGGAAAGGGGGGCGGGCTCAGGCCTGGCTCGGGAAGATGCCCTGGGTGGCGATGCAGTACTGCACCGTGAGCGTGGGCATGGTGTTGTCGTGCGGCTGGCTGCCGCCGGCCAGGGTCAGCATCTGCGCCGACATTGGCGCGGCGGTGTTGCCGGTGATGGTGTTGACGTAGAAAGAGTCGCCGCTGACTGCGCCGGGCAACAAATTGTTCGCTGGCGTCACGGCGGTTGCCAACGCGGTTGTCGCCACCATGGTGTGGGTATGCGCGGGCATCTGGGTCGGCAGCACGGTGACGTTTTCGGTGCCGGCCACTTGGCCGATGACATAGGTACCCAGACCAGGCCCGGTGCCCTGATGGATCGGCAATCGGCCGCGCAGATCGGGCACGCCGAAGGTGGTCTGGCCGTCGCCGCCGTAGGTGGTGCCGATCAGGGCGAACAGGGCGTCGTATTCGGAAATGGGCAGCAGGCTTCCGTCGCAGCCCTGCCAACCGATGGGCGCGCCGCGAGTGCCGAAGCCGAACATGCGGATCTCGCCGATATAGGGTGTACTCATACGTGTGTACTCCGAAATTTCGAGGGACGTACGCGCAGTGGCGCGACACATCCGGGGTCCATGGCGCGCGCGCTCAGTTGCGCGACGGGAAAATGCCGCTGAGCGCGACGCAGAAATTGATCACGCTGTAGGGCTGCAGGTTCGAATGCGGCTGGTTGCCGCCGGCCGGCGCGACCGTGGCCGGATTCAGCGGCACCGCAGGTCCGGTCGATGCCGAGTAGATCGAAATCGCCGTTCCGCTGGCAATGTTGCTGGTGGCGAAAGCGCGGTTCGACGGAATGCGGTTGTCGCCATTGCTGCTCGATGCGTTCACCGCATGGGTGTGCGCCGGCATGTTGGTGCTGAGCAGGGTAACGTTCTCGACGCCTGCGGACTGACCGATCTGCACCGCCGGCGGTTGCCAGCTCGGGTCCACCGACGAGGCATAGCCGATCGGCGTGCGACTGCGCAGGTCGGGAAGGGCGAAGTTGGTGGTGCCGTTGCCCCCGTACTGTGTCCCCAGCAGCGAGAACAAGGCCTGATTCTGGTTGATTGGCAGCAACTGGCCGTTGCATTGCGCCCAGAATTTCGGCGCGAAATTGAAGCCGGTCATCATGATCTGACCGATGAAGAATTCGCTCATCGCTATCCTCCCCTTGGATGGTTGATGCGACGCTCCATGCGCCGCGTCGACTTACTCTGAACCTGAACCAGCGATCCCACAAGGGCCACGGCGACCGGACTTCGGCGTATGTGCGCGAGCGCAGTTCGCCGGCGGCCTCATGCCACTTTCGCTGCCGCGCCAATCCTGTTCCAATGGCGTTCAGCCGTTCCTAAGGACCCGGGGTGGCCCCCGGCGACCGGAAACGACGTTCGACAGATAAGCGCGCGGATCGCCACCGGCCTGACCGCTCGTGGCCGCCATCAGGGGAAACAGGGACATGGAAACGCTTTCGATGCAGTCCGGCCGCCGTTGTGGCCGCTTCACGACTTTCAACCTGATGGCCTGGCTTCTGTGCCTGGGTCTGCTGTGGCCCACGCTGGCCTCGGCGCAGACATCGGTATATTGCCCGACCCCGTTGACCGCCACTGTCTCCTGGGGCGCAACGGTCGCGGTGAACGTCAGTACCTGCGACGGCCCCTTCGACGGCGGCATGAGCGGCCCGATCGCACCCTTCGCCGCGCACGGTACCGTGACCATCGGTGCGAACGGCGGCGGTACCCAGTTCATCAACTATGCGCACAACAGCACCACGCCGGGCGGTGGCGGAAGCGACACGATCTGGCTCGAAGACAACGATCTGGGCACGGTGCGTATCAACATCACCATCAGTCCGCCGAGCTCGCCGATCACGGTCCTTCCGGCGACTTTGCCGACGCTGACTGCCGGCACCCCGTTCTCGCAAACCCTGACGTCGAGCGGCGGCCTTGCCCCCTATACCTACACCCTCCAGAGCGGCGCATTGCCGGTCGGCCTCAGTCTGAGTAGCGCCGGCGTGCTCAGCGGTACGCCCACACAGCGTGGCGGCTATACCTTCACCGTCCGCTCGACCGATGCCACCACGCCCACCGCACAATTCGTCGACAAGGGTTATACGGGCACGGTCCAGAATCCGAGCCTTGCGCTTTCGCCCAATACGTTTTCGGCGATTCAGGGCGTTCCGACATCGTTCTCGCTCGCGACCGCCGGCGGCGTTGCGCCGCACACTTACCAGACCGAGCCGGTCCCCGGTGCGGCGCCTGCGCCCGGCCTGACGATGACCTCCGCAGGTGTCGTCAGCGGAACACCCACCACCATCGGATCGACCACCACCACGCTGCGCGTGACGGATGCCAGCACGCCTTCCGCCGCGCCTTATTCCGAATTGGAACCGCTGACCATCAACGTCGTTGCGCCGCCGAGCGTTTCGATCGCGGTCGCTCCTGCAAGCGTCAGTGAAGACGGCGCGACCAATCTGGTCTACACCGTCACCCGCAGCGCAAGTCTGGCAACGGCGACGCTGGTCAACATCGCCACCAGCGGCACCGCGACGTCGGGCATCGACTACGGCGGCGGCGTTGCGACGGTCAACATCCCCAGCGGCGCCACCACCGCGACCATCACCATCAATCCTGCGGTCGACGGCCTCGTCGAAGCCGATGAAACCGTGACCCTCACCGTCGCTGCCGGCACCGGTTACACGGTCGGCGCGCCGGCCAGCGCCACCGGCACCATCCTCAACGACGATGTGCCCACGGCTACGATCACCGTGTCTCCGGCCGCCGTTGCCGAAGACGGCGCACCCAATCTGGTCTACACGGTCAATCTGAACCAGGCGTCGTTCACCGCGTTGTCGATCAGCTACACCGTCGGCGGCACCGCCATCAACGGAACCGACTACGTGACGATCACCTCGCCGCTGGTCATCCCGGCCGGCAATACCACCGGCACGGTCACCGTCAACCCGAACGCCGATGCCACCATCGAAGCCGACGAGACGGTCATCCTGACCCTCGCCGCCGGTGCCGGTTACACGGTCGGCGTTCCGGCCAGCGCCACCGGCACGATCCTCAACGACGACCTGCCGAACCTGACGATCAACGATGTCACCGCATCGGAAGGCAACGCCGGCATCACCAACTTCACCTTTACCGTCAGCCTGAGTGCGCCGGCGGGTCCGGGCGGTGTCGGCTTCGACATCGCCACCGCCAACGGCAGCGCCACGGCGGGCGTCGATTACGTCGCCAGCACGCTCACCGGTCAGACCATCCCGGCCGGCAGCAGCACCTACACGTTCACCGTGCTGGTGAACGGCGATACGCTCAACGAGCCGACCGAAACCTTCTTCGTCAACGTCACCAACGTGGTCAACGCGATCGTGGTCGATGGCCAGGGCGTGGGCACCATCACCAACGACGACCCGCTGCCATCGCTCAGCATCAACGATGTCACCGTGGTCGAGGGCAATGCCGGCACCGTCAACGCGGTGTTCACCGTCACCCTCAGTGCGGCCAGCGGCCAGACCGTCGGCGTGAACTACGCCACGGCCGACGGCACCGCGACCCAGCCGGCCGACTACACCAGCACCACCGGCGCGCTGACCTTCACCCCGGGACAGACCACCCGCACCATCACCGTGCCGGTGATCGGCGAAGTGGTTCCCGAGGCGAACGAAACGTTCTTCGTGAATCTCAGCGGCGCGACCAACGCGACGATCGCCGACAATCAGGGTCTGGGCGCCATCACCAACGACGATGTGCCGGTGACGGTCAATCCCGCGACGCTGCCGAACGGCACGATCGGCTTCGTCTACAACCAGACGCTCTCCGCCAGCGGTGGAGCGGCTCCTTATACCTTCGCGCTGACCGCCGGCTCGGTGCCGGCAGGCGTCGTCGTGCAGGCAAACGGCATCGTGGCCGGCATACCGACGGCAGGCGGCACCTTCAACTTCACCGTCACCGCGACCGACAGCAGCCCGTTCCCGGGGCCCTTCGCGGGCAGTCGCGCATACACCGTCGTCATCGCAGCGCCGACGATCGTGCTGCCGGCGACCCCGCTGGCGGACGGCACCTTGGGCGCGGCGTATTCGGCCGCAATCACGCCGGCCTCCGGCGGTACATCGCCGTATGCCTATGCGGTTTCCGCCGGGGCATTGCCGGCCGGGTTGAACCTCAACGCCGCGACCGGCGCCATCACCGGCACGCCGGGCGCAGTGGGCACGTTCAACTTCGATATCACCGCGACCGACAGCAGCACCGGTACCGGGCCGTACACCGCGACCCAGAGCTACAGCATCGTGGTCATCGATGTCCCGCCGGTCGCCAATCCGGTTTCGATCACCGTCGCCTACAACAGCGGCGCGAATCCGGTGCCGCTGAACATCACCGGCGGCGCAGCGACCTCGGTATCGATCGGCACGCCGTCGACCAACGGCACCGAGATCACCAGTGGCATCACGATCACCTATCAGCCGAATCCGGATTTCGCCGGCACCGACACGTTCACCTATCTCGCGACCAACAGCGGCGGCACGTCCGCGCCCGCCACGGTGACGGTGACGGTGAGCAACCCGGTCATCACCATCACCCCCAGCGGCGGCTTCGCGGCCACCGTGGGCACGCCGTACACCCAGACCTTCACCTGGAACGGCGGCGCGCAGCCGTACAGCGGCTATCAGGTCACCAACCTGCCGGCCGGGCTGTCGATCACCGGTTCCACCGCGAACAGCGTGACCGTCTCCGGCACGCCGACCCAGGCGGGCAGCTTCACGCTGAACGCTTCGGCCACCGACAGCAGCACCGGCAACGGTCCGTTCACGGTCGGTGAGGCGTTCACGCTGACGGTCGCCGGCCCGACGCTGGCGCTGGCGCCGGCTTCCACCACGTTCAACGTCCCGTACGGTGTTGCCGGTTATTCGCAGGGCTTCACCGCCAGCGGCGGTATCGGTCCGTACACCTACGCGCTGAGCGGCGCGCTGCCGCCGGGCGTGACCTTCGCCGGCAACACCGTGTCGGGCACGCCGACGGTGCCCGGCAGTTACAGCTTCACCATCACGGCGACCGATACGGGTTCCACCGGCACGGGCTCGCCGTTCACGGTGGCGCAGAACTACATCATCAACGTGGCGGCACCGACCATCGTGGTGAATCCCGCCACGCTGCCTGACCCGACCGCCGGCAACGCCTACAGCCAGACGCTTACCGCGACCGGTGGTGTTGGCCCGTACGGCTTCTCGCTCGGCGGCGGCACGCTGCCGTCCGGCATCACCCTGTCGAGCGGCGGTGCGTTGTCCGGGACATCGAACGAAGTCGGCACCTTCAACATCGCCGTCACCGCCACCGATGCCAACGGCCAGACCGGCAGCCGCGCCTACACGCTGACCATCGCCGCGCCGACGCTGACCCTGGCGCCCGCAGCCGGCGTACAGACGTTGACCTACGGCGTGCCGTACACGCAGGCCTTCACGGCTGGCGGTAGCGCCGGTCCGTTCAACTACGTGTTGAGCGGTGCCCTGCCGACCGGTGTCACCTTCAGCGGCAATACGCTGTCGGGTACGCCGACTGCGCCGGGCAGCTATCCGGTCACCGTCACCGCCACCGACACGGTGCTGACCGGTGCGGGTGCGCCGTTCTCGATCACCCAGGACTACGTGCTGAACGTCCCGGCGCCGACCATCGCGGTCAATCCGGCCACGTTGCCGAACCCGGTCGCGGGCGCGGCTTACAGCCAGACGCTCACCGTGACCGGCGGCGTCGCGCCATACAGCACGGCCGTCACCAGCGGCACGCTGCCGACCGGCATCACCCTGACCAGCGGCGGCGTGCTCTCGGGCACCTCGTTCGAGGTCGGCACGTTCAACGTGACCGTGACCGGCACCGATGCCAACGGCCAGACCGGCAGTCGCGCTTATACGCTGACGATCGCAGCACCGACCCTGAGCATGAGCCCGGCGGCCGGCGTGCAGACGCTGACCTATGGCGCGCCGTACACGCAGACCTTCACCGCCAGCGGTAGTCCCGGTCCTTACAACTACGTGTTGAGCGGCGCCCTGCCGGCCGGTGTCACCTTCAGCGGCAACACGCTGTCGGGTACGCCGACGGTCCCGGGCAGCTATCCGGTCACCGTCACCGCCACCGACACGGTGTTGACCGGTGCGGGTGCGCCGTTCTCGATCACCCAGGACTACGTGCTGAACGTGCCTGCGCCGGTCATCGCGATCGCCCCGGCCACGTTGCCCAACACGACGGCGGGCCTGGCTTACAGCCAGACGTTCAGCGCCAGTGGCGGCGTCGCGCCCTACAGCTTCGCGGTGACCGCAGGCGCCTTGCCGAATGGTCTGACGCTGAGCTCGGGCGGTGCGCTGTCCGGTACCACGACGGCCTCGGGCACGTTCAACTTCACCGTGACCGCGACCGACGTGAACGGCCAGAACGCCAGCACCGCCTACACCGTGGTGGTGGCCGTGCCGACGCTCACGCTGACACCGGCCACGTTGCCGGCCGGTACGGCAGGTACGGCTTACACGCAGGTGCTGACGATCGGTGGCGGCATCGCGCCGTACACGGTGACGCTGACGGGCGCACTGCCGACGGGCCTGACCTTCAATGCGGCCACCCGCACCTTCAGCGGCACGCCGACGCAGGCAGGCACGTTCAACCTCAGCGTGACCGTCACCGACAGCACCGGCGGCACCGCAGCGACGGTGACCAACGCCTACACGCTGACGATCGCGACACCGACGCTGGCGATGACGCCGGCCACGGTGCCGGCCGGCACGGCGGGCGTGGCGTACAGCCAGACCTTCGTCGCCAGTGGCGGCATCGCGCCGTACACCTACGCCTTGAGCGCGGGTGCGCTGCCGGCCGGTCTCACCCTCAATGCCGCAGGTGCACTGAGCGGCACGCCGACGGTCGCGGGCACGTTCAACTTCAGCGTGCGTGCGACCGACAGCACCACCGGCACGGCGGGTACGGTGACCATCGCCTACACGCTCACGTTGTCCGCCCCGACCATCACCATCAACCCGGCGACCCTGCCCAACAGCGTCCAGCAACTGCCGTACACGCAGGCGTTGACCGCGACCGGCGGCACCGCGCCGTATGCCTTCGCGATCACGGCGGGTGCATTGCCGGCCGGCCTGACGTTGAGCACGGCGGGTTCGCTCAGCGGCACGCCGACGGTGTCGGGTCTGTTCAACTTCACGATCCGTGCGACCGACGCGCTGGGCTTCACCGGCACGCGGGTCTACGCGCTGAGGGTCGTGGATCGCCCCGATCCGTCGAAGGATCCGGAAGTGCGCGGTCTGCTGGAAGCGCAGGCGGATGCCACCCGTCGCTTCGCGACCACCCAGATCAACAACTTCCAGCAGCGTCTGGAGCGGTTGCATGGTGCGGGTCAGGACGGCGGCTTCGACAACGGCCTGAGCGTGTCCTACGACCAGTACTGTCCGGAGATGGTGGGTGCGATTCCCGGCCGCCGCTGCGACCGTCCGACCACCGGCAGCACGATCGGCGCCGCGATGACCGAGCAGAACAATGCGCGCGCCGGAGACGGCAACAACGCGTACGGGATCTGGACGGCGGGCACGATCCGCTCGGGCAATCACGATGGCCGCAACGGAAGCGCCGGCGTGGACTTCGAGACCGATGGCCTGAGCGCCGGTCTGGACTACCGCGTCAACGATGCGCTGACGATCGGTGGCGGCGTGGGTTACGGCACCGACAGCAGCGACATCGGCGACAACGGCAGCCGCAGCAAGGGCAGTGCCTACTCCTTCGCGCTCTACGGCAGCTACAGCCCGGGCGAGATGTTCTTCATGGATGGCCTGTGGGGCTACCAGAGCCTCGACTACGACCTGCGCCGGTTCGTCACCAGCAACGGCAACTTCGTCGATGGCAAGCGCAAGGGCACGCAGTGGTTCGGCTCGGTGTCGGCGGGTGCCGATATCCAGAAGGGCGCGTGGCAGTTCACGCCGTACGTGCGTGCCGATGTGGCGCGTGCCGAACTCGATGCGTATACCGAGCACGGCGATCCGATCTTCGCGCTGGCCTACGACAACCTTGCAGTCGATACGGACACCGGCAATGTGGGCGTGCGCATCGACTACCGTCGCGAAGCGAGCTGGGGCCTGTGGTCGCCGCAGTTCCGCGTGGAATACCAGCACGATTTCAAGGGCAACGGCGCGCAGACGATGCGCTACGCGGACCTGCCCACCGGCCCGTTCTACCGTGCGGGTCTGAACGACTTCGACCGCAGCCGCCTGATGCTGGGCCTGGGCGTGTTGTTCAATCTGAGCAACGACTGGTCGTTCAAGTTCGACTATCGCGGCCTGATCGGCAGCGGCGGCGACACCGACCACGGCGTCCAGTTCAACGTCGACAGGAAGTTCTGATCTTCAGTCGCCACGGTTGAGGAAGACACGGCGCCGCTGCTCATGCAGCGGCGCTTTTTTTTGCGGCGGTGATATTGTTGTGTGGGGCGAACTTCACCTCACGACCTGCTGCAGGCAATGACCACGTCTCCCGCTCCGATATTGCAGCGCTGGATCCACCGATGCGCGCTGGCACTGATGGCCATGGCGCTGTCGGTGGCTGTGCTCTTGCCGGTCAAGGCGATGGCGCAACCGGCATTGACGCTCTCGCCGGAAACCCTGCCGAATGCCTCGACCCAGGTCTACTACTTCCAGTTTTTCAGCGCTTCCGGCGGCGTAGCGCCGTACACGCATCGCATCAGCGCAGGAGCCTTGCCGCCAGGGATTTTTCTCTTCGGCAATTTCATGTCCGGCGTACCGAGCATTGCCGGCACCTACAGTTTTTCGATCACGGCAACCGATCGGACATCGCCCGTTCCCCTCACGGTGACTCGCGATTACGCGCTGGTCGTAGAACAGACGCCGTTCGTGATCGATGAAGCCATGCCCCCTGTCGCGACGGCAGGGCGGAATTACAGTCATTCGATCACGGCACGAGGGGGCATCAAACCGTACGCCTTTCGGGTGGAGAGCGGAGCATTGCCACTGGGCTTGACCTTGGCCAGCGACGGAAGCGTCAGCGGCATCCCCATGGTAGCCGGGACGTTCGATATCAACGTGGTCGTTACCGACAGCACAAGTGGGACTCCTTCCACCGCGATCAGGAGCTTCCGGTTTGTGGTCGAACTTCCCGTGATGAGCGTTTCGCCCGAGCGGCCGTCGCACGCTGCGGTCGGTTCGCCATACGCGATGTCTCTCGGTGCCGTAGGCGGCAAGGAACCATATCTCTATGCGCTGACATCCGGCGTGCTGCCGGAAGGCTTGGAACTGCAGTCCAACGGGACCATCACCGGCGTACCGGAAGTGGTTGGGTCTTACGAGATCATCATTACCGCGACCGATGGCAGCACCGGCTACGGTCCGATCACAGGCAGTCGCGCGTACACGATGGTGGTGGAGCCACCCAGGTTGGTGCTCGATACCGGCGTCTTGCCGGTCGCGACGGCCGCGCAGCCCTACATCGCCAGGCTTGGCGTCTCGAACGGTGTCGCACCTTATGAGTTCACGCTCGGGAGCGGCACACTGCCCCCGGGGCTCACGCTTGCAGAAGACGGCACGATTTCCGGAATCCCTGCGCGTCCATTGCCGCCACCGGATTTTTCGCAATACGCCTTCGTCTTCAACGTGGTCGATGCGAACAGGCGCAGTGCGACGTTCAGCATGGATATGACGGTGATCGATACACCGATACAGATCGGACCGGCGGTGGTGCCCGATGGCATCGCCGGGGTCACCGAATATCTGTTGCCATTCACCGCCGAGAATGCGACCGCACCCTTTGCCTTCGCGCTGCAGGAAGGCGCGTTGCCTCAAGGCCTGCGCTTCGACCCGGACACCGCAACGTTGTCGGGTATCCCGACCGAATCCGGCAGCTTCGCTTTCACCCTGCAGCTGACCGACGCCGAAAACCGGATCGTGGCCAGGCAGTACGCTTTCACGATCGCCGCGCCCACGTTGGCGCTCACATCGACCGCGCTGTCTGCGGGTACGACCGGGGTTGCCTATCGCCACTTGCTCAGTGCAGGCGGTGGCGCCGAACCTTATCGATTCCGGATCATCGAGGGGGCGATGCCTCCAGGGATGGCCTTGAGTGTCGATGGCGAGATCAGCGGCACCACCCATCAAGCCGGAACATTCCCGTTCGCGATCGAAGTGGCATCGGCCACTCGACAGCTGAGCGTCCAGGCATTGACTCTGCAGATCAATCCGCCGGCGAGCATGGATTCAGCTCCGGTCATTACCACGACAGTCGCGCCGGTCATCATATCTTCGCGCACCGTTACCATGGTGGCGGGCGTAGCCGCGACGATCGAGCTCACCGAAGGCGCGACCGGCGGGCCGTTCACTGCGGCGAACGTCGTGTCGCTGAGTCCTGCCAACGCGGGCACGGTCTCCATCGACCATGGCGGTAGCGGCACGAATACGCACTATGCGCTGAGGTTCGCGCCCGCGCCGGATTTTTCCGGGGTCGCCACTGTCCAGTACACGCTCGGCAACAGCGGTGCGATCTCGGCCCCGGCGACCATCGTATTCACCGTCGTGCCACGTCCCGACCCCGCGCACGATCCTGAAGTGCTCGGGTTGCTGGATGCGCAGGCGCATAGCGCGCGCAGCTTCGCGACCGCGCAGATCGGCAATGTGCGCCAGCGGCTCGAACGTCTGCACGGCGCGGGCGATGGCCGCTACGGCTTCAGCGATGGTCTGACGTTCGCATCCAACGGTGGGATCAACCGTTGTGCGTCGCGCGTCGCAACACCGCCGGGCGAAACCTGCGCGCGACCGCTTGCCGACGACGTGGTCGTCAGCAGTCGGCATCGCAGCGATTATCTGTTCGGCACCTGGGTCGCCGGCACGCTCGGCAGCGGCGAGCGCGATGCGCGCAACGGTCGCGAGGCGATGGATTTTGAAACCCGGGGCGTCAGCGGCGGCGGCGACATGCGCATCGGCGATGGCTATGCGGGCGCAAGTGTCGGTTACGGGCGCGACCGCACCTGGGTCGGCGACGACGACACCCGCAGCGATGCGCAGGCGTACACGCTCTCTGTCTACGGTGGTTATGCGCCGGGCGATGTGTTCTTCATCGACGGCATGCTCGGCTACCAATCGCTGCACTACGACCTGCGCCGCAGTCCGACTGCGACTGCGGGAGACGTGAAAGGTCGACGCAACGGCCGGCAATGGTTCGCCGCGCTCACCGCTGGTGCCGATCTCGAACGCGGGCGCTGGCAGTTCACGCCCTATGGCCGATTCGAATTCGTGCGCGCCACGCTCGACGGTTATCGCGAGCAGGGCGACCCGGTCTACGCCCTGCGCTACGACGACCAGACCCTGCGCAGCACTTCGGCCAATCTCGGCCTGCGCGTGGATTACCGCAGAACAATGGGATGGGGCATGTTCGCGCCGCAGTTGCGCCTGGAATATCAGCGCGATGTGGAGCGCGACGGCGCGGCCACGCTGCACTACGCCGATTGGACCCAGGGCCCGGCCTATCGCGCGGATGTGCCCGGCATCGGTCGCAGCCGCTTGGAAATCGGTCTGGGCGCGTTGTTCGAAAACCGCGCGCAATGGACTTTTGCCTTCGGCTATCGCGGTCTGTTCGACGACGACGGCAGCGATCACGGTCTGACTTTCGACATCCAGCACGAGTTCTGAGCGCCGGGCATTCCGCCCGTGCGACGCTGCGGCCCGTGGGTGTGCGGTGTTGAGCGCGCATGCGTGCGTACACTGCGTCCTCCCGTATCGCGAGTCGCGCACATCATGGCCATCGACCTCCACACTGCCGCCATCCCCCCGTTGTCGCGCACGCTGCAACAGTTGCGCCAGGTACTCGCCAAGGGCGCCGCGCACGCCGAAGCGCAGAACTGGGACCCTGCCGTACTGCTTGGGATGCGGCTGGCGCCCGACATGTTTCCGCTGACCCGCCAGGTGCAGATCGCGACCGACATGGCCAAGAACGCAGGCGGACGCCTCACGGGCACCCAGGCGCCTGCGTTCGAGGACAACGAAACCACGTTCGCCGAGCTCGACGCGCGTCTGCTGCGCGCCATCGACTACCTGCACTCGCTGCCGGTCGATGGGTTCATCGGCGCGGAGACGCGCGCGATCACGGTGCCCACGCGCGCGTACGGCGATCTGCATTTCATCGGTACCGACTACCTGTTCGGCTACGTGTTGCCCAACGTGCATTTCCACAGCACCACCGCCTACGCGCTGCTGCGCCATGCCGGCGTGCCGCTGGGCAAGGCCGACTACATCGGCCAGCCGCCCGTACGGGACTGATCCGGCATCCGCGGAAGCCCCGGAGGAGGCGTCCTGAGGACGTCTCCGGCATCATGTCGGATCGATGCCCACCGCCTCCGCCCGTTTCCACCTGATTTCCGGCAACCGCCTCGACCGGTTGGCGGCGCATCTGGGCGCGCGGCTGGCGGCGCCTGCGGATCCCGACTCGCTGGTGCCGGATGTGGTGCTGATTCCGCAGCCCGCGCTGCGCCACTGGCTGCAGCAGGCCTTGGCCGAACGCTACGGCGTCGCCGCCAATCTCGACATCTGCACGCCCTCGGAATTCGTCTGGCGCCTGCTGCGCAGCGCGCATCCGCAGCTGCCCGACACCTCGCCGTGGGATCGCGAATCGCTGCGCTGGCAGCTGTACGCGCTGCTCGACGACAGCGCCGCGACATTGCCGACTGCGGTGCGTCTGCATCTGCAGCGTGCGGCTGGCGCATCCGCGGAGATCGGCGAACATGCGCTCGCGCGTTATGGGCTCGCCGACGCCTTGGCCGGTGCCTACGACAAATACCAGGCGTATCGCCGGGACTGGCTGCAGGCGTGGGAGCGCAACGATCTGGCCAGTCGCGACGATTGGCAGGCACAGCTGTGGCGCGCACTGCGCCAGCGCCTGCGCGGCACGCCGCATCGCGCTGCGCTGCTCGGCGACTGGCTCGCGCGTCACGATCGCGATGCCGACGGTTTCGCCGGCAGCGCACCGCCCGGACTGCCGCCACGCGTCGCCGCGTTCGGCACCATCCATGTCTCGCCGGATGTGCTGCACCTGCTCGCGGTGGTCGGACAGTGGTCCGAACTCGATTTCTATCTGCCCACGCCCTCCGCCGAATACTGGGGCGATGTCGAGTCGCTGCGCGAGCGGTTGCGTCGCGATGGCGTCGCGGCGCTGCCGACGGCGCTCGCGGATGCCGAGCGCGACAACCCGCTGTTGACCGCGTGGGGCGCGGGCGGACGCGAAATCCTCGCGCAGCTGTTTTCCTACGAGATCGTCCTGCCGCAGCGCGAAACCGAACTGTTCGCTTTGCCCGGCCGCGACACGCTGCTGCACCGGCTGCAGCAGGACGTGCTGGATCGCACCGCGCCCGCGACATCCACGTTCGACGCCGACGATGCGTCGCTGCAGCTGCACGCCTGCCATTCGAAACTGCGCGAAGTCGAGGTGCTGCACGACCAGCTGCGTGCGTTGCTCGATGACGCCCGCTTCGACCCGCCGCTGCAGCCGCGCGAGATCGCGGTGCTCGCGCCGGACATCGCCGACTACCTGCCGCTTGCGCGCGCGGTGTTCGGCGGCCTGCCGCCGGACGATGCGCGCTATATCCCGTTCTCGCTGGCCGACCGTCCACAGGCGCAGTCGCATCCATTGATCGGACTGTTGCTGGATCTGATCGCGTTGGCCGATACGCCGCTGACCGCCAGTGCGTTCCGCGATCTGCTCGCAACGCCATCGATCGCGCACGCGCTGCAGCTCGATGCCGCGCAGCGCGCGAAGATCGACGCGTGGTTCGAGGCCGCCGGCATCCGCTGGGGCGAGGACGAATTCGCGCGCGAACGCGTCGGCGCCGGGCGCTGGCGCGAATACAGTTTCGATTTCGGCATCGACCGTCTGCTCAGCGGCTATGCCACGGGCACGCAGACGGCGGAGATCGAGGTCGGTGCGGAGTTCATCGCGCCGTATCCGGAACTCGAAGGCGCGGATGCGGACACCCTGGACCGCGCACTGTCGGTGTACCGGCAGCTGCGCGAACTCATCGCATGGATGCGCGCGCCGCATACCGCCGCCGACTGGCGCGCGCGACTCGCCGACACGCTGCAGACGCTGCTCGCA
This sequence comes from Lysobacter sp., assembly GCA_013141175.1. NCBI lineage: Bacteria > Pseudomonadati > Pseudomonadota > Gammaproteobacteria > Lysobacterales > Lysobacteraceae > Lysobacter > Lysobacter sp. Next base: position 1,895,699 of record JABFRN010000001.1, read on the forward strand.
CCGGTGCCGCAGGACGACAGCGAAGCGCAGGCGCGGCGTCTGCTGCTGGACACGCTGGACGATTTCGCGAACGAGGCCGAGCATGCCGGCGCGTTGCCGGCCACGCTGGTGCATCGCACGCTGCGCGACACGCTCACCCAGCCGTCGTCGCATCGTCCGTGGCTGTCGGGCGGCGTGACCTTCGCCGGCATGGTGCCGCTGCGCACGGTGCCGTTCCGCGTGATCTGCCTGCTCGGTCTCGACGCCGATGCGTATCCGCGCCGCGAACCGGGCGACGACATCAACCGCATCGTCGACGCGATCCAGGGCCGCGCGCCGCGCCGGCTCGGCGACCGCTCGGTGCGCGACGACGACCGTTTCCTGTTCCTGCAGCTGCTGTGCGCGGCCGGCGACGTGTTCTATCTCAGCTACGGCGGCCGTGATGCGCGCGACGGCAGCGTCCGCGAACCCTCGCCGGTGATTTCCGAACTGCTGGATACGGTCGAGCGCATGCATGGCGATGCCGCTCGCGAGCGTCTGTGCGTGCAGCATCCGCTGCAGCCGTTTTCGCCGCGCGCGTTCGGGAGGGGTGACGACGACGGCATTGAGTCGCGCAGGTTCTCGTATCGTCGGGAATGGGCGATGCCGGTCGCTGACGTGCAGGCGATCGAACCGCCGTTCGTCGCTACGCCGCTGCCGCCGCCCGCTTCGGACGATGCGCAGATCATTCCGGATCGCGACGCGCTGCAGCGCTTCTTCGTCAATCCCGCGCGCGACTGGCTGCGCGAACGGCTCGGTCTGCGGCTGCCGGATGCGGCGCACGAGATCGCCGACCGCGAGCCCTTGGGCGAGAACGGCCTGTTGCGGTATGGCGCGACCGATGCGCTGTTGCTGCATGACGACGACGAAGCCGCTGCACCGTGGCTGCGCGCCCAGGCGCTGCTGCCGCCGGGGCGCGATGGCGATGCGATCGCACAGCATGCGCGCGGCGTGGCGCGTGATCTGCTCGCGGCGCGCGCGACCGCCGTGGGAACGGCGAGATCGCGCATCGTATCGGCGGATGCAGAGGATGCGGCGCACGGCATCGCCTTCCGTTTCGACGATGTCCATGACGATGCCCGCGCCATCGCGGTTGCGGGCAGGCCCGACGGCAAGCGTCGTCTGCGTGCCGGCATCGACCATCTGCTGCTGGCGTCCCTGCTGGGCGAGCCGGCGCGGACCCATCTGATCGGCTACGACAGCAAAGCTGATGCGCCGGTCGAAATCGTCTACACCGGTTTGTCGCAGACGGAAGCCAGCGACAGACTCGTTGCGATGCACGCGCTTTGGCGCGAAGGCCGCGACGCACCGCTGCCGTTCGCACCGAAGACCGCGTTCGCATACGCCGCGCTATGGCATGCCAAAAAGGATGTCGGCGCCGCGTGGAAAGCCGCTCACGCCGCATTCGCACCTTTCGGCGGCGGCGGCGAAAGCGAAGACATGTGGCTGCGGCTCGCGTTCCGGCCCGAGGGTCTGCTCGCCCGTTTCGACGCAGCGCACGCGCAACGCTTCCGCGAGATCGCGATCGTCGTGTTCGATGCGCGGGAGCCGGCGGCATGAGCATCGATGGCATGAACGCGCCATTGCCTGCGGACATCGCGGCCGATGTCGGCCTGCATCTGCCGCTGCACGGCGCGCGCCTGATCGAGGCCAGCGCCGGAACCGGCAAGACCTTCACGCTGGCCACGCTCGTATTGCGCTTGCTGTTGGAACGCGGCGCGTCGATGTCGCAGATGCTCGCGGTGACCTTCACGCGCGCCGCGACGCAGGAATTGCGCCAGCGCCTGCGTCGTCGTCTGCGGCTTGCGCGCCGGCTGCTCGATGCACCGGAAACTTCGCTGCAGGGCGAGGCCGCCGTGACCGATGCAGTGCTGCAGGCAGCGATCCGGCGGGATGGCACCACGGTCGTGCGTCAACGCATCGAAGCCGCACTGCTGCAACTGGACGAAGCCACCGTCTCCACGATCCACGGGTTCTGCCATCGCGCGCTGCGCGAGTTCGGGTTCCGTGCAGGGTTGTTGGCCGAACAGGCGGTGATCGACGATGCCGGCGAAGTATGGAGCGATGTCGCCGCCGATCTGTGGCGCGCGGCGGCCAATACGGACGCTGCGGTATTCGATGCAGGCATCGACGTCCACGGCCTGCTCGCAGCGCTGTGGAAAACACCCGATGCATTGGCCGGGGATCTGCCGGCGCTGTGCGATCCGCTGCGGGTCGTGCATCCGCTGCGTGAAGAATCGATCGCGGCGGCGGCCCTGCATGCGCTGCGCGATGCCGCCGTCGTGCGTTTCGATACCGCGATGTCGCGCCGCAGCGAGTGCAGCCAGGACCAGTTGATCGAGCGCGTGTGGCAGGCGTCGGAAGCGCCGGAGTTCGCCGCCGCGCTGGCTGCGCGCTGGCCGCTGATGCTGATCGATGAATTCCAGGACACCGATCCGCGCCAGTGGGACATCTTCCGGCGGATGTACGAAGCCGGCGATCCGGGTGCGCGCTGGCTGTGCCTGATCGGCGATCCGAAGCAGGCGATCTATCGCTTTCGCGGCGGCGATCTCGCCACGTATCGACGTGCGCGCGCCCATGTCGTGGCCGATGCCAGCGACGGCACGCGCGGCACCGCCGAACTCGACGCCAATTTCCGCTCGACACCGGCGGTGCTGCGCGCGATCGAAACGGCGTTCACGGCGAATCCATTGCCGTTCGTCGACGAGATCATCGCGTTCCATCCGGTCCGCGCTGCGGGTCCTGCACAGGATGGCGATCTGCGCGTCGACGATGCGGTGGTGCCGGGCATGACCCTGCACTGGTTGCCGCCGGGCGAAGGGCGTGGCGGCATGCGCACCAAGGACGACGAGTTCGCGATGATGCGCGATGCGGCCGTGCGCGCAGTCGTCGAGCTGTTGAACAGCGGTCGATTCATGGACGCAGGCGTTGCGCGCGCGTTGCGGCCATCGGAGATCGCCGTGTTGACGCACACCAACGATCAGGCGATGACGATGCAGGCCGCGCTGGCTCGCGGCGGAATCGCCGCCGCGTTGCTGTCCAGTGCGAGCGTGTTCGCCAGCGACGCTGCGGAGGATCTGCACGCATTGCTCGCCAGCCTGGTCGAGCCGGCCGATGGCGGACGTTTTCGCGCCGCATTGGCGACGCGGCTGTTGGGCTGGGACGCCGCGCGGATCGCTGCGCTCGATGAAGGCGATGGCCTCAGTCAGAGTGCCGGCCAGAACCCGCTCGAACGCTTCATGGGCGCCGCGGAACAGTGGCGCGGACGCGGACCGCTGCCGGCGCTGCTGCCCTTCATCGCCGACGCAGCGCCGCGCTGGCTGGCCGAAACCACCGGCGCGCGTCGATTGACCGATGCGCTGCATCTCGCGGAGCTGCTGCAGGCGGAGTCGTCCTCGCGTCACGGCATGGCCGAGCAGTTGCAGTGGTTCTCGCTGCAGCGCGCGACCGCCGCTGCCGATGAGGCGCGGCAGCTGCGCCTGGAATCGGACGCAGGCCTCGTGCAGATCGCGACCGTGCACAAAAGCAAGGGGCTGGAGTATCCGGTGGTGATCCTGCCGTTCGTGGCCTGGCGCAGCGAGCCGGGCGCGCGCGGCCTGTCGTACGATGATTTCCACGATCCGCAGGGACGACCCGCGCGCGCATGGCGTTGCAAGGATGTGCTCGAGCCGGCGCAGGCGGACGCGATCGCGGTGCAGGTCGAACGCGAGGAGCAGGCCGAGGCGCAGCGCCAGCTGTACGTCGCGATGACCCGTGCGAAGCATGCGCTGCACGTGGTGTGGAGCCGCAACAGTCGCACCGAAACCAGCGCCCTGCACTGGCTGCTGCATGCAGGCGCGAAGACAGGGCGCAAGCACGACCCACTGGATCACGCCGGCATGCAGGCGCGGATCGCAGCGCTGGCTGCGGATTCCGGCGGCAGCATCGTCGTGCGCGCATTCGATCCGAATGCGCCGCGATCGCGTCTGCGCGCCGTGATCGACGCGGACAACGTCGACACTCCGCCCGCGCGTACCGCTAGGCGCCGCTTCTCCACCGACCCGCGCCTGCACAGCTTTTCCTCCCTGCACGCGCGCAGCGAAGACGGCGAGATCCTGCGCGGCGCGGACGATGAAGTCGTTGCGATTCCCGACGAGGAAGTCGAGGTCATCAGCCTCGGCGGCACCGCGTTCGGCAATGCGGTGCATCAGGCGCTGGAAACCGCGGATGCGCCGCTGTGGTGTCGCGAGGCCGAGGCGCAAGCCTCGTTGCTGGAGGATCGCTGGCCGCAAACGCAGCGCGCTGTGCTCGAACACGCACTGCTGCGCCATGGCCTGGCGGCCACGCCCGCGCATCTCGTGCAGACCGCGCGGCTGGTGTCGCGGGCGCTGAATGTGTCGCTGCCGGGCGATGTGCGCCTGTGCACGCTGCCGGCATCGCAGCAGGTGCGCGAGATGGCGTTCCATTTCCGGCTGCGGCCGACGCGCATCGACGCGGTGCACGCGCTGCTGCAGGCGCACGGCTATCCGCGCGCGCGCAAGCCCGCGCAGGCGACGCTGGATGGTTTGATGCAGGGCTACATCGATCTGGTCTACCGCGATCCGATCGGCCGGCACTACGTGCTCGACTACAAGACCAATCGACTGCCGGCTTACGATCCCGACAGTCTGCGTCGCGCGATCCGCACGCAGGATTACGATCTGCAGTACCTGATCTATCTCGTCGCCCTGCGTCGTTGGCTGAAACTGCGTCGCGGCGCGGCCTACGACGATGCGCGCGATCTCGGCGGCTCGGTGTATCTCTTCCTGCGTGGAATCCGCTTGCACGACGAAGAGGGCGATATCTCGCAGTCGCGCGCCGGTGTGCATGTCGATGCGGTCGCGCCGACGCTGCTCGCCGAGTTGGATGCGCTGTTCGATGGTGTGGATGCGAATGCGGGAATGCCGCGATGAGCGATCCACGAATGGACGACCGGATCGACGCCGTTGCCGCACGCGCGCTGCAGCGCCTGCAGATCGAAGGCGCATTGCGTCAGGTCGATATCGAATTCGCCGAACTGCTGCGCGACCGCCTGCGCGCCGGCACGCCAGTGGCGCTGGCCGGTGCGCTGGCGATGCGCGCGGTCGCGATGGGCCACAGCAGCTTCGCCATCGCGGACGCGCACCGTTTGCTGGACGCGCTCGACGCCCATGCGCAGTTGCCGGATATCGACGCGTGGACCGAAGCATTGCATGCCAGCGGCCGGGTCGCGATTGCGCAGGCAGCCGACTCCGAAAACGCATTGCTCGCATTCGAGAACGGGCGCATCGCGCTGTTGCGCTACGCCCGCTACGAACAGGATCTGGCCGAACGTCTGCATCGGCGTGCGCATGCGCCGGTCGAGGATGCGCCTCTCGGCGATTCGGCGCTCGCCGACATGCTGCGACGATTGTTCGGACATGACGCTGCGGCGCCAACGCACGCCGACATCGACCGGCAGGCGCTGGCGGCGGTCGCGGCACTGCGACGACGCCTGCTGCTGATCACCGGCGGCCCCGGCACCGGCAAGACCACCACCGTCGCGCGCCTGCTCGCCATCCAGGTGGCGGATGCGCAGGCGCGCGGCCATGCGCCGCTACGGATCGCGCTGGCCGCGCCCACCGGCCGCGCCGCCGCGCGTCTGGGCGAAGCGATCGACAGCGTGCTGCGCGCCGATCTCGACGCCGGCCGACTCGATGTCGCCTGCGCCGACGCGATTCCGCGCCGGGCGCGGACCCTGCATCGCCTGCTCGGCTGGCAGCCGGGTCGGGTCGCGTTCCGGCACGATGCGGAGCGTCCGCTGCCGTTCGATCTGGTCGTCGTCGACGAAGCCTCGATGGTCGATCTGCCGCTGATGGCGAAATTGGTCGCGGCGGTGCCTGCGGAAGCGACGCTGGTACTGCTGGGCGACCCGGATCAATTGCCTGCGGTGGAAGCAGGCGATGTGCTCGGTGGCCTGTGCGCGGCCAGCGGCGATGGGCTCGCGCTGCCGAAGAACGATGCCGATGCAGCAGCTGTATTGCTCGGCATGGCGGTGCCATCGCGCGATGAGGATTCGCCATTGGCGGGATCGCGCGTGCATCTGCTGCGCGGCTGGCGACAGACCGACGCCGAAGCGCTGCTGGCATTGGCGCAGGCGATCCAGCGCGACGACCGCGACGCGGTGTTGGCACGCCTGCGCAGCGACGATCCCGCACTGGCGTGGCGATACGGCGATGTCGCCGCGCTCGCGGAAACGATGCGGCGCGATGCCTTGCCACCCTTCGAAGCCGTGCGCGATGCCGACGACCCGCAGCAAGCGCTGAGGCAGGGCGCACAGCTGCGCGTGCTGACCGCGCTGCGTCGCGGTCCGTTCGGCGCGGAACACTGGAATGCATGGTGCGCGGCGGAACTCGGCGCGCGCATGCCGTATTTCCATGGACGTCTGCTGATGATCGCCGCCAACAGCGAACGCCATGGCCTCTACAACGGCGATGTCGGCGTGGTCTGGCAGGACGCGCGCGGCGATGCTTCGGTGTGGTTCGAGACCGCGCATGGACTGCGCGCGTGGCGCCCGGCGCAACTGCCGGCGCACGCATCGGCCTATGTCACCACCGTGCACAAGGCGCAGGGTTCGGAGTTCGATCGCATCGTGCTGATCCTCCCGGATGCCGATGCCCGTGTGCTCTCGCGCGAACTGCTGTACACCGCGCTCACGCGTGCACGGCGCGGCGTGGTGCTGTGGGCGACGCCGACCGCGCTGGATCGCGCGCTCGAACGCAGGACCTGGCGCGACTCCGGTCTGGAAGCGCGGCTGCGGGCGCTTCCTCTGCATCCGCAGGACGGGCCCTGACGTATGCAACGCGGTAGGCATTCGCCTGCCGCGATACCATTCCTCATCCAGATCCACGACCGAGACCCCGACCATGTGCTCCGCCGATCACGACGACACCTCCCACGACGCAGCCACCCACGCCCAGGACGCAACGCCGGCCGCCGACCAGCGACACGGCGTCACCCGCACCCAGGCGGAGGATGCGGTGCGCACCCTGCTGCGATGGTCCGGCGACGACCCGTCCCGCGAAGGCCTGCTCGACACGCCCAAGCGCGTCGCGAAAGCCTACGCCGACTGGTTCAGCGGCTACGCCATCGATCCCGAGGAGTATCTCAAGCGCACCTTCGAGGAAGTCGGCGGCTACGACGAAATGGTCGTGCTGCGCGACATCGAATTCGAAAGCCACTGCGAACATCACATGGCGCCGATCATCGGCAAGGCCCACGTCGGCTATCTGCCGAGCGGTCGCGTCGTCGGCATCAGCAAGCTCGCGCGCGTGGTCGATGCCTACGCGCGCCGTTTCCAGGTACAGGAAAAAATGACCGCGCAGATCGCGCGCTGCATCCAGGACGTGCTGAAACCGCGCGGCGTCGGCGTGGTGATCGAAGCCGCGCACGAATGCATGACCACCCGCGGAATCCACAAGCGCGGCGTGAGCATGGTCACCTCGAAAATGCTCGGCGACTTCCGCGACGACGCGCGCACGCGCTCCGAATTCCTGCACTTCATCAACGATGGTGCGGGGCGTTGAGGACATGGCTCGCGGATCCACTTGACCGGGATTGTCGCAAAGGCTAGCGTGACTATCGTCACGGACGGCGATCGATTCGCTGCTCCGGGCGCTGCCGAGCCTCGATCACGCAGACTGGATGGTTCGAGGCTCGACGGCTCGATTCACGGATCGGGTGATGGGGCTTGCATGGATCAGGACGGACAGGGGTGCAGTGGTATCCCGATGGCATGGCAACAGGGCGCGATGCGTCTGCTCACGGTGATGGCACTGGCGTTCGCCGGAATCGGTGTTCCGGCATTCGCCCAGACGACAACGCAGTTCTGTTACGACAGCACACCGCAGCAGTGCCGCGACACGTTGGATCAGGCGGAGGCGGCGATGCGCGCGGCGCCGGAGAACGCTTCCATCGCGACGCTGCTGGAGCAGGATGTTCCGGTGTTCCAGCTGGCGGCGCAGACCGCCAGTCATGTCTATCGGGTGAAGGATCAACCGGCGTTGGCGCTGTACGCCCCGAGTTACCAGACCGGTACGGTCGGTGCAGGAGGCGGCTACCTGCCGGTCGGTGGCCATGGCTGCAGCTCCAGCACGGATCCCCATCTCGGCAACAGCTGGTGCAACGACGAAACCGAACTGGTCGGCAAGGCGGTGGAAAAGTACCGCGCGATGTACCCCAACTGCACCTTTACTGGCGCGTCCGAAGTCCAGGACCTGCGCGTCGAACCGTATCGCACGGTCAGCGCCAACAATACGGTCACCGTGCTTTACGGCTCGGTCCGTTACGGTTGGAAGAACTACCGCACGACCCGCACGTGCTCCAGCGGCAGCGACGATCTGGTCTTTCCCATTTACAAGGAAGCCAGCTACACCTGTGCGGCCGGTTACACCCGGGTGAGCGATTCGACAGCGAATGACGGCATCGAGGATCTCACCCTTCCGATGCTGTGCAGAACGGCCAGATTCGCCACCATCAACGGCCCGATCCAGCAGGTCGCCAGCTGCAAGGCCAGCAAGCATCCGTGTTATCCGGCCACCGGCGACAAGGCGCGCGCCGAGCCCGACTTCGCGTTCGCCGGCCGCACCTTTACGCGCTATTACCATTCCCTGCATCAGTTCCGCACCAACGTGGGCTTCGCGGTGGGTTGGACGCACACGTTCGGCGACCGCATCTTCGGCGTACCGGGTGGCTCGCCTGCAGCGCTGGTCGACGAAACCGGCACCTACGAAAGTTTCGTGCTGATCGGCGCGCACCGGTATCGCGGTGAGAACTCGACCGACAAGGTGCTGGAGTCGTTTCCGTCGGGGACGGTGCGCTGGCGGCTGCGGCTGTCAGGCGGGGAGATCCGCGACTTCAACAGCAGCGGCCTGTTGCTGAAGATCCACAATCCCGCCGATCCGCGCGTCGATGCGACCCTCGCCTATGCGAACGGTCTGCTGTCCACCGTGACCGACGGCCAGGGTCGAAAGCTCAAGTTCGAATACTCGGCAGTGAAATTGCTGTCGTATCTCCGGCTACCCGATGGCGCGTCGATCGGCTATGGCTACGATGACGACCGCAATCTCACCAGCGTCGATTACGGTGGTGGCCGGATCAAGCAGTACCACTATGCCGAAGCGGGCGCGATCGGCGATGCCAGCCAGCGACATCACCTCACCGGCATCACTTCGGAAACCGGCGCGCGCTTCGCGACCTTCAAGTACGACGCACGCGGGCGCACGATCGAGAGTCGGGCGTTGGGTGCACCCGACGATGTCACCAGCGTCAGTTACGACAGCGACACCCAGGCGACGGTGACCACGGCCTCGGGCGGAACCCGCATGTACACGATCCGACCGGGTCTGTATCGGCGCATTACTGCAGTCCAGAATGTCGGGGAAATACTGGCCGCCAACCAGCACTTCGATGCTGCCGGTCGGCTTGACAGCAGCACCGACCGAAGGGGTGTGGCGACCCACTACGAATACGCCGGCACGGGCGCCTATCGCTCCGCGACGGTCGAAGCGGTCGGCACGCCGGAACAGCGGCGCCAGGAGATCACCCGGGACCCTGCGACGAACCTTGTGACCGAGCACCGCACCCGCGATATGGCTGGCGCGCTCAAGGCGAAGACCACCTGGAGCCATAACGCCCGCAACCAGGTCGCGGCGGTGGCCGCAACCGATCCGGCCGACGACGCGACCCGCACGACCGGCATGAGCTACTGCGAATCGGCGGATGTTTCGGCACCGGGCAGCACGTGTCCCATCGTCGGCCTGATCAAAGAGATCAACGGCCCGCGTCCCGAGGTGGCCGGCGTCTTCAAGGACATCACGCAATACGCATATCGCCCAGCGGACGAACCGACCTGCGCCGCATCGCCGGCGACATGCCCGTACCGCAAGGGAGACATGTGGGAAATCACCAACGCAAAGGATCAGGTCGTCGAAATCCTGGCCTACGACGGTGCCGGCCGGGTGAAATCGGTGAAGGACGCCAACGGCGTGATCACCGATGCCGAATACGACACGCGCGGCTGGCTCACCGCCAGCAAGGTGCGCGGCACCGACAGCGGCAGCGAGAGCGACGACCGGATCACGCGGATCGAGTACTGGCCGGACGGATCGGCGAAGAAGCTCACCCAGCCCGACGGCGTGTATGCGCTGTTCGGCTACGACGACGCGCGCCGGCTGACCCGCATCAGCGACAGCGAGGGCAATGCGATCGTCTACACCCTCAACGGCAATGGCGACCGGGAGAAAGAGGAGATCTTCGATACGGCCGGTACGCTGCGGCGGACGCTGTCGCGGACCTACAACACGCTGGGCCAGTTGCAGGCGGTATCGACGCGTCATCCGAACCCCGCGATCACAACGCCGGTCACCACCACTTACCACTACGACCTTGAAGGCAATCCCGACAAAGTCACCGATGCGTCGAACCGCGAGACGACCAGCGAGTACGACCCGTTGGGCCGGCTCAAGCGCACGGTGCAGAACGCGACCGCCGCCGCCACGGCGACGGACCGCGCGGAGACCGCCTTCATTTACGATGCATTGGATCGCCTGACCAGGGTGACCGATCCGAAGATGCTCCACACCGACAATCGCTACAACGGCTTCGGCGATCGGACCCAGTTGGTCAGCCCGGACACCGGCACCACCGACTATACCTACGACAGCGCCGGCAACCTCACGCAGCAGACCAACGCCAACGGCAAGATCGTCCAATACGCATACGATGGATTGAATCGGCTCACGACAGTCACCTACCCGCAAGAGCCGGCGCTCAACGCAATCTATCTCTACGATGTCGCACAGAGCGATTGCCCTGCGGGCGAAACCTTCCTCGCCGGCCGTCTGGGCCGGATGACCGATGGCAGCGACAACGACAGGACGACGTACTGCTACAACCGCTTCGGCGACCTGACCCGCAAGGTGCAGCGCACGCAGGGCAAGACCTTCACGCTGCAATGGCAGTACGCCGCGAACGGCCGGCTGCAGGCGATGACGTATCCGGATGGGATCGTCGTCGATTATCTGTACGACGGTCAGGGGCGCGTGGTGGAGATGGGCGTGGCGGTGAGCGAACGGGCAGGGAGTCGCCGCCAGCTGCTGCGCAGCGCCAATTACCACCCCTTCGGTCCGGTGGCGCAGTGGACGTACGGCAATGGCCGGGTGATGGAGCGCACGCTCAACAAGAGCGGTCAGCCGGGGATCGTGCAGGACACGGCGGCGGGCGGAATCAGCCTGGGCTACGAGTTCGACGAGGTGGGCAACCTCAAGGTGTTGCGCAACGGCGATCAGACCGATCCGCCGCAGCGCAGCTACGAGCACGATGGTTTGAACCGTCTGATCAGCGCGAAGGACGCGCAGGCCGTGCCGTGGCAGAGCTACGGCTACGACAAGACCGGCAACCGGACGAACTCGGGTCAGCGGGACACGGTCAGTGCCCAGGACTGCAGCGGAGTACCACCGGGCGAGCCGTGCATCCCCGGCCCATCGACCACGCAGTGGACCGGTGATATCCACAGCTACTGGCCGGGCACGCATCGATTGATGACCGCATCGGGCGCGCAGCGGAACTACGACATGGCGGGCAATCTGATCAGCATCGTGCCGATGGGGACGATCGTGATCGACGACCCGCTGCCCACGCCGGAGGAATCTCTGGAGAGCGCGGCGTACAGCGGCACGGAGCAGGAGGCGACAACCGACGAAGCGCCGCCGCCGGGCGCCTTGACGCGCAGCTTCACGTACAACGCGGCGAACCGGCTGGCCAGCGTGAGCCTGGAAGGCGAGCTGACGATGAGTTACCGCTACAACGGTGCAGGCGAGCGGGTCTACCGCAGCGGCAGCGACGAAGTGGTGCACACGGTGTTCGACCCGGCCGGCCATTGGATCGGCGACTACGATGCGAACGGCATCGCGGTCCAGCAGGCGATCTGGCTGGGCGACCTGCCGGTGGGACTGGTCCGCAACGCGGGCAGCGCGCTCGATCTGCACTACGTCGAAGCGGATGCGTTGGGTACGCCACGCGTCGTCATCGACCCGGACCGGGACGTGGCGGTGTGGCGCTGGGCGTTGACGGACGAGGCGTTCGGCGAGACCGAACCGGAGCAGGACCCGGACGGCGACGACACGCTGTTCGTGCTGGACCTGCGCTATCCGGGACAGCAGTACGACAGCGCGACGGGGTTCAATTACAACTACTTCCGGGATTACGATCCGAGCACGGGGCGGTATAGCCAAAGCGATCCAATCGGACTCGGTGGCGGCATCAGCACATATGGTTACGTTGGCGGAAACCCGATGATCGAAATTGACCCGTTTGGGTTAGCGCAACCTGCACGTATTCCGACGGGAACGCCGAGCTTTCCGCGTGCTCCTGGTCGCTTCACGCCGCCAAATTTGCCACCTGCTAATGATCCGTTTTACGGGCCGGCAAGAGGCGTCGGGATCACTACGGTAGCGAGAATGTGCACGAACCCGATTACCGCAGGGGTCATTTTGATGATGATTCCTGGAAATTTTGGACAGGATGCTTCGTGCTCGGATGATCCATTCAAAGAGCGAGATCAATGTCGGCCTGACAATACATGCCCGCCTTGCAAAACCACCGCAGGAAGAATTGTTCCTGTGGGTACAGTAGGGTATCGGCCATTAGATGTGATCCCAGACACTGAGATGCAACACGGTGTCTATGGATCACATCACAATATGTTTATCGCGAATCAGTATCCATACCCGAAGTGTGATTGCTTTTGGGCAAAGCAAAAATGGGTAGCGAAGCCGGATGCGTTGCAGCCTAGCTGGGTCCCTGTTGAACCGTTTGTAAATTGATTCGGAGTTGGCCTATGAAGTATCTCAAAGGTGATAGAGACATCCGGGTTGGTGACGTGGTTAATGTTGAGGGTAATGTCCGTGGTCTTGTTGTTTGTGACTTTGATAATTGGCTATGTGCTGTGGGATATGACAGTTGGCTTACGAAAGAGGAAATGGTCGGCGGTGGTCGTCTTGATAAAGGTGTTCTCATAGAGACCGAAGATTTAGGAATGCTCTATTACGCAGAGCCAGATCAAACCATCGAAGTTATTGCTTGAAAGAGAACGGCTATCGATGTCAGGTTGTCCCAGTTCTGTCCTGCAAACAAAGAACGCCCCGGCAAGGGCGTTCTTTGTGGATTGGTAGGATCGTCCGCTTTTCACACGACCTGACAAGACTCCTTCGCAATCGATCGACGATTCAAATTCCATGCATCAATCATCTTCCGGCCTTACGTCGACCAGCACCCGCAAAGTGCGTCCGGGATTGATATTTGTCACGGTCTGGTAAGCAAGGCCGGCGTAGGTGTAACTCACCCGATACGTGTCGCGACCGCCATTGCCGCCGATCGTGCGGCAACGACGCTCGGTACCGGAGTTGTCGCTGTAGCGATCGTATCCCTCGTAGCGGTTGTCACGACCGGAGTTTCCGCCGATGGCAGCGCCGATCGCTGCACCGGCGATGGTGGCGGCGGTACGGCCATCACCGCCGCCGACCTGCGTTCCCAAGGCGCCACCGACGATCGCGCCGATCACCGTACGCGTGGTCTTGCTGCTGCTGTCGCCGCGATAGAGTCGACCGGATTCGTCGCGGTAGTAGCCGCTTTCGTTCCTGTTGGTGCTCTCGTTCCAGCACTCCTGACGCTGATAGGGATCACGCCGGTAGCCAGCGTCACGATTGGACATGCGTTCGACACGGGTGACTCGAGCGGATGCGCGGCGCGAGTTTTCGGGCGCGTAACTGTTTTGGGAACCATAGGTCTGGGCGGCGACCAAGCCGCTGAATGAGGTGGCGATAACGAGCGATAGTACAGTGAGTGCGATGCGTTTCATGAGGACATATCCAGAGTTCAGGTGTTGGCAACACCCGTCACGGGAGCGCTGCTTGGCGGCAGTGATTTGAAGGTGACTGCCGGAATACGTGTCGTATTGCTGATGTGCCGTCTACCGGTTCATCGGGGCGTACCGGGATCGGATGCGCCGCGCGGTCTCATGAAGCGCAACGGGAGGCCGCAGTCGGCCTGTATTCGACAAGGCTGACGACATGCGTCGCGAAGGCTTCCCTGCGGATTCGAGAACTCCACGAACATACCGCCATGCTATAGGCCGACGACAACGAAGTCGGTGCGCCAGCGCACCGATCTTAGACTTGCGCTGCAAGGACATGTTCGCCTTGCGACCCTGGGGTAAAAACGCCTGTCGCGAAAGGCCGTAAAGCGGAGTCCGCGAAGCGGATTCCCCTTTTTTCGATGCCCGCCATGATTGAGTTTCGAAATGGCGAATGTGTCGTGATGGCGTGATCGCCTATGGCGGTTACTCCTTGCGTGACTTCCCAACAGGCGATGGATGGGCCGGCGACTTCGTGTTCACCGCCGACGATAGGGCGCATGACGTTTCGCGTATGCACCCTGCAAAAGCGGGGTCTTTGGCGTGCTGTCTGTGAGATAGCAGTCACAAGTGCTGCATCCGTTCGTCCGAAAACCCCCGTTTTTCTTGACATTCTGGTCGTTTTGGAACATCCCATTAATTACGCACAGGAATGCGCAAACGGACCGCAGACGCGACGCACGGTCCCGATAACCATCAGGAGGATTCATGGCCATGCCTGCTCTCTCCCTTACCTTCCTTCGTCTCCGCCTGCGCGACCGTATCGCGCTCGCGGCTCTCTTCATGCTGGCCTTTGTCCTGCCGGCGCATGCGCAAGTCTGCAACACGCCCAATCTGGCGCGCAGCGCCACGGCTACCGCGCAGACCACGTATCCCGGTTACAGCGCCGCGCGGACGAACGACGGCGATCGCAGCACCGCACTGGGCGGTGGCGCCAAGGCCTGTAACCCGCACAAACCGGCGTGCTGGAGCACGACCTAAACCGACCGAAATGTTCTGAGTAGGGCGCGCCCTGGCGCGCCGGATGCGAGCGACGCAAGACTTGCCGTCGAGCGACCGTGTAACGACCCAGCAACTTCTGCACAAGTCAGGCGACAACCCCCTTTTGCTGATCAGCCCAGAAACCTCACGATACTCGCCGCCGCATCCCTGCCTTCCTGCACCGCAGTGACGACAAGGTCCGCGCCGCGCACGCCATCGCCACCGGCGAAGACGTTCGCGTTCGCGGTCTGGTAGGGATAGACCGGGTTCGCGGGATCGATGCGCAGAGGGTGGTGCGGCGGCGGTGCCGGAAACACTTTCACCCGGCCGTCGTCGTGCAGCGCGATGCCGTGCGCGGCGAGCCAGGCGGGCGGATCGGGCTGGAAGCCGAAGGCGATGATGACGATGTCGGCGTCGAGCTCGGTCTCGCTGCCGGGCAGCTGTTCCGGGCGACGGCGACCGCGCGCGTCGGGTTCGCCAAGACGCGTTTCGGCGACGCGCACCGCGCGGACATGGCCATCGCCGTCGTCGAGCAATTCAAGCGGCGCGCGCTGGAACAGGAACTGCACGCCTTCTTCGCGCGCGTTCGCGACTTCGCGCGCGGAGCCCGGCATGCTGGCTTCGTCGCGGCGATAGACGCAGCTGACCTGCGCCGAGCCGAGCCGCACCGCGCTGCGCACGCAATCCATGCCGGTGTCGCCGCCGCCGAGCACGACCACGCGTTTGTCGCGCAGGTCGGGCAGTCGCACCTGATCTTCCCAACCGGCGATGGGCCGGCCGGCGACATCGTGTTCGCCCACCACGATGCGTCCGTTCTGCACCAGGAACGGCAGCGCCGGCAGCACATTGCGCAGGTCCTGCCCGGGCAGGCCGCCATCGGTGTAGCGATAACTGCCCAGACCGAGGAACACCGCGTCGAATTCGGCGAGCAGCGTGTCCATCGTGATGTCGCCACCGATCTCCACGCCGAGGCGGAACTCGACGCCCATGCCTTCGAGCGTGGTACGCCGCGTTGCGATCACCGCTTTGTCGAGCTTGAAACTGGGAATGCCGAACTGCAGCAGGCCGCCGATCTGTTCGTATCGGTCGAACACCACCGCCTGCACGCCCGCGCGCGCGAGCCTGTCGGCGCAGGCGAGACCGGCGGGGCCGGCGCCGACGATCGCGACGCGCTTGCCGGTGGGCTGCGCGGCGGAGACATCGGGCTGCCAACCTTCGGCCAGCGCCTTGTCGACGATGTATTTTTCGACCGCACCGATGGTGACCGCACCGAAGCCATCGTTGAGCGTGCACGCGCCTTCGCACAGACGATCCTGCGGACATACGCGTCCGCAGATCTCGGGCAGTGGATTGGTTTCGTGACACAGCGTCGCCGCCTCGTGCACGCGGCCTTCGCGCGCGAGTTCCAGCCACTGCGGAATGTAGTTGTGCAGCGGGCAGCCCCAGCTGCAGTACGGATTGCCGCAATCGAGACAGCGCGAGGCCTGCTTCTTCGCCTCGGCTTCCTCGAAGCGGCCGTACAGTTCGTGCCAATCGCCCTGCTGGCGCAGATCCAGCGCCACGCGCTCGGGCATCTGCCGCTGCGATTGCAGAAACGCCTGCGGGGTTTTCTTGCTCATGCGGCTCTCCGCAATGTTTCGCCCAGCGTCTCGATGCTCACGGCCTTGGGCTTCACCAGCCAGAACTTGCCGAGGTGGTCGCGGAAGTTGTCGATGATGCCCTGCGCGTACACGCTGCCGGTGTGGCGCACATGGGTTTCGAGCAGATCGAGCAGATGCGAGCGATGGTGCTCGAATCCCTCCGAGTTGATGCGCAGGATATCGATCAGTTCATGGTTGTAGCGGTCGACGAAATCGCGGTCGCGGTCGAGCACGTAAGCCATGCCGCCGGTGAAGCCGGCGCCGAAGTTCAGGCCGGTGCGGCCGAGTACCGCGACCACGCCGCCGGTCATGTATTCGCAGCAGTGATCGCCCGCGCCTTCGACCACCGCAAGCGCGCCGGAATTGCGCACCGCGAAGCGTTCGCCCGCGCGGCCTGCGGCATACAGTTCGCCGCCGGTGGCGCCGTAGAGGCAGGTGTTGCCGAGGATCGGCGACTCGTGCGCGATGTAGCGCGCGGTGCGCGGCGGGCGGATCACGATGCGGCCATCGGCCATGCCCTTGCCGACGTAATCGTTGGCCTCGCCTTCGAGATCCAGCTGCAGGCCGCCGGCGAGGAACGCGCCGAAGCTCTGCCCGGCGCTGCCGTCGAAATGCAGGGCGATGGGTCTGTCGTGCATGCCGTGGTTGCCGTGCGCGCGCGCGATGCGTCCGGACAGGCGCGCGCCGATGCTGCGGTCGGTGTTGCGGATGTCGTAACGCAGCGGCGTGTCGAACGCCTGGTTGCCGCGCTTGTGTGCGATCGCATCCGCGAGATCCGTTTCCAACTGCGCGGCCAGGCCGGTCGGCGCCGGCTGCGGCGCGCGCACGCCGCAGTGTCCGCCTGCGGTGAGGCCTTCGTGCGCAAGCAGCGGCGACAGATCCAGCAGGCGATGAACGGGCAGCGTGCCTTCGGTCTGCTGCAGCAATTCGGTGTGGCCGACGATCTCTTCGATCGTGCGTGCGCCCAGCTGCGCGAGATAGCCGCGCACTTCCTCGGCAAGGCCACGGAAGAAATTCTCGACGCGCTCGGGCAGGCCGGTGAAATGATCGGCGCGCAGCGTGTCGTCCTGGGTGGCGACGCCGGTGGCGCAGTTGTTGAGATGGCAGATGCGCAGGTACTTGCAGCCCAGCGCGATCATCGGCGCGGTGCCGAAGCCGAACGATTCGGCGCCGAGCAGCGCGGCCTTGATCACATCGAGGCCGGTCTTCATGCCGCCATCGGCCTGCACGATCACGCGGTCGCGCAGCCCGTTCGCGATCAGCGACTGCCGCGCTTCCGACAGGCCCAGTTCCCACGGCGTGCCGGCGTAGCGGATCGAGGAGATCGGGCTGGCGCCGGTGCCGCCGTCGTGGCCGGAAATGGTGATCAGATCGGCGCCGGCTTTCGCCACACCACTGGCAATGGTGCCGACGCCCGCATGCGCGACCAGCTTCACCGAGATCAGCGCCTCGGGATTGACCTGGCGCAGATCGAAGATCAACTGCGCGAGATCTTCGATCGAATAGATGTCGTGATGCGGCGGCGGCGAGATCAGGCCGATGCCCGGCCGCGCGTAGCGCAGGCGCGCGATCAACGCGTTGACCTTGTGCCCCGGCAGCTGGCCGCCTTCGCCGGGCTTGGCGCCCTGCGCGACCTTGATCTGCAGCACTTCGGCGTTGACCAGATACTCGGGCGTCACCCCGAAGCGGCCGGACGCGACCTGCTTGATCTTCGAGACCTTGCCGGTGCCGTAGCGCAGCGGGTCTTCGCCGCCCTCGCCGGAATTGCTGCGCCCGCCGAGACGGTTCATCGCGATCGCCAGGGCTTCGTGCGCTTCCGGCGACAGCGCGCCGAGGCTCATCGCGGCGGTGTCGAAGCGTTTGACGATGCTTTCGACCGGTTCCACTTCGTCGAGCGGAATCGCATGCGTCTTCGAGGTGTCGAACGCGAGCAGATCGCGCAGCGCTGCGGGCGGGCGCGAATTCACCGCGTCGGCGTAGGCGTTCCAATCCTCGCGCAGGCCGCTGCGCACCGCGCGCTGCAGGGTGACGACCACATCGGGGTTGTACTGGTGGTATTCGCCGTTCGGCGTGTACTGCAGCAGGCCGCCGATATCCGGCAGCACGTTGTTGTCCCAGGCGCGTTCGGCGATGCGGACGGTTTCTTCCTGCAGAGATGCGAACGTGGCGCCACCGATGCGCGAGGGCGTGCCGGTGAAGCACAGGTCGACGACTTCGCGATCCAGGCCGACGATCTCGAACAATTGCCCGCCGCGATAGCTGCCGATGGTGGCGATGCCCATCTTCGAGATGATCTTGAGCAGGCCTTTCTTGATGCCGCGACGGTAGCTGCGACCGATCTGCGTCGCTTCGCCGTGCTTGGTCTTGAGGATGCCGCGCTCGCCGAGATCGTGCAGCGTCTGATAGGCGAGATACGGATAGATCGCGGTCGCGCCATAGCCGAGCAGGCAGGCGAAATGATGCGGATCGCGCGCGGTGCCGGTTTCGACGATCAGGTTCGATGCGCAGCGCAGGCCGAGCCGCACCAGATGCTGATGCACCGCGCCGGTGGCGAGCAATGCGTGCACCAGCAGATGATCGCGACGCGGGCGGCGGTCGGTGATGATCAGCAGCTTCACGCCGGCGCGCGCGGCGGCTTCGGCATCCGCGCACAGCCGCAGCAGCGCGGCGCGCAGGCCTTCCTCTGCGCTGAAATTCAGGTCGAGATAGCGGTGCGAATCGCGGAACGCCGGCAGCGTCAGCAGCTGCCGCTGCTTGCGCTGCGACAGCACCGGCGAGTTCAGCATCACGTGCGCCACCTGCTCGGGACCGTCGACGAAGATGTTGCCTTCCTCGCCGATCTGCGTGCCGAGCGACATCACGCAGTCTTCGCGCAACGAGTCGATCGGCGGATTGGTCACCTGCGCGAACGCCTGGCGGAAGCGGTCGTACAGCGGGCGGACGTGGCCCGACAGCGCCGCCATCGGCACGTCGTCGCCCATCGAGCCCACCGCTTCCTGTTCGGTTTCGGCCAGCGGGCGCAGGATCTGTTCGCGTTCCTCGCGGGTGAGCTGGAAGAGTTTCTGGAAACCGGACAACGTGCTCGCGTCGAACGGTGCCGCGGTGAGATTCGGGTCGACCAGTTCGGTGTGCAGGTAGGTCATGCCCTGCTTGAGCCATTGCTTGTACGGCGCGCGCGCGCGGTTGATGCCGTCGATCGCCTCGGAATCCAGCAGGCGGCCGGTCTGCAGGTCGGCGGCGATCATCTGCCCGGGGCCGAGTTTGCCCTTGGCGAGGATGCGCGGCGTCTCGACATCCCACACGCCGGCTTCGGACGCGACCATGAACACGCGGTCGTCGCTCAGCTGCCAGCGCGCGGGGCGCAGGCCGTTGCGGTCGACGGTGCAGGCGGCGTAGCGGCCATCGAACGCGACGATGCCGGCCGGGCCATCCCACGGTTCGCTGTTGATCGCGTAGTACTCGTAGAACGCGAGCAGGTCGGCGTCCTTGTATTCCAGCGATTGGGTCGCCGGTGGAATCAACAGACGCAGCGCCTTGAGCAGATCCATGCCGCCGGCCTGCAGCAGTTCCAGCATCGAGTCGAGACTCTGCGAATCGGAGCCATCCGTCTCGATCACCGGATCGAATTCGGAGGGATTCAGCGTATCGGTGCGCCACACGTGCGCGCGCGCCTGCGCCCAGATGCGGTTGCCGGCGATGGTGTTGATCTCGCCGTTGTGGGCGAGCAGCCGGAACGGCTGCGCCAGCGGCCAGCGCGGACTGGTGTTGGTGGAGAAGCGCTGATGGAACACCACCGCGCTGCTCGCCAGTTCCGGACGCTGCAGATCGGGATACAGCTGCGGCAGGTATTGCGGCAGCACCATGCCCTTGTAGCCGATGCTGTTCGCCGAGAGGCTGACCACATGCAGCCCGGGCACGTCGCGCAGCTGCTGCTCGGCGCGGCGGCGCGCGAGATACAGCGCATGGGCGAAGGCATCGCGGGTCATCCGCGCGCCTTCGACATCCAGCACCGGCACCACGAACAGTTGTTCGATCGCCGGCATCGTCGCTTTCGCCAGTTCGCCGCAGACCGAGGCGTCGGTCGGGACGTTGCGCCAGCCGGAGACGGCCAGGCCGACTTCGCGCAGCGCCTGCGAGAAGGTGCTGTGGATGCGCTCGATGGCGTTGTCGCCGTGCGGCATGAATACGATGCCAGAGGCGTAGCGCTGGCCCAGAGCGATGCCGGATTCGGCCGCGAGCGCGCGCAGGAAGGCATCGGGGGTTTTCATCAGCAGGCCGCAGCCGTCGCCGGACAGGCCGTCGGCGGCGACACCGCCGCGATGGGTCATGCGGGCGAGGGCGTCGAGCGCCTGTTTCACCAGCCCGGCACCGGGTTTGTCGTCGAGATGGGCGATCAGGCCGAAACCGCAGGCATCGCGCTCGTCGCGCGGATCGTAGAGACCGTGGTCGTGATGCGGACGGCAGCCGCGTTGGTCGCTTTCCATCGGAAGAACTCCGGGAACAGAACGTGGGGAGAACGTGGGGCGACAACCGCTCCCGCAGACCCGTGGGGTCCGCGTGTCCCGTGTCGCTGGATGACCCGACTAAAGCACAAATGCTGCACTGCGACAACTGGCCGCTGCCCGGTGCCGGTTCCCGGCGACGGTCGGGTGGTCGGGGGCGGGTTAGACTGCGGCCCTCGCTCGTCAGCTGCCCCCACTCCGTGAACAATCCCCTCGTTGGCGCCAAGCGTCAGGCCGCGCTCGTGTTCATCTTCATCACCGTACTGATCGACGTGCTGGCGTTCGGCGTGATCATTCCGGTGCTGCCGCATCTGGTGCAGACCTTCGTCGGCGGCGACCAGTCGCAGGCGGCGTACTGGGTGGGTGCGTTCAGCACCGCGTTCGCGATCGTGCAGTTCTTCAGCGCCCCGATCCAGGGCGCGCTGTCCGACCGCTACGGGCGACGGCCGGTGATCCTGCTGTCGTGCCTGGGGCTGGGGATCGATTTCATCTTCATGGCGCTGGCGCCGAATCTCGCCTGGCTGTTCGTCGGCCGGCTGATTTCGGCGGTCACCTCGGCCAGCTTCTCCACCGCCAACGCCTATATCGCCGACATCACCGCGCCGGAGAACCGCGCCAAGAGTTTCGGCATGATCGGCGCCGCGTTCGGCCTGGGTTTCATCGTCGGTCCGGTGATCGGCGGTCTGCTGGGCGATATCGACCATCGCCTGCCGTTCTGGTTTTCCGCCGGGCTGGCGTTGATCAACTTCGGGTACGGTCTGTTCGTGCTGCCGGAGTCGCTGCCGAAGGCGCGCCGCTCGCCCGCGTTCGACTGGGCGCACGCCAAGCCGATGGGTTCGGTGCATCTGCTGCGCGACTACCCGCAGATCTGGGGTCTGGTGGCGGTGGTGTTCCTCGCCAATTTCGCGCATTTCGTCTATCCCAGCACCTTCGTGCTGTACGCCGATGCCAGCTTCGGCTGGAAGGAAAAAGAAGCCGGTTACGTGCTGGCGGTCGTCGGCGTGCTGAGCGTGATCGTCAACGCGCTGCTGATCGGAAAGATGGTCAAGCGTCTCGGCGAGCGCCGGGCGATCCTCGTCGGCCTGAGCTGCGGCGTGATCGGTTTCCTGATCTACGGATTCGCCGGTAGCGGATGGATGTTTCTCGCGGGCCTGCCGATCAGCGCGCTGTGGGCGATCGCCACGCCATCGACGCAGGCCTTGATCACGCAGCAGGTCGGCCCCGAAGTACAGGGCCGCATCCAGGGTGCGTTGAGCAGTCTGGTATCGCTGGCGGGCATCGTCGCGCCCGCGCTGTTCGCCGGCTCGTTCGGCTACTTCATCGGCCCGCATGCGCCGGTGCGCTTGCCCGGCATCGCATTCCTGATCGCATCTGCGCTGCTGGCCTGCGCGGTGGCGGTTGCATGGCGCTATGCGCGGGCGCCTGCGGCACCGGCGTCCGCCATTGCCGATCCCGCGCTGTAGCCGCACAGCACTGTTGCCTTTGCAGGAGCGGTTGCCTTTGTAGGAGCGACGGAAGTCGCGACAAGCTGCGGATGGACTTTCTTCCGCCTGTCGCGACTTCCGTCGCTCCTGCGAAAGCCTGGTCGCTCCTGCGAAAATCTATTCGTTGATGACGGCCAGATCGCGCGTGGACACCGGCAGGAACGCCCAGAACGGCACGCGGTCTTTCGCCCAACGCTCCGCCGTCTGACTGAGGATGTCGAGCACCGTGTCGAACGTGTCCGACTCCTGCGCGCGCCAATCGGCGGTGTTCTCCAGCACCAGCACATAGCCTTCCGACGGCAACCACGACAGGTCGCCCAGGCAATCCGCCAGCGCGTCTAGGTTTTCGCCGAACCAATCGGGAAAACGCAGCACGTCCGCGATCTCGCACATCGCCGCCTCGGCATCGGCGCAGGCGCGCAGATCCACCGGCAGCACCGCGAACTGCAGCGTGCCGCCGGCTTCCACCAGCGCTTCGCGGTCGCGCGCATCGACGAAATACGCGCCGGCCTGGCTGGAGTCGGCCAGCAGGGTGCCCAATTCGATATCGCTCATCGCGGCGTCTCCCTGCCGACGGTCGCGTTGTCGTCGAGCCTGCTGTCGTCGAGCGTGAACCGCTGAAAGCGGCCGTAGTGATCGTCGGTGTAGAAGTATTCCACCGGCGGGCGACCGCCAGCGATGATCCGGCGCGCGCCGCGATCGCGCGAGCCCGGTGTTTCGACGGTGTATTCGCGGTAATAGCCGCGCGACTGCTGCGGCAGCCGGCGTTCGCGATTGCCGAACACGCCGTCGTCCTGTCGATACGGGTAGGGGCCGCCGCGTTCGATCAACCGCAGGGTGTCGATGGCTTCGGCCGGCAGGAAGGCGGGATAGGCCGCGTTCGGCGCCGTGGCGTCCACCATCGGCGGCGGTGTTTCGAGTGCCGCCGTTTCGCTCGGTGGCTGCGCGCGCGTTGCGCGCGTGGTTTCGCTGGCGACGGACGTACCGGGCCCGCTGCCGTTGGGCACGACGTCGTTCGGCGTGCGGAAGGTGGTCCACGCGAACGCTGCCAGCAGCGCCATCGCGACGACCGCCATCCACTTCGATCCCGATGTCGGATTGCGCATCGCCCGTCTCCTGCCTCGAATGAGGTCGCAGTCTAGGCCTGCGGCGGCGTCCGTGCGCTGATCCGCCTCAATAATCCGCCGCAGTGCGCCTTGTTGCCCGCTGCATGCGGCTTCAACCGCATGCGATCTCGATGATCTTTCCGTCGGCGTCCACGCGGATGTTCAGACGGTCGCCGCGGTAATCCATCGTCACCATCATGTCGGGCTCGATCACCCGCACCGTCTTCGCGCCGCTCGCGGCGATCGCCGCCTGCACCGTGCCTTCATCCGCCTTCCGGCCAACGAAGCGCTGCGCCGGCTCGGCGCTGCAGCTGGCGTCCAGGATTCCCGGCGCCACACGGATCTGTTCCTCGGGCGGCAACGGCCCGCTTTTCATCCGTGGCTTGCCGCCAGCGGCGCTTTCCCCGCCCTCATCTCCACCGGGCGGCGGTTCGTTCGATGCCACCGGCGTGCAGGCAGCGACGGACAACAACGCGAACAACGAGAGCGGGAACGGTGACATGGCAGCTCCTCCTTGGGCGACGAAACGATCGCGACGCGGCTAAGGTAATCCATCCAAAAGACGCGGGTCTGAACGTCGGCACAGGGCCTGCACGGCGGGGTCCGGCAAGGTGCGGAAACCGACGACGATTCGCCCGGTGGATACGGATTCTGTCGATCGGGGTTGTTTCGCAGCAGTCATGAGGCGCGTTGTGCTGGCCATGACTTCCGACCCGCTTGACGGCGCGGCTTTCTTGTTCTACAACTGTAGTACGACACTTGTAGAACGAGAGCCGGCATGGCCGAAGACATCGTATTGAGCGACCTGCAGCTGGACCTGATGCGGGTGCTGTGGCGGTCCGGGGACCTGAGCGTGGCCGAGGTCACCGAGGCGCTGGCCGACCGCGATCTGGCCCACACCACGGTGGCGACGCTGCTGACCCGGCTGGAGAAGCGCGGCGCGGTGGCCGCGCGGCGCGATGGCCGGATGCTGGTCTACACCGCCAGCGTCAGCGAGGCGCAGGTGCGCCGGAACATGGTGTCGAGCCTGATCGCGCAGGTCTTCCGTGGCGACCCGAAAGCGCTGCTGGCGCATCTGGTGAACGAGCGCGAAGTGGCGCAGGGCGATCTGGAACAGGTGCGCGCTCTGCTGCAGCGCGACGATGCTGACGGGAGTGCATCGCCATGATCGAGTGGATCGAAAGTCTGTCGCTGTCGGCGTCGGCCGGCTGGCTGATCGCATTCGTGCTGCATGCCACGGTGCTGCTGTCGGCGGTGTGGGCGATCGAGCGGCTGGGCCTGCTGAAACATCCGGGTTGGGCGGAATGGGCGTGGCGGTTCGCGCTGTTCGGCGCGTTCGTCTCGGTGTCGATGGAGCTGACGCCATGGGATGCGATGCGCGCGCCGTCGATCGATGCACGGCCGACCGCCGTATCGACGCCTGCGCCCGCGGCGGAGGCCACGCCTGTCGTCGATCGTGATGTCGCGTACGGGTCGAAGCGGGAGGACGTCGCTGAAGTGGTCGCCTTCGATACCCGGACAGCTGCAGCGACGCCGACCGCCGGGCCCGCGCCGGTGGCATTGCCGATCGCAAGCGATGCGCTGTTCCTCGGACTGATGCTGTGGTTGTCGGGCACGGTGCTGCTGTTCGTGCGAGTCATGTGCCAGGCGCTGGGGCTGCTGCGCCTGCGCCGACGGCTGGTGCACGCGGGCGTGCCTGCGGGCGTGGAACTGCAGCGCACGATGCAGAGGCTCGTGCAGGAGATGCATGTCCGCGCGCCGACACTGCGCGTGCTGTCGGGACTGACCAGTCCGCTGGTGTTGCCCGGTGCGGTGCTGTTGCCGCGCTGGGCCGAAGGGCTGGATGCGCGCCAGCAGTGCGCGATGCTGGCGCATGAACTCGCGCACCTGCGTCGTCGCGATCCGCTCTGGCGGCCGTTGCAGCGTCTGGCGCTGGTGCCGCTGTTCTTCCACCCGCTGGCATGGCACGCAGTGCGTCGCCTCGAAACCCTGGCCGAAACGCTGTGCGATGCGGCGGCAGTGGAGCGCAGCGGCAATGGCCGGCATCTCGCCGAATGTCTCGCCGAATGCCTGGCGAGAAGCGCGGACCCCTACAACACCGATCATCGCGGCGCAGGCTGGGCGCTGGCGATGGCCGAACGCAGCGGCGGCATCGTCGACCGCGTGCGCACACTCCTGGAGAACTCGCAGATGAAATTTTCGACGATTCCGAAACGCTGGCGCTGGACCGCAGCCGTGTGCGCGATCCTGGCGTTGATCGCATTGCCCGGCGTCATGGTGGTGTCGCGGCCCGGCGTGTTGCCGGAGTTGCTCGATCACCACAGGCTTGCGGATGCGGTCTGGCAGCATGCGCTGTCGATCACCATCCGCAACAACGGCGACACCATGACGATCCGTTCGTCCGCGCCGGCGCCGGGAGAAACCCTGCGCGCGACGATCGACGGAGACGTGGCGTTCAACGCAGAGGAAAGCGACGTCGCGCGCATGGGGCCGGGTGCCGTCTTCGAGATCGAGCAGCGTCGAGGCGGGGTCACGCGCAGTCTGCGCATGGTGCCCGGCAAGAACGGCCCGGTGCGCGAATACACCGTCGGCGGCATCGCCAGGACCTTCGATGCCGAGGCGAAAGCGTGGTTGTCGACAGCGATTCCCGATGTCTATCGCGTCAGCGGTCTGCAAGCCGAAGCGCGCGCGAAACGCATCCTCGCGCGCGGCGGTGCGGCGGCGCTGCTGGATGAGATCGGCATGCTCAAACACGATTTCGCGCGCGCGGCCTATCTCGGCCAGTTCTTCGCGCAGGCGCAGCCGGATCAGGCGCAGATGACGAAAGCGTACGCGTTGATGCGCGACATCGGATCCGATTTCGAGAAGCGCCGCGCGCTGGATACGGCGCTGGTGCGCCCGAGGCTGGAGCCAGAACACCAGGTGGCATTGCTGTCCATCGCGGCGACGATCGATTCGGATTTCGAGTGCGCGGAGTGGTTGATCGAAGCCGCCGGAAAACTGCCGGTGAACGACGCCAGCGCCGCCGAATGGTCGCGCGTGTTGCGCGGACTGGACAGCGATTTCGAGCGCAGGCGCGCATTGGTCGCGGTGATCGAGGACGGCACGCCGCGCGTCGGGGCGGCAGCGCTCGCACTGCAGTCGATGCAGGGGATGGACAGCGATTTCGAGCAGCGCTCCGTTCTGGAAGCCGCATCCAGGACCGGCATCGCCCTGCAGGACAGCGATTATCTCGCGGTGGTCGAAGCGTTGGCGTCCGATTTCGAGCGGCGCGAAGCGCTGGTGGCGTTGATCCGCAGTACGACGCCGGATGTCGCGCGCAGCCAGGGCATCCTGCGCAGCGTGCGCGGCATGTCCTCCGATTTCGAACGCAGCGAAGTGCTCAAAGCGCTGGCCAGCGCGATGCCGCACGACGTGGCGCTGATCGAGGATTACCGCGCGGTCACCCGCGGCATGTCCGATGTCGAGCGTGCGCAATCCGAGAAGGCGCTGGACCGGTTTTATCCAGGTTGATGCTTGCGGAACAGGAATGAACGAAGACCGCGATTTCCCGGGGTCTTCTGTTGTCGACCGGCTGCTTGAACGCGCGGCTTCGCGTCATGCATTGAATTTCTGCAGCAACTCCACCTCGCGCGCCTTCGCCTTGTGCAGATGTGCTTCCTTCACGTGGCCATAGCCGCGGATGTGCTCGGGAATGCTGGCGATCTCGGTGGCCAGCGCGACGTTGCCGGCATCGAGCTTGTCGAGCAGCAGTTTGACGGTCGCGAAATAGTCCTCGATCAGCTGGCGCTCCATTTTGCGTTCTTCGGTGCGGCCGAAAATATCGAACGCACCGCCGCGCAGGAAGCGCAGCTTGGCCATGAGCTTGAATGCGGTGAACACCCAGGGACCGTATTCCTTCTTGATCAGCTGGCCATCGGCGTTCTTCTTCGCCAGCAGCGGCGGCGCGAGGTTGAATTTGAGTTTGTAATCGCCCTCGAACTGCTGCGCGACCCGTTTCTGGAAATCGCCGCTGGTGTACAGGCGCGCGACTTCGTATTCGTCCTTGTACGCCATCAGCTTGAACGCGTAGCGGGCGACGGCTTCCGACAGATCGGTGGAGCCGGGCGCTTTCGCCTGTTCCGCCGCGCGTACCTTGGCGATGAAGTCGCCGTAGCGCTTCGCGTAGATGATGTCCTGGTATTCGCTGAGGAAGCTGGTGCGGCGCGCGACCACTTCGTCCAGCGAACGCGACAGGCGCGCGTCGTCCAGCGGCGCGAACCAGTCGCGATCGGTGGCGACTGCCGGCACGTGGCGCAATTCGTCGGCGCTGCGCAGTTCGGCGCTGTGCGGGTCGAGGCCGGATTCGTGGCCTTCCGACGCGGTCGGCGCCAACAGCGACAGCGCATGCGGCGTGCTTTCGGCGGCGGTCGGCGCGTTGCGCACGATGCCGGCGGCATCGATCACCGCGGGCAGATCGATGACGGCGAGCCGCCCCCAGGCGAACGCGGTCTTGTTCATTTCGATCGCAGCGCCGTTGAGTTCCACCGCGCGCATGATCGCGTCGAACGAAATCGGCACCAGTCCCTGCTGCCACGCGTAGCCGAGCATGAACAGGTTCGCGGCGATCGCATCGCCCATCAGCGCGGTGGCGATCTGCGTGGCATCGATCACCAATGGATCCGCGCCGCCGAGCGCGGTGCGCACGGCGGAGATGATGTCGGCGGCCGGAAACTGCATGTCCGGGCGCGTCGTGAACGTGCCGGGCATCGCTTCGTAGCTGTTGAGCACCACATGACTGCGGCCTTCGCGGATCTTCGACAGCGCCCAGTAGTCGTTGACCACCACCATGTCGCAGCCCAGCACGAGGTCGGCTTCGCCTGCGGCGATCCGCACCGCATGGATGTCTTCGGGTTTGGCGGCGATGCGGATGTGGGTGGTGACCGCACCGCCTTTCTGCGCAAGACCGGTCTGGTCGAGCACGGTCGCGCCCTTGTGTTCGAGATGTCCGGCCATGCCCAGCAGCGCGCCGATCGTGACTACGCCGGTGCCGCCGACGCCGGTGATCAGGATGTTCCAGGGCTTGTCGAGCGCGCTTGCGAAGGTCGGCATCGGCAGGTCGGTGAGGCGGTCCGCGTTGCTGGCCTTCTTGCCTTTCTTCAGCTGGCCGCCGTGCACGGTGACGAAGCTCGGGCAGAAGCCTTCGACGCAGCTGTAATCCTTGTTGCAATTGCTCTGGTCGATGTCGCGCTTGCGGCCGTATTCGGTTTCCTTCGGCAGCACCGAGACGCAGAAACTCTTCACGCCGCAGTCGCCGCAGCCTTCGCAGACCAGCGAATTGACCAGCACGCGTTTCTGCGGATCGACGATCTTGCCGCGCTTGCGGCGCCGGCGCTTCTCGGTGGCGCAGGTCTGGTCGTAGATCAGGATGCTGGTGCCCTTCACCGTGCGCAGTTGTTTCTGCACCGCATCCAGTTCTCGGCGGTCGAAGAATTCGACGCCGGAAGGAAAGATCGATCTGTTCGACC
Organism: Lysobacter sp.; assembly: GCA_013141175.1. Lineage (NCBI taxonomy): Bacteria > Pseudomonadati > Pseudomonadota > Gammaproteobacteria > Lysobacterales > Lysobacteraceae > Lysobacter > Lysobacter sp. Next base: position 1,924,885 of record JABFRN010000001.1, read on the forward strand.
ACTTTTCGATGTCGTCGGACACGACGACGATCCTCTCGACGCCTTCGCTGCGCATCTGCTGCGCGATCTGCGGCACGCTCAGCGTGCCGTCGACCGGCTGGCCGCCGGTCATCGCGACCGCGTCGTTGTAGAGGATCTTGTAGGTGATGTTGACGCCGGCCGCGATCGACTGGCGGATCGCGAGCGAACCGCTGTGGAAATAGGTGCCGTCGCCGAGATTCTGGAAGATGTGTTCGTTGTCGGTGAATCCGGCCTGCCCGCACCAGGTCACGCCTTCGCCGCCCATGTGGGTGAAGGTGTCGGTGCTGCGGTCCATCCACGTCACCATGTAGTGACAGCCGATGCCGCCCTGCGCGCGCGAACCTTCCGGCACCTTGGTCGAAGTGTTGTGCGGACAGCCGCTGCAGTAGTGCGGCACGCGCGGGAAGTTGGCGCGCGGCAGCGCCAGTTCGCTTTCCTTCTCCTCCATCCAGCGCAGCACATCGCGGATGTGGTCGCTGGCGCTCGCTTCCAGCGGGATGAATTTCTGGATGCGACGCGCGATCACGCCGGCGATCTTGGCCGGCGTCAATTCGCCGGTCGACGGCAGGATCCATTCGCCGCTTTCGTCGTGCTTGCCGACGATGCTCGGACGGTCGCCTTCGAAGTTGTAGAACAACTCTTTCATCTGGCTTTCGATGAAGCTGAGTTTCTCTTCCACCACCACGATGTCCTGCAGGCCGCGCGCGAACGCGCGGATGCCCACCGGTTCCAGCGGCCAGGTCATGCCGATCTTGTACACGCGGATGCCCAGATCGGCGCAGGCGCGGTTGTCGAGACCGAGATACTCCAGCGCCTGCAGCACGTCGAGATAACTCTTGCCGGTGGTGACGATGCCCAGTCGCGCATTCGGCGAGTCGATCACGATGCGATCGAGTCTGTTCGCGCGCGCGAAGGCCTGCGCGGCGTTCACCGCATAGCGATGCAGGCGCATCTCCTGGTCCAGCGGCGCATCCGGCCAGCGGATGTTCAAGCCGCCCGGCGGAATCTCGAAATCGCTCGGCGTGACGATCTGCAGCGCCAGCGGATTCACGTCGACGGACGCGGACGACTCGACGGTTTCGGCGATCGTCTTGAAGCCGACCCAACGGCCGGTGTAGCGCGACATCGCCCAACCGATCAGGCCCATGTCGAGGATGTCCTGCACGCCGGCCGGATTCAGCACCGGCATCAGCGCGGACTGGAATTCGCCTTCGCTGCCGTGCGGCAAGGTCGAACTGCGGCAGGCGTGATCATCGGCGGCCAGCGCCAGCACGCCGCCGTGACGGGAAGTGCCGGCGGCGTTCGCGTGCTTGAACACGTCGCCGCAGCGATCCACGCCCGGACCCTTGCCGTACCACATGCCGAACACGCCCTCGACCTTGGCGCCCGGGAACAGGTTGGTCTGCTGGGTACCCCAGACCATGGTGGCGCCGAGGTCTTCGTTGAGACCGGGCGTGAACTTCACTCCGGCGGCTTCCAGATGCTTCTTCGCCCGCCACAGCTCCAGATCGAAGCCGCCCAGCGGGCTGCCGCGGTAACCGCTGACGAAGCCGGCGGTGTTCAGCCCGGCCGCCTGGTCGCGCAGCCGCTGCATCAGCGGCAGCCGGACCAAGGCTTGTACACCTGACAGGTAGACGCGGCCCTCCGTTCGGGTGAACTTATCGTCCAGGGTGTAATCGCGATCGACAGCGGGGGGGCTGCCGGCAGCCGGCGGATGGAGGTCGGTGGGGGTGATCATGAAGTTGGGCGTCCTGGTGCTACCGGCGCGAATGCGGCACCGGTGCTTGGCTGGCGATGTGGCGAAAGCGGGATATAGAGCGAAAATTCTAGCAGGGGCGGGAATTTGGGCGCGTGGGCCGCTTGGGGCCAGTGCTCGTCAGCCGCTTCCGGGCGACGGATCCATCGAACGGATTTCCGAATTTAAAGCGGGACGGATTTGGCACAATGGTGCAAAATGTGACTCAATGCGCAGACGATCAGTGCCCGAATCATGGATTTTTCGGTACTTGCAATTGCTTGCTGAATCAGGGGCATAGGCGTTTTCTTGCTGAAAAATCGGCACCTTGGCGTGGAACTTGCTTGCTGCCTCCGGTGTTGTGGATTCCACCCGCCCTCGGACCAGGAGACTGGTCCGGCGACGGGTTTTGTCGCATCCGCAAGTGGTCTTTGATCGTAATTAGATAAATATTCAAAAAAACTCATCCGCGGCACCGGGGGGATTCGGGGCTGCGTCACCGGGATACGGGCAGCGGTCGCGTCGGGGCGGTCGGGTCCAAGGGGAAGTTTCAGTGCTAGCCAATTTGACTTGCATTGCCGATAAAACGCGTCGTTCGATCGTCGCGACTATCGTTTTCGGTATCGCGTTCGTCGCGAGTCCTGTCGCCTGGTCGCAGAACGCGGTCAACAGCGCCACGATCACGCCTCCGGCCACGGTCACCGACCCCAACAACGCGAACAACTCCGCGACCGACAGCGATGCGATCACCCGCACCGCCAATCTGAGCCTGACCAAGACCGCGAGCCCGAGCCCGGTCGTCGTGGGTCAACTCCTGACCTACACCCTCACACTCGGCAATGCCGGCCCGAGCGCCATTGCCGTCGCCGATACCCTCTCCATCCTCGAATCCCTGCCCGCCGGCCTGACCGGCTGCAGCTTCACGCCGTCCACGGGCACCTTCAACGTCGGCACCATCGCCTCCGGCGCGACCGGTACCGGCACGTGGACAGGCGTCGCCATTCCGTCGGGCGGCACCGCCACCCTGACCATCGCATGTACGGTGGGCGCGGCGGCTGCCGCCAGCATCACCAACACCGCCACCGTCATTCCGCCGACAGGCGTCAGCGACCCCGATTGTTCGGGCGCCCCGGTCACATGCGCCGGCGGCAACACAGGCAGCGTGACCACGCCTGTCAACCGTCCTGTGCTCACACTGACGAAGACGGCTTCGGCCGCATCGTTCACCGTGGGCGTGCCGGCGAGCTACACGCTGAGCGTGCAGAACACCGGCACCGCAGCGACGACGGCTGTCTCGACGATCACCGATACGATTCCTGCGGGTCTGACCATCGGCACCTTGCCGGCGGGCTGCACGGCCGCAGGTCAGACGGTGACCTGCACGATCGCGGCCGGTTTGGCAGTGAACGCGACCACCAGTTTTGTCATTCCGGTCACTCCGACCGCAGCGGCAGCTTCGCCTGCGGTGAACACCGCGACGGTGACCGGTGGCGGTGATCCGACCTGTCCGGCGGCAGCGCATTGCACCAGCACGACGACGACGCCCGTAAACCGTCCTGTGCTCACACTGACGAAGACGGCGAGCGCCGCATCGTTCACCGTGGGCGTCCCGGCGAGCTACACGCTGAGCGTGCAGAACACCGGCACCGCAGCGACGACGGCGGTCTCGACGATCACCGATACGATTCCTGCGGGGCTGACCATCGGCACGTTGCCGGCGGGCTGCACCGCAGCGGGTCAGACGGTGACCTGCACGATCGCGGCGGGCCTGGCGATCAATGCGACCACGAGCTTCGTGATCCCGGTGACTCCGACCGCAGCAGCGGCGAGCCCGGCGGTGAACACCGCGATGGTGACCGGTGGCGGCGATCCGACCTGCCCGGCGGCGGCGCATTGCACCAGCACCACGACGACGCCCGTGAACCGCCCGAACATCAATATCGCCAAGACGGCCGGCACGGCGACTGGGCCTTCGGTGGGCGGCATTTACAGCGTGACCTACACCGTCACCGTCACCAACAGCGGTGCTGCTGCGGGCACATATGGTGCGCTGACTGACTCGCCGGTCTTCCCGGCGGCCACCACACCAACCGGCATTGTCTGGACCACGAGCGGCGCAGGCGCGCCTCCGGCCGGTTCGCAGGCGGGCGGTGGTGCATACACGCTTGCACCTGCGGGCAACACGATCGGCGCCGGGGTGACACATACGTTCAACGTCACTGTCACTTACGTATTCACAAGCAGCGCCCCACCCACCGTCTGTGCGGCGACGCCCACGCCAGGAAGTGGTCTCTACAACGCGGTGTCGTTGCCGGCCGGCCAGGAAAATGGCGCCGTCACCGATAACGCCGTGTGCGTCAATTCGCCGCCGCAACCACCACTGCTGACATTGACGAAAACAGCGAGCGCTGCGAGCTTCGTCGTCGGCGTGCCGGCGAGCTACACGCTGAGCGTGCAGAACACCGGCGGAGTGGCGACGACGGCAGTCTCGACGATCACCGACACGATTCCTGCGGGTCTGACCATCGGCACGCTGCCGGCGGGTTGTACCGCAGCCGGTCAGACGGTGACCTGCACGATCGCGGCCGGTTTGGCCGTGAACGCGACCACGAGCTTCGTGATTCCGGTGACTCCGACCGCAGCAGCGGCGAGCCCGGCGGTGAACACCGCGACGGTGACCGGCGGCGGCGATCCGACCTGCCCGGCGGCAGCGCATTGCACCAGCACGACAACGACCCCGGTCAACGCACCGGTGTTGACGCTGACGAAGACGGCGAGCGCCGCATCGTTCACCGTTGGCGTGCCCGCGAGTTACACGCTGAGCGTGCAGAACACGGGCACCGCAGCGACGACGGCAGTCTCGACGATCACCGATACGATTCCGACCGGTCTGACCATCGGCACGTTGCCGGCGGGCTGCACGGCTGCGGGCCAGACGGTGACCTGCACGATTCCGGCCGGTCTGGCGGTAAGTGCGACCACCAGCTTCATCATTCCGATCACGCCGACGGCAGCGGCAGCTTCGCCTGCGGTGAACACCGCAACCGTCACTGGCGGTGGCGATCCGACCTGTCCGGCGGCGGCGCATTGCACCAGCACGACGACGACGCCGGTGAACGCACCGGTGTTGACGCTGACGAAGACGGCGAGCGCGGCGAGCTTCACGGTCGGCGTGCCTGCGAGCTACACGCTGTCGGTCCAGAACACCGGCACCGCAGCAACGACGGCGGTGAGCACGATTACCGACACGATTCCTGCGGGTCTGACCATCGGCACCTTGCCGGCGGGTTGCACGGCTGCAGGCCAGACGGTGACCTGCACGATCGCGGCCGGTTTGGCCGTGAACGCGACCACGAGCTTCGTGATTCCGGTGACTCCGACCGCAGCAGCGGCGAGCCCGGCGGTGAACACCGCGACGGTGACCGGCGGTGGCGATCCGACCTGCCCGGCGGCAGCGCACTGCACCAGCACGACGACGACGCCCGTAAACCGTCCTGTGCTCACACTGACGAAGACGGCTTCGGCCGCATCGTTCACGGTCGGCGTGCCGGCGAGCTACACGCTGTCGGTCCAGAACACGGGCACCGCAGCGACGACGGCAGTCTCGACGATCACCGACACGATTCCTGCGGGTCTGACCATCGGCACGCTGCCGGCGGGTTGTACCGCAGCCGGTCAGACGGTGACCTGCACGATCGCGGCGGGCCTGGCGATCAATGCGACCACGAGCTTCGTGATCCCGGTGACCCCGACCGCAGCGGCAGCTTCGCCTGCGGTGAACACCGCGACGGTGACCGGCGGCGGCGATCCGACCTGTCCGGCGGCGGCGCATTGCAACAGCACGACGACGACCCCGGTCAACGCACCGGTGTTGACGCTGACGAAGACGGCGAGCGCCGCATCGTTCACCGTTGGCGTGCCCGCGAGTTACACGCTGAGCGTGCAGAACACCGGTACTGCAGCGACGACGGCGGTGAGCACGATCACCGATACGATTCCGACCGGTCTGACCATCGGCACGCTGCCGGCGGGTTGTACCGCAGCCGGTCAGACGGTGACCTGCACGATTCCGGCCGGCTTGGCCGTGAGTGCCACTTCAAGCTTCATCATTCCGATCACCCCGACCGCAGCGGCGGCGTCGCCTGCGGTGAACACCGCCACGGTGACTGGCGGCGGCGATCCGACCTGCCCGGCGGCAGCGCATTGCACCAGCACGACAACGACGCCGGTCAACGCACCGGTGTTGACGCTGACGAAGACGGCGAGCGCCGCATCGTTCACCGTTGGCGTGCCCGCGAGTTACACGCTGAGCGTGCAGAACACCGGTACTGCAGCGACGACGGCGGTGAGCACGATCACCGATACGATTCCGACCGGTCTGACCATCGGCACGCTGCCGGCGGGTTGTACCGCAGCCGGTCAGACGGTGACCTGCACGATCGCGGCGGGCCTGGCTGTGAACGCGACCACGAGCTTCGTGATCCCGGTGACACCGACCGCAGCGGCAGCTTCGCCTGCGGTGAACACCGCCACGGTGACTGGCGGCGGCGATCCGACCTGCCCGGCGGCAGCGCATTGCACCAGCACGACAACGACCCCGGTCAACGCACCGGTATTGACGCTGACGAAGACGGCGAGCGCGGCATCGTTCACCGTTGGCGTGCCCGCGAGTTACACGCTGAGCGTGCAGAACACCGGTACTGCAGCGACGACGGCGGTGAGCACGATCACCGATACGATTCCGACCGGCCTGACCATCGGCACGCTGCCGGCGGGTTGTACCGCAGCGGGCCAGACCGTGACCTGCACGATTCCGGCCGGCTTGGCCGTGAGTGCCACTTCAAGCTTCATCATTCCGATCACCCCGACCGCAGCGGCAGCTTCGCCTGCGGTGAACACCGCGACGGTGACCGGCGGCGGCGATCCGACCTGTCCGGCGGCGGCGCATTGCACCAGCACGACGACGACGCCGGTCAACGCACCGGTGTTGACGCTGACGAAGACGGCGAGCGCGGCGAGCTTCACGGTCGGCGTGCCTGCGAGCTACACGCTGTCGGTCCAGAACACCGGCACCGCAGCGACGACGGCAGTCTCGACGATCACCGATACGATTCCGACCGGTCTGACCATCGGCACGCTGCCGGCGGGTTGTACCGCAGCCGGACAGACGGTGACCTGCACGATCGCGGCGGGCCTGGCTGTGAACGCGACCACGAGCTTCGTGATCCCGGTGACACCGACCGCAGCGGCAGCTTCGCCTGCGGTGAACACCGCCACGGTGACTGGCGGCGGCGATCCGACCTGCCCGGCGGCAGCGCATTGCACCAGCACGACAACGACCCCGGTCAACGCACCGGTATTGACGCTGACGAAGACGGCGAGCGCCGCATCGTTCACCGTTGGCGTGCCCGCGAGTTACACGCTGAGCGTGCAGAACACCGGTACTGCAGCGACGACGGCGGTGAGCACGATCACCGATACGATTCCGACCGGCCTGACCATCGGCACGCTGCCGGCGGGTTGTACCGCAGCCGGTCAGACGGTGACCTGCACGATTCCGGCCGGCTTGGCCGTGAGTGCCACTTCAAGCTTCATCATTCCGATCACCCCGACCGCAGCGGCGGCGTCGCCTGCGGTGAACACCGCCACGGTGACCGGCGGCGGCGATCCGACCTGTCCGGCGGCGGCACACTGCACCAGCACGACGACGACGCCGGTGAGTGCTCCGCAGCTGACGTTGACGAAGACGGCTTCGGCCGCATCGTTCACGGTCGGCGTGCCGGCGAGCTACACGCTGTCGGTCCAGAACACGGGCACTGCAGCGACGACGGCAGTCTCGACGATCACCGATACGATTCCGACCGGTCTGACCATCGGCACGTTGCCGGCGGGCTGCACGGCAGCGGGCCAGACAGTGACCTGCACGATCGCGGCGGGTTTGGCCGTGAACGCGACCACCAGTTTTGTCATCCCGGTCACTCCGACCGCAGCAGCCGCGAGCCCGGCGGTGAACACCGCGACGGTGACCGGCGGCGGCGATCCGACCTGTCCGGCGGCGGCGCATTGCACCAGCACGACGACGACGCCGGTCAACGCACCGGTGTTGACGCTGACGAAGACGGCGAGCGCGGCGAGCTTCACGGTCGGCGTGCCTGCGAGCTACACGCTGTCGGTCCAGAACACGGGCACTGCAGCGACGACGGCAGTCTCGACGATCACCGACACGATTCCTGCGGGTCTGACCATCGGCACGCTGCCGGCGGGTTGTACCGCAGCCGGTCAGACGGTGACCTGCACGATCGCGGCGGGCCTGGCGATCAATGCGACCACGAGCTTCGTGATCCCGGTGACTCCGACCGCAGCAGCGGCGAGCCCGGCGGTGAACACCGCGACGGTGACTGGCGGCGGCGATCCGACCTGTCCGGCGGCAGCGCATTGCACCAGCACGACAACGACGCCGGTCAACGCACCGGTGTTGACGCTGACGAAGACGGCGAGCGCCGCATCGTTCACCGTTGGCGTGCCTGCGAGCTACACGCTGTCGGTCCAGAACACGGGCACTGCAGCGACGACGGCAGTCTCGACGATCACCGACACGATTCCTGCGGGTCTGACCATCGGCACGCTGCCGGCGGGTTGTACCGCAGCCGGTCAGACGGTGACCTGCACGATCGCGGCGGGCCTGGCGATCAATGCGACCACGAGCTTCGTGATCCCGGTGACTCCGACCGCAGCAGCGGCGAGCCCGGCGGTGAACACCGCGACGGTGACTGGCGGCGGCGATCCGACCTGTCCGGCGGCAGCGCATTGCACCAGCACGACAACGACGCCGGTCAACGCACCGGTGTTGACGCTGACGAAGACGGCGAGCGCCGCATCGTTCACCGTTGGCGTGCCCGCGAGTTACACGCTGAGCGTGCAGAACACCGGTACTGCAGCGACGACGGCGGTGAGCACGATCACCGATACGATTCCGACCGGTCTGACCATCGGCACGTTGCCGGCGGGCTGCACCGCAGCGGGCCAGACCGTGACCTGCACGATTCCGGCCGGCCTGGCGGTGAGCGCGACCACGAGCTTCATCATTCCGATCACCCCGACCGCAGCGGCGGCGTCGCCTGCGGTGAACACCGCCACGGTGACTGGCGGCGGCGATCCGACCTGTCCGGCGGCGGCGCATTGCACCAGCACGACGACGACGCCGGTGAGTGCTCCGCAGCTGACGTTGACGAAGACGGCTTCGGCCGCTTCGTTCACGGTCGGTGTGCCCGCGAGCTACACGTTGAGCGTGCAGAACACGGGTAGCGCGGCGACGACAGCGGTCTCGACGATCACCGACACGATTCCGACAGGTCTGACCATCGGCACCTTGCCGGCGGGCTGCACCGCATCGGGCCAGACGGTGACCTGCACGATCGCGGCGGGCTTGGCTGTGAACGCGACCACCAGCTTCGTGATCCCGATCACCCCGACCGCAGCGGCTGCGTCGCCTGCGGTGAACACCGCGACAGTCAGCGGCGGCGGCGATCCGACCTGTCCGGCGGCGGCGCATTGCACCAGCACAGTCACGACGCCCATCACCAGCTTGGCGATCGATGCGGTCGACGACGACTACAGCGCAACGCCGGTGAACGGCGCGAGCGGTGGCAGCACGCCGAGCGTGCTGGTCAACGACACATTGAACGGCAACCCGGTGACGGTGGGCGCTGGCGGCAACGTGACGCTGACCCCCGGAGCGGCGCCTGCGCCGACGGCCGGCAGCATCACGATGAACGCGGACGGCACGATCACGGTGGCGGCGGGTACGACGGCGGGCGTGTACACGTATCCGTACACGATCTGCGAAGTGCTGAACCCGACGAACTGCGACACGGCGACGGCCACGATCGTCGTCAGTGCGGCGGTGATCGATGCGGTGGACGACACCGGCACGGTGGCGAACGGTGCGGTCGGCGGCGTGGGCATCCCGAACGTGCTGGTCAACGACACGTTGAACGGTGCTCCTGCGACGCTGGCGACGGTGACGATCACGCAGCTGGCGACGACCAATCCTGGCGTGACGCTGAACCCGGCGACGGGTGCGGTGAGCGTGGCGCCGGGTACGCCTGCGGGCACGTACGACGTGACGTATGAGATCTGCGAGACGCTGAACCCGACGAACTGCGACGTTGCGATTGCGACGGTGACGGTGGGCGCGGCGGTGATCGACGCAGTGGACGACACCGGCACGGTGCCGAATGGCGCGACCGGCGGAACGGCGGTGGCGAACGTGCTGGTCAACGACACGCTCAACGGTGTGCCTGCGACGCTGGCGACGGTGGTGATCACGCAGGTGAGCACGACCAACCCGAACGTGACCTTGAACCCGGCGACGGGTGCGGTGACGGTGGCGCCGGGTACGCCTGCGGGCACGTACACGCTGGTCTATCAGATCTGCGAACAGCTGAACCCGACGAACTGCGACACCGCGACGGTGACGGTGACGGTGGGCGCGGCGGTGATCGATGCGGTCGACGACGACTACAGCGCAACGCCGGTGAACGGCGCGAGCGGTGGCAGCACGCCGAGCGTGCTGGTCAACGACACCCTCAACGGCAATCCGGTGACGGTGGGCGCTGGCGGCAACGTGACGCTGACCCCCGGAGCGGCGCCTGCGCCGACGGCCGGCAGCATCACGATGAACGCGGACGGCACGATCACGGTGGCGGCGGGTACGACGGCGGGCGTGTACACGTATCCGTACACGATCTGCGAAGTGCTGAACCCGACGAACTGCGACACGGCGACGGCAACGATCGTCGTCAGTGCGGCGGTGATCGATGCAGTGGACGACACCGGCACGGTGGCGAACGGTGCGGTGGGCGGCGTGGGCATCCCGAACGTGCTGGTCAACGACACGCTCAACGGCGCTCCTGCGACGCTGGCGACGGTGACGATCACGCAGCTGGCGACGACCAATCCTGGCGTGACGCTGAACCCGGCGACGGGTGCGGTGAGCGTGGCGCCGGGTACGCCTGCGGGCACGTACGACGTGACGTATGAGATCTGCGAGACGCTGAACCCGACGAACTGCGACGTTGCGATCGCGACGGTGACGGTGGGCGCGGCGGTGATCGACGCGGTGGACGACACCGGCACGGTGGCGAACGGTGCGACCGGCGGAACGGCGGTGGCGAACGTGCTGGTCAACGACACGCTCAACGGCGTGCCTGCGACGCTGGCGACGGTGGTGATCACGCAGGTGAGCACGACCAACCCGAACGTGACCTTGAACCCGGCGACGGGTGCGGTGACGGTGGCGCCGGGTACGCCTGCGGGCACCTACACGCTGGTCTATCAGATCTGCGAACAGCTGAACCCGACGAACTGCGACACCGCGACGGTGACGGTGACGGTGGGCGCGGCGGTGATCGATGCGGTCGACGACGACTACAGCGCGACGCCGGTGAACGGCGCCAGCGTTGGCAGCACGCCGAGCGTGCTGGTCAACGACACCCTCAACGGCAATCCGGTGACGGTGGGCGCTGGCGGCAACGTGACGCTGACCCCCGGAGCGGCGCCTGCGCCGACGGCCGGCAGCATCACGATGAACGCGGACGGCACGATCACGGTGGCGGCGGGTACGACGGCGGGCGTGTACACGTATCCGTACACGATCTGCGAAGTGCTGAACCCGACGAACTGCGACACGGCGACGGCAACGATCGTCGTCAGTGCGGCGGTGATCGATGCAGTGGACGACACCGGCACGGTGGCGAACGGTGCGGTGGGCGGCGTGGGCATCCCGAACGTGCTGGTCAACGACACGCTCAACGGCGCTCCTGCGACGCTGGCGACGGTGACGATCACGCAGCTGGCGACGACCAATCCTGGCGTGACGCTGAACCCGGCGACGGGTGCGGTGAGCGTGGCGCCGGGTACGCCTGCGGGCACGTACGACGTGACGTATGAGATCTGCGAGACGCTGAACCCGACGAACTGCGACGTTGCGATCGCGACGGTGACGGTGGGCGCGGCGGTGATCGACGCGGTGGACGACACCGGCACGGTGGCGAACGGTGCGACCGGCGGAACGGCGGTGGCGAACGTGCTGGTCAACGACACGCTCAACGGCGTGCCTGCGACGCTGGCGACGGTGGTGATCACGCAGGTGAGCACGACCAACCCGAACGTGACCTTGAACCCGGCGACGGGTGCGGTGACGGTGGCGCCGGGTACGCCTGCGGGCACCTACACGCTGGTCTATCAGATCTGCGAACAGCTGAACCCGACGAACTGCGACACCGCGACGGTGACGGTGACGGTGGGCGCGGCGGTGATCGATGCGGTCGACGACGACTACAGCGCGACGCCGGTGAACGGCGCGAGCGGTGGCAGCACGCCGAGCGTGCTGGTCAACGACACCCTCAACGGCAATCCGGTGACGGTGGGCGCTGGCGGCAACGTGACGCTGACCCCCGGAGCGGCGCCTGCGCCGACGGCCGGCAGCATCACGATGAACGCGGACGGCACGATCACGGTGGCGGCGGGTACGACGGCGGGCGTGTACACGTATCCGTACACGATCTGCGAAGTGCTGAACCCGACGAACTGCGACACGGCGACGGCAACGATCGTCGTCAGTGCGGCGGTGATCGATGCGGTCGACGACACCGGCACGGTGGCGAACGGTGCGGTGGGCGGCGTGGGCATCCCGAACGTGCTGGTCAACGACACGCTCAACGGCGCTCCTGCGACGCTGGCGACGGTGACGATCACGCAGCTGGCGACGACCAATCCTGGCGTGACGCTGAACCCGGCGACGGGTGCGGTGAGCGTGGCGCCGGGTACGCCTGCGGGCACGTACGACGTGACGTATGAGATCTGCGAGACGCTGAACCCGACGAACTGCGACGTTGCGATCGCGACGGTGACGGTGGGCGCGGCGGTGATCGACGCGGTGGACGACACCGGCACGGTGGCGAACGGTGCGACCGGCGGAACGGCGGTGGCGAACGTGCTGGTCAACGACACGCTCAACGGCGTGCCTGCGACGCTGGCGACGGTGGTGATCACGCAGGTGAGCACGACCAACCCGAACGTGACCTTGAACCCGGCGACGGGTGCGGTGACGGTGGCGCCGGGTACGCCTGCGGGCACCTACACGCTGGTCTATCAGATCTGCGAACAGCTGAACCCGACGAACTGCGACACCGCGACGGTGACGGTGACGGTGGGCGCGGCGGTGATCGATGCGGTCGACGACGACTACAGCGCGACGCCGGTGAACGGCGCGAGCGGTGGCAGCACGCCGAGCGTGCTGGTCAACGACACCCTCAACGGCAATCCGGTGACGGTGGGCGCTGGCGGCAACGTGACGCTGACCCCCGGAGCGGCGCCTGCGCCGACGGCCGGCAGCATCACGATGAACGCGGACGGCACGATCACGGTGGCGGCGGGTACGACGGCGGGCGTGTACACGTATCCGTACACGATCTGCGAAGTGCTGAACCCGACGAACTGCGACACGGCGACGGCAACGATCGTCGTCAGTGCGGCGGTGATCGATGCGGTGGACGACACCGGCACGGTGGCGAACGGTGCGGTGGGCGGCGTGGGCATCCCGAACGTGCTGGTCAACGACACGCTCAACGGCGCTCCTGCGACGCTGGCGACGGTGACGATCACGCAGCTGGCGACGACCAATCCTGGCGTGACGCTGAACCCGGCGACGGGTGCGGTGAGCGTGGCGCCGGGTACGCCTGCGGGCACGTACGACGTGACGTATGAGATCTGCGAGACGCTGAACCCGACGAACTGCGACGTTGCGATCGCGACGGTGACGGTGGGCGCGGCGGTGATCGACGCGGTGGACGACACCGGCACGGTGGCGAACGGTGCGACCGGCGGAACGGCGGTGGCGAACGTGCTGGTCAACGACACGCTCAACGGCGTGCCTGCGACGCTGGCGACGGTGGTGATCACGCAGGTGAGCACGACCAACCCGAACGTGACCTTGAACCCGGCGACGGGTGCGGTGACGGTGGCGCCGGGTACGCCTGCGGGCACCTACACGCTGGTCTATCAGATCTGCGAACAGCTGAACCCGACGAACTGCGACACCGCGACGGTGACGGTGACGGTGGGCGCGGCGGTGATCGATGCGGTCGACGACGACTACAGCGCGACGCCGGTGAACGGCGCGAGCGGTGGCAGCACGCCGAGCGTGCTGGTCAACGACACCCTCAACGGCAATCCGGTGACGGTGGGCGCTGGCGGCAACGTGACGCTGACCCCCGGAGCGGCGCCTGCGCCGACGGCCGGCAGCATCACGATGAACGCGGACGGCACGATCACGGTGGCGGCGGGTACGACGGCGGGCGTGTACACGTATCCGTACACGATCTGCGAAGTGCTGAACCCGACGAACTGCGACACGGCGACGGCAACGATCGTCGTCAGTGCGGCGGTGATCGATGCGGTCGACGACACCGGCACGGTGGCGAACGGTGCGGTGGGCGGCGTGGGCATCCCGAACGTGCTGGTCAACGACACGCTCAACGGCGCTCCTGCGACGCTGGCGACGGTGACGATCACGCAGCTGGCGACGACCAATCCTGGCGTGACGCTGAACCCGGCGACGGGTGCGGTGAGCGTGGCGCCGGGTACGCCTGCGGGCACGTACGACGTGACGTATGAGATCTGCGAGACGCTGAACCCGACGAACTGCGACGTTGCGATCGCGACGGTGACGGTGGGCGCGGCGGTGATCGACGCGGTGGACGACACCGGCACGGTGGCGAACGGTGCGACCGGCGGAACGGCGGTGGCGAACGTGCTGGTCAACGACACGCTCAACGGCGTGCCTGCGACGCTGGCGACGGTGGTGATCACGCAGGTGAGCACGACCAACCCGAACGTGACCTTGAACCCGGCGACGGGTGCGGTGACGGTGGCGCCGGGTACGCCTGCGGGCACCTACACGCTGGTCTATCAGATCTGCGAACAGCTGAACCCGACGAACTGCGACACCGCGACGGTGACGGTGACAGTGGGCGCGGCGGTGATCGATGCGGTCGACGACGACTACAGCGCGACGCCGGTGAACGGCGCGAGCGGTGGCAGCACGCCGAGCGTGCTGGTCAACGACACCCTCAACGGCAATCCGGTGACGGTGGGCGCTGGCGGCAACGTGACGCTGACCCCCGGAGCGGCGCCTGCGCCGACGGCCGGCAGCATCACGATGAACGCGGACGGCACGATCACGGTGGCGGCGGGTACGACGGCGGGCGTGTACACGTATCCGTACACGATCTGCGAAGTGCTGAACCCGACGAACTGCGACACGGCGACGGCAACGATCGTCGTCAGTGCGGCGGTGATCGATGCAGTGGACGACACCGGCACGGTGGCGAACGGTGCGGTGGGCGGCGTGGGCATCCCGAACGTGCTGGTCAACGACACGCTCAACGGCGCTCCTGCGACGCTGGCGACGGTGACGATCACGCAGCTGGCGACGACCAATCCTGGCGTGACGCTGAACCCGGCGACGGGTGCGGTGAGCGTGGCGCCGGGTACGCCTGCGGGCACGTACGACGTGACGTATGAGATCTGCGAGACGCTGAACCCGACGAACTGCGACGTTGCGATCGCGACGGTGACGGTGGGCGCGGCGGTGATCGACGCGGTGGACGACACCGGCACGGTGGCGAACGGTGCGACCGGCGGAACGGCGGTGGCGAACGTGCTGGTCAACGACACGCTCAACGGCGTGCCTGCGACGCTGGCGACGGTGGTGATCACGCAGGTGAGCACGACCAACCCGAACGTGACCTTGAACCCGGCGACGGGTGCGGTGACGGTGGCGCCGGGTACGCCTGCGGGCACCTACACGCTGGTCTATCAGATCTGCGAACAGCTGAACCCGACGAACTGCGACACCGCGACGGTGACGGTGACGGTGGGCGCGGCGGTGATCGATGCGGTCGACGACGACTACAGCGCGACGCCGGTGAACGGCGCGAGCGGTGGATCGACGCCGAGCGTGCTGGTCAACGACACCCTCAACGGCAATCCGGTGACGGTGGGCGCTGGCGGCAACGTGACGCTGACCCCCGGAGCGGCGCCTGCGCCGACGGCCGGCAGCATCACGATGAACGCGGACGGCACGATCACGGTGGCGGCGGGTACGACGGCGGGCGTGTACACGTATCCGTACACGATCTGCGAAGTGTTGAACCCGACGAACTGCGACACGGCGACCGCGACAGTGGTGGTCAGCGCCGCAGTGATCGACGCGGTGGACGACAACCTCGGTCCGGTGGTCGGCGCGAGCGGCGGCAACACGCCGAGCGTGCTGGTCAACGACACGTTGAACGGTGGTGCGGTGACGGTGGGCGCGGGTGGCAACAGCACCCTGACTCCGGGCGCGGCGCCGACGCCGGCAGCGGGTTCGATCACGATGAACCCGGACGGCACGATCACGATCGCGCCGGGCACGACCGCAGGCACGTACACGTATCCGTACACGATCTGCGAAGTGCTGAACCCGACGAACTGCGACACGGCGACGGCCACGATCGTCGTCAGTGCGGCGGTGATCGACGCGGTCGACGACAGCGGCACGGTGGCCAACGGCGCGAACGGCGGCGTGGCGGTGCCGAACGTCCTGGTCAACGACACGCTCAATGGCGTGCCGGTGACCCTGGCGACGGTGACGCTGACGCAGGTCTCGACAACCAATCCGAACGTGACGCTGAACCCGGCGACGGGTGCGGTGACGGTGGCCCCGGGCACTCCGGCGGGCACCTACACGCTGGTGTACCGGATCTGCGAAATCCTGAACCCGAACAACTGCGACACCGCGACCGTGACGGTCACGGTGGGTGCGGCGGTGATCGACGCGGTGGACGACAACCTCGGTCCGGTGGTCGGTGCGAGCGGCGGCAATACGCCGAGCGTGCTGGTCAACGACACGTTGAACGGTGGTGCGGTGACGGTGGGCGCGGGTGGCAACAGCACCCTGACTCCGGGCGCAGCGCCGACACCGGCAGCGGGTTCGATCACGATGAACCCGGACGGCACGATCACGATCGCGCCGGGCACGACCGCAGGCACGTACACGTATCCGTACACGATCTGCGAAGTGCTGAACCCGACGAACTGCGACACGGCGACGGCCACGATCGTCGTCAGCGCGGCGGTGATCGACGCGGTCGACGACAGCGGCACGGTGGCCAACGGCGCGAACGGCGGCGTGGCGGTGCCGAACGTCCTGGTCAACGACACGCTCAATGGCGTGCCGGTGACCCTGGCGACGGTGACGCTGACGCAGGTCTCGACAACCAATCCGAACGTGACGCTGAACCCGGCGACGGGTGCTGTGACGGTGGCCCCGGGCACTCCGGCGGGCACCTACACGCTGGTGTACCGGATCTGCGAAATCCTGAACCCGAACAACTGCGACACCGCGACCGTGACGGTCACGGTGGGTGCGGCGGTGATCGACGCGGTGGACGACAACCTCGGTCCGGTGGTCGGTGCGAGCGGCGGCAATACGCCGAGCGTGCTGGTCAACGACACGTTGAACGGTGGTGCGGTGACGGTGGGCGCGGGTGGCAACAGCACCCTGACTCCGGGCGCAGCGCCGACACCGGCAGCGGGTTCGATCACGATGAACCCGGACGGCACGATCACGATCGCGCCGGGCACGACCGCAGGCACGTACACGTATCCGTACACGATCTGCGAAGTGCTGAACCCGACGAACTGCGACACGGCGACGGCCACGATCGTCGTCAGCGCGGCGGTGATCGACGCGGTCGACGACAGCGGCACGGTGGCCAACGGCGCGAACGGCGGCGTGGCGGTGCCGAACGTCCTGGTCAACGACACGCTCAATGGCGTGCCGGTGACCCTGGCGACGGTGACGCTGACGCAGGTCTCGACAACCAATCCGAACGTGACGCTGAACCCGGCGACGGGTGCTGTGACGGTGGCCCCGGGCACTCCGGCGGGCACCTACACGCTGGTGTACCGGATCTGCGAAATCCTGAACCCGAACAACTGCGACACCGCGACCGTGACGGTCACGGTGGGTGCGGCGCCGATCGATGCGATCGACGACAGCTTCGGTCCGGCCAACGGTGCGACGGGCAACCCGAATGCCGGCAATGCGTACACCAACGACACCCTCAACGGTGTTCCGGTGAACGTGGCCGACATCACCGGCTCGGTGACGACGCCGGCGACGCCGATCAACGGCGGCCCGGTGCCGGTGCTCGATCCGCAGACCGGCAACGTGAGCGTGCCGGCCGGAACGCCGGCGGGCACCTACACGATCGTCTACAGGATCTGCGAGAACCTGAACCCGACCAACTGCGATTCGGCAACGATCACGGTGACGGTGGACGCCGCGCCGATCGATGCGGTGGACGACGCCTTCCCGCCGGTCAACGGCGTGGGCGGCGGCTCGACCGCTTCGGTGCTGGTCAACGACACGCTCAACGGCGTGGCGGTGAACCCGGCCGATGTGACCCTGACGCCCGGCACCGCGCCGACGCCGGGCAGCGGCAGCATCGTGATGAATCCGGACGGCACCATCACGGTGGGACCGAATACGGAAGCGGGCACGTATCAGTATCCGTACACGATCTGCGAAGTGCTGAACCCGACCAACTGCGACACCGCGATCGCGACCGTGGTCGTGTCCGCGCAGCCGGGCCTGACGATCGACAAGATCGCCGGCACCCCGACCGCGAACTCGGCCGGCGGCACGATCCCGTACAGCTTCGTGGTGACCAATACCGGCAACGTGACGGTGACGGGCCTGACGATCAACGACGCGCAGCTCAGCGCGGCGGCGGTCTGCCCGACCACCACGCTGGCGCCGGGCGCGACCACCACGTGCACGGGTTCGCACACCATCACCCAGGCGGACGTGGATGCGGGCACGGTGGTCAACACCGCGACCGCGACCGGTACGCTGCCGCGCGGCGGCACCACGGTGTCTCCGCCGGACAGCACCACCACGACGATCGTGCAGACCCCGGCGATCACCGCAGTGAAGACGGCCACGCTGACCACCGACGGCGGTCTGCCGGGTCTTGCCGATCCGGGCGATGTCATCACCTACAACGTCACCGTCCGCAACAGCGGCAACGTGACGCTGAGCAGTCTGGTGGTGAACGACAGCTTCGAAGGCGGCGCCTCGACCACGCTGAACTGCGCGCCGACCACGCTGGCCCCGGGCGCCACCGCCACCTGTGCGAGCTACACGCACACGGTGACCGTGGCCGAAGCGGCGGCGGGCGGCACGCTCGAGAACGTGGTCACGGCCACGGCGACCTCGTCGACCTCGACCCAGACGGTGACCTCGACCAGTACGGCCGTGGTCAACGTCAACGGCGAGCCGGCGGCGATCCGCATCATCAAGACCGCCAATCCGCGCGACGTGAAGGTCGGCGATCTGGTCCGCTACACGCTGACGATGCAGAACACCAGCATCACGCCGATGGTCGATGGCACGCTGATCGACACCCCGCCTGCGGGCTTCACCTACGTCGAAGGTTCGCTGGCGGTGGTCGATGCCGACAACGCCGGTCGTCTGGTCGGGACCTACCCGATCCGGGTCGACCAGCTCGACATCGCGGGCGAAGGCAGCGCCACCATCACCTACCTGCTGCGCGTCGGCGCGGGTGTCCGTCCGGGCGTCCACACCAACAGCGCGTATGTCGAGGACAACGGTGAGGTGGTGTCCAACGTCGCCACCGCGAACGTGCAGATGACGTCCGATCCGCTGATGGACGAGTCGCTGATCGTCGGTACGGTCTTCAGCGACCGCGACGGCGACCGTTGGCAGGATACGGCCGGCCTCAGCGGCGTCCGCGTCCAGGGCGGCTTCGCGCCGGAGGCCTACGTGCCGAATTCGACCACGGTCGATCGCGGCGCCGGCCCGACGCCGGAGCCCGATGCCAGCTCGCCGATGCTCCACGGCATCGACGTGGGCGACATCACCGCGCGCCAGTCCGAGGCCGATCCCATCGCCAAGCACACGGTGGTCATCCGCCAGACGCTGCGCGAGCTGCGCTTCACCGACGACTTCGCGCTGACCACCGCGCAGGGCGTCACGGTGCGCATGAGCGCCGACGGCAAGACCTCGGTCGACAAGGCCGGCGATGCGGCCAAGGGCCTCAACGCCGCCGAGCCGACGGTGGAACGCCGCGTCAGCCAGGTGGCCGACGGCTATGTCGTCGACTACGTGATCGCCAACGCCGGCATCGATGAGCGCGGCATCCCGGGCGTGCGTATCGCCTCGGTGGAAGGTCTGCTGATGGAAACCGACCAGTACGGTCGTTATCACCTGACGGGTGTGGACGGCGGTCGCGAACGCGGTCGCAACTTCATCCTCAAGGTCGATCCGGCCACGCTGCCGCCGGGCAGCACGCTGACCACCGACAATCCGCTGGTGAAGCGCGTGACCCCGGGCGTCCCGACCCGCTTCGACTTCGGCGTGAAGATGCCGGTGGCGATGCTGGAAGGCGGCGCGCAGACGGTCGAGATGGAGCTGGGCGAAATCGTCTTCCACGCCGAAAGCGCCAAGCTCCGCGAGGAATACCTGCCGGTGATCGAAAAGATCGCCGAGCAGGTGCGCAGCCACGGCAACGGTGAAGTGGTGCTGGCCGCCAATGGCGAAACCCAGTCGCTCGCCTACGATCGCGCCAAGGCGGTGCAGACAGCGCTGCTGGGCATGTTGAGCAAGGACGAGGCGCAGGCGGTGAAGATCAGCCTGCGCAGCGACCTGGCCGATCCCGACAGCACGCTGGTGTCGCTGGGCGAGTCGCCGGTGCTGGGCATGGTGCTGTTCGATACCGACCAGTCGGCGATCAAGCCCGAGTTCGAGCCGGTCATCGCCAAGGTTGCGGCGGATATCGAGCGATTGCGAGGTGGCGTGGTCGGCATCATCGGCCATGCCGACAAGCGCGGCTCGGCGGAATACAACGTCGCGCTGGGCATGCGTCGTGCGAAAGCGGTGTACGAGGCGATCGCTGCGAAGCTCAGCCCCGAGGTGCGCAGCAAGCTGCGCGTGGATTTCAGCGACAACCCGACCGCCCCTGTCGGCATTCGTGGTCAATAAGGGGCGATGACGATGAAGATGAAACTCCTCGACTACACCTTGATCAGCCTGCTGGCCGGTATGGCGCAGATGGCGTCGGCCCAGTCCGCCTCTTCGCAAAACGCCGAGGCTGCGAAGGACCCGTCGCCCAATGCAGCGGCGCAGGTCGACTGCAGCGGTAACGACTGCACCTCGCAGGACGGCCTGCTGCTGCGGGTCCGTACCCGCGGCGAGCATCAGCCGGAAACGCGCAACACCACCGACATCGACAGTTCGCCGACCCTGCAGCCGGACCGCCGGGTCACGATCGAAACCGAGCAGCCCGGCAAGGTGCAGGCGATCGGCAAATGGTCGACAGACGTGCCGGGCGGCGGCGTGATCTGGGCCACCGAAGATCCCAATCTCGGCCAGCCGCAGTTCAACGTGTCCGCGCCGTCGCTGGTCGCCTTCGACGGCGGCCGGATCACCAAGCCGGTGCGCTTCTACGCCTTCAGCAACTACTCGGCCTTCATCCAGCGCGCCGAAGTGCTGGTCTACCGCGCCAGCGACACCGATCTGGTGACGCCGCTGGCCAAGGTCGATCTGCCGCTGGGCGCGGTGAGCGACGCCTCATGGGACGGCACGCTGCCGGCGGGCTTCGAAGCCCGCGCCGGCGACGAACTGCTGTACCTCGTGCGCGCCTACGGTGCCGACGGCAACTTCGACGAAACCTATCCGCGCCGCCTGCAGCTGGTCACGCCCGAGGAAGTCGAGCGCGGCAACCAGACCCTGCGCCAGTCGGTGGAACGTCGCAGCGGCCTCGCGCTGAGCACCGAGGAAGCCGAACAGCGCAGCCTGGTCGAAGGCATCTTCGGCGAGAACTCGCTGCGTCAGCAGAACATCCCGATCTACGGCTCGCGCATCCGCATCCAGGGCCGCGACCTGCCCGAAGGCTACAGCGTCCGCATCAACGGCCAGAGCCATCCGATCGATCTGCAGCGCAAGCTGGTCGCGGAATACCTGGTCCCGGTCGGTCGCCACGGTTTCGCCCTCGAGCTGCGCGGCCCGAACCAGGAAACGCTGTCGCGCAATCTCGATATCGACGTCAGCGGCAAATACATGTTCGCGGTGGCCATCGCCGACCTCACCGTGTCCGGCAGCAGTGCCTCCGGTTCGATCGAGCCGCTGGCCGGCGACGACCGCTACGACGACAGTTTCCTGATCGAAGGTCGCCTCGCGTTCTATCTGAAGGGCAAGGTCAAGGGCAAATACCTGATCACCGCCCAGGCCGATACCGAAGAGCGCGAAGTCTCCGATCTGTTCGACGGTTTCTGGAACGCCGATCCGCAGGACGTGTTCCGCCGCCTCGATCCGGATGCCTACTATCCGGTCTACGGCGACGACTCCACGACCTATCGCGACGTCGACACCCAGGGTCGCCTGTACGTCCGCGTCGACTGGGACAAGAGCCAGGCGGTGTGGGGCAACTTCAACACCGGCATCACCGGCAACGAATACGGCCAGTACTCGCGATCGCTCTACGGCGGCGCGCTGTCGTGGCGTTCGCGCCAGGCGACCGCGCTCGGCGAGCCGGGCAGCGAGCTGAAGGTGTTCGGTTCCGAAGCGCAGACCGCGCCCGGCCACAGCGAATTCCTCGGCACCGGCGGCAGCCTGTACTACCTCAAGCACACCGACGTGATGCCCGGTTCGGATCGCATCGTGCTGGAAGTGCGCGACGAAACCACCGGCCGCGTCGAGCGCCGGATCGACCTGGCGCGCGGCGCCGATTACGAGATCGACGAGTTCCAGGGCCGCGTGCTGCTGACCCGTCCGCTCTCGCAGATCACCCGCGAGAACATCCCCACGCTGACCCGCGACACCCCGCTCGACGGCTTCGCGCAGATCCTGCTGATCGATTACGAATACATCCCCAGCGGGTTCGACGCCGATGCCTTCACCGCCGGCTTCCGCGGCAAGCACTGGTTCGGCGACCACGTCGCGGTGGGCGGCACGTGGGTCGACGAAAACCGCGCGGGCGACGATTACAGGCTTCAGGGACTCGATCTGACCCTGCAGGCCGGTCGCGGCACGTATCTGAAGGTCGAACAGAGCCACACGCGTGCGACCAGCGCGCCGATCTTCTTCTCCGACAACGGCGGTCTGAGCTTCACCGAGACCAATGCCGCGCTCGGCGTGCGTGAAGGCGATGCGCGTTCGGTCGAAGCCCGCGCCAACTTCAAGGAACTCGGCTGGACCGGACTGGACTGGTCGGCCGGCGCCTGGTGGCGCAACGTCGACGCCGGCTACTCGGTCGGACGTTTCGATACCGGTGCGGACATCCGGGAACACGGCGCCGAAGTGCTGGGACAGTTCGCGCCCAACGTCAACGTGCACGGCCGTTACACCCGCGCCGAACGCGGCGCCGAAGCGCTCACCCAGACCCAGGTGACCGGCGAGTGGCGGATCAACGACCACGACAGCGTCGCGGCGGAACTGCGTCGGGTCGATGAAGAGCGGGTGTCCGGCGATGTCGTCGGCACGCTCGCCGCGCTGCAGTACAAGCACCGCTTCGGCAGCAGTCTCGATGTCTACGGCACCGCGCAATTCACCGTCGACGACGACAACGGCCAATACGTCAGCAACGACGCGCTGACCCTCGGCGGCAAGTACCTGTTCGGCGATCTGTCCAGCATCGGTGCGGAAGTCACCAGCGGCGATCGCGGCGATGCCGCGCAGATCAACGGCGAATACCGGATCAGCCCCGAGCACACCCTGTACGGCGGCTACACCTATTCGACCGACCGCAGCGACTACGACCCGCTGTTCAACGACCGCCAGAATTCCGGCTGGACGCTGGGCCAGCGCTGGCGCCTGTCGGACCAGGTGAACCTGTTCAACGAAAGCCAGTTCCTCAAGGCGCCGAACGAATCCGGCCTGGCCCACACCTTCGGCATGGATTTCTATCCGGGCGTGGGTTGGACCCTCGGCTTCACGCTGCAGCAGGCGAACCTCGACAAGGCCATCGGCAACGTCGACCGCGAAGCGGTGAGCGTCAGCGCCGGCCGCACCTCCAACGACACCCAGTGGCAGAGCAAACTGGAATGGCGTCAGGACACCGGCGCGGAACAGCGCGACCAGTGGGTGACCACCAACCAGTTCACGCACAAGATCAACGAGAGCTTCCGGGTCGCGGCGCGCTTCAACTACTCGAAGACCACCGACGATCTGCTGACCGAAGCCGGTGCGAAATTCATCGAAGGCAACTTCGGTTTCGCATGGCGTCCGTTCGATTCGGGCAAGTGGGCGCTGCTGGGCAAGTACACGTACCTGTACGACGTCTCTTCACTGCCGCAGATCGGCGACAACGTCGCGTTCTACGACCAGCGCAGCCAGGTGCTTTCGCTGGAAGGCATCTATTCGCCGAACACGCGTTGGGAATTCGCCGGCAAGCTGCTGCGGCGCGAGGGCGAAGTGCGCTTCGGCCGTCTCGCCGGGCAATGGGCGGATTCCGGCGCGACGTTCGCGGCGGGCCAGGCCCGTTACGCATTCGCCGACAAGTGGCACGCGCTGGGCGAATACCGCTGGCTGGGCGTGAAGGACGGCGGCGACCGCCAGGGCGTGCTGCTCGGCGTCGATCGCGATCTGGGCAAGAACCTGCGCGTCGGTACCGGCTACAACTTCACCGAGTTCAGCGACGACCTGACCGACTTCGATTACGACCACAAGGGGTGGTTCATCAATCTGGTCGGTTGGTACTGATCGCGATGGGCCGGGGTTCGCCGCAGGGCGGGCCCCGCACCTCTGGCGCGATCGATCGAGCATGCGGTCGGATATACGATTCGGCAGACGATCGAAGGACACGATCACCGATGCCCCGCATCGACGCGCAGGGATGCGCGCTGTTGCAGAAAGCAGTGGATGAGGACAGCGAGATGGTAAGGGTCAAGCGGGACGGCGGTAGTGTGCGGTTGGGCGCGATGGCGGCGCTGGCCACGGCGTTGTGCGGTGCGCTGGCAATGCCGGCGCAGGCGCGCGTGCCCGGAAAGGACGGTGCGTTCACGGTCTCGGCCGCCAACACCACCGTCAATGCCACCACCACGCTGACCGCCGGTGCGACTTCCGGGGCGACCACCATCACGGTGGGCAGCGCTGCGGGTATCACCGCCGGCGACGTGCTGATGCTGCATCAGGCCCAGGGCGCCACGATCAGCACCGCCAACGCCAACACCTACGGCGCGGTGACCGCGCTGGGCAACGCCGGGCGCTACGAATACGTCAGCGTGGCCTCGGTCAGCGGCAACACCATCACCCTCGGCACCGCCTGCGACACCACGCCGCTGCGCTTCGCCTACAGCGGCGGTGCGCAGGTCGTGCGCGTGCCCCAATACAGCAGCCTGACCGTGAATGCGGGCGCGTCGATCGTGCCGGCGGCATGGAACGGCAGCACCGGCGGCATCGTCGCGGTCATCGTCGATGGCACCGCCACCGTGAACGGCTCGATCAACGCCAACGGTCGCGGCTTCCGGGGCGGCGCGATCGAAAACGACACCACGGATCCGGCCACCGACGTCACCGCCTATGTCGCCGCGACGACCGTCGACGGCGGCGAAAAAGGCGAAAGCATCGCCGGCAGCCAGGCCACCTACGATGGCTTGGGTGGGCGCTACAACCGCGGTGCGCCCGCCAATGGCGGCGGCGGCGGCAATGCGCACAATGCCGGCGGCGGCGGCGGCGCCAACGGCGGCAACGTGGCCACCTGGAATGGCCAGGGCGTGCCGGATACCAGCCTTGCCGGCTGGGTCACCGCGTGGAACATCGACGGCACCCTGACCGCAACCACCAATTCGTCCGGTGGCGGTCGCGGCGGCTACACCTATGCGTCCGCCAACCAGAATGCGCTGACCCGCGCGCCCGGCGCGACCCAATGGGGCGGCAACCTGCGTCGCGAGCGCGGCGGCCTGGGCGGACGTCCGCTGGCCAACAATCCCAGTACGACCGGCGATACGCGCCTGTTCTTCGGCGGTGGCGGCGGTGCGGGCGACGGCAACAACGGCGCGGCCAGCGCCGGCGCCAACGGCGGTGGCCTGGTGTTCGTGATCGCGACGGCCGTGGCCGGCAGCGGCAACCTGCAGGCCAACGGCGCTGCGGCAACACCGACTGTTCCCGGCCACAACGATGGTCCCGGCGGCGGCGGCGGCGGCGGCTCGGTGGTGCTGGTCGCTCCCGGCGCCGGCGCGCTCAGCTTCGCGGCCAGCGGCGGCCAGGGCGGCAACCAGCTGATCACCGTGGTCGAATCCGAAGGCCCGGGCGGCGGCGGTGGCGGCGGCTTCATCGCGTCTCCGGCGGGGACCGGCACCATCGCCGGTGGCGTCAACGGCACCACGTCATCCAGCGCGCTGACCGAGTTCCTTCCCAACGGCGCGACCCGTGGCAACACCGGCAACGCTGCGACCGCGCCATCGCTGGCGAATGTGCCGATCTGCAACGTGCCGAATCTCGCGGATCTCAGCATCACCAAGACCAATACGCCGGTGTCCGGTCCGAACGACCAGGCCGCCGACACCGTGGTCTCGGGCGCGCAGACCACCTACAGCGTCATCGTCACCAACAGTGGGCCCGGCCCGGCGATCAATGCGGTGATCCAGGATGCCCCGGCAGCCGGTTTGACCTGCCCGCCCGCCAACGCGGTCACCTGCACCAGCGCTGCCGTCGGCGCCTGTCCAGCGGGCCCCTTGACCGTGGCCAACCTCACCGCAGGCGTCACCCTCGGCACGCTCCCGGCCACGGCAGGCAGCAACACCATCACCTTCAGTTTCAGCTGCACCGTACAGTAGCCGTCGTGTTTACCGTCAGCCTCAGGAATCCAGCGTACATGCACGTCAACTCATCTCTCCGTGGTTCCGCGGCACGGTTGCGCAAGGCGGCGTTCACGGCCTTCGCTTTCGGTGCAGTGGTCGTGTCGGGTATCGGCGCCGCCAACGCCCAGGTCTGCGCGCTTCCGGGCAGCAACGGCGACGCCACCATTTCCGGCACGGTCAACACCTACTGGACAGCGGGCACCGGCACCTACAACAACGGCAGCACCACGATCGCGCTCAGCGGCCAGCGCGGCGCCGCCGCGACGTTGGCGGCGGGCGATCTGGTGCTGGTCATCCAGATGCAGTGCGCGAACCTCAACACCGCCAACGGCCTGAATTACGGCGATGGCGCAGGCGGCGAACCCGCGTCCGGCTATACCGATCCCGCCGGCAGCTGCCTCGCCGGGCGCTACCAGTTCGTGCGTGCCGGTACCGGCACCAGCAATGCCGTGCTGAATCTCACCGGTTCGCCGCTGACGGCCACCTACGTGCAGGCCAATGCCACCGCGACCGCCGGGCGCCGCACCGTGCAGATCATCCGCGTGCCGCAGTACGCGAATCTCACGTTGGGCGGCACCGTCACCGCTGCGGATTGGGACGGCAACAGCGGCGGCATCGTCGTGCTCGATGCGGCGTTCACCCTGAACTTCAATGGCCAGGCCATCAATGTCGATGGTCTGGGTTTCCGCGGCGGCGCCGGTCGCAGCCGTTCCGTCGACGACGCCGTCGAACGCTTCCGTTGGGACGACGACACCCGCCACGCCGTGAAGGGCGAGGGCATCGCCGGCACACCGCGATTCGTCAGCCTCAAGCGCGATCCGAACTCCGGCGCCACCGCCGGCTTCACCGATCTCGGCGCGGCCTGGGGCGGGTATCCCACCGGCACCGCCAGCACCGGCGACTTCGCCCGTGGCGCGCCCGGCAACGCCGGTGGCGGCGGGCGCGTACTGGGACGCCGGCAGCGACAACGGCGGCGGCGGCGGCGGCGGCAACGGCGGCGCGGGTGGTCGCGGCGGCGCCGGTTGGCGCAGTGCCGGCTACGCGGGCATCCTGGCCAACTACAGCAACCTCACGGACAAGAAATGGGGCTTCGGCGGCACCGGCTTCCTCGGTGCGGGCGTCGCCCGGTTGGTGATGGGCGGCGGCGGCGGTGCCGGCGACAACAACGTCAACAGCCAGGCTGTCGAATCCAGCGGCGCCGCAGGCGGCGGGATCGTGATGGCGCGCGCGGTCACCTTCACCGGCGCCGGCAGCATCAGCGCGCGCGGTGCGCGTGCCGCCGACAACCCGACCAACGACGGTGCGGGCGGCGGCGGTGCCGGCGGCAGCGTGGTGGCGGTCGCCACCACATGGTCCGCCACGCTCAATGTCGATGTCCGCGGCGGGCGCGGCGGCGACACCTGGCTCACCGGCACTGCGGCGCATGGCGCTGGCGGCGGCGGCGCCGGCGGTGTGGTGGTCACCAGCAGTCTCGCCACCACCACGCTCACCGGCGGCGTGGCCGGCACCACCACCACGGCCGATACCCCGCCCGGCGGCGCCAATCACGGCGCGCAGGGTGGCGCCAACGGTGTGGCGCAGGTCATCACCCCGGCCGCCGATACGCCCGGCAGCGATGTCGGCCGCACCTGCAAGGCGGACATCCGCATCACCAAGACCAATACGCCCGGCGTGAACGGCGAGGTGGATCAAGCCGCCGATATCGTGAATTCGGGTGCGGCCACGGTCTACACCATCACTGTGACCAATACGGGCCCCAAGCCCGCGAACAACACGCGCGTCAACGACCCGCTGCCCACGGGCCTGAACTGTCCGACCGCCACCTGCACGGCGTCTGGCGGCGGCGTCTGTCCTGCATTGACCGGGGCCGCACTGGTCGCCGCGCTGCAGGGTGCTGGCGTGACGGTGCCGACCTTGCCTGTCAGCGGCAGCGTCAACTTTCTGTTGAACTGCACCGTTCAATAGTGATTTCCGATAGGAATATCGAAATCCGATAGTCGTTATCTATATCAAAAGCGATGGCGCGCGCTCGATGCGCGCCATCCCTCGACACCGTGAATCTCGAGCACGGCCACGCTGTGCGCCATCACCGTGACCAATCTGGCCGAAGCCGCGAACAACGCGGTCATCGCCGACCTCTTGCCCAGAACCTTGATCTGCACACCGCGACCTCTGCAGCCGCTGCCTGCGCTTGAGGATGTCGCGCTGCCCGCATCGTTGCATGGCGCCTGTGCGACGGTGCCGACATCGCCAGCAACGACATCAATTTTCTGTTGGATCCCGCTGTTCGATCAGATTGTCGGCTGGAATCGCGAAATTCGATAGTCGCACTCTATCCATAAGCGGTGATGCGCCGCTCCGATGCGACGCCATCGCGAAAACCCCGGTTTTTGCGGGAAAAAAAGCCAACCTGTCAGTAGTGACAGTGCAAGCGCGACGACACGCGCGCTTATCTTGCATGCCGGGGCCACTGGTTCACCGGCCCTTTTCAGCGCGCGATGGATCACCAATGCGCTCTGTCATCGATGGATGGCAGAGCGTGTTTGCGTAACGTGCCGATGAGGGTTGGCGGCCAGGGAAGCGAGACGCAAGACGGGGATTGTCATGACAGCAAGTCGGAAGTGGGTACAAATCGCGCGTGCGCTGACGCTGCGCAGCGGGTGTCGTGCAGCAAGGTCGCTGCGGTCGATGTTCGTTGTCGCAGTCGTATCGGGCGCATGCATCGCGACCGCGCACGCCGCGCAGGTGCAGCACCTCGATACCCAGACCGCCACGGCCACCGGTGCGGGTGCGGCCGGCACGCCCACCATCGCCAGCTTCAATATCCCCAGCGGCAAGAACCGCGTGCTGTTCATCTGGCCGACGTTCGAGCGCGACCACTGCTCGCCGGCCGACGGCACCGGTGGTCTGTGCAACAGCGGCAATACTGCCGGCACTGGCCTGGGCGACAACTATCCCGAACCTCGGGTCGGCACCCCACCGGCCACGACCAGCAACAACCAGCTCACCGCGCGCATCGTCGGCCCCGGCGGCACCATCAACAAGCAGAACGCGCTGGTGATCGGCGGCACGCCCAGCGGCGATACCCGCTTCATCCGCATCAGCACCTCGCCGTCCGGCTCCCCGGCCGGTACGGCGTTCTTTGGCGTCGATTCGTTCCACATCGTGCTGTTCGAGAACGAGATCAATACGCTGCTCGGCGGCGCGGCCTCGGGCACCGTCACCATCACCCTGCCGGATACCGTCGCGCCCTCCAATGCGGGCGACGACGCGCTGCTGATCGCCTCGGTCTACCAGAACGTCGAACAGACACCGACCGGCTTCGTCCGCAATGCGACAGGTGTCGCGCAGGCGGTGGCCGGTGTCGATCCAGCCGGCAACTACACGATCACAGTAGCGGCCTACGACGCTGGCCAGGCTCCGGACGAAGCCGACGACGGCAAGCTGGTGATGGGCGCCAATGCCACCACCGCCGGTTTCGCCGTGCCCGCTGGCCATGTGGCTCTGGCGACGCTATCCACCACCAATGCTGGCGGCACCTTCGATACCCCCAGCGGCGGCGTCACCAATGAACCGAACGGTATGTCCGGCGGTGCCTGGTTCCGCAACGGCGGCGCCACGCCCGCCAGCCTGTACGCGCTGACCTCGGCGGGCACCGCAACCCCTGCGGTCTATGGCGGCACCACCTCCTCGTTCCTGCTCGAATCCGACAACGCCGACGTCGGCGACGCGCCGATCACTTACGGCAATCCCACGCATACGATCACGGGCATCCGCCTCGGCGCCAGCGTCGATGCCGACGCCAGCCTGCTCAACAACGCCACCGCCACCGGCGACGACGTCAACAACACCGACGACGAAGACGGCGTGACCCTCACGCCGCTGCTGCCGACCGGCGAAACCACCATCGTGCCGACCAGCATCCAGAACGGCAGCGGTTTCCTCAACGTCTGGTTCGACTGGAACGCCGACGGCGACTTCAACGATGCCGGCGAGCAGATGATCACCAACCAGGCGGTCGCGGTCGGCGTGACCAACCTCAACATCGCGGTGCCGGTCACCGCCATCATCGGCCCGACCTTCGCGCGTTTCCGGGTCTGCACCAACAACACCGCGCTCGACAACTGCTCCACGCCGGCCGGCACCGTTCAGAGCGGCGAGGTCGAGGACTACCAGTTCACCGTGTCGCGCAAACTGCTGCTGCGCAAGACCACGCTCGGCGGCGTCGGCGGCGCCTTCGGCTACACCTTGACCAACACGGTGCAGACCACCGGCACGGTGACCACCACGGTCGTCAACACGCCGACCCAGGTCGATGGCGACACCGCCAGCACCGCGACGCTGGCCTACACCATCATCGCGCCGACCACGGCGGTCACCGTCGACGAAAGCACCTTGCCGGCGGGCTGGTCGTTCACCGACGCGACCTGCGTCAACGCCGCCGGCACCACCGTCGGCAGCCTGAGCGGTTCCACCTACACCCTGACCGGTGCCGAGATCGGCGCCAGCGTCAGCTTCACCTGCACCTTCACCAATACGAAATTGCCGATCCTGCGTTTGCAGAAGGCGCTGCCGAACGGCCGTTTCGTCGCGACCGACCAGTTCGCGTTGACCATCGCCGGCACCGGCGGGCCCGCAACGGTCACCACGACAGGCGCAGGCACGACGGCCACGGGCATCGCCACGCTCAGCCCCGGCGCGCTCGGCGCGGTCTACACGCTCAGCGAAGCGGGCGCGGCCGGCGCACTGCTGACGAACTACGCGACCATCTGGGCCTGCACCAACGCCCTCACCGGCGGACAGACACCCAACGGCAGCGGCACCAGCTTCAGCATCACTGCGGTCGCGGGCGACGATCTGACCTGCACGCTCACCAACACCCGGAACAACCAGGCCGACCTTCGTCTGACCAAGACCAACACACCGGGCCTCAATGGCGAGGTCGATCAGCCGGCGGACACGGTGGTCTCCGGCACCACCACCAGTTACAGCATCACCGTCACCAACAACGGCCCCGATGCCGCCAACGGCTCGGTGCTGGCCGACCCGGCGCCGACCGGGCTCACCTGCACCACCGCGAGCTGCACCGCAGCGGGTGGCGCGGTATGCCCGGTACCGACCGGCGCGGCACTGGTCACGGCGCTGCAGGGCGCGGGCGCGACCCTCCCGACCCTGCCCAACGGCGGCTCGGTGACGGTGACCCTGACCTGCACGGTGCAGTGACCCCGACGGTTGCCGTTGCTGCCAGCGATGGATCCGCAGCGATGCCGGTCATCGCCTTTCGGGCCATCGCTGCGGTTGCCGTACTCGCGGTCGCGGCATCACGACGGCGCGCGGCCCGGCGGCGTCGCCATTCCCACCTTGCCCGCCACCGGTCGGTGGCCTTCACGCTCGCCTGCGCGGTGAACTGATCGCGGGGATTGACCTTGCGCGCCGCCCGCCCGAATGGAGCTAGACTGGGTTCGTGGGAAAGCGCTGGGGCCGCTGCTCCTGCTTTTCGCGTGTCCGGTCCATGAAACCCTGCGGTCAGCATGTCGATGATCGCGGGCTTTTCGCGATGGTGGGGGGAGGGGGCGATGATGGCGAGTGCAGCAAACTCGAAACAGCAGGAACGCGGCGCGCGCGCGCGCCGCCACAATCACGCCCTGGTCGCATTGGGCCGGCGCGTATGGCACGAGGACTGCACCTTCGACACCGCCATCGCCGAGATCTGCGAAGTCGCCGCCGACACGCTCGAAGTGGAACGCGTCAACATCTGGCGCGTGGACGCCGCCACCCATCAACTGCACTGCGTGCATGCCTACGTCCACAGCAGTGGCGTGCACAATCCTCCCGGTTTCGACGAAAGCCTGCTGCTGGATTCCGAATACGGCACCCAGCTCGACGAGGTGCGGGTCATCGACATCGCCGATGTCGGCAACGACAGCACCGTCTCCGCATCGCAGGAAGCGCTGGGTGCGTATCTGCGCCGGCATGAAATCCAGTCGCTCCTCGACGCGCCGGTGCGCGCCGAAGGCGAACTGCTGGGCGTGATCTGCAATGAGCATGTCGGCAGCGCGCGCGTGTGGAGCCCCGAAGACCACGCCTTCGCCGGCAGTCTCGGCGACTATGTGGCGGTCGCGTACGAAATCGCGCGGCGACGCGACATCGAAAACCGTCTGCGTTTCCTCGAACGCCACGACGCGCAGACCAATCTTCCCAACCGCGACCACCTGCTGGAAGTCGCGCACACCGCGCTACGGCCGCTGCACGACAACGATGCCGGCCTCGCGGTGATCCACCTGCAGATCGATCCGCCCGCCGGCAACGAACAGCTCGATATCGAAGGCTTCCACCGGTTCCTGATCGACTGCGCCGAGCACCTGAGCGAGATGACCTCCGACAACGCCGCACTGGCACGGGTGCGCGACGACGCATTCGCGATCATTCCGCACCGTCATCTGCGCGAAGTGGAAGCGCTGGAACTGGCGGAACGCTGCATCGACCTGGTGCAATCCGACGCGGCGTCGCCCACCGGCTATCCGGCGACGGTGACCGCCGGCATCGCATTCTCGCGCGATCTGGCCGCGCCTTCGGCCGACGCGCTGCTGCGCAATGCCGAAAACGCCAGCCTGCGCGCACGCGCGAACGGCATGGGGCGCTGCAAGGTCTTCAACGCCGACCGGCACCGCAGCCTGCTCGCGCGCATGCGCACCGAGCAGGCGCTGCGCGATGCCTTCGACGATGGCCAGCTGCTGCTGTACTACATGCCCGAGGTCGATCTGCGCGATGGCCACTGGCGGTCCGCCGAAGCGCTGCTGCGCTGGCGCAACAGCGACGGCCGCATCGTGCCTGCGGGCGAGTTCATCGACGCGGCCGAAAGCTCCGGCCTGATCGTCCGTCTCGGCCGCTGGGTGCTGCTGGAAGCCTGCAATGCGGCGATGCGCTGGCCGGTGCGCGACGGCATCGCGCCGATGCTGCGCGTCAACGTCTCGGCACGGCAGTTCGAGGAGACCGGCCTCGCCGCCGATGTCGACAGCGCGCTGGCCGAATCCGGACTGCCGCCCGAGCGGCTGTGCCTGGAGCTCACCGAAACCCTGCTGCTGCGCGACCCCGACGCCGCCGCCAAGATCCTCGCGCGGCTGCGCGCGCTGGGCGTGCACGTGGCGCTGGACGATTTCGGCACCGGCTTCTGTTCGCTCGGCTATCTCAAGCACCTGCCGATCGACACCATCAAGATCGATCGCGGCTTCACCGCCGGCCTGCCCCAGGACCGCGCCGATCTTGCGATCGTCAAGGCACTGGTCGGCCTCGCCAACGACCTGGGCATCGACGTGGTCGGCGAAGGCGTCGAAACCGAAGCCCAGGCCCAGTGCCTCCGCGACTGCGGCGTGGTCGCGGTGCAGGGTTATCTGTATTCGCCTGCGATCGACAACGATGCGTTGATCGCGGGCTTCAACGGAACACGCCTGACAGCGACATAGGGTGCGCCTTGGCGCACCGTTTTTTGCGACGATCCCGAAGCGGTGCGCCAAGGCGCACCCTATTGGCCTACGCTGTAGGTCCCGAGCCCGAGGCGGTTTCCATGCGCAACTTGCCCCTGACCTTCGCGTCTGCCTGTCTGTTGAGCCTCGCCACGGGCGCGACCCACGCCGCCGACCGCGTCACCGGCCAACCCTTCGCCACCCGCAGCGAGGTCTACGCGCCGCATGCGATGGCCGCGACCTCGCATCCGCTGGCCACGCAGATCGCTCTGCAGACGATGCGCGATGGCGGCAGTGCGGTGGATGCCGCGATCGCCGCCAACGCCGCGCTCGGGTTGATGGAGCCGACCGGCAACGGCATCGGCGGCGACCTGTTCGCGATCGTGTGGGATCCGAAGACGAAGCGGCTGCACGGGTACAACGGTTCGGGACGTTCGCCGAAAGCGTTGACGCTCGACGAATTCAAGCGTCGTGGCCTGACCGATATTCCCGCGCATGGTCCGTTGCCGGTGAGCGTGCCGGGCACCGTCGATGCGTGGTTCGCGCTGCACGGACGTTTCGGCAAGCGCACGATGGCGCAGAACCTCGCGCCCACCATCCGCTACGCGCGCGACGGCCATCCGGTGCACGAAGTCATCGCGTATTACTGGAGCCGCAGCGTGCCGGTGCTGTCGAAGTGGCCGGGCTTCAAGGAACAGTTCACTCTCGACGGCGACACGCCGGATAAACGCCGGGGCCCACGCAGGGGCGAGACCTGGCGCAACCCGAATCTCGCGAACACCTTGGAGAAGATCGCGAACGGTGGCCGCGATGCGTTCTACACGGGCGACATCGCGCGCAGCATCGATGCGTATTTCAAAGCCAACGATGGCTTCCTGCGCTATGAAGACATGGCCGCGCATCGCGGCGAATGGGTCGAACCGGTCAGCACGAATTATCGCGGCTACGACGTGTGGGAACTGCCGCCGAACGGGCAGGGCATCGCCGCGCTGCAGATCCTCAATCTGCTGGAACCCTACGATCTGAAAACCTACGGCTTCGGCAGTCCCGAGCATGTGCATCTGTTCGTCGAAGCGAAGAAGCTCGCGTTCGCCGATCGCGCCGCGTCGTATGCCGATCCCGCGTTCCACAAGACGCCGGTCGCGCGCCTGATCTCGAAGGCCTATGCGAAAGAGCGCGGCGCGCTGCTGTCGATGGACCGTGCGATGAAGGCGGTGGAGCCCGGCATCATTCCCGCGTTGAACGAAGGCGACACCATCTACATGACCGTCGCCGACGCCGACGGGATGATGGTGTCGCTGATCCAGTCGAACTATCGCGGCATGGGCAGCGGCATGGCGCCGCCGGGCCTGGGTTTCATCTTCCAGGATCGCGGCGAGATGTTCGTGCTGAAGGATTGCGATCGCAGGCCTGCACATCCCAACTGCTACGCACCGGGCAAGCGCCCGTTCCAGACCATCATTCCCGCCTTCGTGACGAAGGATGGCAAGCCATGGCTGTCGTACGGCGTGATGGGCGGCGCGATGCAGCCGCAGGGCCACGTGCAGATCCTGCTCAACATGATCGACTTCGGCATGAACCTGCAGGAAGCCGGCGATGCGCCGCGCATCCAGCACGACGGCAGTACCGAACCGACTGGACAGAACACCGCGATGACCGATGGCGGCGAAGTGGATCTGGAAACCGGTTTTCCGATCGAAACCATCCGCGCGCTGATGCGCAAAGGCCACAGCGTGCGTTTCGCCGACGGCCCCTACGGTGGGTACCAGGCGATCATGGTGAATCCCGAGGGTGGTTACATCGGCGCCAGCGAGTCGCGCAAGGACGGGCAGGCGGCGGGATATTGATGCGTCTGCGATCCGGCGCGCACGCACGCTACGCATATCGGCACGACAGGGCGTCCGTGTGGCCGCCCTGTGAGATCGCGTTGTTCCCGTGCGCTGCCGTCGCGGCGATCGCAGGGGACGAGATGACGCCTCAGCCGCAGCCGCGACGGGAGAGGCAGTCGAAGTACTCGGCGTTGCACTCGTCCTCCAGACCCCCGTTGACGAGGCACATTTCGCGCTGTTCCCAGCAGTAGGCGTAGGTGGAGGGTGTACAGGCGGCGACGGCATAGCCGCCGCTGCCGAAGGTGAGCAGCAGGCCGAGAACGAGGGGGCGGATCAGATGGCGTGTCGTGTTCATGGCGCTTCCATTGCGTTGGCCCCACAGCGGGGCGAATCATGCTACTACGCTGTGCGCGGCGCTGACGCTGCAGTGCCGCAAAATGCGCACGGCGCCGCGCCCGCATTCCTGTCGCTCCCACAGTGGACATGAACACTTACCGATTCCCGCCCGCATCATGACCTTCGACGCCTTCGCCCTGATCCTCGCCATGCTCGCGCTGGGCTACGGCTTCCAGCGCCTGCATGTGTTGCCGGACAACGCGGCGCAAACGCTCAACCTCGTGGTGTTGTACGTGTGCCTGCCGGCGGCGGTATTGCGCTATGCGCCGCGTCTGCACCTGGAATCGGCGCTGATCGGTGTCGCCGTGGCGCCGTGGCTGCTGTTGATCGCGACCGTGGTGCTGGTGTGGTTGTGCGCGCGCGCATTCAAATTCAGGGACGACGAACGCGCGGTGCTGTTGCTCACGGTCGCCCTGGGCAATACCAGTTTTCTCGGCTATCCATTGACCCGCGCGCTGATCGGCGAACACGCGCTGCCGTACGCGGTGATCTACGATCAGTTCGGCGCCTTCCTCATTCTTTCGACCTTCGGTTTGTGGGTGCTCGCGCGCTACGGCGGCGACGCACCCCCGACCGCGCGCGGGATGCTGCTGCGGGTGCTGAAGTTTCCGCCGCTGTGGGCGCTGATCGTCGGCTTCAGCGTGATGCCCGAAAACCCGCCGCATTGGATCGCCGGCGCACTGCAGCGTCTGTCCGATGCGCTGCTGCCGCTGGCGATGCTGACGATCGGGCTGTCGGTGAAACTCGCGTTGCCGCGCGACGAGCTCAAGCCGCTGGCCATCGGCCTGTTGTTGAAACTCGCGCTGATGCCCGCGCTGGCCCTGCTGCTGGTGCCGTTGCTCGGCCTGCACGGCGACATGGCGCGCACGACCGTGCTGGAATCGGCGATGCCGTCGATGGTGACGGCCGGTGCGCTGGCGATCTCGCACAACCTCGCACCGCGTCTCGCCGCCGCGATGGTCGGTTATGGGCTGCTGCTGTCGCTGCTCACGCTGCCGTTCTGGGCGCATGCCGCCGCTGGGTGATGCCGGTGGGATGTCCACGCCTTCGCCCGCCGGGAATGTTCAGGGGCAGGTCCGTGCCACGATTGCTTTTGTGACGAACAGAGCAAAAAGCCGCTGATGCCGCCTGCGTGTCGCAGCGGCATGTCCTGTTCGTGCCGCAACGCGCGGCCTTCTGACTGTTGAGCCGCCATTCCGGCCCCGCTTGGGCATGGGATGCATCACGCATGCGCCCTGTCGGGTCACCGATGCGTGCGACCGGCTCAGCGCCGTCATGTCGCGAAGAGATGTCCGGATCTTTCGCGATGCCGAAACCACCGGGTCGATGGACAACACGTCAAGGACACACAGATGCGCAGAATCAAGAGGAAGACCGGCCGCGCTTTCGCGGGCATACGTTGCAGCGCAGGTTTGCTGCTGGCCGCGATGGTCCTGCCGGGAACGGGCATGGCCGCCGACGGAACAATCGGCACGTCGCGATTCAGTTCGCGCCTGGCTTATGACGTGAACAACAGGCCCTACCGCATCGCGGAAATTCCCGCGAGCTGGTATGGCGGACGACCGGCCTGTGCCGCCGCCCATGCCAGTGGAACGTTGAACAGCACGCCCTATGTCGCCGCTTTCGTGGGCGGCGGCGGAAACTTCGGCAATACCGATCCCGGCAACACCATCAGGAACGGGTATTACCAGGGCAAGATGATGAACATGGCGAATGCGCTTTCCGCCAATGGCGGTTGCGTCAGGGTGGTGTCGATCGAGGCGCCGCTTGCCGCGGATGGCGGTTACGGCGCATTCGGCGCGTATCCCAATTACAACTTCTTCGGCGCGACGATGAGCGGCAGCTACGATGTCTACCTGCCGATCTCCAAGGGCGCCAGCGCGGATTTCGCCATCAGCCTGGCCATCCAGCGCAATGCGACCTATTCGACGGCTTCGCGCTGGTACCTGCACGGCGGAAGCGGCAGCGCGATGCATTCGGCGCGTTTGCTGGACATGCTCAACGATGGCGCGGTCGCAGCGTACGCCTACAAGGTGCCGCAGGCGACGATCCTCGAATCGCTGCCGATTTCCGGCGATATGCTCGAGGCATGCCGGAACGTCAACGCACTCAGTGACGCGGACAAGATCATTTCCATGTCCTACGCCGGATACGAAACCGCCAACACGTGTTCGGTGGTTCGCGCCAATCCGTCGCTGTACAACTACAGGATCTACACCCCGGCCATTCGCGACTGGTACGTCGGCGCCAAAGGCAAGAGCGTGTACGTGATGATGGGTGCGAACGATCCGCTGTGGAAAGAGACGCTGGGCAAGACGGATCCAGCCGCCGGCGGGTCGGTGTATTACGTCTCGCCGACAACGACAGGTTGGGCATCGCTCGGGCTGTACAGGAATTTCCTTGCGACGATCGGTGTCGCCGAAAGCTCGTGCACGAATCGATCCACGTATGTCTTCGACGCTTCCCACGCGAGCCATATGTACAACACCTACCAGAAAGCCGATTGCGGCGCGGGTGGGCGGATCAAGATCCGCCAGTATCAGAATGGCGGTCACGGGCCATTGACCAACGCCACGTTCGGCGCGATTCCCGCCGGCGAGAAAAATCCCATCGACCAGCTCAGGGCTTGGCTCTTTTGAGTGGATGACCGGTGCGCCGTCCACCCAACGTCGCACGGGACACCTCCACGCGACTTGCGACCTGAGCAGACAGCGCTTGATTGCACGGACGCCGGCACGAAGCCGGCCATTGGATTTTCACACATCGATCATTGGAGAGAACGGATGAAGATCAACACACGGAACACGAGTCGGAAAACCATCAAAAGCCGCAGTCGGGCGCTGAAGCTCCTGATGCTGGGCGGCCTGGCGGCAATCCTGCCGGGCCTCGGGAATGCGGCGGACGGTCAAGTCGGCACCTCGATCTTCGTGGCGCGGTCCGACTACGACGCGTTCAATCAACCCTATGTGATCGCGGAAATACCCGACGCCACCTATGGCACGCCGGAGGCCGGAAACTGCAGGGCCGCGTATCTCAACAACACGCTGAAAAACATGCCTTATGTCGTGGTGTTTCCGGGGGACACCGGAAACTTCGGAAACACGGACCCCGGAAACGCGGCGAGAAACGCCCATTACCAGAGTGTATTGACGCGCGAAGCGATCAGGTTGGCGAATGGCGGCACCTGCGTGCGCGTGGTTGCGGTGGAGACGAGTCCCGCATACACCGGCTATGCGGCTTACCCGCAGACAGGATTCATCGGCGCGAATTTGTCCGGAAGTTCGAATATCAACTGGCCGATGACGAAAGGCGCTTCCGCCATTTTCAACATCACGCGGGACATACAGGGCAACGCCAAATACAGCGGCGCGCCGCGCTGGTATCTCCACGGTGGAAGCGCCGGTGCGATGAACGTCGCGCGGATGGTCGATATGCTCAACGACAGCGTCGTTTCGATATACGCCTACAAGATCCCGGAAGCGGTATTGCTTGAATCGCTGCCGATTTCCGGCGACATGAGCTTGACGTGCGCGAACGCGAACACCGGGAGTCTCGTCTACGCCATCGTCAACAGGGACTATCAGAATGCGAATGCCTGCGCCTATGCCGCCGGGAATCCGTCGGCCTACAACTACAAGGTCCTCAGCGGCAATATCCGGAACTGGTACGTTGGCGCCAAGGGAAAACGTGTCAATGTCATGATGGGCGCGGACGATCTGATCTGGAAAAGCGCGTACACGTCTTCCGGATGGACCGCGCTGGGCAACTACAAGAACTTCATCGGCGCGATTGGCGCATCCGGCTGCGTGGGCTCTGCCTACGCGCTCGATCCTTCGCATGTGACGACGATCTACAACGCCGACATGTGGGTGGATTGCGATGGCGGGCGGATCCGCATCCGGCAGTTCCAATTCGGCGGGCATGGTCCTTTGTACAACTCCTCCGTGGGCAATCATCCTTATGGGAGCGCGGAGGATCACCTCAGGGCCTGGTTCCAATAATCGATCCTGTTGTCCGCATCCGGTCTTCGGATTCATCCGGAGACCGGATGCGATCCGCAACGACATCAACGGCAGATGGACGCCATTCCCGGATGCGATGCTGCCGGTCGCGGCGGGCGCTGCGTGCTGGAATTTCCGTCCCAACCATGCGCCCGGACAATGTCTCGACATCAGCGCCGGCAGCACGGCCAACGGCGGCAACGTCCAGCAGTGGACGTGCAACGGTCTGGAGCCGCAGCAGTTTTCGCTGACGCCGTATCGATCGGCGTATCGACGGGAAACCCTCATCGAGGAATCAACACCGGCTGCCGGACACCCGTCCGCCAGCCGTTGGGCCACTTTCCGCACCACTGGCCACCGATGCGGACACCGCCGCCGATCGGATAGGATGGTGCGAACCTGCTCTCCGCCCGTGTCCCATGATCAGCAACGAGATCGATATCGACCACTGGCGACGCGCGCTCACGGAACGCTCGAGGATCCAGATCCCGGATTTTCTGCAGCCCTCCGCCGCCGATGCCTTCGCGCGCGAGTTGGCCGAACGCGTGCCATGGCAACTCGCCGAGCGCAGCGACGGCGAATCGCGGCTCTCGCCGCGCGGCGCCTATCCCGACGATGCCGAGTACGCGCGTCTGCTGCAGTGCGGCTATGCGCGCGCGACCGATACTTACCAGTTCGCCTACGACAGCTACATGCTGGTGAAAGCCGCGAAGGAAGGCTGGGACCCCGGTCTGCTCGTCCACGGCCTGCTGCAATTCCTCAACACGCCGCCGTTCATCGAATTCGCGCGTTATCTCGGCAGCGATGCATCCATCACCCACACCGCCGCGCAATGCACCCGTTATCGCCCCGGGCATTACCTGATGCCGCACGAGGATCTGGATGAAGGCGAAGGCCGCCGCTATGCCATGGTGATCAACCTGAGCCGCGAGTGGCGAACGGACTGGGGCGGGCAGCTGCAATTCCTCGACAGCGATGGCGGTGTGGGCGAGACCTTCCTGCCGCGCTGGAACTCGCTCAGCCTGTTCCGCGTACCGCAGCGGCACCAGGTCACGCTGGTGGCGCCCTGGGCGGTGCAGCCGCGGCATGCCATCACCGGATGGTGGCTGGCGCGATAGGGCGACGTCCGGGCGATTGCTATATTCCGAGACGACCGGTCCGGGCAGGAGGGGCAGATGTGGAAGCGGATCACCCTCTACGGCGTGCTTTTGGCAGCGGGCACGCTTGCCCTGCAATGGCTGGATTACCAGCGGCTGGCCCGCGCCCACTCGGGCGATTTCTACGTGTTCATG
Organism: Lysobacter sp.; assembly: GCA_013141175.1. NCBI lineage: Bacteria > Pseudomonadati > Pseudomonadota > Gammaproteobacteria > Lysobacterales > Lysobacteraceae > Lysobacter > Lysobacter sp. The sequence goes on from JABFRN010000001.1 coordinate 1,966,552, forward strand.
ATCGCTGCGGCCTTCCTGGCGCTCGGTGTCTGGCTCGGCGCCCGTGCATTCGGTACCCGGGCGCCTCCCTTCGACGGCAATCCACAGGCGTTGGCCGAACTGGGGATCAGCGCGCGCGAACGCGAAGTGCTGGCCGAGATCGTGGCCGGCCGCTCCAACAAGGAGATCGCCGCGCGGCTCAAGGTCTCGCCGAACACGGTCAAGACCCACGTCGCCCGGCTGTTCGAGAAACTGGGCGCCAACCGCCGCACCGAGGCCATCCGCAGGGCCCGCGAGCTGGGAATCGTGCCCTGAGGCTCATCAAGACGGCTGATTTCGCCGGAATCACCCGTTCGGGCGATTGATCCGCCGCCGTTCGGCACCGTCAATGGCGCCTCCACCGCTTTGAGGAGACACACCATGTTCCGCAAGATCCTGCTCTGGGGGACCGTCGCCGGCCTGATCGTCGGCAGCATCCTGTTCGGCACCACGGTCGCGATGGCCGGCCATCCGCCCTCGATGGGCATCGGCATGGCGATCGGGTACACGTCCATGCTCATCGCCCTGAGCGCGATCTTCGTGGGCGTGAAGCGCCACCGCGACGAAGCGCTGGGCGGCGTGATCCGCTTCTGGCCGGCGTTCGCCATGGGTCTGGGGATCAGCTTCGTCGCGGGGGTGTTCTATGTGATGGCCTGGGAGGCGGCGCTCGCGGTGACCGGCATGGACTACGGTGCCGAATTCGCCGGGCACATGATCGAGCAGCGGAAGGCGGCGGGCGCCAGCGCCGCCGAACTGGCGAAATACGTCGCCGAAATGGAACGCTTCAAGACCCAGTACGCCAACCCGCTGTTCCGCATGCCGATGACGTTCACCGAAATCTTCCCGGTCGGCGTATTGGTGTCGTTGATCACCGCCGGCCTGCTGCGCAAGAGCACGTTCCTGCCGGCAAGGCGGTAGCGCTTTTCGTCTCATGCGGCAAGGCGGCCCGCAAAAAACCGTAAGCAAGCTGTCATGCCGTGCAACAGGCGGGTCGATATACTCGAAGCGTCGTGCGATGGAGTGCCGACGTTGTCCCTTTGCGCTCGCGCAATGCGGAGATCCGGTTCGATCCACGCGCATGACGCCATCCGCACGACCGTGCGGGTGCCGCCCATCGCGTCCCGATCCGGACGCCTTCACGAACAAGGATGATCCTCATGAAAAGACACGCTGCATCCCGCACCGCCGCGCTTGCGGCTGGTGTTCTGCTCGCGATCGGTTCCGCCGCCGCGTTCGCAGGCGAGTTCCGCGCCGTCGAGAATCCCGTCCAGGGCCGCTATATCGTCGTCCTCAAAGAGAACGCCGCCCGTCTTTCCACCGAGGTCGGGATCAAGGCGCGCGTTCCCGATGTCGCGCGCGGCATGGCCACCGGCCATGGCGCGAAACTGTTGCGCAGTTACGAAAACGCCTTGCGCGGTTTCGTGGTCGACGCCGATGACCGCGCCTTGGCGAAACTGCTGGCTGATCCGCGCGTGGCGTACGTCGAGGAAGACGGCTACGCCCGCATCAATGCCACCCAGAACGGCGCGACCTGGGGCCTGGATCGCGTCGACCAGCGCAATCTGCCGCTCAGCACCACCTACACCTACAACACCACCGCTGCCGGCGTACACGCCTACATCATCGATACCGGCATGCTCGCCACCCACAACGAATACGCCGGCCGCGTCGGCAACGGCTTCGACGCCGTCGGCGGCGGCACCAACGACTGCCACGGTCACGGCACCCACGTCGCCGGCACCGTCGGCGGCAGCACCTACGGCGTCGCCAAGGGCGTGACCCTGCATCCGGTGCGCGTGCTCGACTGCGGCGGCTCCGGCACCTGGGCCGGCGTGATTGCCGGCATCGACTGGGTCGCGGCCAATCGCGTGTTGCCGGCGGTCGCCAACATGAGTCTGGGCGGCGGCGCCAACGCCTCGGTGGATGCTGCCGTCGCCAATCTGAGCAACGCCGGCGTCACGGTGGCCGTCGCAGCAGGCAACAACGCGTCCGATGCCTGCGGCTTCTCGCCCGCGCGCGCGCCGTCCGCGATCACCGTCGGTTCCACCACCAGCACCGACGCGGCATCGTCGTTCACCAACTGGGGCACCTGCCTCGATATCTTCGCGCCGGGCTCGTCGATCACCTCATCCTGGAATACCGGCAACACCGCGACCAACACCATCAGTGGCACCTCGATGGCCTCGCCGCATGTGGCTGGTGCCGCCGCGTTGTATCTGGCGAGCAATCCGAGTGCGGCGCCTGCAACGGTCCGCAATGCGCTCGTGGGTAATGCCACCCCGAACAAGGTCACCGGCATCCCGGGATCGGGGTCACCGAATCTGCTGCTGTACACGTTGGGCAGCGCGCCGCCACCGCCACCGCCGCCGGGTTGCGGCATCCTCGCCAGTGGAGCGTCGCTGGCCACCGGCCAGTCGGTGACGTCGTGCGATGGTCGCTTCACGCTGGTCATCCAGGGCGACGGCAATCTGGTGCTGTATCAGGCAGGCGTGGGCGCGCTGTGGGCCAACTACGTGTTCGGCACCGGCCACACCCTGCACATGCAGGGCGACGGCAATCTGGTGGTCTACAACAACATCGGCCAGGCGCGCTGGCACACGTACACCTACGGCCGCAACGGCGCGTACCTCGCCGTGCAGAACGATGGCAACGTCGTGGTCTACAGCACGACGTCGCAGCCGCTGTGGTGGTCCGGCACCTGCTGCCGCTGACTTCGTTTCGCATTGATGCGGTAATGCAGCGGTCCCTGTCGCGACAGGGACCGCTGTCTATTCGTCGTTCGTTCCCGCACTGCGGAAATCGCGATGCACGTTTCGCCCGCGGGTGCCCACAGGCAGGTTTTGCGCAGAATTTACGGCTTCTTCGCCGGCAGTGGATGGCACGTTTATGGCCTGCAGGCGCACAGTGCGCGCATCCGATCGCGCCGCTTCTCCGACCCGCATGTCCATCGCCATCATCCGCAGTCCCGATGCCCCGCCGCCCCGTTCGAGCGGAATGTCCACCGAAGTCGTTTCGCTGCTGGTCGAGCGTGCCTCGCTGGCGGGCAAGGCGCTCGCGCTGCGCAATTGCGATTCCGACGCCGAAGTATTCGATTGCCTGGGTCGGATCAACGACTCGTCCATCGAGCTCGTACTCTTCGACCCGGGCAGGTGCGCATGCGTCAGCGAGCGGCTGCGGGCGAGATTGAATCAGCTCAAAGTGCCGTATATCGAAGTGCACGACGACCACTTCGGTGCGCTCGAAAACCCGTTGAGTCTGGACTGCGGTCCGCGTCTTCGATTGATCCAGGGGTATGGGTCGCAGAGTTACACCCTGGCGCTTTCGATCGCGCTGGAGCATCTGGGCTGCGGCGAATGCGGGAACGATGTGCATGTCGGAACCTGAGTCCGAGCGATCCGATGCACAGATACTGCTATTTCGTCGACTACGAAATCTTCATGGGCGAGAGGTTCAGGATGTGGGGACAGACCACGCTGGACTACCGCATCGACGATCCAGCGGATTTCGATCCAGCGCAGGTCCTGACCCTCATCCGCGAACGGGCCGCCCGGACGCACGGTGTCGGCTGCACCGACGTGAGAGTTCGTGTATTGCACAGGCTGTGATCTTTGCGCGGACTCGGCAGCCCGATGAAAACGATTGCATAGGCGCTACCTATTGATCCTGATCATGGGAGGCATGCCCGCCCGGGACTAGCGTGACCTTGGGCCGGGGCCCCGGCAGACATCACGAGGAAAGCCTCATGCCGACAGACCTATTCAGGAACGAGACGCATCGCTGCATCGCCTTCAGCGACCTTGTGCCGGGCGAGGATGGTGTCCAGGCCAACCAGTTCCTCATCATCGACAACGATGAGGCGGCGCTGATCGATCCGGGCGGCGACCTGCTCTACACGCCGCTGTGGCTGGCCATTTCCAGCCATGTACGGATCCCCCAGGTCAAATGGATCCTCGCCTCGCACCAGGACCCGGACATCATCGGCGCCGCCGACCGGTGGCTGGCCAATACACCCGCGCGCATCGCCTGCTCGCGGCTGTGGGGCCGCTTCGTACCGCATTGCGTCTCGCACTACCAGGCCGGCAAGCTCGGCGACGACCGCTATCTGCTGCTGCCGGACGAAGGTGGCGTCATCACGCTTGGCCGCAGTGCGCTGCATGCGCTGCCGGCGCATTTCCTGCATTCGGTCGGCAATTTCAGTTTCTACGATCCGGTGTCGCGCATCCTGTTCTCGGGCGACGTCGGTTCATCGATGGTCGCGCCCGGCGTGGCGTACGCGGCGCCCACCGATTTCGCGCAGCACGTCCGGACGATGGAAGGTTTCCACAAGCGCTACATGGGCTCGCGCCGAGTCGCGCGGTTGTGGGTGGACATGGTTCGCGAGCTGGATCCCGCGATGATCGTCCCACAGCATGGCTTGCCGATGGATGTCCGCACCATTCCGGCATTCCTGGACTGGCTCGCCGATCTGCCCTGCGGCATCGACCTGCTCGATGCCTCGCTGTATCGAGCGCCGAATGCGCTGGCGCGGGTGGCGTAGATATTCATGCGCGCGGGGCGAGTTTCGTTGCGGCGTGCAGTGAAACTGTTGTCGATTGTCCGAAAGCCGAAGCATTCTGGCTGACCGACGCGCGTGCGGTGCGGCGCTTCGTTCCTGGCGGGCCAAGGCTTGAGGTGCCCCCACTTTTTCCTCAAGAACATCAAACGGATCGATTGATCGGCAGTCACCGCTCTTTTTACCCGTCGTTCCCGCGAATGCGGGAACCCAGTGCCTTTGCGCTGCGCAGAAGCTGAAAGTCGCTGGATCCCCGCGTTCGCGGGGATGACGACGTTTTTTGAAATGCCCGAAAGAATAGGGACACCTCAGGCCAAGGCCTGCCCTATGCGGTGATGAATTTGCTGGCGCGATTCCAGACGTGATGTTTTGGCTCCCTCCCTTTCGCGCAGCGGGGAGGGTTGGGGTGGGATTTTTTTAAAAGCCGGGCAGGAAAACGTAGGCGTCTCAGCGTGAATTCCGCGCGTGTGCAAGCTGCTTCGTTTATGGCGGGCCTACGCTGCCGTGACAACATGGACTTCGGATGAGAGCGGGTGCGCAGCATTGTGAGTAGGGCGGGTCTCGACCCGCCTGCAATGAAACTGTCGTTCATTGATCGAAAATCGTAGGTATTCCAGTGTGACATCCGTACGCGCGATGCGGTGCTTCGTTCGCAGCCAGCCCTGCACTGTTTGGATGTCAACCTGTAACTTTTAACAGGTTTGCGAAAATATAACAGTGGTGAGAATCTTGGAATGATTTTATTGAGTAATTAAAAAACAACCAAATCAAGCAGGGGGTGAGCATTGAATGTTTTACAAAAAGACCATGAAAATTTGTATCGAGAAGAAATCGAGAAAATAGAGAGATATCGATTACTGCTCGACATGGTGAAGTATCACCAAACTATCGTGTGGGGCCCATTCCAGTCTTTTGTACTAACCAATTCAATTTTTCTCGGCATTTTTGCCAGGTATGCAATAGAGGTCGGCCTTACGGCGCAGTCTAAGCCTCATTGGGGTGTGGTGGCCGCATCCGTAATGGGATTCATATTTTGGCTGCCTTGGTATGTCACTTACCAGAGAAGCAACTACTACTTTCTATTTCGCTTAGAGCAGGCAAAGCGAGCGGAACCAGAGGGCTTGAATATACTTCGCGGGTCAATGGAGAGATTGACTGATTACGGTGAAGTATTTGTGGACAACAAAAGATACAAACTGCCTTTCCCTGTAAATATTCTCCAGACTAGAAAGGTTATTCCTTTGTTTATTTTTGGATATGCGGCAATCTACGTATTCTTTGGGCTTTCTCAAATTCCAATAATAAAAAAATATCTCATAGAAGCATTTTGACCTTTAATGCTGGAGCGGTGTGCGTGATTTAAGCCGTCATTCTTTGTATGAAAAACATGAAGACGATTGTGAAAAATTTCTGATTTTGCTCCCTGGTAGACTTGGGGGCAGTCCGATCAATCCGCCGGCACAGTCCGCGCCGAAGCCCACTCCCGCAATTCATTGACCTGCTCCGCCATCAACACCGACAGCGGTCGCGTGTTCTTCAACTCCGCGCGCAGTTGGAAATCGCTGAGCGGGTGGCCGGCGGCGTGGGCGGCGTACAGCGCGGCCACGATGGCCTGTTCGATTTCGGCGCCGGAGAAGCCGTCCGCTGCGGTGGCGAGTGCGGGCAGGTCGAAGCCTTCCGCTTCAACGCTGCGACGACGCAGATGCAGTGCGAACAGTTCGGTGCGCGATTCCGAACTCGGCAGATCGACGAAGAAGATTTCGTCGAAACGGCCCTTGCGCAACAGTTCGGCGGGCAGGTCCTGCACCTGGTTGGCGGTGGCGACGAGGAACACGGGCGATTTGCGTTCGGCCAGCCAGGTGAGGAAGGTGCCGAGCACGCGGCGCGACACGCCGCCGTCTTCGCCGCCGGAGCTGGCGAGGCCTTTTTCCAGTTCGTCGATCCACAGCACGCAGGGCGAGAGCTGTTCGGCCGAGGCCAGCGCGTCGCGCAGGTTCTTTTCGGTTTCGCCGTGGTATTTGTTGTACAGCGCGGCGAAGTCCAGGCGCAGCAGCGGTACGCCGAAACCGGCGGCGATGGCTTTGGCGAGCATCGATTTTCCGCATCCCTGCACGCCGAGCAGCAGCAGGCCTTTCGGCGGGTCGAGGCCCGGCGGTGCGTTGCCTTCGACGAAGGCGCTGCGGCGAAGTTCCACCCAGCGCTTCACGCGTTTGGCGCCGATCACGTGGTCCAGCTTCACCGGGTCGAATTCGTAATGCAGATGGCCGCTGCGGTTGATCAGCTCGAACTTCAGTTTCGCCAGTTCGGGCAGATCGTCGGCGTTGAGCACGCCGTCGCGGAAGATCAGATGGCGCGCGATGCGGCGGGCATCGGTTTCGGACAGACCGCGCAGATTGCGCACGATCTGTTTCACCGCTTCGGGGTCGACCTCCACGCGCTTGCCGCCGTGTTCGCGGGCGTAGGCGGCGGCTTCGTCCTTGACCATCTTCAGCAGCGCTTCGCTGCCGGGCAGTTTCGGGCGGTAGCGCACCGCGTGCGCTTCGAGGTCCTCGGGCAGTTCCACCTTGTTGCCGACCAGCACCAGCACGTGCGGCAGGCAATTGCGGCGCTGCAGGATGTCGCGGACCTGGCGCTGGGTGCCGGCGTATTTCAGGTAGGGCGCGAAATCGAGCAGCAGGAACACGCCGCGCTGGTCCGACCGGTAGATCGCCTGCAGCGTGGAGCCGGCGTCGGGTGCGCCTTCGGCTTCGTCCTCGCGGTCCATGTCGATGCGGCGCAGGCCTTCGGTGATCGACCACCGGTACAACGCGCGCCAGGCGTGCATCAGCGATTGCCGGAACAGTTCGACCACCCGGGGTTCGTCCGGGGTTTCGATCACGATCAGTGGGGTGTCGGCGCGGATCAGCGCCACAAGGTCCTGCAAGCCGCTCATGGGGTCCTGGAGAGGCGGAAATCCGCCGAAAGCAGCGAAAACGATAGCAAAGCCGCGTCGTGGGCGGGCACGGCACCGCCAAGTGATTGATTCGCTTGCCAACCCTTTCCGGAGGGCTCGCCGCGCGCCGCGATTCCGGTGATAAGCTGCGGGCTCTTCACTGCGGAGGTGCCGATGAAAACGGTTCTGGTCGCCAGCTCGAAGGGCGGGGTGGGTAAGACCACCATCGCCACGCATCTCGCCGCGCAAGCGGCTTTGGACGGTCATCGCACCGTCCTGATCGACGCCGACCCGCAGGGGTCGTCGACCCGTTGGGCCGAACGCCGGTCCGATCTGGAAACCGCAGTGCTGCCGATCGACGGTACCCGCAGGAACTGGCAGAAGCTGGTGCCCGACGACGTGCAGCGCACCGTCATCGACGCCCCGGCAGGGGCGACCGCCGACAGCCTCGAAACATTCCTCGAGCGCGCCGATGCGCTGATCGTCCCGGTGCTGCCGTCGACGCTGGATATCGACGCCACCGTGCCCTTCCTCAACGCCATCGCCAAGCACCCGCGCGTGCGTCGCGGCCAGTTGCGCGTGGGCCTGATCGGCAACCGGCTCAAGCCGTGGACGAACGCTTCGCAGCAGGCGGTGGATCTGCTGCAGCAATGGCCCTATCCGGTGGTCGCGCAACTGCGCGACAGCCAGGCGTACGTGATGCTGGTCGGTCTGGGCCGCAGCCTGTTCGACTACCACTCGCAGCAGGTGCGCGAACACCAGGAAGATTGGGCGCCGCTGTTGAAGTGGTTGAAGAAGGGCTGAGCGCCGCAGGGAGGCGACGGCCGAAGCGGGCCGCCGCCCGGCTGCTCACCTCGGCGGCAGCAGACCGTCGGCGCGCAGCAATTGCTTGCCCAGCGCGACCCGCTTCATGCGGTTGTCCGGCGTCTTCAGGTCGATGCCCAGCACGAAGCTTGCGGCGGGTGCCTTGTGGCCTTCCACCCAGCCGCCTTCCACCCAGCCGATCCACCACGCGTTATCGGGGAGGGTGCCGGTCTTGCCGTAGACGCGGCGGCCTCCGATGGTCTCGTCCAGCATCGCCGCCTTCACCGCCTCGATGGTCTTGGCCGAGAACGGCAGGTCGTTGCGGCGCAGGCGGTCGACGAACTGAAGCTGTTGGCGGGCGGTCACGGTGAGCACGCCGTCGAGCCAGGCCTTGGCCGGAACTTCACCGATGCGGCCGTTGCCGTAGTCCGCGCGCGACACCCACACCGCCAGCCGGTCGTGGCCGATGCGGTCGGCGAGCGTGCCGAAGTAGTTCTCACTGGAGCTCTGCATCGCTTCGCGCAGCGCCATGTCCTTCTCCCACTCGGGCTGCTTCGGATAGCGCTTGCCGTCCCAGGGCACGACCTCGTCGGCGCCGCGCAGCGTGCCGGTCTCCAGCGCGACCAGCGCCAGGAAGACCTTGAAGGTGGAGGCCGGCCGCAGCGGCATCGCGGCGCGGTCGGCGCCGTGCAGCACCTGCGGGGCACCGCCGTCGCGCTGCAGCAGCCACGTCCCGGCATGACCGTAGTTGGCGAAGCGCATCGCGATCGTCGTGGTCTTCGCGGCGGCCGGCTTCGAGGTGGATTGGGCCGCCGGTACCGCCAGCGGAGCCAGGCAAAACGTCGCCAAGAAGGCGGCGAGGAACATCTGCGGGCGGATGTTGCACGACATGGATGGCTCCAGTGGATGGGTGAGGCCGCAGTGTGGCGAGCGCACCGGACCGTCTCCAACAGCGCGTACCGTTGCGCGCGTCACTCCTGTAACGTCCGTCACCGCACCGCCGCCGCATGCCAGACTCGACCGATGACGACCAGCCGCACGAAGCCCGCCACCACGCCCGATCGCAAGCAGAAAGATCGTGTGAAGCCCATTCGTACGAAGCCCGACCGTATCGACATCGAACTGGCGGCACCCGCATGCGTACAGGGGCAGCCGGTGCGCCACCAGTCGCTGTGGATCCTGCTGCGGCTGTGGCTGGCGGCGCAGTCGGGCGACGGTTCGGGCTGGGTCCGCGAGACCCAACTGCGCGAGCAGTTCGCCAACGCGCGCAATCTGCGCATGGTGATCAGCCGCGCCTATGCGGATTTCGCGCGCTGGGGCCTGCGCGTGGGCTGGGGCACCGACCGCAGCCGCGATCCCGATCTGCTGCCGCTGGCGGGACGCAATCGTGGCCCGTACTGGTTGGGCGAAGGCGAAGCGGCACGGCTGCAGATCAGCCTCCACGGTGCGCCGGCCGGGCTCGACGCGGTGATCGCCTGGCTCGGTACGCCGGACGCGACCCGCACCGCCGTCGTGCTGGGCGATGCCAGCAGCGCCAGTCCGGCCTACTGGCATGCCTGGGCCGGCGCGCGCCGCGACATGCTCGACGGCCGGCTGATCCTGGATCGCGACCACGGTGCGCTGGCGGGGTATCGGCGTGCGCAGACACTGGCGCCCGATCCCTGGCTGCAGGCGTTGGCGCTGCTGCAGCAGGCGATGGTCTGGCGCCGCGCCGGCAACGCCGATGCCGCGCGCGCAGTGCTGGCCGAGCTGGATCGCCACTGGCACGACGAGCAGGCGCCCGAGCATGCATGGCTCGGCGCGATGGCCGCGATCGTGCAGGCCTGGTGCGCCTATGCCGGCCGCGACCCGCAGGCGGCGCGGCAGATCCTGCGCCAGGCCACCGAGGACCCGCGCTGGTTCGGCCTGTTCCAGTACCACCCCCGGGTGCGCAGCGAGCACGCCAACCTGCAGGCGCTGATCCATCGCGCGCTGGCGCTGGACGAGCGTTCCGACCTTGGCGAACGCACCGAAGCGGCGCGCACCGCGTTGCGCTATTACCGGCTGGCGCTGTCGCTGGCCAACGAGGCCGAATTGTTCGATGCCGCCGCGTCCACCGCGAGCAACCTCGGCTGGTCGCTGTGGTTGTTCCAGCGTTGCGGTCTGGACGTGCCCAGCGACGATGGCCATCCGTTGACCTGGATCGCACTCGCCGCGTGGCTCAGCGAACGGCATGGCGTGGGCGGCGGTTGCTGGAATCTGATCTATCTGCTGCGCATGGTGCGCGGCGGCGGTTCCGACGCGGCGCATCCGCGCGCCGACGTGTTCCGGCGCTGGCCGGTGATCGCACCGGCGGAGTTCCGCGCGCTGATCGCACCGGTCACGCTGTCGATCGAATGGCCGAGCTGGCGCGCGCTGGCACTGGCGATGCAGGCGGACATCGATGCCGGGCGCGTGCAACTGGATGCGCTGCAGCGCGCCAACATCCTGCTGGAAGTGGCTTGGTACGAAGCGCACGACGGCGACCCGCAGCGCAGCACCGAAGCCGCCGCACGGCTGCGTCGGCGCCTGCGCGAATTGACGCCGGCCGATCGCATCTTCTTCCGCGATGCCCTGCGGCGCTTGCCGGAAGTGATCGGCTGAAGAGTGCGGCCCCGGCTTTTCGTAGGAGCTTTTCGCAGGAGCGACGGAAGTCGCGACAGGCGGAGGAAAGTCTTCCCGTAGAGCGTCGCGACTTCCGTCGCTCCTACGCGAGAGATGGCAGGCTTTCCCCGAATCCCGAATCCCGGCCGTTCGCGTTAAGCTGCCTGATATTCCACCGGCCAGAGACCGACGCGCACATGCGAACCCTGATCCTGCTCCGCCACGCCCACGCCGAACCCGTCAGCGACGGCCAATCCGATGTCGATCGCGCGCTGTCTGCGGAGGGACTGGCGGAAGCCGAGGCCGCCGGACGCTGGCTGGCCGGGCAGGGGCTCGCGCCCGATCGGGTGCTGTGCTCGCCCACGCGGCGCACGCGCGAGACGCTGGAAGCGGTGCTGGGCGCGATCGGTTTCGTCGAACAGCGGCTGGTCGACAGCATCTACGAGGCCACGCCGGGCGCGCTGGCCGAACTGGTCGATGAGCATCGCGAGGTCGAGCGGCTGATGCTGGTGGGTCACAACCCCGGTCTGGAACGTCTCGCCGCGCTGATGCACAGCGGACAGTCCGGCGACTACCGCGGCATGCCGCCGGGCAGCGTGGTGGTGCTGAATTTTCCGCTCGACGTCACCGTCGAACCCGGTGTCGCCAGCCTCTCCGCTTTCTGGTGGCCGTGAATTTCGCGACAGTCTCCGTTTCCCTGTGCGCCTGTGCGTTGGCTGCGGCCACCAGCCTTACCGCACACGCCGCCGACATCGATCCGCAGTACACCCAGATCGGCTTCACCCTGAAAACGCGCTGGGGCCAGGTGCTTCGGGGGCGGTTCCCGCGTTACAGCGGCAGTATCGAATCCCTGGATGACGGCCACGAACGGGTGCGGCTGCGGTTGTCGTCGAAGGATGTCGAGATCGTCGGTCATCCCAGCTACACCGGCATGACCCGTGGCCGCGGGTTCTTCGAGGCCGACCGGTTTCCCGAGGTCGAGTTCGTATCGGAACCGTATGCGCCCGCGCTGGTCGCCGATGGCGGCAAGCTCGCCGGCCAGTTGACCATCCGCGACGTGACCCGGCGCGAGACCTTCACGATCCAGCCCAGTGCCTGCGCGCGCCCCGCCGTCGACTGCGATGTGGTCGCCAGCGGCAGCGTGCGCCGTGCCGATTACGGCGTCGACCGATGGGTGCTGGCGGTCTCCGACAGCGTGCGTTTCACATTGCGACTGCGCGTGCGCGAGGACGCCGAATGACCGCGACGCGCGCAATGTTGCTGGTGGTCTTCGCATTGGCGCAGGTCGCGTGCACGCGCTTGTCCACGAAGGACCAGGCGCGGGTGGATACGCTCGTGGCCGCCGCGCGCAGTACCGAGAACACCTGTGGACGCGCCGATGCCTGCGCGCGGCCATCGCCGCTGCTGGCGCTGGGCCTGCGTGCCGGTGGCGAAGCGCAGGCCACGGCCGATGCGCCACCGGCGCCGGACATCGCGTCCTCCGCGATGCCGTCCACGGAACCATCGCGTCCGCAGCACTACGCGCTGATCCTCGACTATGGCCAGGATGCGTTGCTCGCGCGATTGGATCTGATCCGCGGCGCGACCCGCAGCATCGACGTGCAGACGTATATCTTCGACGAGGACGACGCCGGCCACCTGGTTCTCGACGAACTGCTCGCCGCTGCGCATCGCGGCGTGAAGGTGCGGCTGCTGGTCGACCAGCTCGCCGCATTGCGCCGCGTCGACACGCTGGCGGCGCTGGCCGGTGCGCACGCGAATTTCGAGATGCGCCTGTACAACCCGGTGCTTGGACGCGCGCGGATCAGTTATCCGATGTACGCGCTGGCATCGGCCTGCTGCTGGCGCAAGCTCAATCAGCGCATGCACAACAAGCTGATGGTGGTGGACGGACAGGTGGCGATCACCGGCGGACGCAATTACCAGAACGATTATTACGATTGGGATACGAGCTACAACTTCCGCGATCGCGACATCCTCGTCGCCGGGCCGGCGATCGCCGAGATCGCCGCGAATTTCGATGCGTTCTGGGATGCGCCGCTGAGCAGGCCGCTCACCCGCTTGCTGGATGTCGGGCGACTGGTCCTGCGCGATGGCGTGCCGGCGGTGCAACACCCGGAACCCGAGCAGCCGCGCCGGATCGAACTCATCGGCCGCGACGCCGACGACGCCGCGCTGGTGCGCACCCGTCTGGTCGATGCGGCGATTCCCGTGCGCAGCCTGCGCTATATCGGCGATGCGCCAGGAAAACACGCGGGGTCGGTGCCGACCACCGAAACGCCGTCGCAGTTGCTGCGCGAGCTGATCGATTCCGCCGAAGATCGCGTGCTGCTGCAGACGCCCTATCTGGTCCTGTCGAAGCCGGCGCAGCGCCTGTTCAGCGATTTGCAGCAACGCGAGTCGCCGCCGCGGGTCGTGGTGTCGACCAACAGCCTGGCGGCCACCGACGCCTTCATTCCCTACGCGCTGTCGTACAAATACAAGCGCCGTTATCTGCGCGACTTCAAGTTCGAGATCTACGAATTCAAACCGTTTCCGCAGGACGCGCCGATCGACGTGGAAGCGACCGGCACCGTCGGCGTGGAATGGCACGCCGACGGCACCGCCGTCGTCCTGGGTTCGGGCGCCTCGGGATCGGGCGCATCACGATCGGGACCGTCCCGGGGAGGATCGCTTGGCGCGGGCGCCGAAGGCAGCCGTTCGCCGGATCGGCCGATTCCGCTGGCGCGCGAGTATTCGGCGCTGCGTTATTCCAAGCGCGGCGCCAACGAACCGGTGCCGTTGCAGCGCGGCGGCGTGCGCTTCGGCCTGCATGCGAAATCGATGGTGATCGACGAACGCGTCGCGGTGATCGGCACCCACAATTTCGACCCGCGTGGGGAGAACTACAACACCGAGTCGGTGGTGGTGATCGACGATCCGACATTCGCGCGCGTGCTCGCCGCGAGTATCGAACGCGACACGCTGCCGGCGAACGCCTGGATGATCGCGCGGCGCGACAAGCCGCCGGTGTTCTCGGGGCTGGAGTATTCGCTGGCGAAAGTGTCCGAGCTGCTGCCGCTGTTCGATTTCTGGCCGGTGCGCTACGCCACCAGCTACGAATTCACGCCCGGGCCCGATTGTCCACAGCCCATCTCGCCGCGCGACCCGCATTTCCGTCGCTGCTACACGCCGGTGGGAGACTTCCCCGAAGTCGCGCCGGTGATCCGGCCGCTCACCCGGATCTTCACTGCCTTTGGCGCCGGGTTGGCTCCGATTCTGTAGAGCTTGGCCTGCTCCGGACATGATCCGGGGTCTCGGGCTCGAGCCCGCCATGGCGACCCATCCGGTCGCCTCTTGGAACGGCCGAAATCGATCCGGCCATGGCCTCGCAAGCCCTCGAACGCCGCAAGGCGGCCCGAAACCCTGCACAGCAGTCCGTTTAGGGCCTGTTTTGGCGCGAATCGGCACCTGACAGTGGCGTGCCCAAGACTCAGCTCACGACCGTTCGTCGGCTGACAGGCCATGAAAATACAATCAAAACAATGAGTTGTTGCCATGACTGGAGCTGGGTGACTTCCGGCACATCTGTTTTGGTCAATAGGTGTTGTACTTTACCAACACACCAATTCACACCCACTCAGGAACACCGCCATGAACACCCAGACCCAGACCACCGAATCCAACGTCCGCAGCCACGACAACGTCGTCGCTTTTGCCTCCAAAGCCCGCCACAGCTACCGGACCCCCAGCTTCGGTATCGGTTACGGCACCAGCAGCGGCTACGGCACCGACAAGCGCTACACCACCGATTGGGGCCAGATCCGCTTCCGCTGCGCCTGATCAGCGTCTGCTTCCCCGGCGTTACCGGCAATACCCGTTCGTCACTCCCCCGCACATCTGTTTCCAGGACTGCTTCGTCATGAACGCCCCTCGCACCCATGTCACGCTCGCCCCGCGCACGCCGGTCAACGTGCCGTCGCGCGCCGAGTCCACCTCCCGACATTCCCAGCCCAGCCGCTATCGCGCACGCGATTCCGGCATCGGCTACGGCGCCAGCAGCGGTTACAAACGCTACACCAGCGATTGGGGCCAGACCCGCTTCCAATGCCGCTGAACCTTCGATCCACGCCGCAAACCACGTCCCCGGAGCTCCGGCCGCAACGCGCATGTCCTCTCTCCCATGCGCCTGCGGCCGGACCGCCGCTGTCGGCCTCGGTTATCCTGATGCGGTGACCACACCCGAATCCCCCACGCCGCGCCTGTTTCGCGGCACAGCCACCGTCGACGATCTCAATGCGATGTCCCGCGACACCGCGATGGCATCGCTCGGCATCGTCTTCACCGAGATCGGCCCGGATTTCGTGCGCGGCACCATGCCGGTGGACGCGCGGACCCACCAACCCTATGGCCTGCTGCACGGCGGCGCTTCGGTACTGCTGGCGGAAACGCTCGGCAGCAGCGCGGGCAATCTGTGTGTCGCGCCCGGCGAGCTGTGCGTCGGCATCGAGATCAACGCCAACCATGTGGCTGCAGTACGCGAGGGTCGGGTCACCGGCACCGCGCGACCGCTGCATATCGGCCGTCGCACCCAGGTCTGGGAGATCCGGATCGAGGACGCGCTCGGCCAACTCGTCTGCATCTCGCGGCTGACCCTCGCCGTCATCGCGCAGCGCAGCTGACCGGGCCCGTATGCAAAGCTCTAATCCGCTTCCGTATGGTCGCCCGATGACCGGAGCCCCTCTCATCGCGCGCGCCGCACGACCGCTGCGCTATCTCATCCGCACGCCGATGCTGATGTGGCACGCGCTGGTGCACCTGCCGATCACCCTGATCCTGATGTCGCCGCCGTTCGCCGCGATACGAATCGGCGACGACCGCCTCGGTCACTGCATGGTGCGCTGGTGGCAGGGCGGGTTGATGCGGGTGTTCGGTTTCCGCATGCGCCGTATCGGCACGCCGCTGCCGGGCGCAGTCATGTTCGTCGCCAACCATGTCAGCTGGATCGATATCACCGCGTTGCACAGCTATCGGATGATGGGCTTCGTCGCCAAGCGCGAGATCGCCGGTTGGCCGCTGGTCGGCTGGCTTGCGACCATGGGCGAAACCATCTATCACCAGCGCGGCAGCCAGGAATCCCTCGGTGGCGTGCTGCACGAAATGCTGGCGCGGCTGCGCGATGGCCGCGCGGTCGGCGTGTTTCCGGAAGGCCGCACCCGCGGCGGTGAGGAAGTCGGCCCGTTCCACGCGCGCATCTTCCTCGCCGCGGTGGAAGCCGGGGTGCCGGTGCAGCCGGTGGCGCTGCGCTACGGCGTCGGCGGCTCGCGGCAGACGGTGGTGGCGTTCGGCCCGACCGAAAGTTTCGCCGCCAATCTGCTGCGCCTGCTCGGGGAACCCGGCTGCAGCGCCGAAGTGGTCTTTCTCGAACCGATTCTCCCCGGCGATGCCGAGGGCCGCCGTCGTCTGGCCGACACCGCCAGGACGCGGATCGTGGAGGCGATGGGGTCGTGAGGCTGGCGACCACGCTACGCAGTTGCGGCATCCGCGCCGACGGACTTGAATGTCGTCATACAGCAGGTCCTTGCGAACCATGAGCAGATCCCACGACCCCACCGCCGAACGTCTGGCCATCGGCATCCTGATCCTGTTCCTGATCGGCTATGGCTGGTTCGATCTGTGGCAGGGCGGCATTGCGGTCAAGGGTCGCAACGGCGTGGTGGGTTATGCCGAGGGCGGCTACGCGCTCGCCATCGCCGCCGGGGCGTTCCTGTTCGCAGCGCTGGTATCGCTGCTGCTCGCGCGCAGTCTCCGGCTGAGCCGACCGGGCATCCTCTTGCTGCTCGCGGCGATCCTGCTGCCGCCGTTGGCGTATGTCCTGATCGGATGAGGACATCTCCGTCCGCTTATCGCCCACCGCTGTGGCTGCGCAGCCCGCATCTGCAGTCGCTGATTTCGACCAGTCCGCTGCGTCGCGCGCGCGGTGCGCTGCTGTTGCGGCGCAGCGGCGCGATCAGCAAACCGTACATCGTCGATGGCGGCGACGGCGTGCGTCTGGAAGGCGTGCACAGCCGGTTGCCCGGCACCCAGCCGCGCGGGCTGGCGCTGTTGCTGCACGGTTGGGAGGGCAGCGTCGAATCCAGTTACATGCGCATGACCGCCGCGCATCTGCTCGGCGCCGGCTTTGAAGTGTTCCGGCTCAATTTCCGCGATCACGGCGACACCCATCATCTGAACCAGGCGCTGTTCCATTCCAACCGCATCGACGAAGTGGTGAATGCGGCGGCGGATGTCGCGAATCGCTTCCTGGCGGGGTCTTCGCGGCCGATGGTGGTCGCGGGCTATTCGCTGGGCGGCAATTTCGCGCTGCGCGTGGCGATGCGTGCGCATGCGGCCGGGCTGCCGCTGGCGCGGGTGGCGGCGGTGTGTCCGGTGCTGGATCCAGCCGTGACCATGACCCGCCTGGAGCAGGGGATTCCGGTGTATCTGCGCTACTTCGAGCAGAGCTGGCGGGAATCGCTGCGCCGCAAACGCGACCGCTTCCCGCAGTACTACGACTTCGACGACCGCGTGCTCAAGCTCGAGATGCGCGAACTCACCCGCTGGATGGTCGAGCGGCACACCGATTTCGACACGCTCGACGATTATTTCAACGGTTACGCCATCGCAGGCGACCGGCTTGCGGGTCTGGATGTGCCGGCCGATCTGCTGACCGCCGAAGACGATCCGGTGATTCCGGTAGAAGAATTCCACGCGCTGCGCCTGCCGGATACGGCGCTGATCGAGATCGCCCACTGGGGCGGGCACTGCGGGTTTCTGGAAACCGCGCGCCTCGACGGTTATGCCGAGCGCTGGGTCGCGCAGCGGCTGTCGGCGGCGTTCGATACCTGACCGCCGATACCTGAGCACTGTTTCCGGAGGGCGCATTCCCTGCGGCGTTACACTAGACGCTTCCGGGCCCGGCCCCGCAGTCCCAGAACCTCCCATGCAAGAACGAATTTTCGCCGCGCTGCGGCGCGGCGCCAACGCCGAAGCCCTGACGCTGGCCCGCGTGGCCGTGGCCGAAGCCCCGCACGATGCCCACGCGTACGCGCTGCTGGCCCATGCCGAACGCGCCAACGGCGACCAGGCCGCCGCGCAGCATGCGATCGCACGCGCGGTGCTGCTGGCGCCGGAAGACGCCAACCTGCATTTCCAGCGCGCCGGCTTCCTGCTCAACGAGCACAAGCTTGGCGAAGCCCAGGCCGCGCTGACGCGCACGCTCGATCTCGACCCGAACCAGTTCCCGGCCTACATCCTGCAGGCGCAGATGGCGATCGGACGCGGCGAGATCGACGAAGCCGAACGCCTGCAGCGCTCCGCCGCCCGGCTCTCGCCCGATCACGCCTGGGTGAAAACGCTCGAAGGCATGATCGCGCTGCGTCGCGGCGACGGCGCGCGCGCGCAGACGCTGCTGATCCGCGCCGCCGAGCAGATGCCCAACGATCTGCAGGTGCTGTACGCGCTGGGGTTCGCGCATCTCAACCAGCGCCAGTTCGCGTTCGCCGAACAGGCGTTCCGCAAGATCATCGATCTTTCGCCGGCCATGCAGGGCCTGCGCGGCCTGCTCGCCGATGTGCTGTTGCAGCAGCAGCGCCCCGACGAAGCGCTCGAAGCGCTGCAGCCGCTGCTGGACAACCCCGCGACCGCCACGCCTGCGCTGAAGCGGATGACCGCCGAACTGGAAATGACGATGGGTCGCCAGGAATCGGCCATCCAGCGTCTGCGCGAAGCGTTGGCCGAAGATCCGCGCGATCCGCGCGCGTGGTCGCTGGCGACCGACATCTGGCGCCGCACCGGCGATGTCGCCGATGCCCGCACGACGCTCGATATCGCGCTGGAGCGTCACCCGGAAGCGGTGCGGCTGTGGCAACTGCGGCTTGCGTTCGAGCCCGAAGGCGGCGACGGCGCCAAGGCGGTCGTCGACCGCTGGCTGGCGGCCACGCCGGAGCACGTGCTTGCGCTCGAAGCGGCGATGCATCTGCACGAGGCGCGCGGCGATACCGAAGCGGTCGATGCGCTCGCGCAGCGCATCATCGAAGTGGAACCGGGCCGCACCAGCGCCGAGATGCGCGTGCTCGATCGCATGATCCGCGATCAGCCCGAAGCCGCCATCGTCCACATCGAGGGACTGATCGCCAAAGCAGGCGATGACGAAGCCAAACGCGGAGTGATGCCCTGGCTCGGCTATGCGCAGGATCGCGCCGGTCGCCATGCCGAAGCCGTGGCGACGTGGATCGCGCTCAACGCCGGCGAAGCCGCCGCGCGTTGGCCGCTCACGAGTCCCGGTCCCGCCGGCCCGGTCGGCGGCATTTGGCCGGATGCGGCCACGGCCGTGCCGGGCACGCCGCCGGTGGCGTATCTGTGGGGCCTGCCGGGTTCGGGTGTCGAGAAAGTGGCGGCGGTGATCGGCCATGCCGGTTATCCGCTGTGCGCGGATCGTTTCGCACCGAATCCGCCGCAGGACCCGATGCAGAACCCCGACACCATCGCCGCGCTCAACGACGGCAGGCTGACGCCCGAACGCCTGCTCGCCGAATGGCATGCCGCGCTGCCGGCGCGCGGGATCCGCGATGGCATCGTCATCGACTGGCTGCCGTTCTGGGACAACGCGTTCCTGAAGATGCTGCGCCCGCTGCAGCCCGGCGCGATCGTGATGGTCGCGCTGCGCGACCCGCGCGACATGCTGCTGGAGTGGCTGGCGTTCGGCAGCACGCTGCCCTACGGCATCGCCTCGCCGACCGACGCCGCGCTGTGGATGGCGCGACAGCTGCAGCACGTGGTCGCGCTGCGCAAGGACAACCTGCAGCCGCACAAGATCGTCGCTACCGATCATGCGTTGACGAATGTCGAAGCCTTCGCCGCCGAAGTCGGCGGCGGCCTCGGCCTCGAAGAAATCCGGGTGCCACCCGACGTGGCTTTGGGGACGCAGCGCTTCGCGTTCGGCCATTGGCGCCACTACGCCAAGCCGTTGGCCGAGCCGTTCGCGCTGTTGTCGCAGGTCGCGCAGACCCTGGGCTATCCGGAGCGGTAAGGGGCCCGCGCGGTTGTCGATCGATGCACCGTTCGACACTCCCGAAGTCGCGGAGACGTTCGCGCGCTATCCGCCGCACGCACGCGCGAAGCTGCTGGCGTTGCGCCGCTTGATCCTGGACACCGCCGAACGCACCGAAGGCGTCGGCGCGGTGGTCGAAAGCCTGAAATGGGGCGAGCCGGCCTATCGCAGTCGCAGTGGGCGGATGGGCAGCACCGTCCGCATCGACTGGAAGCCGGCGAAACCCGGGCAATACGCGATGTACTTCCACTGCAAGACCACGCTGGTCGAGACCTTCCGCACGCTGTTTCCCGGCGAATTCGGCTTCGAGGGCAATCGCGCCATCGTCTTCGATATGGATGCGGATCTTCCGGAAGATGCCGTACGCGTTTGTATCGAAGCCGCGTTGACCTATCGAGCCGACCGGCGACGGTCGCAGGATCCGGCGAAGCGCATCTGACCGCGGCGGAGCGCGTGCGATATCCTGTTTCCCGGCCGATCGACCGGCCGATCTTCAGCGGATGAACCAGGAGCCGGACATGCAGATCGTCAGCGACAGTTTCGAACATCGCCACCGCATCCCCGCCGAATTCGCGATGGGCACGCCGGAGGGGTTCGGCGGCAATCGCAATCCGCATCTGCGCTGGAGCGATGCGCCCACGGACACCCGCAGCTTCGTGCTGCTGTGCATCGATCCGGATGCGCCGACCGACGGCGCGCTGGTTGCCGACGAGAGCACTGCGATCCCGGTCGAACATCCGCGCGGCGATTTCGTGCATTGGGTCATGGTCGATATTCCCGCCGATGTGAATGAACTCGCCGCAGGCGCTTGCAGCGATGGCATCACGGCGCGCGGGAAATCCGCGCCCGGCGGGCCGGCCGGCGCGCGCCACGGCGTGAACGATTACACCGGCTGGTTCGCTGGCGACGCGCAGATGGGCGGCGATTACCTCGGCTACGACGGTCCGTATCCGCCGGGCCACGACCTGCGCCTGCATCGCTACTTCTTCCGCGTGTTCGCGTTGGATGTCGCGCGCCTGGATCTGCCCGCGAGATTCGCCGCCGCCGATGTGTTCCGCGCCATGCATGGACATGTTTTGGCGGAAACGGCCGTCTACGGGACGTATTCGCTCAATGCGAACGTGAAGGGCTGAGCCGATTCGACGCAGATTTCAGCGGTGACGAATCCGGTTCAAGCAACTCAGAGCGGAATCGGTTTCGCCTGGAACACCAATACCTGGCCGCTGTCGCTGGTCAGGCGCATGCGGTAGGGCTGCGGTTCGATCAGTTCGACCTTGAACGACTGTCCCATCAGTTCGCTGAAGCTGCGATCGGCGAGATTCTTGTCGTCGGTGCAGGACATGCGGGTGGCGATGGCCAGGGTCATGTCGAGGCGTTTGCCTGCGACCGTGTACGTGCCGCGCAGCCGATTGCAGCCGCCGGAAGCACTGACTTCGCCGTTGCTGAATGTCATCTCGAAAGCGATGCCCGGTGCGCGCAGCTCGGCGATGCCAGCGCCGCCCGCCGCATCGGCGGATTCAAGCGTCCAGCCGCCGGTGTTGCTCAGTTCGGTCGGGCTGAAGCGGGCGGTGCGCTCGCGTTCCGCGCCGGTGGCTGCGGCATCGCCGCGCGCGGTGCCGGCCATATCGCCGGTGGCGTCGGCGGACGCGCAGGCGGCGGTCGAGAGAAACAGGGTGGTGGCGATCAGGGCGGTGCGGGTGTTCATGGACGTTCTCCGGAACGGAATGACGATCTGCGGTGACTGTAGACGACGAAGGGAAGGCGCATCACGGATCGATGGTCTGCGACTCGATCACCATGTCCAGCACGTACCCGGTCGCGGGCGCGTCCATCGGCGGATTGGCGATCGCAAAGCGTTTGACGCGCAGCACGTTGCGGACGCCTTCCTCGTGGGTGTAGCCCTCGATGGTGTCATGGAACAGCTGCCATTCGCCGGGTGTACCCGAACGCAGACCTTCTGCGTCGTAATGGAGTTCCCGCACTTCGAGGCATTGCCTGGGCGTGGGCATCATCGGGTGCTGGCAGGGTTCGAGGCGTGCCGCCACTTCCATGAAAACGATCGTGCCCGGATTGCCGAAACGGATTTCCGGCGCGGCCATGCCGACGAAGCGCAGCCTGTCGCCATTCGCGACGTTCAACATCAGTTGCGGTGGATCGCTTTCGAGCAATCGGAATGCGATGCCGCCTTCCAGGCGTTTCGCGATTTCGGCGTCCAGCGCCATCACCGCAGGGTCGGCGCAGGCCATCTTCGTCGAGGCCAGCGCGCCGATGCGCAACGTATCGCCGTCGATGCGGAGGTCGCCGCTCATGCCGTTGCAGGCATTGGTGATGCGGAGACGTCCTTCGGCGACATCGAATTGCAGCGGTTGCGCCGGGCGCACCAGCAATGCGTCGATACGACGCCCCTGTGCGTCGGTGGCGTCCTGCAACCGCCAGCGATAGCCGTCCAGCGCGGTTCCCGTCGCGTCGTTGCTGCGCTCCGACTGCGATGGTGCGGCGGCGACGGATGCATCCGTGTGCGTGGTGGGTCGTGTGCAGGCGACGAGGATCAGTGGCAAGATCAACGACAAGATCAGCGGCAAGATCGGCATCGACAGGGAACGGGTCATGGCGGGCTCCGCGAGAGTGCGTCCTTGAACGTGCGGCGAGGCAGGACGGGGTTCATGTCACTGAATATCGCGCGCGGCTTCGCGCTTCCGAACGATACACCCGACTGCCTCAGCGCGCGTGTGGGCGCAGCAGCAGGGCGATACCGCCGGCGATCAGCCCCCAGAACGCGGACCCGATGCCGCCGAAGCTGAATCCCGAGGCGGTCACGAGGAAGGTGATCAATGCGGCCTCGCGATCGCGGTCTTCGCGCAGCGCGACCGCGAGACTGTTGCCGATGGTGCCGAACAGCGCCAGCCCGGCGATCGCCATGACCAGTTCCTTCGGAAACGCCGCGAACAGTGCGGCGACGGTCGCGCCGAACACGCCCGTGAAGAGATAGAAAATGCCGGCGAAGACCGATGCCACATAGCGCTTCGACGGTTCGGGATGCGCCTCGCGACCGCTGCAGATCGCGGCGGTGATCGCCGCCAGGCACAGCGCGTACGCACCGAACGGCGCAAGCAGCAGATTGGTGGCGCCGATCCAGCCGATGCTCGACGAAATCGGCGGGTCGTAGCCGGAGGCGCGCATCACCGCGACGCCCGGAATGTTCTGCGAGGCCATCGTCACCACGAACAGCGGCAGCGCGATGCCGAACACCGCCGCCAGCGACAGCGAGGGCAGCGTGAAGATCGGCCGCGCGACGCGCAGTTCGACGTCGTCCAGATGCAGCAGGCCGGATGCGCCGGCCACGCCCATTCCCAGCAACAGCGTCGCCAGCACGGCGTAACGCGGAAACCAGCGCCGCCCGCACAGGTAGATCGCCAGCATCGCCAGGGTCATGGCCATCTGCGTGCGCATCGACACGAACACGTCCATGCCGAAGCGCAGCAGCACGCCGCCGAGCAGGCCGGACGCCAACGTCAGCGGCACCCGGCGCATGCCGCGCTCGAACACGCCGCTGAAACCGACGATGGCGGTCAGCGCCGCGACCAGCACGAACGCACCGATGGCATCGGACAGCGGTACGTCGGCGTTGCTGGCGATCAGCATCGCCGCGCCCGGCGTCGACCATGCGGTGACGACCGGTATCCGCCAACGCAGCGAGAGGCCGATGCAGGTGACGCCCATGCCGATGCCCAGCGCCCACAACCAGGATGCGGTTTCCGCTTCCGACGCGCCGAGCGCCTGCGCGGCCTGGAACACGATCACCGCCGAGCTGGTGAACCCGACCAGCACGGTGACGAATCCCGCTGCGACCGATGACGGTGCGATGTCGTGCAGCCATGAATCCCGCGGTGGGGGTGTCGCTGTGCTCATTGGCCCGTGGGGACCAGCCAGAGCAGCGCCGCGCCGACCACGAAGCGATACACCGAAAACGCGGTGAACCGATGGCTCTGGATGTAGCGCAGCAGCCATTTCACCGCGACGAAGGCGGTGATGGCCGAAGCGACGAACGCGACCGCGAGCGCGGTCCAGTCTTCGTGCGCGGCGCCGCCGTCCTTGAACACGCTGAGCAACTCGTAGGCGGTGGCGGCGAACATCGTCGGAATACCGACGAGGAACGCGAACTCGGTCGCGGCGACACGGCTGGTGGTGCCGGCGAGCAACGCCACGAAGATGGTCGCACCCGAACGCGATGTGCCCGGAAACACCCCGGCCACGACCTGGGCGATGCCGACCAGAATCGCCACTGTCCAGCTGATCTCGCTGCGTTCGCCGAGGGTGGCCGCGCGTTTGGCGGCGAAATGTTCGGCCAGCAGCATCCAGACGCCGCCGAGGATCAATGCCCACGCGATCGGCCGCACCTCGTCGGGCAATTCCCAGCCAAGCTTCTTGACCAGCAGCCCGCCGACCGCAGTGACGCCGAACGCCACCGCAAGCTTGATCGCGTAGTCGAAATTCTCGCGTTCGCGAAAGCCGATGAGCAGGCCCCACAGCCGCTGCCAGTAGATCGCGACCACCGCGAGGATCGCGCCGGCCTGGATCGCGATGTTGAACAGGTCGCTGCGATGACCCAGCCAGCGTTCCGCGATCAGCAGATGACCGGTGCTGGAGACCGGCAGGAATTCGGTGATGCCTTCGATGATGCCGAGCAGCAGGGCGGCGAGCAGATCGTTCATGCGGGGGTGGGTGCGATCAAAACGCTAGTGTAACGGTGAAGCAAAGCGCGCGATGCCGAGCGGGGGAAGCGAGTGCCGGAACGACGACACCCCCGATTGCGCGGGGGTGTCGAAACGGGTGTCCGCATGTCGTGTGCGGCTGTCGCAGGGTTACAGTCCGGCGGTGTTGCTCGCCCAAAGCAACTGGCCCTGATGGCTGATGATGATCATGTTGCCGTTGTCCTGTAGCAGCAAGAAAGCACCTGGATGACCGCCCGTGACGCTGCTCCAGCGCAACTGTGGATACGGCAGCCGCTGTGGGAACACGTACAGCATCAGATTGCCGTCGGTTGCCATCGAAAGCCTGTGCGGCATTCCATTGAACCCACTGACGCCCCGCGACCAGATCACACTGCCCGCGGAGTTGTAGAGGCTCAGCCAGCCCGTATACCCCATCGACAGGCGGTAGCGGCCGTTGCATGACAACAGCGAGGTGCCGGCCGCCACGGAATTGCCGGGATTCAGACGTCCGCAGCTGGGTGCGGTGCGCAGCGTCAGTCCGTAGGCGTTGAGGATTGGCTGCAGCGGCTGATGGAACGATATCGGCGCGGCGATCGAACAATTCTCGCCGTTCGCGTTCAATGCGCCGCCGGAGGCCACACCCTGCGCTTCTCCGGTTGGAGTGATGAAGGAACCACCGGAATCGCCCTGCCCAAGACAGGCGCTGGACTGGGTGAGGCCGTAGACGAGACTGCCGCCGTAATTCACGGTGACGTTGCGGGCGCCGATGATGCCGCAGCGATAGCCGGTGCGTGCGCCGGAGCGGCAGGTCACCGCACCCACGGGCGCTTCCAGGCCGCCCATGACACCGATCACGCCGCCCGCATAGTTCGCCACCCACGGCTGGCTGATCCAGCTCGTATTGGTGGCGCGGACCCACGCGAAATCATTGCCCGGGAACGACGAACCGGCGAAGCTGCCGATGGCAACGCCGTTGGATCCGGTGACTGCGGTATTCAGCGTGCCGCAGTGTCCCGCAGTGACGAAGCCGCCCTGCGTGACCGGGAGTCCGATCGAGCACCAGCCGCCGTTGGGCAGCGTATAGCGGTCGCCGCCGATCAGGTCGTACGCCAGCTGAGGCCGCAGCGTCGAGGTTTCGACGCGCACCGTCTGCGGATCGGCGCCGCTGGCGGCGACGAAGTCGATCGCTGCAGCGGTCGCGCTCGCGGCGGCGGTCACCACCACCGTATTGCTCTGCAGATCAACCCGCCAACTGTGGATGTCCTTGCGTCCCGCCACCGAGGCGCGTCCGCGATTCAGGCGCGACATCGACGTTTCCAGCTGCGCCAGACTGTGCCGCACGCGTCTGACTTCCGCGCCGAGCGTTGGTGCCTTCGCGGCGAAGGCACTATTGGTGGTGCCGACGACGAGCTTGAATTCGCCGGTGCTGTCGCGTTCCATCCATGAACCGGCATAGGCATTGCCGAACAGCTGCCTGGCTTCTTCCTGCTTGCGCGCGGCATGACGTTCGGTATCGATGTAACGAGGGATCTGCGCGGAGTCCATGCCCAGATCGCGCTTCATCGCCTTGCGCATTTCGGGCGTTATCGTGTCCGTTCGATCGCCTTGCGCTGCGAACGCAGTCGATGAAAGCGTGGTCGATGAGAGCGCGGCCAGCAGCACGCTTGCGGCCACGATCGAGGTCTTCGTGGGGGTACGGGTATTGGGTTCGATACGACGCTTTCGCATGTGGAATCCTATGTTCGAGTCGTTGACTGGACGGAATATCCAACCAGGCATTCGCGGCGGAGGGGCGAATGCCGGTGCGGAGGGTCGTGGCGATGCGTGGGTGTCTTTTGGGATTGGTATCGCAGTTCGAGCGAAATCATCAAAAAGGATGAGGTGGCTCGTGGCCCGCAAAACGAATTTTTTCTGTTCTTGCGGTGCGTTCTGTGCGAATAGGATGCAGTACGCGTCTGCTTGTCGCGTCGCATCATGCTTTTGCGGTGCAGGAGGCGTTGTATGCGTCAACGCCGCGCGCCTGCGATGCATCGCAGGGCACGTCGTGGCCGCTACCGGCGCATGACAGGATGTCGAGATCGGATGCGTCGCGACATCCTGCGATCAGTACGGCTGGCCCAGTCTCAGGAACACCGCTTCCTGGCCGTTTTCGGCAAGCCCCAGGCCGAAGTAGATCGGACCCAGTGGCGTATCCAGCGCGGTGTAGACGCTGCCGCCGAAGATCGTGCGCTCGAAGCTCGGCGTTTGCCCGCGTCGCCAGAGTTGCCCGGCTTCCAGCGAACCGCCGACGAACAGCGGGTACTGCAGCAGCTGCGCCAGCGGGTAATTGAACTGCAGCGTGCCCAGCGCCGCGCCGGTGCCGCGCAGCGTGTCGATGCCGTAGCCGGACAACCGGAATGGGCCACCGAGCTGCGCCACGTCTTCGTAGGCGTTGCCGCGATGGTCCTGCGCCTGCGCGCCGAACTGCCAGCGTCCGCCCAGCGCGGTGAATGCGTACGAAGCTTTCGCGCTGCTGGTGAAGCCATCGGTATCGGCATCCATCAGCGGCAGGTAGCGCGTGTGCCGCGCCTGCACATACCAGCCCCTGCCGGGGAATTCGGCGTCGTCCTGGGTGTCGAGGGTGAATTCCGCATCGACGCCGGTACTGGTGCTGGTGCGCGGGATGCCGCTGGACAGCGGTTGCGAGCGCAGGTCGAAGTGGTTGCGACGCAGGAACGGGGTGATCGCGATTTCGCCCCAGTCGCGAAGATTCAGGCCCAGCGCAGCGCGCGCTTCCCAGCGGCTGTCGCGATAGTCGCCGGTGTCGTTGTCGTCGTCGATCAGGGTTTCGTTTTCGCCGTTCCATTCCAGCGACGGCCGCACGAACGTGTTGCGGTGCATGTCCAGCGGCTGGTTCCACTGGGCGAACGCGCGGTTGCGGTCGCCCAGTCGCGCTTCGAGCAGCAGGTCGCCGCCGAAACGGTTGAGCTCGCGTTTGCCGTAGCGCGCGCCGATCTGGTATTCGCCGTGGCCTTCGAAATCGTCCTGCAGGAAGATGCCGAACTTCAAGGTGCCGTCCTCTTCCCAGCGCCGGCTGCGCGCGACATAGGTGAGCACGGTCTTGTCGGCCGCATCGGTGTCGACGGTGTAATAGGCGCGCGAGAATTCGCCCAGGCCGTAGAGCCGGCTCAGGTCTTCTTCGATTTTCTTCGGATCGATCGTATCGCCCGGCTGCGTGCCGAGATACGTGCGCAGCGCCTCGTCGTCCATGGTCGAGGTGTTGACCAGTTCGACCCGGTCGACCGGACCGATCGGTTCCAGTCGCGCCAGTCGCGCTTCGCGCCACGTGGCATAGGCCTCGGGCGACACCCGCATCGCCTGCAATCGCGGCAGCGCAGCGACGGTCGCCTGTTCGCCCAGCGCGACGCCCTGGTCCAGGCCGGCGGTGAAATCGGCCGAGCTCAGATCGCCCAGCTCGGGGATGATCAGCACATCGGCAGCGCCCAACCGTTCGCGCTGGTGTTTCGTTTCCTTCAACATCAGCGCGGTCACCATCTGGTCGGTGATGCTGAAAGGGTCGGTCAACTGTTCGCGCTTCTTCAGCGTCGCGCCGATGTCCACCGCGATGATCCGCTTCGCGCCCCAGCCCTGCGCGATCTGCACCGGCAGGTTCATCGACATGCCGCCGTCGACCAGCGAGCGCTCGTCGTAACTCACCGGCGCCAGCGCGCCCGGCACGGCCATGCTTGCGCGCACCGCGTTGACCAGGTCGCCGTGATCCATCGCCACCGCGTCGCCGGTTTCCAGATCGGTGCCGATCGCGCGGAAGGGAATCGGCAGGTCGTCGAAGCGCGGGATGTTCGCGCTCGGCAACAGGGCCGCGCGCAGCGCCACCGCGAGGCGTTGGCCTTCGAACACCGACGGCGGCACCGTCAGCTTGCCGTCGCGCAGGCCGAAGCCGCCTTTCGCCAGGAAACTGCGGTCCTCGTCCTTGCGCCGGTGGGTGAAGGTGCGGCGGTCGATGCGGTCGACGAACATCGCGTTCCAGTCCAGCGCGCGCAGACCGCTTTCGATCTCGGCCGCAGTCATGCCGCTGGCGTAGAGACTGCCGACCACCGCGCCCATGCTGGTGCCGACGATGCAGTCCACCGGGATGCGCTCGCGCTCCAGCACCCGGATCACGCCGATGTGCGCCATGCCGCGCGCGCCGCCGCCGCTGAGCACCAGGCAGGTGCCGAAACCCGACGTCCGGGCCAGCCCTGGGCCGGACGCTTGCGGGAGATTCTTCAGGCCCGAGGGGTTCAGATCGTCGGTTTGCGCCTGCGCTGCGCCGGTAGCAACAAGCAGCAGTGCGAGGGCGACGACAAAGACATGGATCCGCATACCGAGAGTCCTGGAGAGTTTGAGCCAAAAGAGGGATTTCGACGGCAGCTGCACCAATTTGGCGCAAAAAACCAACGGTCGATCAACCCAGTTCCTTTCTGATCAATAGTTTATCGCGACTTTGCCGCTGGCACGCACCTTGCAATAGCAAAGGCATCCTTCTCACCCATCGGAGCCTCCGGATGTCCCTCGAGCACGTCGAAAAACTCATCAAGGACCACAAGATCGAATTCGTGGACCTGCGCTTCACCGACATGCGCGGCGTGCAGCACCACGTCACCTTCCCGAAATCCATCGTCGAAGCGAGCCTGTTCGAAGACGGCAAGATGTTCGACGGTTCGTCGATCAGCGGCTGGAAGGGCATCAACGAATCCGACATGGTCCTGTTGCCCGACGCGTCGACCGCGGTCATCGACCCGTTCACCGCCGATCCGACCCTCATCCTGACCTGCGACATCCTCGACCCGGCGACCATGCAGGCCTACACCCGCGACCCGCGCGGCGTGGCCAAGCGCGCCGAAGCCTACCTCAAGGCCAGCGGCATCGCCGACCAGGCGTTCTTCGGCCCGGAGCCGGAATTCTTCATTTTCGACAGCGTCCGTTTCGCCAATGAAATGGGCCACACCTTCTTCCACATCGATTCGGAAGAAGCGCACTGGAACTCCGGCCGCGAGTACGAAGGCGGCAACACCGGCTACCGGCCGATGGTGAAGGGCGGTTACTTCCCGGTCGCGCCGCTGGATTCGCTGCACGACATCCGCGCCGAAATGTGCAAGGAACTGGAAGCCGCCGGCATCGAAGTGGAAGTGCATCACCACGAAGTCGCCAATGCCGGACAGTGCGAGATCGGCACCAAGTTCAGCACCCTGGTGCAGAAGGCCGACGAACTGTTGACGATGAAGTACATCATCAAGAACGTGGCGCATCGCAACGGCAAGACCGCGACCTTCATGCCGAAGCCCATCGTCGGCGACAACGGCAGCGGCATGCACGTGCACCAGTCGCTGGCCAAGGGCGGCGTGAACCTGTTCTCCGGCGACGGCTACGGCGGCCTGTCGCAGATGGCGCTGTGGTACATCGGCGGCATCTTCAAGCACGCGCGCGCGATCAACGCGTTCGCCAACTCCACCACCAACAGCTACAAGCGCCTGGTCCCCGGCTTCGAAGCGCCGGTGATGCTGGCTTATTCGGCGCGCAACCGTTCGGCCTCGTGCCGTATCCCGTACGTGTCCAACCCGAAGGCGCGTCGCATCGAAATCCGTTTCCCGGACCCGATGAACTCCGGTTACCTCACCTTCGCCGCGCTGATGATGGCCGGTCTGGACGGTATCAAGAACCAGATCGATCCGGGTTCGCCCAGCGACAAGGATCTGTACGACCTGCCGCCGGAAGAAGAGAAGAACATCCCCACCGTCTGCCATTCGTTGGACCAGGCGCTGGAGGCGCTGGACAAGGATCGCGAGTTCCTCAAGGCCGGCGGCGTGTTCAACGACGACTTCATCGACGGTTACATCGCGCTGAAGATGCAGGAAGTCACCAAGTTCCGCGCGGCGACGCATCCGCTGGAATACCAGATGTATTACACGATCTGATGTTTGCTCCCTCCCTTCCGCTGAAAGCGAAGGGGAGGGTTGGGGAGGGGTTGCGGTTGCAGATGTCGGGACAACAGCACTCCCTCCCGACCTCCCCCTGCGCTGTGCGCAAGGGGAGGAGAACACCCGGTTGAGTTGGGGGAGGCGATGGAGATCCGCATCGACGATCTGCGCAGCGAAGCGGTCATCGCGTTGCTGCGCGAACACAAGGCGGATCTCGCGCAGCACTCGCCGCCGGAGAGTTGCCACGCGCTGGACCTGGACGGTCTGCGCGCACCGGAGGTCACGTTCTGGAGCGTGTGGCAGGCCGGCGAACTGGTGGGCTGCGGCGCGTTGAAGCAACTCGACGCGGCGCACGGCGAAATCAAATCGATGCGCACGGTTTCGCGGCATGTGCGCAAAGGGGTGGCGGCCAGGTTGATGCGCCACATCCTGCAGGAAGCCAGGGGCCGGCAGTATCGGCGCCTGAGTCTGGAAACCGGTTCGATGGAAGTATTCGAACCGGCGAGGGCGCTGTACGAGCGTTTCGGCTTCGAGCCATGCGATCCGTTCGCGGATTACGTCGAAGACCCGTACAGCATGTTCATGACGATCGCGCTTTGAAGCGCGGCCGGCGTGCGAGCGATATCGGCGGCTTGGGTTTTTTGCAAGACGAGGCACGGGAAACGCATACGCAGCTTCCTTCCCCACGTCGGAATGCGTAGAGCGGTTCTCTTCATCGATGGCCGGTACTCCGGTGCCGGCCATCATCCACAGCGAATATTCGCCAACGGGGAGAGCGCATGAAACTGATCACCGCCATCATCCGGCCGTTCAAGCTCGACGAGGTGCGCGAAGCCTTGTCCGAGATGGGCGTGTCCGGAATCACCGTCACCGAAGTCAAGGGCTTCGGTCGACAGAAGGGACATACCGAGTTGTATCGCGGCGCGGAGTACGTCGTCGATTTCCTGCCCAAGATCAAGGTCGAGGTTGCGGTTGCGAGCGACAGGCTCGATGCCGCGATCGAAGCGATCCAGCAATCCGCGGGCACCGGCAAAATCGGCGACGGCAAGATTTTCGTCACCGCGCTGGAACAGGTCATCCGCATCCGCACCGGCGAAGTCGGCGCGGACGCGCTCTAACCCTTACTCGGAGACTGTCCCATGAACACTGGATTCTTTTCCGGGTTGCGAACCCGTACGTGGTTGCTTGCGCTGCTGTGCGGCGCGGCGATCTTCGGCGCAACGTTGACGGCGGCGGCGCAAACCGCACCGACGACCGAAACCGCCGCAACAACCGAAACCGCCGAAGCCACCGCTGAAGAGGCCAAGCCCGACGATGCCGCCGCGCCGGCCGCCGCTGCGGAACCCGCCGCGACCGAACCCGCCGCCGCGCCCGCGCAGGTCGCCGACAAGGGCGACACCGCATGGATCCTGGTGTGCTCGGCGCTGGTGATCTTCATGACCTTGCCGGGACTCGCGCTGTTCTACGGCGGTCTGGTGCGCAGCAAGAACGTGCTGTCGATCCTGATGCAATGCCTGGTGGTGTTCTCGCTGGTCGCGGTGCTGTGGGTGGTCTACGGCTACAGCCTCGCGTTCACCGAAAACAACGCCTTCGTCGGCGGCGGCGCGCGCTTGTTCGGCGCCGGGCTCAACGGTGCGATGGGCGCGACCTTCACCAAGGGCGTGTACCTCCCCGAACTCGCGTTCTTCGTGTTCCAGGGTGCGTTCGCCTGCATCACCTGCGCGCTGATCGTCGGTGCGTTCGCCGAACGCGTGAAGTTCGCAGGCCTGCTGCTGTTCACGGTGATCTGGTTCACCTTCGCCTATGCGCCGATGGCGCACATGGTGTGGTTCTTCCCGGGCCCGGATGCGTTCACCGGCACCGATGCGGTCGAAGGCGTGCTCGCGAAGTCCGGCATGCTGTGGGCCAAGGGTGCCCTGGATTTCGCCGGCGGCACGGTGGTGCACATCAACGCCGCCATCGCCGGCCTGGTCGGCGCGTACGTGATCGGTCCGCGTCTGGGCTATCGCCGCGAAGCGATCCGTCCGCACAACCTCACCCAGACCATGGTCGGTGCATCGATCCTGTGGTTCGGCTGGTTCGGCTTCAACGCCGGTTCGGCGCTGGAAGCCAACGGCGTCGCTGCGCTGGCGTTCGTCAACACCTTCCTCGCCACCGCCGCTGCAGTGCTGGTGTGGAGCGCGGTGGAATGGATCGCGCGCGGCAAACCGTCGATGCTCGGCGGCGCTTCGGGCGCGGTCGCGGGTCTGGTCGCGATCACCCCGGCCTGCGGCTACGTCGGCCTGATGGGCGCGCTCGCCATCGGCGCCATCGCCGGCATCGTTTGCTTCTGGGGCGTGACCGGGCTGAAGAAGCTGCTGCGCGCCGACGATTCGCTCGATGTGTTCGGCGTGCACGGCGTCGGCGGCATCACCGGTGCGCTGCTCACCGGCGTGTTCGCGGCGCCGTCGCTCGGCGGCGCGGGCATCTGGGACTACGTGACCGAAACCGCACTGGCCGACTACAGCATCGCCTCGCAGGTCTGGATCCAGCTGCAGGGCGTGCTGGTGACGGTCGCGCTGTCGGGCGTGGTCTCGCTGGTCGCGTTCACGCTGGTGAAATACACCATCGGCCTGCGCGTGACCGAAGAAGCCGAGCGCGAAGGCCTGGATATCGCCTCGCACGGCGAAGCGGCTTACGAGCACTGAGCATCGTCGCTGCCCCGATTCGCAGCAGGTGTTTTCGCGACAACCGACGGCGCCGGAGTTTCCGGCGCCGTCTTGCGTTCCGGCGGCTGTTCAGAGACTGCAGTTGGTCATCAAGCCGCCCCCGGGGCGGTTGTTGCAGGTGACGTAGTACTGCGTGTTGGCCGGACCGAAACCCATCCGCTGCTCGATCAGTTGGCCGTTGAGGTAAAGATAGGTCGCACCCCACGGATCGGCCTCGCGCCAGTAGTCGATGATCGCCTGTGCGTTCTGGAACGGGCCTTCCGCCGGGCAGTTCAGCTTGATGAGTGCGTCCTGCGGGCAGACGAAGTACTGGCCCATGGCGGCCGGACCGAAGCCGTAACGCTGGAATACCAGCGTGCCGTCGACGTAAGCGTAGCCGGCACCCGCAGGATCGAACTGCTGCCAGGCCTGGACCAGGCCGTGCACGTTCTGGAACGGACCCTGTGGAATCTGCTGGGCTTCGGCACGGCCGCCGAACAGCAGCGCGCCGAGCAGGAGCAGGGTGGGGAATACGATGTTTCGGATCATGGAAAAACTCCTGGATGCGAGGGAACGGTGCCCATGGGCACCGGGGGATCCGTGCGTGGATCCAGTTGCTCAAGCGAAATGGGCCGTGCGGGAGGATCACGCCGGAGGCATCCGCAGTGCCGCCGCTGGCCTATGATCGAACCCGGCCGATGTGCCGGCCGACGTACCGGTCAATACGGCAGAGGACTCCGGGCAGATGGAACGACACCGCCACGCTTCGCGCGCCTGCGCACGCCAACGATTTCTCCGGCGCCGGGCATGAGCGCCAGCGTGCACGACGGTCTGCCCGATCTCCCGTTCGCGGCCGATGTCGATGCCATCGGCGATGAGCCGATGCGCTACCTGGACCGATGGCGCCGTTCGCTGGGCGATCTGTACGCATTGCCGGTCGACGGCCCGCTGCTGTCGCGATCGTCCGACTGCCGGGGCGTGGTCGCTGTTTTCGGCGAAGCCCATCAGCGCGCGGTGCTCGCCGATATCGAGCGTTTCGTGCTGCCGGTGTCCGCAGCCGTGCGCCTGGGCCTGCCGCCGACGCTGCAGAATCTCAATGCAAGCCTGCACGGCATGCGCGGCAGCGAGCACGAGCGCCAGAAGCAATCGCTGGCGCGCGTGCTCTCTTCCGCCGATGCGGCGGCCGTGCGCGACGCCGCGGACTCCGCGGTCGCCGAGACCTGCGCGCGCATGCGGACGCAGCGCAAGGGGGGCTTGCTGGCGGAAATGCGCGACCTGGTCCTGCGGGCGTCGTCGCGCCTCATGTTCGGAGACTGCGCCACCTGCATGCTGTCGCCAGCGCTGCTGATGACCTATTTCCAACTGCGGCGCGAAGCCACCGCGCCCTGGCATTCGATGGATGATGCCAGTCGCGATCTGCTGATCCGGATGGGTGGCGACGTCGACGCGGGGTTGCGCGACTACCGCCGCGCCGCGCGGGAGGAGGCTTCGCATCCCGAACGTTTCGGGGCGCTGGCGGCGCTGGCGACGGCGCCCGAAGATGTCATCGACGAAGACCGCTTCGTTGCGCATGCCAATGTCCTCTTCATGTCCTGCAACGAACCGGTGTCGGTGGCGCTGGCGTGGACGCTGCTCGCGCTCAGCCAATTGCCGGGCCTGCGTGCGCGTCTGCGCGAGGCCGATGTCCGCAACGGCGCGACTTCGGCGTTACTCGATGCAGTGCTGAGCGAATCGCTGCGGGTGCTCACTCCCAACGCATTGATGGTGCGCATGACCCGCGAACCGGTGCAATTGGGCCCGCATCGTCTGCCTGCGGATTGCGAAGTGCTGCTGTGCCCGTTCCTGTCGCACCGCGAGCCGGCGCTGTTTCCGCAGCCGCAGCGGTTCCAGCCGTCGCGGTGGTCGCAGCTGCGTCCTTCGCCGTACGCCTATTTTCCGTTCGGCGCGGGCGGACACGGCTGCGTCGGTCGCGGGCTTGCGATGCGTCTGCTGCAACAGACGATGACGGCATTGATCCGGCACGGCGACTGGGTGCTCGATGGCGATACCTCGGTGGATTGGCGCGTGCACATCATGCTGATGCCTGCGGATGATCCGCGCATGCGCTTTCGCGATGCGTCCGACGCGCTTTCCGGTGAGGTTCGCGAAGACGGTCGTCTCTCCGGCGGCGTCAGCGCGATCGTCGAGCTGTCGGATGTCGGGTGTTGACAACGTCGAGAAAGCTGTGACATGTTCGTGTGATCGCAGTTTTCATGCTGGATTTTCGGAAGGATATTCGAACAACGGATTTTCGAAGAACGGGTGTTCAAGGCTTGGGCGTTTCCAGAAAAACCGCGCTTCGGAATGTTTCGTCGGACGTCGCAAGGCGTCCATCACTCGCAGGACGGAGGAGCAGGGAAATGGCAACAACGAAGAAACCAGCCGCCAAAAAGGCAGCCAAGAAAGCAACCAAGAAAGCCGTGAAGGCGGGTGCCGCCAGCATCACGCTGGCAGGCGCGATTCCCAAGCTGCATCTGTCGATGCCGCTGGACAAGAAGAAGATCGCCGCGATCCAGCGCTGCATCGAGAAGGGCACGCTCAATGTGACCCTCAGCAAGGTCGATCTGGCCGGCGGCAAGCTCGGCAGCGGCTGGCTGTACGACTGATGCCTCGTCGGTTCCGGCCGTAAAGGCCGGAACCGATCCGCTCCGCATGACGCGATGCGTTCGCGCATCGCGGGCAGGCGGTGTTCGCGACATGTCTTCGCGAGATCTCTTTGCAACAGCCTTCATCAGTCGAATCGTCGTTATCGATCAGGGGCGCGCAGCGTGAAATTCTTCGAGGCGGATTCCGGAAGAACGCAGTTGGGCCTGGCCTATGGCCCGAGCGCGCTCGCCTATCTCGACAGTCACCCGGAACATCTCGACTACATCGAAGTCCCGTTCGAGCAGCTGCGGCACACGCCCGAGGTCGCGGCGCTGCAGGAACGCGTTCCGATGATCCTGCATTGCGCCAGCGTATCGGTCGCAGGCACCGTCGCGCCGACGCGGATCACGCTGGAAGCCATCGCCGACATCGCCGAGCGCATGCGCACGCCGTGGATCGGCGAACATCTGGCCTTCGTGTCCGCCGAATCCCTCGAAGATGACCGTAGCGATGAGGACCACCGCGACGAGCACCCCCGTGAGCCTGCCGACCCGACCCTGCTCACCTACACCGTCTGCCCGCAGCTGAGCGAAGCATCGGTCGAACGCGTCGTCGCCAACCTCGCCGCCGCGCGCGCGCACCTGGGGGCGACGCCGCTGCTGCTGGAGAACTCGCCGCAGTATTTCCGGATTCCCGGCAGCACCATGCCGATGTCCGAATTCATCTCCGCTGTCATCGATCGCTGCGATGCCGGCCTGCTGCTCGACCTCAGCCATTTCCTGATCACCTGCATCAACACCGGCGCCGATCCGCTGCGCGAATTGCGCAGGATTCCGCTGCATCGCGTGGTCGAGATCCATGTCTCCGGGCTCAGCGTGCAGTCGGGCATCGCCTGGGACGATCACGCCGCACCGGCGCCGCCGCTGGTGTTCGAGATGCTGCAGCGCGTGCTGCGCGAAGTCAGGCCGCAGGCGCTGACCGTCGAATACAACTGGTCGGCGGCGTTCCCGCAGCCGATCCTGCATCAGCACATGCAGCGCGTGCGTGAGCTGCTGGACGCGGCATGAGCGACCTGGCCCGGGTGCATGCGGTGCTGGCCTCCGGCGTGGAGCATCCGCGCCTGCTCGAACAATGGCGGCAGCAGCCAGAGACGCTGCGCGAATTGGGTATCGAACCGGAGACGCTGGATCTCGCGGCGCTGGGAAAATTCGCCGGCCTGAGCGTCAAGGTGCGCCACAATCCGCTGCGGCCGATGATGCCGCTGACGTTCCGGCTGATGAGCATCGCCGCGATCGAGATCGACATCTTCGCTGCCTACGCCGCGTTCCGCTCGCGACAGGGCCTGCGTTACGCGGGTGCGATGCCGGCGCGCGCCCGCGATCTGATCGAATTCCTCGGCGGCTGGCTGGATCTCGGCGATCACACGCATGCGCTGCTCTGGGATGCGATCCGCTACGAGGATGCGGTTGCACGTTTGGGCGTGTGGTACGAGTCCGATGCGTGCGATGCCGACCATGCCGATATCGCTACAGCGCCCCGCGTGCGCGGCGACCTCCTGCTGCAGGAACTGCAATCCGATCCGCGCGCGCTCGCCGATGCGCTGTTCGCCAGTGTTCCCGACCTGGGCAAAGTGCCGTTGCAGCCGCAGTATCGCTGCTTCTGGCGCGCACCCGATGGCGACGATGCGGCGGTGATCGTGCTCGACGCATTCGGTTACTACCTGCTGTCGCTGCTCGATGGGCGCCGCTCCATCGCGGTGTTGGCGCGACGGCTCGGCGGCGGGCAGGGCATGACCGGCGCGGTGCGCGAAGCACTGCAGACGTTCGCGACGCTCGGCATCGTGGAACTGCCGGGCCCGATGGAGGCGCGCTGAGTGCGACTCACCCTGGTCGACAATCTGGTGATGCCGGAAGAAGGCGATCTGGCCATGCTGGATGTGCATCCGCATCTCGGCCTGCTCGCGCTGGCGGCGGCGGCGGAAACCGACGGCCATGTGGTACAGATCTACGACCCGAAGCGCCTGCTGCGCAGCGGCGAGTTGCGTTACGACGAGACGCTGTACGCGCGCGCGGCGAAAACAATCCTGGCCCAGCGGCCGGAAGCGGTGGGCTTCACCACGCTGGGCTGCAGTTTCCTGTTCGCGATCAACGTCGCCGCGCTGCTGCGCCGCGAAGAGCCCGACCTGCCGATCCTGCTCGGCGGCCCGCACGCGACGATGCTCGACCGACCGATTCTCGAGCGCTTCCCGCAGTTCGATCTGATCGTGCGCCACGAGGCCGACGAGATCTTCACCGGCGTGCTGCGCGCGCTGCCGGATCGTCATTTCATTTCGGTGCCGGGCCTGAGCTGGCGCGATGGCAAGGGCCGGTTCCAGATGACGCCGGGCAAGCCCAAGGTCGAAGATCTCGATCGCCTGCCGCTGCTGCGCTACGACCATTACCCGATCGCCGATCTCGGCCTTGATCTGCTGCGCATCGAGGCCGGACGCGGCTGTCCGTTCATGTGCACGTTCTGCTCCACCGCAGGTTTTTTCCAGCGCAGTTTCCGGCTCAAATCGGCCGAACGGCTGGTGCTGGAACTGGAGCGGCTGCGCGAGCTTTACGGCTATTCGGAGTTCAAGCTCGACCACGACATGTTCACGGTCAACAAGCGCAAGGTGCTGGAGTTCTGCGAAGCGGTGCAGGGCCGCGGTTTCCGCTGGCGGGTGTCGGCGCGCGTGGATTGCGTCAATCCGATGATGGTCGAGAAAATGGCCGAGGCCGGCTGCGTCGGTCTGTATTTCGGTATCGAGACCGGCTCCAAGCGGATGCAGCAGATCACCATGAAGCGGCTCGATGTCGATCTGGTCGAGCCGATGCTCGCGGTGTGCGAAGCGGTCGGGATCGAAACCACCGCGTCCTTCATCACCGGGTATCCGCAGGAAAACCGTCAGGACCAGGACGACACGCTGGACATGATCGGCCGCTGCTTCAGTTCCAATTGCCTCACCCAGCTGCATATCCTGCAGCCCGAGCCCGGCACGCCGATGTACACCGAACACGGCGCCGAGGTCCGCTACGACGGCTATTCCAGTCCCTACAACAGCTATCTGCTCGGCGACCGCGATCGCGATCTGGTGGTGGGCACGCCGGAGATCTTCCAGACCTATTTCCATTACCCGGCGGAACTGCCGCGCGACGCGCACGTGTTCGCGGTGCAGACCGTCGAGCTGCTGCGTCGGGTCGGGCCGATCGTCATCGGTTACGCGCTGCGTCGCTTCGAGGGCAAGCTCAGCGCGTTCGTCGCTGCATTTTCGGCATTCATCGCGCGCGGCGAGAATGGCGATAGTGGCGAACGCATGCAGGCGCCGGATGCGACGCTGCTCGTCGCGTTCGTCGCCGATTGTTTCGGGCCGCGACATCACCTTGCTTCGCTGTTCCGCTTCGGGTTGGAATTGCACGATGCGCGCCCGTTGAACGGCACCGATCCGGTCGCGCGCGAGGCCTTCGAAGCGCCGCGCGCCTACGTGCTCAGCGACCGCGTGCGGATCCTGCCGGATCTGCACGACTGCGACCGCTGGCTGGCGCGGATCCGCGACAGTGCGTCGGTCGACGGCCTGCTCGATGACGGCCTGCTCGACGATCGCCTGCTCGACGACAGCGACGACGATCGCGTGATCTATCTTCTGCAGTTGGACGAGCGGGAACCGAAGGCCTACCGGATCGACGAAGGCGTCGAGGCGATCCTCGGCGTGTTCGCGCAGCCGCAGCGCTGCGACCATGTCGCCGAGATGATCCGCGCCAACACCGGCGGCGCGGCGGTCGAAATGACTTTTTTCCGCGATCTGGTGAGCGCCGGCATCCTGGTGC
The DNA here is from genome assembly GCA_013141175.1 of Lysobacter sp. NCBI lineage: Bacteria > Pseudomonadati > Pseudomonadota > Gammaproteobacteria > Lysobacterales > Lysobacteraceae > Lysobacter > Lysobacter sp. The sequence goes on from JABFRN010000001.1 coordinate 2,006,379, forward strand.
CGCCGCGCGATGCGCATGCGGGCACGATGGATGCCCGGGAGCGACGGCATTGAGCGTCGAAGCGGCGGCGCGAAAGCGCGCGAACGTGGGCGACGCTGCACAGGCAGATGCCGGCATCACCGCCACGCCGCGCTGGTCGGCGCTCGATCTCGCCGAAGGCCTGCAACTGGGCCACGCGCTGTCGACGCTGCACGATCTCGGCGTGCTTGCCGCACTCGCGCGTCCGCGCGGCGTCGACGAACTGGCGGTCGAGTTCGGCCTCGATGAGGCGATGCTCGGCGCGACGCTCGAATTCGCCGCCGCGCGCACCGATCTGATCGACAGGCGCGGACAACGCTTCCGCACCACGGCGGCCTATGCGCCCGCCGCGCGCTTCGTGCTCGATCTGTATGCCGGCGCGTTCGCCGGCAATGCGGTCGCCCTGCCGTCGATCCTGCGTCGCCCCGCGCGTGCGGGCGCGGCGGTCGATCGCGCGCGTCACGCGCAGGCGTTCCTGCAGGCGCCCGCCGGCCCGGAAGCGGTGCCGGCCGGATTGCTGCATCAGCTCGGCGTGCGCGCCGCGCTCGACCTGGGCTGCGGCCCGGGCGCGCTGCTGCGCACCATGGCGCTGCAGGACGACGGCTTTCGCGGCTGGGGCATCGACGCGAACCCGGCGATGTGCCGCAACGCCCGCGCCCGCCTGCGCGAGGCCGGCGTGTCGCGGCGCGTGCGCATCGTGCAGGGCGACGGCCGCGATCCCGCGCGCACGCTGTCGGATGCGGCGCGCGCGAAGATCCAGGCGGTCGTGGCCGGCGATCTGGCCAACGAACTGTGCGCGGTCGGCGCCGATGCGGCGGTCGCGTGGCTGCGTCGCCTGCAGCGCGATTTTCCGCAGCGGTTATTGCTGGTCAGCGATTACTACGGCCGGCTCGGTCATCGCGGCCACGCGGCGGGCCGCGAAACCCTGTTGCACGATTACGTGCAGGCGATTTCCGGGCAGGGCATTCCGCCGCCGGATCGCAAGGCGTGGCAGGCGATCTATCGCGCCGCCGACGTGCGCCTGGTGCATTGCATCGAGGACACGTCGACCACACGGTTCCTGCATCTGCTGCGTCTGTAGTCCTGGCCACATGCCTTGCGTCGGCGACAGCGACGCCGGGAAACCGCGCATCGAGGACGCTGCGCGCGGAACGCCCGGGCAGCGTGGCCGCCCGGGCGTCGTCGGGGATCGATCCTGCGATCAGCGCAGACGCGCGATGTTGCCCAGCGGCTGGTTCACGGTGGGGTTGCCGTTGCCGTCCCACTCGAAATAGCGGCCATAGGCGGTCACGGTTTCCACTTGCGCCCCGCTGGGGAGATGCCGCAGTTCGCGGCTGCCGAAGGTGCAGACCGAACCCGCCGGCCGATACGCGCAGGGGCCGTTGGCGAAACGCGGCACGCTGAGCAGCGTATCGGTGCCGACCAGGTTGCCGACCGCGTCGAAGATCCAATAACGGCCGTAGGCGGTGATCGATTCGTACAGCCCGCCCCATTCCGGCGCATCCAGCAGATTGCGGGTGTCGAAGCGGCAGGGCGTGCCGCCGGCGTAGAGGCAGGGTCCGTTGGCGAAGCGGGTCACGCTGGAGAGCAGCGAGCCGTTGCCGGCAAGACCGTTGCCGTTCTGATCGAAGTTCCAGTAACGGCCGTAGGCGGTGACCGATTCCATGTAGCCGAAACCGGGATAGTCGAGCACCGTCGCCGAATCGATGACACAGATCTCGCCGGCCGGGGCATACAGGCAGGGGCCGTTCGCGTAGCGCGGCAGCGTCGTCAGCTTCCTGGTCGTGCCGATCTGGGTGCCGGCGGCGTTGAACTGCCACAGATAACCGAACGCATAGACCGATTCCACCAGCGTACCGGCGCTGTTGACGTACTGGCCGATGCTGTCGATCCGGCACAGTTTCGACGTAGATGCGCCTGGTGCGCTGCACGGGCCGGTGGTGGTCGACAACGCGGTGTTGACGGCGCCGTAGGCATTGAGCAGGCCCGGGCCGCAGTTGCTGCCGCAGCCGGGCATCGCGCTGGCGGTGCCGCGGATCAGTGAAGTCACCTGCTCCGGGAACAGTCGCGGATTGACCGACAGCATCAGCCCGACCGTACCGGCGACATGCGGCGCCGCCATCGAGGTGCCGCCGAGATGACGGTAGCAGTGCGCGTTGCCGCTGCCCGGCGAAGTGGTCCATGCCGAGACCGCGCCCTCCAGATCGGCGGGATTGAAGCCGCTGGATCCGTCCGCGGGACAGCCGATGCCGGCGCCGTAGAACGAGCGTCCGCCCGGTGCGGTGACGCCGATGTTCGGGCCGCGGCTGCTGTACGGTGCGAGCGCGTTGGTGCGATCGCTGGCGGCGACCGAAATCACGCCCGGGCACGATGCCGGCGTAACGTTGTCGACGTTCACCGCGTTGTTGCCCGCAGCGGCAACCAGATTCACGCCGTGGTCGCGGGCGCGGTCGATCGCGCTGCGCAAGGCCGGAAACGAGGCCTGGGTGCAGGCGGCGGCCGATTCGAAACTCATGTTGACGACGCGCGCGCCGTTGTCGGTCGCCCAGTCGATGCTGGCGACGATCGAGGTCATGCTGATGCCGGTCGTGGTGTCGCCCACTTTCACGTTCATCAGCGTGCAGCCGAAGCACACGCCGCTGCCGCCGATGCCGTTGTAGGCCGCAGCGCCGGCGATGCCCGCGACATGCGTGCCGTGACGCCAGCTGCCGTTGTCGGTGGCGGGCTGACCGGGCGCGGGGCCGTTGTATTCCAGCGGCGACCAGCGGCCGTTCAAGTCCGGATGTCCGCTGCGCCCGGAATCCAGGATCGCGATGCGGGTCGCGCTGCTGCCGATGGTGAGATTCCACGCGCTGGGCAGCGAGATCAACGGGTAGTGCCACTGCTGCGGGTACAGCGGATCGCTCGGGGTGAGCGCGAAGTCGAAAATGTAGTTGAGCTGCGCATATTCGACGTCGTCGCGCTGACGCAGTTTCGCCAGCAGCGCGAGCGTTTCCGATTTCGCGACCCGCATGTCGTTGCGCAGCAGGAGCGTGCTCTCGAGCGTCGCGACGTCGAACCGCGCGGTCCGCGAAGTCAGCTTCACGCCGGCGAGTTGCGACGCGGCTGTAGATTTGCCGGTGTCGTCCTTGAATTTCACGATCACTTCGAACGGCACGAAGCGGAGGTTGCCGGCGGTGTCCGGCGGTGGCGCCGCCAGTGCCTGGCCGGCCAGCGCCAGGCCACCCACGGCCAGGAGAACGGGGGAAATTCTCATGTGATGTTTCTCCATCGAGACAGCATGAAAGGGAGTCGACCGGCGCAGGGTCGGATGCGCCGGAAACGGGCCCGCCCATTGGCGGACCCGCACCTGTCAGCGGAATGCGGAGGAAAACAGGATCACGCGCGAATGACGCTTGCTTGAGCGTCGCATCCCGATGCCGCTGTCGCGCAGACCGTAGGGACGAACTGCGGAACGGGTGCCGTCGCCGTTACGCTGACGAGTGGTGTTCGCAATCGCCTGTCAGAGCGTTTTCGCCGACAGGGAAGGGTCGTCGATCACCAGGCGGAACTCGCTGCCGTACTGCGAGTCGTCGGGCACGTTGTAGTCGAGCAGCCCCATCGAAAGCCGGTCGGCCCATTGCCTCGGCAACGAGATCGAATAGAGCACCTTGTCGGTCGAGCCGTCGTCCCCCATGCTCGAGCCCAGCACTTCGAAGACGGAGTCGATGTTGTATTGGATGACCGGGGGACCGACGACCGGGCCAGCCTCGAACCGGCGGGTGGATTCCGTTGCGATCTCCGCTGCGATCGGGTTCTGCGCGAATTGGGTCCAGCGCAGCGCGATGGCGGTCCGGCCTTCTTCGCCCACCAGCGGGATCTGGGCGACAACGCGGTCCGACAACGGCGGCTTGGTATAGGGCGGACCGATGTCCGCACGCGATTCGATCACTTCGAGCGTCGCCGGGCCTTTCCCGCGCTGGATCTTGCGTACGCGGTACACGGCCGATAGCGGATTGGCCTGTTCAATGTCGTGCGCGAATTCCAGCTGGGTCAGATCGATCCAGTCGCCGGTACGGGCGAGCAATGCGTTGTCGACAGTGAAATGAAGCGCGTACTGCAGATGCAGATGATCGGTCGCGACGAAGGGCAGTTCCGGCAACGAGATGATCCCGAAGCCGCCGAGGCTCGCATACGCGGGGCTCAGCTGGATCGTGCCGTCGGAAGTGTTGGCATCCGGGACCGGCAATCGATCCTTGCATTTGCTCCTGGGGTCGTTCGGGTTCTTCAGCTGGTCGATGATGTCCTCGTTGCCCCACATGACATATTCGGCCTGAAGCCACAGTTCGGTGGCGGCCACTGGCGAGCCGAGCGGCAACAGCTGCAGCTCGGAATTCGGGCACGGTGGAAAAGCCAGGGCCATCGGCGCCCAGGCGAAGACCAGTGCCAAGGGAAGGAAGCGTTTGATCATGTGATTCTCCAAGCGTTCGGATGCAGGCAGGGTGTGGAAGATCGCAGGTCCTGCGCGCTCTTCGAATGTCTCCGGCCCGGGCGTGTCCCGGGCCGGTTCGCGACGCGGCGAACACGTGCGTGCCTGCCGGTCGATGCGGTGATCCTTGGCCGCATGAGTGGGTCGCTGTCGGCGGGTCCGCAGGGTTGAGCGTATTCCGGCGCCGGACAGGATCACCGTTCGTCGGCGCGCGGTCCAAGACGCGTCTCGAGGCTGCGCATGGCGTCGGCAAGCGTGGCCGGCAGTGGTTTGCCGATCTGCCGCCACAGGGCCTCGACAGCGGCGATTTCCCTCCGGACATCTTCCGGCTTGCGCAGCGCAGCGGCGGCTTTCGCCAGCTCCAGCCGCAACCCGCTCAGGGCTTCGGCATCCACCGCATCGTCAGGCTCGCCCGGAGGCGCCGACAGCCGATCCACGCATTCGCGATGGCGCCCCAGTCTGTTGAGCGTTTCCGCCCAGGTCAGCTCGAACTTGCGTACGTCGGCATGCGCGCGCGAAGACGCCTTGCGCCCGATCTGCACCGCTCGCGCCAGATGCGGTTCCGCCAGCTCCGCAGGGTGGCGATATTCCAGATAGAAGCCCGCCATGTTGTATTCGGCGTAGGCGCGGGCGGTGGACACCGGCGGCAGCTTCGCGGTCTGTATGGCGTAGGCCTTGCGCATCAGCGCGTCCTGTTCCCGTGGGTCGGTGATCACGCCGACCGACCAGACGTACGCTTTGGCCGCCTCCAGCGAATCGCTGCCGTAAAGCTGCTCGGCCGTGCGCCTCCAGTCGCCGATGGTCCGGATCAGCGCGTCGCGGTCGCTGCCGCGCGCATCGAGTTCCCGTACGAACAGCCGCAGCGCGCGGATCTGCAATGCGGGATCGCGATCGCGCAGCGCGTCGCGATCGATGCGCTCGCAGATCCGTCGCGCATCCGCATTGCGGCCGGCGCTGAGCAGCGCGTAGCCCAGGTCGACGTGCAGTTGCAGCTTCGATTGCTCGTCCAGCGACCCCGAATAACGTCGCCATGCGTCTTCCAGCGTGCGTGCCGCCAGGCCGAATTCCGACCGGCGCACGTGCAGGCGTTCCTGTTGCCGCGCCGCCTGCACATGCGCTTCGGGCGTATCCGCGATCCGCTGCAGCGCCGACAGCGCGGCGTCGAGCGGCGGCCCATCGTCGGCCAGGACGATCCGATTGGACAATCGCAGCAGATGCGCCCGGAAGCGTACTTTCGGATCGGTGGCGGAGAGGGTTTCGATCGCCGCCGCATGCTTGCGATAGAGCGCATCGCTCTCCTGCACCAGCCCCATGCCGGCATTGCTTTCCGCCAGCAGCAGCGCGAGTTCGGCCTGGACGTCCGGCTGGTCATCCAGCGTATCGAGCCTGCGCTTGCCGCGTTCGATCAGTTCGCGCGCCAGCAGCCCGCCTTCCGAAGCTTTGCCGGGATCGGCCTCTTCGAAGGTCGAGCGCATGAATCCGGCGACGGCGCGCGCGCGATCGCGGTCGATATCGGAACGCGCCCGCGCCGCCTGCGCCGCGTCGCGCTCGGTACGCAGCGCCGCCGCCTGCCACAGCGTGACCGCGAGCGCGATCAGGACGCTGCATGCGGTGAGCGCAGCGAAGGAAACGCCGACCCGGTTGCGGCGCACGAACTTGCGCAGCCGGTACAGCCTGTGGTTTCCGGAAACCGAAATCGGGTAGCCCGACAGCCAGGCGCGCAGATCGCGCGCGAGGTCGCCGACTTCCACGTATCGCTCCGAGGCGTCCTTGCGCAGGCAGTGGGCGACGATCGCGTCCAGTTCGCCCTGCAGCTCGCGTGCCGGGATCGGCAATGACCCGGTGTCCGCTGCCGTGGCGCGCGATTCGCGTTCGCGCGCCACCGTTTCGCTCATGCGCGGCGGTACGGTATCGAGGATCGCGCGCTGCAGTTCGATCGGGTCGCGGTGCGGTTGCGCAAACGGCAGCGCGCCGCACAGCAGCTGGTGCAGCAGCGCACCCAGCGCATAGACATCGACCGCGACCGTGGCGCGCTCCCCGCGCAGCTGTTCCGGCGCCGCCGTCATCGGCGAGAAAAAACGATCCTGCAGGGCGGTCTGTCCGTCGTCCGCCGTTTCCACCAGCGATTTCGCGATGCCGAAATCCAGCAGCTTCACCGCGCCTTGCGCATTGCCGTGCTCGCAGACCAGCACATTGCTGTCTTTCAGATCGCGGTGGATCACCAGGTTGCGGTGCGCGTACTGCACCGCGTCGCACAGTTGCAGGAACAGCGCGATCCGCTCGCGCAGTCCGCTGCCGGTGCGCTCGCACCACGCGCACAGGCTCTCGCCCTGCACGTATTCCATCGCCAGCCAGGGCGTGCCTTCCGCCAGTTCGCCGCCGTCGAGAATGCTGCAGATATTGGGATGCCGCAGCTGCGCCAGGATCCGGCGCTCCTGCGCGAAGCGCTCGCGGCTCCTGTCGTCGATCGCGAAGCGCGGCATGATCTTGATCGCGACCTGCTGCTCGAAATCGCTGCGACGTTCGGCCAGATACACCACGCCCATGCCGCCGCGACCGATCTGCCGCACCAGCCGGAACGCGCCGATGTCGCTGATGTCGCCGACCGGGTCGGGCATCTCCGTGGCCAGCACGCTGCGCGCGGTGTGCGTGCCATAGGCCTCGTCGATCGCCAGCAGACGCCGCAGGCGCGATGCCAGCGTCGGATGCGTCCGGTCCAGTTCGCGCAGGCGCCGGGTCCGCGCTTCGGGGTCGAGTTCGCACAGACTCTCGAACAGACGCCCCTCGTCGATGCCGTCGCGCTCCTGGATGTCGTCAACCATCCCGTCTTCAACCATCCGTGCCGGGCTCCGCATCGAAATGATCGATCAGCCAGGCGCGGGCATAGCGGTAATGCCGGATCACGGTCGCGCGCGACAAGCCCATCGCGTCGGCGATCTGTTCATTGGTGAGGCCGGCGAAGAATTTCAATTCGACCACCTGCGCGGCGGCTTCGTGCTGGCTCGACAGGATGGTCAGCGCCGCGTCCACCGCGATCCAGTCCACGGTGTCGTCCAACGGCGCCGCCGCTTCGTGTTCGATCTTTTCAAGCCGCTCGAACGGCAGGCCGCTGCCGCGTTTCTCGGCGCTGCGCCTGCGCAGGTAATCGACGACGATGTTGCGCACGATCCGCGCGGCCAGCGCGTAGAAATGCTCGCGGTTGTTGAAGCGTCCCGGAAACTCGTGCATCAGCGCGATGTAGGCGTCCTGCGCCAGATCCGAAGCCTGCAGGGTCAGGCCGCTGCGGCCCTGCAACTGGTGCGCGGCCAGGCGTTCCAGCTTCGGCCACAGCGCCGCCGCCAGCGCTTCCAGCTCGGGCTTTTCCACCGACGTGCGTCGATTGATCAGATCGGTGAGATTCATGGCGTCGTCCGCAGCAAAGGCGATGAGGTCCGTCGAGCGCCAGCGGAAGCGAAGATCCGCCGATCCCTCGGCCGGGAACACACGAAGAGAAACACGAAGAGACACACGACGAAAGACACGACGAAAGACACGAACCGTCCTTGGCGCGGCATCGGTGCCGCCGGAGCCGGCCCCCGATGCCCGCATCGTCTCCGGGCGCCGGCGATCATATCGCGTCAATCCGCGCCGGTGCCCAGCTCCCGCAGCAGGCCATCGGCGTGCTCCACGCGGTCGAGCTGCCACAGCAGATAGCGGATATCGACGCTGATGTTGCGCGACACCGCCGGGTTGAAGCCGAAGTCGCCGGCGACGTTCTCCCACACCCGGTCGAAGTTGATGCCGACCAGCGCGCCGCGACCATCGATCACCGGGCTGCCGGAATTGCCGCCGCTGGTGTCGCCGTCGGCGAGGAAATTCACCGGCACATCCTTCAGCGTGTTCTGGCGCCAGCGCGTGCCCGGCGTGCGTGCCGCGTCCCGCACCGACAGCGGCAGGTTGAAGGGCTCCTGGCCGGTGTGCTTTTCCAGCACGCCGGCGAGCGTGGTGAACGGCGTGTAGCGCACGCCGTCGCGCGGCGCATAGCCCTGCACATGGGCGAAGCTGATGCGCAGGGTACCGTTGGCGTCGGGCGCGACCGGCTTGCCCGCTTCCGCCGCCACCGCGCGCCGCCACACCGGGCGATGCAGCGCGGCGCGCGCGTTCCAGTCGCGCTCGCGTTCGCGCAGTTCACGCAGATCCCGGCTCCATGCGATCCCGAAATCGAGCAATGGATCCTTGCGTGCGATCAGCGCATCGGCGCTTTCGCCGAGCATCGCATCGCGTGCGGACGGATCGAGTAGTGGCGATGCCGCATACAGGTCGGCGATGACGCGATCGATCTGTTCCGGGGCCAGCCCGCCGAAGCGCGCGTCGACCGCGTCGATGCGCTGGTCCTGCGGCAGCGCCAGCGCGCGCCGCACCAGCGCGGCGAAGATGCGTTTGTCCGCAGCGGGAAAATAATTGCTCTGCTCGCGACGCAGGCGGTCGCGGAGTTTCGACTGGTCGGCATCGGCGAAGCCGCTCGCGCGCGCCGCATCCGGCTTCGCGCGTTCGTGCGCGTTGTGCGCCAGCGTGGCGCCGTAGTACAGGCCCTTCGGCAGCGGCGGAATGCCGCCGGCCACCGACTCCGCGCCCAGCGGAATCAGGTTCAGCAGGAAGTCGTGCTCCCACGTACGTTCGCGTTCCTCCAGCACCGCGCGCAGCGCATCGCGCGCGGCGATCGCGCCGGCATGCTGCGGATGTTTCGACGCCCATGCGGCGACGACATCGTCCTGCGCGCGCTGGCGGTCGACGATCCGGCCGCGATCGAGCCCGGCGATCTGGCCCTGCGCGTTCTTGTAGCGGTTGAGGATGCCCTTCACGTTCGCCGCGACCGCGATCCTGCCCTGCGGGTCGGCGGCGCTGGCCTGTTCCAGATGCGCGATCCATTCGCCGAACACGTCCTCGCGGCGCACGAAGAACCGCTCGCGGCGTTCGCGCATTTCCTCGGCGATCAGCGAACGGTAGGTGATGCCCGGATAGCCCAGCACCATCACGAAATCGCCTTCGTCCAGTCCGCGTTTGGAGATCGGGAAGAAGAACTCGGGCGTGTACGGGCGATTGGTGTCCGCACGATCCGCAGGGCGCCCGTCCGCACCCACCCACGCGCGGGCGATCGAGAAATCGCCGGTGTGCCGTGGCCACGACCAGTTGTCGGTCTCGCCGCCGTACTCGCCGATCGCGCGCGGCGGCGCGTAGACGAGGCGGATGTCGCGCAGTTCGATCGATTCGACCAGCGTGTAGTTCACGCCGTCGTCGAAGGCGGCGACCTTGCATTTGATGTCGGGCTGTTTCCGGCATTCGCCCACCAGCGCTTTCTGCGCGGCGTCGATCGCCTGCAGCCGCGCCGGGGCATCGGCGCCGGCCGGCACCGATGCCAGGATCTTCGCGGTGACATCGGTGAAGCGTTTGGGGATCTCCACGCGCATCGTGCTGCCCGCCAATTCCTCGCCCCGGGTGCGCGCGAGAAAACCGTTGGTGATGAGATCGCGCTGCGGCGTGCTGTGTTCCTGCACCAGCCCGAACAGGCAGTGATGGTTGGTCACGATCAAACCGGTGCTGGAGACGAAGGCGCCCGAGCAGCCGGCCACATTCACCGTGCCGGTGAGCAGTCCGGTGCCGCGCTTGTCGTCCCAGAGCGCCGATGGCGGCAACTTCAGACCCTGCTGCTTCAGCCATTTCGGGTCGATGTCGAGGACCTGGTCCGGCGTCCATTTGCCGTCGAGGGCGAAGGCCGGGAACGTGGCGAGGGCCGCGACGAGCGCGGCGGCGAGGGCGATGGCTTGCGCGGCCGGAGCTGACGGAGTCTGAGCAGGTTTCTTCATGGCCGGAGTGTAGTTTCAGGGCGCTGACGGCGCCATCTCCCGGCCCGGCGGGCGGTTGCCATGGCGTGTGGTCCCGGACGGCGTCCGCGCAGCCTCGCGGCGCGCGGGCGGCAGGCCTGCATCGACAGCGTTCAAAATGCCCGCTCTCGCGGCTTCCGCATGCGCGATGCATGGCTGGAGGCGTCTCCATCGCGTCGTTCGATGCCGCATCTGTACGGAATCGGACCGCAGCGCGCGGCGCTTGCGGACGCGCGGATGCGGGACGAATGTCCGTGCTAATACTGGGCCGATGCCCAAGACGCGCTCCCCGTTACAGAACCGTCTGCTTTGTGCGCTGCCCGCCGAAGCCCGGGCGCGCATCTTCCCGTGTCTGGAATACGTGCCGCTGCCATTGGGGCATGTGCTGTACGAATCCGGCGATGCCCTGCGGCACGTCTATTTCCCGACCGATGCGATCGTGTCGTTGCTGTACGTCATGGAGAACGGCGCTTCTGCGGAAATTTCCGTGGTCGGCAACGAAGGTCTGGTCGGCATCGCCCTGCTGATGGGCGGTGACAGCACCACCAGCCGGGCGATCGTGCAGAGCGGCGGCTTCGCGTACCGGCTGCCGTCGCAACAGATTCAGGACGAGTTCGCGCGCCATGGCGACATGCTGCGATTGGCGTTGCGCTATACCCAGTGCCTGATCACGCAGATGGCGCAGACGGCGGCCTGCAACCGCCATCACTCGATCGATCAGCAGTTATGCCGCTGGCTGCTGCTGTCGCTGGATCGACTGCCGGACAACCGGCTGGCGATGACCCAGGAATTGATCGCGAACATGCTCGGCGTGCGTCGCGAAGGCGTGACCGAGGCGGCCGGAAGGCTGATGCGTTTGAACGCGATCGAATATCGCCGCGGCCACATCACGGTGTTGGACCGGCCGCTGCTGGAGCGGCTCAGCTGCGAGTGCTACGCCGTTGTCCGCAGGGAAACCGATCGCATCCTGCCGCCGGCTTCCATGGACCTCGCACAGACCACTGCGCGAACCATGGCGCAGGACATCGCGCCGCGGATCCGATCGCCGATCGCGCTCACTGCGTCGCGCTGACCCGCCATATCGTGTTGCCGACATCGTCGGCGACCAGCAGCGCCCCTTTGCGATCCAGCGCCACGCCAACGGGTCGGCCATGGGCCTCACCTTTGGCATTGACGAAGCCTGTGAGCACATCGATAGGCTCACCGACCGGTATGCCTTGCGCGAACGGTACGAAAATCACCTTGTAGCCGGCGAGGGTTTTCCTGTTCCACGAGCCGTGCTGGCCGATGAACATGCCGTGCGCGAAACGCGCGGGCAGGCTGGTGCCGACGGAAGACGCCAGCCCCAGCGACGCGGTATGCGAGCCCAGCGCGTAATCCGGCGCGATCGCCAGCGCCACCAGATCCGGACGCTGCGGCTGTACCCGCGCGTCCACATGCTGGCCGTAATAACTGTAGGGCCAGCCGTAGAAGCCGCCATCGCGCACCGAGGTCATGTAATCGGGCACCAGGTCGTCGCCGATCTCGTCGCGCTCGTTCACCACCGTCCACAGCTGGCCGGTATCGGTTTCCCATGCCATGCCGTTCGGGTTGCGCAGACCCGATGCGAAGATCCTGTGCTCGCCGCTGGCGATATCCACGCGCCAGATGGCCGCGCGCGCGATTTCCGCTTCCACGCCGCGTTCGCCGACGTTGCTGTTCGAGCCTACGGTGACGTAGAGCGTGCGCCCGTCCGCGCTGGCGATCAGGTTCCTGGTCCAGTGATGATTGATCGGCCCGGCGGGTAATGCGACGACCGTCATGCCGTTTGCGACGATGCGCAGATCGCCGGTCCTGTAGGGAAATTTCAGCACCGCGTCGGACGCGGCGACATAAAGCGCGTTGCCCACCGGCGCGTCGCCCACCAGCGCCATGCCGAACGGCGAGTTCAACCCTGATAACAACACCGAGCGCAGGTCGGCGATGCCATCGCCGTCGGTGTCGCGCAGGAGGGTGATGCGATCGGCGCTGGGCACCGCCGCACCTGCGCGTTTCATCACCAGGCCCATGAACCATCCGCGCAGACCTTTGCCGTCGTCGGGTTTGGATGGCGCATTGGTTTCCGCGACCAGCACATCGCCGTTCGGCAGCACGTACAGCCAGCGCGGATGATCGAGGCCGGTCGCGAAGGCATTGGCGCGCAGGCCCGACGCCGCCGTCGGTAGCCGGCCATCGGGCCAGCCAACGGCCGGCGCGATGTTGACCACCGGAATCCACGGATGTCGCGGCGCTGGCATTGCCGGTGTCGGGCCGACGCCATGGGCTAGCGATGGCGTCGCCGGTTCGCCGCCATGGGCGCACGCGCAGAGTGCGGCCAAGAGGAGCAATCCGACCGAACGGGTCGGTAAGCGCAGTGCGATGAGGCGACGGTTGGGATTCATATGCGGAAGCTCACGTCTCGATGATGACTTTCAGCGCGTGCGTGGTCGCCGCATTCGCGAAGGTCTCGTAAGCGTCGAGGATCTTGTCGAACTTGAAGCGGTGGGTGATCAGCGGTTTCGGATCCAGCGTGTGCGCGCACAACGTCTTCAGCAGCATCGGCGTGCTGACGGTATCGACCAGCCGGGTGGTGATGGTGATGTTCCGGTCCCAGAGTTTTTCCAGATGCAGATCGACCTTGGTGCCGTGGACGCCGATGTTGGCGATATTACCGCCAGCAGCGACGATCTGTTGGCACAGCTCGAATGTCGCCGCTACGCCGACCGCTTCGATGGCGGTGTCCACGCCGCGTTCTCCGGTGAGTTTCATCACCGCTTCGGCCGCGTGACCGTCGCTGCTGTTGACGGTGGCGGTGGCGCCGAAGGCCTTGGCCACGGCGAGACGGCCGTCGTCGAGATCGATCATGATGATCTCGGCGGGCGAATAGAATTTCGCGGTGAGCAGCGCTGCGAGTCCGATCGGCCCGGAACCGACGATGGCCACGGTGCCGCCGGGCTGCACGCGGCCGTTGAGCACGCCGCATTCCAGGCCGGTCGGCAGGATGTCGCTGAGCATCACCAGCGCTTCCTCGTCGGCGTCTGCCGGGATCGCATACAGGCTCATGTCGGCGTGCGGAATGCGCACGTATTCGGCCTGGGTGCCGTCGATGGTGTTGCCCAGGATCCAGCCGCCGGTTTCGCAGTGCGAATACATCTGTCGGCGACAGTAGGCGCATTTGCCGCAGGCGCTGACGCACGAGATCAGCACCGCATCGCCGGCCTTGAATGCTGTCACCGCCGAGCCGACTGCATCGACCACGCCCACGCCTTCATGGCCGAGGATGCGGCCGGGCTGGCAGCTCGGCACGTCGCCTTTGAGAATATGCAGATCGGTGCCGCAGATGGTCGTGCGGGTGATCCTGACGATCGCGTCGGTCGGCGCATCGATCGTCGGCATGGGTCGATCCTGCACCGCTTTTTCGTGCGGCCCGAGATAGACGAGCGCTTTCATCACCGTGGCTTTCATATCGATGTGTTCTTCTGGATGCCTGCATGCGCAGCGGACACCCAACATCGCGGTCGCGAGTATCATGGTCTGTCTGTTTTCGCACATACCGTCGCGCCGATCCGGCGCCCGTTCAGCTTGCGCGCGATGTGCTGCTGCCGTTGTCGTGCCGGTCTTGCGACGCGCATGCGCTGTGGCATGATCCGGAGACGATTCCAGGATGTTGCCGATGACGATCCGCTTGAACATGCCTTTCAACATGCACGCTTGGCGCCATGGCATGCGCGCCCTTCTCGTGGCCGCCGCGCTGTGGCCGGCGCTGGCGATGGCGCAGGAAGAACCCTGGGTGCCGCTGGAACGCGCGCCGGAGGAGATCGAACGCCTGCTGCTGGGGCTGAAGACCGCGGACTCGGGGCTGCCGCTCACCGTGCGTCAGGGCATGCTGCGGCGCGTCGAGGCGATCGAAGTGCCACGCGCGGAGGGGCCATCCGATCACTATCTGCGGATGAAGCACGAAGGCGACGGCGTGTACTTCAACGCCATCGTGCGTACGTTCGCTGCGGCTCGACCGGAAGACACCGTGTATTTGCTGCAGGTCGCGAGCGAGATCGATACCTGCGCCGGCTTGAAAGCGCTGCTCGGCGCCGACGATCGCGTCGGCCGGAAGTTCTGCGCGTACGACGAAGAGCAGGGTGCTGCCCGCATCCATCCCGATGCGGACGAACGCTTCGGCTTCATCGCTTACCGTCTCGACGGTCGCGGGCGGGCGCATGTCGTCACGCGGCGCGTCCTGCCCGAAGATCCGATGCTGAATCTGCCCAAGGGCGAGGCTTACGGCGTGCACGACGAAACCGGCAGCGATCCGGGCGTCTGGGTGGACCTCAGCCGATTGTCGGAAGTGCCGGTACTGCGGCTGTATGTCGAACTGGGCGACAGCGGCGGTCTGCCGCGCGATCATCCGCGTGCGTTTCCCGGCGGCTACCCGGGCCGGGTCTACACCGTGCATTTCGGGTTTCTGGTCTGGAACGGGCAGCGCTTCGATCTGCGCAACAGCGTGCCGCGCGCGCTGTGGCCCTGCACCTACGACGACAGCGCGCCGAGCGGCCAGAGCTGTCTCGAACGCGATCCCGATCCGTTCGTGTCGCCAGCGGATCTGCCCGCGAGGCCTTCCGCAACGTCGACGCCCTGACGCGTCCGCCGCGCGGAACGATTACTTCGCGGGCTTCGTCGTCGGCAGGTCTTCCTGGGCGGTCGACGCAGCAGCATGCGTCGGCGGCGGTGGAATGGATTTCAGGGTGTGCGTGGTGCCGAGCACTTCGATCGTGCCGCCCGCGCGCTGGAACGCCGCCAGATCGTCGGCGATCTTGTCGTGCGTCAACGCGGTGCGGCGTTCTTCCTTCGGTTTGCGGAAGAGATCGCTCGTGCTGGATGTCGGCGATTGTGGTTTCAGAGCCATTCGTAGTGCCTCAGCCCACCAGGGCGATTGGAAGCGGGTGCAGCGCGCGCGCGGCTTCGGCGCGCACCTCGCGGCAATAAGGCCCGGCCATCGCGAACTTGCGACAGATGGTCGGGCGCGTTTCGTAGATACCGCAGTTCATCTGCGCGCTGTTCAACGCGACGCACCAGCCGTCGGCGTCGCGCGCCATCACCGTCACGCCCTGCTCGTTGCGTTCGGTCAAATGCGCCGGAATCGCGTCTTCCTCGAACAGCACCACGGTCAGGCGGCAGCACAACGCATCGCAGCGGTTGCAGTGCACGCCCTTTTCGCGGGCAGGCGGCTTGGGGACGGGCGCATTCCAGACAGGCGGGTTGGAGACGGGCGGATTCATCGGCACACCGGGCCGGTGCCGTCGATCGGGTGCGTGGAAGAAACGGTGGAGAATGCGGGCATGGCGGCTCCCGGTAGGCGTCACCCGGCGGAGGGGTGATGACGCAAGAAAGGGAGCGGAGCGAGCCGGATGAAGACTGCAGGCCGTCGATTCGGGCCGTATTTGCATTTCGGGACGCAACGCGCGAATGCAGCGTTTGCAGCTCCATCCTACAGCAAGGGCGACCCTTGCGCCCGGCCCGTGCGATTCAGGTACGGGAATCGCCTGCCGGACGCTGCATCAACGGTGCGCGCCGATACTTCCGCCACATGACAATTCCGGCGCCGCGAAGCATATTGAAAGGATGGCGCAAGCCGTTTCATCCGGTCCGGTCGGGAGTCGACAGTGAGTGCAGACAAGGGCGTCGAGACGGCGCTGGAAGACATGAAGGTCCATGTGCGCATCAAGCTGTCCGCGCTGTGGACCAGTGTGATGCTGTGTTACCTGTACGGCGATTTCTTCGGCCTGTACGTGCCGGGCACCGTGAAGCACATGCTGAACGGCGAAATAGGCGAACTCGGGCCGGCCACGCAGGGCATCGTGCTCGCGATGGCGCTGACGATGGCCATCCCCAGCGCAATGGTGTTCCTGTCGCTGGTGCTCGAAGCGCGGATCTGCCGATGGGCGAATATCGTCCTCGGTGCGCTCTACACCGCGATCATGCTGGTGTCGATGTCCGGCATGTGGACGTTCTACATCGCCCTCGGCGTGATCGAAATCGTGCTCACGCTGTTCATCGTCCGCTACGCGTGGACCTGGCCGAAGCGCGTGGCCGCCTGACGCGCGCGCGCGCGGGAAGCCACTGCAAGTCGTTGTCACTTCCGGCACACGCCCGCGCGCGACGCGGGGTCTACCGTGAAACGCACACACCGCGACCGATCGGAGATGCCATGCGCGAATCCTCATCCACCGCCATCGAACCCGGCGTCGGTTTCTCCGGGTCGTTGGCCTGGGCGCTGTTCTTCGCGTTCGCCGCGACCGGAGTGAAGATGCTGACCGAAGGTCTGACCACCGGCCGCGACGGCCTCGCGATCTGCGGCGGCGCGCTGTTCCTGCTGTCGTTCGTGTTCGGGCAATGGCCGGGCCAGGCGAATCTGCGCTCGAAGCGCGGTTACCGCGCCGCGCAATGGCTCGTGGGGCTGATCGGGTTCGCGGCGATGGTGCGCAGCGTGTTCGTCTTCGGGATGAGCCTGACGTCGTAGCCGACGCGCCGTGCGGGCGTTCCCCGCACCGCGTGACTCGACCGTAGGCGCGTGACAGACTGCGTCCATGCGCATCTTCGCGACCTTGAACCTGCTTGCCCTGCTGGGGCTGCCGATCGCTGCGGCGCATGCCGAAGAGGGCGTGGTCGACATCGCATTCGTCGGCGACATCATGGTCGCCGAAACGCCCGGCGAACTGATCGAGCGCGGCGAAGACCCGTTCCTGCCGTTCGCCGCGTGGCTGCACGACGCCGATCTGCGCGTCGGCAATCTGGAGTGCGTGATCGCCACCGGCGGCACCGCGGAAACCAAGCCCTACACCTTCCGCGCGCATCCGCGCACGCTGCCGGTGCTGGCGCGACATTTCGATGCCTTCTCGCTGGCCAACAACCACTCCGGCGATTTCGGCAAGGCCGCCTTCGCCGAACAGCTGGGCCTGATGCGCCAGGCTGGCCTGCCGTATTTCGGCGGCGGCGTCGATCTGGAAGAAGCGCACAGACCGTGGATCGTCGAACGCAACGGCTTGCGCATCGCGTTCCTGAATTCAAGCCGCGCGCGTTCGAGGCCGGCGCCAGCAAACCCGGCATCGCCTGGAGCGGCGAAGACGAGCAGGTGATCGGCGATATCGTCAATGCACGCACGCGCTACCGCGCCGATCTGGTGATTCCCTTCATGCACTGGGGTTGGGAAGACGAGGGCTATCCGAGCGAACGCCAGAAGATTTTCGCGCGCGCGATGCTCGATGCCGGCGCCGACATGGTGGTGGGCGCGCACCCGCACGTCACCCAGGGCGCCGAGATCCACAACGGCAAACCGATCGTCTACAGCCTCGGCAATTTCCTCTTCAACGGTTTCGACACCGAAGCCACGCAGACCGGCTGGACGCTCAAGGTGACGATGGACAGGCAGGGCGTGGTGGCATGGCGCACGCACGTCGCCCGCCTCGACAAGAACGGCGTCCCGCATCCGGACCCCGCCACCGCCAGCCCCTGCGGCAAGCGCGGCGACGATCGCGTCGGACAGTGTCGCGATGAATAGATTCCAGTGGCTCGCAATATCCACGGCGTTCTGCGCAGCGCAACTCTGCGCAGCGAACGCGCACGCCGACAGCGTCCGCTGCCACATCATCTACGGTGGCGAAAACTTCACCGTCGATGCCGCTCCGACCACCACCCCGTATCAGGTGCCCGCGCAGAAGATCGGCCGCTATTTCGACTTCAAGGCCAGCTATGTCGCCGCTCCCGAGCGCGCCGCCGCCATCAATCTCTACGTCTACGCTCTCGCCAGCGGCGAACCGGTGCTGATCCACCAGGCCAAGCATCGACCGCCGTTCATCGTCGGCGGCTCGCGCTATGGCTTCACAGGTTTGCACTACGTCTACGAACCCAGCAAGGGCAGCGAGCTGCAATATTGGTGTGAGCGGATGGGGTAGGGGTGATGCATGTGTGCGGTGTGGGGCGACAGAAGATCAAAAGCAGCCCCTCATCCGGCCTTCGGCCACCTTCTCCCCGCGTTGCGGGGAGAAGGGCGAAAGATCGGCTTGCTGGTGATGCCTCGTGCTTGGATCGCTCATGCGCTCCCCGCTCCCCGCGTGCGGGGAGCGGGTGGCCGCAGGGCGGGTGAGGGGCGGCTGCCGAAGTGGCCGCTCAGAACGCCTTGTCGATTTGTATCGGCACGGCTGGTTTGCGGAATCCAAGCAGTCGTCACAAGTCGCAGTCTGCGCCTGCATGAGGATTTTCCACTTGCGATCCTTGGGCGTTGCGAACGGCGTCTAAGGCTGCGGGGCCGCGACATCCAGCGGTTACGATAACGCCATCGTTCGCCAGCGGAGTCGCGATGAGTCTCTCACCCACGCGTGTCGTTCTATGGGTCTCGCTCATGGCGAGTGTGCTGGTGTATGTCGTGTTGCTGCCCGCACAACATGCCGCATCGATTCGCAGTGATGATGAACCGTGGATCGGACTTCCTGACACCGGCATGGATGCCTCGAAAATTGGCGTGCGCTGGTTGCTGCGGCTACCGTATGGCACTTTGATGAGCGAAAATGAGTTCGATCAGCTGAAGCTGCTTTGCGGTAATGGCGATACATTCATCCGTGAACGCTACATCGCCCATATCGGTAGAAACGCTTGGGAGCCGTTCCTCGACGTACAAATCGATGTACAGGGCGAATGGCTTGAGATCGCCATGCGTGATGGATCGCCGCTCCCTGCGCCATCCGCGCCGCCTGACGCGGACGATGCTTCCAGTCAGGCGCTGCCGCTTCGACCCATTGTCAGAATGCGCATGCAGAAAGACGATGCTGGGCCGATGCAGCAAGCATGGCGACAACCGGCACTGTGGCACGCCGAGCAAAACATGAATGCATTCAGTTGTCGTGACGGGAACCCTGTTTTTCTCGAAGCGTGCATCAACAATCGCTACGCGGCCCGATTCCGGAATTGCGATGCCGAGGCAGGCGTGCCGACGCAGCAACTGTGGCAAGCGGTGAATAGGCTGCTGCCCGCATTGGGTGGAACCCGCCGAGAGGGAGCAATGCGCGCGCCGCAGTAAGACACATCAATTGCGATGCGCCGCAGCATTCGAAACGCGTTCGATATCCAAAACCATCGCATCGACAGCCTCAGACCACGCCCCAAGATCGAAATTCTGCGGATCGTCGTGCCCACCGGGGTACGGGGTGTCGATCACGGCGTGGTAAGCGGGAATGAGCCATTCGCCGGCACGTACACTGGCGGCGATGTAGGTCAGGGCAAGCAGATGCATCTGCTTGGGCGTGAAGCCCGGGTCTTGTGCGATCCGGTCGTTGACGCAGTGGCCTTCGGCGTTCGCCAGTGGCGCATCGGCCTCGACCTCCGGGCGGCGCAGCTGCACGTTTTCGATATGCAGGAATCTGCCCCGCGTGCTTTCGCCGATCGTCATTTCGTGTTTCGTGGCGCGCCATGGCACGGAGAACGTGCGGCCCTGCGGCGAATAGGCGGCGCCGTCGCGGGTCAGATAGAGATGCGCCTGCTTCGATGATTCCCACGTAGTGGCCGTGTTCCACATTGCGTCCGGGGCGTCGCTGTCGTCGGGAAAATCTTCGCGCGTGCACAGGATGTCGCTGGTGTCGTGGATGACGAAATACAGCGCCGGATGAGCGGGCTCGCCTTCGGTTGTGGAGAGCGGTTCGTCGAGGCCGCCGCCGAGGCGTGTTTCCTGAATGCCCTGTGCTTGCAGATAGTGCCTGAGTGCCGATCGACGGATGGAAACGGGTTGACCGATGCGTGCCGCCAAATGGGCGGGAAGTTGGGCTTCGGTGTCCGCGACGGCGCCGCCTTTGCCGACGGTGCGCAGCAGGCAGGCCGCTTGTTGCAGTGCCGTGCCTTGATAGCCGAGGTTGGCTTCGTCCCAGCGGCAGGCTTTGCTCCAGGCTGCGGAGGGAAAGATGCACAGCAGCACAAAAGTCATGCGAGTGAATGACATCGAAGCAGCTCCTTGATCAGCATCTGGCCCAGTCACTGGTCTGGGCGCACTCCGCTTCATCTTGATGAAAATCGATCAGATCGATCGGTGGGCGCCGTTGTTTTTCGTCATTCCCGCGAACGCGGGAACCCAGTGTCTTTGGCGCGTTGTAGGCCGCATCAAAGTCGCTGGATCCCCGCTTTCGCGGGGATGGCGACGCTTATCATCGACTTTCCAAAGAGGGTGACCGATCTCTGATCCATGGCACAGGCTACAACGCTACGAAAATGCTCTTTCAAAATATCCAACTCTCTCCGGCGGCCATCATCGCGCGTTCGCCCAGCGTTTTTTTCGCGCCGCTCAATTGTTCGCTGTGCTCGCCGCGCAGCGCGACGGGCACAGCGAAGGTGATGGCGTTCGCCGGATCGAGGTTGATCACCACCCACGTCTCACGACCATCGCTGCGCGCCTGCAGCACCCATGCGTGGGTTTCGGCGACGGGGTAGTAGCGCAGTTCCTGCGGTTGCTGCAGGTTGGGGTTATGGCGGCGTACGGCGAGCAGGCGTTTGTAGTGATTGAACAGCGAGGCCGGATCGGCCTGCTGCGCGGCGACGGAATGGCCTTTGCCGCGCAGCGAGGCCCAATACCGCGACCACCATGCGCCCTGGTCGCCGCGATAGCCCTGCGGTGCGGGCAGGTCGATCCAGTTGCGGCCGGTGGCGTTGAAGCCGGCGTTGGCGTCGTCGGTCCATTGCATCGGCGCGCGGCGATAGCGGTCTTCGCCGATGTCGTGCTGCGACATGCCGATTTCCTCGCCGTAGTAGAGATAGGCGGTGCCGGGACTGGTCAGCAGCAGGCTGGCGGCGATTTTCGCCTTGGCGGTGCTGTCCTGCAGCGAATGCATGATCCTGTTCTTGTCGTGATTGGTGAGGAACGGCGAGAAATAGCCCATCGGCGCGGCGGCGGCGCGTTGTTGCAGGTTGCTCCACAGATCGTCGCGGTGTTTGTCGGCGGGCGTGTCGCTGAGCGTTCCGAAATCGGCGGCGCGCACCGATGCCGGATTGAGGATGCCGATCACCAGATCGCCGAAATCGAAATCGAAGGCGCTATCGAGGCCGTGCCCACCGTCGCGGTATCGACCGACGACATCCAGCGATGCCCACGCTTCCGCGACGAGCACCGCGTCGGGATTGATCGCTTTGACGCGCCGGGTGAAGCCGGTCCAGTAGTCGATGGTGGCCTGCGTATCCGCCTGCTTCGACAGCGCGCCGTCTTCGATCGCGTAACGCACGGCGTCGAGGCGGAAACCGTCGACGCCTTTCTTCAACCAGAAGGCGGCGAGCGCATCGAGTTCGGCGACGACTTTCGGATTGCGCAGATTCACGTCGGGCTGCGAGCCGCCGAACGCACCGTAGTAGTACGCCTTGCGGGTTGCGTTCCAGTGCCACACCGCTTCGGGATTCGATTGGTTCGA
The DNA here is from genome assembly GCA_013141175.1 of Lysobacter sp. Lineage (NCBI taxonomy): Bacteria > Pseudomonadati > Pseudomonadota > Gammaproteobacteria > Lysobacterales > Lysobacteraceae > Lysobacter > Lysobacter sp. The sequence goes on from JABFRN010000001.1 coordinate 2,028,176, forward strand.
CCACGCCTGGCCCCAGCCTGCGGGCCGCTGGTCGCGCCAGATGAAATAGTCTTCGTAACCCGGTTCCTTGCGTGCGGACTTGAGGAACCAGTCGTGCTGGTCGGAAATGTGGTTCAGCACCAGATCGAGGATGACCTTGATGCCGCGCCGGTGCGATTCGGCGACGAAATGCTCGAACTCGGCCATCGTCCCGTAGTCGCGCTCGACGTTGTGGAAATCCTGGAAGTCGTAGCCGTGGTACGACGGCGCCTCGAACATCGGCGTCAGCCAGATCGCGTCGACGCCGAAGTCCTTGAGGTGATCGAGCTTCGATGTCATGCCGTTGAAGTCGCCATTGCCGTCGCCGTCCGAATCCTTGAAGGACCGCGGCCAGATCTCGTAGACCGTGGCGGCATTCCACCAGCGCTGCGTGCCGGCATCGAAGGTCAGCGATTGATGGTCGGGCGCAGGCATGGCCGGTGCGGTCGCCGTCATCGGCGGCGGCGCGTCGAGACTGGACTGCGCAGTGCAGCCGAGCAGGAGAGTGGCGAGTAGGGCAGTGGCGAACGTTTTCACCGACGGTGTCTCCGGGTTTCGATAGCGAAGCATGCAGGGATGGTCGGCATCGTAGTCAGGCGCGTTGCCCGAACAGCCGCATGCACAGCGCGACGCCGAGTCCCCACGCGCCGTTGAGCAGCAGTGCGCCGCCGATCAGCGTGCCGTTGAGCGCGATGCCCTTGATCGGAAACACCACGAACCATGCGACCAGGCTGGGCAGGACCGCGCCGAGGACCAGCGCGAGCAGCCAGTGCGCTGTGCCGATGCGTTTGTGGATCAAGGCCCACAGTGCGATGCCCCACAGCCCGCCCCAGAACGCGAGCGACACCACTTTGGGCACGCCGAGCGGCGGCGTGGGGTCCATGTTCCAGGCGGCGGTCGGCACTTTGCCGGCCAGATGCAGCAACTGCAGCAGGCCCTGATGGAACAGCAGCGTGGCGATGAAGCCGGCGAGAAAGGCGAACACCAGCGTTTTCGGTTTGAACACGACGCGGCTCCTGTGCGGGCAGGTCCGCAGGATACGCCGAGGCGCAGGCGTTGGTCAGGGTGCGGAAGACGCGGCCTGCGGGTCGCGCCACACCATGTAGACGTCGGCGCGGTCGTAGTGCGAGTCGGGCTTGATCGATGCCTGGTGCTCGAAGCCCATGCTTTCGTACAGGCGCACCGCTGGCGTCAGTTTGCTGTTGGTTTCCAGGAACAGCCGAAGACCGCGACGCTGGCGGAATTCGGCGATCGCCGCTTCCATCAGCGCACGACCGATACCCAGGCCCTGGCGTTGTTCGTCGACCGCCATCTTGGTGAGTTCGTAGACGCCGTCGGATTCGAGCAGCAGCGCGCAGGTGCCGATGACGTCATCGCCCAGCATCGCGAACAGGATCGCTCCGCCGGACTGCAGGATTTCCGCTTCAGGATTCGACAGCACGCGATGGTCGATTTCCTCGACGTAGAAATATTTGCGCAGCCAGGCTTCGTTGAGCCGGTAGAAGTGTTCGCACAGCGCTGGATCGAACGGCACGATCCGCAGCGCGGAGCGGTCCTGCATGGCCGCGCGCGCGACGATGGTGCCCGCGAGCGTCGGCACGAGCACGCTCTCGAAGGCGGTCAGCGTCTGCAGCAGGTCGATGCCCTGTTCGCGGCAATGCTGCGCGAACAGATCCTCGATCGCGCGCCACAGCGGTTTCGCGGCGCGCAGATCGGTGTCCGCGCGCGGGGTCAGCGCCAGCCGCCGACGGCGTTTGTCGGCCGGGTCGACGACGACCTCCAGCCAGCCCTGGTCGGTGAGCTTGTCGGCGAGTTGGCTCACCGCCGAATGGGTCTGGCCGATCGCTTCGGCGATCTCGCCGACGGTCAGCGGCCCACGATCGTGGAGGATGCGCAGCAGCGGAAGCCAGCGCCCCTGGATGTCGAGACCGCTGTGGCGATAGACCTCGTCGGCGGTGGCGTAGAGGCGGTCGCTGACCGCGCGCATGCGGCTGCCGAGGGCGATCAGTCCGAGTTGGGTGATGTATTCCATGGCGATAAAATAGTATTTATGTAAGTAATAACATATTTGCTCGTGTCTGGATTCGCAAGCAGTTTCACTCGCGCCCGGGCTTGATTTGCACTAGATTGGTGCAATGTCTGCCGAGGCCGTATTTCCCGATGCCCATGTCTTCGATGTTCTGGCCACACCGGTCGCCTGGTGTGACGGCGAGGGGCGGGTGCTGGGCGGCAATCTGGCGTTCGCGCGCTGGCTGGGCGTGAGCCAGCGCCGCCTGCCGGGGATGCCGCTGGCGGCGTTCGAGGTGGAAGGCCAGCGGCTGGCGCGGATTCTCGACGAGGCGCCCGTCGGCGAGCAGATCCGGCTGCGTCGGCTGCACTTTGCGTTCCCCGGCAGCGACACCCGGCCGTATGCGGACGCCCTGCTGTCGCAGCGCGCGGACGGCGGCTGGTGGATCGAGGCGCATCCGGTCGATGAATTCCCCGGCGACGACCCGGCCACGGTGCTGCCGTCCGCGCTGTCGGCGGCGCTCAAAGGCCTGGCGCACGAATTGCGCAACCCGCTTGCCGGACTGAAGGGCGCGGCGCAGCTGCTGGCGCGGCGGGTCGAGAGCGACGAGGCGCGCGAGCTCACCGGACTGATCGAATCCGAAGTCGCGCGGCTGACCGAGCTGATCGACCGCCTGCTGTCGCCGCAGCCGGCGCGCGCGCACGAGGCGCTGAACATCCATGTCGTGCTGGAACGTGTGCTGCGCCTCGCCGAAAGCGATGCCGGTTGGGCGGTCAAACTGGTTCGCGACTACGACCCGTCGCTGCCGGAATTGCCCGGCGATGCCGACCGGCTGACCCAGGCGGTGTGGAATCTGGTACGCAATGCGATCGAAGCCGGCGCCGCGAGCGTCAGCCTGCGCACGCGCGTGGAGCACGGCGTGCGCATCGGCGATGCGGCGCATGCGCGCGCGCTGCGGCTGGAGATTTCCGACGACGGTCGCGGCGTGCCGGAGGCGCTGGCCGAGCAGGTGTTCCTGCCGCTGGTCAGCGGTCGCGCCGAAGGCACCGGTCTGGGGCTCGCGCTGGCGCAGCAGGTCGCGCGCGAGCACCGCGGTTCGCTGAGTTATCGATCGCGTGCGGGCCACACCGTCTTCACCCTGCTGCTGCCGTTCGCGCCGCTGGCGCACGACGATCACGATCACATGAAGACACGCAACGATGACCGCTGATCACGACACCAATACCGAGTCGATCTGGGTCGTCGACGACGACCGCTCGGTGCGCTTCGTGCTCGCCACCGCGCTGCGCGAAGCGGGTTACGCGGTGACCGCTTTCGATTCCGCGCGCGCGGTGCTCGATGCCATCGCGGTGCGCCCGGTGCCGGATCTGCTGTTCACGGATGTGCGCATGCCCGGCGACGACGGTCTGGTGCTGCTGGATGCGATCAAGGCGCGGCATCCGCAATTGCCGGTGATCGTGATGAGCGCGTACACCGACATCGCCAGCACCGCCGGTGCGTTCCGTGGTGGCGCGCACGAATTCCTGTCGAAACCTTTCGACCTCGATGCGGCGGTCGCGCTCGCGGCGCAGGCGCTCGCGCCCGGGCGCGAGCGCGGCAACGACGCGGACGATGCCGGTGCGGCGTTCGATGCGCGCGTGCCGGTCACCGACGCGCTGGTCGGCGATACACCGGCGATGCAGGCGCTGTTCCGCGCCATCGGCCGGCTGGCGCAGGCGCCGCTGGGAGTGCTGGTCACCGGCGAAACCGGCACCGGCAAGGAACTGGTGGCGCGCGCGCTGCATCGCGAATCGCCGCGCGCGCGCAAGCCGTTCGTCGCGCTCAATACCGCAGCGATTCCGTCGGAGTTGCTGGAAAGCGAACTGTTCGGCCACGAGACCGGCGCGTTCACCGGCGCCAGCAAGCGTCACATCGGCCGCTTCGAGCAGGCCGACGGCGGCACCTTGTTTCTCGACGAAATCGGCGACATGCCGCTGCCGCTGCAGACGCGGTTGCTGCGCGTGCTCGCCGAGAACGAGTTCTTCCGCGTCGGCGGGCGCGAACTGATCCGCGTCGATGTGCGGGTGATCGCGGCGACCCATCAGGATCTCAACGCGCGGGTCGCCGAAGGCCGCTTCCGCGCCGATCTGCTGCACCGTCTCGACGTGGTGCGGCTGCCGCTGCCGCCGCTGCGCGCGCGGCGCGATGACATTCCGCGTCTGGCCGAGCGCTTCCTGCGCGCGGCTGCCGGCAAATTCGATGCGCCGGTGAAACGCTTCGCGCCCGCCGCGCTGCAGCGGCTGCACGCGCACGACTGGCCGGGCAATGTGCGCGAACTGGAAAACCTGTGCTGGCGGATGGCCGCGCTGGCGCCCGGCGATGTGATCGTCCCGGAAGATTTCGACGATGCGTTCGGCGCGCAGATTGTGGATGCAGCGTCGACATCGGCCGCGTCGGACTGGCAAACAGCGCTCGGCGCTTGGGCGCGCGCGCGTCTCGATGCGGGCGAACGCGATCTGCATGCCGCCGCGCGCGCGCGCTTCGACCAGGTGCTGTTCGACGCCGCGTTGGCGCATACCGGCGGTCATCGTTCCGAAGCGGCGGCGAAACTCGGTCTCGGCCGCAACACGCTGACCCGCAAACTCGGCTCCGGGCGCAAGCCGCGTCGACCTGCCTGAACCCCGGCATGCGTCGTTGGCGCATAACGATGACATGACGATCGTTCGCTTAAGATCGCGTTTCCCGCTTTGCAGGAATCCCACCATGGCACCGATCCGCGTCCTCGCGATCACGACCCTCTCTGCCGCGCTCGCCGCCTGCGCCAGCGCGCCGCCGCCGAAACCGCCCGCGCCACAGCATCGCATCCAGCGCGCGGTCGCCAATATCGCGCCGGTGTCCGCGAGTCTGGTCAGCGGTCGTCTCTCGATCACCGCAGTGGACGGTGGCGTGCGCATCGAAGGCGAACTCGGCGGACTCGGTCGCGGCGGCAGCCATGCGATCCACGTGCACGAGCGCGGCGACTGCAGCGCCGCCGACGGCAGCAGCGCCGGCGGCCACTTCAATCCCGAGGTCGCCGCGCACGGACGCGCCGGCAGCGGCGCGCATCATCTCGGCGACATGGACAATCTTTCCGCGAACCACGCAGGTGTCGCTGCGGTGAATCTCCGACTGCTGGGCGTCACTCTCGGCAGCGGCGGCGCCAACGACATCCTCGGCCGCGCGCTGGTGGTCCACGCCGGCCCCGACGACTACACCAGCCAGCCTGCCGGCAATTCCGGCCCGCGCGTGGGCTGCGGGGTGATCGAGATGGCGATGTGATGCGACGTTGGCGGCGGATGCGCGCAGGTCGTTGGGACCCGTCGTCCTGATCCGGCGACATCGGGCCAGCGTCTGTCCGCGTCGCCCGGGACTCCGCGAAGGCCCGGGGTCTGGTGCCCGGGCCTTCACGGTCCTGGTATCGGATCTGCCTCGCTACTTGCGCGGATCCGCTTTGGTCTGTTCGATCACCGAAAGCATGGCGCTGTCCAATGCTTTGTATGAGGTGCCGATCGACAGCAACGATGTTTCAAGTGCGATGACCGTGTCGGAAACCAGCGCGTAATTGTTCTCGTCGGCTTCTTCCGGTCCGGTGCTCAGGATGTTGTCCTGCACCGTATAGCTGTAGCGCGGTACCCCATCCGAAAATCGTTCGAGCAGGACGCCGTTGTAGCCGAGGACAGGCTCGGGGCTGTAGGCCTCGATGATCTTCTCCGGGTTGGTGGTGGCCTTCGCCAGCGACTGTTCAACACTGTCGAAGTCGTCGCCGGGCGCGAGCAGCACGGTCGGGCTGGGAAGCCCCGAATGCACAAGGAAGGTCATCCGGAGCCATTCGCCCTTGGCCAGCGCCTCGTCCACAGGTGCCTGCTCGGGGAGTCCCGCATACGGATCCGGAATGGGTGGATCGAGCGGTGCATCCGGGTCGTCGTCGGGCGGTAGCGGTTCCAGGGGCGCGTCGCTGTCGAGAGCCGCGGCGGGTTTGAGTGCGGCGCCCGGCTCTGCAGCCTGCGCCAGGAAGATCGCGAACGCTGCAGCGAAAAGGCTCGCGCAGAGCAGGGTCTTGCGATGGATTGCGGTATGCATCTCGTTTCTCCTTGTCCCTGGCGGAATCAGTTGATGTTCTCGTGTCCGTAGCCTTCGGCGATGTCGGACCAGGCGAGGAAGAAACCGCAGAAGTTGCTGTACGGGCCGCGATTCGCAGTGCGTGGGTCGGTGATGATGTTGCCGGCGTTGTCGCGATTGGTCGCCGCGGTGCCACCGGGTTTGTGCGTCCATGTGCCGTTCTGATCGAGCCGGTACCAGTGGTAGTCATAGCCCGGCGCCACTACCAGTGCGAGGCCGGTCTTGAAGTCCAGCGGCCAGTTCGGATAGTAGGAAATCGGCTGCAGGCCATCGGCGATCGCGGCGGCGTGGACTGCCGCGCAAGTCATGGAGACTGCCTGTGCGCCGGCCGCGCGACCGGGTTGTGCGAAGGTGTTGGTCGCCTTGTTGTTGGAATAGTTGTAGCAGTTGTTCTGCCCTTGCCGGCTGTTGCCGTTCCAGTACGACGGCGTGAAGTTCGGGCGACCCGGGTTGAGCACCGACCATACTTCCCAGTTCGGCAGCGCACGGTTGTAGGCGAAAACTTCATCGATGCGGTCGTTGAAGCGGAAAGACGGGATGTTCACGTGCCCGCCGATGTAGAACGGCTGGTCGGTGTTGTTGATGTTGCCCATCTTCGGCGTGGCGTAGCCGGCGTTCTGCCCGTCGATGTAGAAGGTGATGTTGACCGGCCACGAGGTACGATTCACCGAAACCGCGACGTGGTGCCAGCGGTTGGTCGACAGCGTGACCGAACTGTCGGAAACGTAGTTGAGCCAGCCGGTTTCGTCGGAGAGCTGCAAGAGAAGGCGGTTGCCGTTATTGACCGCGAACGAATACCCGCGGCCATTGCTGCCGCGATTGTCGATGATGGTCTTGACGCTGCTCGAAGTGTCGTTGATGCGCACCCATGCCGCCAGCGTGAAACTGCCGGTACCGAAGTTCAGGTTCGACGAATTCGGCACGCGGATGTATTTGCCGCCGGACAGGTTCACGGATTGGCCCATCCAACCGTAGGATGTGGCGGAGCCGGTGTAGATGCGCCCGTGGCGGGCGAAACCGCTGGTGTCGGGCGCGAGCCTGTAGAAAAACAGATTGACCGGGGTCAGATGCCATTCGCCGACCATGCCGTTGGTGACGCGGATGGGAACCGCATGGGTGACCGCAGCCGGCATCAACATGCCGAGGGCCAGTAGCAGGCTCAGCAGGATATTTCTCATACCTTCACTCCTTCGAGGTGGCTGGTGCGCATTGCCGCTGCGGGGGATGCGCGGGCTCCCTGTTCTCTGAACGTTGCCGCCGATGCGACAACGTTGTGTTGCGCAGCTATCCGGAGGTTAGCATGCTCGGCAGCAGCGGAATCGACATCCAAGATCGCTGCGCGCAGGTGCCTGGTGCGGCTCAGCCTGCGAGCACCGCGCGCGCATCGCGCCCCGCCGGGCAGGGCAGCATGCGCACGTCCAACCCGTGCACTTTGAGGATCGCCGCGAGCTGGCGCTGACGCGCCTGGAAATGCATGAAGCCGCGATCGATGCGCGCCGCATCCAGTTCGTCCGCGGCGTAGCGGCGCTGCCAGCCGCTGCGGTCGAAGTCGGCGATGCGCACTGCGCCATCGATATAGCGCAGCAGTGGTTCGGGTGGCGCGTCCAGCCAGGCGTCTTCGTTCGGTGCCAGCAGGGCGGTTTCCACCAGCGGCCACAGTGCGCCCAGGCCGACGTGGCGATATTGCAGTGCCATCATCGCCGCGAGGTCGTAGGCGGTGAGGTAGCGGGCGTGTTCGACCTTCGCCGCGAACGCGTCCTGCGCCGTCAGCGCGGTGTCGGCCTGGGCCATGCCGCGTTCCAGCAGGGCGTGCTCGAATCCGGCTGCGACCGCAGTGGCCTGTTCGGCCGCGCCGACCAGCAGGAACGGCACCACCCGCAGCGGCCCGCCGTGGAGTTCCAGTTCGGCGCGCAGCGGCTGCGGCACCACGCCATGTTCGTCGGCGCCGAAGGCGATGATCCGCGCCGTGTCCGCACCCGCGCCGGTCGATTGCGGCGCGCGCGCGTGCAGTTCTTCCAGCCGCCGATGCAGCGGCCAGCCCGGGCGCAGCATCTCGGCGGGGTCGTAGTGGGCGCCGGCGAAGACCAGATCCAGCGCGGCGGCATCGGCGGCCAGCGTCGCCAGATCGCGCCCGACCAGGCCGGCGAGCGTGCCGGCCTCGGCCTGGCGCAGTGCCGCCCGGCCTGGTTGGCTGCCGGGGACCAGTTCCAGCGCCAGTGCGCCGCGCACGATCATGCGCGGGGTTTTTTTCTGCGTTGTGTGCGGATCTGCGCTCATCGTCTCTTTGGTCGGGCTGCGGTGCGGCGTTACACTCTCACGCATTATCGATGGCCGCCGTGCGCTTCAGCCAGCGGGTCGCTCAATCAAGAGGTGTTCCGATGCTGCATGGTCGTCCCGTCGCCGTCCTGGGTGGCGCCCGTATCCCTTTCTGCCGCCAGAACACCGCCTACACCGATGTCGGCAATCTCGGGATGTCGGTCCGGACCCTCGGCGCGGTGGTCGAGAAATTCGGCCTGCACGGCCAGCAGCTGGGCGAAGTGGCGATGGGCTCGGTGCTCAAGCACAGCAGCGACTGGAACATCGGCCGCGAAGCCGCGCTGTCCTCGGGCCTGTCGCCGCTCACCCCGGGCATCACCATGCAGCGCGCCTGCGGCACGTCGCTGGACACCATCATCACCGTCGCCAACAAGATCGCCACCGGCCAGATCGAGTCCGGCATCGGCGGCGGTTCGGACACCACATCGGACGTACCGATCGTCTACGGCCAGGCCTTCCGCCGCCGCCTGCTGTCGGTGGCCGCGGCGAAAACCACGATGGACCGCATCGCGCGCTTCACCAACGGGTTTTCGTTCCGCGAACTCAAGCCCGAATTTCCGGGCGTCGGCGAGCCGCGCACCGGCAAGTCGATGGGCGAACACTGCGAGGACATGGCGAAAGAGTGGAAGATCGAACGCGAGGCGCAGGACGCGTGGGCGGTGTCATCGCACCACAAACTCGCCGCCGCCTACGAGCGCGGCTTCTTCGATGATCTCGTGGTCAATTTCCGCGGCGTCTCGCGCGACAACATCCTGCGTGCCGATTCTTCGCTGGAAAAACTCGCATCGCTGAAACCGGCGTTCGACAAGACCTCCGGTCGCGGCACGCTCACCGCCGGTAATTCCACGCCGCTCACCGATGGCGCTGCGGCCTGCCTCATCGCTTCCGACGACTGGGCCGCGCAGCACGGCCACGAAGTGCTGTGCCACATCCGCGACGCGCACGTGTCCGCCGTCGATTTCGTCCACGGCGAAGGCCTGCTGATGGCGCCGACGGTCGCGGTCGCCGAAATGCTCAAGCGCAACAATCTCACGCTGCAGGATTTCGATCTCTACGAAATCCACGAAGCCTTCGCCGCGCAGGTGCTGTGCACGCTGCGCGCGTGGGAAAGCGCCGACTACTGCAAGACCCGGCTTGGATTGGATACACCACTGGGCAGCATCGATCCGGCGAAGATCAGCCCGCTCGGTTCCTCGCTCGCCACCGGCCATCCGTTCGCGGCCACCGGTGCGCGCATCGTCGCCACCGCCGCCAAACAGCTGAAGGAACGCGGCGGCGGTCGCTGCCTGATCTCGATCTGCACCGCCGGCGGCATGGGCGTGGTCGCGATCCTCGAACGCTGACATCGGTCACGGTGACGCCGGTTACATCCGGCCGTGGCCGCTCCGCGCTAACCCCACGATCCGATCCGGTACGTTTGATCGCGCCGTGCGTTGCATCCATCACTGATCGATCACCGGGGAATCACCATGCGTTCCATCCATTCGAATCTGATCGCCTGCGGCCTGACCGCAGTGTTGTTTCTGGGTATCGCGGCCTGCAGCAAACAGGAAAGCGCTGCCGAATCGACGAACATGGCGTCCGCCGACGCGGTCGCCTCCGCCGAGGGCGGCGCGATGCCCGCATCGGCACCGATGCCGCAGGAAGCGGCGAAGGCGGAATCCAAAAGCGCCCCCGCTTTCGCCGAACTCGGCGATGCGGCCGTCGAATCCGAAGAAGACGCGCGCCGCAGCGAGCCCCAGGTCGAAGTCGAGACCCGCGTCGATGCCGGGCAGGTCAGCTCCAGCGCCGCCACCTTCGACGACGGCCAACGCAAGTTCATCCGCACCGCGCAGGCGCAGTTCCGGGTGAAGGACGTGTACTCCTCGGCGCTGGCGATCGAGGATGTGGCGGCGCAGCAGGGCGGTTTCATCGTCAACAACAACATTTCCGCGCAGACCATGCGCGTGCAGCGTCGCCCCGCAGGCGACGGCAAGCTGATCGAGCTGGTCGAATACACGGTGCGCGGCACGCTCAGCGTGCGCGTGCCCAGCGACAAGACCCAGGATTTCCTGCGCGCGATCGCGTCGCAGATGGAATTCCTCGACCAGCGCAGCTTCGACGCGGCCGATGCGCAGTTCCAGATGCTCCGCCAGCAATTGGCGTACCAGCGCGAACAGCAGGCGCAGATGGAACTCGGGCAGGCGATGCAGTCGGGCGACCGCCTCGATCGCAAATCCGAAGTCATCGCCGCGCGCACCGGCGCCAAGCTGCAGCGCGACGAAGCGTTGATCCAGCAGAAGGAATTCGAGGACAAGGTCGACTACAGCACGATCAGTCTGACGCTGTACCAATTGTCGAAGATCCGCCAGACCGAAATGGTCGATGTCGAAGCGGTGTTCCAGAAGCACAGCCCGGGCTTCTTCACCCGCCTGTTCGATGCGTTGCGCGTGGGCTGGTACGGCGTGCTCGACCTGTTCATCGGATTGATGAACGTGTGGCCGCTGTGGCTGGTCATGGGCCTCGGCCTGTACGGCCTGCGCCGCTGGGCGGTGTCGCGTCGCAAATCGCGGTCGGTGCCACCGCCGCCGCCGCCGACGGAGTGAATCGAAGCATGATTGCATCGAGGGCGCGCTTCGGCGCGCCCTTTTCGCGAAACCGATGCTGCAGGGCTGCGCAGGCGTCGACCGCATCCCTCCGCATGAGGATTTCGTCGTGACCGAACAGAGCCGTTTCTTCCGATGGATCTACCGTGCGCTTGCGCTGTCCGGGCTGTTGATCGTGTCGATGATCGCTTACGTTTTCGTCAGGGAAGCCCTGTTCCCGGAGCTGTGGCCAGCTTCACACACCATCGAGATATCGGGCGCATCAGGAAACAAAGGGGCGTCCACTATCCGGATGCATGTCGGCAGCGTGACCCGGATCAAGGGATCCGCAGTGAAGATGATCGAGATGACGACCGTAAGTCGCGGCACCGGAAGCCTGCGATCAGGAGGAAGAAATTATGGCGATGACATCCGCAATCTGATCTTCATCGTCGAGGGGCAGCCCGAAGCCAAGTGGCTCTTTGAAAAAAACGGCCAGCGGTTGCGATCGATCCAGCAGGTCTGCGCATGCGACGACCGCGCACAGAGCGGTGATGCCCCGACAACCGCGATCTTCCTCGAAGTGATCCGCACCGATAGCGATGGCGATGGCGAGTTGGATTGGGGCGATCGGCCGGTTCCTGCGCTGCTGCGGCCCGATGGCAGCGGATATGCCGAGCTGGGTCCGTCCGTCGAGAACATCCTCGATACCTCGTTGAGCGAGGATGGCGAGCGCTTTGGCCTGCTGATCAACGATGGCGGCAAGCTGCTGTACCGGGAGTACGCCATCACGGACTTCTCTCTGCATTCCGAACAGGTTTTGACCGAACTCGATCGTTGAGTGCGATCGATAACCAGCGTGTTCGGCGCACGAGTTGTTGCATGCGCGTCATGCGGCGATCAACGCTCGCGTACGCTGCGGTTGCCCTCTGCGAGCACCCAGCCTATGAGTTGCATGTTCGCATCGCCAAGCGCGCGCTCGAATGCACGATTGACCTGGACGACATCGGTGCCAGCGGCAGGCACCGTCACATCGAATACGCGAGTGGCGACGACGCGGTTGCTGGTGTTCTGCACGAGACGTGCGCCGATTTCGATGCGTGCGCCCGGCGTGGTGCCGCCGCTGTAGTCGGATTCGAAGCGGCGCAGGTCGAGCAGCAGTTGGTACTGCGCGCTCACACCTTCACCGCGCCGGGCGACACCGGCGAGCTTGCCGCTGTCGGCGAACGCGCGCAGCAGCGTGTCCAGCACGAGGTCCGGCGCCGGCTGCGTCCACGCCGCGCCCTTGTACACCTGCAGTTCGCCCGGCTGCGGGCGCACGAGAATGCGCGCGGAGTCGTGCATGGTGTCCGCGTACGGCCGTGCGATCTGCAGCTGCCAGTCCGCCTGCGGCCATGCGCTATCGACGGCGATCGTCGGCTCGGGGCGATACAGCGCCAGCGTTTCCTGCTTCGGCAGGATGCCGCAGCCGGCGAGCGATGCGGTCGCGAGCAGCAGCGCAGCGAGGCGGATGCCGGCCACGGAGCGCGCGGAGAGATGTCGATTCATCAGGGCTCGAACTCCTTGGGTTTCTGCCGGCCGAGGACGTAGCCCGCCGGGTTGTCTTCGAGGCGGGAGGAAATCTTGCGCAGATCGCGCACCAGCCCGCGCAGCTCTTCCATCGTCGGCCCGAGCTGGCTCAGGCCGTCCTGGGTGAAGCTGTTGATCGCGCCGCGATTCTCGCTGAGCAGTTTGTCGGCGTTGCCGGCCGCGTTGTCGAGCCGGTCGAGGGTGCTGTCGAGTTTGGCGATGAGCTGCGGCAGCTTCTGCACCAGCTCGCGATCGACATCGGCGATCGCGCCGTTGGTGGTGTCGAGCGTGGCCGCGAGTTTTTCGCTGGAGACGCGCGCGTTGGTGATCAGCGCGCCGATGTCCTTGCGCTGATCGGCCAACACGCCGGTGGCGTTCTCGATGTTGTCGAGGGTCTGGGTGATGTTGCTGATGTTGTCGTCGCTCAGCACCTTGTCGAGTCGCGCCACCAGCTTGTTCGCGGTTTCGGCGATGTTCTGCAGCGCCGAGGCTTCGGTGAGGATCGTCGGCACCGTGTCGCTGTTGTCCGGGACCAGCGATTTCGCGTTCGGGCTGCCGCCGGTGAGCTGGATGAACGCGGTGCCGGTCAGGCCGGTGAACGACAGTTTGGCGCGTGTGTCGACCTTCACCGGCGTGGTCGCGCGCAGTTTGACGTGCGCGACCACTTTGCGCGGATCGTCCGGCGCCAGGCTCAAGGTGTCGACGGTGCCGACGCTGATGCCGTTGTACTGCACGCTGCCGCCTTCGGTGAGACCGGTCACGGCTTCGTCGAAGACGACGTTGTAGTAGCGCCAGTCCTTGCTCGAGGTGTATTTCGCCGCCCACAGCCCGAACAACAGCAGGAACGCGGCGGTCGCGAGCGTGAAGGCACCGATCATCACGTAGTTGGCACGGGTTTCCATATCAGATGCTCTTGGCGGAACGGCATTGGCTGTCGCGCGCGGCGCGTCCGCGCGGCCCGTTGAAATATTCCTGCACCCAGGGGTGATCGAACGTTTCGATCTCCGCCAGCGGCGCGACCGCGATCACGCGCTTTTCGGCCAACACCGCGACACGGTCGCAGATCGCGTACAGCGTGTCGAGATCGTGGGTGATCAAAAAGACCGTGAGTCCCAGCGCCTGCTGCAGCGTGCGGGTGAGATGGTCGAAGGCCGCGGCGCCGATCGGGTCGAGACCGGCGGTGGGTTCGTCGAGGAACAGCAGCGGCGGATCGAGCGCGAGCGCGCGCGCAAGGCCGGCGCGCTTGCGCATGCCGCCCGAGAGCTGCGACGGCAGTTTGTCCAGCGCGTCCGGCGGCAGCCCGGCGAGTTTCACCTTCAGCAGCGCCAGTTCGTACAGCAGCGATTCGGGCAGCTCGGGATGATGTTCCTTCAGCGGTACCTGCACGTTTTCGCCGACGGTCAGCGACGAGAACAGCGCGCCGTCCTGGAACAGCACGCCGGTGCTGCGCTCGATGTGCAGCCGGTCTTCGGTGTCGCGCGAACGACCGTCGACGCCGAGTATTTCGACCGATCCCTCATCTGGCTCGCGCAGGCCGATGATCGAACGCATCAGCACCGATTTGCCGCTGCCGGAACCGCCGACCACGCCGATGATCTCGCCGCGACGCACGTCGAGATCGAGATGGTCGTGCACCACCTGCGCGCCGAATTGATTGCGCAGGCCGCGCACGCGGATGATGGGTTCGTCGGTGGCGTAAGAGGACATCATCGAATGCGAAAACCGACTGAAGCAGGCGCGGTCTCCGCCGCAACGTATTGAATAGGGTGCGCCTCGGCGCACCGATGGTCGATAGAGAGCGTCGTCATGATGCTTCGATCGAAAATCGACGATTTCTTCTTCGCAGGACGTGGCTTGGGGAAACGGTGCGCCGAGGCGCGCCCTATGAAAATCACGGTGGTCGAAGTGATTGGCATCGTTCACCAGCCTACCTGCATGAACCAGATCGCGGCGAACGCGTCGAACACGATCACCAGCGAAATGGTCTGCACCACGCTCGAGGTGGTGCGTTCGCCGACCGACTGCGCGGTGCCGCTGACCTGCAGGCCTTCGAGGCAGCCGATCAGGCCGATCACCACCGCGAAGATCGGCGCCTTCGACATGCCGACCAGGAAATGCCGCAGTTCCATCGTTTCCTGCAGGCGGCCGTAGTAGGCCTGCATCGGGATATCGAGGCTGCTCATGCCCACGACCATGCCGCCGAGCAGGCCGGCGAGCATCGCGATGAAGGTGAGCAGCGGCAGCATCACGATCAGCGCGAGCAGGCGCGGGATCACCAGCAGGTCGACCGGATCGAGGCCGAGGGTGCGGATGGCATCGACTTCCTCGCGGCTGACCATCGAGCCGATCTGCGCGGTGAACGCGCTGGCGGTGCGGCCGGCGAGGATGATCGCGGTGAGCAGCACCGCGAACTCGCGCAGGAAGGCGATGCTGACCAGTTCGACGACATAGATCGACGCGCCGAAGTCGGCGAGGATGTTCGAGCCCAGAAACGCGATGACCGCGCCGACCAGGAACGACAGCAACGCCACCAGCGGCACGGCGTCCAGGCCGACCTGTTCCATGTGGAAGACCGTGGCGATCACGCGCAGGCGACGCGGCTGGACAACGGTGCGCACCAGTTTGCTCAGGGTCTCGCCGAGGAAACTCACCAGCGCGACCACTTCGCGCGCGTTTTCGTGCACCGCACGGCCCAGGCGTTCGAGCGCGGCGACGAAGCCGTAGTTCTTTTTCGCCTTGGGTCGTCCGTCCTTCACGTCCTCGATGATCTGCACCAGCGCGCGATGATCGTCGCGGAAACGCAGTGCATCGTCGTCGAGCCCGCGTCGCGCGGCGTGACGCAGCAACTGAAGCACGCCGAGCGAGTCGAGGCGCGAAACCGCCGAGGCGTCGAGGCGACGCACCTGGTCGGGAATTTCGCGCAGGGCGGCGCCGATGGCTTCGGCGTAATGCAGCGTCCACTCGCCGGACAGGCGCACGCACGCCGCGTCGCCCGGATCGATCTCGATACCTGGAATGGCGTGGCTGGGCGGCGTCATCGTCGGGGGTCAGCCGAGCAATCGCGGCAGGCCATGGGCGTCGCGTTCTTCGATCGCCGCTTCGGCAAGGATCTGCTGCTTCAGATCGCGACCGGGCATCGGTTCGGCCGCTTCGCCGCGCGCGACCCGCAGTGCGTTCCGATAGCAAAGCCTCGCGCGCGCATCGTCGCCGGCCTGCGCGAAGCCGTCGCCGAGCGCTTCCCACGCCTCGCCGCCGCCGCCCTGGGCAATGGCGCGATGCAGCGTCTGTTCGGCCTGCGGCCACTGTCCCTGCGCACGCGCGAGCCGCGCGACGCCGAGCAGTGCACCGGGATTGGCGGGATGCGCGCGAAGCCAGTCTTCGGCGCGCGCGCGCCGACGCTCGAGCGCCGTCGCGTCGAGGCGCTCGACCGGCAGCGCCCCGTAATGCGCGGCGAGCGATTCGTTCCACTGCGCGTCGATCGCCTGTTCGAGACTGCGCGCGGCGGCATCGTCCCAGCGCAGCGCGGCGGCACGGTCGGCGTAGGCGCGCACCACGGTGGGCGCGTTGCGCAGTGCGGCGGGCAGGGCGTCCCAGTGATCGGCCAATGCGTTGGCGTCGGCGGCTTCGCGCAGTGCGCTCTCGGCCCACAATCGTTCGCGTTCGACCAACTGCGATGACGACAGCGCCTGCTGCTGGCGCAACGCACCGAGCATGCCGTAGGCCTGCGCGCTCTGGCCGCTGGCGGCCAGGGCATCCGCGCGCAGCGCCAGCGCGCGCGGCGGCGGCGCGCCATCGGCGACGGTATCGAGTGCGGCGATCGCATCGGCGATGCGGTCTTCGGCCAATGCGGCTTCGGCCAGCACGACCGCTCGCGCATTGGCATGTTTCATCGGCAACGCATCGAGTTGTGCGGTCGCGGCCACGACATCGCCGCGCGCCAGCGCCGCGCGTGCGGCGGCGACCCGCGCCGGCGCTTCGAACTGCGGGTCCCGTGCTGCCTGCGTGAGCAATTTTTCGGCCTGCGCGTAACGCCCCTGATGCAGCGCGTCGATGCCGTCGCCCAAGCGCGCGCGCGCGATGCGTTCGCGTCGCCGATACCACAGCCGGAAGGGCAGGCGCAGCAGTGCGTACAACAGCCACAGCGCGAACAGCGCAGCACCGACCATCAGCAGCCCGCCGACCAGCGTGGACTCGATCGTGGTGCCGAGATATCGCACCAGCACGAAGCCCGGGTCCTGGATCAATACCTGCGCCAGCAGCGCGCCGGCCAGCGCGGCGAGGATCCAGAACAGGATGTGGCGAAAGAGATTCATGTCGTTGCGCGCAACGATGCGATCAATGCGGATACAGCGGGTTTCAGGGGTAAGCCTCGCATCACGGCCCCCGCTGCGCGCGCATCTGTTCGAGCGTGCTGCCGAGGGTGGGGATGTCCAGCGTCAGCGGCGCATCGCGCAGGGTCTTGAATTCGTCGCGCAGCGCGCGGCGCTGCGGCGAGGCCGGCCACAGCCGCACAAGCCAGGCATCGGCGCGTTCGATCGCGGCGCGCAGCGCGGTGGCATCGCGGCGTTCGATCGCGGTACGCGCAAGGCTCAGTTCCAGCTGCAGGGCGATATCGCCGGCGCTGCGGTCCTCGCTGGCGAGCGCGGTCGGCGCATCGGTGCGGCGGACACTCACCAGCCGTGCCAGCACCCGATCCCACCACGGTGCATTCGCCGATGGCACCGGCGCGCGCGGCAGGACGGCGGGGTCGGGCAGCTTCGCCGCCAGTGCATCCAACCGCTGCAGCGCGATGCGGCGCGGATCGGCAGCGAGCGCATCGAGTGCGGCGCGTTCCTGGGCCAGGGTCTGGCGCAGGTTGAGAAAGCCGGGGTTGTCGACGCCGTCGAGCACACCGGCGGCCAACGCATAGGCCCGGCGCGCGCCATCGAGGTCGGCGGCCAGTAGCAGGCGCTGTTGGCCGAGGGTGAGCAGCAGTTCGGCTTCGTCCAGTCGCAGCGCCTGTGCGCCCTGGCGGTTGGCATCGGCGAGTTTGGCGACATTGTCTTCCAGCAGCGCCGCGCGCTGGTTCATGCCCAGCAGTTCGTCGCGCAGGACGCGATTGGTGGCGTCGGCCTGCTGCAGGCGCTGGCTGTGGCCGCGCACATCGCCGCGCAGGCGGTCGAGGCGCGATTCCAGTGCTTCCAGCCGCTGCGCGGCTTCGATGTCGGCGGCCCGTTCGCGTTTCGCCCGTTGTTGGCCGCTGTACCAGGCACCCCCACCGCCAGCGGCCAGCGCGAGCAGCACCAACAGCCACACCCAGCCGCCACGCGCGCACCGCGTCGTGGCCACGGGCGGGGTGGATACGGAGGCAATGGAAGGTGTGGCGCTTTCGGTCATGGGGGCTGGCCGGCTGCATCGGCGGCAGCGCTGGCCGCATGTTAGCCGGATCGCGTCGTTGCGGCAGCGAGCAATTGTGCCGGGCGCGGTCCGGCGGCGATCCGTACATCGTCGCAGCCCAGCGTTCGCGCCAACGCGGCCAGACGTTCGCTGGCTGCGAGCACCCGGGCATCGCGCAGACGCACGGCGATATCCGTGGGTGCCTGCTCGAAGACCTGCTGCAGCGCTTCGCCGCTGCTCACCGGCAGCAGCAGCGGACCGTCGAACGCGCGCAGCCGCGCCAGCGATGCGGGCGAGAGCGCGATGCGCTCTCGGGCATAGACATCGGCACGCTGCACCTGCGCGCCGCGCTCGCGCAGCGTCGGTGCGATCAGATCACGGCCGCCGGGTGCGGTCAGCAGCCCGATCGTGCGCCCATGCACGACACGCAATGCCGACAGCGCGAGCAGGCCGTCGCTGTCCATGCGTTCGGGCGACAGCACATCGGCGACGCCGGCACGTCGCAGCGCGGCGGCAGTGGCGCTGCCGACCGCGCAGAAGAGCTGCCCGCGCCGTGCCCGCAATGCGGACAGGGCGACCGCCGCGCGGACCGCCGCCGGGCTGGTGGCGATCACGATGTCCGCCGCCAATGCCGCGCGCAGGGTCGCACGGGTCGCCGTGTCGGTCTGTACCGCGATCTTCCAAGGCGACAGCGCGGCCACCCGCCATCCGTGCGCGGCGGCGGCGCGGCGCATCGCCGCATGGTCGTTCGCAGGCCGAAGCGACACGACGAGCGGCGCTGCGGAGCATGCCGTGTAGTATTCGCGCGGGCTGCGGCGGGTGGTGGGGCCGGTACGGGACATCGTCGCAGCTTGGCCATTCGCCCCGACGCCCGCAAGCCGGTCGGTTCGCAGGATCACCACACGACTCGCCGATGACCCGATCCACGCCCGCCATACCGAACACCGGAATCGATCTGTCGCCCCTGCGCATGCTCGAAGCCGAACTGCTGGCGATGCCGCCGGTGGCGGCGCTGGGCCTGCGCATCGTCGAGGCCACCGGTGATCGCCTGCGCCTGCACGCACCGCTGGGACCCAACATCAACGACAAGGGTTGCGCCTTCGGCGGCAGTCTCGGTTCGCTGATGACGCTCGCCGGCTGGGGCTTGATCGTGCTGCGGCTGGCCGAGGCCGGGCTGGATGCCGATGTTTTCGTCGCCGACAGCGACATCCGCTACCGCGCGCCGCTCTACGCCGACATCGAAACCACTGCGGAACTGGCCGAAGGCGAGTCCTGGGCGGATTTCCTGTCCACGCTCCGCAGCCGCGGCCGTGCCCGGCTCTCGGTGCGGGCGGTGGTCGGCTTACCTGAAGGCGGGGTGGCCACCGAGAGCCTGTCGCGGTACGCGGCCAAGCTGAGGGGGTAGCATGGCCGCTGTCCCGCACCACAGCCCCCCGGACTCTCGATGCCGACCCCGATGCCGACGATGACGTCACCGTCCCTGCGCTACATGGCCCAATTGCTGATGGCGCTGCTGCTGGTTTCGATGACCGGCGCGGCGTTCGCGGACAAGAAACGCAGCGAACTCGACAGGAGCCAGTACTCGTTCTCGGCGGCGATCCGCTGGGCCGACTTCGAGGGCGCCTGGACGATGGTCGACCCCGAGGTGCGCAAGGCGAGGCCCATGAGCGACGTCGACTTCTCGCGTTTCGAGCAGGTCCAGGTCACCAGTTACCGGGATCTGGCCGTCATGCCCGGCCCCGATGGCACCGAACTGCGCGAGATCCAGATCGAACTGGTCAACCGCAATACGCTCAGCCAGCGTCGCGTACGTTTCACCGAAGTCTGGCGCTACGACGCCGAAGCCAAGACCTGGTGGATCGCGGGATTGCCGGATTTCTGGCAAGGCAAGTAAACGCCGTCGCCGGTCCGGTTTTGCCAGCGGGGCCCATGCAGGCGACAATTCCGGCCCCATCGCGCTCATCTCGCGCCGCTCCCGGATCCGTATCCCGTGAACCTTGAAGAATTGTTGGCCTTTGCCGGCCGTAACCTCGTCTACGCCATCGCCATCGTCGTCCTGACGGTCGCCATCATCGCCAACGAGTTGTCGCGGTTCTTCCGCGGTTACAAAGCGCTGCGACCCGCCGAAGTGACGCATCTGATCAATCAGGAAAATGCGCTGGTGGTCGATCTGCGCGCCAGCGCCGACTACCAGAAGGGCCATATCGCCGGCGCCAAGAACGTGCTCATGAGCCAGTTCGATCCGGAGAGCAAGCAGCTCGCCCCCGCCAAGGCCCTGCCGATCATCCTGGTCTGCCAGAACGGCGTCACTGTCGAAGCGGCGGCCAAGCGGCTGAAGAAAGCCGGCTTCGAGCGCATCCACATCCTGGAAGGTGGCATCACCGCGTGGCAGCAGGCAGAGCTGCCGCTGGTCAAGGGCAAGGGCTGAGCCTCGCCGATCCGACTACGGGCGTTGCAAATACCGGCACCGGCCCCCACGACTGCAAGCGACGGGGGAGTGTCGTCTGCCATGACGGCGATGCCCGGCCCGGCGTCCATGCGATAATCGCCCTCTTTTCCGCTTTCCTTTCAGGAGCTCTGCCATGTCCGAACCCGTCGCCAACGGTGCCGCTGCCGAAGCCAACGGCCCGACCTTCTCGGTCGAGAAGATCTACGTCAAGGATGTCTCGTTCGAGGCTCCCGGCGCGCCGCAGGTGTTCAGCGAGCAGGGCCAGCCCGCGCTTGAAATGAACCTCAACCAGCGCGTGCAGCGCGTGGCCGACAACCTGTTCGAAGTCGAACTGGGCGTCACCCTGACCTGCAAGCTCGAAGACAAGACCGTGTATCTGGCCGAAGTGCGCCAGGCCGGCCTGTTCGGCCTGGGCGGTTTCGACGAGCAGACCCTCGACGCGATGCTCGGCGTGCACTGCCCGAACATCCTGTACCCCTACGCCCGCCAGACGATCAGCGACCTGATCACGGCCGGCGGCTTCCCGCCGTTCCTGCTGCAGCCGATCAATTTCGAAGGCCTGTACGCCGAAGGCCTGCGTCAGCGCGCCCAGCAGGGGACCGGCCTGGCCGGTGCCGAGACCGCCGGCAACGCCTGATCCGGCCATGTCGTCCGATCGCACGGACACCAACGCCTCCCGGCCCGCCGTCGCCGTTCTCGGCGCCGGCTCCTGGGGCACGGCACTGGCGGCGCTGATCGCCCGTCATGGCCATCCCACAGTGCTGTGGGGGCGCGACATCGACACGCTCGCAGCCATCGATGGCCGCCACGAGAATCCCCGGTATCTGCCGGGGATTCCGCTTCCCGAGACCCTTCGCGCTACGCCCGATCTCGCCGCAGCGCTCGTCGGCTGCGATCTGGTGCTGGTGGTCGTGCCTTCGCATGCCTTCGCCGACACCCTGCACGCGCTTGCGCCATACC
Source organism: Lysobacter sp. (assembly GCA_013141175.1). NCBI lineage: Bacteria > Pseudomonadati > Pseudomonadota > Gammaproteobacteria > Lysobacterales > Lysobacteraceae > Lysobacter > Lysobacter sp. Next base: position 2,049,573 of record JABFRN010000001.1, read on the forward strand.
GGCCGGCACATGCCGGTGTGGCCTGGGCGACCAAGGGCTTCGAGCCCGGCTCCGGCCGTTTCCTGCATGAAGTCGCGGGCGGGATACTTCCCGCCGACGTGCCGCTGGCGGTAGTCACCGGCCCCTCGTTCGCCAAGGAAGTCGCCGCCGGCCTGCCGACGGCGCTGACGGTCCATTCCGACACTCCCGAATTCGCCCAGCAGGTCGCCGATGTCCTGCACGGGCCGTCGTTTCGCGCCTATACCGGCGACGACATGCTCGGCGCCGAACTGGGCGGCGCGATGAAGAACGTGCTGGCGGTCGCCACCGGCGTCGCCGATGGCATGAATCTCGGCCTCAACGCCCGTGCCGGGCTGATCACCCGTGGCCTCAATGAAATGCTGCGGCTCAACGCCGCCATCGGCGGCAAGGCGGAAACGCTGATGGGCCTCGCCGGCCTCGGTGATCTCGTGTTGACCTGTACCGGCGATCTTTCGCGCAATCGCCGGCTGGGTCTCGCCCTCGGGCGCGGCCAGTCCATCGAAGAGGCGGTGCGTGAAATCGGCCAGGTGGTCGAATCGTTGCAGACGGCCGAGGAAGTCATGCGTCAGGCCGGCCGCCACGGCGTCGAGCTGCCGATCTCGAGCAATGTCCGCGACGTGCTCCACGGCAGCATCACGCCGGCCGAAGGGCTCAAGCGGCTGATGGCGCGCGAACAGAAGCCGGAGTACCCGCAGGGCCTGTTCGGAGATTGAACGCAGCGTCCGCCCGGTGCTTGCCGCAAAGAAAAAGCCCGGCAGCAATGCCGGGCTTTTTCATCGGAACGATCGCTGACCGGAGGATCGTGGATCAGAAGCTCGCGCGAACACCCAGCATGTACTGCGATGTGAGGTCGCCGGCTTCGACTTCGCCGACCACGCCCCAGGTCTCGTTGATGATGAACTGCGCACCGAGCGTGCCGCTGAATTCGCCATCGTAGTCGCTGCCGTCGACATAGTTCGCCTTCACCCAGCCCTCGAAACTGTTGCCCAGCGCGCCGCGCAGGCCCACCGACACACGCGCTGCATCGAGGCTGTTGTCGTTGCTGCCGGCGCCATCGAGCTTGGCGTGCTGGAAACCGACATCGGCGGTCAGGTCGGCATTGTCGAATACGGTGTAACGGTAACCGAAGCCTGCCTGCAACTGGCGGGCATAGATGCTCGTGTCCAGATCGCTGTTGTTCGACCAGGCGTAGCCGCCGTAGATATAGAAATTGTCGGACAGTTCTTTCGATGCGCGGATGCCGACGCCATTGAAATCCAGGCTGTCGCTGCCCGGCGTGCCGAAATCGACGCTGAGGCGCTGAAAGCCGCCTTCGACGTAGGTGAAACTGCCCAGACTGTCGCGGGCCGATGCCGCGAACGGCGCACAGGCCAGCAGAATTGCGGCCGCAAGTTGCTTCTTCATGAATCTCCCCAGTGCTTCTGGAAACGGTGAATGGTGTCCTGTCCGCGCCGGGCGCGGCCCCGGGAGTGTACCCAAGCTTGCCCCGATTTGCTGCTTTTTTCGCCGCCCCGGCACAGGAAAGCCCGGCTTTCGCCGGGCTTTCAGGTCGCGTCACGGGAAGGTGGGGCGCGAAGCGGCGGACTTGTGGGCGTACGCCGGCCCTGCACGGGTGAAGCAATGCGTGAACGGGATCACCAGGTGAAGCGCGGGCCGACGGTCCACTGGGTGTCGCCATCGGCGAACTTGACGTCGCCGTTCAGACCCCAGTTCTGATTGAATTTCACCTGCGCGCCGAGGCGGCCGTAGTAGTCGCCGTCCAATTGTTCGAAGTCCTCGTAGCCGGCCATCGCATAGCCTTCGACCTTGGTGCCCAGCGCGCCGCGCACGCCGACTTCGGCACTGTAGCCATCGAAATCGAAGCCGCTGCCGGCGTCGTATTTCTCATAGGCGATGCGGGTGACCAGATCGGCCTTCGGCGAGATTTCGTAGTTGTAGCCGACGCCCAGCTTCCACTGGTCGACATCGATGTTGGTGTTGTCGATTTCCTGCTGGTTGTAGCCGCCGAAGAGGTGGAAGTTCGGGTGGACGGCCACCGAGCCATCGATACCGAAACCGTCGGCATCGGCATTGCCGTTGCCATTGGTGGCGACATAGCCGCCCTGGACATGGTTGTACGACACGCCTTCGGCCGCGGTGGCGGCGAACGGGAGGGCGGCGAGCAGGCTCAGGGCAAGGAGGGAACGCTTCATGGAGGATGACCTCTTGGTTGTTATTGGGCCGAAGCGGGCAGGGGAGAGAGGAGAGTTCCCGCGTCGGTGAGGCGCATTCTCAGGATTGGCGCATAACAAAACCTTAATACTGAACCGGGCGGTACGGGAACTTTCGTGGACGGTTCAGGTGGGCGGCATTTTCGCGACAGCCTTCATCGCGTCCCACCCATCGAAACGCTGGCGCCCCACGCCGACGAATGTCGAATCGCTCCGGGCGCATCATCCGGTCGAATCGCCGATCCGATTGCCACATCGTCGCGTGCTCGCGCGGTGGTCGGAGGAGCGCAAAGCGATGTCGTGACGACGCGGTGTGTCTTGCGTGCTCACACTCTTTCAGTGGCCGCATCCGTCGGGAAGTCGATGGCTACCGGTGCGGGGCGCGATGCGCGTTTGATCGGTGCGCGCGATCGATGGAACTTCGAAAGCGATTGCTTCGCGGACAAGGATCGATGGGCGAATACCGGTGGCGTCATGGCAGCCGCGGATATCTTGACGGCCGAAGTCCGATCGTGTTGACCGTCTTCGATGCCTGTGACACGATCGACGGTCACGGAAATACAGCAGCCATGGCATTCGGCGAACGATGGGAGCGTATCGCTAATGAAAAGCGAAGGACTGCGATGAGGATATTCGCGTTATCGGATATCCATGTCGACTACGATGCGAACGCGGAATGGGTCGGCAATCTTTCGAAATACGATTATCGCGACGATCTGCTGATCCTCGCCGGGGATGTCACCCACAAATTGACGCTGTTGGCATGGTGCGTGGGCGAGTTGAGCGCACGCTTCAAACATGTCCTGTTCGTGCCCGGCAATCACGATCTCTGGGTTCTGGGCAAGGAAAAAGACAAGACATCGCTGCAGAAATTCGCGGATGTGAAAGCCACGGTCGAGGCCAGTGGCGCCTCGATGCGATCTTTCCGCAAAGACGGGGTGCTCATCGCTCCGCTGTTGGGCTGGTACGACTACTCTTTCGGCCAACCGAGCGAAGAGCTGATGCAGATGTGGGCGGACTATCGCGCTTGTCGATGGCCGGCCGGTGTGGGCCCCGCCGAGGTGGCGGCGTATTTCGCGGAAATGAATGCGTACCTCGACACCAGCGACGCAACCCGGGTCATCACCTTCTCGCATTTCCTGCCCCGCATCGATCTGGTGCCTTTCTATGTTCCGCGGAAACATCGGGTTCTCGATCCGGTGCTGGGCGGCACCAGGATCGAAGTGGAACTCCGCAGGCTCGGTTCCAGTCTCCATGTCTATGGACACAGCCATATCAACCGTTCGGTCCATATCGATGGCGTCAGATACGTGAACAATGCATTCGGCTACCCGCACGAAAGCATGATCGCTTCGAAACAATTGTTTTGCATCGACGAAATCTGACTGCTAACCGTTCGCGAAAATGCATCCGGCATCGACGCCTGGCCGCCGCGCAGGTGGCCTGCGGTATGGTTTTCGACAAGGGATCGACGGTTCTGCCGACGATTCCTTCGGCCGGTTGAAAAGCGCGGGCACGTATCGGCGCACACCCGCTCGACGAAACGTCATGGAACCCCGGTAACCTGTCGATCAAGCCGATCCGGTCCCGGATCACATCCACGATCGCATCCACGGGCGCATCCATGATCGTGTCGGGCCCGCCAAGCGCCTCTTTCCGGGGCATCGCTGCGGGCGTCCGGCCGGCCAGAAGTTCCTGGAGGTCTTGGGCTACAATATCCGCATGCAACTCGCTGACAGGGACAGGTTCGCTGCGTGTCGTCTCGGGAAGGGGCAGAGCCGGAGCACACTGCACGATTTCCGATGACTCCACAGCTACCAGGATGCCGGATGCGGCTTGCCCGGGCATCGCCTGCACCGGTTTTCCACAGCGGTACGTGGCCAAGTGGGGCGTTGAATTCCGTGATACAGCGTGGAAGACAATGGAAATGGATCGTCGAGCCCGGTTCCGACCGTTCCGTCGATGCAATCGGGGCACAGCGCATCATCGGGTCGTTCCGAAGGCGGCTCGCGCCAGTGACATGAAATCAAGCAGGGGAAGCGAGCGGGCATGATCGGGAATCGAAGCGACGAATGTCTTCGCGGGCACCGCCTGCAGCGATGCATCGAGGCCGGACCGACACCACGACCCGCCCGAACAGACGCATTCGCAGTCGTGAAAAGAGCATCGACAAACGCCAAGACCGCGTCCAGGCGTCCGCCGGGACGCGACGCGACGAATATCCGCAAACCGTTGGAGAAGACCCAGTGAACAAAGAAGAGATTTTCGAAATCATCGTGCGTCATGCCCGTGAGGTGTTGCCGGAACTGGAGACGCACGATTTCCAGGCGACCGATTCCCTGAAAGCGCTCGGCGCGAACTCGATCGACCGTGCGGACATCATCATGATGACGCTCGAGAGCCTTGTGCTGAACATCCCGCTGATGGAGATGGCCAAGGCCGAAAATATCGGCGAGTTGGCCGGCATCATCCATGCCAAGGCCTGATCTCCACGGGCCCGGGCACGACGACCTGATCGTCAGTGGAATCGGCGTCACCGCGTCGATCGGGCAGGGCAAGGACGCCTTCATCGCAGCGCTGCTGGAAGGTCGGCATCGTTTCGGTGTTCTGGGTCGTCCGGGCCGCCAGCTTCCGGTGCAGGAGGATGCGCCGGCCCTCGCCGACAACGCGCCCGCCGCCTTCGTCGGCGCCGAGATCGGCGATCTGGCGATGCCGGCATCGGTCTCGAAGAGCCTGCTGCGCACCGCTTCGTTTTCAGGACACGTCGCGTTGGCGACGCTGCACGAAGCCTGGCACGACGCAGCGTTGGACGGGGTCGATCCGCAGCGGATCGGCCTGGTGATCGGCGGCTCGAACTTCCAACAGCGCGAGCTGGTGCAAACCCACAATACCTACCGCAATCGCGAGACTTTCCTGCGACCGACGTACGGCATGGGCTTCATGGACAGCGATCTGTGCGGGTTGTGTACCGAGATATTCGGCATCCGAGGATTCGCGTACACGATCGGCGGCGCGTCCGCGAGCGGCCAGGTCGCGGTGATCGAGGCGATCGAAGCGGTCCGGTCCGGTCGCGTCGATGTGTGCATCGCGATGGGCGCGCTGATGGACATCTCCTACTGGGAATGCCAGGGTTTCCGTTCGCTCGGCGCGATGGGCTCGGATCGCTACGCGCAGGACCCCGCATCCGCATGCCGTCCATTCGATCGCGATCGGGATGGATTCATCTACGGCGAATCCTGCGGCGTGGTCGTGGTCGAACGCGCCCGATCCGCGGCACGGCCCGGCGCGCAGCCCTATGCGCAGCTCGCCGGTTGGGCGATGGCGATGGACGGAAACCGCAATCCGAATCCGTCGCTCGACGGTGAAGTGCATGCGATCCGGGGCGCGTTGGCGCGCGCGGGGTTGGCCGCAGCGGACATCGATTACGTCAATCCGCACGGCACCGGCTCGACGATCGGCGACATCACCGAACTCGCGGCGCTCCACGAATGCGGGTTGACGCACGTGCGTTTGAATGCGACCAAATCGGTGATCGGCCACGGCCTGAGCGCGGCGGGCGCGGTCGAACTGATCGCCGTATTGCTGCAGATGCGCGAAGGATCGCTGCATCCCAGTCGCAACCTCGACAATCCGATCGAACCGGATCTCGATTGGGTGCGCGGCACGTCCGCGCCGCATGCGATCGGAAATGCGTTGAACCTCAGCATGGGGTTCGGCGGGGTCAACACCGCGGTCTGTGTGCGCAGGTACTGAACGGTCGCCGGAACATTTCGATTCAATGGAGATAAACCATGGAGAAGCACCGATGAAAACCTACATGTTTCCTGGGCAGGGCTCGCAGGCCAAGGGCATGGGCGGCGAGTTGTTCGATCACTACAAGGATCTGACCGCGAAGGCCGATGCCATCCTCGGATATTCGATCAAGGAACTCTGCCTGGAGGATCCCCGCGACGAGCTCGGCAACACCCGGTTCACCCAGCCGGCGCTGTATACGGTGAACGCGCTGTCCTATCTCAAGAAGATCGAGGAGACCGGTCAGTCGCCGGACTTTCTCGCCGGCCACAGCCTCGGCGAATTCGATGCGCTGATGGCGGCAGGCTGTTTCGATTTCGAAACCGGTCTGAAACTGGTTCAAAAACGCGGCGAGCTGATGGGTCAGGTTTCCGGCGGCGGCATGGCTGCGGTGCTGAACGCCTCGAAGCAGGAAATCGAGGAGATCCTCGGCAAGAACGGCCTCGATGAGGTATCCCTGGCGAACTACAACTCGCCGTCGCAGATCGTCATCTCCGGCTCGGCGCAGCAGATCGCCACCGCGCAGCCGCTGTTCAAGCAGGGCAAGATCCGCTTCTATCCGCTCAATACCAGCGGCGCGTTCCATTCCAGGTTCATGCAAGGCGCGATGGAGCAGTTCCGCGAGTTCCTGAAGGACGTGACGTTCGCGGAACAGAAGATTCCGGTGATTTCCAACGTCACCGCAAGGCCGTACGACAACGATGCGATTCTCGACACCCTGTCGCGCCAGATCGCCAACACCGTGCAATGGTCCGAGAGCGTGCAATACCTGCTTGCGCTGGCCCGCAGTCGTGGCGAAGCGATGACGTTCGAGGAATTCGGTCCCGGCGATGTGCTGATTCGACTCGTCGACACGATCCGCAAGCAGACTCCGGACGCGCTGCTGGATGGTTTCTTCCCATCGACGGCTCCGGCGAAAGTCGAAACGGAAGCGGCGGGCAACCCTTCAGGCGCCACCGCGAAGGTCGTCGCATGGAACCGGAAACACCCGATCGGTACCCGGGTGAAATCCACGGTCCTGGACGATGCCGATCTCGAAACCCGATCCCAAGCGGTCGTGCTGTTCGGGCACCGCGCCGCGGTCTACATGAAGGGCTTCAACGGCTACTTCGATCTGGATGAACTGGCGGCGGGCTGAGCCCGCCTCGGATTCGGGCAATCCTGTCGTTCGGGGCGCTGCGGCAATGCGGCGCCCCGCTGCGGACGACCTCAATCGTTTGCCGGAAAACGCCGCCGGCACCAGTCCGTCACCGCCGAGATCAGCGCAGCCTGTTGCGCGGTTTCGGTGAACGTGTGGTTGGCGTCCGGGTAGTACAGGCTGTCGAGTTTCCCGCGCAACTCGGGAAACCATTCGTACAGTTGATCCGCATGGTTGTAACGCACGCCCTGCGCCGACGAATAAATCGACAGGATGCGCACATCGCGGGCGACGAGGCCGGTCAACTGGCGGCCGTATTCCTCCTGGGGAGGCGGCTGACGTCCGCCGGACGATGCGTCCAAGGCGTCCGCAGATGGCGACAGCCGTACGCGCACCCGTTTCAACAGCTTGGCCGGGAGTGCCAGCCAGGCCGCAGGATGGCGAAGACGCGATCGCAACGCGCGCAAACGCGCCCGGGTGGAGACATAGCAGGGAGGGTCGATCAGGACGAGGCCAACGATGCGCGGGTCCGCTTCGGCCGCCGCCAAGGCATTGTCCGCGCCCGAGCAGATGCCGAACACGATCGCCGATGCAGCCGGGTCGCCTGCGCCAAGATGATCGATGGCGGTGCGGATATCGGCAACGGAGCTTGCCCTGAAGCCGAGCCGCTCCGGAAGCGCGCCGCTGTCGCCGATCCCGGACAGATCCATGCGCAGCGCGGGATGGCCGGCCTGGGCGAGGCGTCGCGCCAGTCGCACATGCAGCCGGTGCGGCCCGATGCGGTGGATCACGCCGGCATTCACCAGCAGCACTGCGGGCACGCCGCGTGGCATTGCCGGTGCACTGGCAATCGCGACAAGTGTACGATGCTCCCCCAGCCGCACCACGCGCTCGGGGATGCTTGAATCGCCGCAGTTTGATGAAAGGGACATGCGTTGCCGGGTCCGACCGGATAATACGTTAACGGGTAAGTACACGGTGGGGGGCACCGCTTGTCAATCCGATTTTTCCAGGCACACGACCGCGATCTGCTCGCAGCCGTGCACATCTCGCCGCGACTGCATGCGCGCAGCGCGGCGGTATTGCTGTGCAATCCGTTCGGCGAGGAAGCCGCCCGCGCGCATCGCGCGTATCGGATCATGGCGCGCAGGCTGGAGGATGCCGGCTACGCCGCGATGCGTTTCGATTACGCGGGCACCGGCGATTCTAGCGGCGATATCGCCGACTACGGCGTCGATGCGTGGATCGAGGATATCGAGGCCGCCGCCGATGTGCTGCGTCGGGAATCGGGCGTGTCGCGCATCGTGCTGGTCGGCCTGCGCTTCGGTGCCACGCTTGTGGCGCTCTGCGCGCAGCGCGGACGGCTGCGTGCGGCGCACGTGGTGCTGTGGGATCCGGTGGTCGACGGTGCGCAATACCTGCGCGAGCTGCGCCGTGCGCATCGCGCCTACATGGATGCGGAATTCGGAAGAGCCACCGCCGCGCATCCTGATCCTGCCGAAGGTTCGGAATCCATGCTCGAGGAAGCGCTCGGCACGCCGATCAGCGCGCGTCTGCACGGCGAGCTCACCGCCATCGATCTGGCCGGCGTTGCGCCCGCCACGACCTTGACCACCGTGCTGTGCACCCAGCGCACGGCGGACATGGATCGTCTCCGCGAACGTTGGGTCGAGGGGCCGCGAATGCACTGGCTCGATGTCGACGCCAGCAGCGCGTGGAATTCCGATGCCGCGCTCAACAACGCCACGGTCCCCATGAACGAAATCCTCGCCATCATTTCCAGAATCGAAGCCTGCCACCCGTGACGACGCCCCAGACCAACGCCGAAGACAAGCAAGGCTCCGCTCCGAACACCGGCAGTCGCCGTATGGATGGCGATCGACCCGACGCCACCGTGCACGCGCGGTTCCGCGAATGCGCCAGACGCCACCCGGAGCGCATCGCACTGCGCTGGCCTGAAGGCGAAATGCGTTACGCCGAACTCGATCGCCGCTCGGACGCGCTCGCGTTGCGGCTGCGCGAACTCGGTGCCGGCACCGACCAGCCCATTGCGTTGTGCCTGCCGCGTTCGCCGCAGGCGGTGGTCGCGGTACTGGCGATCCTCAAGGCCGGTGGCGCGTATCTGCCGCTCGATCCCGACTATCCCGCCGCGCGCCTGCGTCACCTCGTCGAGGATGCCGCCGCGACGATCCTGGTCACCGATGCCGCGCATGCGGATGTGTTGACAGGGATCGCGGCGGAGACGTTGACGCTCGATGTGATCGACACGGATGAGCAGCATCGGCAACCCGTCTCCGACGCACGCCTGCAGGACACCGCATCGGCCAGCAGTCTCGCGTACGTGATGTACACCTCCGGCTCGACCGGCATGCCCAAGGGCGTGCAGATCGAGCATCGTTCGATCCTGCGTCTGGTCGCCGATGTCGATTACGTCCGTCTCGACGGCGACACCTGTTTCCTGCATGCGGCGCCACTGGGTTTCGATGCGTCGACGCTGGAACTGTGGGGCCCGCTGCTCAACGGCGGTCGCTGCGCGATCCTCACCGCGCCGGTTCCGGATGCGCGCGCCCTGGCCGAGGCCATCGACGGAATGGGCGTCACCACCGCGTGGCTGACCGCCGCGCTGTTCAATGCGGTCATCGACGAATCGCCGCAGTCGCTGCGCGGTCTGCGCCAGTTGTTCACCGGCGGCGAAGCGCTGTCGCCCGGCCACGTGCGCCGCGCGCTGCAGGCCTTGCCGGATATCGGTCTGCACAACGGCTACGGCCCGACCGAATGCACCACCTTCGCCACCACCTACGCGATTCCGCGCGATCTGGCCGACGACATCGCCAGCATTCCGATCGGCCGGCCGATCGCCCACACCCATGTGCATGTGCTCGACGCGCAGCAGCGGCCGGTCGCCGCAGGCGACACCGGCGAGCTGTACATCGGCGGTCGCGGCGTGGCGCGCGGCTATCTCGGTCGTCCCGATCTCGATGCCGAACGTTTCCTCGCCGATCCCTTCGTCGCAGGCGAACGCCTGTACCGCACCGGCGATCTGGTGCGTTGGCGCGATGCCGGTGCGGACGCGGTGCTCGAATTCGTCGGCCGCGTCGACGACCAGCTGAAGATCCGCGGTTTCCGCATCGAGCCCGGCGAGATCGAGAGCGTGCTGTCGCGCGTTCCCGGCGTGCGCGCCTGCGCGGTGGTCGCCAAGCCCGGCCCGGGCGGCGGCAAACGCCTGATCGCCTATGTCGTCGCCGATGCCTGGGACGTCGCGCAGGCCCGTGCAGCGCTCGCACGCGAATTGCCGGATTACATGGTGCCATCGGCGTTCATGCGTCTGCCCGCGCTGCCGATCACCGCCAACGGCAAGCTCGACCGCGCCGCATTGCCCGTGCCGAGCCGCGAACGTCCCGAACTGCAGCATCCGTATCGCGCGCCGCGCGGCGAACGCGAGCGTGCGATCTGCGCCGCGTTCGCGGATGTGCTAGAACTCGACCGCGTCGGCATGCAGGATGCGTTTTTCGAACTCGGTGGCGATTCGCTGTCCGCGCTGCGCGTGCTGCAGACGCTACGCACGCGCGGCATCGGCGACCTGCGTCCAGCGCAGTTGTTCGAAGCGCCGACGCCGGCCGGCGTCGCGCGGCTGATCGATGGCGATGCCTCGCCGTCGACGATGCCGTCGTCCGCAGCGAAGAAGCCGAGCGCTGACGAGCCTGTGGCCATAGTCGGCATGGCCGGCCGTTTCCCGGGCGCCGAGGATATCGAAGCGTTCTGGCGCAATCTCTGCGCGGGCGATGAATCGATCCGGGTGTTCGCGCCCGACGAGCTGGATCCTTCGATTCCGCGTGCCCTGATCGACGATCCCGCCTACGTACGCGCACGCGGCGTGATCGACGGCGTGGACCGTTTCGACGCCGCGTTCTTCGGCATCGCGCCGCTCGAAGCGCAATTGATGGACCCGCAGCACCGGCATTTCCTCGAAACCGCGTGGCATGCGCTGGAACACGCCGGCTATGTGCCCGAACGCGTGCCGGGGCGGGCCGGCGTGTTCGGCGGCATGTACAACGCCTCGTATTTCCTGCATCACGTGCAGGCGCGGCCGGATCTGGTCGCGCGCCTCGGCGAGATGCAGACGATGCTCGCCAACGAGAAGGATTATCTGACCAGTCGCGTCGCCTACAAGCTGGGACTGGATGGTCCGGCGGTGAGCGTGCACACCGCGTGTTCGACATCGCTGGTCGCCACGATCATGGCGATGGACAGCCTGCGCAGCGGCGACTGCGATCTGGCGCTCGCGGGCGGCGTCGCCATCACCTGTCCGCCGAACAGCGGTTATCTGTACCAGGAAGGCGCGATGGCATCGCGCGACGGCCACACCCGCAGTTTCGATGCCGATGCCGCAGGCACGGTGTTTTCCGATGGCGTCGCGATCCTCGCGTTGCGCCGGTTGTCGGATGCACTGGCCGATGGCGATACCGTGTACGCGGTGCTGCTCGGCGGCGCGGTCAACAATGACGGCGCCGATCGCGCCAGTTTCACCGCGCCGAATCCGGCCGGGCAGGCGGCGGTCATCGCGATGGCGCACGACAGCGCCGGCGTCGATGCGCGCAGTATTTCCTATATCGAAGCGCACGGCACCGCCACGCCGATCGGCGACCCGATCGAAGTCGCCGGCCTGACCCGCGCTTTCCGTCGGCACACCGACGATCGTGGTTTCTGCGGCATCGGTTCGCTGAAGAGCAATGTGGGTCATCTGGTGACCGCCGCAGGCGCCGCCGGTCTGATCAAGACCGCGCTGGCCCTGCATCGCGAAACGCTGCCGCCGACGATCGGCTACGCGCGCCCCAATCCGCAGATCGATTTCGAGGCCTCGCCGTTCGTACCGCAGGCCGCACTGCAGGCATGGCCGCGCGGCGCGCAGCCGCGCCGCGCGGGCGTCAGCGCGTTCGGGTTCGGCGGCACCAATGCGCATGTAGTGCTGCAGGAAGCGCCGCTCGCGAACGCATCCGTGCCTTCGCTGCGTCCGCAGCAGCTGTTGACGCTCTCGGCGCGCACGCCGGAAGCGTTGGCCGCGCTGTCGCAGCGCATGGCGGCATATCTCGATGATGCGGATAGCGCCGCAGCGCTGTCCTTCGTCGATATCGCGCACACCGCACGCATTGGCCGGCGCGCATTCGCGTATCGCCGCAGTGTGGTCGCTGCGGATCGCGCCGAAGCTGCGCGATTGTTGCGTGCGACCAGCGTTACCGCCACCGCAGCGGTCACCGATGCACCCGAAGTCGCCTTCCTGTGCCCGGGGCAGGGCGCGCAATACCCGGCGATGGGTCGCGGCCTGTACGCCGCCGAGCCGGTGTTTCGCGATGCCTACGACGCCTGCTGCGCAGTGCTCGCGCCGCAGATGAAGATCGGTGCGAATACAGCGGACGATGTGCGCGATCTGTTCTTCACCGATGCGCCGGACGTGCTGGTCGCGACGCATCTGACCCAACCGGCGGTGTTCGCGCTGGAATACGCATTGGCGCGGCTGTGGATGTCGTGGGGAGTCGAACCGGGTGCGCTGATCGGCCACAGCGTCGGCGAGTTCGTCTGCGCGACCCTGGCGGGCGTGATGTCGCTGGCCGATGCGCTGGCGCTGGTCGCGCTGCGCGGGCGGCTGATGCAGGCGCAGCCGGCGGGCAGCATGCTGTCGGTGCGTTTGTCCGCTGATGCGATGTCGCACTATCTCGGCGACATCATCGAACTTGCGGCGGAAAATTCGCCTACGCTGTGCGTGGTCGCCGGCCCGACGCCGGATATCGAGCGTCTCGAAGCGCACCTCGCCGCCGATGGCGTCGCCGCCAAGCGGCTGATGACTTCGCACGCGTTCCACTCGGCGATGATGCAGCCGGTGGTCGCGCCGATGCTGGCGCAGCTGCAGACGATGACATTGCACGCGCCGCGGATTCCGATCGTGTCCACGGTGACCGGCGACTGGCTGAGCGATGCCGACGCCCGCGATCCGCAGTACTGGGCGGAGCATCTACGTCGCCCGGTGCGCTTCGCGCCTGCCGCGTCGCGCCTGCTCGAAGATCCGAACCGCCTGCTGATCGAAGTCGGCCCGCGCGGAACGCTCGCGACGCTGGCGAAACAGTGCGCGCCGAAAGGCCGCAGCGGTCAGGTGGCCATCGCCAGCCTCGGCGACAGCGCCGCGCTGGAAACATCGCTGCTCGCGCAGGCGCTGGGTCAGGCGTGGACGCTCGGCGTCGCGCCCGACTGGAAAGCCTATGTCGCGCGCGAATCGCGTCGTCGCGTGGCGCTGCCGGGCTATCCGTTCGCGCGCGATCGGCATTGGGTCGATGCGGTGGCGAAAACCGCGACTGTTATCGAAGCAGCGCCGGTCGCGTTGCACGCTGTCGAACCTGCGAGTGTTGCTGCGCCCGCAGCTAGCCCGGCTGAAGATCTCGTCGAAGCGAGCGACACGTTGCCGCGTCTGATCGCACTGATCGAAGACGTGTCCGGTTTCGAGATCGGCACCGCCGAAACCGATACGCCGTGGCTCGAACTCGGTCTGGATTCGCTCGCGTTGACGCAGTTGGCGCTGCAGCTGCAGCGCGCGTTCCAGGTGAAAGTCACGTTCCGACAGATCATGGAACAGTACGGCACGGCGGCGCAGCTGGCGACGCATCTGGACGCGAGCCGCGCACCGGAAAGTTCGACGCCAGCATCCGCCGCAAGCACCGCCCTGCAGGTCGCTGCACCGCCGACCGGCGGCGACGACAGCAGCGAAGGCCTGATGTCGTACGACGTCAAGAAAGCCTTCGGTGCGATCGCGCGCATCCATACCCGCGCCGACGCGATGACGCCGCGACAGCGCACGCGTCTGGATGCGCTGATCGCGCGTTACGTCGCCCGCACCGGAAAATCCAAGATCTACACCACGCAGCACCGCCAGCGCATGGCCGATCCGCGCGTGGTCAACGGCTTCCGGCCGCTGACCAAGGAGCTGACGTATCAGCTGGTGATCGAACGTTCGCGCAATTCGCGGATGTGGGATCTCGACGGCAACGAGTACGTGGATGTGCTCAACGGCTTCGGCATGAATCTGTTCGGCTGGCAGCCGGACTTCCTGCGCGACACGTTGCACGAGCGCATCGATCTGGGCTACGAGATCGGCCCGCAGCATGTGCTGGCGGGCGAAACCGCCGAACTGTTCGCGGACCTGACCGGCAGCGACCGCGTCGCGTTCTGCAACACCGGTTCGGAAGCAGTGATGGGCACGATGCGCATCGCGCGCACCGTGACCGGCCGCAGCACCATCGCCATCTTCACCGGCGCCTATCACGGCATTTTCGACGAAGTGATCGTGCGCGGTACAAAAAAGCTGCGCAGCGTGCCGGCCGCGCCGGGCATCATGCCGTCGACCGCGCAGAACGTGCTGGTACTGGATTACGGCACCGAGGAATCGCTGCAGATCCTGCGCGAACGCGCGCATGAGCTGGCCGCGATCCTGGTCGAGCCGGTGCAGAGCCGTCGGCCGGATTTCCAGCCGGTCGAATTCCTGCGCGAGCTGCGCACGCTCACCGAGGAAACCGGTTCGCTGCTGATCTTCGACGAAGTGGTCACCGGCTTCCGCGCGCATCCGCGCGGCGTGCAGGGCCTGTTCGATATCCAGGCCGATCTCGCCGCCTACGGCAAGGTCGTCGGCGGCGGTTTCTCGATCGGCGTGATCGCCGGCAAGCGCGCCTACATGGATGCGCTCGACGGCGGCCACTGGGACTACGGCGACGATTCGGTTCCAACCGTCGGCGTGACTTATTTCGCCGGTACCTTCGTGCGCCATCCGCTGGCGCTGGCTGCGGCCAAGGCCACCTTGCAGCATCTGCAGGATGCCGGCCCGGACCTGCAGCTGCGGCTCACCGCGCGCACCGCCGGCATGGTCGCGCGGGTCAACGCGGCGATGGAGGAACTGGGCGCGCCGTTCAAGCTGGTCACGTTCGCGTCGTGGTGGCGGAACGTGTTCACCGAGGATCTGCCCTACGCCGATCTGATCTACGTGATGCTGCGCGATCGCGGCATCCACATCCTCGACAATTTCCCGTGCTTCCTGACCACCTCGCACACCGACGAGGACATCGATCTGATCGTCGCCGCGTACCGCGATGCGGCGGCGGAAATGATCGCCAGCGAATTCTTCCCGGTGCGTCGCAGGGAACAGGCGCTCGCCGAAGACGGCACCCGTGTGGTGCCGACCACCGAACCGCAGCGCGAAATCTGGCTCGCCGATCAGCTCGGCACCGAGGCTTCGCTGGCGTACAACGAATCGGTCTCGCTGCATCTGCGCGGCGTGCTCGACGTCGAACGTCTGCGCGCGGCGGTGCAGGCCTTGCCGCAACGTCACGATGCGCTGCGCGCCACGTTCTCCGACGACGGTCTGTGGCTGCGGATCCCCGCGCAGGCGGCAGCATTCGAGATCGCGCTGCGCGATGTGTCCGCATCGCAGAAACCGCAGGCGGAACTCGCCGCGATCTGCGAACGTCACGTCTCCGAACCGTTCGATGTGAGTCGTGGCCCGCTGCTGCGTGCCGAGATCGTGCGGCTTGCGCCCGAGCATCACGTGCTGGTGCTCACCGGCCATCACATCGTGCTCGACGGCTGGTCGTTCTGGGTGCTGGTGAAGGATCTGGCCGCGCAGTATCGGCCGGACGCCCTTCAAGCCGCAGCGCCTTCGTTCGCCGATTACGCGGTCGAACAGTCAGCATCGGATGCCGATCCGGCCGACGAACTCGCCTGGTGGATCGCGCAGTTCGCCGACGGCGGACCGGTGCTGGATCTGCCCTGCGATCGGCCGCGTCCACCGATCCGCACCCAGCGTGCGGGGCGCGAAGATCATGTGCTGCCGGCGGAAATGCTCGCCGGGGTGCGCCAGCTCGGCACGCGTCGCGGCGCGAGCCTGTTCGCGACCCTGATCGCCGGCTTCTCGGCGCTGCTGCATCGGCTTACCGGGCAGGACGATGTCGTCATCGGCGTGCCCGCCGCAGGGCAGTCTGCATCGGGGCAGGAGGGTCTGGTCGGACACTGCGTGCACATGCTGCCGCTGCGCATCCAGCCGCACGGCGAACTGCCGTTCGAGCGCTTGATCGATCAGAGTCGCGGCATCCTGCTCGATGCCTACGATCATCAGCGCATCACCTTCGGCCGACTGCTGCGCGCGCTGCCGATTCCGCGCGAACGCAGCCGTCTGCCGTTGATGAGCGTGATCTTCAACATCGATCAGGCGCTGACCGGCGAACACGATGCGATGCCGGGATTGCAGCTGGATCTGGACAGCAACGCGCGCCGCTTCGAAACCTTCGAGCTGTTCGTGAATGCGGTCGATCTCGGCGCCGCCGGCATGCGTCTGGAATGCCAGTACAACGCCGACCTGTTCGATGCGCAGACGGTCGCACGCTGGCTCTCGGGATTCGAGCTGCTGCTGCGCGCTGCGGTCGCCGATGTCGGCAGCCCCCTCGATGCGCTGTCCGTGCTCACGCCCGAAGACCAACGGTCGATCGATGCCTGGAACGCGACCGACGCCGACTATCCGCGCGAGACCCGGATCGAAGCGCTGATTCTCGATCAAGCGTGCCGCACGCCGGATGCCATCGCCGTGACAGCGGGGTCGAAGCATCTGACCTATGCGCAGCTCGCCGATCGCAGTGCGGCGATCGCGATCGCTTTGCAGGCGGCCGGCGTCCAGCGCGGCGACCGGGTTGGTCTGCTATTGGAACGCGATCTGGAATTGTTGCCCGCACTGCTCGGCGTGCTGCGCGCGGGGGCCTGCTATGTGCCGCTGGATCCGGCGCTGCCGGAAGAACGGCTGGGCTTCATGGTCGAGGACGCGCAGCTGCGCATCCTGCTGGGCGATGCGGCATCGATGGCGCGGTTCGACAGCGTCTTGGCATCGATCGCGCAACTGCATCTGCACGGCATTCACGATCGCAGCGACACCGCGTTGCGCGATGCCGGCGCTGACGCCGAGGACGATGCGTACATCATCTACACCTCGGGCTCGACCGGTCGTCCCAAAGGCGTGCGTGTCCGCCATCGCAATGTCGCCAATCTGCTCGCGAGCATGCGGCGCACGCCGGGCATGCAGGCGCAGGACGTTGTCCTCGCGGTCACCACGCTGGCGTTCGATATTGCGGTGTGCGAACTGATCCTGCCGCTGTCGGTCGGTGCGACCGTGGTGCTCGCCGACCGCCGCGACGCGGCGGATGCCGACCGTCTGCGCGCGCTGCTCGACACGCATCGTGTCAACATCATGCAGGCCACGCCCGCGACCTGGCGCCTGCTGCTCGAATCGGGCTGGCGCGGCCATCCGGGACTCAAGGCCCTGAGCGGCGGCGAACCGCTCGCGGCGGATCTCGCCGCCGCGCTGCTGCCCTGCGTCGCCGAGCTGTGGAATGTCTACGGACCGACCGAAACCACGGTCTGGTCGAGCCATCATCGCGTCGTCGACGCGGACGCACCGATTCCGATCGGCGTGCCGTTGGCGAATACGCGGCTGCTGGTGCTCGATGCGCATCGTCAGCCGGTGCCGGTCGGCGTCGTCGGCGAACTGTATATCGGCGGCGACGGCGTGGCCTGCGATTATCTCAATCGTCCGGAGCTGACCGCCGAACGTTTCGTCCCCGATGCGGACGGCCAGCCGCTGTACCGCACCGGCGATCTCGCGCGCTGGCGTCGCGATGGCGTGGTCGAGTGCCTGGGCCGCACCGACTTCCAGGTGAAGCTGCGCGGTTACCGCATCGAACTGGGCGAAATCGAACAGGTGTTGATGACGCATCCGGATATCGCGCAGGCGGTAGTGGTCACCCACGAACCGCGTCCGGGCGATCTGCGTCTGATCGCCTATGTCGTCGCGAACCCGGACTCGGCGTTCGACGGCAGTCGCGCCAGCGAGGACGGTCTGCGCGCGCATGCCGAAAAACTCTTGCCCGAATACATGCTGCCGCAGCGCTGCATCGCGCTGCCGGTGTTGCCGTTGACCGTCAGCGGCAAGATCGACCGCAAGGCGCTGCCGGCGCCTATCGACGCATCGCCGTCGATCGACAGCGGTGAACCCGAACATTTCTCCGACGTCTGGCAGGCGCAGGTCGCGCAGCAGTATCGCGACGCGCTGGCGCTGCCCCGGATCGGCCCGCACGACGATTTCTTCGCGCTCGGCGGGCATTCGCTGCTCGCGGCGCAACTGGCGGCGAAGCTCGGTCGCGAGCTGGACCGTCACGTGCCGATGCGCGTGGTGTTCGATCATCCGACCGTCGCCGGTCTTGCGGCATGGCTGGCCGCGCAGGAAGCGACGACGCTGCCGACCGTTGCGGTGCTTGCGAAAGACGAACGCGCGCCGCTGTCGCTGATGCAGCAGCGGATCTGGTATCTGGAACAGCTGCATCCGGGCCGCACCGTCTACAACGTGCCGTCGGCGCACCGTCTGCGCGGCGCGCTGGATCGCGATGCGCTGTCACGCGCTTTCGCCGGAATGGTGCGGCGTCAGGCCGCGCTGCGTACGACGATCGGCATGCACGAGGGCGAACCCTTCCAGCAGCTGCACGAGACGGTCGATACCGCGCTGCGCTTCGAGGATCTGACCGGCATTGCCGTCGACGCGCGCGAAGCGGAGCTGGCGCTGCGGATGGAGGACGAGATCGCGGTGCCGTTCGATCTCGCGCGCGGGCCGCTGTTCTGCGCCTGCGTCTACAAACTCGGCGACGACGAGCATGTGATGTTCTTCATGGCCCATCACGCGATCTGGGACGGCTGGTCCTTCGATCTGTTCTATACCGAAATGGCCGCGCTCTACGACGCCAACCGCCAGGGCCGCGAACCGTCGCTGGCGCTGCCGCCGGTGAGCTATGCCGATTTCTCGGCATGGCATCGCGAATGGATGGCCGGGCCGGAGTTGACGCGACAGCTCGATCACTGGCGCGGCAAGCTGCAGGGCATGCCCGAAGCGCTGGCGCTGCCGACCGACAAGCCGCGACCGGCGACCCAGAGCGGCGACGGCGACACCGCGTGGCTGCGCGTACCGACCGGCACCGCCGATGCGCTGCGCGCACTGGCGCAGCGCGAAGGCTCGACGCTGTTCACGGTGCTGCTGTCGGCGTGGACGCTGCTGCTGCACCAGCTCAGCGGACAGCGCGACCTGATCATCGGCACGCCCGTGCGCGGACGCAATCTGCCCGAACTCGAACCGGTGATGGGCTTCTTCGTCAATGCGCTGCCGCTGCGATTGCGGGTCGATCCCGCGCAGGGCTTCCGCAGTCTGCTGCAACTGGTGCGCGTGGAGATGATCGATGCGCTGGGCTGCCAGGACGTGCCGTTCGAGCATCTCGTGCGCGTGCTCGGCACGCACCGCGATACCAGCCGCTTCCCGATCTACCAGGCGTTCTTCTCGTACCAGGATGCGCGTCAGCGGCCGTGCCGCTGGAGCGATCTTGCGCACGCCAACGTGCCGGTGTTCCAGCCGGCGGCGGCGCAGGATGTCGCGCTGTGGTTCCTCGACGGCGCCGACGGTCTGGTCGGCGGCCTGAACTACAACACCGACATCCTGATCGCCGACACCGCGACGCTGCTGGTGGATCGTTATCTCGCGCTGCTCGACGGGCTCGTCGATGCACTCGCGAATGCGTCGCAGGACGTGCCGCTGCGCGCGCTGCTGTCGATGACGCCTGCGGAATCGGCGCGCCTCGCATCGTGGAACGCGACGGCCACGCCGATGCCCGACGACCGCGATCTGTCGCATTATCTCGACGACGCCATCGCCCGCCACGGCGATCACGCGCAGGTGCTGTCGACCGACGGTGCGATCACCCACGCCGCGCTGTCGGCGCAGGCCGATCGCGTCGCCACCGCGCTGCGCGTGCGCGGCATCGGCAACGGCGCGGTCGTCGGTCTGCATCTGCAGCGCTCGCCGGCGATGCTCGCGGCGATGCTCGGCGTGCTGCGCACCGGTGCCGCGTACCTGCCGCTCGATCCCGGATTCCCGGCCGAACGGTTGAAGTTCATGGTCGCGGATGCCGACGCGGCGCTGGTGATCGACGACAGCGACAACGATCTCGGACTCGACGCCGCGCATCGGCTGACGCTCGACGATGCGCTCGCGACAGAAGACATCGCAGGACTGCGGTCCGATCATCGCAATGCCGATGCGCTCGCGTATCTGATCTACACCTCGGGTTCGACCGGAAAACCCAAAGGCGTGCGCGTGCCGCAGCGCGCGGTGATCAACTTCCTGGAGTCGATGCGGATCGCGCCGGGGCTCGACGCATCATCGCGCCTGGCTGCCGTCACCACGCTGTCGTTCGATATCGCCGTGCTCGAACTGCTGCTGCCGCTGGCGGTCGGCGCGGATCTGGTGCTGGTCGCGCGCGACGAGGCCAGCGACGGCGTCGCACTGCGCGCGCTGTTGGAACGCCACAACGTCGACACCCTGCAGGCGACGCCGAGCACATGGCGACTGCTGCTGGAATCCGGCTGGCGCGGCGGGCCGCAGTGGAAAGCGCTGTGCGGCGGCGAAGCCTTGCCGGCCGATCTGGCCGAAGCGCTGCTGCCGCGCGTCGGTGCGCTGTGGAACATGTACGGCCCGACCGAAACCACGGTCTGGTCCACGTGCGCGCAGGTCCGGCCGGGGCAGGGCGAGATCGTCGTCGGCCGGCCGATCGCGAATACGCAGGTGCATGTGCTCGACGACGACGGCGCGACCGTGCCGATCGGCGTGAGCGGAGAACTGGTGATCGCCGGTGCCGGGGTGACGCTGGGTTACCACGGGCGCGATGAACTCACTGCAGAGAAATTCATCGCCGACGCATTCGCCGATGCCGCGACGCCTGGCGCGCGCATGTATCGCACCGGCGATCTCGGACGCTGGCGCAGCGATGGCCAGCTGCAGCATCTCGGCCGCCTCGACCAGCAGATCAAACTGCGCGGCTACCGCATCGAAACCGGGGAAATCGAAAGCATCCTCGCGCGCCATCCGGATGTCGCGCAGGTGGTCGTGGTCGCGGCGGTGCGCAGCAGCGAGGATGCGATCCTCGCGGCGTACATCGTGCCGCGCGCGGGTGCGGGCGTCGACGGCAATACGCTGCGCGCGCATCTGCGCGGAGAGCTGCCGGACTACATGCTGCCCACGGCGTGGATCGAGATCGCACAGGTGCCGACCACGCCCAACGGCAAGGTCGACCGCAATGCGCTGCCGCCGATCGCATCCACGACATCCGCCGCCAGGCCGCGTCTGTCGCAGGCGCCATCGACGCAGAGCGAACGCTGGCTCGCGGAGATCTGGCGCGAACTGCTCGGCGTGGACGCCATCGGCGCGCAGGACAACTTCCTCGATCTGGGCGGTCATTCGCTGTTGATCATGCGCGCGGTCGCGATGCTGCAGACGCGCCACGGCGTGAGTCTCAGCCCGCGTGCGTTCGTGTTCCAGACCTTGGCGCAGACTGCGATGGAATGCGATGCGCAGATGGGCACGGGCGCGA
Source organism: Lysobacter sp. (assembly GCA_013141175.1). Lineage (NCBI taxonomy): Bacteria > Pseudomonadati > Pseudomonadota > Gammaproteobacteria > Lysobacterales > Lysobacteraceae > Lysobacter > Lysobacter sp. The sequence continues at coordinate 2,071,217 of JABFRN010000001.1, forward strand.
CGGGCGATGCTGCGCGAGCGCCGGCGAACGAGGAGGCGCCGTCCGGCGGATTCTTCGGGCGCCTGCTGTCGCGGTTCGGAAAACGCCGGGCGTGATGCGCGCCCGACGCTCGAGCGCAGCATGCCCGGCTCTCGCAGATCATGCGGCGCTTACCGCGTAGGCCGGGCCGTCGACCACGGCCCACTACTTTTTCGAGTGCTGAAAAAACATCACCGTCGTCCCCGCGAACGCGGGGACCCAGTGGCTTCGAGGACTCAATGACGTTCAATCAGTCTGCACAGCGTCGAGACACTGGATTCCCGCGTTCGCGGGAATGACGAGCCAAAGAACGATTTCCGCCGGTCAAGCGATCGGTTTTGCCGGCTGGAAGACAAATTGGGGCGCCTTCAACTCGATGACACTGCGCAAAGATTCGTCGATCTTCGACGCGGTCGTCGATGCGGGGTTTCGATCAAAGTCTGGTCGAACCGTCAATCGAGAACGAAGTAATACCCGCTGTAGGCATCGATGTCGCGTCCGCGTGTGTGCGGGATGCGGCACGAGGTTTCGCGATTGGTCCAGTCGTCGACCGCGCGATAGCCCAGCGCGGTGATGCCGGCGACGAATTCGTCGCGGTTGCCGATCCGGTACGGATGGAACGCGCGGCCGGTGGACTGCACGGTGACGAAGGTGTCGCCGTCGTACAGCGGCATCTTGTTGATCAGCAGATGCTGCGGACGCGCGCCCATCTTCGCGAGGATATCGGCCAAGCTCATGTCGACGTACTGCAGCGAGCCGGCGGCCATGAAGATGGTGGTGTCGCTGCCGGTGGCCAGGTCGTCGGTGAAGAACAGGCCGTCGGCCTGCTGTTCCCGGGCGAAGGCCTGGCCTTCGCGGACGATCGCCGGCATGTCGCAGATCGTCCAGCGCATCCCGGGCGGGTAGTGCAGGTAACGCTTCCAGCCGTAGTGGCTGACGCCGATGTGGCCGCCGAAATCGAGCAGCCGCGTTTGTGCGTTCAACAGGTCGCGTAGCCAGAACAGCACCGCGTAATCGCTCTGGCAGGCTTTCTGGATGCGGTCGCGGTACATCCCGGCCAGGGCGTCGTGGTCGTAGCCTACGCGGCTGCCTTCCGGAATGGCCGCTTCGGCTTCGGCGAAGCTGGCGTGCACGCCGCGAAATCGGCCGCGCGGCATCTTCGCGAAGCTGCGCGCATCGTCCATGGCCAGCACGCTGCCGACGATGGGAATGCGCCACGCATTGCGCGCGACGCGTTCCGAAAAATCGATTATTCCCATACGCTCCACCCCATGCGCCAATCGTAGCAGAAGGCTTCCGACCCATGACCACGACCGATCGCCGCGCTGTCGTCGATGTCCCCGCATTCGCCCCATGGGCGATCGGTGCGGTGACCCACCGGCTGTGCGGGCATCCACTGCTGGGCATCGACGCATTGGTCGAACTGGGCCAGCGCCTGGAAGCCCGCAGTCTCGTCCGCACCCACAGCGACGAAGCCACGGCCGGCAGTTCCTTCAGCGATGCGCCCAACCTGCATCCCAACCGGCGCGACGCGGCGGCCACCCTCGCGGGAATCGCCGACGCGCATGCGTGGATGTCGCTGCTGAATGTGCAGGCCGATCCGGTCTATCGGCGACTGGTCGACGAAGTGCTGGACGCGCTCAAGCCCATGGTCGACCGTCATGATCCGGGCATGTGCTTTCGAGGCGGCTGGATCTTCGTCAGCTCGCCCGGCGCGGTCACGCCCTTCCACATCGACCACGAGCACAATTTCATTCTGCAGATCGCCGGCCGCAAGCGGCTTCATGTCTGGGATCCGTTCGATCGCGAAGTGGTCACGGAGCGCGCGCTGGAGCTGTTCCACGAGCAGAACTCGCGCGAGAAGATCGCGTGGGACGAATCCTTCCGCAGTCGCGCGCGGATCTTCGATCTCGAACCCGGGCAGGGCGGCTACATGCCGTCCACCTCGCCGCACATGGTCGAGAACGGAAGCGAACCGTCGATCACCATGAGCTTCACCTATTACACCGACAGTACGCGTCGTCGCGAGCTGTTGTATCGCGGCAACGACAAACTGCGACGGATGGGCATCGAGCCGCGCCCGGTCGGCGCATCGGCGCTGGCGGACCGAAGCAAGGCCTTGTTGCTGGGGGCGTACACGGGCATCCATGCGGGCATCAAGCGCCGCCTGGGTCGTGGCGTGCGCGACAACACGGTCGCCTACGCCCCGGCCTGACCCGTAGGGCCTGCAAGAGCCGTAGGGCGTATGAGCCGAAGGCGTCATACGCCATTCCGCCAAGAAGCCCCACACACCGTTTCAAGAGCCGAAGGTGCGTGACGCTTCGCTTATGCACCCTACTCCTCTACCGCATGCGGCTACGCAACTTCGTCGCCAGCATCCGCACGACGTTGGCATCCGCCTCATCGAGGCCGCGCAGCAGCCAGATCGAGAGCGGATAGCCGATCGCGAATACCACCGTGCCGGCCAGCAGTCCCGACAATGGCGGGAACGACCGCGCGATCGGTATGCAGCACAGCGCCGGCAGCGTCGCCGCCGCGGAGATCCGCAGCAGCCGCGCCCACGGCATGCCGGTGCCCGAGACGCGCATGGCCAGCAGGATGGTGACCGCCGATCCCGACAGCGCCAGCACCATCGTCGAGAAGATCGCGCCGGTCAGGCCGAACGCATACGTGCAGGCGAACGCGCCGATCAGGCGCAGCGCGGAGAACGACAGGGTGAGCCGCATCAACGCGGTCTGGCGGTCGGCGCTCATCAGGAAAGCGGTCGCGCCCTGGCCGAGCACGCTGGCCACGCGCGCGATCAACAGCACGATCAGCACCGGCGCGGCTTCGGCATAGGCACTGCCGTACAGCCACTCGATCGCGTGGTCGGCAAACACCGCGCCGGCCGCGATCAGCGGTGCGCCCAGCACGTACAACCACACGGTCATCTCGACGAAACGCCGGTTCGCTTCGCCCTGGCTCCGTCCCTGTGCGCTGGCCATCATCGGCAACAGCTGGGCGCTGAGGATGCCCGGCAGCAACAGCGCCACGCCCGATGCCACCGCGTTGGCGACCTTGAACAAGCCGGCATGCGCGGCATCGCTGAGCAGATTGAGCGACAGCAGTTCGATCTCGCTGCTGCCGATGGTGCCGAACACCGTCGTGAACGCGACCACGCGCAGGTGGTGGCGCATCCGCGTTTCCAGTTCCGGCGACAAGGTCGCTGCGCTGTCGGTCGCGATGCGCGCGAAGCGCGATGCCCGCCATTGCGAGACCAGATAGAACACCAGGCTCGACAGCGCGTAGACCTCGACGAAGGTTTGCAGCGATGCGGCTTTCATCCACGCGAGGATCACCAGCGCGAGGTTCAGGCTCGCGCCGATCACGGCGATGATGGCGGTGGATCGAAAATCCTGTCCGCCCTTCAGCACCGCGATGTTGAACATGTACGGCGCGCGAAACGCGATCGAAAGGATCAACAGGCCGAGCAGCCACAGATCGACGCCCGGCGCGATCCGGCCATGCGCGAACGCGAAGATCGCGCACAGCACCACGATCACCACCAGCAGCATGTTGCGCTGCATCCGTCGCAGCCGGCGCACCAGTACCGCAGTGGCGTCGTCGCGGCCGGCGCCGCGCAGTTCGGCGATGAACTTGATCGCGGCCATGGTGATGCCGGCATTGGCGACCACGATCGCATTGGCCGCGACCCACACCAGCAGGCTGTAGATGCCCATGTCGGTGGGCAGCAGCGCCCGCGCGATCACGATCGATGCGATCAGGCCGAACAGATATTCGATATACAGCGCCAGCGACGAATAGGCGGTGTTGGACAGTGCGCGACTCATCAGCGGGCGCCCGGCCATCGCAGCGGACGCGCGGATACGCGTGCGCAGACATCGGCAGGCGCGAGTTCGTACTTCACCCGCATGGCCGTCGCCCTCGTCTTCGCGTCCGGGCAGACCCCATCGCCGCCCACGCCGGCATGATACCGAAACGCACGCTCATGCCGATGACGGCGCACGCTCCGGTTGCCGCAGCGGCAAACGCCGTCCTTCCCCGATCGAGCGCCACAGCCATTCCACCGGCCCCAGCCGGAAGCGTGCCAGCCACCAATGGCTCAAGGCCATCTGCGCACCGAAGACGGCGATCCAGACCAGAAAGCGCGCCGGATAACCGTATGCGGGGCCGATGCCCAGGCCGATGCCGTAGAACAGCCACAGGCACACCACCGTTTGCATCAGATAGTTGCTGAGCGCCATCCGTCCGACCGGCGCGAGCCTCTGCAGCCAGTGTCGCCAGTCGGGGCGCAGGAACAACAGCGCGAAACCCGCGGCGTAGGCCAGGCCCATCCCGAGCGGGCCGATGCGCCGCAGCAGCCGCAGCGCGAATTCGCTGTACCACCCGCCGCGCAGCAGCGTGTCGGTGAGCTGCGCGGCATCGATCCATTCGATCGCGATCACCGCTGCCAGCCCCACGCCGCCGCCGACGATGACGATCGCACGCAGCAGCCGGCGATGCGCGGCGGGATCGTGCAGCAGCAGCTTGCGCCCGGCCCAATAACCGAGCAGGAAACGCGCGAACACGAACGGCAGCACGCCCCACATGTCCAGCCACATCCAGTGCGCGACGCGCGCGTTCTGTCGCAGCGTGGCGGCGATATCGTTGCCCGAGAAGATCGCGAAGGTGTCGGCATACACGCGCGCCTGCTCCGGCCAGTCGTCCGGTTTCAGCCATTCGGCGAACGGCGCCATCAGGAACCAGAACAGGCCCAGACCCAGACCGCAGAGCAGGAACGCGACATCCGGCAAACGTCGCAGCACGATCAGGCCGAACGCCAGCACCGCGTAGATCGTCAGGATGTCGCCCCACCAGAACAGATGCGCATGGATCAGGCCGATCGCGAGCAGCACCGCCAGCCGGCGCACGATGGGACCGATGCCCGTGCGTTTCGATTCGGCGTGCTTTACCTGCACGGCGACACCCAGGCCGAACAGCAGCGAGAACAGGGTGAGCGCCTTGTCCTGCACCAGGATCTGCACCAGCAGCCATGCCCAGCGATCGAATCCGGCCGAAGGCAGCGCGGCGCGCGCGCCGTCGTCCATGAAGTAATACAGCGAGAAACCCCCGAGATTCACCAGCAGCACCCCGGCCAGCGCGAATCCCCGCAACGCATCGATCAGCGCGAGACGTTCGCTGCCGGTGCGATCGACGATGGGAAGCGGTTCGCTGCGCGCGGTCATACGGTGTCTGGTGGTCCGACGGTCGCGCTAGTGTAGTGCTTCGAAAATAACGAACACTTGTTTTGTTGCGGCCTCGCGATCCGCGCCGCTTGCAACGCCTCTCGGGAGGCTTGGCAAGCACAACGCTGTTCCCTCTCCCCGCGCTTCGCGTGGGGAGAGGGTGCCCGAAGGGTGGGTGAGGGGCGCTCTTCGCGACGCATTACGGCTGCGCTCGCCCCTCATCCGGCGCTACGCGCCATCTTCGTCCGGCCCTCGCGCACAGCGCTCGGGCGTTCATCGGCGTGCGAGCCAATGGCTCGCAAACACGCCTCTTCACCCCCGCTGTGCGGAGAGAAGGAACACCTCCTCAGTGTCGCCGGCTCGATGCAACTCCCTGCATGTCTCGCGGCGAGAATAGAAAAGCAGATGGCGTTCAATATCGCTCGAATCGCTCAAACAGCGTGAAGCACTGCATCAGTGGGCCGGGTTTCCAGCGCGCACGCTTCCTGTCGATACGGTTGTCGCAGCCTGTGAGACGGGCGCGGTGTACCAAGACGGGCTTCGCAGGAGTCCGCCATGCCGCCCATGCTTGCTTCAATGCACGCCGATGTCCGCACGCCCGTCGACGTACCGCCCTCCAGCGATCTGCTCGCCGCACGTCTGCAGCACAAATATCCGGATCGCATCACCGGCGCCATCACCGTCCCGGCGCGCGCGGGCCGCTACGTGCCATTCCCCGGCGATCTGCCGCAGGCGCTGGCCGCTGCGCTGCGCGCGCGAGGTCTCGGCCAGCTGTACAGCCATCAGGCCGAAGCCTGGGAGGCCACGCAGCGCGGCGAGGATGTCGTGGTGGTCACGCCCACCGCCTCGGGCAAGACCCTGTGCTACACGCTGCCGGTGATCGCCGCCGCGCTCGGCCGGCAATCGAAAGCGCTGTATCTGTTTCCGACCAAGGCGCTGGCGCAGGATCAGGTCGCCGAGTTGCTTGAACTCAACAAGGCCGGCGGCCTCGGTATCCGCGCCGCGACCTTCGACGGCGACACCCCCGGCGACCAGCGTCAGGCGATCCGCCTCAACGGCGACATCGTCGTCACCAATCCCGACATGCTGCATCAGGGCATCCTGCCGCATCACACCAAATGGGCGCAGCTGTTCGAGAACCTGCGTTACATCGTCATCGACGAGATCCATACCTATCGCGGCGTATTCGGTTCGCATCTGGCGAACCTGCTGCGGCGCCTGAAGCGGATCTGCGCGTTCTACGGCGCGACGCCACAATTCATCCTCTGCTCGGCCACCATCGGCAATCCGCAGGAGCACGCCGAAGCGCTGATCGAACGCCGCGTCACCGCGATCACCGACTCCGGCGCGCCCACCGGCGACAAGCACGTGCTGCTGTGGAACCCGCCGGTCACCAATCCCGATCTCGGCCTGCGCGCGTCGGCGCGTTCGCAGAGCACGCGCATCGCGCGCATGGCGATCAAGGCCGGGCTGAAGATCTTGATCTTCGCGCAGTCGCGGACCATGGTCGAAGTGCTGACCAAATATCTCAAGGACGTGTTCGACCACGACCCGCGCAAGCCGCCGCGCATCCGCGCGTATCGCGGCGGTTACCTACCCACCGAGCGCCGCGACGCCGAACGCGCGATGCGCGCCGGCCGCATCGACGGCATCGTCACCACCTCGGCGCTGGAACTGGGCGTGGATATCGGCAGTCTCGACGTGGTGGTGCTCAACGGCTATCCCGGCAGCATCGCCGCCACGTGGCAGCGCTTCGGTCGCGCCGGTCGCCGCCAGCAGCCGTCGATCGGCGTACTCATCGCCAGCTCCGATCCGCTCGATCAATACATCGTGCGGCATCCGGAATTCTTCACCGCCGCCTCGCCGGAGCACGCGAGGATCGCGCCGGACCAGCCGGTGATCCTGCTCGATCACATCCGCTGCGCCGCGTTCGAGCTGCCGTTCCGCGACGGCGACCACTTCGGCCCGGTCGAACCGCGCGCCTATCTCGATCTGCTCACCGAAGACGGCGTGCTGCACGCCGAAGGCGCGGTGTGGGAATGGATCGCCGACAGCTATCCGGCCAACGCGGTCAGCCTGCGTTCGGTGGCCGACGGCAATTTCGTGGTGGTCGACCGCACCGACGGCCGCCAGACCATCATCGCCGAAGTCGACTACAGCGCCGCGCCGCTCACGCTGTACGAAGGCGCGATCCACATGATCCAGTCCACGCCATATCAGGTCGAACGGCTGGACTGGGACGGTCGCAAAGCCTTCGTCACCCGCACCCATGTCGATTACTACACCGACGCCATCGACTACACCAAGCTCAAGGTGCTGGATCAGTTCGACGGCGCGGTCGCCGGCACCGGCGCCAGCCATCACGGCGAAGTGCACGTGGTGCGCCGCGTGTCCGGCTACAAGAAGATCCGCTACTACACCCACGAAAACATCGGCTACGGCCCGGTGAATCTGCCCGATGCCGAACTGCACACCACCGCGGTGTGGTGGCAACTGTCGCAGCCGGTGCTCGACAGTCTGTTCGCATCGAAACAGGACGCGCTCGATGGCGTGCTCGGCGCCGCGTACGCACTGCACGTGATCGCGCGCATCGCGGTGATGGCCGATGGCGCCGATCTGCAGAAAGCCGTCGGCAGCGGCGACGGCGCATGGTTCGCGGTCGCCGATGCGCAGGGTCGCGGCCAGCTGCGTCGTCACGAGGGCCCGCCCACCGCGCCCGACGATCTCGCCGCGTTCACGCCCACCATCTATCTCTACGACAACTTCCCCGGTGGCGTGGGCCTGGCCGAACCGCTGTGGACGCGGCAATCCGAACTCGTCGCCCGCGCCACCGGGTTGATCGACGGCTGCGACTGCGCCAGCGGCTGCCCCGCCTGCGTTGGCCCGGTGCTCGGCATCGACGCGAAACCACACGACGCCACCGCGAAAGCGCATGCGCGTCGCGTGCTGACCGCTCTCTCTGCAGCAACAGAACAATGATGAGCGCACGCGCACGCTGTTCCCTTCTCCCCCCGGGAGAAGGTGGCCCGAAGGGCCGGATGAGGGAGTGCCCGTGACCGTAGCTCTGGAACGCATCCGCACCCTGCGCCAGCAAAGCGGGCAGTGCACACCCACGCGCGCGCCGTCCGTACCCGTACCACCGCCCGCAGCGCCCAGACCAGCATCGCAAACCGTCGAAGACCTGCGCCGCCTGCTGCGCGTACGCACACCCCCGCGCATCGCGCACGCGATCGATCTCGACCGCACCCTGCCCGGCGACGAGATCGCCCCCGGCCTGCGCCTGATCGACACCACGCTGCCCTGCGACCCGCTGCCGCAACATCTGTGCGGCGCATTCGACCGCCGCGTCGCGATGATCCCCACCGACAACGTGCTGTTCTTCGACACCGAAACCACAGGCCTCGCAGGCGGCACCGGCACCCGCGCCTTCATGATCGGCATCGCACAGTGGCGCGATGACGCACTGCACCTCCGCCAATGGCTGATGACCACACTCGGCGCCGAACGCGACCTGCTCACCGTCTTCGCCGACACCCTGCGCGCCGACACCGTGCTCGCCAGCTACAACGGCAAAAGCTACGACGCCCCACTGCTCGCGACACGCTTCCGCCTTGCGCGCATGCCCAACGCGCTGGCGGGCCTCGACCACATCGATCTGCTGTATCCCACCCGCCGACGTTACAAGGGCCGCTGGGAAAACTGCCGCCTCGCCACCATCGAACGCCAGGTGCTGGGCATCGTCCGCGAAGACGACCTGCCCGGCAGCGAAGCCCCTGCTGCATGGCTCGGCTATCTGCGCGGCGGATCCGCACGCAACCTGCGCAGAGTGGCCGATCACAACCGGCAGGATCTGGCGTCGTTGGGTGGATTGCTGGTGCATCACGCGAGTCTCGATTCGCTGTGATTGCGACCAGCCTCCCGTAGCCCGGTTCTCGCCACCGGCGAGAGCCGGGTTTGCGTGCGGCGATCCCGGCTCTCGCCGGTGGCGAGAACCGGGCTACGTCACTGGCGATCAACAAATGAAATTATTTTCCAGACGTGCCCAAGTCGCCTGGTTGATTTGCAATGGTCGACGCTGGCTGTGCAGGATTTGCTTTTGTAGCCTGGGCAGCGGCTTCAAGCCCCGAGACAATACTGCATGCGGAGTGATAACCGATGGCGTCTGCGATAGCGCGATTTGCCGGATAAGCCGATATTTCTTTTTCTCTCTCGGCAGTCATCAGCTTCAATAGATTCTCGCGGCGTATCGTTATGCCGGATGTGATTACGTTCAACGCGAGGTCGTTGAAATATGATTGATTGTAATTGCTTAATACCGAGTTCGAGACCGCGCTCCCTGCGGAAAGCGCTTTCGCCAAGCTGGTCGGAGAGACGACTGATGCGGCGCTGGTCAGCAGCGTTGAAATCCCACTCCAGCCCATTCTTGTTTGGTTTTTTGACGAAATGAGGATTCTTATGAAAGTGCCGCACCTCTGGTTGGACGCGGCAATGATTTGATCTTGCATTTCGTTTCGGAGATAGATGTGCTTGGCTCTGGATTCGAGTGTGGTTGATATGGTCTTCGGGTCGCTGAATCCATATTTTGAAAGAAGATCTTCGATGATGATCTGTTCGAAATCTTCTGCTTTTCCATGGCTTTTTCCGACAACGATAGAGCCGGCGCCGCTCAGGAGATTATCCTCGTCCGGCATTGTGCGTTCTCGCAGCGTGCCGCATCCGGACAAGGTCATCACAACAAGCGCAAGCGATATTCTTCCAAGATTTTTCATGCGGATTAACTCCTGTCAGTAAAACAAATGGGATATCCGCGAGCCCCGTTCGCAGTAGAGAAAACAGGGATCGCCAAAATTTCTTCGCTTGCATGGAAGGCGAGTGGCCGAGATTTCCGCCGGAAGGTTTGCAGGTATGCCGCTGCGCGAACTACCGGCAGGCCAACGACGTCAGATCGGGATTCGTTGGCATTTAAACGACACGGATCCCGCTGTCATCATTTTTCTCGGGATCGTGATTGGGCATCGAATAACTGCGCCATGAGGATGTGTTGCCGCGATCGCAGTGAATCCCGCCAGGATGGCAACTGTTGTGACAGCTTTCGGTATTCGGTCGTCCGCGATGCGCGGAAGCGTTGCTCTCGAAGATGAAGTCGTGAGATAGCAACGACACATTTCCTGCGCCTGCCTTGGCCATCCGGCATTCCCCCTGTGGAATGTGCTCGGGCTTCAACCTGAAGCTGGATTCGACTCTCGCTTAACGCGAATCGTTTGTCAATCGAGCACGCGAATCCTCTGCTGACAGCAGTTAACGAGACACTCATACCCATTCGTTGAAAAAGGCTGGTTGTCCCAGCGCGCGCTGGGGACTCAAGCCCGCAGCCGGCACGCGGTGCGTTGTGCATCGGGGTGTAGTCGAAAGGAATTTCCAGGATCCGAGCCTGTTTGTGTTGCACCGTTGCATCATCTGAACCGCCTTGTTCACCCACCCTCATTACGACAAAACACGCATCATCGTTTTCGATACAACAGAACGACGTGCCATGTGTCGAAGCGATGCACGCTCATCGCCGTACCGACAGAATTCCCAAGACGATAGACAGCCGCCGCACCCACTTCGCATTCACGGCGACGGCGGTGGAGACGGCGATCGCGGGCGCTTGGTGCCTTTGCGCGGCGGCGAATCTGGTGCCGCGGCTGCCGCACCCGCACCCGCACCCGCACCGCCCACGGCAGGTCCACCGCGCAGGAACGTCAATGCGGTGCTGGTGCGCACGTCGGCTTGCGCATAGGCCATCTGTGGGCGGATATGGGCGGGCATCGCGACGATGGTGGGTGCGAGGTCGGTGGGCACCACTTCGTGCGCACCTGCGCCAACGCGGGGATGCAGCGTGGCCGATGGCACCGCGCCGACGCGTACTTGTGCGTGCGTGGGTTCTGCGCCGGCAAGATACTGGGCAGTTGCATCCCTGCCGACTTCGCCCATGTGCACAGCCTGCGCCATGTAAGCAGTGCGGGCCTGGTTCACCGCAGCGCCATGATGCGGTGCGGCGGCGACGCCGGCGTCGCGCGCGGGTGACGGAGCGGCCCACTCCGGTTCGGCGAGCGGTGTCATCAGGCTTCTGGCCATTTGCCGTTCGGCGCCGACATCGGCCGGAGGCAGTGCGGCCGGAGGCAAAGCCAGCGGTGGAGGATCGATGTAGCCGCCGCCGTGCGCCATCGAATCCCGGCGCGGCGAGGGCAACGCCACCTGTGCAAGCGATGCGGGCGACAGCAGCGCAGCGGCATCGAACACGTTCGCTTTCACATGTTCGCGGCGTTCGTGGATATTGCTGGACAGCGCATCGACCGCTTCGGGCATCCTCAGATTGCCGTTGCCGCCGGGCTGCGCCAATGCCGGAAAGCCGTGATCCAGCGCCGCGCGCAGTTCGGGCCCGGGCAGGCTGACATGCAGCTGCGAGGACGCCATATGCACGGCGGTGGACAGCACGCTGGGCGGCGCTGCGGCCGTTGCCTGATCGCGGAAACCCAAGACCGATGCACGCAAGGCCTCATGCGCAGGCGCCTGGTCGGCATATCCGCGCACCGGGGCTTTGCGGTGTTGATCCTGCGCGAGTGCGCCGGAGTGCGGCGCAAGCGCGACATGGGTGCGCATCTCGGTCAATGCATCATCGACGCCCGGGCGCAGGCCCAGCGGATTGCGCGCCGGTGCGACGGCAGGTGCGGCAAGGGCAGGTGCAGGGAGCGCAGCTGCAGCGACGGGCGGAACAAAGGCTGCGCCCGCGCTCACGGCCGGACCCGGCAGCGGCGCCGCATGCATCGTCGCGCCCGCACCCAGCTGCGGTGTGGGGATGGCCGGCAAGGGCGCGTGTGGCGGCGTGCCCGGAAAGGGAGACAGCCCCGATCCGCCCGATCCGCCCGATCCACTCGAAGGTGCGCTCATCCGGGCCGTACCGTGCCTGGCGGAGCAGTGTCCCTGCGGCGCGATGTGTGTATCCGTATGCCGAAAACGGGCACGCCGAAGCTTGCGACCCTGCGCATCAGAGTTTGCTCTGGAACTGTACGCGTGCTCCGGTCAAAGGTGGGCCCGGTGGCGCATCGCCGCGTTGGCTCGGGGTGAGCCTGACCGGTGTCGCAAGCGCCGGCAGGGGGGCCGGTCTGGGAGCCACAGCGACCGGCGGTAACGGGGCAGCACCCGCTGCCGATCCTGCATGTGGCGCGACGACGGCAGGGAGCAGTGGGGCCGCAAGCGCTTCGGCTCGGGCTTTGTAGCGCGGCATCACGTACGTATCCGGCGGTGCTCCGACGAACGGGCTCAATGTCGCCGTGCGGCGTTCTGCATTCGAGGTCGGCAGGATCGGCGGCGCCAGCCTGCTGTCCGGACCGATGTCGTATCGATGGCGCGTGGGGTAGTTGCCGGCCGGCAGGCCATCCGGCATGGCCGCGTGCGGCGCCGGCCGCACATCCGTCACATGCGGGACATGGACAGGATCCGCTCTGCGCGTGATGTGCGGAAAGGGCGCCTGCGCGCCCGACAGCGCGGTGGGGTGATAGAAGCGATCCCCGGCCGGAGCATCCTGCGTATACAAGGGCATCGCGTCCACGAGCGCGCGCCCGGTCGGCGCGGGTCCGCGAACGTTCTGGACGGCTTGATGCATGGCGCGGGACACCTGCGCCAATGCAGCGCCATCGTCGAGCGAAAGAAAATCCGCGATGCCCCGGCCCTCGCCTTGCAGCAAGGCCGCCAACGCAGGCGGTGCCGCAGGAACAGCAGCGGCGCCGCTTGGACTCGCAGCGGACTTCGGTTTCTTGGGCGGAGGTGCGGACATGGGCTCTCGTTCGTCATCGTTATCGAAGGTGTCGACCGCACAGGGAATTCGCGACTTGCGCGGGGACATGCGCACTGCCGCAACCGACAGCGCCAGAACTGCAGAGACACATCAAGTTCCGTGCCAACCCTGCGTGCCCATCGAAGTCGCTGAATTCACGCGGTTCGCGAGCGGGATCGAAGATCCGGCCCGGCCGCAGGGTGTGCGTTTCCACTCACCCACGGTGAAGCATCCGACGCGGTGCGCATCCTGGCCTGGATGGAATCCGCGTGTGCAATCAAGGGTTTGAGCGGATGGCTTCGGTGCGATACCACGCAATTGCAGGGCATGTGCGGAAATGCCCTGCGTGGGTGAATCCCGACCATGCTCGGGCGACGATGGATACCCGCTGCGATGCCGTGCGGATCAGGCCGGAAACGTCAGCCGCCGACGCATGTCCGGAGGCAGCCGCATAGGGCGTGCTCAAGCACGCCTTCCGGGAGTGCCGCATTCGACCAGTGGATTTGGTGCTGGCCCGGTTGCGGAACCCCAGGTCACCAGATCAGATCGTCGGGCACCTTGAACTGCGCGTAATACGCATCGTCTTCGGAGGTTGCGGTGGCGGGCTCGCTGCCGGCATCCTGGCCGTGATCGAGCACGATCATGCCGGCGTCGCGCTCCCGCACTTTGTCGGCAGCCGCACGCGGCAGCAGTTCGTAGCGCTCGTCCAGGCGTGCGATCACCAGCACGCCTGATGCCAGTTTCTTGCGCAGCTCTTCGTTGAGCAGCAGGGTGCGGATGGCGCCGTCCGCGGTGAACCGGTACTCGCTATCGCCCGAACGCGGCACCTTCCTGTCCTGGATGATCTGCCGCGCCTGAGCGCGAAGTTCAGCCGCGTGCGCCTGCGTTTTGCGCTCCGCAGCGAGAGCGCGATCCCGCTCGACCTTCTCCGCGCGTGCCCGCTCCGCTTCCAACTGGATTTCGCTGGGCTGTGGCGTCCCTTTGGCGTGTCGGGCCTTGTTCTGCTCGCGCGCCACCGCGGTCACTTTGGACTTCTTGACCAGGCCCGCCTTGAGCAGTTGTTCCTGAAGCGGATTCACTTTCGCCATGTCGCCGTTCCCTGCCGAGGATTTCCGGCCCATCATACCGGCCGCCCCCGCTGCCCGCCGTTCCACTGCCGATGGAAGCATTGAAGTACTTCGCCGGTTACCCGGAACACCTGCAGGCGCAGGTGCGCGCGTTGATCGAACAGGATCGGTTGGGCGCGCTGTTGACCGACAAGTACGGCCAGTCCCACAGCGTGCGCAACGATGGCCAGCTGTACGACTACGTTCAAGCGCTCAAGGACCGGCATCTGCGGAAATCGGTGCCGCTGGGCAAGGTGATCTACGACAGCAAGCTGCAGGTGATGAAGCACGCGCTCGGCACCCACACCGCGATCTCCCGGGTTCACGGCGGCAGGCTCAAGGCCAGCCGCGAGATCCGCATCGCCACCGTGTTCCGCGATGCGCCCGCCGAGTTCCTGAAGATGATCGTGGTGCATGAACTGGCGCACATGAAGGAAGCCGAGCACAACAAATCGTTTTACCAGCTGTGCACGCACATGACGCCCGACTACCACCAGCTGGAGTTCGATCTGCGCCTCTACCTGACGCATCTCGATGCCGGGCAGAAATGAAGCGTCCCCGCGCGCAGCCGTCGAATCTGAAAAGAAGAGCGGAAAGGCCATTGCGGCGCAGTGTTCAAGCCGCGTAGGGCGTGCTCAAGCACGACTTGTGTACGAGATACCGATTTCAGCCGAAGGCTGTCGTAAACCCCGACATCGCTGCGGTAGTAGGGCGCATAAGCTGAAGGCGTCATGCGCCGTTGTCTCCGATCACGACCAGCTTTGCGTAGCCCGGGTAAGGCCGAAGGCCGCACCCGGGGCTCTTCGGAGAGGCATGTCTTGCATCATCCCGGGTGCGCGCTTCGCGCTTACCCGGGCTACTCGCTACGAAGGTTCTCCGCCTTACGGACTTACCCTATGGTTCGCAAGTTTGTTAGTATCGATCAAAGTTGGCTCCGTCTAACAAGATTCTTATTACAAACGCGGGAAATTAGGATGATCCTCGCTGCATGGCCTTCATACGACAGCTGGCATGAAAGATGGCGCGTGGAAGTTCTTGCACAGACTCCAGGTGAAGCTCCGAAGTGGAAGCAGTTGCCCTACATTGAGCGCAACAATCATCGATATGCCCCCTTCTTCAATGATTTGGAAGAAGCGCGGGCTTGGTGCGCTGAGCTAAATGCGAACGCAATCCAGTTTATCGATTCGGAGCTTGATCCTATACGTCGCCTATCTCTGCGTCTGAAGGCGGACAAAAGCCTGCAAGCAAAAAAGCGCCTTGCTGAAGAGGAGCAGCTAATGCTTGTTGAGGCGAAGCGTCGTCAGTCTGACAAGCAGTTTGTTGAATCCGATTTTTTTCTTAACGAAAAAAGTGAGAGGTTTAGAGAGAGAATCATCGCTGAGCTCAATGAGTTTCCTTATCTCAATCTAGTATTGATCCGAGAAGAAGGCCGTCACTTCTTCTTTTTTAAGATGAAAGATGGTTCGTGGTCCTCGCCACAGATGCCTAATAGAAAGGAGGTTTTAGGCGCAAATCGCTCAAAAATTGCTAACGGCTTCGATTTCTCAGGATTAGCTCACTGGGGTAAGACGAAGGCAGAAATTAGGAAGATACTGCTTCCCCGCGCCAATGAGCTCCTACAACGTGCAGGTATTAAGCGAATGCTTGCCGAAGCGTTGGTTCAAGGCAAGCGAGTGTTGGTATGGGGATCCTATGTATTTTGGTATGAAAGTCATAACAGCCCGGGTTGGATAGTCAAAGAGCGAAGTAGTGGTGCAGACGGTACAGATGGCGAGGCTATGTGGCGGGAAGGCACCATCTGCTCAAAAAATCATGGTCGCATCGTGGTGCTTCCCTACATTAAGGAAGATGGTGTTCGCGTCACTGGTCACACCAAGAATGCGCCGCATGATGGCCCTGCACTACCTCGTCATCCAGACGACATTATTGAGATTCCATTTGAAGAACTTGATGGGGATCTGATGATTGGACTCCTCGGTGAACTTCCCTACGAGTAGCAGGCAGGGTCGATATTGGCGAGTAGGGTGGAGTAAGCGCAGCGCAACTCCACCATTGCCAAAGTCGCGATGCGCGCCTGAAAAAATCGGCGGCTTTCATGTTGGGAATACGCACAGTTTTTGGTCGATTCGATGGTGGAGTTGCGCTGCGCTTACTCCACACCTACGGCGGGCTTGAGCCCGCCCTATTTGAAGGCACTGCGACCGATGCCAAGGGCGCCACCCCTCATCCGCCCTTCGGGCACCTTCTCCCCGCGTTGCGGGGAGAAGGAATGGCGTGCTTCCTTCAATCGATCATCGTGATTCGATGATTCAACCAAAATCCCCCAACTCGATCACGATCGCATCCGGATCCCCGGCATCGATCGCGCGGGAGACGGCGCTGTGCTCCGCGCCTTCCACCCAACTGCGCAGATCGCGCCCACTCTTGCCGTCGGCGCGTGCGGCGAGTGCGCGGGTGCCGGTGTCGAGATCGAAGGCGACCGGTTTTCCGGCCAGCATCACCGCGAGCAGCTGGCGTGCGCCATCGCGGTCGGGCAGCGGGATTTCGATCTGTTTCGGCAGGCGCGACAGCACGGCGGCGTCGATCTGATCGCGGCGATTGGTCGCGGCGAGCACGAACACCGGTTGCGTCTGCGCGGCGATGCCGTCCATTTCCTGCAGCAGTTGGCCGACGATTTCGGTGAGGATCGCGTCCGACTGGCCGCCGCGGGTGGCGGCGATGATGTCGATCTCGTCGATGAACAGCAGCGATGGCGCCGATTCGCGCGCTCGCTCGAACACTTCGCGTACTTTCTGGCCGCTCTGGCCGAGAAAGCCCTGTTTGATGTCGGCGGTGGAGACGGCGATGAAGCGCATCCCGGTTTCGTTGGCCAGAGTGCGTGCGATCTGGGTCTTGCCGGTGCCGGGTGGGCCGTACAGCAGCAAGCCGCGCGGCACGCCGATCCCGCGTTTGCGGAATGTATCGGCATGCTGCAGCAGGCCCGCAGTGGTCTTCAGCTCTTTCAACGTGGCTTCCGACAGGATCAGCGTGTCCCAGCGCGCACGGCTGTCGGTCGAGGTGGAGCCCTGTTTGCGCATCGATGTGGTGAACGCGGCGAGCGCGTCGTCGCCGACCGGTGCCTTCGCGCCGTGTTCGCGCCCGACGCGCTTCGCGAGGCTGCTGAGGTCGCGTCCCGACATGCCTGCTGTCAGCGCTTCGGTCTGCGGCGGCAGCGGCGGCGGAATGCCCAGGCGCGCGAATTCCCTGGCGAGGATGTCCAGCCGTTGAAGGCCGCCGGGCAGGCCGATTTCGAGCTGATCCTCGAAGCGCGACAGCATCGCGGAGTCGATCAGATCGCGTCGGTTGGTCGCGCCGACCACCCAGACGCTCGACTGGCGATCGAAGCCGTCCCACTGCGCGAGGAACGCGGTGACGATTTCCTCGACGAAACTGTCGGTGCCGGTGCTGCCGCGACGGCCGAACACGCCTTCGCATTCGTCGACGAAGATCACCGCGCGCGGTTCGCCGCGCGCCTTGCTCCACAGCGCCTTCACGTTCTCCCCGCTCTGGCCGATGTAACCGGATTTCAGATCGGTGAGCGACAGCGGAAAGAACGCGCAGCCCATGCTTTCGGCGAAAGTGCGGGCGATGAGGGTCTTGCCGGTGCCCGGTGGGCCGTACAGCAGCAGGCCGCGCGTGGCCGAGGCGCTGCCGGTGGCGAAATGCCCGGCGACCGACATCAACTGCGCTTTCACCTTGGGATCGAGCGCCACGCCGGCCCAGGCCTTTGCGGGATCGATCGCTGCCTTTCCCTGCGCCTCGCCCGCGCGCAGCGCGCGATTGCGTTCGATCCGGTTGGCGTGTTTCGCATTGGTATTGCAGGCATTGTCGAAGGCCAGCGCCAGTGCGCGCACTTTCGGCGGCATCGGTGGGAAGGCGTCGTGCTGCAGCAGGTCGCGATCCCAGACGATGATCGGCAGACGGCCGATCGTGCGCAGCGGAATGATGCCCAGGCCACGGCCGTGGGTGTCGCTGATCGCGACCACGATGTCGCCCGGTTCGACCCCGCGCATGCTGCGCCAGGATTCCCGGTCGAAACCGGTCGGTGTGGTCGGCGTGCGCGCGGCCAGATAGACGAACGGAAATTCGCTGCCGCTGTCGACGTGGGAGAGTCGCATCAGCCGGAAGTGGTAGCGCGCCAGCGTCATCTGCGGCAGCAGCCAGCGCTCGATGAAGATCAGCACCACGATCGCGGCGACCGCCCACCACGGCGAATACGGCGACAGCAGGGACGTCAGTTTCGGCAACAGGTCCGGCTTGTACACGGTGAGGGCGATCACGGCGAGCATCAGTGCGACGATCAGCACCAGCCACGGCGAGGGCGCGTGCATCGATACCCGCATGCCGCGCTCGCGGTTGTATCTGGGATGTGCGAGCAGGCGGCGCAGGCCGAGGGTGGCGTAATGCCGGCGCAGCGTGGCGTCGATGCTTCGCGCGAAGGTCTGCAGTTCGGCTTCCACGCCCCGGAGGTCGTCGCCCGTCCGGTCTGCGGCGCTGTGCTGCGGATTCACGTCCTTGCCCTGTCCTGTCGCGATATCGGGAGTCCGGATGATAGCCCGCGCCCGCCCGTGGACGACAACGGAGGCGGGCGGTCGCGGTTTTGGGTTATCTTGGAGGATTGCCGGCCCCCTCCGGCCGGCCACGGTCGCGGCGGACGTGGTGGCGGTTGTTTTCGCGTTGCGGATGCTGCATCCGTGGCGTGTTCATTGGAGCGCTTTCCCGCGCCGTGCGACTTCACGGCTGGCGGTCGCGCGCCATTCACTGGAAAGATGCGGTCATGGCCATTCTCAGTTTCAATGGACGCGTGGAGATCGCGGTGGAACGTTTGCGCAGCAGATTTCCGGATGCGCAGCTGCTCGAAGCGGTGGGCAGAGCGTCGGCCGGTTTGATCGAGCATCCCTCGGCGATCGACCATCTGCACGTGGTGTTCCGGCGCGGAGACACGATGTTGCTCGTCGAGGAAACCGGTTACGGCGAATTCGGCAACGCCGTCGAACTGGATGTCGAGCCGCCGAAGGCCAGCGCCACCCTCGCGTGGCCGATCGAAATGGATCTGCCGGACGCCGACCGGCTCAAGGAACAGTTCGGCTACAGCGATCCGTACGCGAGCGTTGCGCTGCGCGTGCCGTTGGGCGTGACCTGGGCGAACGCGTCGTTCGTGTTCGGCGGCAACGCACAGTGTCCGGATGTGGTGGTGGACACGGTGACGGGGCGGGTGTTCGAAGGCCGTTGAGCGCGCAATGACGGTCGCGGCATCGCAGCTTGTCTTTCCCTGCGTGCTTCCGTATCCGATCCCTGGAACGAACAAGCGTCGCGAACGTCGCCGTCTTCCCGGTTTTGCGGAAAAGACGGCGATGTCCCGATCGCGTTACAGGATCGACAGCGTCTTTTCCTTGCGCTCGGCCAGCCGCTTTTCGAGGTAGTGGATATTCTGGCCACCGGTCTGGAAACCGACATCGGCCATGATCCGCTGCTGCAGCGCGATGTTGGTCTTGATGCCGTCCACGACCATTTCGCTCAATGCGACTTTCATGCGCGCGATCGCGGTGGCGCGGTCGGGACCGTGCACGATCAGTTTGCCGATCATCGAATCGTAATTCGCCGGCACCCGGTAGCCTTCGTAGATGTGCGAATCCACGCGCACGCCCGGACCGCCGGGTGCGTGGAAATGCTTGATCAGGCCCGGCGAGGGCATGAACGTGTCCGCGTCTTCGGCGTTGATGCGGCATTCGATGGCGTGGCCACTGAGCACGATATCGCTCTGCCGGATCGACAGCTTCTGGCCCGAGGCGATCATCAGCTGTTCTTTCACCAGATCGACGCCGGTGATCAGTTCGGTCACCGGATGCTCCACCTGGATGCGGGTGTTCATCTCGATGAAGTAGAAACGGCCGCCTTCGTAGAGGAACTCGAAGGTGCCGGCGCCGCGATAGCCGATGCGCACGCACGCGTCGGTGCAGACCTTGCCGATCTCGGCGCGCTGTTCCGGCGTGATGCCCGGCGCGGGCGCTTCTTCCACGACCTTCTGGTGGCGGCGTTGCATGGAGCAGTCGCGTTCGCCCAGATGGATCGCGCTGCCCTGGCCGTCGGCCAGTACCTGGATTTCCACGTGGCGCGGATTCTCCAGGAATTTCTCCATGTAGACCTGTTCGTTGCCGAACGCGGCCTTGGCTTCGCTCTGCGTGGTCTGGATCGCGCTGTTCAGTGCGGCCTCGGTATGCACCACGCGCATGCCGCGCCCGCCGCCGCCGCCCGCCGCCTTGATGATGACCGGGTAGCCGATCTCCCGCGCGATACGCACGTTTTCCTTGGCATCGTCGCCCAGCGGGCCACCGCTGCCGGGCACGCAGGGTACGCCTGCGGCCTTCATCGCGCGGATCGCTTCGACCTTGTCGCCCATCATCCGGATGGTTTCGGCGCGCGGGCCGATGAAGATGAAGCCCGATGACTCCACGCGTTCGGCGAAATCGGCGTTTTCGCTGAGGAAACCGTAGCCGGGGTGGATCGCCTGGGCGTCGGTGACTTCGGCCGCAGCGATGATCGCCGGCATGTTGAGGTAGCTGTCCTTCGAGGCGGCCGGGCCGATGCAGACCGACTCGTCGGCCATGGCCACGTGTTTGAGATTGCGGTCGACGGTGGAGTGCACCGCGACCGTCTTGATGCCCAGCGCGTGGCAGGCGCGCAGGATGCGCAGGGCGATCTCGCCGCGATTGGCGATGACGACTTTATCCAGCATGGGTGCGTCCTCAGCCGATCACGAACAGCGGCTGGTCGAATTCCACCGGCTGGCCGCTCTCGCATTGGATCGCGAGCACGGTGCCCGATACCTCGGCCTCGATCGGATTGAACATTTTCATCGCTTCGATGATGCCCAGCGTTTCGCCCTGTTTCACGGCCTGTCCGACTTTCACGAACACCGGTTTGTCCGGCGACGGCGAGGCGTAGAAGGTGCCGACCATCGGCGAACGCACGACGTGGCCATCGGGCAGCTCGGGGCTGCTGCGGCTGCCGCCGGTGGCGGCGTCCACCGGCGATTGCATCGGCATCGCCGCCGGCTGCGCGGGGCGCGGCGCGTGTTCCAGATGCAGCGGCGCCGGCGCGGGTACGCTGACGGCGACGCCGCCTCGCGGCATGCGCGCGAGGCGTACGGATTCTTCGCCTTCCTTGATTTCGATTTCGGCGAGATTCGACTCTTCCAGCAGGTCGATCAGTTTCTTGATTTTGCGCAGGTCCATGTTGTGTGCTCTCGCTCGTTGGCCCGGTGTCTCGGCACCGGTGTCGGTTCAGGTGGATGGGGTTTCGAGGCGGCGGATCGCGGCGGTCAGCGCCAGGCCATAGCCCAGCGGCCCGAAGCCGGCGACGATCCCGACCGCGAGGTCGGTGAAGTAGCTGGTGTGACGGAACGGCTCCCGCGCATGCGGATTCGACAGGTGCACTTCGATGAACGGAATTCCGACCGCCGCCAGGGCATCGCGGATCGCGACCGAGGTGTGGGTGAACGCGGCGGGGTTGATCAGGATGAAGTCGACATCGCCGCGCGCGGCCTGGATGCGGTCGACCAGTGCGTGCTCGGCGTTGGACTGGAAACTCTCGAGCACATGCCCGGCGGCAGCGGCGCGCTCCACAAGCTCCGCGTCGATCGCAGCCAGCGTCGTATGCCCGTAGATCCCGGGTTCGCGGGTGCCGAGCAGATTCAGATTCGGGCCATGCAGGGCGAGCAGTCGCGCCATGGAGTCGATCCGTCGAATGGAGGGCCAGTCTGCGCGAAAGCCGGAGTAGTGTCCAGATCGGCGACGTTCGACCCTTTTCAATCATCTGTTTGAAATATGGATGCGGTGGACGGTGCCCTGGAAACGATGTTATCGGGGCACAAAAAGTTACGGCCCCGGCATTGCTGCCTGGGGCCGTCGCCCTGCACGGGTTGTACGGTGTATCGCTGGACCGGCGCGTTGCCGATGGCGATGTGCGGTCCGGCGCTACAGCGTCCGTGCCACGGGAAGGGGGTGGGAGGCGTTCCGGTCAGCGATCACGGGAAGGCGTGCACAGCGTCGAGATCGTCGTGGCGCAGTGCCGGGTGAGGCTGGCCAGCAGGCCGGGATTGGTTTCATGGCCGGTCGCGGTCAGCATCACCATCTGCTGACCCGGGCGCGGGACCCGCTGGATCACTGCGATACCGCCGTCGGTCTGCACCACCATGTCGACGAAACCGTGCTGGCCGAGGTCGCGGGTCAGGGTTTCGGCCATGTTGGCCAGCGAGCTGGAAACCGCCGCCAGACGCGGTGCGTCCAGCATGGGGGCCGCCGCATGCGCAAGGTGATGACCGTCGAGCGTGGACAGCACGCAGGCCTGTCCGTCGGGGATGCCGGCCAGCATGCCGTGCATCGCGCGGACCACCTCGTTGTAGCGGCTGTACTCGAAGTACTTGCCGAATTGCCGGCTTTGTACGGGAAACGGCACGGTATTGGCGGACATGGGTGACTGACCTGATAGCAGGGCGGACACGATGCCGTGTCCGTGGGCTTCGGCCCATCGCAAACGCGATGGGTTCGATCCAAAGCAGAAGCATTCTTCGTGCCAAGTGCGGAAGACGTGCCGGAGCATTGCCGACGCCCGGTGCCGAATTGGGAATGTGTCGCAAAAACATGGCTCTGGCCGACCTGCAGGCGGCGCGGTCATGGGCCGATCGGTGACGAGGACGCTGGGCGCGACCTGTCGCAGGGGGGCAAGCGAGTGCCGTGCTGTGTCGTTTCTGTCCGCCCGAAACGCCATGCCGCTAAACGCCATGCCCCTAAGTGCCGGGGTTTGCCGGGATTGGCGACAGCTGCCGCCGTTCAGCGGGTCGCGTCGGCGGCGAACCCGTCCAGTTCTCCGGCCATGAAGGGGCCGACCCGCTGTCGCAGCAGGCGACCATCGGCGCCGATCAGCACCGAATAGGGCAGGACGCCCTTGAGATTGCCCAGGCGCACGCTGGCATCGGCCGGGCCCGGCCGCTCGATCAGGATCGGGTACCGGACCGGTACCCGGGTCAGGAAGGCATGGACGGCATCGGGTTCGTCCAGTGCGATCCCGACGACCTGGATGCCCTGCGCGCCCTGTCCTGCGCTGAAGCGCTGCAGTTCCGGCATTTCCTCGATACAAGGCCCGCACCAGCTGGCCCAGACGTTGATCAACAGTGGCCGCCCCGCCCAGGCCTCGGGCACCGCGACCGTGCGACCGGCCAGATCCGGCAGCCGCAGCGGCGGCATCGGCTCGCCACGCTTCGCCACGACGACACCGGCGGGAGGCGGCGGCGCTTCCGCGTCCATTGCATGCTGGAGCACCTGCTGGCCAAGGCGTGTGCGCCACAGCGGCCCGGGGCCGGACACCATCAGGCCGGCGATGGTGCCGAGCGAAGCGGCAAGCACGGCGACGATGAGGATGGTGCGGGTGTTCATGCGACAGGCTTCACTCGGATGCCGCTTGCTCCAGCGCCTCGCGCATGAGCGTAGGCGTCAACACCGTCGGCAGTACGGCGCCTTCGCCGCCGCTGCGCGGATACAGCACGTACAGCGGCACGCCAACGGCTTTGTAGCGGCGCAGATAGGCGGTGATCTGGGGATCGACATCGGTCCAGTCGCCGACCATGTACACCGCGTGCGATGCATCCAGCGCTTCGCGGAAACCATCGCGCGCGAACACCGCTTTCTCGTTGGCCTTGCAGGTGACGCACCAGTCGGCGGTCATGTTCACCAGCACCACGCGATGCGCGGCGCGCAGATCGGCGAGGCGTTGTTCGGAGAATGGTACGGACACGGCATCCGCCGATCGGGCGGCGGCGCGCGCAGCGCCGAGCGGCGGCAGTTTCGAGATCGACCAGACCGGCCACAGCGCCACCAGCATCGCGATGATGGCCGCGAATCGCGCCCAGCGCGCGCCGTGCATCTGCGCATGGGTCCACGCCCAGGCGGCGAACGCCAGCAACACCGCCGACACCGCCCACAGCGCGACCGCATCGGCGCCGCGCTGTTTCGCCAGCACCCACAACAGCCACACCGCTGTGAAGTACAGCGGGAAGGCGAGCAACTGCTTGAAGGTGTCCATCCATGCGCCCGGCTTGGGCAGCAGCCGTGCGAGTGCGGGGATGTAGGCGATCAGCAGGAACGGCGCCGCCAGGCCGAGACCGAGGCCGAAGAACACCAGCAGCGCCGACGCCGTCGATGCGGTGAAGGCCCAGGCGAGCGCCTGGAACATCATCGGCGCGGTGCAGGGCGCGGCGACCACGACCGCGAGCACGCCGGTGAAGAAATCTCCGGAAGCGCCGCTGCGGCTCGCGAGCGTTTGCCCCATGCCGACCCAGCGGCCGGTCAACGTCCACACGCCGGACAGGCTCAGGCCGAACAGGAAGATGACCAGGCCGAGCACGGCGACCACGCCCGGTCGCTGCATCTGGAAGCCCCAGCCCAGCGCTTCGCCGGCGTTGCGCAGCGCCAGCACGATCGCACCCAGCGCGACGAAGCTCACCAGCACGCCGGCCGTGTACCAGTGCGCATGCGCTCGGGCGCGGGCGCGGCTGTCGTTGCTTTCGATCAGGCCGAGCACTTTGATCGACAGCACCGGCAGGACGCAGGGCATCAGATTGAGGATCAGGCCGCCGAGCAACGCGGCGAGGAAGGCGAGCAGCAGGTTCGTCTTCATCCCGAAGACGCGCAGCTCGCGTGCGGCGGGCGCAGCGACGGCGGGAGCGTCCGTTGCTGCGGGCGGCGTATCGCTTTCCGCAGCGACACCGGGAACCGTCGGCGCGAGGGTTGCGGTGTCGCCGGTGTCCGTTGCCGGGGCCGCGATCGCTGCGTTGTCGACAACCGCCGCCTTGGTCACCTCGCCGCGCGGCAGCGCGATCCGCACCGAGCGCGTCATCGGCGGATAGCAGATGCCGTCGTTCTGACAGCCCTGGAAGGTCGCGCGCAGCGTCACCGTCTGCGCATCGGGCTTCGTGCGCGTCAGCGGCAGCGGCACGTCCACCGGATCGAAATAGACGACGACATCGCCGAAGTGCTCGTCGTGATGGGTCGTGCCCTTCGGCCAGCCCGGCTTGCCGGGCGCGATGCCGTCGGCGTCCAGCGCGAAGCGGCTGCGGTCGCGATACAGGTAATAGCCCGGCGCCGGCACGAAGCGCAGCAGCAGGGTGTTGCCGTCGCCGGCGATGGCCTCGAAGACGAAGGCCTGTTCCTCGGGCAGCGGTCCGCTTTTGCCGGCATTGCCGAACACCCCGCCCAGCGGGTTGGCGGGCGGGCCCGACAGGCCGGTCCGTGGTGCCAGCGGGTTGAAACCACTCGTGTCCGCCGTGGCCGCGGCACCCGGCAGCGCGACAGACAGCGTGCGGGTCTGCGGCGGATAGCAGATGCCGAGATCGGCGCAGCCCTGGTATTTGATCTTCAGCGACACCGTGGCGCCTGCACCGGCGATGCCCGGCAGGGTCGCGACCAGTTCCTGGCGATAGGTTTCGGTCTTGCCGAAGAATTCATCGTTGTGCGGTTCGCCGCCCGGCAAGCGCAGCGCGCCGCTGCGGACGGTCGCAACGGTCGGCTTGACCGAGATGCGGTGACGATAGAGGTAGTAACCGTCGGCGATCTTCCAGCGGATCCGCACCGCGTCCGGCCCGGTGGCTTCGGCGCTCACGGCGAAAGCCTGGTCCACCGGCAGCAGATCGGATTCGTCGATCGCAAGCGCGGGCAGCGCGGCGAAGACCAGCAGGGACGCCAGGGAGCGAGCGAGGCGTCGGGCGAATGGGGGCATGGGATCGGTCCGGGGCGCGGGATGTGCAGCGATGGGTCCGCAGGACGTCAGTGTAGGGATACGGACGGCGCTTCGACAGCCTGCGCAGCGATCGGTTCCAGCGCGTCACGGCGGAGGTCCGCCGGACGCGCGCGTTTCATTCGCCCGACAGTGGGTGCCGTTTCGGGCGGGTGCGGCCGAGGCGCTTCGCAGTGAGCTCCTCGACGATCTCCACCAGCGCGATTCGGGTGCGCGGCGATGCTTCGCGGAACGCCTGCACCAACCGCAGTTCGAGCATGTCTTCGACCAGGATCGCATCGGCCGCCGAGACCGAGTCGAACTTCGCGTCATCGGACAGCTGCATCTTGCCGCGACCGGTCGCCAGCCACTCGAAGGTGACCCCGGCTACTATCGCCACGGCACGCAGGTGATCGACGCTGGGATTCTTGCCCTGGGGCGACTCCCAGTGGCTGACGGCGCTGCGTTGCACGCCGATGGCTTCAGCCAATTTCGCCTGCGACATGCCTGCCTGCCGACGCGCCAAACGGATTCTGTCCTGAGAATTCATGTTTTTGTGATTCAGTTCACTGAACGGGGCTGGGATAACGCAATCAAAACACTTCCACGGAAGATATACGATTTGCCACCAAAATTCACCTAGCCACCAATGTTGGCCTAACACTGTCTGCTTTCGGTAGCATGCCACCATTGATAGCATGTGAATCAGTCAGATAGCGCGTTTTCCTGAAGTGCGCTCACCGGGATTGGCCCTTTTTTGCGGACCCCCCATCTTCACACCAGAAATCACATCGGTATTCTCCATCCAGCCGGTAAGGACGCTGGCTGCAATACGGAGGTTGCAAGGGGGGGAACGCACCTGCACGGGTGACGTCAGGATGGTCTTCTCCGGGAGCGCGCACTATATGTGCGCGCTCTTTTTTTGTGCGTCCGAAAAAGAAAAAGCGCCGAAAGGCGCTTTTTTTCATGGGGTTTCCCGGCGATGCCGTCAGCCGACCCGCATCGCGGCCTGCATCATCAGCAGCGCCACGCAGACGATACCGACCAGCCAGCACAGCGAGCGCAGCACATGCTTGTCGGCGAGATAGAACACGCCGTGCAGGATCCGGGCGACGAGGAACACCAGCGCGAGGATGGTGACCCGGAACGGGTCGACGCCCGCAGCCTGCGCCATGAGCACGCCCGCCGCGAACGGCGCGAAGGCCTCGAACGCATTGAGGTGAGCGGCATTGCCGCGCTGCACCCGGGGGTGGGTCTGCTCCGCCACCCAGCCGCGCGGATTGCGGTTGTCGTAACCCTTGGCGGCGGATTTGCCGATCGTGGCCCACAGATAGGGCAGGAACGCGGTCAGGACGATGCACCAGTAGGCGATGGCCATGGGGACTCCCAAACAGTTGGACTACAGAATGCGAACGGCATGGCCGGGCGTGCGATGCGGTGATTGACCACGTATGCCAGCGAGTATAAATAAACGATCTGGGTCACCACAGGGAGGAAGTCATCATGTCCGCAAGCGAAGAAGAAGTCAGGAAGCAGCAGGCAGAAGACAAGAAAAAGCCAACACTGCCCGGCGACGATCGCCCGCCGCCGGAGCCCACCAAGTCGCATTATGAGCCGCCGAAAAGCCCGGAATTGATCACCGGTTCCTTGAACAAGGAAGGCGGAAAAGACGTTAAAGAAGTCAACTTGAATCTGAAATCCCCAGAAGGGGACGGTGTCAGCATTGGCGTGGTACAGAACGATGCCAAGAAGACGACTACGGCCACGGTCGGGATAAAAGAAGCCGATAAAAGTGTCGAAATCTACGCCCGCGAACAACCGGGAGCTGAGGCGGCTGGCGTCAAGATAAGAGTCGGCAGCGGCGACAAGAACATCAAGGCATCGGTTGAACACGACAACGAGACAGACCGCACCAGTGGAAAATTAGAGCGCCAGGACGGTAAGGATAAGCAAGTCGTCATCGTTTCTGGCGGTAAAGGCGGCTCGAACGTGTCGGTCTCGGTGACGGAGGACATGGGCAAGAATGGGACGATTACTGCCAATGGGTCGACGAATCTCAAGGACCGCTTCAATGCCGGCGTCGGCTACAGTGACAACGGCATCAGCAGTTCTTTTTCGACCGAGAAAACGACAAGCGGCTGGACCAACACCTATGGTGGTGGAGTCGAGAAAGGGCGGGTGAAGGTCGAAGCCATTCTCAAGGATGCACCTGACAAGCCGCCCGAGGTATCAGTCAAGGGCACCATCAATGTCGGCCCGACCCCTGGGAAAGCGGAGCCGACGTTCTGGGACAAGCCTTCAGTGAAGCAAACGCCCGGGGAGGGGCAGGGAACATACGGAGAGTTCTCCAGGGCGCGCGACCAGCTTTCGCCGGAAGACCGGAAGCTCTACGAAACCAGCCTCGCAGCGGTGACGAAGGCGATCGAGTCCGGCAAGCCGCCGGAGTTGTCCAAATTCAAAGGGCGAGAGGAAGAGTTCGCCATCAATGTGGCGGTGCAGGCCAAGACGCTGGGTATGTCGCAAGTGGCGGATATCGGCATCCAGTCGGGCCCCAATGGCCAGCCGCTGGTCAGGCTCGGCGAGAAGCCGCTGGACGACCCGTCGCTGAACAACCGCGAGGGCCCCAGCAGCAAGACCATCAGCCTCAATGCCCTCGACAAACCGCCGATGGAGGCCTTGAATGATTTGCGAAACACCGTGCCGGAGAAGGGCCGCGAAACGACGCAGGTGCCGTCATCGCAGCAGACCAACGAGATTCCGAATGTAGTCCCTATCCAGGAGTCGAGTCCGCTCAGGCGGTGATGGCGGGTCGGGCGCGCGCCTGCCGGCGCGCGCCGGGTTTCAAAGCGCGTAACCGAATTGCTGGCTGAACTGCTCGGCGAACTCCGCGTAATCGAAGCGCTGGTTCTGGGTGCCCGGATGCTCGACTTTCAGTGCGCCCATCAGATTGCCGATGCGACCGATGGTCGGCCAGTCGTAGCTCTTCTCGATTCCGAAGATCAATCCGGCGCGGAACGCGTCGCCGCAGCCGGTCGGGTCGGTGACCCGGCGCTCGTGGGCGGGCGGGATGTCGTAGACCTTGCCGCCGGCGAAGATGCGGGCGCCGCGCGGGCCCTGGGTGGCGATATAGGCCTTCACCTTGCCGGCGATGGTGTCTTCGCTCCAGCCGGTGCGCTCCTGCAGCAGATTCGACTCGTAATCGTTCACGGTCACGTAGTCCGCCTGCTCGATGAAGGCGCGCAATTCCTCGCCGTTGAACAGCGGCATGGCCTGGCCCGGGTCGAAAATGAAGGGAATGCCCGACTCGGCGAATTCCTTCGAATTCTGCAGCATGCCCTCGCGGCCGTCGGGGCTGACGATGCCGAAACTCACGCCCGGGACGTCGCGGACATGGTTCTCGTACGACCGCATCATCGCGCCCGGATGGAAGGCGGTGATCTGGTTGTTGTCGTGGTCGGTGGTGATGAAGGCCTGCGGCGTGAACAGTTCCGGGATTTCCTTCACCCGATCCAGCGGGATGGCCATCTCCGCGAACCAGTCGCGGTAGGGGCCGAAATCCTGGCCCACGGTGGCCATCGGGATCGGATCGCCGCCCAGCAGCTTCAGGTTGTAGGCGATGTTGCCGGCACAGCCTCCGAATTCGCGACGCATCCTCGGCACGAGGAACGAGACGTTCAGGATGTGGACCTTGTCCGGCAGGATGTGGTTCTTGAACTGGTCCGGGAACACCATGATGGTGTCGTAGGCCAGGGACCCGCAGATCAGGGCAGCCATCGTGTCGTGTCTTCGCTTTGAAGTGGAAGGAAAGAGCGGCGGGTCCGATATGGAATCAGGCCCGGAAAACCGGCCGCATAGGGTAGCCGTTGGCTCGCGGCGAGACCAGCGTCACGCGCCGGCCCGGACGCAGGTCCATCCCCGTGGATCGGGTGTGAACGCAGCGCTTCGATGACGCGTGAATCCCGCCGTGGAACCTGTTTTTTGTTACGCTAACGGGCTGCCGAAACCGCCCGCGATGCCAAGGACAGCATTCGCGATGCGCAGGCAGTCTGTGCAGACAGTTTTCCCGGCGGTTCCGCCTCTGCGCGAAACCCCGGCACCCTCCGTCACGCTCCCCCACCGGCACGCCTCCCGATGTTCAAAAAGTTTCGCGGCATGTTCTCCAACGACCTGTCCATCGACCTGGGCACGGCCAACACCCTCATCTTCGTCCGCGGCCAGGGCATCGTCCTGAACGAGCCGTCCGTGGTCGCGGTGCGCCACGACCGCGTCGGCGGCGGCAACCGTTCGGTCGCAGCGGTCGGCGCCGAAGCCAAGCAGATGCTCGGCCGCACCCCGGGACACATCACCACGGTGCGTCCGATGAAGGATGGCGTGATCGCCGACTTCACCTACACCGAGGAAATGCTCAAGCACTTCATCCGCAAGGTGCACAAATCGCGCTTCCTCAAGCCCAGCCCGCGCGTGCTGGTGTGCGTGCCCTGCGGCTCGACCAATGTCGAACGCCGCGCGATCAAGGAATCGGCCGAAGAAGCCGGCGCCCGCGAGGTGTACCTGATCGAGGAACCGATGGCCGCCGCGATCGGCGCCGGCCTGCCGGTGACCGAGGCCCGCGGGTCGATGGTCATCGACGTCGGCGGCGGCACCACCGAGATCGCGGTGATCGCGCTCAACGGCATCGTTTACGCGCAGTCGGTGCGCATCGGCGGCGACCGTTTCGACGAGGCGATCATCAACTACGTGCGTCGCGCCCACGGCACCCTGATCGGCGAGGCCACCGCCGAGCGCATCAAGCTGACGATCGGCTGCGCCTATCCGCAGGCCACGGTCATGGAAATGGAAGTCTCCGGCCGCAATCTCGCCGAAGGCGTGCCGCGCATGATCAAGCTCAACTCCAATGAAGTGCTGGATGCGCTGCGCGAGCCGCTGGGCGGGATCACCAGTGCGGTCAAGCTGGCGCTGGAGCAGACCCCGCCGGAACTGTGCGCCGACGTCGCCGAGCGCGGCATCGTGCTCACCGGCGGCGGTGCGCTGCTGCGCGATCTCGACAAGCTCATCAGCGAGGAGACCGGCCTGCACGTGCAGATCGCAGACGATCCACTGACCTGCGTCGCCCGCGGCGGCGGTCGCGCGCTGGAACTGGTCGATATGCACGGCAACGAGTTCTTCTCGCCGGAATGACGCTGCTCTGCTCCCTCCCTTTCGCCGCAGGCGAAGGGGAGGGCCGGGAAGGGGTTTGAATTTGCTTTAACCCCCTCCCGACCTCCCCCTGCGCGATGCGCAAGGGGAGGAGAAGGGCCGGCCCTTCCCCGGACCCGGCGCTCGCCCTCCTGATTCTTTCGCGAACTCCAGACCGAATTCCCTGACGTGTCTCCCTACGCCGGCCCTTCCGCACACCGCTCCGAGGAGATCGCGGGCACGTTGCGGCTGTTGGTCGCGCTGGCGCTGGCGATCGCGCTGATGGTGCTGGACCATCGCGGCGGTTGGTTGACCGCCATCCGTGGGCAGATCGAAATCGTGGTACAGCCGCTGTGGCGGCTGGCGGGCCTGCCGGCGAAGCTCGGCGACACCATGCGCGACGACGCATCCACCCGTGCGCGGCTGGCGAAAGACAACGAAATCCTGCGCAACGCGCTGCTGATCAGCAGCGCGCGGATCGCGCGACTGCAGACCGCCGCCGCCGAGAACGCGCGCCTGCGCGGTTTGTTGGGTGCTGCGGAGCAGGGCGGACTCGATGTGCAGCTCGCACCGATCCTCGATATCGCGCTCGATCCCACGCGCCAGCGCGTGGTGCTCGACATCGGCGCCAATCAGGGCGTGACCCAGGGACAGGCGGCGATCGATGCCGGCGGGCTGATCGGCCAGGTGATCGAAGTGCGCCCGACCACCGCGACCGTGCTGCTGCTGACCGATCCCGACCATGCGGTGCCGGTGTCGGTATCGCGCAACGGCATCCGGCTGGTCGCCTACGGGCGCGGCGATCGGCTCGAACTGGCCAACATACCGACGTCCAGCGACGTGAAGATCGGCGACCGGATCGTCACCTCCGGGCTCGGTGGGCGATTCCCGCCCGGGTTTCCGGTCGGCACGATCACCAAACTCCGTCGTGACGAAAGCCGCGCCTTCCTGATAGGCGATCTGAAGCCGGCCGCGCAACTCGATCGTGGCCGCGACGTGCTGCTGCTGCGGCGCTCGCCCACGTCCGCGGTCCTGCCGGCGGCGGCCAACGCCGCCGACACGGCCAATGCGCGCCCGACCGTACCCGAACCGCCCGCAACGGCGCCCACAACGACGGAGCCGGTGCGATGAGTCGCGTGCGTCGGCCCTGGCTGTTCCCGGCGAGCATCCTCGTCGCGCTGCTGCTCGGCCTGTTGCCGCTGCCGGCGGTGCTGCAACCGCTGCGGCCGTACTGGCTCGCGCTGGTACTGACCTACTGGCTGCTGGAAGACCACGAGCGCGTCGGCCTGGGCCTGGCCTTCGGCATCGGCCTGCTCGCCGATGTCGCATTCGGCAGCCTGCTCGGCGAGCAGGCGCTGCGATTGACGGTGATGACCTTCATCCTTCAGCGGTTCCGGCCGCAGCTGCGGTTCTTCCCGATGGCGCAGCAGGCGCTGGCGATCGCCGGCCTGCTGCTGAACGATCAGATCATCGTCGCGGCCATGCATCTCGTGTTCGGCCAGCCGATCCGCGGCTGGATGCAGTGGTGGACGCCGCTGATCGGCGCGATGCTGTGGCCGCCGCTGTTCGTGCTGCTCGATGGGCTGCGCGTGGGTCGGAAGACATAGGCACGACACGATGCGCCGCCGCTACGTCAAGAATTCCGCGCAGGAAGCCACGCAGTTCCGCGCCCGCGCCGCGATCGGCTTCATCGCGGTGGCGCTTGCGCTCGTCGGCCTGTCGCTGTGGTACTTCAAGCTGCAGGTGTTGGAGCACACCGACTACGCCAAACGCTCCGAAGCCAATCGGGTGAAACAGCGGCCGGAAGTGCCGGCGCGCGGTCTGATCTACGACCGCAAGGGCCGCGTGCTCGCCGACAACGTGCCGGCGTATCGTCTCGACGTGGTGCCGGGCGAAGCCGGCGACATCGATGTGCTGGTCGCGTCGCTGTCGAAGATCATCGCGCTCACGCCCGACGACATCGAGCGTTTCAACGATACCCGCCGCGTCACCCGGAGTTTCCTGCCGGTGACTTTGCGCCTGCGCATCACCGACGAAGAAGCCGCGCGTTTCGCGGTCGACCGCTGGCGCTATCCCGGCGTCGAACTGGTGCCGTATCTCACCCGCCGCTATCCCTACGGCGATCTGTTCGGACATGTGATCGGGTACGTCGGCCGCGTCGACAAGCAGGATCTGGAAAAACTCGGCGAAGGCACCGCCGCATTCAGCCACACGGGCAAGTCGGGCATCGAACGCTATTACGACGCGATCCTGCGCGGCGAGATCGGTTACGAACAGATCGAGACCAATGTCGATGGCCGGATCATCGGCAGCCTCGGGCGGATTCCGGCGAAGCCCGGCGTCGACCTGCGCCTGAGCATCGATGCCGACCTGCAGCGCGCCGCGATCATCGCGTTCGGCGACCTCACCGGTTCCGCGGTGGTGCTCGATCCGCGCAGCGGCGAAGTGCTGGCGATGGTCAGCCTGCCCACCTACGATCCGAACCTGTTCGTCAACGGCATTTCCCACGCCAATTACCGTCTGCTGATGGACGATCCGGCGAAACCGCTGTTCAACCGCAACGTGCTCGGCGGCGTCGCGCCCGGCTCCACGCTCAAGCCGCTGATCACGCTCGCCGGCCTCGACAGCGGCCTGCGCACGCCCGACGACAAAGTGCTGTCGACCGGCGAATTCCGTATCGCCGGGCAGAAGCGCGGCTATCGCGATTCGCACGGTGGCGGCCATGGCTGGACCGACGCGCGCAAGGCGATCGGCGATTCGGTCAACACCTACTACTACCGGCTGTCGCTGGACATGGGCATCCGCAAGTTCGACGAATACCTGTCGCTGTACGGCTTCGGTGCGCCGACCGGCATCGATCTGGCCGGCGAGACCGGCGGCATCCTGCCGTCGCCGGAGTGGAAAGCGAAGAACGCGAAGAAGCAGGGACCGTGGTATCTCGGCGACACCGTGATTTCCAGCATCGGCCAGGGGTTCTGGAAAGCCACGCCGCTGCAGCTCGCGCAGGGCACCGCCGCGCTCGCCAGCGACGGTCTGCTGCGTCGCCCGCACCTGGTCAGCGCGCGCCGCGACGATTTCGACAAACCGTGGGCGATGGTGGAACAGCCGGCGCCGCGTGCGATCAGCCGCAGCGCGGCGAATCTGCAGGTCGTGCGCGACGGCATGATCCGCACGGTGCACGGCCCGGGCGGCACCGCGCGCGTGATCAGCGGTGGGCTGCCGTATCGCATCGCCGGCAAGACCGGTACGGCGCAGGTCGTCAGCCGACGCGGCAATGTCAGCATCAATCCGCGCAACCTGCCGATGCATCTGCGCCATCGCGCGCTGTTCACCGGCTATGCGCCGGCCGACAGCCCGACCATCGCGCTCGCGGTGGTGGTCGAAGGCGGCGGCTACGGCGCCAGCACCGCCGCGCCGATCGCACGCAAGATCTTCGACGCCTGGCTGCTCGGCAAGATGCCCGAGCAGGATCCCACAGCGCTCGCGGCAGCGCTCGCGACCAACCCGTTCGCGAATGTCGTCGCCAGCGCGAGTACCGCATCCACGCCGACGGCCGCAGCGCCTGCCGCTGCGAATGCCACCGTCGAGCCGGTCAGCACCGAGCCCGCGCGATGAAGACTTTCGTCCGCTGGCTGCTGGATATCTTCCTGCGCCTCACGCGCACGCTCGACTGGCCATTGCTGACGGCGCTGCTGGCGCTGATGGGCGTGGGCCTCGCGGTGCTGTACAGCGCCGGCAACGAAAGTCCGCGTCTGGTGATGGCGCAGGGCGCGCGTTACGGCATCGGCCTGGCGGCGATGTGGCTGCTCTCGCGTGTGCCCACGACGCAGTTGCGCAGCGTGACGCCATTGGTGTTCGCCGGTTCGCTGCTGCCGCTGGTCGCGGTGCTGTTCATCGGCCAGGGCAAGCACGGCAATCACTGGATCAATCTCGGTGTGTTCTATTTCCAGCCGGCCGAAGTGCTGAAGCTCAGCCTGCCGATGATGGTCGCGTGGTTCCTGCATCGCGAACGCCTGCCGCCGCGCGTGCTCACGGTGCTCACCGCTGGCGCCATCATTGCCGGGCCGACGCTGCTGATCCTGCTGCAGCCGGATTTCGGCACCGCCATGCTGGTCGCCGCCAGCGGCGCGTTCGCGCTGTTCCTCGCCGGCCTGCCGTGGCGCTGGTTCATCGCTGCAGGCGCCAGCGTCGCCGCCGCCGCGCCGGTTGCATGGTTCTGGATGCTGCGGCCGTACCAGAAAGACCGCATCCGCACCTTCCTCAATCCGGAATCCGATCCGCTCGGTACCGGCTGGAACATCATCCAGTCGAAGATCGCGATCGGCTCCGGCAACTGGACCGGGCAGGGCTGGGGCCAGGGCACGCAGTCGCATCTCGATTATCTGCCCGAGCACACCACCGACTTCATCTTCGCCGTGCTGTCGGAAGAATTCGGCTGGGTCGGCGTCGCCACCGTGCTGGCGCTGTACACCTTCGTCGTCGGCCGCTGTCTGTGGATCGCCAGCGAAGCGCGCGACACCTATTCGCGACTGCTCGCCGGTGCACTGGGCCTCGCGTTCTCGGTGTACGTGATCGTCAACGGCAGCATGATCTCCGGCCTGCTGCCGGTGGTCGGCGTGCCGATGCCGCTGCTCAGTTACGGCGGCACCGCGGCGGTGTCGCTGCTTGCGGGCCTTGGCGTGGTGATGGCGATGAAAGAGCGGCGTTGAACGCGCAGGCTGCCTGCATCACTTCCCGCCTGCAGCCTGTTTGCGTGGACTCGCGAGTTTCACCACCCGGCTGAAATAGAACGCCGGCCACCAGCGCTTCAACCGCCAGCGCATCGGCTCACGTTTGGTCGGGATGATCATGAACTCGCCGCGTTCGGCCGATGCGAACACCTTGTCGGCGACGCCGTCGAGCGTGTCCGGCGAGGTGTCCATCAGTTTGATCACCTTCGCCTTGACCTTCTCGCTGGCGAACGCGGTCTCCAGCAGATTGGTGCGGAAGAACGCAGGACAGATCACGCTGACGCGGACGCCGTGGTAATGCGTTTCGGCGCGCAGTTGTTCCGACAGTGCGACCACGGCGGCTTTCGCGACGCCATACGTCATCATGCCCGGCGCGCCGGCGAGGCCCGCGAAACTCGCGGTGTTGATGATCTGTCCCTTGCGCGCGGCCAGCATGGCCGGCAGGAACAGCCGGCAGCCGCGCACGACACCGACCAGATCGACATCCAGGATCTTCCGCCACTCTTCCATCGTCGTCTCGACCATCGGCCCGACCGATGCGATGCCCGCGTTGTTGATCAACACGTCCACGCCGCCCCATTCGAGCTCGATGCGATCGTGCAGCGCCTGCATCGAGGCGTCGTCGCCGACATCGGCGGCGTGCGCCAGATGACCGCTGCCCGACAGCGCCGCAGCGGCGGCTTCGGCGCGATCGGCGAGCAGATCGACGCAGGCCACGCGCGCGCCGTTGCGTGCGTAGCGGTGCGCGAGGGCGAGACCCAGCCCGCTGCCGGCCCCGGTGATCAATACGCGTCGTCGATTCGTGTCCATCGGTGCCTTTCTGCTGCTGTGCTAGTCTCGGCAGCATAGCAAGCCGCCGCGTGCGCGCTCTCGTATCCACCCCACGATCTGGCCCATCCATGTCGACACCCGACCCTCTCTTCGACCTCACCGGCAGGATCGCGCTGGTCAGCGGCGCATCGCGCGGCATCGGCGAATCCATCGCCCATCTGCTCGCCGCGCATGGCGCGCATGTCGTCTGCACATCGCGCAATGTCGAGGCCTGCGCCGCTGTCGCGGAGGCGATCCGCGCCGCCGGCGGTTCGGCCGAAGCGCACGCCCTGCATGTCGGCGATGCCGATGCGATCGAGGCGCTGTTCGGCGCGCTGGACGCCGCAGGCAAAGCACCCGATATCCTGGTCAACAACGCGGCGGCGAATCCGTATTTCGGCCCGATGATCGACATGGACCTGGGCAGCTACCAGAAAACCGTCGACGTGAATCTGCGCGGCTATTTCTGGGCCACGGTGCAGGCGGCGCGGCGGATGAAGGCCAAGGGCGGCGGCAGCATCGTCAATATCGCGTCGGTCAACGCGAAGCGGCCCGCCGCCGGGCAGGGCGTCTACTCGATGACCAAGGCCGGCATCGTCAACATGACCGAAGGCTTCGCCAAGGAACTCGCCGCGCACGGTGTCCGCATCAACGCGGTACTGCCGGGCTTGACCGATACGAAATTCGCATCGGCCATCACTTCCAATCCGAAACTGATGGGCATGATGTCGCAGCTGATTCCGATGGGCCGCAGCGCGCAGCCGGACGAGATCGCGCCGGCGGTGCTGTTCCTGTGCTCGCCGGCTGCGGGCTATGTCACCGGGACCTGCCTCGTGGTGGATGGTGGTTATCTGGCGTAAGTCGGGGTCGACATCGCACCGCGCTTTGCCGATCGTGTCGATTGCAGCGGACAACGATACGGCCGTGACTTCCGGCCCGTGACGGTTTCGCCCGACGCGGGCGCATAGTGTCGGACTGTCGCTGGTCAGGAGAGCCCCATGCGTTCGCTGCACATCACCGTTCTTGCACTCGCATTCGCCACGCTCGCAGGCTGTGCCCATGTCGGCGTCGTCGACGGCGATGCCATCGCCCGTCGGCTCGCCGCGCCGTCGCGCAGCGTCGACGATCGCGAACGCGATGCGCGCGACCGTCCGGATGCCGTGCTCGAACTCGCCGGATTCGGGCGCGGCGAGACCATCGCCGACATCTTCGGCGGCGGCGGTTACTACAGCGAGATCATTTCCGGCATCGTCGGCCCGCGAGGGCAGGTACTGTTGATCAACAATGCGGCCTACGATGCCTACGCGAAGAAAGGGCTCGAACCCCGTCTCGCCGGCAACCGTCTGCCCAACGTCCGCTATTCGATCGTGCCGAACGAAGCCCTGGGGCTCGGCGAGAACGCGCTCGACGGCGCGCTGGTCGTGATGTCGTATCACGACCTGTACCACGCCGACCCGGAAAACGGCTGGCAGGCGATCGACGCCGGGCAGTTCATCGATCAGATCGTCGCTG
Organism: Lysobacter sp.; assembly: GCA_013141175.1. Lineage (NCBI taxonomy): Bacteria > Pseudomonadati > Pseudomonadota > Gammaproteobacteria > Lysobacterales > Lysobacteraceae > Lysobacter > Lysobacter sp. Next base: position 2,109,420 of record JABFRN010000001.1, read on the forward strand.
CGCTGAAACCGGGCGGGCGGCTGCTGATCGTCGATCACGTCGCGCGCGAAGGCTCCGGCAACGCCGATGCGCAGGCGTTGCACCGGATCGAAGCGACGTTCGCCGTACGCGATTTCAAGGCGCATGGGCTGGAGTTCGCCGGCAGCATCGAAACCCTGCGCAATCGTGACGACGACCACAGCAAGAACGTGTTCGACCCTGCGATCAGGGGCAAGACCGACCGTTTCGTGCATCTCTACCGCAAGCCATGACGCTCTTGCCGGCGACAGCGACGCTGTGTACCGTGGACGCGTGACGCCAATTTCGGCGGCACGCTCTCCATGTTGCGGAGACGTCATGAAAACGCTGTCGATGTTCTGCGTGCTGCTGTCGGCGGGTCTGTCTCCGTTGGCTGCGCAGGCGGTGTCCGGCTCCGACGTCGATCCTCTCTTCGATACGATCTCCGCGCTCGACACCGAAGTCTTCGCCGCTTTCAACGCCTGCAGCGATCCGGCGCAACTCGACAAGCATTCGGGTTTCTTCGCGCCCGATATCGAGTTCTATCACGACACCGGCGGCGTGACCTGGAACCGCGATGCGATGCTCGCGAATACCAGGCAGTACGTCTGCGGCCATTTCCGTCGAGAATTGATTCCCGGTTCGCTGGAAGTATTTCCGGTCAAGGATTTCGGCGCCATCGCCCGCGGTTCGCACCGCTTCTGCCGGTTCGACAGCGGCGAATGCGAAGGCATGGCCGATTTCACCATCGTCTGGCGCCAGCAGGACGGGAAGTGGACGATCACCCGCGTGCTCAGCTACGCCCATCGCGCCGCATCCTAGCCTGCAGCCATGCATCTGTCTTCGCTGCATCTCTATCCGTTGAAGTCGGCCGCAGGCCTTGCGGTCGAAACCATCGATATCCTTCCGCGCGGTCCGCGTCACGATCGCCGCTGGCTGGTGGTGGATGCCGACAATCGTTTCGTCACTGCGCGACAGGTTTCGCAGATGGTGCTGATCCGCGCGCAAGTGCAGGAAAACGGCCTGCGTCTGTCCGCGCCCGGCATGCCCGATCTCGATGTCGCCTCTCCGCTGCCGGATGCCTCGCGCCTCCGCGTCACGATCTGGAAGGACACGGTGGATGCACCGGTCGTCGATCCTGCAGCGGATGCCTGGTTGAGTGGGTTTCTGCAGCAGCCGGTCCGGCTGGTGCACATGGACGACGACGCGCGGCGCGCGGTCGATCCCGCCTACGCGCGGCCCGGCGACGAAGTGAGTTTCGCCGATGGTTATCCCTTGCTGGTCATCGCGCAGACGGCGCTCGATGGCTTGAACGCGCGTCTCGCCGAAGCTGGCCGTGCGCCGGTCGCGATGGCGCAGTTCCGGCCGAACCTCGTCGTCGCCGGTGCCGCCGCGCATGCCGAGGATCATTGGAAACGCGTGCGCATCGGCGGGCTCGAATTCGAAGCGGTCAAACCGTGCGCACGCTGCGTGTTCACCACCGTCGATCCTGTCAGCGGTGCGCGTCGCCACGACGGCGAGCCGTTGAACATCCTGAAGGATTATCGACGCACACCGGGCGGGATCACCTTCGGCATGAATCTGATTCCGCGTGGCAGCGGCGTATTGCTTGTCGGCGATGCGATGGCTGTGTTGGCTTGATGTGAATGACGGAACAGCCTCCGCCGGTTCCGCGCGACGGAGCCGGGGATGCAAAAGTAGGCTGGGCTGAAAAGCCCAGCATGGCTCTCGATAAAGACCGCGGTGCCGGGTTTTTCAGCCCAGCCTACGCATGTTGCGTGTCGACGACGGGACGACCGTGTTGGCGTGAGCGTCGATATCGGGCATCAGTGTGCTGCGCGGTGCGTTGCGAACCAGCGTTTCGCTGCCACCATATCGGGATCGATGCCGATCGCCGCATCCTCCAGCCGCGTGCGCACCGCGATGTCCGGCAGTACGCCGCGATCCGGCTGAGGCGTTCTGGCGAAACCGGAGATCAGCGGGATATCGATGCTTACGCCGGACGTGGGCAACACCATCCACGCGAGCTGGCCGCCGTTGAGCCCGCGCAGGTTGCCGCCGGTTTCGCGGCCGATCAGCGTGGCCGCGCCGCTGGCCTTGAAGTCGCGGGCGATGAGGTAACCGGCGGAACTCATCTGTGGCCCGGTGAGCAGCACGACCTTGCCGCGATACGGCTTCGCCACCGGGGCGACGACGCGGTCCACATCCTGTTCGCGCAGCAGCCAGTTGCGGCCTTCGCCCCGCGAGACGCGACCGGTGCGGTCGAAGAACGAGAAATCCCAGGTGTCCAGGAAGCGCGCAAGATCGTACGGCACCCGTTCGTATGCGCTTTCGCTGCGGTTCGCGGGAACCGTGTGCGGTGCCGAAAGAACATGCGCCAGGAGCGTACGGCCGATCGCATCGTCGCCGCCTTCGTTGCGGCGCAGATCCAGGATGAGATTCGGAATCTTTTTCTCGTCCAGGGTCGCGAAACTTCGATCGAGAAAATCGTTCCAGTCGAAGTTTCCGTTCCAGAACGCGAAGGTCGGCAGGGTGAGCGTGGCGGTGTCGTCGACGATATCGAAGCGCCAGTCCGCGCTGTCCTGCGCCGCGCCCGCAGCGGTGAGCAGGCGTTCGCGTTCGTCGGCGGTCATCGCCGGCACCGTGATCCGAAGGACCTTGCCGCCACGCGGTCGCACGGTCAGCACATAGCCTTCCGCTCCCGGTGGATGCAGCAACGGCAGCAACAGGTCCATGGCGCCGCCGTTCTCGTTGCTGTCGAGCTGACTCAGGCGTTTGCCGTCGTTGTCGCCATCGGCGCGCAGGTAGGGCATGAACCCGGCCATGAGTGCGGTCGGGGTCCGTCCGTCGATGTTCAAGAGCTCGGCGTTCGCGGGCACCCGAGGGTCCGCGCTGGCGGTCACGAGCAGGCGTTGCTCGAGCACGCGCACGCGCAGCGGCAGCGTCGGCAGCGCCGCGAGCGCCCGCCGCACTGCCGGGCCCTGGTTGAGCGGATTGGTCCAAGTGTGGCCGCAGCGTACCGACGCCGCGACCCGGCTGACGATCAGGAACATCTCCAGTGTGTCGCTGCCGTCGGCGACCTGGGCTTCGGCGCGGGCGAATTCGGCCTCGATCTGCTCCGGGCTCCGGTAGCGATACAGGCCCGCGTGCAGATCCGTCAGGCCCCGCTTGAGGATCCGCAGTTCGCGCTGGGCTTCCTTCGCGGTGAGCGACTGCGGGACATCGGCGGCGCTGGCGTTGGCCGATGGGACGAGCGCGAGGCAAATGACGAGGACGAATCGGGCGATGCCGGACATGGCGGCCTGGGGGCGTTGAACAGAGCCGCTACCGTGCCGTCATGCTGTGCTGCTGTCGTTCCAGTCCACGAAAAAGCCGCGCTTTTATCCTTCGGTACGTGCCGCGCCGGCCGATTCGCGGAATCGGGACGGCGTTTTTCCGGTTTGCGCCTTGAAGCTGCGGTTGAAGCTGGTCTTTGAACTGAAGCCTGCGGTGAAGGCGATGTCGAGCAGATCGCCATCGGCGGCATCCGATGCCAGACGACGACAGACCTCGTCCACACGCAGCCGGTTGATCGCTTCGTTGAAGCTGACACCAAGACCTTCGTTGAGTGCGCGCGAGAGGTAGGCGGTGTTGGTGCCGAGATGCCGGGCAAGGCGTTCGAGGCTCAACGCCGGGTCGCGCCACCAGCCGGCGGCTTCGGTGCGCGCCAGCCATTCTGCACCCTGCACGGTCCAGTCGCGGCTCGACGGCTCGATGCGCGGTGCCGCGAAGCGTGGCGCTTCCGCCGGCTCCGTTTCGGCGGATGGCTGCGGATATGCGGTGCCGGCATGGCGCCAGCCTTCCAGGCCCAGATAGAACACCAGCAGCGTGAAGCAGACGTACAGCGGGAAGCGCTGGTAGTAGTTGAAGCCGGTGGCGTAACTGAATGCTTCGTACAGCGCCCAGATCGGCCATGCCAGCGCGAACGTGACCAGGACATTGCGCAGCCACACGATGCGGAATTCCTCGCGGTTGCTCAGATGCGCGTCGAGCCAGCGCTGGTACGTACGGTAGGCACGCAACGCCAACCACAGATAGATCGCGAACGAGAGCAGGTCGAGGAACGTTTCCGACGGATCGATCCAGTCGCGATGGATGCTGTCGTTCCAGGCATCCTTGATGTCCTGCGGCTGCATGAACATGACGGCGCGATACGCGAACTGCAGCGCCCCGGGCAGCAGATGCCGGTACCAGCCCGTCGGCAGCCCGCCGGAGGTCAGCCGACGCACATGCAGATACAGCAACGGACCGATCGCCAACCCCAGTTCGAACGGCGCGAACGACAGCCACGGATAGGCGTCGTAATAGCCGGCGAAACCGAGCACGTACGGCATCAGCTTCAGCACGAACACCAGCAACAGCAGGGCCAGCAACCGATTGGCCGCAGCGTTGCTGCGGGTGGACGCGAGCAGCAGCGCGACCGCAAGGCCGAAGGTCGCGCCGATGGCGAGGGTGGTGCTCCAGGGGCCGAAGGCGGTCATCGCTGTCGGCACCAGCCGCCGCCCCATTCCGCACAGGCTTTCCGCTCGAATGCTTGTTGCTGGGCACGCACTTTTTTCGATTTGCGCAACGCGCGTTCCCACGCGCGACCGGCAGGCGGCGTGATCGCGCCATCGGCCAAGCGGATGCGTATCGACACGACCAGCCCATGGTCGTCGCCGAAATCGAAGCTCGGTTCCGCGACGCGAAGAATCAAGGTTTCTTCGTCCTCGGAAAAGAAGTGTTCGCGTCCCCAGCGGATGGAGCTGACGCTGGCCGGCAGCGTTTCGATATAGGTTCTGGGAAGGAAGTCGGTCAGCGCGTACTTGCGGATCAGCCGCCCACCGGTGCCGTAGATGGCGACCGCATCGGTTCCATGTCCCATGCTGTGCCAATTGTCGAATGTAACGAGGTATTTTCCGTTGTTCGCGGCCATGGCGTGTACCGGTGCGACATCATTGACCAGAGACTGCTGCCAGAGCGTCGTCCATCGACCGCCGTCCGTCCGCCGCGATACGCGCGCGAACGGCGCCATGATATTGCTGCCGGGGCGCTGCCCGGCAGGCGATTTTCCATCGACCTTGTCTTGAAAATATTCCAGATTCCCAGCCAGTGCGCGGGGCACGATGACGATTTGGACATTTCCATCCGCGGAGTAGTAGCGCTGGGTGCGCGGCGGTGGCCAGGAATCAGCCAGGACAAGCGTCGCGAACAGCATGACGAACACGCCCGCCATGAGCGCGAAGCGCGCGCTCATTCCGAATCCACGCCCGCAAGATCCAACACCCACTTCGGCACGATGGGTTCTCCGTCGTAGAATGTTTTCGGCTGTTTCTCCGCCATCGCCCAGCGGTGCAACCAGCTGGGGCCGTAGCGCCCGTGATAGCCGTCTTCGCGGGCATAGGCGGGATCGCGCATCGCATCTTCCAGGGTCACGAAACGGTAGCCGCGGCGCTTGATGCCGGCGATCAGTTCCGCATACGCCTCGGCGTTGAGTTCGTTGGCGTGCAGCAGCAGCGTCTGCGGCAGCGCATACCCCAGCAGCGCCTGCGATTGCTGTTCGTAATAGTCGATCTTGTTGAGCATGTAAGGTACGTAGCCCAGGCGCAGGCGTTCGAGCAGCGCTGCGCGCTCGGGCGTGTCCGCCTGCCCGTCGAGTACGCGCGCGTAGGCGAAGGCCCAGACCCACTCGCCGTTGTCGACCGTCACCGGCGCGATGCGATAACCGTGCTGCGAAAGAAAATCCGCGATGGTCGCCTTGTCCTCGGCGGTGCGGCCTGCACGCAGATACGGATGCCGGAACCACTGCGGCGTTTGCCCACGCTTCGCCAGCATCGGCCGCAGCACGCGTTCGCCGCGCAGGATCGCGTCCTCGAACGCGGGGATCCCGACGGCGTGCAGATCGACGTGGCCGTAGGTGTGGTTGCCCAGCAGATACCCGGCGTCGAGCCAGGCGTCGAGCATCGCCACGCGTTCCGGCTGCACCGCGCCGTCGCGTTCGAGTTTGTCCTCGTTGACGAAACCGGTCACCGGCACGCCGCCGATGCGCAGTTGCTCCAGCAGTGCGGCGTGACGCATGCGCAGCGCGTCGGGCGACGTGGTCGCCATGCGCTGCCACGGCAGATCGTCGATGGTGACGGCGATGCGGCGGTCGGGTTCGGCGGCCTGCACGAGCGCTGCGAACAGATACAAGCTGGCGATGAGCAGTCGGCGCATGGCGGCTCCGGAGATGGGGCAGGCCGAGGTTACACGACCAGATGCATCAGAAGCGTGCTCACAGCCTGTTCAAAATCCCCGTAAGCCATCTGTCATCCCGAACGCACGCGCAGCGGGCGGAGGGACCTGCTGTTGTCACATCACCCGCTACAAGCAGGTCCCTCCTCGGGCTTCGCCCTCGTTCGGGATGACAGATGCTTCTGCATCCGGGGTTTTGAACAGGCGCTTACTTGTTCTTCGCGGGCAGCGTCGCGTCGAATTTGTACACATCCACGCCGATCGCATAGGCGACGAAGCCGCTGTCGGTGGGCAGTACGCGGATCTTGTTCACCGCGCGGCCCATCTCCACCGGCGTCCAGTGTCTGCCGCCGTCCACGGTCTGGAAACCGCTGGTGCTGGTGCCGACCCAGCCGATGCGTTCGTCGCGGAAACCGATGCCGAATTCGCGCACCTTCGCATCGTCGACCAGCGGCAGTTCCTTCCAACTGCGACCGCCATCGGTGGTCTTCACGACATGGCGCTGGCTGCTGGCCGGGTCGGGGTCGTAGCTCTGCACCGTTGCATAACCGACTTTCGCGCTGGGGAAGCTGCCTTTCCAGGTGATTTCGAACGGGCGCTTCGATTCGTAGACGGTTTTCCAGGTGACGCCGCCGTCCTGGGTGCGGACGATGCGCGCATGCGATTTCTCCACGTCGCTGTCGCTGGCGCCGAACACCACGCCGTTCATCGCATCGAAGAATTTCACGTCGAGGATCATCGCCGTATGCGGCGTCATGTCGATGATCTTCCAGTGCTCGCCGCCATCGAGCGAACGCAGCAGCGTCGCCGGGCCGCCGACGCGACCGCCGGCATGGACGATGACGCGCTCATCGAGCTTGCCGGCATTCACGAAGCGGTTGTGCAGCACATCGATCGCGCACAGACCTTTGACCTGTTCACCGGTCAGGCCCTCGACCACGCGCCAGGTCTTGCCGCCATCGCGGGTGCGGTACAGCGGCCGGGTATCGGTGACGCCGGGAAAATAATCGATGCCGATATTGCCGGCGAAGCCGTTGTCCGCATCGACGAAGCCGACGGTACGGAAATACGTGCCCGGCTGTTCCAACTGCAGCGTCCAGGTGTTGCCGCCATCGGCGGTCGCATGGATTTTGCCGGCGCCGTTGACGTACCAGCCGTGGTCGGCATCGATGAAGTGGATGTCGTCCTGTTTGCCTTTGTAGGGTTCGGTCTGCAGTTTTTGCCACGTCGCGTCCGCAGGCAGTCGGGTCGGCGGTTTCGCGACGACCGCAGCCGAAAACGCGAGGCCGAGGACGAAGGCGACGACAGCGAAGCGGCCGGTGCCGCAGGGAATACGAAGGGTGCGCATGGGCGTCGTCGCGATCGATGGGAGCGTGCAGGGATGCTCCGCTCGACGTGCATGCGGGGACACTGCCAGAGGTCATGCCGGCACATCGGGGTTGCCGGCAGCGCATCGCACAGACAGCAACGGCGACCTCGCGGTCGCCGTTGCGTTGCGTCGCCGATGCGTTCGCCGACGTTTACCTCATCACGAACACCACCGCCGTGCGCGGAGGAACACTGAAGCGACCGCTGACGCTGTCGTAGGTCGCCTGCGCGGCGCGACGATCGGCGGCGTCGTGGGCGAGATGCACCGGATGCAGGCGATAGCGCTTGCCGGCCTCCTCGGCGATCGTCAGCGATTGCGGCACCTTGTCGACGTTGACGAAGTACAGCACTTCGCGGAAGCCGGCGCCGTGATAGCCATTGCCGTCGAGATGCGCCGTCAACACCGTCGCGACCTGGCCGCTGCCGGTGTTGCGGAACGCCAGACGCTGTTTGATCTCGGCGGCGGTGCGCAGGCGGAACAGGCGCGAACTGGCGCGGATCTTCATCAGGTCGCGGAACGCGTCGCGGGTCCAGCGGATCTCGGTGTCGGTCGGCTTGATCTCCGCGTTCGCCAGCAGCGGACCCATCACCGACCAGTTGCCGCCGTTGTCGCCCTGCGGCGGCAGACCGGCGGCGAAGCCGTTGTCGCTGTAGCTCCAATCGATGCGGTTGAACCAGTCGCCGCTGTCGTAGCTGTTGCGGTCCAGCGACTTGCTGCGCAGCGTGTCCACGCCGGCATGGAAGTACGACACGCCCTGGCTGAAACTGTTGATCGCGGCGCCGAGGATCTGCACTCGCGCGCGGTCCTCGCGGCTGGTGGCGGTGGGCAGCTTGAACGCGTTGTTGTCGAACAGCGTCCAGTTGTCGTGGTTCTCGACGTAGTTCACCACTTCCTGCGGATCGACGACGTAGCCGGCCGGCTGGCCGCCGTAGTCGATCTGGTCGAGGCGCAGCGAAGCATCCCAGTGCGTGGTCATCACGTAATCGCGGATCGAACCCGCCAGGCCGACCTTGATCACGTCGCCCGACCACATCAGGTCGTTGCGGCTCTTGTTGCCGCCGCTGCCGTTGTCGTCGTAATGCATGCCGTTGATGTAGCCCTGGTTGCTGCGCAGCGCATTGCCGCTGTCGAAACCCGAGCCGCCACGGACATGGTCGCGGGCGCGGTCGCTGAAGGTGCCGATGCCGCTGCCGTTGAGCGACAGCTGCGAGGCCTGCACGAAGCGCGCGCCGTTGGCGACCTCGCCGAAGTTCCAGCCTTCGCCGATCAACTGCACCGGATGGCCTGCGGCGACGGAGACTTCATCGCGCAGCCGTTCCATCACCGCGCGCGGCTGATGGCCCATCAGGTCGAAGCGGAACGAATCGATGCGGTACTGCGTGGCCCAGGTCTTGACCGAATCGATCATCAACTTGGCCATCATCCGGTTTTCGGTCGCGGTGTTCTCGCAGCAGGTCGAGCGCTCGATGTCGCCCGCGACGTTGAGGCGCTGGTAGTAGCCGGGCACGATGCGGTCGAGGACCGATTTGTCGTTCTGCCCCGACGCGCTGGTGTGGTTGTAGACCACGTCCATGCCCACGCGCAGGCCCGACGAATTCAGCGCCATCACCATTGCGCGGAATTCGCGGATGCGCGCGGCGCCGTCGTCGGCGTTGCTGGCGAAGCTGCCTTCCGGCGCGGTGAAGTGCCACGGATCGTAGCCCCAGTTGAAGCAGTCGTCGGCGCGCGCGGCGCCGGCTGCGGCCTGCTGCGCTTCGGAGTCCGGCGCGGCATTCGGGATCGTCGGCGTGATGCAGCCTTGCTCCGGCGTGCTGGCGAAATCGAACACCGGCAGCAGGTGCACATCGGTCACGCCCGCGCGCGCGAGCCCGCGCAGGTGGCGCATGCCGTTGGAGTTCGCTTCGGTGAACGCGAGATACTTGCCGCGATTGCGCGCGCTGACCGTGTTGTCGTTGGCGGAGAAATCGCGCACGTGCAGTTCGTAGATCGACATGTCCTCCTGCGCGCGGACCGCATCCGGCGACGAGGCGTGGCGCCAGCCCGGCGGCATCAGCCATGGCGAATCCAGATCGGCGATGTAGCTGCGCTGCGAGTTCGCGTTGAGGCTGATCGAGTACGGATCGGTGACCAGATTGCGGACCACGCCGACGCCGCGCACGAACACTTCCACCGCGTATCTGTAGTAGAGGCCGCGCGGCCTGTCGTCGTCATCGTCGTCGTCGTCATCGCCATGACGGCCGTGGTTGCGCGGATCGAAGCGCCAGACACCGGTGGCGGCGTCGAAGCTCATCGCGTCTTCGCTGTGCGCCACGCCCTGCGCGCCGTAGGTGCAGAGCGTGACCTTGCGTGCGGTCGGCGCCCAGAGCTTGAACGCCGCACGGTTGCGGTCGAACGATACGCCGAGATCGTCCACCGCTTCGGCAGCGGCATAGCGGTCGTCCAGCGCGCCGGCCAGCTGCGGCGTGGTCGCGCCCAGCACCTTGCCGTCGGCGTCTTCCTGCACCAGCACGAGCTGCTGCTTCAGCACATCGCCCAGTCGCGCTTCGTCCGCGGCGTTCACCGCCAGCACCACGCCGGCGTCGAGATATTTGAAGCGTTCCGCCGCATCCGCCGGCACGCTGCCGCCGATCTGCAGCGTCAGTGCACCATCGGCGCCGGTTACCGGCTGTCCGCGCGGCGCGAGGATCTGTCCGTTCGCGGAGTGATACAGCTTGAACGTGCCGAAATCGTCGGCCAGCGGCCACTTCAGCAGATTACGGGTGAGCCATGCCGCGCGCGCATCGGTGGTGGAAACACGGCGGGTGTTCGGCGGCGCGGTGAACACCGTCGGCGTGCCCTGTACCAGCCAGACCTGGCCGACGCGGTTGCTGATCGACAGCGCCGCGTAACTCACGCGGATGTTGTCGTTCCAGCCGTCCTTGTTGTTGACGCCGCCGTTCGGATTCGACGGCAGGCCGTGGATGATGAATTCGACCGCGCTGCGGTTGGCGTCGCCCTGCGGATTGAGCACCGGCAGATCGAACACGATCTCGCTGCTGCCGGTCGCGTAGCCCGGCATCGACGCCAGCGGCACCGGATTGCCCCACTGCTCGAGCGCCAGTCCTGCGAGGCGCGACGGATCGATCCCGCTGCTCGGCCACAGGTGCAGGCCCCACTGGTCGTAGGCGCTGTCGAAGCGCTTGTAGTGCACGCGCACGGTGTCGATGTCCGGCGTGCTGCCCAGCGGATTGCTGCGATACACGCTGGCATCGCCGGAGCGCAGCCAGAACTCGCCGCCGTCGGTGAATTTCAGCGTGCGGTCGACGCCGGGATCGCCGCCCTGTCCCGGTGGATGCACGATGAAACCGAAACCCGCAGCCGCCGGGTGGGCGAACTGGGTGGCCTGCAGATCGAAATACGCGCCATAGCTGTCGATGCCCGCGCGCACCAGCGGCGCATTCCACGACACGCCCGGATAATCGGCGATGTACTGGCCGGCGTCGTTGACCTGCCACAGATGCAGACCCCAGTCGCCGTAGTTGCCGTCCGGCCGGTTGTAGTGGATGCGCACGTCGATCGGCGCGCCGTCGCGCGGCGGATTCGGCACCGGCGTGAGGATCGTACTCGCGGTGCTCGCGTCGCAGATGCCGCTGGTCGCACCGCTGTTGTTTGCGGTGCCGGCGAAATCGTCGAGCGCGGTGGTTTTGGCCGCGCCGGTCAGCGTGCCGCCATCGCTCAGCGGCAGATCGCAGGCCGCGAGCAACAGGGTCAGGAAGAAAACGAGCATCGCCGAAAGCGCATTGCTTCGGCGGATCGGTATCGTGCGCATCTTGGCCTCCAGGGCACATCGCATCGGGAATGCGGCGCGGGCGCGGGATGTTGTGCATTGCAGCAAAAAACGCTGCGGAACATGCGGCAGATCGTGCGCAGCGTCGGGTCGACAGGCGTTGCACTGTCGGCGATCCGCGCGGGGAGCACAAGGCAAGAGGCGGCGCCTGCAAACGTATTCTCGAAATACAGGCCGTGGCTCATGCCGGGGATGGCGTGGTCACTCCGCAGCGTGCTCCGGAGGCGATGTCCTGTTTCATCCGCCACTGGCGACTGATGATCCGGCGGCAAACAGCCGTCGATGAAAAGGAGAATCACCCGATGCGTAGATTCATCGCAAGCGTGCAGGCGGTCGTGCTGGCCTGCGGATTACTGTCCATGATCCATACCCCCGATGCGAACGCGCAGGTTGCGCGCACGGTCGGCATCTTCTACGTGATATCGCACTGTCCCGCCAAAGCGGGCACCTACAATCTCAGCAATATCCTCGAAAGCGATAATCCGAGTGCCCTGGGTCCCCTGAACTCTACGCATTGGTGGGGGATGCCGAGGGCCGGTTACTACTGCCTGTCGCAGAACGACGCGCTGCTGAGGGAACACGCCACCCTGCTGAAGGCGGCGGGCATCGACTATATCTATGTCGATATCACCAACTGGCCCGATACGCAGAGCATCGACGCCGACAGGATGATCGTGCAGCCGTTCGAGCGTCTGCTGGCGGTATGGGGCGGGATGGGCGCGGGCAATACGCCGAAGATCATTCCGTGGGTGACGGTGTCGCCGAATGCGCCGCCGGCCGGCGCGAAGGACACGATCGAGTACGCGCGATTGAAGATGACCGGCAGCGCGCTGGCGTTCCTCTCCAACAACAAGCCCGTGGTGTTCGTCGCGCCGCGCGATGGCAGCTATGCGGTTGCCAAGATCGCCAGTTACGCCGCCACGCTGACGACCGTGAAGATGTGGGCGCAGGACCCCAACGGCGGCGCTATCGACGCATGGGGATTCATCTCGGGCTGCAGCAACTGGCCCGCATTCAAGGCCAGCCGTGGACAGTCCGCCTGCAACCAGCGCGGCAGTGCGGACGGTCAGCAGATTTCGGTGGCGCCCGCGTTCGCGTTGAACTGGATCAGCTACGAGCCGACGGCGGTGTCGAAGTTCAACGGCATGACGTTCCTGAGACAGATGGAAACCGCGCGGTTGTCCAACCGGCCCTACGTGATGATCACCGGATGGAACGAATGGGTCGTGCAGCGGGTCTCGTGGCCCGGCTACGGCGACCGGCTCTTCACCGATCAATACAACCAGGAATACAACCGCGATCTCGAGCCGGCCGCGCGTTCCGGCACGCTCTACTACGATCTGTTGAAGCGTTCGGTCGCCGCACTGCGCAACAACACCAGCGTGACCGCACTGGCCGGCAGTTTCGGCCAGACCAGGGGCGTGATCGATGGTGTGGTCAGCAACCGGGTCAACGGCTGGGCGTGTTCGTACGGCGCGCGGATTCCGGTCGATGTGCATCTCTACGTACGCAGTTCGACCGGCGTCAGCACGGGCATCGGCGCCTATACCTCGGATTTCGCCAGCACGACCGATGCCGACCGCATCGCAGTCGCGAACGCCTGTGGTTCGGACGGCGTGGCCTATCGTTTCTCGATCCGTTTGCCGCTGTCGGTGCGTCAAGCGCATCAGGGCAAGAAGATCCACGTCTACGGTATCCATCCGACCGGCGCATTGCCGAACAATCCGGTCGGCAATTCAGGCGTGTTTCCGGTGCCCGCGCCATAACCGGGCGCAATGACGAAGGCAGCGCGGTGCGGTGGCGGACGATCCGCTGCCGCATCGCGACGGTTCCTGCTCACGGGTGTCCGGTGGATATGTCGTTGGATGCGTTGGGCGTTTTGAGGTTGCGGAGCGCGTGCAGGCCGACGAACGTTCCCAACGGCGGCGACAGGATGCTGAGCCATGCGAAGACCATCAGCGCGCTGCGCTGTCTGGCATATCGGAACACCGCAGCGGCGATCGCGAACTGTATGGCGCCCGAGGCGAGGAGCAGCAGCAGGAACGCCATCAACAGCCATTTGCCGAATGCGCCGATCAGGGTGCCGCCGAACGACAGATACGCGGCTTCGACGAAGGTCTGGTCGCCCCACTGGGTCTTCCAATCGTCGGCGAGCCACTGCATCACGAACACGGTGCCGATCACATGGAGGATCGTGGCGACGACGTGATACGTCGCATTGCGGCGCTGCCATGGCGCGATGGCCTTGTGCCCGGGAACCGCGAGCGGCAGCGGCGGGAGTGGGGGTGGCGGCAGATTGGGCGGAGAGGGACGATGCATGCGGGAGGACGTCCGGGATGCGGCCATGATACGTGGGCGATCATGACATGGACGATCATGACGCGGCCGATCGCGTCGCAGCCCCGGCATTCAAAGCAGCGGGACGTCTTTCTCTTCGTACGGGAATTTGAACGCCTTGCGCATGTCCCGCAGATGTTCGGGCATGGGTGGACGCGCGATGCCCTTGTCGCGGAGCCAGTGCTGGCAACGACGCTGCCATTCCGTGGTGGCGGGGCTGCCCGGATGCCAGTAGATGTCGGCGATGACCGGCGTGTAGCTGTGCTTCGAATCGGCGCCACGGGTGATCTTCGTGGGATCCGCACCGTGCTGCAGCAGCCAGTAGGTCTGCTCGAAACCACCGCGACCGCTGTACCAGTCGATCGGCCGTCCCGACCACGACGCGCCGTGGATGTCCGCGCCGCGTTCGATCAGAAGCTTCACGTTCTGCCACTGGTTCTGTTTGATGAAGGCGATATACGTCAGCGGTTCATCGTTGCCGTTGCGGGTGTTCGGGTCGCCGCCATGATCGAGCAACAGTCGCAGGTAGATCGGATCCTCTTCCTGCGCCGCGTAGACCATCGCGTTTTCGTAGCTGAAGTAGCGGCCACCGCTGCCGTCCTTGTACTGCTTGTCGACGTATTCCGGGCGGCGCGCATCGGGGTCGGCGCCGTTGTCCAGCATCGCTTTCAGCCCTTCGGGATTGCGCGTGTATACCGGCCATGCGATCAGCGGCAGGCCTTCGTCCCTGGCGAAGATCGTGTCGGGGTCGACCTTCTCGTCGCGCATCAGTCGGCGGATGGTGTCGGTCTGTCCGTGCTCGGCCGCGATCGCCAGTTCCAGGCCTTTGCCTTCGAACCTCCGTTCCGCGCCGTGCTCGGAGCGACGGCTGTCGTCCGAAGCCGATAGCGGCGCTGCGCACCCGCTCAGGGTCGCGATGATCAGCAGGGCGATCGCCCAACGGGAGAACGACAGGCGCATGGCGGGCCGGGTGGGGGAAGAGCCGACGCAATAAATAGCAGAAACCCGGGCCTGCGGTATGAATCGGGCCGGATGCTATCAACGGATACGCTAGGATGGGAGCAAACGCCCGTGCCCAGGAGCTGCACCGTGACCGAGCCCACTCAGGATGCCGTACGCGCCGAGCGCGAAATTCAGGACCGTTTGCTCTCCGGGCTGCGTGGCGCCGGCAAGGGTGGCGAGGCGGACAAGCTTGCGCAGGGGTATCACGCGCAGCGCATGGCCGGCCTGGCGGAGGACGTGTACGAATCCGCGCGCGGCGAAGGCAAGCCCCCGGCGGGCTGGACCCGCGCCAGCGAACACCCCGAGCAACTGCGCGCACTGGCGCCGCAGCTGACCGACAAGCAGATCGCCGACATGCTGCATCCGGACAAGTCCGGCTATCGCGCCGAAGTCTATCTCCCCGACAAATCCGTGCTCGGGCCCGATGCCAAACCGGTGCTGGTCTTCAAGGGTTCCACCGGCGCGATCGTGGACCCGGCCGCACCGGGCGGTCGCCGCGAAAGCGCCTCGGAAGATTTCCTCGCCAACAACATCCCGCAGGGATTGGGGCTGAAGACCGATTACTACGATCGCGCCATGGATGCCGCACGGCTGCTGCAGCGCCAACCGGATTTCAAATTCGAGATCGCCGGTCACTCGCTGGCCGGCGGCATGGCCTCTGCGGCGTCGGCGGTGACCGGTGTCGAAGCCACCACGTTCAACGCCGCCGGGCTGCATCCGAACACCGCGCAGCGCTATGCCCAGGAGAACGGGCTGACCGTCTACAACCCGCGCGACACGGTGAAGGCGTACCAGGTCGGCGGCGAAATGCTCACCGACGGACAGGCCGGCATCCAGCAGATGAACGCCGCGCGTCGCGTCCAGGCCGGCATGCTGGCGAACGATGTCGCCACGCTGATGGAAACCCCCGGTGCCAAACAGATGGTGCAGGGCAAGATCGACGACCTGCTGCCGCCGCACGCGCGCCGCGCCGCGAACGACACCATCGACTATCTCGCCACGCATTCGGGCAATCAGGCGCTGCGCAACCTGCCGACCGCAGCGGGCGAGATCCAGCCGCTGCTCGCGCCGAAGACCCGCGATGAACAGGGGCATCTGGTCCATCGTCCGAACGAACTCGCACTGAGCGAACTGGCGGCCTACGCCGGCCCGTTGACCAATGTGCTCAGCGCCACCGCGATGAGCGCGCGCGCCGGCCGCGCGGTCGGCGAAGTGGTGCAGGCGCAGGGCCAGGTCGCCGAAAAAGGCCTGCACCTGGTGGGACAGGGCCTGAACACCACGGCGCGCATCCAGGGAGAAACCGGTGCATTGATGACGAACACCGTCGGTGTCCTCGGCAGCACCACCGTGCGCGGCGGTGGCGAAGTCACCGCGCAGGTGCGCCTGCAGGCCGGCAATGTCGAGGCCGGCATCGATCATCTGCAAGGCAAGACCCAGCAGACGGCGACATCGTGGACCGCCAGCGCGATGCGTTTCGGCGCGAAGATCCTTCCCGACGGCGCCGAGAAATGGGTCGGTCAACAGGCGCAGGGCATCGAGAGCTACGGCAACGAAGCGATGCGCCGCAACCAGCAGGAAGCGCAGCAGGCGCGCACCGCCGCGCAGGGCGACGCGACCGCGATCCGCCACGGCACCCAGGGCGTCGCGACCAACATCGACCACAGCGCAGCCGCGTTGGCCAATGCACAGCGTCAGCTCGGTCAGCAGACCGGCGCGGTGCTGCAGCAGGGCGCGGATGCGGCCGGACACGGGATCCGTTCGGTCGCCGACAAGGCGCCTGCCGCCGGCATGGTCGTCGGCGGTGCCGTCGGTGGCCTGACCTCCACCGTCGCCACGCACTTGCCGGTGAATCCGCACAACACGGCCAACCTGTACGAGACCATCACGGTGCTGCAGCGCGGCCAGGCGGTCGCGGGCGAAGCTGTGTTCCGTCATGGCATGGCGGCTTCGGTCATTCCCAGTCTGGATGCGGTGGTGGAGAAGCAGGAACGCGCAGCGAAGCAATCGCTCGCGCCCGCGCATCCGAATCATCCGATCGCGCCGGATGGCATGGCCCCCTCGACGCCGACGCCCATCCCGCAGCGCACCGGCATGCTGCTCGATCATCCCGCGCATCCCAGCAACGCCATGTTCAATGACGCCCGGCAAGGCGTGCACGCCATCGATCAGCGTTTCAACCGCACCCCGGACGACAGCAGCGACCGACTCGCCGGCACGCTCACCGCCGAAGCGCACAACGCAGGGTTGTCGCAGATCCGTCGCGTCGATATGAGTCCGGACAACACCCGCGTCTTCGCGATGGATACCGCCGATCCGAATGCGGCGCATCAGCGTGTCGCGTTCACGGAGGTCACGCGCGGCATGCAGCAATCGCTGGTGGCCAGCACCCAGCAGGTCGACCGCGTCAACGATCGCGCCGCAGAACAGGCGGCGCAGCAGCCGGCGTTGCAACAGCCCGAGCAGGAAAGTCCGGCGCGCGCCGCGAAAGTCTCCTGATCACCCGCGCCGCAGCGCGCGGAGGCGATTCATTCGCTGCCGAAATCGATGAACGCCACCGGCACCGCATCGGTGAGCCACACACCGTTTTCGGAACGGAAGAACCCGTGCCCCGCCGCCGCCATTTCGCTGGCGCGCACGATAGAACAGGCTCCGGCACGCTTGGCGCCGACCTTGAGCCCTGTCCTGACATTCGTCATCCCCGCGAACGCGGGGATCCAGCGTCTTTGCTTGACCGCAAAGGCGTGAAGCCACTGGATCCCCGCGTTCGCGGGGATGACGGGGCTTGAGCAAGTGCCGTTCGTGCCGGAGAACGTTCTCCGGCGCGACTTTTCTTCCAGATCGGAATCCTCAGAACTGCATCGACCAACTGTCGATATAGCCGGTGTCGCCGCCGATGCTGTCGTTGGCGCGCAGCTTCCACACGCCGTTGGCCACTTCGCTGCTGGCGTTGATGGTCACCGTCTTGATGATGTTGGTGCCGCTGGTGCGGTTGTGGATGTTGTAGAGCGAGCCGTCCGGGGCGACCAGATCCACGCGCACATCGCTGGGGAAGGTGTGGATGATCCGTACCGCCACTTTCAGCGTCGCAGGCGCATTGCCGGTCACGCCGGTCACCGTGATCGGGCTGTCGATGGTGCTGTTGTCGTTGATCGCGTAATCGGTGAGGTTCTGGAAGAACGCGCCGCCGGTGCCTGCGCTGACGGTCACCGGTTTGGTGACGGTGTGGGTCAGGCCGCCGTTGTCGGTGACGGTCAGCGAAACCGAATACGTGCCGCCAGCGGCATAGGTCTTGCCGGGATTGGCGAGCGTGGAGGTGCTGCCATCGCCGAAATTCCAGCTGCGCGAGGCGATGGCACCGCCGGCATCGGTGGAGCTGTCGGCGAAGGTGGCGGTGAGTCCGCTGGTGGTGAAGCTGAAGTTGGCGACCGGCGGCGTATTGGTGGTGGAGACGGTGACGGACTTGGTGGTGGTGGTGCTGAGCCCGCCGTTGTCGGTGACCTTGAGCGACACGGAATACGTGCCCGCCGCTGCATAGGTGCGCGAAGGATTGGTGAGCGTCGAGGTGCTGCCATCGCCGAAGGTCCACAGCCGCGAGGCGATGGTGCCGTCGCTGTCGGTGGAGCTGTCGGTGAAGGTGGCCGTCAGGCCACTGGCCGCGAAGCTGAAGTTCGCGACCGGTGCGGTATTGCCGCCACCGCCACCGACCGCGATCACCGCCTTGTTCGCATCGGCCACGCCCGCGCCGCATCCGCCGGTGCAGGTGCCGACGAGCGCGCGCGTATTGGCCTTCAGCGTCGATTCGATCTGCGCCGGCGTGAGCGTGGGATTGCGCGAGCGCATCAACGCTGCCAGGCCTGCGATGTGCGGTGCGGCCATCGACGTGCCCTGCAGGCGCGCGTGGTAGCCGCTGGTGCTGGGGTAGGGCGTGGTGGTGCCGAAATTCAGCGTCGACAGCACGCCGTTGGCGGCGGTCGGGCTGGTTTCGCCGCCGGGCGCGGCCAGATCGATCAGCGCGCCGAAGTTGGAGTACGCCGCGCGATTGCCTTCGCGATCGAGCGCGGCCACGTTGATCACGTTGTTGCAACTGCCCGGACGATGGCCGCTGGCATCGGCATTGGAATTGCCCGCCGCGACCACGACCACCGTGCCGCGCGCGACCGCCGCATCGATCGCGGTCTGATACGCCGCATCGCAGGGACCGGTGCCGCCGAGCGACATGTTGATCACCTTCGCGGGCGTGGCGTTCGCGGGCACGCCCGCGATCGTGCCGCCGGACGCCCAGACGATACCGTCGACGATATCGGACACCAGGCCACCGCAGCGGCCCATCACGCGCACCGGCTGGATGCGCGCGTTGAATGCGACCCCGGCCACGCCCAGTGCGTTGTTGGTCACCGCGCCGACGGTGCCGGCGACATGGGTGCCATGCCACGAGGAATTGCGCGCCGTCCACGTCGCGCTGCATTCACCGGCGACGGTCCAGTCGCCTTCGTCCTGCGGGTTCGCATCGCGGCCGTTGCCGTCGCGCGCGCGCGCCGGATCGGTGATGAAGTCGTAGCCGGCGATGACGTTGCCGTTGAGATCCGGATGCGAGGTGACGCCGGTGTCGATCACCGCGACCACCACGCCGGTGCCGGTGGACAGATCCCACGCCGCCGGCAGATTCATGCCCGAAGCGCCGCCCTGGTAATGCCACTGATCGATGTAGCGTGGGTCGTTGGGCACCAGCGTCGGATACATCACCGCATCGGGCTGCACGTATTCGACGTCGGGATCGGCGGCGATGCGGCGCATGAAATCCAGGGCTTCGATGGACGACAGCGCGACGCCATCGATGCGCACCAGATCGGCGCCGATGCCGAGCCGGCGCGCGTGACGCACGCTGCGCCCGGTCTGCGTACCGATGCGCGCGGCGCTGCCGGCGGCATTCGTCTGGCGGGCGAGCGTGGTGCCGGTGCGGTATTTGACGATGAACTGGTCGTGGCGCTGCTGTTGGCCGAGCGCGGCGGTGTAGACATTGCCGGCGAAGGCAGCGGGAGCGAACGCGGCCGACAGCAGCAGACAGGCGGTGGCCCATGCGCGCGGCGCGGAGGAAGAGCGAAGACGCATCGTGATTTCTCCATCGATGAAGGGAATGTGGGCGTTGATGTGCGTCATCCCCGCGAACGCGGGGATCCAGCGTCTTTGCTTGACCGCAAAGGCGTGAAGCCACTGGATCCCCGCGTTCGCGGGGATGACGGGGCTTGAGCAAGTGCCGTTCGTGCCGGAGAACGTTCTCCGGCGCGACTTTTCTTCCAGATCGGAATCCTCAGAACTGCATCGACCAACTGTCGATATAGCCGGTGTCGCCGCCGATGCTGTCGTTGGCGCGCAGCTTCCACACGCCGTTGGCCACTTCGCTGCTGGCGTTGATGGTCACCGTCTTGATGATGTTGGTGCCGCTGGTGCGGTTGTGGATGTTGTAGAGCGAGCCGTCCGGGGCGACCAGATCCACGCGCACATCGCTGGGGAAGGTGTGGATGATCCGTACCGCCACTTTCAGCGTCGCAGGCGCATTGCCGGTCACGCCGGTCACCGTGATCGGGCTGTCGATGGTGCTGTTGTCGTTGATCGCGTAATCGGTGAGGTTCTGGAAGAACGCGCCGCCGGTGCCTGCGCTGACGGTCACCGGTTTGGTGACGGTGTGGGTCAGGCCGCCGTTGTCGGTGACGGTCAGCGAAACCGAATACGTGCCGCCAGCGGCATAGGTCTTGCCGGGATTGGCGAGCGTGGAGGTGCTGCCATCGCCGAAATTCCAGCTGCGCGAGGCGATGGCACCGCCGGCATCGGTGGAGCTGTCGGCGAAGGTGGCGGTGAGTCCGCTGGTGGTGAAGCTGAAGTTGGCGACCGGCGGCGTATTGGTGGTGGAGACGGTGACGGACTTGGTGGTGGTGGTGCTGAGCCCGCCGTTGTCGGTGACCTTGAGCGACACGGAATACGTGCCCGCCGCTGCATAGGTGCGCGAAGGATTGGTGAGCGTCGAGGTGCTGCCATCGCCGAAGGTCCACAGCCGCGAGGCGATGGTGCCGTCGCTGTCGGTGGAGCTGTCGGTGAAGGTGGCCGTCAGGCCACTGGCCGCGAAGCTGAAGTTCGCGACCGGCGGCGAATTCGAAGGCGTACCGCCGTTGTCGCCGTTCGGCACCACGCCACCGAAGAAGCTCGACACCTGCGGCCAGATGTAGGCGAACTGCACGCCGCCGTTCAAGCAGCTGCCGTAGGTCACGTGGTGCAGCGCCAGCACCTTGTTGCTGGTGCGCGAGATCACCGGCGAACCGGAAGAACCGCCTTCGGTATCGCACTGGTAAGCCGTGTCGCTCAACGTGCCCCACAGATTGTCGTGCAGCGGCACGTCGATGATGCAGCGCGCGCCGCCGACATGGTTGCTGACCACCGCCAATTCCTTGAGCCTTGCGCCGGGATGCTGCGGGATGGCGATCTGCTCGTTCTGCAGCGGCGTGCGCACGTCCAGGCCCAGATAGCCGAACTGCGAAATCGACGCGAAGTTGTTGACCGTGAACAGCGCGAAGTCGAGCGAGCCGTGGTTCTTCAGCAGGCTGGCGCCGGTCACTTTGACGGTCGGGCCGGAGGTGGTGCCGCCGCAGGTCGCGGACTGGTAGTTGAACCACACTTCCGCGGACGCCGCTTCATCGGCGGTGCGGATGCAGTGCTGGTTGGTGAACATGTGGTTGCCGGGGCCGACGCGCCACGCGGTGCAGTTGCTGCCGCGGGCCAGCACCAGCCGCGCCACCGGACGCGAACGGTCGTAGGCGGTCGGATCGGTGGCGGAATAACAGACCGCCGAGCGCTTGTCGTTGACGCAGGTCGCGCGCGTGCCGACATCGCCGGTCAGCGCCTCCGGCTGCACGGCGTCCAGCATGTCCTCCGGATAGCCTTCCAGCATCCGGGTCACGCGCACCGCGTGCGCGCGCGTCCACGGTTCCTGCGCAACGCCGACCAGGCGCACGACCGCGGTCGGCCCGCTGATCGACATCGCCGAAAAACTGGTCGTGCCGTTCTGGCCCATCGCCTTGTCGACGGTGAAGCCGTCGCGCTCGCGGTTGCCGTAGCGGTAGACCTCGCGGCGCAGCGGATCCGAGACTTCGATCGACATGCCCTTCGGCAGCTTGAAGTAATCGAAATGGATCTTGACGAAGGCCGCGTCGAGCGTGTCGATCGTGAACTGCCGCGATGGCGATTTCGACAGATCGATGCCGTGGTTCGCGGGCCTTTGTTCGGCGACGCGTCCTTCCTGCGTGCTTGCGGCGACGGTGTTGCCGGTGTTGGCCGCGTTGGCGGAGAACGCGTTGGCGGAGAGCGCGTTGGTGGAGAAACAGTGCAGCAGGCCGCAGAGCACGGCGGAGGCCACCGTGGCGTGGCCTCGATTCTTGCGAAACGACATATCGACTCCTTGAATTCGCTTTCAAGATGGATTGGCGACCGGTGCGTGGGCACGGCCGCGAGGATTTGATTTCGATCCCGCACAGCACCGTCCGCGCATCGCGCGACGGCTCCTGCGCCCCGCATCGCCCGCAGCCCTCCCCTCAGAGGCGCGGACGAATCGTCGACCCTCGGGTCGCAGGCCGCCGATGGAAACAACAGGCATCGGCTGGACGACACGTTGCGCGCGGTTTCCATGGCGCGTCAACAGCGCAGACGGATCCAGGTGGGGATGTCCGTTCCAGAAAGACACGCGTGCAGTCTTTGCCGTTGAATATCTGCGTACACGGGTCGAGGCAGATTCAACATTGCAATGCTCGCGTGCGGATCTGGCTGCGATCGCAGGTGTCGGGACGATGTCGTCGCGGCCGTCCGATGCTGCGATGCACAAGCCACGATCGTGCACGCGCTAAGGCGTGTGCCGCGCGCCTTGCCAACGCAGCGCCCGCCACGCTTCGCGCTGCGTGGCATCGAGAAACGTCCAGGCGACGAAGCGGCTCTGCTTCTGGCCCTGCGCCATGCGGATTTCGCGCACGTCCTGCGCATCGGCCTGTTGCAGCTGCTTGCGCACATCGGCGAGATGTTCGGACTTCGCGATCAGGGTGCTGAACCAGTACACGCGGCTCGCGATCCGCGCGCTTTCGCGGATCATCCGGCGCACGAACGCCGCTTCGCCGCCCGGGCACCACAGTTCGGTGGATTGTCCGCCGAAATTGAGCGGCGCATCCGCGCGCGGCGATGTCGGCGTTCTGCCGAGATTGCGCCATTTGCGTTCGCTGCCGCGCGCGGCGTCATCGGCCGAAGCGTGGAAAGGGGGATTGCACAGCATGAGGTCGAAGACGTCGTCATCGCGCAGCGGACCGGCAAAGATGCGCGATGGATCGGGCTGATGGCGCAGTTCGATCGCTTTGCGCAAACCATTCGCGTCCACGATCGCTTCGGCCGCGCGCAGTGCGGTGGAATCGATGTCCGTGCCGACGAAACGCCAGCCGTATTCGCGATGACCCAGCAACGGATAGATCAGGTTCGCGCCGGTGCCGATATCGAGCGCGCGGATCGATGCTCCGTGTGGAATGGCGCCGGCATTCGATGTCGCCAGCAGATCGGCGAGCCCGTGCAGATAGTCCGCGCGGCCGGGAATCGGCGGACACAGATAACCATCGGGCAGATCCCAGTGCGCGATCCCGTACTGCGTCTTCAGCAGCGCGCGGTTCAGGGCGCGCACGGCGGCGGGATCGCTGAAATCGATGCTTGCCTCACCGCCCGGCAAGGCCTTCACGAACGCCGACAGCGCGGGCGAGGCGGCGGCCAATGCCGCGAAATCGTAGCGGCCCCGATGCCGGTTGCGCGGATGCAGGCCCGTCGGTGCGGTGCGGGTGGACGATGCGGAAGGTCTGGACGGGCGCGACATCCGTCGATTGTCGCGTGAATCCGCCGTGCGGCGGTACTCAGGGCATGTCCCCGGGCACCACCGCGTCGTACAGCGCTTCGTCGTTTTCCACGCCGTAGTCCGCGCGCGCCATGTCGAGTTCGGACCTGCCGGGTCCGTCGTCGAACATCCCTGCTGCGAATGCGTCGATATCGCCGAAATAGCCGGCGGTCTTGAGGAAGTGGAACAGGCGCTCGTCGCGCGACCATGCATCCGAAGCTTGCACGACATTGATCCGCAGGGTCTGTCCCGGATACACCAGCCACAGGTCGTCGGGTGTTTCGCAGTACGCCCGGGTCGCGCGTCGCTGCTGCCGGGCGTTCATCGCCACGCGGCCTTCGGCGTCGGTCGTACCGCGCGCCAACACCTCGCCCGGGCCGTAGACCGCCAAACCTTCCGGCGCATCGCCACGGAAGATCATCCACGGCGCGGACGACAGCGGGAAGCCCGATGGGCCCGGCATGTCGGCCAATACGAAATCGAACGACTGCGGGCAGATGCGACCGTCGGCCGTGTGCCGCACAGGCGTATCCCCGTGCGTGGCGCAGGCGGTCAGCGAGAGCGCGAGCAGGAGCAGGCCGACGGTGCGGGATGCGCGGAGATTGGTCATGCGCGGAGAATAAATCGATAGTCGTTGGCCGCGTGAACGTGGCATCGCACGATGCGGGCGTATCCGACGGCATCGGGCGACCGGTATGCGGCGCATGGCCGCGTTCGCCCGGCCTTCGGGATCGGATCGCAGGCACGGGCGGATCGTGCGCCGATCCGCAGAATCCTCCGCCGGTTCCCGGCGGCCGGGCCGCGATCTGCCTGCCGACCGGCTTTGGCCTTATCCTGACGCCTTCCAGTGGAACGGAGTGAAGACATGCGTTTATCCCTTGTGTGCGCGGGTATCGCCATCGCCATGCTCGCTGCGGCCTGCGACAAGAAGGAAAAAGTGGCTGCGCCGTTGCTGCCCGTGCCGGAATGCAAAGCCGCCCAGGACTACGACCCTGTCGCCTTCGAGCGCATGGTGCGGGCGATGGACCGCTCGGGTGATCTTGTCGTCGTCGTGAACCGTTTCCAGAAGCACCGCAAGGTGGTCGAAGAACAATTGGGCCAGCGCGATCCCGCGCTGCTGCCGCGCTTGAAGCCGGTGCTGGACGCGCAGTTCTCCGAGGCGCGCCTGCGCGATCGGGCGGCCTGCGTATTCGTGGAGCTGTCGGGCGAGACCGAGGGCGTGAAGCTGCTGGATGCGTGGTCGCGCTCGCCGGGAATGCAGGCGATCAATCGCGCGATCTGGACGCGCACGCCGGGACCCTCCAAGGAGCCCGATATCCAGATGACCCCGCAGCGTCAGGCGATCCTGCATGAGCTGGCCGTTGCGATGGCGCTGCAGCAGGTCGAAACGAACAACAACAAGGTGAATGGAGAAGGTATCCCTGCGCTGGTCGCCATCTTCTCCCCGGCCCCGCCGCCGCCGCCCGTGCCCACGCCTGATGCCGTGCCGGCGACGGACATGGCACCGGGCGCGGCACCGGCCGCAACACCAGCGCCGGGTACGTCACCGCTGCCGACGGCCACGCCAGTGGCGGGCGCGGCTCCGGCACCGACCACCGCACCGGGCACGCCGTCGCCGCCGACTGCAATGCCGGTCACGAGCGCGGCTCCGGCACCGACCGCCGTACCGGGCACGCCGCAGAACGCAACGCCAGTCGCGAGTACGACCCCGGCCCCACCGGCGACCACCGCACCGGGCATGTCGCCGACTGCAACGCCAGTGGCGGGTACGGCCCCGCCGCCGCCCGCGACGGCCGTCGCTTCGAATGCAGCGCCCGCTCCCGCTCCCGCTCCGCAGGCGCTCACGGTGAACACGGCGGATCTGAGCGTGATCCTCAATCGCTGGCTGACGCCAGCGCTGGTGAAGGTCCCCGATGAGCAACTCGCCAAGTTCGTGGCGTTCGCCAATACCAGTTTCGGCGCCAATTACTACGTCGCGCTGAGCCGGGCCCACGACTTCCAGGCGGGCGAGTGGTATGCGCAGACCGCCAAGAAGTTCACGGACAACATCCCGCCGGTCGCCGCTGCAGCGGGCGCTCCCGGAAGCGATGTGCTGGTCGCGGATGCGCGGCACGCGCTGCGCAATGACGGCAGCCCTGCCGCTGCGGCCTACGCGGCGGGCAAGCTGCTGGAGGCGGACCGGATCGATCCGCGCAATCCCGAAATCCAGACCCTGCTCGGCGAAGCCGCGATGAAGACCGCGCCCGGCATGCCGCTCGCGCCGGACCAGCTGCGGGTGGTGATCGAAACGCCGAACTACGAGCAGGCCGAGAAATATTTCCTGCGCGCGATCGAGCTCTCGCCCGAGTACGCGGATGCGCACATGCTGCTGGGGCGCCTGAGATTTCTGCAGGGCAGGGACGAGGAAGCCGCGCAGTCGTTCGCGCGCGCGATCGACATCGAGCACGAGCATCCCAACATGGATCTCTTCCTCGGCGATCTGGCCTACGTCAAGAAGGACTACAACGTGGCCTATCGCCACTACAAGGCGGCGATCGCCAAGCCCGAGCGTCTCGCCTACGTCCACGTCAACGCCCTGTCGCATCTGCTGATGACGCTGCGCAAAGGCACGCAGATGGCGGAGTACCCGCG
The DNA here is from genome assembly GCA_013141175.1 of Lysobacter sp. Classification (NCBI taxonomy): domain Bacteria; kingdom Pseudomonadati; phylum Pseudomonadota; class Gammaproteobacteria; order Lysobacterales; family Lysobacteraceae; genus Lysobacter; species Lysobacter sp. The sequence continues at coordinate 2,135,739 of JABFRN010000001.1, forward strand.
CATCGCCGAAGGTTATCTGGCGAAGTATCCGCAGGCCTGGAATTTCCGTCTCGACTACGCGGATTTCCTGATCTCCGCCGATACGCGCGCGGACAAGATCTTCGCCGTCGCCGATCCGATTCCCGACACCTGGTTGCCGGCGCGCAAGGTGCCGATCATCTCGTCGGCGCTGGTGCGCAAGGCGGGCGAGCGCGTCGACAGGGCCGGCGAACCCCGGGAGGAAAGCATGGCGCTCATCCAGCGCGCCATGGGCATGAATCCCGATCCGGTCACCCTGGCGGAATCGATCTGCCGGGCCGGCGCGAAAAGCAAGCTGGTGCGGCGCACCTACGATGTGAACAAGGACCAGAAGCGTCTCGCGACCGCGTTGACCGTCTGCGGCCTGCGCTGGCAGCGTCACGACATCGTGCGTGAGATGTCGCTGCGCGCGGACACCAAACAGCTGAATCTGCCGCTCGTCGAACTGGGCGGCGATACGCCGCTGTGCTACGCGGCGGCGACCAAGAATCTTGCGGGATTCGGCGCGCTGGTCGAAGCGCAGGTCAGCCCGGTGCGGAAATGCCGCGACGGCAACACCGTCGCCGAGCGCCTGCTGCAGATGTCGTTCGCCCGCGACCCCAACGTGGCGCAGATGCAGATCATGATGAAACGGTTCTACAAGAAATCTTGACGCTTCGCGCGCCGGGTCGGTTCCGCCGACCCGGCGCAGCATCGGGATCCATGCGTCCGGAAGCCGGGCACAAGCCGTACCGTTCGGGCTTACGGACCCGCCAGCGTCTTCAACATCCGCACCCAATGATCGATATCGTCGCCGAGCGCTTTCGCCGGCAGGCGTTCGTCGCGCCCGTGCGCGCGCATGTCGTCGGGCACGATGCCCCATGAACCGTCGACGCCGTAGATCGGAATGCCGTGCTCGCGGAACGGACGCGCGTCGCTGGCGCCTGCGCTCATCTCCGGAATCACCGGCGCGTTCGGGAACATCGCGTGCACGCTGTCGGTATAGGCCTTCAGGATGTCCGCGCGCAGCGGCGAATCCAGCGACGCCAGCGACGCGTCGAGGCGCGTGACCTCGACATCCCCGCCCGCGATCAACTGCAGTTCGTCGAGGATGGCGTCGGGCGAGATGCCCGGCATGATGCGGCAGTTCACCGTCGCCCGCGCGAGCTGCGGCAGCGCGTTCGGCGCGTGCCCACCGTTGAGCATGGTCGCCACGCAGCGCGTGCGCGTGAGCCCGACTTCGCCGAGATCCGCTTCGATCGCATCCGCCGCCGCGCCATCGGCGGGATTCGCCAGCCATGCGCGCATCGCATCGCCGAGCGCACCCGGTTCGCTCTTCTGCCGTTCGCCGAAATACGCGCGCGTCGTCGCATTCAGCGACGGCTCGAAGCGATAACGACCGAGCCGCGCCAATGCATCGGACAATTGGTAGATCGCATTCTCGGGGCGCGGCCTGGAGCTGTGACCGCCGGGATTGCGCGCGGTGAACGCATAGTCGGCGTAGGTCTTTTCCGCAGTCTGGAAAGTGAAGCCGATCGGTTTGCCGTCGTGCGCGAAACCACCGCCGCCGCCGTCGGAGTTGAGCCCGTATTCCACGTCCAGCAGATGTTTCCACTCGGTCGCACCGAGCATCGCGCCCCGGCCGACGGTCTCCTCGTCGCCGGAGAAGAACACGATGATGTCGCGCTTCGGCTTGAACCCCTGCGCCTTCAGCTGCATCAGCGCGATCGTCACCGCCACCACGCCCTGCTTGATGTCGCTGGTGCCGCGCCCGTACAGATAGCCGTCCTTTTCGATCATCGTGAACGGGTCCATCGACCAGTCTTCGGCTTTCGCTTCCACCACGTCCATGTGCGACATCAGCATGATGGGCCTGGCCTTCGCCTTGCCCGCCGCCGGCCAGCGCACGATCAGCGCCGCGGTGTGGTCCTGCGGCGATGCGTCGTAGGGCAGCACATGGATGTCGCTGTCGGCCCAACCCGCCGCCTTGTATCGATCGGCCAGCGACTGCGCCAGCGCCGGCACCTTGCCGCGCCCGGCGACCGTGGGAATCGCGATCGCCTGCTCAAGCATGTCGCGTGCTTTCGCATGCCACGGATTGTCCGCAGCGGCTGCAGTCGTCGACGCGGCGGACAGGGCCAGGGCGAGCAGGGCGATGCGCATGGACAGGTCCTCGAAGGGGCTGGCAGGTGGGGCGATCTTACACGCCGGCCGGATCCAAACCTTGTGAAGCATGAAGGCACTGGTTGCGCAAAGTACCGAACCCAACCGTTCAGGGGAAAAGGCAATCGATGGCTGCGGCGCCGTTCGGCAAGCGGGCCCGATCCGATTTGTTGTGGGCTATGCTCTTCCCCTGGAAACATTGAGAGGACATCGGCATGCGCGGACTTGTCTGCCTTGCGGCCTTCGTCGCGGCGATAACCACCGCTTCGCAGCTTCATACCCAGGAGCGCCCGCTGCCGCCGCAGCCGGCTGGTGCGGTGGTGGTGCCGGGCTGCAGGATGAAGGATTATTTTCCCCAGCAGACGCGGCAATCGTTGGCGTTGGCGGAATCTTCCGGAGATATCCGCCGCATGGCCGAGGCGATGCGCGCCCAGCGCGCTGCCATCGATGCGGTGATCCAGGGCGACACCAGGCTCGAATCGAGGCTCGAGCCGGTGCTCGACCATTATTTTTCCGACGAAGTATTGCGCGACCGCGCGCGCTGCGGGTTCGTTGGCGGCCTGCGCCACGACCTCATCCCGATCTGGGTTGCATGGGCAGGCGATCCGGCGATGCAGCGCATCCACGTATCGGTGATGACGCCGCCGAAGAAGCCGATGGCCCATGCCACGGATCCGGAACGCCTGAAGTTGCTGGTGCGTCTTGCGCGAGCGATGGCCTTGAGCGAAATGCTCGGTTCCCAGCAACGCGAGCGCGAATACCTGATTGCAGTGGTGGAGGATGCGCGCGACCCCATGAGCTCCGCGAAAATCGCATTCGAGAATTCACGCTATTGGCACGGCCCCGGGGACGAGGCGGTTGCGGAGCAATGGTTGGCGCCCGCGTTGAAAGGCGTCGGTGCAGACGATCTGGGGCGTTTTCTTGCGTTCGCCGAAGGCGAGGCGGGGCAAGCGTACTACCGTAATTTCGCATCGCCGCACTATCACCAATTGCAAGAGTGGCATGGCGCTTTCGCCAAGGCGGTGAGCGATGCCCTGCCGCAAGCGGTGGCGAGCGGAACGCCCGCGGAGGCGGATGCCATGGTGGCCGAAGCCAGGCAGCTTTATGGCAACGGCGATGCCCAGGGCAACGGCCGCGCCCGTCTCCTGCTGCAGCGTGCCGCGACGATCAAACCGAAGGACGCGGGGATCAAACTGTTGCTTGGCCAGATAGCAATGACGATGCGTGAGGGTCGGCAGCCCGAAGTCGGCGAACTGCGTGTACCGACGGATCCGAAATTTTTCGTCGAGGCCGAAACGTATCTGAAGGAGGCGATAGCGCTGGACCCGGCGCTGCCCCTGGCTTATCTGGTCTACGGACGCGCCCGTTTCCTGCAGGACGACAACGTCGGTGCAGCGCGCAATTTCCAGCTCGCACGCCAGTACCCGTGCGATTGCCCGCGCCTCGATCTGTACGAGGGCGACCTGATGGCGGCGAAGGAGGACTGGCAGGGTGCGTCGGCCGCGTATCGGATTGCGTTCGCGCACCCTGCCAGTAGCGACTTCACCCGGCGCGACGCCTTCACGAAATTGGGCAGCATCGCCGTGCAGGCGAAACGTCCCGATGAAATCCGTGCGATTGGCGACGCCTACATGCAGCAACACCCCGATGACGCGGGCATCGGCGAAATCTATGCCACCCATTTGATGAACGTACTGCGCGACTATGCGACCGCGTTGAAGATCATCGATGGTGTGGGCGATGGCTACGGATACGGCTGGAAGCAGCTGCGCGCTTACGCATTGTCGGGCCTGGCCCAGCAAGGGGCGGGCAAGCAGGGAAAGCTTGCGGGCAAGCAGGCGCAGATGATGCAAGAGGCGATTGCGCTCGTCGGCGGCCCCGATCTGGCGAGGATCCACTGCCTGGGCCAGAGCGATGCAGCCACGATACGTTCGATCGCGATCTATAGCGACGATCCGAAAGAGACGGCCACCCATGTGCTGGGCTGCGCCATCTTCACTCGCAACACCGATGCTGCTGTAGCCATGATCGTGCTGGGCGCCGATGTGAACGTGATGACGAAGTACGCAATCGAAGACATGCCGCTATGCCATGCGGTTTACACCAAGGATTCCGTGGTCTTCAAGGCTCTGCTCGATGCGAAAGCCGATCCGGAGCGCAAATGCCGTGACGGCCGCGATGTGCGTGGCATGCTCGAAAGCAGGCGACATGAGGCCGGGGAATTCGAGGACATGTTGCGCATGTTGGGCACGGGCGGCGCGGCGCCGGCAGGTACTTGAGACGCGGCGTGCATGAGGGAAGGCTCATGCACCGCGTTGATCGATGCCGCGACGCGTGACGGTTTGGGTGGCGCATGCCTTGCGTGCCGTGCCGAGTCAAAGCGCTCGTTGCGGTCCATCGATTCGTTCTTGGCGGGGCGGGGCTCGCCCCGCGTCGGAGGCCCCACGTAGACGATACGGGTGATGCGGCCCTACTCGGATTCGTCGTTGGATCCGTTGCCCACGACACCGCGCGGCTGGCGCGCTGCCCACATGTTGTCGACCAGATTCGGATAACGCCGTCCGGCCGCCCCGGCGCGCGCTTTCGCCGCCGCTGTCTGCGCGGGCGTCAGCCCTGCCGGGCGCTTTGCGGACGGCGGGCGGGGGCGTTTCCAGAGCGGTGTTTTCGCGGGCATGCGGCATTGTGCAGGAGGGGCGCCGGTTTTGCGCACAGCGCCGTTTGCGATGGGCAAGCCGGCCGTATTCTTACGCGATGCGGTCGGAACCAAACCGCACCTGAAGCCGGGTGCCGCATAATGGTGATGACCGTCAACGATTGCGTCGAGTGCGGGCGCGAACCGGTTCGATCATGGGCGGAGCGAGTAGCATCGGCCGTCATCACGCTGACTGGAGAGCATCATGAAACATTTGCTGCTGGCGATTTCGCTCGCATTGCTGGGCACGGCACCGGCGCTGGCCGACGACGACCATGGGCGTCGGCAGGGACATGGCCACGACGATGATCGCGGCCATTCGCGCAAGAAACACGGAAGCCGGCACCACGAATACGAAATGCATCGCGGCGGGCATATTCCGGTCGTCTATCTGGAACGCGACTATTACGTCGAAGACTATCGCGCCTACGATCTCGCCCCGCCGCCGCGCGGTCATCGCTGGGTCCGCACCGACGACGGCAAATACATCCTGATCGCGGTCGCCACCGGCATCATCGCGGATATCATTCTTCACCACTGATGCCCGCACGCCGTACACGACGAGCCCCGCTTCTGCGGGGCTCGTCCTTTTGGAAGCGCATCAATCCGTTCCGAGGAAGTCCGCGCCACAGCCGGGAATTCAAAGCCGGAACAGCGAGACGTTCCTTTCATCACCCGGAGACACGCTTGCGTGCATCCAGGCGACGACAGTGCATCAGTCCTTGCGCGTGCCGATGATCTCGCCGGTCGCGGCATCGATGCGCAGCTCGAAGTCCTGGCCACTGTCGTTTTCGGCTTCGGCTTCCCACACGCCGTCGCGGAAGCGCAGGTCGTGGGCATCGACGTAGCCGGCCACCGCCAGTTTGGCTTCCACATCCGCCTTGCTCAGGTTCGCGACCTGGGTCTCGGGATAGATCTTGCCGGTTGCGGCGTCCACCCGCACATCGACGCGGTTGCCGTCGGCGCTGCGCGCGTCGGCTTTCCAGACGCCGTCCTTGAACTTGACGTCGTTGATCTTCGTGTAGCCATTCGTTTCCAGCACCGCCTTGACCTGCGCCTCGGTGATGGCGTCCTGCGCAACGGCCACGCCGGAAACCACGAGTGCTGCGGCCAGACCGGCGGCCAGCAGTGCGTTGCGCGGGCACATGCGCGCATGAACGCTTTCGGTCGAACGATTCGTCGCATGATCCATGGGGGCATGATTCATGGGGCTCTCCTGCAATGGGGGAGGGCCGAGTATCGACATGCTTCCGCCAATCGATGATGAAACGCGGCAACCTGGGTCAGCTGCGTTTCATCCTGTGCGAAATGCACGGTCGTTCATGCATCAGTGTCGATCGGAAGCGCCCGTGGCGTCGGAACGACCATAATGTCCTGCCTGTCGCTGCATTGCATGTAGGATCATGCGTGACATCGAACCCACACAGGAGAAGGCGGCTGAATCGCGCAACGGCGCGCGCCGCCTGCGCTTATGCCGACATCCCTCGAAATGCGTGAACCCGACGAAGCGGCGATGACCGCCGAGATGATCGATATCCTGCGCCGCAAGATGGCGCGCGATTACGATGCCGGCCAGACCCGGCGCGATGCGCATCCCAAGGCCACCGGCCTGCTGCGCGGTCGCTTCGAAGTGGCGGCCGATCTGCCGAAGCACCTGCGCGTCGGACTGTTCGCCCAAGCGCAGACCTTCGATTGCTGGGTCCGTACCTCCAATGCCAGCGGCAAGCCGCAGTCGGACGCCATCGGCGATGCGCGCGGCTTCGCGATCAAGCTGATGGCGCCGGGCGGCAAGCGCAAGGACGAAACGCCGCTGGGTCAGGACTTCGTGCTGCTGAGCACGCCGGTGATGCCGCTCGGCACCATCGCGCTGTTCCGCGATGCCGTCTACTACACCATCGAAAGTTCGCCGCTGCTGTTCGCCGCCAAATGCGTGCTGGGCGGACACACGCGCGCGCTGCTGGGTCTCGTCGCGTTGCGCATCCGCCCGGCCTCGCCGCTGGACATCCGATATTGGAGCACCACGCCCTACCGCTTCGGCAAGGGCCGCGCTGTGAAGTATTCGCTGATCCCCACATCGCAGCACCACGGCGCCATGCCGAAAACGCCGGGCGCGTCTTATCTGAGCGAAGCGATGCAGCGCCATCTCGACAAGCACGAAGCCAGCTTCGATTTCTGCGTGCAACTGCGCCAGGACGGCATGCCGATCGAAGACGCCGCACCGCGCTGGGACGAAACCGCATCGCCGTTCGTGAAAGTCGCGACGCTGCGCATCCCCAAACAGAAATTCCGCAGCGCGCAGCGCGACGCGCTGGCCGAATCGCTGGCCTTTTCCCCCGGCCACGCCTTGCCCGCGCACGCGCCCATGGGCGGATTGAACCGCGCCCGCATCAAGATCTACAAAGCCTTGTCGAAATTCCGGCACACGCGCGATGCGCGTGCGGAGATCGCATAGGGTGGAGTAAGCGCAGCGCAACGCCACCATTGTGAGAAAACAAGTACGGTGTACGTCAAGCGGGGAAGCATCTTCTTGGGCTTGGGAAATTGTTGTTTCCTTGGCTCCATGGTGGAGTTGCGCTGCGCTTACTCCACCCTGCTTTCTGAACACACGCCGTCACGAAGCTGCATGGCAGCTCAGCGCAGCCGCGTATGTTGGCAATCGCACAGAACGAACGTTCGCCGTGAGCCTATGTTGTGCGAAACCGAACCGTGATCCGTTGCGATGTCGCGCAAGCGATCTTCGTCGCATCGTATCCAGCCACATCCGCGCGCCAATATCGAGGAGTCAACACCATGAAGCGCCGCATCCAGATATCGATCCTGTTGCTTTCCGTTTCCGTCGCCGCCTGCGAGCAGCAGCCTACCGTGGTGACGGTGCCGGCGACGCCCGTCGCCGTGCCTGTGCCGGGCCCACCGGGTCCTCCCGGCGATACCGGCAGCCAAGGCGTGCAGGGCGATCAAGGCTACACCGGCAATCAGGGCGAACCCGGACAGATCGGCGACAAAGGCGATCAGGGAAATCAAGGCAATCAGGGCGACACCGGCGCGACCGGCGCGACCGGCGAGCCTGCACCAGCGGACAAGCGATACTAAGAACACAAGCACACCCACAAACCGGAAATCGTTAAGCACGAATCCGCAGCGCCCTGAGATTCATTACCCCGGGTACGCACTTCGCGCGCATCCGGGCTACGGCACTGCAGCGATCCCGTCGCGCTCGATCACGGAATCGGATCGGCGCATCAAGCGGATTCACGCTCGTATCCACTCCAACAATGAGGACGGCGCCATGGATGATTTCGATGATATTAAAGGCAGAGTCGCGGCGCTTCATGCCGTGTTGACGTATCTGCTCTCGGAGTTGCCGGTGGACCAGCAAGCAAGAATCCGCGATCGACTGGCACGCGAACGCTTGACGAATCCCACGCCCTACGCGGACATGCCCGTGGTGCAGGATTCGTTCGTGGAAGCGATGGCAGTCCTGGAATTCCAACTGCTGCCGAGGTGAACCGGCTGTGGCATCGTTGTTTCATTCGACAGGCGGGCGCATGACCCGCCTGTCGAGAAGAATCGACGCATCTTAGGACTTAACGGGCCCAGGGCGCCGTACGCACGTAGCTTGTATTGCCTGCGGTAAGCCAGGCTCTCATGGTCGATACGGAGATGCCCAGGCCGTCATTGTTGCGGCGGGCATCATAAGCACAGCGTGGACCGTCCGGCCCCCGATCGATTCTCGCCACGATTTCCGTGGATTGGGCTTGGACTTCACGCGCAGGAATGGAACCACTGAACGTCTGGCTGGTTCCCGGGTGGATGGTATCGATATTGGCCATCTGACCGAAATAGCTTTGAGCGCGTCTGAGGTCTTTCACTTCAAGCGCGACGCCCAGAACGCCACCGGCGCTGGTGGGTGAGCCCTCGGCCGGCTCGGTACCGATATTCGAGATCGTGACATTGACGTTGTAGGTCGCGCCATCGCCACTGCGGGACACTTCAAACCGGTCCACGCTCAACTCCGCCCGACAGGGCCCTGTCGGTGCAGGGGGCACAAGTGCCCTGCGGACATCCTCGCGCAACGGGGTCACGGAACCGGGAATGACTCTGGTCGCGGGTGGATCGGCCAGTGCGGTGGAACACACGGATGCGAACGCGAGGACAGCGAGCAAGCGCCTGGTTTGAACTTTCATTTCGTCTCCCAAGATGGACAGCGTAGTGAGGGCGGGAATTCCGTCATCGGAGTTTCTTTGACCCGGTGACATCCGCCCCTCCGGCTGGATCGTAAAGCGGCTCGGCGCCGCCTTCCAGCTCCGGTTGGGCATCGTACACTTCCAACGCTTGTCCGCTGCCGCCGACGCGGCGCAAACTGCAACAACGCTTACATCATGAGCGCTCACCATGGCTTCGCGCATCGAGTGGCACAAGGTCAAGCCGGCGACGGTGCGCGACGAGCTGATCGAGCTGGCCATCGCGCTCGCGCTGATCGCCGTCGGCTGGCTCAGCCTGCCCACCCTGCTGCTGGCGGTGCTGGCCGAACTGCTGGCGACGGTGGCGCTGTCCTGGTACTTCTACCCGCAGCGCGGCCTGCGCAGGCATCTTGCCGACGTCGCGAAGATGTTCGGCCTGCTGTGTTTCCTCGCCATCTTCATCCTCGCCGCCTACGCCGGGGCCGGCGGCTTCGCCAACGGTCCGTGGCCGGACGCACGGTCGCTGCTGGGCGTGGTCCTGCTGGTCGCCGTGCGCGGCGGTCTGCTCCTGCGGGAAGCCCGCGCCTCGTCGGATCCACGATTGTATTGGGCGCGCAGTGCGCTGATGCGTGGAGGCGCGCTGATCGTCGGCAGCTTCCTGGCCGCATTCACCTGCTTCCTGCCGGGTGTCCTGCTGGCGCAAGCGCTGGCCCCGGTCTGGCCATCGCGCGCCGCCGACCTCGCCATCGCGTCGGTCTACCTGATCACCCTCGGTGTGCTCGCCTGCATCATCTCCACGATGAGCGAGCAGGAAATCGTCGACATATCCGGTAATCCGTACATCGACTGATCGGCGGCTCCTGCCATCGCGGGCGCGGCATGTCTGTTTGCAGACCTGAAGACGGGTCCCGTAGAGTGGTGGTGAGCGCAGCGAACCCCACCATTCGAGTGCCCAGGTTGCGATGGCGCTTGAGCGGACGGGATTGCTTCTCCGGTGCGCTTGCCGCAGTTGAGACGTGTGCATGTTCGTTGCAGGTGGGGTTCGCTCGCTCACCGCCACCCTGCGAATGTCTTCACTGGCCTTCAATCGATGCGCGCTGCATCAGATACGCGAGCCAGGCTGGATCCTCGGACGCCATCGCAGCGAGCCGGCGCTTTTCGAGGACGGGCAGGCGTTTGAACCGATACTCGTTCGACAGCGCCTCGCCTCGGGTCTCGAAAGCGAATGCGCCGACCAATCGAACGGGCTTCCGCATTCTCGTAAACCGCGCCCCACGTCCCGCGCAGTGATCCTTGAACCTGCTCAACGGATCGATCGCGGTGCCCGTGTACAGCACATCGTTCTCGCACAGCAAAAAGTAGACCCACGTTTCCATCGATTCTCGAGCCGCCCACGTGCGCCACCAGTGGCCTATTGGAGCGCAAGACCTCTCAGTCCGCAAACCACATCCCGTCTGTACGAGATTGGGCAACTCGCGATCGTGTAGCCAAGTAGGGTGGAGTAAGCGCAGCGCAACTCCACCATTGTGAGAAGACACGTACGGTGTGCGTCAAGCGGGGAAGCGTCTTCTTGGGCATGGGGAATTATCGTTTCCTTGATGCCATGGTGGAGTTGCGCTGCGCTTACTCCACCCTACTTGCTGCGGCCTTACCCGGGCTACTTGCTACTTGCTGCGGTCTTACACAGGCTAATCGGCATGGCCCCAGTCCGCAGTCAATATGCCAGCACGGACGAAACGATGAAATGAGGAATGCGGCCAGTCTGCTGCCCGAGCAGTTTTTCCGTGTTTGACCGGATTGATATGGGTGTAATCGATATGGTTGCGCAGATCGCGTTCGTCACGAACTGTATGCTCCCAGAATCGCGCCTGCCATGGTGAATCGGTCGCTCTTCCGCAGGAGACTCGTCGTGTAAATCCTTTCTTGATGTCTTGGATGAGGCGCGAATAGTCATCGCGGCCATCCTTCATCGTGACCACCGCATGCAAATGATCCGGCATTACGACGAATGCGACGATTCGATGAGGCACTCGGCGACGTGCGCGGCGCCACGCTGCGAATAGTGCATCGATTCGATGTACAAGCAAAGTAGAACGTCGATTCCGCAGCGTCACCGTAAAGAAGTAAGTGCCGTCTTGCGTTCGATTGCGCCGATAGTTGACCATGCCGCCAACATAGCCAAGCCCTCGCACCGCGCCCATCAGGCAATCCCGATTTCCCCGTCAGAATTCCCCGACCCGTAGCCCGGGTAAGCGCACAGCGCGCACCCGGGAGAACGCAAGTGGGCGGTTATCCGTAGCGGTTCAAGTTCAAAAGCCCCGGGTGCGGCCTTCGGCCTTACCCGGGCTACTCGCTACTTGCTCTCCATCAGAATTTCTCGACACGCGTAGCCCGGGTAAGCGCACAGCGCGCACCCGGGAGAACGTAAGTGGTCAGTCATCCGCAGCGGTTCGAGTCAAAAACCCCGGGTGCGGCCTGTGGCCTTACCCGGGCTACTCGCTAATCGGCATGGCCCCAGTCCGCATTCAATATGCCAGCACGGACGAAATGATGAAATGATGAATGCGGCCAGTCTGCTGCCCGAGCAGTTTTTCCGTGTTTGACCGGATTGATGTGGGTGTAATCGATATGGTTGCGCAGATCGCGTTCATCACGAATCGTATGCTCCCAGAATCGCGCCTGCCATGGTGAATCGGTCCCTCTTCCGCAGGAGACAATCCTTTCTTGATGTCTTGGATGAGGCGCGAATAGTCATCGCGGCCGTCTTTCATCGTGACCACAGCATGTAAATGATCCGGCATTACGACGAATGCCACGATTCGATGAGGCACCCGGCGACGCGCGCGGCGCCAAGCCGAAAATAGAGCATCGATTCGATGCACAAGCAAAGCAGAACGTCGATTCTGCAGCGTCACCGTAAAGAAGTAAGTGCCGTCTTGCGTTCGATTGCGCCGATAGTTGACCATGCCGCCAACATAGCCAAGCCCTCGCACCGCGCCCATCAGGCAATCCCGATTTCCCCGTCAGAATTCCCCGACCCGTAGCCCGGGTAAGCGCACGGCGCGCACCCGGGAGAATGCAAGTGGCAGTTTATCCGCAGCGGTTCAAGTTCAAAAGCCCCGGGTGCGGCCTTCGGCCTTACCCGGGGCTACTCGCTACTCTGACCCCTGTTTTCCTACGAGTCCAGCTTATGCGTTGTGCTTAAGATAAGCACGCGCTTGTGATTTTCCAGATCGAACAAGCCGCAATTAGCATTATTATGCAAGCTGTTCCGCCAGCTACCACTGTCAGAACAGTAGACCGCAGCACAAACTCTTTAGGAGTGGGCTTTATCGCTTGCTTCATGCTTCGCCAAAGAGTGATAGAGCCTACATGGAGCAACGCCAGAAGGCCGATCATTGCAATCAGGTGGTTGATTATCTGCGTCATGGAATCACGCCGCCGAGAGGTTCTCGTGCTTGCCTAGCAAATCCAAGCAGTATTCCTCAAACGCACCCAGTGGTTTGCGTGAGCGCTTGCCAGTTAAACGGAGAGATGACTCTTCATTTGCCATGGCATATAAGCCATCAGTACTGGTCATTGCAGGCATCTCGCCAGTATCATAAGCAGCCGCACTAGCCACCCGTATGGCTAATTCATAGTGCCGCTTGTAGACATGCATTGAAGATGCGTAATGATGATAACTTCCTAGCTCCGTACCTAACTCCAATGCCATCATTTCCTGCAGGATTGTAAACAAGAATACATCATAAGGAACACCCCAGATTGCATCATTGCTTCGCATGTTTGTAAAAGCATGCAGCTTTCTGTCTCTAATTATAAACTGGAGGGTATTGGTACAAGACAAATCTTTAGTAGGGCGCGACACATCCTCTTCAATTCTGAAGTTGAGAACAGCTCTTCTTGATTGGTGATCTGAGTTCAGCAGATTTCTCACGTTGTTCCATTGAGAGCCCTTGCCTGCTAAGGGCTCAAAAATCCTTGCTCCATAACAGCTGCCCCTGACTTGGCCGTCGGTATCGGCGAAATCCCTCCAGCGTGGGGTATAGAATGCAAGCGCCTCAACGTCGGTATCTCCTCTCAAATGCCAAGCAAGTTCGGCGGCTGCGAGTGATGGACTCCATTTGCGGGCTTTAAGTGATGTCAGGCGATTTCTGGGGTTTTTTATTTCAAAAGCAAAGCCAAGAACTTCTCGCGTTTCCAATCCTCTCGGACTGGCCTCGGTGCCGCTCTCAAGAAGTTGTTGGCAAAGGGAAATTTGCATCTCGTTGGCAGAGTTAGCGATTATATAATTCATTGCTGTTCTCCCATTCCGGGTTTTTTCTTGGCCTGAGCTTGAGGCAATACCGTCTCAGCTGGTGAGATCGCCCGCTTTTGACGCTCCAAATCATTCACTTTTTCCTCTAGGCGCTTAATTGCTTCTGCCTGTGTGCCGTTGCTCGAAAGGCGAGCGATGGTAGCAATGCCTATCGTGACCATTAGAGCGAAGAATGCGAGTGAAAACGCACCGATCGGAAGGTATTTGAGCATGGTTTCTTTGAAGCGAGCATTCTCTTTCTTGGAGGCCTTTCCGACCAATTGCTTAATATTCAAGAAGCTCTTGCCAAAACTCCCTGCTGCTCTAGCTCTTATTTCGCGCACGTAATCTTGAGGTGGGCTATTGATGTACCTTTTGCTTTCGATGTCATGTGCGTTCTGAATCTGATGAAAGGAGAGCCGAATGAACGGCTGTCCCACTTGTAGGAGCCGTCTCTCTGAGCTGAAGTTGAGAACTGGTGTCGAGAGATTGTTCTTCCAGCCAGGGTCAACGACGCCAATGTTTAGCGTTAGGAGACCATCGTTGCAAACTCTGGTTAGCACATGCGCCAAGCCGCATACCTCGTCAGGAAGATGGACGCATTCTGCTGAGATGAGGTGGGCGATACCTTGCGGCTCAAGAGTTAGAGAGTCTACGCATTCGCCCTTGTGGTTAATGATTTTACCAATATGAAGTATTTGGCCGACCTTCCTGCTTCCGTCATCGTTGACTTTAGGGAATAAAGCTTTGCCATCTTCGATTTTTGGATGAATCATAGTAAGCGCCTCTGTTGATCAGATTCCCACCGGATTCCCCTTCTCCACATCAATCTTATAAAGCTTGATCGCCCGAGAAACATCCTTCCCTGTCATCTTCCCTTCCTTCGCCAGCGCATCAATCGCCGCATGCGCGATGTAATACCGATCCACCTCGAAATGCCGCCTCAAATTGGCGCGAGTGTCAGAACGCCCAAACCCATCCGTCCCCAGCACCGTATACCGCATCGGCACGAACGCCCGGATCTGATCGGCGAACGCCCGCACATAGTCGGTCGCGGCGACCGCCGGTCCCTGACGCGCTTCCAGCAGCTCGGTGACGTACGCCTTGCGCGGCGCCTTCGCTTCGGGATTCAAGCGGTTCCAGCGTTCCACATCGAACCCGTCGCGACGCAGTTCGGTGAAGCTGGGACAGGACCAGAGGTCTGAGGTCACGCCGAAATCCTTGTCCAGCAGATCGGCGGCGGCGATGGCTTCGCGCAGGATCGTGCCGCTGCCCAGCAGTTGCACGCGCAGCTCGCCTTTCTTCGGTTTGCCGGCGTCCTTCAGCAGGTACATGCCCTTGATGATGCCGTCGGCGGCGCCTTCGGGCATGTCCGGGTGGGCGTAGTTCTCGTTCATCAGGGTGAGGTAGTAGTACTCGTCCTGCTGCAGTTCCAGCATGCGGTGCATGCCGTGCTGCAGGATCACCGCGACTTCGAAGCCGAAGGTAGGGTCGTAGGATTTGCAGTTCGGGATCGCGCCCGCCAGCAGATGCGAGTGGCCGTCTTCGTGCTGCAGGCCTTCGCCGTTGAGCGTGGTGCGGCCGGCGGTGGCGCCCAGCAGGAAGCCGCGCGCGCGCATGTCGCCGGCCGCCCAGGCCAGGTCGCCGATGCGCTGGAAGCCGAACATCGAATAGAAGATGTAGAACGGCAGCATCGGCAGATCGTTGGTGCTGTAGCTGGTGGCGGCGGCCATCCACGACGAGAACGCGCCGCATTCGGTGATGCCTTCTTCCAGCACCTGGCCGGCGGCGTCTTCGCGGTAGTACATCAGCTGGTCGCGATCGACCGGCTTGTACTTCTGGCCTTCCGGCGCGTAGATGCCGAGCTGGCGGAACAGGCCTTCCATGCCGAAGGTGCGGGCTTCGTCGGCGACGATCGGCACGCAGCGCGGGCCGACCTGTTTGTCGCGCAGGATCACGTTCAGCGCCTGCACGAAGGCCATGGTGGTGCTGATCTCGCGGTCGCCGCTGCTCTTCAGCAGGCGGTCGAACACTTCGAGCTTCGGCGCTTCCAGGGTCTGCGTGCTCTTGCGACGACGCTGCGGCAGCGAGCCGCCCAGCGTGCGGCGGCGCTCCAGCATGTATTCGATTTCCGGCGATTTCGCGCCGGGGTGATAGAACGGCACCGCGCCGTCCTTCAGCTGGTCGTCGCCGACCGGAATCTTGAAGCGGTCGCGGAACGCGCGCACGGCGTCGTCGTCGAGCTTCTTGGTCTGGTGCGTGGGGTTGAGCGATTCGCCGGAGGCGCCCATGCCGTAGCCCTTCACCGTCTTGGCGAGGATCACGGTGGGCATGCCCTTGGTATCGACCGCGTTCTGGTAAGCGGCGAAGACCTTGTGCGGGTCGTGGCCGCCGCGGTTGAGGCGGTAGATGTCGTCGTCGCTCATGTTGGCGACGAGGGCGGCGGTCTCGGGATATTTGCCGAAGAAATGCTCGCGCGTGTAGGCGCCGCCGAAGGCCTTGTAGTTCTGGTATTCGCCGTCGACGGTTTCCATCATCAGCCGCTTGAGCTGGCCGGTGGTGTCCTTGGCCAGCAGCGGATCCCAGTAGCTGCCCCAGACGGTCTTCACCACGTTCCAGCCGGCGCCGCGGAACTGGCCTTCCAGTTCCTGGATGATCTTGCCGTTGCCGCGCACCGGGCCATCGAGGCGCTGCAGGTTGCAGTTGATGACGAAGACCAGGTTGTCCAGGCCTTCGCGGCCGGCGACCGAGATCGCGCCGAGGCTTTCGGGTTCGTCGCATTCGCCGTCGCCGAGGAAGGCCCAGACCTTGCGGTCGGTCTTCGGCATCAGGCCGCGGCCTTCGAGGTATTTCCAGTTGCGCGCCTGGTAGATGGCGCTGATCGGGCCGAGGCCCATCGACACGGTGGGGAACTGCCAGAAATCCGGCATCAGCCACGGATGCGGATAGCTGCTCACGCCGCGACCGTCGACTTCCATGCGGAAGTTGTCGAGCTGGGATTCGCTGAAGCGGCCTTCGAGGAAGGCGCGGGCGTAGACGCCGGGCGAGCTGTGGCCCTGGACGCAGATCAGGTCGCCGGGGTGGGCGTCGCTGGGCGCGCGCCAGAAATGGTTGAAGCCCACGTCGTACAGCGTGGCCGACGACGCAAACGACGCGATGTGGCCGCCGAGATCGCCGGGCTTGCGGTTGGCGCGGACCACCATGGCCATCGCGTTCCAGCGGATGATCGAGCGGATCCGCCATTCCATGTGCTGGTCGCCGGTCATGCGCGGCTCCAGGTGCGAGGGAATGGTGTTGATGTATTCGGTGGTGGGCGCGAACGGCAGATGCGCGCCGGCGCGGCGGGTCAGTTCGACCATGCCCTCCAGCAGCTGGTGCGCGCGGCCGGGGCCGTCGGCATCGATCACCGCCTTCAGCGACTCGACCCACTCGCGGGTCTCGGTGGGATCGGGGTCGTTCTGCAGCAATTCTTTCAGCCAGCTCATGCCTTTGGGCTCCGCAGCGGCCGGGGGCCGCGTCCAGTGGGTGTCGTCGGTTTTTTAGAGCCCCGATTCTAGCAGCGGGTGCGGGGGCTGCCCCGTACGGCGGGGTGTGGTGTGGGGTGTGGGGGAAGAATTCGATTTCGTGGGTGGAAACGGCAGGCGTTGATGATTGTCCATCGACGATCCGACGCCCGTTCCCGACGGGGTCGCCTCACACGCAATCCAATGATTCCGGTGCCGGTTTCTTGAGAACCGGGGGCTGCATCGACTTTCCGCGAAGGCGGTGCGGTGCTTTTCGATCAGCTCTGCGACAGTGCGCGACAACGCTCGCGGAATGTGGCCAGCCGCAGCTCGTGGGCCGGCAACATGTGAAGACGGCGCAGCACTTCATGACGCGCAGATTCGTACAGGCGCAGATCCCAGGTGTTCAGTGCGAGCACCGCATCGAAGGTCTCGTTGCCCCACGCGGTGCGGCAGGCATCAAGGGTATCTTCGCGGCCGGAAGGGCTGTGGCCGTCGGGCGAGGAGACGTTATGCGCCAGATAAGCGAGATCGATGCGCGGAAAGCACGGGCCAAGGAAGAATTCCGCGGCGGTGAGGCTTTCGTCGAACAATTCCACCACGCCGGGGACCGACATGTCTTCCAGGATCGCCAAGGCGGTGCGGAGATCCTGCGGGCCAGCGGCCCGGGCGAATGCGCCGCCATTGACGATATAGTTGATCTGCACATCGGTCAGCATGTGCGGCACGTGCTGGAGGAGATGCGAGACAAACCCGCCCTCGTCCTGTGCGAGGGCGAGTTGCGCAAGCCAGTTCCCGGGATCCAGCATGCGGCCGTAGTGGTACAGCGAGCGGATGCGGCTCAGCGGATGGCGCACGAAGCAGATGTCGAAGAACACCAGGCCGTGCGCGCGGGGCTTGGGATATCGGGTGTGATGGCTGGACAGCGCGGAAATGGATGCATCCGCTTGAACCAGCTCCACGATGTCCTGCGCGCACAATCTCGCGTCGTCGTGCCCACCGTGGAAATCCACGAACGCATCTCCGAAACTCCGGCGCAGCGCGTAATCGATCGTGCTTCCGCCGTTCTTGAAGATGTGATAGTGCAGCACGACGAAACGGTCGCGCGCGACCGGGACGCGGATATCCCGATGCTTATCCAAGGCGCTCAATCCCCCCGCAGTGCCTTGCGATGGACGGCTTCGGCTTCGCGCTGCTGCTGGCGGATCTGCGCATCCACCGCCGCGATCGCGGTCATGTTGACCACGCGGCGCGGGCTGGAGGCGGGTGTGAGGATGTGCGCGGACTGGTCGAGGCCCATCAGGATCGGGCCGATGGCGACGCCGTCGGTCATCACCCGGACCATGTTGTAGGTGATGTTGGCGGCGTCGAGATTCGGCAGCACGAACAGGTTGGGACGGCCGTGCAGGGTGGTGTTGGGGAACATGCGCTTGCGCAGGCCTTCGTCCCAGGCGGTGTCGCCCTGCATTTCGCCGTCCACCTGGAGCTTCGGCGCGCGCGCGCGGATCAGCTTGTAGGCGCGGCGCATCTTCGCGGCGCTGGGGTTTTCGTGGCTGCCGTAGTTGGAGTGCGACAGCAGCGCGACCCGGGGTTCGATGCCGAACAGTTTCAGGCGGTAGGTGGCCTGCAGCGTGGCTTCGGCGATCTGCTCGGCGCTGGGGTCCACCTGCACGTGGGTGTCGAGGAAGAACCACACGCCATGGTCGTTGATGACGCCGGTCATCGCGGCAGTGCCGCTGACGCCGCGATCGAAGTTGAAGACGCTGAGCAGGTAGCCGAGTTTCTTGTGGAAACGGCCGACCAGGCCGCAGATCATCGCGTCGGCTTCGCCGCGCTCGACCATCAGCGAGGCGATCAGCGCCGGACGCGAGCGCAGCAGGTTCTTCGCCGCCGCCGGGGTCACGCCGCGACGTTCGGTCAGCGCGTGGTACTGCTGCCAGTATTCGTTGAAGCGCGGGTCGTCGTTGATGTTGGTGAGGTCGAAATCGACGCCGACCTTCATCCGCAGGCCGAGGCGCTGGATGCGGGTGTCGATCACGTCGGGGCGACCGATCAGGATCGGGCGCGCCAGCTGTTCGTCGACCACGGTCTGCACCGCGAGCAATACGGTTTCCTCTTCGCCCTCGGCGTAGACCACGCGTTTGCGGTCGTTGCGCGCGCGGTCGTAGACCGGCTTCATCAACAGGCCGGTGCGGTAGATGAACTGTGCGAGTTTTTCGGTGTACGCGGCCATGTTGAGCATCGGCCGCAGGGCGATGCCCGAGTCCATCGCCGCCTGCGCCACCGCAGGCGCCAGCACCGTGAGCAGGCGCGGGTCGAACGGGCGCGGAATGATGTAGTCGGCGCCGAAGCGCGGCACTTCGCCGCCATAGGCGCCGCCGAGGTCGGAGGCCTCCATGCGCGCGAGCTGGGCGATGGCGCGCACGCAGGCGAGCTTCATCGCTTCGTTGATCTCGGTCGCGCCCACGTCCAGCGCGCCGCGGAAGATGTACGGGAAACACAGGGCGTTGTTGACCTGGTTCGGGTAGTCCGAACGGCCGGTGGCGATGATGCAGTCGGGCCGGACGCGCTTCGCGTCCTCGGGCAGGATTTCCGGATTCGGATTGGCCAGCGCCAGGATCACCGGCTTGTCGGCCATGGTCGCGACCATCTCCGCCTTGAGCACGCCCGCAGCGGACAGGCCCAGGAACACATCGGCGCCGGTGACAATTTCGGCCAGCGTGCGCTTGTCGGTGTCGCGCGCGTAACGCGCCTTGTCGGGGTCGAGATGGGCGCGGCCGGTGTAGAGCACGCCGTCGCGATCCACCGCGAGGATGTTCTCAGGCTTCATGCCCAGCGCCACCAGCATGTCGAGACAGGCGATGCCCGCCGCGCCCGCGCCGGAGGTGGCCAGCTTCACGTCGCCGATCTTCTTGCCGACGACTTCCAGCGCGTTGAGCACGGCCGCGCCGACGATGATCGCGGTGCCGTGCTGGTCGTCGTGGAACACCGGGATGTTCATGCGCTCGCGCAATTTGCGCTCGACGATGAAGCACTCGGGCGCCTTGATGTCTTCGAGATTGATGCCGCCGAACGTGGGTTCGAGCGAAGCGATGATGTCGACCAGTTTGTCGGGATCGCGTTCGTCCACTTCGATGTCGAACACGTCGATGCCGGCGAACTTCTGGAACAGCACGCCCTTGCCTTCCATCACCGGTTTGCCGGCGAGCGGGCCGATGTCGCCGAGCCCGAGCACCGCGGTGCCGTTGGTGATCACCGCGACCAGATTGCCGCGCGCGGTCATTTCGCTGGCGGCGTTGGGATCGGCGACGATGGCTTCGCAGGCGTAGGCCACGCCGGGCGAGTAGGCGAGCGCGAGATCGCGCTGGGTCACCAGCGGTTTGGTCGGCACGACCTTGATCTTTCCCGGCGGGTCCTGACGGTGATAGTCGAGGGCGGATTGCTTCAGATCGTTGTTGTCGGACATCGCGACACGCTATCCATGGGCCGGGGCTGCATTCTAACAGGCTGTTGAAAAACAGCCTGTTAGGGCAGCCATGGATGGCCGCCACGACGAAACAAGCGCGCAAGCGATTGTTTCGTCGTGAGCAGGTCCGGACATGTGCCGGACTTGCGATTGACTGCGCCGGCAGGAGCCGGCGCGAACAGCGAAGCTGACCCCGAAGGGGCGAGCCGCACGGATGCGGCGAGTCAAACGCGCACGAAGTGCGTTTTTCAACACCCTGCCAACGGATCGGTCTCAGTCCGGATCGTCGAGGTCGCGCTGCGCCGGCGTATGGAAGGTAATCGCCGGTGTGGCGGCCGGTTCGATCGGCCCGCCCGGCCCGGCCGCCAGCTCGGCGCGCAGCCGGTCCAGGTCCAGCTCGCCTTCCCAGCGCGAGACCGCGAGCGTGGCGACGCCGTTGCCGATGAGGTTGGTGATCGCGCGCGCCTCGCTCATGAAACGGTCGATGCCGAGGATCAGCGCCAACCCCGCGACCGGCACCGACGGCACCACCGCGAGCGTTGCGGCGAGGGTGATGAAGCCCGCGCCGGTGACGCCGGAGGCGCCCTTGGAGGTCAGCATCGCGACCAGCAGCAGGGTCAGCTGCTGGGTCAGCGTGAGCTCGATATCCATGGCCTGCGCGATGAACATCGCGGCCATCGTCAGGTAGATGTTGGTGCCGTCGAGGTTGAACGAATAGCCGCTGGGCACCACCAGCCCGACGACCGATTTCGGGCAGCCCAGACGCTCGAGTTTCTGCATCAGCGGCACCAGCGCGGACTCGGACGAGGACGTGCCCAGCACCAGCAGCAGTTCGTCGCGGATGTAGCGCAGGAACTGGAGGATCGAGAAACCGGTGATGCGCGCCACGACGCCCAGGACCACCAGCACGAAGATCGCGCAGGTCGCATAGAAGCCGCCCATCAGTTTCAGCAGCGGGCCGAGGCTGTCCACGCCGTACTTGCCGATGGTGAACGCCATCGCGCCGCCCGCGCCGATCGGCGCCAGCCGCATCACCATCGCCATCATCCGGAAGAACACCTGCGACAGCGTGTCGAGCACGGTATTCAGCGGTTTCGCGCGTTCGCCCAGGGCGCTCAGCGCAAAGCCGAACAGGCAGGCGAGCAGCAGCACCTGCAGCAGATCGCCGTCGCCGGTGAAGGCGTCGGTGAAGGTCTTCGGAATGATGTGCAGGAAAAAACCGACGGTGGTCTGCTCGTGCGCCTTCTCGGCGTACTGCGCGACCGCTGTGGCGTCGAGCGTGGCGGGATCGACATCGAAACCGTCGCCCGGGCGCCACAGATTCACCACCAGCAGGCCGATCCCCAGCGCGAAGGTCGACACCACTTCGAAATACAGGATCGCCTTGGCGCCGACGCGGCCGACCTTCTTGACGTCGGCCACCCCGGAAATGCCGGCGACCACGGTGAGGAAGATGATCGGTGCGATCAGCATCTTCACCAGTCCGATGAAGCCATCGCCCAGCGGTTTCAAGGCGACGCCGGTCGCGGGCGCGAAGTGGCCGATCAGGCCACCCGCGACGATCGCGACCAGCACCCAGAGGTAAAGGCGCGATGCGCGGGAAGGCGAACGGGTCATGTGCAGGTCCGGTTGAACGATCGGCGGCGCCGATGCCGGGCCGGTGGATGACGCGGGACAGAGGCTACACGGCGCCGCGCTCAGACGCCCAGCCCCAGCACCAGATCGTCGGTATCGACGCGATCCAGCCGGATCTTGTTGGCGAACAGCGAGAACGCCAGCATCCCCGCCAGGCCGTTCGCGCGCTGCATCCACGGCGGCAGATATTGCGGCGCAGCAATCGCGCCGCTGTCGAACATCGGCTGCAGCGCGAACACGTCTTCCAGCGCCAGCTTGCCGGCGAACAGCTGCCGCGCGACCGCGAGCTTGCGGTGGCGCAGGCACCAGCGGAAGAAGGTGTGCACGCTGAGCAGGCCGTGCAGGTACACGGTGTCCTTGGTGAACGCCGCGCCGCCGCCGAGCGGGGCGCCGCGGTACACGCGCTGGGTCGAGGCGAAACTGTCCTCGGGCGTCTGTCCGGCGTCGAGGAAGAAGCGGAACACCTGCACGAAGTCCGCGCCGTTGATCGCCATGTCGATGGCGACGATGCGCAGGCTGATGCGTTTCATGCGCTCGATGTCCATCGAGCCGGAGATCAGTTCGGCGAACGTCGCCAACCCTTCCTGGGTCGCGGTGGTGCGCGGCGCGCTGCGCGCCATCGATTTGAGCAGCGGCTGTTCGCGGCCGTTGATGCCGGTGAGCGTGTGCACGAAGGCCTCGTGCACCAGCAGCTGATGACGGTCGTATTCGCTGAACCCGGTATTGGTGCGCAGGCGGATGCGGGTGGGGCTGGCGGCGGCCTTGGCGATCAGCGCCGGATCGAGTTCGACCTTGACCTTGTGCCAGGTGAAGAACGCGTCGATGTCCCGCTGCAGCGCGTCGCGCACGGTTTCGGCGGCGACCACCGTGTCGGGTTCGAGCTGGCGAAGTTCCTGGTCCATGTCGTCGGCAACCGTCACGAAATGCTGCGCGGCCTCGAAATTGGTGGGGCCGTCGCCGGGCAGCATTTCCACCGGACGGCCGTAGAGCCGGGTCGAATACGCGGTGATTTTGTAGCTGCCGGCGGCATCGAGCAGCCGCGTGCCGATACGCCAGCTGTCGGCGGTCTGGATCAGGTAGTGGCCGAGCGGGTGGTCGGGGTCGGCGGCGGCGCGCACCGCGTCCAGTTCCGCGCGCACGTGCGCGAAATCCTCTTTCGGGTATTCGATCTTCGGCAGATGGATGCGGCCGATCTTCCACGCCGCAAGAAAAGTTTCCTGCGCGCTGGCCGGCCAGCTGAGGGTTTCGAGCAAGCGGATGCCGCGCACCGCCGCGACCAGGCGCGCATCGAGCGCGGCGTGATGGACGATGTCGGGGGCGAGGCTCATGGCGATGTCGCCCGGAGCCCATGTAGGAGCGACGGAAGTCGCGACAGGCTGCGGGTTTTCAACAGCCGAATGGCTGGTAAAGATCTTCTTGCGCCTGTCGCGACTTCCGTCGCGCCTGCAGAAGCCGGATCAATGCCGCCCATATTTCTCGTCCAGGCGCTTGTGGAACGCTTTTCCGCCCACCTTCGCATCCGCCTTCTGCGCCAGCCGCGTCGCGAGCTTGTCGGCCGCACCGGCGATCTCGTCGCGCAGCTTCAGGTAATTCGCCAGCCGCGCCGGATCCAGCGTGCCGGCTTCCAGCGCCGCGCGCACCGCGCAACCCGGTTCGCGCGCATGCTGGCAATCGCGGAATTTGCATTCGCCGGTGATCGTTTCGATATCGGCGAACCCGCCGTCGGCGACCTGCTCCTCGCCGGTGGGCTTGAGTTCGCGCATGCCGGGGGTGTCGATCAGGCACGCGCCCGAGGGCAGCGGAATCAGCGTGCGGAAGGTGGTGGTGTGACGGCCGCGCGCATCGTTCTCGCGGACCGCATTGGTCTTCATCTTCTCCACGCCCAGCAGCGTATTGGTGAGCGTGGATTTGCCGGCGCCCGACGAGCCCACCAGCACGGCGGTGCGGCCGGCCTGCAGCCACGGCTCCAGCGCGGCGACGCTGGCGCGGTCCTTGGCGTTGACCGCGACCGCGACGATGCCCTGCGCCGCCAGTTCGGCCAGCGCCGCCAGCGAGGCTTCGGCGTCGCTGCCGTCCTTGTCGGCCTTGGTCAGCACCACCACCGGCTCGGCGCCGCCGCCGCGCACCAGCAGCAGGTAGCGTTCGATCCGGCGCGGATTGAAGTCGGCGTCCAGGCCGCAGACCACCAGCACGGTGTCGATGTTCGCGGCGATCACCTGCTGCTGGTAGTGCTCGCCGGCGGCGGCGCGCTTGATCGCGGTCCGCCTGGGCAGCAGGGCCACGATCCGGCCGCGCGGGCCTTTGCCGGCCTCGCTCTGGCCGTCTTCGATCAGCACCCAGTCGCCGACCGCCGCGCGGTCCTGCGGCGGGAAGCGCCGACGCATCCATTCCTGCGGGGATTCGGTCGTCAGCGCGTCGCCGGGGGCTTCGGCGACCACGTAGCCGGTGCGGTGCTGTTCGATCACCCGTGCCGGCCGCGCCAGCGGATGCGCCACGATGGCGGCGGCCCAGGCGGCATCCCCGACGTCATCGGCGGTCGTGCCGGGAAATGGCCAGCCGATCGCGCGCAGTGCGGGCGTGGACGCGTTCAAGGGCGGGAGCGGGAAAGTGTCATGGCACGATTATGGCCCGGTTCCCGCCGTGTGCCCGGCCGGGAGGCGGAGCGGGGCGATTTCGGCTAGGCTTTGCGGCACTTTTTTGCGTTCGACGACAGATGTCTCCTTCCAGACCCAAGCCCACCCTGAAGACGCGCGAGCGCCTGTCCGAAGTCCGCTACGAGATCCGCGGCGAACTCGCCCGCCGCGCGCGCGAACTGGAATCCCAGGGCCGGCAGCTGATCAAGCTGAACATCGGCAATCCGGGCGCCTTCGGGTTCCGCGCGCCGGAACACCTGCAGCGCGCCATCGCCGACCACATCGCCGAGACCGATCCCTACACCCACCAGCAGGGCCTGCCGGCGGCGCGCGAATCGATCGCCGCGTTCCACAAGCAGCGCGGTACACCGAACGCCTCGCCCGAGCGCGTGTTCATCGGCAACGGCGTCAGCGAGTTGATCGATCTCAGCCTGCGCGCGCTGCTGAACCCCGGCGACGAAGTGCTGCTGCCGTCGCCCGACTATCCGCTGTGGTCGGCCGCGACCATCCTCAACGACGGCCGCCCGGTGTACTACCGCTGCCGTGCCGACAACGGTTTCCTGCCGGACCCGGACGAGATCGCGCAGCTGGTGTCGTCGCGCACCCGCGCGATCGTGCTGATCAACCCGAACAACCCGACCGGCGCGACGTACTCGCGCGAGATCCTCGAACGCATCGTCGCGATCGCCGCGAAGCACAACCTGCTGCTGATGGCGGACGAGATCTACGACCACATCCTCTACGACGACGAACGCTTCCAGCCGCTCGCACCGCTGGCCGGCGACCTGCCGTGCCTGTCGTTCGGCGGCCTGTCGAAAGTGCATCGCGCCTGCGGCTGGCGCGTGGGCTGGGCGGTGCTCAGCGGCGATCCGCTGGCCAGCGGCGACTTCCACCACGCCATGGATCTGCTCGGCGCGCTGCGGCTGTGCGCGAACGTGCCCGGCCAGTTCGCGATCGACGCCGCGCTGCACGGCACCGACACCATCAGCGCGCTCACCGCGCCCGGCGGCCGTCTGTACGACACCCGTCGCGCACTGATCGATTGCTGCGCATCCAGCGAGCACTTGAGCCTGGTCGCGCCCGCCGGCGCGCTGTACGGCTTCCCGGCGGTGGTCGGCGATGCCGCGCACGGTTTCGACGACCATGCGTTCGCGCTGGAAATGCTGGAAACCGAGGATGTGCTGATCGTCCCGGGTTCCAGCTTCAACGTACCGGAACGCAATTTCTTCCGCGTCACTTTGCTGCCGGAAGCGCCGGTGCTGCGCGAGGTGTTCGCGCGCATCGAGCGCGTGCTGCAGCGCCGTGCCGATGCCGCGACCGACGCGCAGCGCGCAGCGGTCGCCTGAACCATGACCGCGGTGCCGGCGATGCTTGCGGCGGTACTCGCGGCCGGCGCGTCGCAGGACACGCGAATCCAGGTGCCGGTGCAGTACCTCGCGCTCGGCGACAGTTACACCATCGGCGAACGCGTCGAACCCGACGGCCGTTGGCCGGTGCAATTGACCGCCGCGCTGCGCGCCGACGGCGTCGTCATCGACGCCCCGCGCATCATCGCCAGGACCGGCTGGACCACCGGCGAATTGTCGACCGCCATCGATGCCGCCGCCCCGCTGGGCGACGACCATGCGCTGGTCACGCTGCTGATCGGCGTGAACAATCAATATCGCGGACGCGATGTCGGCGAGTACGCGCATGAATTCGCGGTGCTGCTCGAACGCGCGATCGGTTTCGCCGGGCGCCGCGCCGACCGCGTGGTCGTGCTCGCGATTCCGGATTGGGGCGTCACGCCGTTCGCCGCGCAGAGCGGTCGCGACACCGCCGCCATCGCACGCGAACTCGACGCCTACAACGCGGCAGCCGCGAAGATCTGCGCCAGGCGCGGCGTGGCCTTCGTCGATATCGCGCCGGTGAGCCGCGAACGCGGCGCCGAACCGGCGATGCTGGCCGACGACGGTCTGCATCCTTCGGCCGCGATGTACGCCGAATGGGCGCGACTGGCGCTGCCGGTCGTGCGCCGCCTGCTCGCGCAGTCGCACGCCCCGTGAGCACGGCGGCGACGCAGCCGCTCGCCGCTGCGGATGCGCGCCGGATCGCCGAAGCCTTCCTGCCGAAATTTCCGCTCGGCAACCGCTACGACTACTACTACGTGCGCGGCAAGCTCGGCAGCGATCCGCTGTATCCCGGCGTGCTCGCCGCGCTGCGCGGCAGCGATGCGCCGCTGCTGGATCTCGGCTGCGGTCTGGGCCTGCTCGCGCATGCGCTGCGTTTCGATGGCCAGGCACTGGCGTATCGCGGCGTCGACAACGACGACGCCAAAATCGATCGCGCGCGCCGCGCGGCGGAAACGAGCAAGCTCGCGCAGGCGCGGTTCGAAACGATCGATCTCGCCAACACGATCCCGGAACATCGCGGCAGCGTCGCGATCCTCGATGTGCTGCAGTATCTCGATGCCGATGCGCAGCGCGCATTGCTTGCGAACGCGGCGGCGATGCTCACGCCCGGCGCGCGGCTGGTGATCCGCAGCGCGCTCGACGACGACAGCAGCCGTGCCCGCGCCACGCGCATCACCGACCGTCTCGCCAACTGGATCGGCTGGATGCGCTTCCGCCCGCGCTGCTGGCCCACGCGCGAAGGCTTGCGCGAAACGCTGGAAGCGGCCGGCCTGCAAGCCGAGTTCGCGCCGCTCTACGCCAACACGCCGTTCAACAACTGGTTGATCGTGGCGAAACGCGCGTAGCAAAACGGCTTTTGTAGGAGCGGCGCAAGCCGCGAAGCCCGTGCCGCGTCCGATGACGCATCGTCCGTCATCACGACATCTTGCCGAGGCATGTTTCGGATTGCATACAACACCGTGTCGGATGAGGCGCTGGCTTCGCGGCTAGCGCCGCTCCTACAGGGGATTCGGAAGGGTCGTCCTGTAACCCAGTGTCTCCAACCGCTTCAACAACAGCGAGATCGTTTCGACATTGCGCCCATGCGCCGCGCCTTCGTGCAGCAGCACGATCGCGCCCGGCGCGAGATTGCGCTCGATGCGATCGACCACCGTCCGTGGATCGGCTTCCACCGCATCGAAGCCGCGCGCGTTCCAGGCCACGCGCGCGAGGCCATGCGCTTTCAACGCCGCATTCACGAACGGATTGCTCATGCCGACGACCGCACGGAACCAGCGCGGCGGTTCGCCGCTGATCCCGGCAAGGATGCTTTGCGTTCCGGCAATCTCGCGGCGCATCCGCGCCGGCCCCAGCGCCCAGAACCAGCGTGCGGGATGGGTGGCGCTATGGTTGCCGATGCCGTGGCCGCGACGCAGGATCTCCCGCACGTGTTCGGGATGCCGCGCCGCGCGTTCGCCGACCAGGAAGAACGTCGCCTTCGCACCGTGGGCATCGAGCATATCGAGCACGGCGAGCGTGTCGTCGGAGGGACCATCATCGATGGTCAGCCACACGACGCGATCGTCGGTGGGCACATGAGTCAACACCGGCCCGAACAGCGCCGACTGCGGCCACAGCGTGCCCCACCAGAGCGGCGCATGGCTGGCGAGCATCAGCGGCAGCCCGAGCGTCCAGCCCCAACGCCACCACGCCGTGGCGACCAGCAGTTGCGACAGCATCAGCAGCCAGGCCCACGCGTGCGGGTAGCGGGGAATACGGTGCAGGCTGGCGGAGGGGGCCGTCATCGCGGCATGATGCCACGCATCGCCACAGGCCTCAGGGACACGTCATGAGCTTCCGCAATCTTTCCGTCGCCGATGCCGATGCGCAGACCCGCGCCGGAGCAGTCACCCTGGTCGATGTGCGCCCGCCCGAGGAGCGCGCGATCGCGGCGGTATCGGTCGAATACTCGGGCCTGGAGAACGGCGGTCTCGAGCGGTTGTTGACGCTGCCCAAGGACACGCCGATCGCATTCCTGTGCCATCACGGCGGACGCAGCGCGCAGGCAGCGATGTATTTCGCGCAGCAAGGGTTCGGGAATCTCCACAACGTCGTCGGCGGAATCGATGCGTGGAGTCTCGGCGTCGATCCGGGTGTTCCGAGGTATTGAAGCGCCGGCAACGCGTCAGGCGAGCAGCGGTTGCTGCAGGGTGGTCAGCAGGTTGTTGACGGCTTTCTTCGCCATGCTGCGCGGCAATCGCGCCATGATCCCGTCGGCGGTCAGCGCCAGGTTGCCCTTGACCAGCAGGCCGTCGATCTGGGTGTAGGCCTTGAGCACGTGCTGCGCGCCGTCGGCGGTCGATTCCAGGAACATCGGCGCGGTCAGGAAATTGACGCCCTTCTTGTACACCTGCGTCCCGCCTTCGGTGCGGACCAGCCGATAGCCGTGCGCCGCAGCCCACGACGCGACGGTGCCGGCGATGTCGTCGCGTGCGGGCAGGGTGACGATATCCCAGGGATTGTTCCGGCCCTTCGCCATCGCCGCCATCACATTGATGCAGCCCAAGCCTATCAGGCCGCCGATCACACCACCGATCACCACGACTGTCGCCGACATCGGAACCTCAGCTGGAAAAGACGAGAATAAAAAGCATCCTAGGTGGAGACTGTCGCGTCGTCCAGAGCATCGGGCGATCTCGTGCAACCTTGCTTCGGCAAGGTCTGCAACATCGTCGACGGGAGCGATGCGCTAGACTCCTCAAGCGCGATGCGCCGGAAGCGATGCTGTTCCGACGCGCCAAATCCACGGTATCGATACGGTAGGGAGCATGATGAATCGCAGGATGTTCTGGATGCTTTCGCTGTTGGCATGGAGCGGCATCGTGTCCTCGGCGCCACCTGCCGAGGCGTTGCGCGAGTACCGGGAGGCGGCGAGTCGGTTCTCGTCTTTGGTCGCTGAAGCGGAGGCCGGTGAGAAAGTGGCTCAGCTGAGAAGCCCTGAATTCAAGAAGCTGGTCGAAATACTGTCCGACGAGCAAACGATGCTCGCGGCGAGCGCCGAACCCGAGAATGACGTCGAAGCAGATCTCGAACTGTGCGGAATCACCAATAACGCAATCGTGTCTTTGGCGATTTTCGACATCAGGGGGAATATTCCAAAGACCGACGATCAACAGGAGTCGATGTCGAATTTCAAAGTAATGATGAGCCGCAATCTTCTGGTGTTTCAGGACGAGCTGAAAGAACTGCAGCCATTTCTCATTCGCTGCCTGGCGAAGGCGGTTTCAAAGGTCGATCGTTTTCTGGGTTCCCTGGGTCCGGGTCAATTGACCGATGTCCGTCGTAGAGGGGTGGTGAAAATGCGGACGGGCATCCTGATGACTTACAGCAGCGGTCTTGCGATTGCGAACGACACCGGCACGGCGCTCAGGGTGGATTACAGGACTGCATTTCTTTCTGTGTTGGCCGAGACGGCCGAAGCCTACGCTTCGATGATGCCGCTGCCTGAGCGGAAGAAAATCGCAGAGGCGGCGGGATCCGCAGCATTGTCCGGAGACGAGCAATACCAGGCATACCTGATTTCGATCGCACGCGCCTTCCGAAACGAGGAGTGCTCGACGATCTGCAAAATAGAATAATCACAGCGATCATCGTCCGACGGCACGCTTCGTCGAAGGGGATTGTCGACAGAGGCGTGTTACCCCGGCAAGCCCAGATCATCCAGCATCGCCCGCAAGAATCTTGCCGCCTCGCCGCCGGTGCAGGCGCGGTGATCGAAGGTGATCGACAGCGGAATGACCTTGTGCGATTCGAAGCCGCCGATCACCGGCGTGATCTGATGGCGCGCGCGGCCTGCGGCGACGATCGCGACGCAGGGCGGTACCACCACCGGCGTGGCGTAGCGGCCGGCGAACATGCCGAAGTTCGACAGCGAGATGGTGTAGCCGCTGAGTTCGCTGGCGGGAATGCTGCGCGTTTCGACCTGCGCGCGCAGGCGGCCGATCGCTTCGCGCACGCCGCGCGCGTCGAGCATGTCGGCGTTGCGCAGCGCGGGCACGAACAGACCGTCGTCGGTATCCACCGCGATGCCGATGTCGACCTGCGGATGCAGGGTGCGGGTGAGGTTGTCGCCATCGAACCACGCGTTGAGCGCGGGCACCGCTTTGGCGGCGACGCAGATCGCGCGGACCAGCCGCGCGGTCATGTCGTTGCCGTGCGCCCATGCGTGGATATCGGCGTCGTCGGTGAGCGTGGTCGGCACCACTTTCGCGTGCGCATCGGCCATCACCCGCGCCATGTTGCGGCGCACGCCCTTGAGTTGTTCCGGTTGGCCGGTGACGGACACGCCCGGCGGCTGCGTGCGCATGGGTTTGCCGGTGGCGGAGAGTTGGGTGCGCTGTGTCGTCGCATTTGTGGGAGCGGCGGAAGCCGCGATGGAGTTCGTGGCAGCGCCGGATATCGCGGCTCCCGCCGCTCCCACAGGAGCAATGCCAAGCTTGGCCGAACCATCGGTAGCAGCGCGCTTCACATCGTCCATCGTCGCCACGCCGTCGGCGCCGGTGGCGCGCACGCGCGACAGATCCACGCCGAGCTTGCGCGCCATCGCGCGCACCGCCGGCATCGCCTTGACCCCGCCCACCGCGACAGCGGCTTCGCTGCGCACCGCGTCGGAGCTCTGCATCGCACCGACTACCGTGCCGGCGTCTGTGGGCGCGGCGGGTGTGGGAGCGGTGGAAGCCGCGATGGATGTTGCCGCCGCGTCGGGTATCGCGGCTTCCGCCGCTCCCACAGGAGCTGGTTTCGGCGGCGGTGCGTGATGATGGCCGGTGTCCTGGCCTTCCGCACGCTGCGGCATCGAGGCATCGATTTCGAACTCGGCGAGCAGCGTGCCGGTGACGACGATGTCGCCGGCCGCGCCCGCGAGCTTCAACACTCTGCCCGAGACCGGCGACGGCACTTCGACGACCGCTTTTGCGGTTTCCATCGACACCAGCGGCGCATCCAGCTTGATGGTGTCGCCGGGTTTCACGAACCACTCGACGATGGTGGCGTCGGGCAGGCCTTCGCCGAGGTCGGGGAGAATGAAGGTCTTGGTCTGGCTCATGGGCGATTCCTTGGGTGCTGTTGCCGATACCGTCGAGGTGTCATGTCGACGACCCGGCCGAGAAACGAAGCGCTTGCGCGATGTAGTCCCGCAGATGTTTCGCTTCCAGATCGGCGAGCGTCTGCAGTTTGATGTGGCGGCGGAATTTTCCGCTGCCTTCGAGCACGCGGTGCGGGTCCTTCAGTTCGGCGCCCTGGCCGAACTCCATCGAGACATGCGCGGCGTAGGCGAACACGCCGCAGAATTGCCCGGGCGCGGCGAACAGGATGCCGCCGTACATCACGCGCTCCGTGACCTCGGGCGCCACCGAACGGACCAGCGTTCTCGTCGCCTGCACGATCGCATGCAGATCGGGATGGGTGAGCTGCAGGTCGTGGAGGAGTTGTTCGACTTTCCTGTCGCTCATGTCCGCTCCAGATGTTCAGTCGGTATCCAACCGCATCGTCCATCGGCGTGTCGACACCACCACCAGCCGCCGAGTTCGTCATCGAGAACGACATCGTCGCCGGCATCCACGTCCAGTTCCTGCGCGGAGTAATCGCGCGTCGCTTCGGCACGGCCGTCGCCGAGCGGCCTCAGCCAGTCGAACGGCGCCCAGCCGGCGTTGCCGTCGGCGGTGATCGTCCAGATGAAGGCGGGCCATTCCGTGTCGCGTGCGCCGAGGGTCACGATCTCGCCCCGCGCGAAGCGGATCGGGTCCGCGTACTGGGTGCGGTAGTCGCGGGTAACGCGGGCGCGGCTCATATCCACACGTCGTTGCGTGCGGTGAGTTCGCCACCGGCGTCGCCGGTATTGACCACGCCGCGGGGTTCGATCAGCAGGACATGGCACTCGTCGTCGGCGTGCGGACAGTGTTCGACACCACGCGGCACGACGATCATCTCACCCTCTTGCACCACTTCCTCGCGATCGCGGAACCGCATGCGCAGGGTGCCGGCGATCACGATGAACGTCTCGTCGGTGTCCTCGTGCGCATGCCAGACGAATGTGTCCCGCAGCTTCGCCAGCTTGAACTGGTAGTCGTTCATTTCGGCGATCACGCGCGGCGACCAGTGCTCGCCGAACAGTGCGAATTTCTGCGCGAGGTTGATTGCCGAAGCCGTCATCGCATCAACTCGCTGCCAGCGTCCGCTTCGCTGCCGCGACGATCTTCTCGACGCTGGGCAGATACTTCATTTCCAGGCGGAACAGCGGGATGTGGGTGTCGTAGCCGGTGACGCGTTCGACGGGAGCGACGAGGTCGTACATCGACTGTTCGGCGAGGCGCGCGGCGATCTCGGCGCCGAAGCCGGCGGTTTTCGGGGCTTCGTGCACGATCACGCAGCGGCCGGTCTTGCAAACGGACTCGGCGATGGTCGGGAAATCCAGCGGTTTGAGCGTGGCCACGTCGATGACCTCGGCGCTGATGCCGTCCTTCGCCAGCGCATCGGCGGCTTCCAGGCATTCCTTCACCTGCGCGCCCCACGTGACCAGGGTGACATCGCTGCCGTCGCGCAGCACGTAGCACACGTCCAGCGGCAGCGCTTCGCCGTCGTCGGGCACCCGTTCCTTGTACTGGCGATAGATGCGTTTCGGCTCCATGTAGATCACCGGGTCCTCGTCGCGGATCGCGGCGAGCAACAGGCCGTAGGCGCGCTGCGGCGACGACGGCATCACCACGCGCAGTCCCGGCACGTTGGTGAACATCGCTTCGTTGGCTTCGCTGTGATGCTCCGGCGCGCGGATGCCGCCGCCCCACGGCACGCGCAGCACCATCGGGCAGGTGAGGCGACCGCGAGTGCGATAGCGCAGGCGCACGGCATGCGACACGATGTGATCGATCATCGGGTACACGAAACCGTCGAACTGCGCTTCGGCCACCGGACGCATGCCTTGCGCGGCCATGCCGACGGTGAGGCCGGCGATCGTGGTTTCGTCCAGCGGCGTGTCGATCACGCGCTCCGGTCCGAAGATCTTCTGCAGGCCGGCGGTGGCGCGGAACACGCCACCGTTCACGCCGACGTCTTCGCCGAGCACCAGCACGCGCTCGTCGGCGCGCATTTCGTAGGCGAGCGCCTGGGTGATCGCTTCGATGAGCGTGATGGGAGCCGGGGTGATGGAAGCTGCATCAGCCATGCTTGCGGCCCTCCGCAGCGATGGCTTCGGCGCGCTGCAATTGCAGGTCCGGCGGCAGTTCGGCGTAGAGGAAATCGAACATCGCGCTGACCGGCTGCACCGGGGTTTCCAGATACGCGTTGATCTCGATGTCGATCATCCTCGCGCATTCGTCGGCCCAGGCGCTTTCCTTCGCCTCGTCCCACAGGCCGGCGCCGGCCAGGTAGGTGCGCAGCCGCGAGATCGGTTCGCGCGACCATGCGGCTTTGACTTCGTCTTCGTTGCGGTAGCGGCGCGCATCGTCGGCGGTGGTGTGGTCGTGCAGGCGGTAGGTCATGAACTCGATGACGCTGCCGCCACCGCCGCTGCGCGCGCGGTCGAGCGCGCGGCGCATGCCTTCCATCACCGCGATGATGTCGTTGCCGTCCACCTGCAGGCAGTGCAGGCCGCCGGCGATGCCCTTCTGCGCCAGCGTCGGTGCGCCGGTCTGCGCCGCGCGCGGTACCGAGATCGCCCAGCCGTTGTTGATGATGCACTGGACGAAGGGCAGGGCGTAGGCGCCTGCGGCATTGATCGCGGCGTAGGTGTCGGTCTTGGAGCTGCCGCCATCGCCGCAGGTGGCCACCGCGACGCGCGGCTCCTTGCGCAGTTTGAACGCGAGCGCGGCGCCGGCCGCGTGCAGGCATTGGGTGGAGATCGGCACGCACCAGGAAAAGTCGTGCCTCGGCACGGCGAAATCGTTGCCGCGCTCGTCGCCGCCCCAGTACAGCAGCACTTCGCGCGGGCGCACGCCGCGCATGAACTGTGCGCCGTACTCGCGATAGCTCGGCGCGAACACGTCCTCGGGACGCATCGAGGCGCCGATGCCGATATGGGTGGCCTCGTGGCCGAGGCATGCGGCGTAGGTGCCGAGCTTGCCGGTGCGCTGCAGGGCGATGGCCTTGCTGTCGAAGCTGCGCACCATCAGCATCTGCTTGAACAGCGGCAGCAGCGTTGCGGGATCGGCGAATGCGGCGGGCGGTTCCGCGACGAGCGTGCCGTCCTGGCCGAGGTACTGCAGGTATTCGATTTCGAATCGTGCTGCGACGGTCATCGTGTTGTCGTCTGTTGCGTCGGTGCACGAATCATACCCGCTGCACCTGAAGCGTCCGTTGCGCACCGCGTCATGACACCGGCCGTGCGACGGCGTATGGCGTCCTTGGCGTCCGGGCACGAAAAAGCGCGGCCGGAGCCGCGCTTCTGGTCTTACGTTGATCGCGCGGCAGGAAGCCGCCGACGGCCGGGGTGCGGCCGTCGGCGTATCGCTTACGGTGCGACGATGTTCACCGAGTAGACCGAGGTGTTGTTGCCCGGCAGCTGGTCGGTGGTGGTGGTCGAACTCACGCTGCTGGTCATGCTCATGCTGCTCTGGACGAGATGCGACGGCGCGACACCGGAGAACGTGAAGGTGTGGCGGCCGTTCACCGCGAAGCTGCCGGTGAGCGTGCAGACGATCGAGAAACCGCCCGCCGTGGTGTTGCGCGGGCAGGTCCAGCCGGCGGGTGCGATCACGCTGGCGTTGGCCAGCGGGATGGTGCCGGTGAAGGTCACGACCGCCTGCGGCACCGCGTTCGGGCCGGTGTTGCGCACCGGCACCGAGAACAGCGCCGTGCGACCGCTGCGGATGAAGCCGGACGGGCCGCCGACCATGCGCAGCGAGAGGTCCGCGTTGGGCAGGACGACGACGACCGCAGCCACCGCGACCTGGGCCGAGGCCGAGTTGTCGGCATTGGCGGGGTCGTTGGTCTGCGAAGTCACCGCAGCGGCCAGACTCAGCGTGCTGGCGACCGGCAGCGACGGTGCGGTCACGGCGGCACTGAACGTGGCCGAGCCGCCGTTGGCGAGCGATGCCGCAGTGCAGGTCACGGTGGTGGTGCCGCCTGCCTGTACCGGTGCGGCACAGGTCCAGCCTGCGGGCGCGGTGACGGTGACCGGTACCAGCGCATCGAACACCAGCGCGACGCTGGGGAACGCAGCCTCGTCCGTGCCGGCATTGTTCACGCTGGCGGTGAAGGTGGCGATGCCGCCAGCGGCGACGTTGGCCGGGCTGGCGCCAGCGGTGATCGACAGATTCGCGCTGGTGAAGCCGGGCACCGTGATACGCACGCGCACCGGGTCGTGATCGGACACGCGCAGGGCGGTACCGGCGATACCGAAATGATGCTCGCCGAACTCGGAGTTGATCCGGGCATGGTCGACTTCGATATCGGCCGCGTCGAGGAAGGCCGCTTCGTTCACCACGACATGGTCGAGGGTCTGCAGGTTGCCGTCGAACACGTACGAGTAGCGTTCGTCCTTGTCCGGCGTCAGCAGATTGCCGTTGATCAGCGGGATGGTGATCGGGCTGGCGGAATAGGTCAGGACCTGCGGTTCCGGCGTGGGGTTGCCGCCGATGATGCCCATCACATCGACATAGCCGTCGTTGTACTCGAAGGCATTGAAGTCGCCGAGCAGCACGATGTGTTCGTTCGCGTCGGCGGTCTGGCGCGCTTCCACGAGGTCCGCCAGGAATACCGCCTGCTGCGCGCGCTTGGCGCTGACGCGCGCGTTTTCGGTCGGCCAACCGTTGCTGCCCGGGGTCGCATCGCCGACGCCGTTGAGCGAACGCAGGTGGTTGATGAACGCGGTGACCGGGTAGGTCCCGCCGTTCTGGTGGTGCACGATGGCGCGCAGCATCAGCGGCGGACGGTCGTTGAGCAGGCTGGTGCTGCCGTCCGGGTTCGACAACAGCGTGTCCTTGCCGAACTGGGTGACTTCGAGCACTTCGACCCGCGCGACGCTGCCGACGCTGCGGTTGCTGACCAGGAAGCCGACGTTGATGCCGCCGACGTCGTTGCCCTGCACGAGATACGGCACGTAGCCCGGCGCGGTCGCGCAGGTGGCGTTGATGCGGTCGGCCAGCAGGCCGAGCACGCGCAGGTTCTCGACTTCGACCACGCCGAGGATGTCCGGCGTCTTCAGGTAATCGCAGATCGCCAGCGAGGTCTTGGTCAGGCGCTTGTCGAGTGCGGCTGCCGTGAGCGTCGGCGCGCCGTTGCTGTTGTTCACTTCGTCGAAGAAGCGCAGCAGGTTGAAGGCGCCGATGGTCACGTCCGCATTGCCGGCCGTGGACACGGCGGCCGGGATCTTGCCGCCGCTGACGACGAGGCCGCCGGTCGGATCGGGCAGGACCGCCCACGCGCCGCTGAAATAATCCATCACGCCGACCATCGAGTCGATCTGCGTTTCGGCGTCGATCGCGACAGCGGTTGCGCCGATCTGGCCACGGCTGCGGACCATGATGCGTTCGGCGTTGTGATCGAAGCGCGGCGGATCCTTGCCTGCGGGAATCGGGAACAGGTCGAGGATGTCGATGCCTTCCTCGCGGAACGGACGCGCCACGCCCGACAGCACGATATGGAAGACGCCGGTGGTGGTGGCGGTCGCGCTGGACTCGGTGATGTTGCCTTCCGCACCGGTGGTCGCCAGCGCATTGGTCGCGCTCACGCGCATGCCTTCGAACTTCTCGGCGGTGCCCGGCGTCGACGTGTCGTCGAAGTCGG
Source organism: Lysobacter sp. (assembly GCA_013141175.1). NCBI lineage: Bacteria > Pseudomonadati > Pseudomonadota > Gammaproteobacteria > Lysobacterales > Lysobacteraceae > Lysobacter > Lysobacter sp. Next base: position 2,172,956 of record JABFRN010000001.1, read on the forward strand.
CGCTGGTCAGCGCGATCGGTGCAGGCAGCGTATTGCCCGAGGACAGCACCTGGATCGCGGTGACGAAACCGAGTTCGGTGATCGACAGCTGGTTGAGGTTGGTGCTGGGCGTGAACTCGGTGACCGTACCGGTGACGCGGACGCGGTTGCCCACGGCGGCGGTGGCCGGCGGCGCGGTGGAGGTGAAGATGAAGATGCCTTCCGAGGTGTTCGGGTCGGCGTCGATTTCGGCGTCGCTGGTCTGCAGGAAGAAGCCGTTGTTGAACTTCTGCGCGGTGACGATGCCTTCGGTGGTGACGATGGCGCCATTCACCGGCGAGGTCAGGCCGCTGCCCTGGATCTGCGCGATCGAGACGACGGTGACATCGTCGTTCTGGATCGTGCCGAGGCCTTCGTTGTCGGCGATCGTCGCGCCGGTGGCGGCGGTGACGCGCACGAAGAAGGTTTCGTTCGCCTCGCTGACGGTGTCGCCGGTGACGAGGATGTCGACGGTGGTCGAGGTCGCGCCTTCGGCGATGGTGACCGTACCGCTGTTGGCGGTGTAGTCGCTGCCTGCGATCGCGGTACCGTCTGCAGTGGTGTAGTTGATGGAGACGCCGCCGACGCCGGCCGGCGCGCTCAGACCGAAGCCGAAGCTCATCGTCGTAGTGCCGGCGTCGCCCTCGAAGATGCTGACATCGCTGACCGCAAGCAGCGGCGTCGACGAGCCACCGCACACGTTCAGCGCGGTCGCGCTGTTGCGCGGCGCGGCTGCGCCGGTGGCGAAGTCGGCGCCGTTGTTGTTGCTGTCCGTGCAGCCGTTGCCGGCGCGCAGCACCGCGAGGGTGTTGCTCGGCGCCGGGGTCGGCGCGGTTTCGGAACAGTTGGCGGTGCCGAAACCGACGAAATCGACGACCGTGCCGCCGAGCGGGCAGGCACCGGTCAGCGAGGTCTGGCTGTTGACCAGGGCGACCTTGCCGGCGGTGCCGCTCATCGCAATGGTGCCGGTGGCGTCAGGCGTGGGCAGCGGCAGCGCGGTGGTGCTGGCGCCGTCGGCCTGCTTCACCAGATAGTAGGCGCCGGCCGGGATCGAACCGCTGAGGTTGGTCCGCGCCCAGGTCGTGCCGGTGGACGACGCGTACTGCACCGACCAGGTCGACAGATCGACGGCGGTCGCGCCGTTGTTGTGCAGTTCGATGAAGTCGCTGCGATAGGTGGCGCCGGTGTTGCCGCCGCCACCGTGGAGCTGGCTGACGACGACCTGGGCGTGAGACGCCCCGGCATACAGAATAAGACCGGCCGCCAATACGCGACCCATGAGACGAAGCATGGTGATCCCCCGATCCGGATGTGATGCCGCAGCAGAGCGTGCGGACTGCGAAGTGTGACGGAAATCCTCCCTGATGTGGGTTTCAATCCGATGACCGGCCGCTCGTCGGAAAGAGCGCGGCCCGTTCATCAAATCAACAAGTTGGAGCCTGCACTTGATATGACATGGTAGATGGCGGGTCTAAACCACCATCCTGTCGCACGGAATCAAAAGCCGTGCGAACAAAAAAAGCGCGGCCAAGGCCGCGCTCTTGAAGAGAATGGGGATGGCTGCAGACCGTTCATATCGACACAGGATCAGTCCTCCGGGCCCTCATCGTCGTCACCCGGGGGGCCATTGATGTTTTGGCGCCGCCTCGATGTGTTGTTGTCCCTGTTCGAATCCTTGACGTAGGCGCTGTCGATCGTCGCTTTGAGATTCAGCTTGTTCCTGTCGCGAGGCGGCGCAACGACCTGCAGAAAGAACACGCTCGGCGATTGCCCGCGCGGCGCCAATTCGGCTCCGTAGATACAGTTGATCTTGAAATCCGTCGTGCTGTAGTCCCCTTCGCAGCTCCAGTTGCCGGAGTCGCCGAACGTCACGTTTTCGAATGGGGCATCAACTGCGATCGACACGGTCGGAGTCCATGCGGCATCGCGGCCCCGGTTGTCGAGCGTGAGCACGAACTCCGCGACGTCGCCCGGACGGTAGGGACCTGTCGGACCGCCCGACCATTTCGCCGACAGATCCGCGTCCGCAAGCTTCACCGCGACCGAACGCGCGCTGCTGTCGTTGCCCGGATTGTCGTCGGTGCCGATGCTGCTGATCGTCGCGGCCACGTTCAATCCATCGGCATCGGGCAGTGGCGTTCTGATCTGCAGATTGAACACCGCATTCGCGCCGACAGCGATTTCTTCGACAGGGTTGATGCATTCGACGACGAAACGCGAGAGATCGCTATCGTCCCGCTGGCACGCCCAATCGGCCGGCGCTTCGATCGTGACGTCGTTGGCCGGGGCGTCCGCGGTGATGATCAGCGAAGAACGTTGCGCCGGGTCGGGGCCGGCGTTGCTCACGGTCAGCGTGAATTCGCCGATCAATCCGCTGCGTAGAGGCGCCTTCGGCGTTTTCGTCCATTGCACGGACAGGTCGGAATTCGCCAGCCTCACCGGCAACGACAACAGTGCCTCGTTGTTGGCGGGGTTGGTGTCGGAGCCTGGCCCGGTGACGGTCGCGGACAGATTCATCCCATCCGCATCGGCTGCCGGTACTGTCCCGGATACCGAGAAGGTCTTGATCGCGCCGGCCGGGAAGTGGCCGACCGTCGGAATGAAGCTCTCCAACTGACACACGGTACGGAAAGTCGGCGAAGTGAAATCGGGCTGGCAGAACCAACCCTCGGGTTGACCGGCAGGATTCGCGATCAAGGTTCCGGACGGGGCATCGGCGGTGAATACGATCTTGGGCGCCCAGGACGGATCGGGACCGGGATTGCGCACGGTGAGGATGAATTCGCTCTGGGCGCCGGCGGCCAACGGTGCCGACGGCACGCCCGTCCATTGCGCCGACAGATCGGTGTCGGCCGCTACCGCCAATGCACCTGTCGAGGCGTTGTTGTCGGCAATGACGGGGTCGGTGATTTGCGAGCGTACGGCGGTCACGAACTGCACAGTCTGTCCCGTTGTTTCAGGGGTCAGTTCGAAGGTCATTGTGAAGGTCGCGCTTGCGCCGGAAGCCAGCGTCGAGGCCGTGCAGACCGCAGTGGTGTCGAAACCACCGCTGGAGATCGGCGAAGGGCCGCAGCTCCAACCCGAGGGAGCGGCGATGTCGTAATTCACGCTCGTCGTTCTTGGGCCAAAGACCAGGAGCGACACCGCCGGGAACTGGGCGTCGCTCGGCCCGTCGTTGTTCGCGGTCACAGTGAAGCCGAGCGGTTGGCCGACGCGCGGCGTCACCGGATTCACGTTCGTGATCGCGACGCGCAGGTCAGCGCTGCGGAAGCCCGGCACCGAAATCGCGATGCGCACGGGATCGCGGTTCGATGCTCGAATTGCAGTATTGGGTTCGCCAAGACGATGCGTACCGAAATCGGTATTGATGCGCGCGTGTTCGACACGAATATCTTCCGCACCCATCACGACCGCCGAATTCAACAGGATGTGATCGAACGCCAGGGCATTGCCATCGGCGATTTGATCATAGCGTTCGGTCGGATCGATGATGAATTCAGCGCCGTCGATCAGCGGAAATGAAAGTGGGCTGCTGGCGTACGTGATGACCTGATCTTGCGCAGCAGCATTCCCGCGGAGGACACCCATTACGTCGGCGTAACCATCGTTGAATCCATAGGCATTGAAGTTTCCGAGCAGAATGATGCGCTCATTCGGAAGTGCAACCTGACGCGATTGAACGACGTTCGCAAGATACGCCGCCTGCGACAGGCGCAAGGCGCGAACACGCTCACCGACGGTTGTCCAACCGTTGCTGCCGACCGACCTGCTGCCGACATCGGCGATCGACTGGAGATCGTTGACGATGACCGTGAGTGGATACGATGCGCCAGTGCTTTGAACGGCGGTGGCCTGCATCATGAGCGGCGGTCGGGCGAACAGCGGAACGGTGGTCCCGTCCGGGTTGGTGAAAACTTCGTTCTTGCCGAGTTGGCTGAGCGTGGAAGGAACGATCCGCTCCTGTCCACCCATGACGCGGCGACTGAACAGGAAGCCGACATTGGTCCCGCTGGCATCGTTGCCCGGAAGCAAGGCGGCGGCATACCCTGGTCCAGCAGCGCATGTTGCATTGACGCGTTCCGCCAACAGGTTGAGTGCACGCAGGTTTTCAGCTTCGACGATGCCGACGATATCCGGCGTCTTGAGGTAATCGCAGAGGGCCAGCGAGGTTTTGGTCAGGCGTTTATCGAAGGCTTCCGCCGTCAGCGTGGGAGCGCCGTTGTTGTCGTTCACTTCGTCGAAGAAACGGAACAGATTGAAACTGCCGATGGTGACATCTTCGGCGCGCGGGTTGCCGACGGCTTGAGCCGTGATTGAACCGGTTACCGTTCCCGAGCCGATATCCGGGAGCAACGCCCAACTGCCCAAATAGTAATCGAGCACACCAGTCATGTTGTCGACCGTCGCACCGGTATTGACGGCAAGAGCAGGCGCTCCGAGTTGACCATTGCTACGGACGGTCAAGCGCTCGTTGTTGTGATCGAAACGCGGAGGAGCCTTGCCGGCCGGCACGGGGAATGTGTCATACACGTCAATGCCGGGTTCGCGAAATGTACGAGGAACGCCGGGCAGCACGAGCCGGAATATGCCGGCCGTGGTTGCCGTGGCGGTGATTTCGTCGATGAACCCGGTGGACGCGCCTACAACTCGCGCACCGTCGACGCGCACGCGCATCGCCTCGTATTTCTCGACATTGTCAATCGCGGAGCCGGGCGCCAGATCGGCACCGGTCAGCGTAATGGCTTCCGGCAAGGCGACGCCGCTTTCGAGCAGATCAAGCGTGGAGATGGATCGAATCTGGGTGATCGTGGCAGCAGTCGGATCGCTGGCCGCTTGCCGTTGTTCGGTCACTACACCGCTGATGCGAATGCGTGCACCCGTTTGAAGCCAGCTTGGCAGGCCAGATGAAAATACGTAGAGGCCCTCGGAGGTCGCCGGATTGCCATCGTCGTGCGTGCTTTGCAAGAAGAATGCGTTGCCCGCTGGTCTCATTGCGGTGACGACGCCTTCGGTCGTCACCAACTGTCCGTTCAGGGGTGAGGTTGCACCGCTGCCCTGAATTTGAGAAATGGGCGTGATGACGTTCGAAGTGTCGTCATTGATGATCGTACCGGTGGCGATGAGATCGCCCGCGATCGCGCCGCTGATATCGGACAGCTCGAGTTGAAAGGTTTCGTCCGCTTCGACGCTCGGGTCGGCGTAGATGGCGATCGACCACCATACGGCTGTTTGGCCTTCCAGAATGTAGCCCACCACGGACTGCGCGTTATAGTCCGCGTTGATGCTGCCGGACTCATTGCCATTGGCCGTGCCTGGTATCGTTCTGAGCGCGAATCTGATCCCGCCGGGGCCGGCCGGCTCGCTGAGCGAGATCACGAACGGGCTCATTTGCGTGAACGTGTTCGGGCGAGTGCCCTCGACGACGGAAGCGTCGTAGATATTGATGGTCGGCAATGGGCCCGTGTGGCAAAGCCGCGCTTCGCTTTGCGTGTTGCGCGGGGCGGGTGCGCCGGTTACGAAACTCTCCACGTCGGTATGGTAGAAGCAGCCATCGAGCTTACGAAACAACGATGTCGTGTCGGTCAATGCCGAAGTGGGCAGGTAATCCGCGCACTGGGCAGTGCCGAAGCCGACCACATCGACGGTTGGCCACCCGGGTGTTTCCAATGGGCAACCCACACTGTCAAGCACGGTCTGCGTGTTTCGCAACATCAGGGTGCCGCCAGCGTTGTTCATCGTGATCGTGCCGATGGCGTCGTAAGCTGGGAGTGACGGCGCGCTCGCATCGCTGCCGTCGGCCAGTTTGACCAGGTAGAAACCACCAGGCGCGATGCTGCCGCCGAGATTCGTGCTTTGCCAGGGACCAGGCGCGTAGGCCTCTTCGGCGTACTGCAGCGACCAACCCGTCAGATCGATGCTGGTATCGCCGTTGTTGTGCAGCTCGATGAAGTCGCTGCGATAAGCGGCCCCGCTGCTGCCGCCACCGCCGTAGATCTGACTGATCACCACATGGGCGTTGACGCTGCCTGCGGCGCAAAGCAATGCAGCCGCAACGAAGCGGATCATGATCTGAAACATGCGTATTCCCCTGAGTCTTGATGGACAGCTGCAAAGCGACTGACGGTTTCCTGAAAAACGCACGTCATGCGCGTTTTTCAATTCGCGAGTCCGAGGCATGCCCCGACCTGCTTCTCAAGAATCAAGTGCTCGCGCACAAGACCCTTCGCCGCGACTATCCATGGCCGCCCTCGCTTGATTGTTCTTCGACAGCCTGCGAGTGGCCGATGGATTGTGACCTAAAGCTGACCGGCAATCAAAACACCGGCTGGCGTTACCGCCATATGGTCCAGCCGGCGGCGATGCAAGCTCATTGTTTTTCCATGAAATCAATCGTTTAAGCGAATGCTCTTGGCGCGAATGCCGCCGATGCGGTGATTTCCGAGGTCTGGATGGAGTAGCCTGAGACATGACCATCGACCAGAACGAACGCCCGCTCGAAGCAGGCATCCATACCGACCTCGCCGGCCGCATGACCTACGGCGGCTATCTGCAGCTGGACCGGCTGCTGAGCGCCCAGCACCCGCTGTCGGATCCGCCCCACCACGACGAGATGCTGTTCATCGTCCAGCATCAGGTGGCCGAGCTGTGGATGAAGTTGCTTGGCCACGAATTGACTGCGGCGGTCGACCATCTGCGCAACGACCGCGTCTGGCAGTTCGGCAAGGCGGCGGCGCGCTGCAAGCGCGTGCAGGAACAGCTCACCGCGATGTGGTCGGTGCTGGAGACGCTGACGCCGTCGGAGTACATGGAGTTCCGCGATGTGCTTGGGCCGTCGTCCGGATTCCAGTCGCTGCAGTACCGAAGTATCGAATTCCTGATGGGCAACAAGAACGCGGCGATGCTGCGGGTGTTCGAGTACGACCCCGCGGTACAGGCGCGGCTGCGCGCAGTGCTGGAGGCGCCGAGTCTCTACGATGAATTCCTGCGTTATCTGGCGCGCTGGGGACACGCGGTGCCGGCGCAGCACATCGAACGCGACTGGACCCGTGCGCACGTCCACGATCCCGCGCTGGTACCGGTGTTCGAGCGCATCTACGAGGACACCGGCAGCTACTGGCGCGAATACTCGCTGTGCGAGGACATGGTCGATCTCGAAACCCAGTTCCAGATCTGGCGTTTCCGCCATCTGCGCACGGTGATGCGGGTGATCGGCTTCAAGCGCGGCACCGGCGGTTCCAGCGGTGCGGGTTTCCTCAAGCAGGCGCTCGATCTGACGTTCTTCCCGGAACTGTTCGACGTGCGCACGGTCGTCGGCCCCGCGCGCTGATCGCGCGCCTCGCGCAGAGATCACGGACATGATCGATCTGCCGGATATCGACACGACACCGGTCTCGGTCGCCGCGTTCGCGCTGGCCATCGCCGTGCTGGTATGGGCCGCGCGCGGATTGCCCTGGTACAAGCTTCGCGACGATCCCGAAGCGCAACGCGTGCTGTTGCTGACCACCGCGGCCCTGATCGCCATGCGCTGGTTCAATACCGATGCCCTGGCAGGCGTCCATCTGCACTTCATCGGTGCGACCGTGGCCTGCCTGATGTTCGGGCCGCGCTTCGCGCTGTGGTCGATGGCGGTGGTGAGTCTGGCCGCCTGGGTGATGGGCAGCGTCTGGCAGGGCTGGGGTCCGGATTTCCTCGTCTGCGGCGCGTTGGCGGTCGCGACGACCGAGGCGGTGGGCCACTACATCGAGAAGAAATTGCCGTCCAACCCGCTGGTCTACGTCTGGGTACGCGGTTTTCTCGGCGGCGCACTGGCCATCGCCGCGTCGAACCTGGCCAAGGCCGGGGTTGCCTGGTCGCTCGATGACGCTGCGATCGAGGCCTATCTGATCGCGACGCCGCCGATGATGTTCGGTGAAGGTTTCTTCTGCGGCGGCGCGATGGCGTTGATCGTGGTCTATCGCCCGCAGTGGTGCGCGAGTTTCGACGACGCCCGTTACCTGCGCCCGCGCTGAGCCGCCGTTTGACCTCGATTGGCCTGTCGACCGATGGCATTGCCGCCATGTCGGTCCGCTGCCGGACGCATGCGCCATGAAACCCGGTGCCCGCAGGCGATGCTGCGGTGCAGCAGCGGCAGGTCGGTTTGACGCATGCGCACCGGGTCGGTCATTCTCCGCCGGCCCGCTGTGTCGACAGGGGTTTCGACGCGTGTACCCTCAATTTCCGTATTTCAAATCAAAGAGAGAACCCGCATGAGCGGAGCGACAACCACCTCTGGCCCACCGGCCATCCCCGAGTTCAAGCAGGTGATGGGGCATCCCAAGCCGCTGTGGATGCTGTTCATGACCGAGTTCTGGGAACGCTTCGCGTTCTACGGCATCCGCTGGGCATTGACGCTGTACATCGTCGCCCAGTTCTACAACGGCGATGCCGCCGGCCAGAAGCCCGCCAGCTTCACCTACGGCGCGTACCTGGCGCTGGTCTATGCGGGTGCGATCTTCGGCGGCTACATCGCCGACCGCGTGATCGGTTACCAGCGTTCGATCCTGCTCGGCGCGGTGGTGATGGCTGCCGGCCTGTTCATGATCTCGATGCCGAGCGAACAGATCTTCAAGTTCGGCCTCGCGACGATCATCGTCGGCAACGGTCTGTTCAAACCGAACATCTCGACCATGGTCGGCAAGCTCTACGGGGTGACCGACGAGCGGCGCGACTCGGGTTTCACGATTTTCTACATGGGCATCAATGCCGGCGCGTTCATCGCACCGATCCTGACCCAGATCCTCGCCGAGAAAGTCTTCGGCACCGATGCGATGCCGGCCTACAAGGTCGTCTTCATCGCCGCCGGTATCGGCATGCTGGTCAGCCTGTTCTGGTTCTGGGTCGGTCGCAGCCAGCTCGAAGGCATCGGCGCACCGCCGGCCGACGCGCAGGGCATGCAGCGCACCATGCTGGTGGCCGTGGGCGCCGCACTGGCGATCCCGGTCGTCTACTTCCTGCTCGCGCTGGGTGCGGACAAGCTGCAGTACTGGGTGTTGACGCCGATGTTCATCGGTCTCGCCGCGATGCTGTTCATCGAGGGCGTGCGCAACGGCGGCGAAGCGCGCGACAAGGTGATCGCGATGCTGATCATCTTCGCCTTCAACATCCTGTTCTGGATGTTCTTCGAACAGGCCGGCAGTTCGTTCAACTTCCTCGCCGAAAACATCGTCGACCGCACCCTCGGCAGCTGGGAATTCCCGACCGCGTGGTTCCAGTCGGTGAACTCGATCGCGATCATCGTGCTGGCGCCGGTCATCGCCTGGATCTGGGTGAAGATGGGTCGTCGCAATCCGTCGATTCCGCGCAAGTTCGGCCTCGGCCTGCTGTTCAACGGCCTCGCCTTCCTGCTGCTGATGTTCGCGCTGTCCTCGCTGATCGATCCGACCAGCATGAAGATCCCGTTCTGGACGCTGTTCATGGTCTACGTCATCCAGTCGGTGGGCGAGCTGTGCCTGTCGCCGATCGGCCTGTCGATGGTGACCAAACTGGCGCCGGTGCGCCTGGTCGGCCTGGGCATGGGCGGCTGGTTCCTGTCGACCGGTATCGGCAACAACCTGTCGGGCATCTTCGCCGGCCACGTCAGCGGCGAAGGCGGCATGACCACGGCGTCGGCGCTGTCGGGCTACACCTTCGGTTTCTGGGCGCTGCTCGGCGCCGGTCTGGTGCTGTTCCTGATCGCGCCGCTGGTGCAGAAGCTGATGCACGGCGTGAAATAAGCCGCGAGATCTTCATCCGACGCAACAGACAACGGCGGCTTCGGCCGCCGTTGTCGTTTCCGCGTCCGCGCGCGGTTCAGTCGTTGCCGGTGTCGGCGCCGATCAGATCCTGCAGACCCTGGCTCAGCTTGGTCAGCATCCCGTCGAGCAAGCGCCTGTCGTCGGCGCTGAAATGCGCCAGCAGCGCGCGCTCGCGGGCCAGCGCCAGCGGCACGACCTCATCGTAGATGCCATAACCCGCTTCGCTCAATTCCAGCACGGAGCGACGGCGATCGTTGCCGTGGGTGTCGCGCTGCACCAGGCCGCGTTCGAGCAGTCGTGCGAGGGTGCGGCTGACCGCGACCTTGTCCATCGCCGTGCGTTCGGCGACACCGTTGGCCGATAGTCCCGGATGCCGTCCGAGCACCGCGATCGCGCGCCACTCGGGGATACCGATGCCGAACCGTTCCACATAGGTTTCGGCGATGGTCTGGCTGATGCGGTTCGACAACACGCTGAGCCGGTAGGGCAGGAAATGCTCCAGATCGAGCAGGGCGTGAGTGTCAGGCATGGCGATGGTTCTCGGGCGAAACGGGCGGCGGCATCGGTGCACATGATCATGCGCCGTGGCCGGCTTGCATATGGTTTCAAGTGAAACTATATTCCCGGATCGCTGCCGTCCTCCAGCGAGCGCAACCTTCCAGCACCGCCCAGCCATTCAGGAAGCACGTCCATGAACGCACAGTCCTCGCCCGGCATACCGCTGACCACGTTCGAAAACCCGATGGGCATCGACGGCTTCGAGTTCGTCGAGTTCGCCGCGCCTCCCGGGCAGGCCGCGGAGCTGCACGACTACCTGCGCAAGATGGGCTTCGTGAAAGTCGCACGGCACAAGACCCGCGCGATCAGCACCTATCGGCAGGGCGATTGCACGTTCCTGATCAACGAAGATCCCGATTCCTTCGCCGCCGATTTCGCCGCCAAGCACGGCCCCTGCGCCTGCGGCTTCGCGATCCGCGTCAACAAGCTGGCCGAATGGGTGCGGGTGCAGGCGCTGAAGAACGGCGCCACGCCGATCACCAACAAGGAATTGACCAAGGCCGTCGCCGCGCCGGTGATCGAAGGCATCGGCGGCTGCATGCTGTACATCGTCGACCGTTACGACGACAAGGGCACGATCCACGATCCGGATTACGAATGGCTGCCGGGCGCGGAGATGATGCCGAAGGGGCTGGGCCTGACCTTCATCGACCACCTCACCCACAATCTCTATTTCGGCAACATGGAGAAGTGGTCGAACTACTACGAGCGACTGTTCAATTTCCGCGAGATCCGCTACTTCGACATCAAGGGCGCCAAGACCGGCCTGCTGTCGAAGGCGATGACCGCGCCGGACGGCATCGTCCGCATTCCGCTGAACGAATCATCCGATCCGAAATCGCAGATCAACGAATACCTGCAGCAGTACAACGGCGAAGGCATCCAGCACATCGCCTGTTTCACCGCCGACATCTACGCCACCGTCGAAGCGATGCATGCGGCGGGCATCCAGTTCCTCGACACGCCGGACACCTATTTCGATGTCGTCGACGAACGCGTGCCGGGCCACGGCGAGGATCTTCCGCGCCTGCGCGAGAACAAGATCCTGATCGACGCCGATCCGGGCGATTCGCAGCGCAAACTGCTGCAGATCTTCACCCAGAACGCGATCGGCCCGATCTTCTTCGAGATCATCCAGCGCAAGGGCAACGAGGGTTTCGGCGAAGGCAATTTCAAGGCGCTGTTCGAGAGCATCGAGCGCGATCAGATGCGACGTGGTTTCCTCTGACCCCACGTCTTTCATAGGGTGCGCCTCGGCGCACCGTTTCGACCATGGGTGCGCCCGGGCGCACCGTTTCGACGATCGATGATTCGGCACCGGTGCGCCGAGGCGCACCCTATTCGGGGCACACCATGAAATCCAACGGCTATCAATCCGGTTTCGGCAACGAATTCGCCAGCGAAGCGATTGCCGGCACGCTGCCGATCGGCCGCAACTCGCCGCAGCGGGTCGCGCACGGCCTGTACGCGGAGCAGATCAACGGCACCGCGTTCACCGCGCCCCGGCACCAGAACCACCGCACGTGGACGTACCGCATCCGTCCGGCGGCGATCCACGGCGGTTTCGTGGCGCACGCGCATCCCGGTTTCAACGGCGATTTCGGCGAGGGTCCGGTGCCGCCGGACCAGTTCCGCTGGAGCCCGCTGCCGTTGCCGGGCACCGATGCCGCAGCGGCGCCGATCGATTTCATCGACGGCATGTTCACCATGGCCGGCAACGGCTCGGCCGCCGCGATGTCCGGCGTCGCCATCCATCTGTACGCGGCGAATCGCGACATGCAGGGCCGGTTCTTCTACAACGCAGACGCGGAAATGCTGATCGTGCCGCAGCAGGGGCGTCTGGACATCGATACCGAACTGGGCGTGATCGAGATCGAACCGCAGGAGATCGCGGTGATTCCGCGCGGCATCCGCTTCCGCGTATCGCTGCCCGACGGTGTTGCGCGCGGCTACGTGTGCGAGAACTTCGGTGCGTTCCTGCGCATCCCGGATCTCGGCCCGATCGGCAGCAACGGCTTGGCCAATCCGCGCGACTTCCTCACCCCGAACGCGGCGTTCGAGGATGTCGAAGGCGATTTCGAGTTGATCGCGAAATTCCAGGGCCATCTGTGGCGCGCGCCGATCGGTCATTCGCCGCTCGACGTGGTCGGCTGGCACGGCAACCACGCGCCGTACAAATACGATCTGCGCCGCTTCAACACCATCGGCTCGATCAGCTACGACCATCCCGATCCGAGCATCTTCCTGGTGCTCAGTTCGCCGACCGATTCGGCCGGTGTCGGCAATCTGGATTTCGTGATCTTCCCGCCACGCATCCTCGCGATGGAAAACACCTTCCGTCCGCCATGGTTCCACCGCAACATCGCCAGCGAGTTCATGGGCCTGATCCACGGCGTCTACGACGCGAAGGCCGATGGTTTCGCGCCCGGCGGCTGTTCGATCCACAACTGCATGACCGGACACGGCCCGGACGCGGCGACGTTCGAGAAGGCATCGAATAGCGACACTTCCAAACCCGATTACATCCGCGACACCATGGCCTTCATGTTCGAGACCCGCGCCACGATCCGCCCGACCCGGCAGGCGCTGGACGCCGCGCATCGCCAGCGCGAGTACCAGCAGTGCTGGGCCGGGTTGCAGAAGCACTATCGCGGCTGACCGGTCCGATCCGCTGCGGACGCGCCGCGCGCCCGTGCCCCTGCGATGCCATCTGGCATAGAATCGGTCGGACGACTTCGAGGGAGACGGCGCGATGATCATGGCACTCGGCTGGTGCGTACTGGCGTTGGTGATGCTGGCGCTGGGCGGCGATTCGGTGTTGAAGGGTGCCTCCGGGCTGTCGCGCCGCTTCGGCTGGTCGCCGTTCGTGACCGGGCTGTTGCTGGTCGCCTTCGGCACCTCGATTCCCGAGCTCGCGGTCAACGCGCGCGCGTTCGTCACCGGCAGCCAGAGTCTCGCGCTCGGCAATGCCATCGGCAGCAATATCGTCAACTTCGGTCTCACCCTTGGTCTCGCCGCGATCGTCGCGCCGCTGGTGGTGCGCTGGCGTGCGCTGGCGCCGCTGCTGATCTGCCTGATCGCCGCCACCATCGCCCTGATCGCGCTCGGCTACGACGGCGTGCTGACCCGCGTCGAAGGCCTGATCTTCGTCGCCGCATTCTTCGTGGTGGTGACCATCGCGGTGATCCGCAGCCGGCGCGAAACGCCCGAACTGCAGGATGAGATTTCCGGCTATCTCAAGACCGGCGATGGCCTCGGCCTGAATCTGCTGCGTTTCGGCATCGGCGCCGTGCTGCTGTATTTCGGCGCGGCCTGGCTGGTGCAGCACGCGCCGATCGTCGGTACCGCCTGGGGCATGACCCCGCTGCTCACCGGCCTGATCGTCATTGCCATCGCCACCGCGCTGCCCGAGGCGGTCGCTGCGATGTCCGCCGCCCGTCGCGGGCAGGGCGACATGGTGGTCGGCCACGTCATCGGTTCCAGCCTGTTCAATCTGCTGATCGTGGTCGGCAGCATGGCCGCGCTGCGCGATCTGCCGATTCCCGCTTCGTTCGTCGGCTTCGAATTGCCGGCGGCTTTGGCCGTCTCGCTGCTGCTGTATCCGATGCTGCGCCGCGATCTTCAGATCAGCCGTCCGGAAGGCTGGGTGCTGTTCGTCAGCTTCATCGCCTGGGTGGTGTTCGAGCTGATGCTGTCGCGCTGAAACGTCGATGACCGACGCTCCGGGCGGCATCGTCCGTACATTGCCCAGCCGTGCGGTGCGCGGTCTGCAGGAATTCTTCCGGCTGGAAGCCGCAGGCGGCATTCTGCTGATCGCTGCCGCCGCGCTGGCGATGATCTGCGCCAATTCGCCGCTGTCGTCGCTGTACGACGGTTTCCGCGAGCTGCCGGTGCAGGTGCGCGTCGGCCAACTCGATCTCGCCAAGCCGCTGCTGCTGTGGATCAACGACGGGCTGATGGCGATCTTCTTCCTGCTGGTTGCGCTGGAGATCAAGCGCGAAGTGCGCAGCGGGCAGCTGTCGAGCCGCGCGCAGCTGCTGCAGCCGCTGCTGTGCGCGTTCGCGGGCGTGGCGGTGCCGGCGCTGATCTACAGTGCGATCAATCGTGGCGATGCGCAGGCGATGCAGGGCTGGGCGATTCCCGCCGCCACCGATATCGCGTTCGCGCTCGGCATCCTCTCGCTGCTCGGTTCGCGCGCGCCGGTGGCGATGAAACTGCTGCTGTCGACCATCGCGGTGCTCGACGATCTGGTGGCGATCATCATCATCGCGCTGTTCTACACCAGCGAGCTTTCCGCAGCGGCGCTGATCGGCGCGGGCATCGCGATCGCGGTCATGTTCGCGTTGAACCGTCGCGGCGTGCGCTCGCTCACCCCGTATCTGCTGCTGGGCGCGGTGGTCTGGGTCTGCGTGCTGAAGTCGGGCGTGCATGCGACGCTGGCGGGCGTGGTCACCGGTTTGATGATCCCGCACGTCGACAAGCACGATGCGGTCGACGACGAAGTCGAGCACTCGCCGCTGGAGCATCTCGAACACGCGCTGCATCCATGGGTCGCCTACGGCATCCTGCCGCTGTTCGCGTTCGCCAACGCCGGGCTCGCGCTCGGCGGCGTCGCGCTCGAAGACGCGCTCGCGCCGGTGCCGCTCGGCATCGCGCTGGGATTGGTGCTGGGCAAGCCGATCGGCGTGATCGCAGCGGCCACGTTCGGCCACGTCACCCGGCTCGCGCCGTTCGGCGAGGGACTCGGCTTCAAGGCCATCGTCGGTCTCGGCCTGCTGTGCGGCATCGGCTTCACCATGAGCCTGTTCATCGCCTCGCTGGCGTTCGCCGACGACGGCGCCCTGTTCGAGGCGAGCGTGCTCGGCGTGCTGGTGGCCTCGGTGATCGCGGCCGTGTCCGGCTATGCGTGGTTGCGCATGGCGCTGCCGGAACCGGCCAGCGAAGCTTAGCCCGTCGCTGCCCGACGACGTTACACTGCCCGCATCGATGTCGCTGCGAGCGTCGCGCATGTTCCCGCTGTCACGCATGTCTTACGTCCGCTATCCGCTCGCGACCGCGCTGCTGTCGATGCCGGGCGTCGCGTTCGCCTCCGGTGCGGGCCTGGACTTCACCGCGCACTGGGCCGGGTATGCGGCCATCGCGGTGTTCGTCGGCGCCTACCTGCTGGTGATCGCGGAGGAGTACACGCAGCTGCGCAAATCGCAGCCGGTGATGCTGGCGGCGGGCGCCATCTGGACCATTCTGGCGATCGCTTCCGCGCAGCAGGGCCAGTCCGAACTCGCCCACCATGCGGTGCGCGACTATCTGCTCGAATTCGCCGAACTGCTGCTGTTCCTGCTTGCGGCGATGACCTACGTCAACGCGATGAGCGAGCGCCATCTCTTCGAAGCGCTGCGCGTGCGGCTGCTGCGGCGCGGGTTCGGCTATCGTGCGCTGTTCTGGGTCACCGGTGGTTTGGCCTTCGCGCTGTCGCCGCTGATCGACAATCTCACCACAGCGCTGGTGATGTGTGCGGTGGTGCTGGCGGTGGGGCGCGACAGTCCGAAGTTCGTGGCGATGGCCTGCATCAACATCGTCGTCGCCGCCAATGCCGGCGGTGCGTTCACGCCGTTCGGCGACATCACCACGCTGATGGTGTGGCAGAGCGGTCGGGTCGAATTCTGGACGTTCTTCGCGCTGTTCCTGCCGGCGCTGGTGAACTGGCTGGTGCCGGCGGTCTGCATGCACTTCGCGGTGCCTACCGGCGCGCCGGAAGCGACCACCGACGAGGTGTCGCCCAAGCGCGGCGCGGGCGCGATCGTCGCATTGTTCGCGGTCACCATCGCGCTGGCGGTCGGCTTCCACCAGTTCCTGCATCTGCCGCCGTTCATGGGCATGATGACCGGATTGGCGCTGCTGAAACTCTACGGTTGGCGGCTCTCGCGCACCGCGCGCAAGATCGAAGCCGACGAATTCGACCGTCAGGGCGCGCCCGGCGATGTCGATGCCTTCGACAGTTACGAACAGGTCGCGCGCGCCGAATGGGACACGCTGCTGTTCTTCTTCGGCGTGATCATGTGCGTGGGCGCGCTCGGATATTGCGGTTATCTCGCGCTGGGCTCGCAGTATTTCTACGGCGAGCTGGGCGCGACCAGAGCCAATATCCTGATCGGCCTGATGTCGGCGGTCCTCGACAATATCCCGATGATGGTCGCGGTGCTGCAGATGGATCCCGACATGAGCGTGGGCCAGTGGCTGTTGGTGACGTTGACCGCAGGCGTCGGCGGCAGCCTGCTGTCGATCGGTTCCGCCGCGGGCGTCGCGCTGATGGGCCAGGCGCGCGGGCAGTACACGTTCTTCAGCCACCTCAAATGGACGTGGGCGATCGCGTTGGGTTACGCCGCGAGCATCGCGGTGCATATCGCAGTGAACGCAAGGTATTTCTGATGAAGACCGCACTCGTGTTCGGCGCCAGCGGGCAGATCGGTCTGCCGCTGCTCGATCGCCTGCGCGACGACGGCTGGCGCGTGTACGCGGTGTCGCGCAGCGCGCACCCTGAGCAACCCGGGCTGACCTGGTTGCAGGGCGATCTGGCGCGCGTGGAAGGGTTGCCTCGACACTCGCATGCGATCTTCAGCTGCGGCCCGCTCGATCTGTTCGCACAGTGGTATGCGCGCACCGAGGTGGAATCGCCGCGCGTCGTCGCGTTCGGTTCGACCAGCATCGACGTGAAGCGCGGTTCCGCGGACGCCGAGGAGCGCGAGTTGGCCGGGCGGCTGCGCGAAGGCGAGCGCGTGCTGTTCGAAGTCGGATCGAAACGCGGCGTCGCGGTGACGATCCTGCGGCCGACCTTGGTCTACGGCGTGGGCCGCGACCGCAATCTGCACCGTATCGCGCAGGTCGCGCGCCGTTTCGGCCGGGTCGTGCTGCCGCGCGATGCCAATGGCCTGCGCCAGCCGGTGCATGTGCACGATCTGGCCGATGCCGCGTTCCGCTGCATCGACGCCGAGGCATCGTTCGGTCGCAGCTATGCGCTGCCCGGCGGCGAAACGCTGACCTATCGCGAGATGGTGGCCAGAGTGCTGGCGGCGCTGTCGCCGCCGCCGAGGCTGCACGAGGTGACTTCGCCGGTGTTCAATGTGGTCCTTGCGGCTGCGCATGCGGCGGGTTTTGCGCTGGATTTCAACGAGGCGGCGGTGGCGCGGATGCGCAGCGATCTGGTGTTCGATCCGGCGGATGCGCAGCGCGATTTCGGTTATTCACCGCGGGGTTTCAGGCCGAATGCGGCGATGTTTCCGGTGTAGGAATAATCAGGGTTTCTGTTGGCTTTGAATTCGCTCATGGTTTTTTCGTGATTGATGTCTGAATTTTCGGGGCGCAGCCGACGTCTGTTATGGGTAAAGCCTGGAGCCTTTTTCGCGCTGGTGCGCGAGTTACTTTCTTTGGCGCAAAGAAAGTAACCAAAGAAAACACCTCAAGTCCAATTCAAACCTACGATCTGAGGCGAAGCCGGGATTTTCCGATGAGACATCCTTGTCTCATCGGAAAACGATGCACATCCTGTGCATCGCCCTCCGGGTCTCCAATCAGGGGATAGCGTGCCGTGTCTGCAAGATTATCGGGACGTTGCCCTCTGTTGGCATCCAAGCAGTAGTTCCGCCGCTTGCTTTCGTTTTCATGCATCGCAGCTGCAGCATGTCGTGATGTCGTCCGCTCGTTGTCAAAATTCCAACAATCCGCATCGTCCCATTGATGTCCAGACCGTGGCGTCGTCGGACTAGGTTGCAGACCCGGAGGGCGGCGCACAGGACGTGCGCCGTTTTTCGATGAGGCAGGACGCCTCATCGAAAAATCCCGGCTTCGCTTCAGCTGGCAGTTTAGAATTGGACCTGAATGCTTTCTTTGGTTACTTTCTTTGCGCCAAAGAAAGTAACTCGCGCACCAGCGCGAAAAAGGCTCCAGGCTTTACCCATAACAGACATCGGCTGCGCCCCGAAAATTCAGTCGGAAATCACAAGCTGGTTCCAGTCGCCGCACCGAAGGTCATGCGCAAAGTCATGACCCACACGAGTTCGCAAAGCGCCGAAATAACAACGCCGCCGATCAGAGCTGGAAATCGCCCGGATTGGTCTTCACGTTCTGCTTGAAGCTCAGCACCGAAACGAACACCCGTGTCTGATCGTGCAGCAGGAATTCGAAACCGATCGGCTGGCCGGCCGACGAAAACCACGCCAGCCCACTCGTCACGCCGCTGCCCCAGGTCTTCGGCGTGAAGCGCGCGCCGCTGATCTTGCTGCCCTTCGACAACACCAGATCCTTCGGGGCGCTGAAGCGCAGCAGTTCGCCGGCGGATCCGAGCAGCGCGATCGCGAGCGGATCGGTGATCTTGTCTGCGGCGTCCTTGCCGGAGATACCGGTGGCCAGATCGAGCCAATTCACGATGCCGGCTTGCGCCACCGCACGGAATTCGTCCTTCGCGCCGGGGTGCAGCACGAGACGGAAACGATCCGGGCGCTCGAACAACAGCGTCGCGGGATAGCGCTGCGGCGCGCCGACCTTGCCGTACTTGTCCGGCGGTGCGTACAGATCGACGGAGACATTGAGCGCACCGCTGTAGGTGGTCTTGTCGAAGGTGTAGAGCTGGCTGGTGGCGGAGGCTGCGTGCGCGGACAGCGCGGAACCCAGGGTCAGCGTCACTGCGAGTGCGATGCAGGAGAGCGATCGAATCATGTTCATGGCGGCATCTCGTGGAAAGTGGGAGGAAGGTGGTGTGGATCAGAGGCCGTGTCCGGAACGGGCGGTCATGGTTCGCGTCGGTGCGAAGGCCTGCGCGATGCGACGCGGCGGGAGTGATCTTCAGGCCACAGCGTCATGTGACGAATGTCAGCGACAAGACATCCGTGCCAGCGTGCGCAGCGGCGGTGGCGGTACGTTGTTGTCCATCGTGCCCGTCGAGTCGCAACGCGTGCCGGGAGCCGGGCTGACAGGCCTGACTTCAACCGTGCGCGCGTTTTCGACGCTGGTGGGCACGCCGGGCATCGCGTTCAGACATTCGCCGGGCGACATCGTCTGCGTGAACGATGTGCCATCCGCGCCGCCGGACAAGGTCACGACCACGGCCACCGAATTGACGTTGCACAGATCGGTGAGTCGCAGGTTCGACGAGAATTGCGGCGGACCGGGCAATGGCTGCGAGCTGTTGACCGGCGCGCTCCCTGCGCACATGCCGCCGTGGACCAACTCCTGGTTGACTGTGGCGATGCGCCTGGCGATTCTCGTCTGGTTGAGGCTTTCTCGTTGCAGGAAGACGCGACCCTCGGGCTGGATTTCGGCGGTCGGCACCAGCACGCTGTCGCGGTCTGGGTCGAACAGCACGCTCACCTGTTCCGCGTCGGGTGCAGTGAAACTCACGTTGCCGGTGTAGTTCGTGATCGATTGCGCCGGAAACGCTGCGGGCGTGCTGCTGAGGGCGACGGTCGGAAAGAAACTCGCGCAGCTGGCATCGGGCGGACACACGTCGGTGCCGAGGAAATCGACGGAGGCGGTGAGCGTATCGCCGGGGCAATAGTTGTTCGGCTCCAGGCGGGCATATCCAGGCCCCGTCAGATTCCCGCGGTGGATGATGCAGCCTGTGGCGACCACGACCGAGCAGATGGCGATCATCGGGATGCGGAACCAGTGGCTTTGAAGGATGTGCATGCGGTTGCCCTGTTGATGAGTGCGGTTGTTCGAAAATGCGTACAAACAGCTAACACGTCGAAACAATGCGCCACAGGTCATCGAAATGATGTTCGTCCGATCAGGATGTTCTGCCCGATCGAATCCAATACCGTATCGCTGCTGCATGCAGCGAACGTTTGCGCTTCGGCGAAGGACAAGACGCGGGCCGCATCGCGACGCCCGCGTGATCGCGCATGGAGATGTCGCCGTGTTCCGCTCAGGCGCAGCCTCTGCGCGCCAGCGTCCGCAGCGGCGGTGGCGGCGTGCTGGGGCCGGTCGCGCTGCAGCGTGTCGAAGGATCCGCGACCAGCGATCTGACTTCGACGACAGTGGACGCGTTGATGCCCGCAGGCACGCCCGGCATGCCGGTATTCAGGCATTCGCGCGGCGCCAATGTCTGCGTGTACGTCGTGCCCGGCGCGCTGCCGCTGAGCGTCACCGACACCGGCACGCCGTTGATGTTGCACAGCTCGGCCAAGCGCAGATTCGGCGAACGCCGGGGGTCGCCGTTCAAGTTGGCCGGTGCGTTCACCGGCGTCGAACCGTCGCACATGCCGGCATGCTGCAGTTCGGTTTCGCTCGATCCGGTGATCCGCCGGATCGTCTGCGCCTGGGTGCGCGGAACGCTGCGCGAAACGTTCACTACGCGTCCTTCTGCATCGGTGCGGCTGGTCAGTACCAGTACCGCGTCGCGATCGATGCCGTAGTTCAAGGTGACGACATCGGCGGCCGGAACGAAATCGACGCCGCCCACGTAATTGCGGATCGACTGTGGCGGGAACGATTCCGGCGTACTCGTCATGGTCACGGTCGGAAACTGCATCTCGCAGGCGGTGGCGTCGCGACAGGTTTCGCTGCCCAGGTAATCGAAGCTGGCGCGGACCGTGTCGCCGGGACAGAATTCCGACGGCGTCGCGTTCGCGATGCTCGGCAGCGGACTGCGTTCGAGGCGGCAGCCGTTGGCGACCACGACCGCGCAAGCGGCGATCGTGCAGTAGCGGAAGAGTTTGCTGTGGGGCGTGCGCATGTCCAACTCCGGGGGAATGGATGCCGATCCATCGGCCTTGATGAGGAAACCTCACCCGAAGTCACGTAAGCGGTCCGGTGAACCGGACACCCGCCGCGCGGCGATGACGCCGAACGTCATGCATGTCAGTGCGTCGACAGGGCCTTCGCACGGGCGCGCAGCGCGATGACCAGCACGCCGCCGAGCACCATCGCACCGCCGATCCACAGCTGCGGACCCGGGCGGTCGCCCCAGACCAGGATGCCCAACGCCACGGCGAACACCGGCGTCAGCAGCAGATACGGCATGACCGTGGCCACCGGATGACGCTGGACGAGGCGATAGAACACGCTGTGTCCGATCAGCGATGCGAAGACCGCCGAGTAGAGCGCCGCGCCCCAACTGCTCCAGTGCGCATCGCGCAGCGCGGCGAAGCCGTCGGGCTCGATCAGCGCGCTGATGATCAGCAGCGGTGCGATGCCGATCAGCGCAGTCCAGCCCTGCAGGTTCAATGCGTCGATCCCGCTCAGGCCGCGCATGAACACCGTTCCCAACGCGATCAGGAAGGCCGCCAACAGCATCATCGCCAGCGACGCAGGGTGATCCAGCACCAGCGGATCGAAGCCCAGCACCAGCACGCCGGCGAAGCTCAGCGCGATCGCCGAACCGGTGCGCCATGCGAAGCGTTCGCCCAGCAGCCACCACGCCAGCAGCACCGACATCGGGATATAGCTCTGCATCACGATCGCGGGCGAGGAGAGATCGCCGGCCATGCGCAACGCCCACAGGCTGGTGCCGAAATGCAGCGCGCCGTTGAGCAGCGCCACCGCGATCAGCCGTGGCCACTGCGCGCGCGGTGGCAGTCTGACGAATGCGCACAGCAACACCGCGAGCATGCCCATCCGCAGCGCGCTGAACAGGAACGGCGGAATCTCGCGCAGCGCATGCGCGGAGGTCAGGAAATTGCCGGCCCAGACGGTGCAGATCAACAGCGCCAGCGCAATGTCGCGCCGGCCGAAGTGGCGCTCAGGCATCGTCACGCATTCGCGGCCTGCGCATCGGGCCGTTCGGCATCAGAATTTCCAGCCGAGCTTGCGATAGGCCTTGCCGAGCACCCAGGCCGGTCCGATCAGCAGGTACACCACATCGGTGAAGAAGCTCGGCTTCTTGCCTTCGATCTTGTGGCCGATGAACTGCGCGATCCACGCCAGCACGAACACCGCGATCGCGACCTGCAGCATCCGCGTGCCGCCCAGAGTCGCGTACAGCCAGCGGTTGAACCACAGCATCGCGATCAGCACCGCGAGCATGCCGAAGCCGAGCGGACGCGAGGCGCGGTAATAGAACATCCACGCGAAGAACGCGGCGATCGCGGCCCAGAACCCTGCGCTGAACCACGTGCCCGGCACCGGAATGCACCACAGCAGCGCGGTCACCGTCCACAGGATCGTCGGTACGGCGATGACGTGGATCTTCTGGTTGGTCGGGTTGATGTGATCCGACGAGTATTTGTCGAACCAGCGGTCGATGGGGCGTTCGAGGTGCGCTTCAGTTCCGGTATTCGCATTCATCGCAATGTCCTCGAAGTGTTTGTCGATGTGGTGTCGTGGAATGATCGCGTCAATCGACGCTGATGCCCGCCAACCGCTGCAACGCTTCCGCATATTTGGCGCGGGTGCGATCGATCACGTCCTGCGGCAGGCGCGGGCCCGGTGCGGTCTTGTTCCAGTCCAGCGTTTCCAGATGGTCGCGGACGAACTGCTTGTCGTAGCTCGGCGGACTGATGCCGACTTCGTATTCGTCGGCGGGCCAGTAGCGCGACGAATCCGGGGTCAGCATTTCGTCCATCACGTACAGGCGGCCGTCGGCGTCGGTGCCGAATTCGAATTTGGTGTCGGCCAGCAGGATGCCGCGCTGTGCGGCGTAGGCGGCGGCGTAGCGGTAGAGGCGCAGGGTCGCGTCGCGCACCTGTTCGGCCAGCTCGGCGCCGACGGTTTTCACCATCGTATCGAAATCGATGTTCTCGTCGTGGTCGCCGACGGCGGCCTTGGTCGAGGGCGTGAAGATCGGTTCCTGCAACTGTTCCGCCTGACGCAGTCCGTTCGGAAGCGTGATGCCGCTGACCCGGCCGGTGCGCTGGTAGTCCTTCCAACCGCTGCCGATCAGATAGCCGCGGGCGATGGCTTCCACCGGCACCGGCTTGAGTTTCTTCGTCACCACCGCGCGCCTGGCGTACAGCGCGGCGTCCACGCCGGCCGGCAGCACGCTGGCGACGTCGATATCGGTCAGATGGTTGGGCAGGATGTGCGCGGTCTTGTCGAACCAGAAGTTGCTGATCTGGCAAAGCATCTCGCCCTTGCCGGGAATCGGGTCGGGCAGCACCACATCGAACGCGCTGAGCCGGTCGGTGGCCACCATCAGCAACAGCGGGCCTTGGTCGCGCGCTTCGGCAGGCAGTCTGTCCGGCGCGAGATCGAAGACATCGCGGACCTTGCCGCGATGGCGCAGGGTCAGGCCGGGCAGGTCGGATTCGAGCAGAGTGGTCGCCACGCGCAGTCCATCGGAAGCGGTCGGGCCGCCTAGTGTAAGGCCGTGCGGCCCGGGATGACGGCCCCTGCCGAGCGGTTTCGCGGACGCTCGTCTCATCGGTCGGGACCTGTAAACTGGCCGCCATGACGCGCTGGTACGGAAAAGCATTGGGATTCATCGCGGGCTGGCTGCTGCTGCGGCATCCGGCGGGCGGCCTGCTCGGCCTGCTGCTGGGTCACGCCTTCGATGCCGACTGGTTCAAGAGCAACCGCGACACGCCCTACCGCGTGCTGGGCGTGACCGAGGATGCCTCCGACGCCGAAGTCGAACAGGCCTATCGGCGGCTGATCAGCCAATATCACCCCGACAAGCTGGTGGGCGTGGCGGATGAGCTGCGGCGCTTGGCGGAAGAGAAGGCGAGTGAGATCAACGGCGCCTACGATCGCATCCAGACCCTGCGCCGCGCACGCTGAAGAAATACGGGGCCGCCGCCGAAGCGGCGATCCCGTGCGCATACCGATCCGTGCTGCGGATCAGAAGCGATAAGTCGCGGTGAGGCGCACGCTGTCCAGATCGAAGTCGTCGTCGCTGCGGCGGAAGTCGGTGCCGTTCGGGTTCTGGCGGATGAAGGGATTGGTGGCCGGCGCCGGACCCTGTGCGCGCACGCGGTATCCGTCGTCGCTCAGCTGGGTGCGGATGTATTCCACGCCCACCGCGAACGCGCCGATCCGGCGCTCGTAGCCGATACCGATCTGAGCGCCGGAAGCGTTGCCGTCGCCGTTGTTGCTGAAGGTGTTGACGCCGTTGCTGGTCAGGAACGTGTTCTCGATCCTGGCGCGTGCGTAGCCACCGGTGACATACACCAGGTTCTCGCCGCTGTCGCCGAACGCGGCGCCGACGCGGGCGCGGATCGCGGCCATGCCGTCGACCTTGCGGAGCATGGTGTAGCGCGCCGGAGTGGTGCTGAATGACGAGACGGCATCGCGCGCGTCGTCCATGCCGTATTCGCCGACCACGCCCACCACCCAGTTGCCGAATTGCCAGTCGTAGCCGCCGCGAAGACCCCAGTCGGCGCCGCCGCTGTTGCTTTCACAGCCGGCGGCCGGGGTCGCGCCGCGCGCCACGCCGTTGCACGAGCCGGGCGAGAACGCATCGGCATTCGCAGCGGTGGTCACGGTGTCGCCGAATTGGCCGTCGAGGTTGGTGTCGAACAGGAACCGGTCGGAACCGTCGTCGGGATCCATGATCTGGCCGACGAAACCGCCGATGTAGCCACCGGTCCATTCGTCGGAAGATTGCGCCAGCGCCGGCTGTGCGGCAGAGGCGGTGAGCAGAGCGAGGATGACGGGGGCGTGCTTGGGCAGGGTCATTGGGTTTCTCCTTGGGGGATCGTGCGGGCGGCGTAATCCGCCCATCCGTGCGACGCGACCAGTCTCCGGCGGGTGCGCGCTCGTCATGGAATACGGGCGCCTGCCGGATCCGGATGCACCCGGCGGGAATGCCCGGCGTGAACCACGGATATGAACATCCGGTCCGGCGCGTACATCCGCGCTTGGCCCGTCCCCTTGCGGAGGCGACAATGACCGCTTGCCCGCCCGAGCTCCGCCCCATGCAATCCACTGTCATCGCCCCATCCATCCTGTCCGCCAACTTCGCGAAGCTCGGCGAGGAGGTCGATGCGGTCCTCGCGGCCGGCGCCGATTGGGTGCATTTCGACGTGATGGACAACCATTACGTGCCCAATCTCACCATCGGGCCGTTGGTCTGCGAGGCGCTGCGCAAACACGGGGTGACCGCGCCGATCGATGTGCATCTGATGGTGGAGCCGGTGGATCGGCTGGTGCCGGATTTCGCCAAGGCCGGCGCGTCGCTGATCAGCTTCCATCCCGAAGCCAGCCGCCACGTGCACCGCACCATTCAACTCATCAAGTCGCAGGGCTGCCAGGCCGGCGTGGTGTTGAATCCGGCGACGCCGGTCGAGGTGTTGGATTACGTGCTGGACGAGCTCGATCTGGTGCTGCTGATGTCGGTGAACCCGGGTTTCGGCGGCCAGAGCTTCATTCCATCTGCGCTGGATAAATTGCGTGCGGTGCGCCAGCGCATCGACGCGGTGACGGCGCGGACCGGCAAGCTGATCCGCCTCGAAATCGACGGCGGCGTGAAGCCCGACAATATCGCCGGGATCGCGCAGGCCGGTGCGGATACCTTCGTCGCGGGGTCGGCGATTTTCGGTCAGCGCGATTACGCTGCGGTGGTCGCGCAGATGAAGGCGGCGGTCGCTGCCGTACGCCGCGCGTGAACCAACCCGGTGGGACCCACGCCACGATCGGCACACACGCGGTCTGGCTGATCCTCAACGGCAAACAGGCGCACGACGCCGAGGTGAGGCTGGCCGTCGCCGCGATGCGCGAACGCGGCGTGTCGCTGGCGGTCCGCGTCACCTGGGAAGCGGGAGACGCGGCGCGCTTCGTCGACGAAGCCATCGCCGCCAACGCGCGCACCGTGATCGCCGGCGGTGGCGACGGCTCGCTGCGAGAGGTCGCGGCGGCGCTGGCGCAGCGCGATGCGCCCGCCGATGCGCTGCCGTCGCTGGCGGTGCTGTCCCTGGGGACCGCCAATGATTTCGCCACCGCAGCGGGGATTCCCGTCGATGCCGAAGCAGCGCTCGATCTGGCCTGCACGTCGATGGCGCAGCCGGTGGATCTGCTGCGCATCGATGCCGATGGCGAGCAGCAATGGTGCATCAATCTGGCGTCCGGCGGTTTCGGTACCACCGTCACCACCGAGACCGGGGAAGGCCTGAAGAAGATGCTGGGCGGTCTGGCTTACGTGGTCAGCGGCTTGGCGCGCATCGGCAGCGTCGAACCCATCCGCGCGCGTTTCGAAGCCGTGGATTTCGCATGGGCGGGCGATTTCATCGCGCTGGGCATCGGCAACGGCCGCCAGGCCGGAGGTGGCCAGGTCCTGTGCCCGCAGGCGTGCATCGACGACGGCCTGTTGGATGTCACCCTGGTGCCGACGATCGAAGGCGAATTCGCCGCCACCATCGGCACGCTGATTGCCGAAGGCAAGCAGGCCGCGCTGGAACGCGTGTCGACGCAAGTGCGGTCGCCGTGGCTGCGGATCGCCGCCGACCCACCGCTCACCCTCAACCTGGACGGCGAGCCCGTCGCAGCGCGCGCGTTCCGGATCGAATGCATCCCCGGACGCCTGCGGATGCATCTGCCTGCCGGCTGCGTGCTGCTGACCGCGCATGCCGAGCCGGGCTGAGTGGCGCGCGGCCATACACGTGAGCGCCATGCCTTCGGCGCAGAAAGAAAACGCCGGCAAGCCGGCGTTTTCCAGGAAGGATCGGAGGCAATCCCGCCTCCTTCGTTCGTCCCTGCGATGGCCTTCGATTCTCCGCCGCGCCGATGACCGCGCGGTGACAGCAGGCGGTCGTTTCCATGTCGTCCTGCGCCCGAGGGTGCGGCAGCGGGCCGAAATCGCTAGCATGTGGAGGAACATGAACGAGACCACCGATCATCATCGCCCGGCCGCAACACCCGCCGTGAGCGCGAACGGGCGATGGCGCCGCTGAGCCGGCCCGCCATCCTCCCGCATCGTTTCATTCAAGGATTTTCCGCGTGATCTCGTTCGAACAGTTCCAGCAATACGCCGACGACGGCCATACCCTGATTCCCGTGGTGCGCGAGGTGCTGTCCGACCTCGATACGCCGCTCTCGGTCTATCTCAAGCTGGCCGATGGCCCGTACACCTATCTGTTCGAATCGGTCGAAGGCGGCGAGCGCTTCGGCCGCTACTCGATCATCGGCCTGCCCGCGCATCGCGTGTACGCGTTCGCCGGGCATACGCTGTACGTCACCCAGTTGGGCGATTTGATGGAGGCGCGTGAGGTCGAAGACCCGCTGGCCGAAGTCGAACGCCTGCGCACCGCACAGAAGATTCCGCGCCTCGCGGGCCTGCCCGGTTTCACCGGCGGTCTGGTCGGCTGGTTCGGTTTCGAATGCATCGAATACATCGAACCGCGACTGCGCGGCGGCGGCGTGCATCCGGACCGCCGTGACGAACTGGGCACGCCCGATATCCTGTTGATGGAAAGCCGCGAGGTCGCGGTGTTCGACAACCTCAAGGGCCGACTGTATCTCATCGTCCACGCAGACCCGCGCGAACCGCAGGCCTGGGCGCGCGCGAACCGGCGGCTGGATGCGCTCACCTATCGTCTGCGCCAGGGCGGCGCCGGGTATCCGGAAACCCTGGATTCGACCGGCCTGAGCGAAGCGGATTTCGTCTCCGGCTTCACCCGCGAAGGTTTCATCGCCGCGGTCGAGAAATCGAAGGAATACATCCGTGCCGGCGACATTTTCCAGGTCGTGCTCAGCCAGCGGCTGTCGGTGCCGTTCCGCGCGCGCCCGGTCGATGTCTATCGCGCGCTGCGCGCGCTCAATCCGTCGCCGTACATGTATTTCCTCGATGTCGGCGGCACCCAGGTGGTGGGCTCGTCGCCGGAAATCCTGGTGCGCCTGGAGGACGGAAAAGTCACGGTGCGCCCGATCGCCGGCACCCGCCCGCGCGGCAAGACGCCCGAAGCGGACGCCGCGCTGGAAGCGGAATTGCTGGCCGATCCCAAAGAGCGCGCCGAACACCTGATGTTGATCGATCTGGGCCGCAACGATGTCGGTCGGGTCAGCGAGCCGGGCACGGTGGAAGTGGGCGATCGCTTCGTGATCGAGCGCTACAGCCACGTCATGCATATCGTCAGCGAAGTCACCGGCCGGTTGAAGGAAGGCCTGAACTACGCCGACGTGCTGCGCGCGACCTTTCCGGCCGGCACCGTCAGTGGTGCGCCGAAGATCCGCGCGCTGGAAGTCATCCGGGAACTTGAGCCGGTGAAGCGCAACGTCTACGCCGGCAGCATCGGTTACATCAGCTGGCACGGCGACGCCGACACCGCCATCGCGATCCGCACCGCCGTGATCCAGGACGGCAAACTGCACGTGCAGGCCGGCGCGGGCATCGTCTACGACTCCGACCCGCAGAAAGAGTGGGAAGAAACCATGAACAAGGGCCGCGCGCTGTTCCGAGCGGTGGAAGAGGCGGCGCGGGGGTTGTAGGCGCCTGTCCACGCGTTTTCTGGATTCGCGAACAGAAAACCATGCACCGGCCCTGAGCGCCGCGCGGACCCACGATCAGAGCGTGCGAGCCCCCCGGCTCATGCCTGGTTGCCCGGCGTCCTGCTGTTGCGGAGATTGTGTCGTCGCGAGCGATTGCTGGTGGCTTTCGATCGACGCCAGGCTCTGCTCGAAGGGCCGCTCGCGGCCTTCCGCGATCCCGACCGCGACCCGGTTGACCCATGGCATCGTCGGGTCCTTGCCTTCGATCGGGATCACCGACTTGCCGTCGGTGCTGGCCACGACCAGATCGATGGTCTTCAGCCCGCCGCGCGTCGCGCGATCGGCGACGGCAGCGCTGAGGTTGTCGCGGTCGCGCGTTTCTTCGATGCCGAGTCCGTGCCACAGCGGCGCGAGGCGACTGTTGGCCTGTCGCAACAGATCGGATCCGGCGCCGCTTTTTGAATCGGGCGCATCCTTCGGCATGGCTTCGCCGGCAGCGGTTCCCGGCTTGGACGGCGCGATCGCGGGCTTGGGCATCAGCTTGTCTGTTTCGATCTTCACCCGCCCGTTGTCGCTGGTGTCGTAGAAGACGCCCGGGGGCTTGATTTGATTGAGCAGGGGCGCAAGCTGCTCGCGATCGAGACCGAGGCGTTTCAGGTCGATCAGCACCTCGGACTTGTTGCCCGCATCGCGCTCGACCTGCAATATCTGCTTGATGACATCAGCGCCACTCTTGTTCTGGTAACTGACCAGAACGTCGCTGTAGTTGTATTGCCGGCGTTCGTAGAATGACGTTTCAAGCGTCCGCTGGTTCGTCTCGCTCACGGGCAGCAATCCGTTGCCGGAAGGATCCAAAGACAGGCCCGGCCTCAATTTCCAGGCATCCTTCGAACCGGCGGGCGCAGGCTCGAAGAAATCGTTCCTTTCGCGAGCAGGCATCTTCTCCGCGACCGCATTCGGCGTTCGCATGTTCTTGTCGAGCGTCAGCGCGATCGCATTGTAGAATCCGAATTGTGCCTTTGTTTCACTGGGCTTGATCTCGGCCAGTCGGCTCTGCGCCACGCCCGTGTAGTCGTGTTCTCGATCTGGGCTGCTGAGAACGTCCCCGCGTTCGCGGATGTACTTCGCGAAGCGGACTTGGGATCCTTCCCTGTCCTGGGAATGTTCTTTCTCGTGGCCGATCGTGCCGACAAGCTTGTAGAAAGCGACACTTTGCCCTTCAGCGCTGTAGGCCCAGACGGGATGGACACTCAGGGTCTTTTGGGATGGGCTGTAAGTGCCGGCGTTGGTATCGCTGATCGGCGAAAGATCGAATTTCTCGATCCGTCCTTCGCTGATTTTATTGACGATATCCGCGCGCAGCTCGCTCGATGATTCGATCGCGCGCTCGAGGTTGTTGCGCATCCTGGCGGCGATCGCCTGCCGTTCCTGCTCGGTGTCCTGCCTGGGCGGAAGCGACTTCGATTCGAGCTCCTTGTTGAAGCTCTTGATCAGGTTCTCGTCGGCGGCAAGCCGCTTCTGGAAGTCGTCGAGAAGCGTGTCAAGCGGGTCGCGTTGTTTTGGTGTCGCCGGGTCGCCAGGGACGGTCCTGTCGCCGTCCTTCATGCGCTCTGCGGGCGTGGACATGGTCGCGTCCCTCCATTTTTTCCCTCTTGTTTCATGCCGACTGAAGGCTGTCAAGACGTCGCCGACATCCGGCGCGGATGATTTGCGTGCCTGCGATTGCCGCAGCGCTCAACTGGAAGCCAACCGGCCTGCATTCCGGTCTGCGATCCTGCTCGCCGATCCGTTTGCCTGCTTTCGGGCAAGGCGTTTCATGAGGGCTTTCAGCAGCGTGGGCTTTCGGCCGTGCGGATGCGGCGTGTCCTGGCGCAAAAAGAAAACGCCCCGCATCGAGCGGGGCGTTCCGTGTTGCGATCGGCAAAGGATTTTCGCCGTACGGTCACATCGCCTGGCTGCGCTGCGGCTGCGGCGTTTCCGCTGTCGCGACCTTCGCGCTTTCCGGCATCTCCTCAAGCGTTTTGGACGCGGGCTGCAGTTTCGCGGTATCGACATCCACGGCGGTGCGCTTGGCCTGATCGGTGGACGGGTCGCCCTGGAAGGCGATGATGCTGCCGTTGCTGCCTTTCACCGCGCCGCTGATTTCGGTCATCCCGGCCTTGTCCGCCTGCGCCGCCATCGTTGCCGCCACGTTGCGCAGCTCCTGTCCGCCGACGCCGCTGTCCAGCTTTTCCAGCGCTGCCATCGCCTGGCCGTAGAGTGCGGGTTCCGGTTTCGGTGCGCCTGCGGTTTCCGGTGCGCCCGCGGAAACATCGATCGGTTTTTTCGGACTGGTGTCGGTGTATTTCAGCCCGGTGTCCATCAGCGACTTGTCCAGGCCGATGTCCTTGAGGTTCAACTGCACTTCGGGCGCGACCGCTTTGGGATCGAGCTTCCTGGCGTCGGCCAGCGCCTGCTTTTCGGTGTCGTTGATGACGTTGACCGCCCACTCGCCGTAGTAGTTCGGGTAGTCCTGGTTGCCTTTGGCGCCGAGGCCCGCCGAACTCGGCGGCTGGTCGAAATAGTACTTGCCCATCGCCTTGACGTTCTCGGGAGAGTCCCTGAGCGTCATGTCGGATTCCATCGTCAGTCCCGGCTTCAGCGCGTAGGTGAACGCGGGCGCTTTGCCGCCGCGATCGATGAAGTCCTCCATCCGGCCGGGATGCGCGTTGTAAAGCTCCTTCAGGCCGGCGGCGGGATTGTCCTTCATCACCTGCGAAGAGATCGCGTTGAAACCGCCGATGTGCGCGCCGGCTTCGTCCTCGCGATAGTTCTGGATCAGGGTTTTCACCGTCGCGGTGTAATCGTGCGGACCGGGACCCTTGGCGATCTTGTCGACATCGCTGACGAATTTGTCGGTCGCCTTGTCGCTGGCGGTGCTGTTGAACGAGTGCTGGATCTCGTGACCCATCACGAACACCAGCTCGGCGGCGGAGGCCTTGTTCTTGCCCGCTTTGTTCAGCTCGTCCAGCGGCAGGCTGATGGCCTTGTCGTCGGGGCTGTAGCTGCCTCCGGCGTGCTCGCCCTTGGGGAGCAGCTCGAATTTCTCGAGGTGGCCCTTGGACACGGAATCGACGATGCGGGCTTTCAGATCCGGCGAATGCTCGAGCAGTTCGCGCAGGTTCTTGCCCGGGGTCTGGGTCTTGGTGTCGTTGGCGGTCTCGAAATCGGTGAGGATCTTCTCGAGCTTGGTTTCCGCCGCCAGCTTGGCTTCGGCCATTTTTTTCAGGACGTCGTCGGGAACTGCTGCCATGGTCGTATCCCTCAGGCGTTGATGATGAGTTTGGAAACGCAGGCGTGCTCGGCCTTGGCGTCGTTTTCGCCGCGCACGTAGATCTGCACGGACACGTCGTCGCGCGCGAAGTCCCAGTATTCGATGCGGTCATGCTTGCCGCGCGTGGCGCTGGACGCGAAGCCGGCGGCGCGCAGCGTGGCGGCATAGTCGTCGAAGTCGAGCGCGCAGATCGGCGCCATGTCGGCGTTGCTGCGGCTTTCGTCGTCGAACGAGAACATGATCCGCGAGGGCTTTTTGCCCGCGCCTTCGGGCAATGACACGAGGTTGTAGGCCCACGCGTCGGTGAGCTGGCCGCTGAAGCCGTATTCGTTGGTGTCGTCGGGATTGAATTCGACCTTGATGCCGGTGAGCTGTTCGATGCGGGCCGGGGCGATGTCGTCCGGTCCGTGGACGTTCTCGACGAGCTTCAGCACGCGTTGGCCGATGTCTTCCGCGTTGGTGGGAGTGTGCAGTTGGGTCATGGGAAACCTGTTCGCGTGGTGGGATGGGGAACCCGTCGGGTCGGGTCGGGCGGTCGGGGAGTCGCACGCGGCGCAGGCCAGCGCCAGGAGGCAGGTGGCCAATCCGGATGCGGCACGATTCATGCGATTACCGTGTGGGCGGGGCGATTGCGGTTCGGTCTGCCCCTTCGAACGCAGCAACCTGCTGGGGATTGAACGGAATGGGCGGCTGGAATCGGCCAAATGCCGCGACCGTTCGTCGGCGGTTGTCCTGCCTGGCCCAGCATGCTCGGGAACGGCATGCTCCGGAACGGCATGCTCAGAACAACAGGTTGACCACCAGCACGACGATGCCGGTGTAGAGCAGGCACAGCGGGCCGCCGACTTTCCACAGTTCTTTCGCGGTGTAGCCGGCGGGGCCGGTGATCATCGACATCACCGGATTGGACGCGGTCATGAAATTGTTCGAGGCCGACAGCGCCACGATCAGTGCGAACGAAGTGGGGTCGCTGCCGGAGGCCAGCGCCAGATTGATCGCGATCGGCACCATCACGATGGTGGCGCCGACATGGCTGATCACCAGCGAGAACGCGGTGGTCAGCAGGCCCAGCGCGATCTCCAGCAGCCAGTGCGGCGTGCCCTCGGGCAGGCGATCCAGCGAATGCGCCGCGACCCAGGCGGCGGCGCCGCTGGAATCCATCGCCCAGCCCAGCGGAATCAGGCAGGCCATCAGGAACACGGTCTTCCAGTTGATCGCGGCGTAGGCCTCGTCCATCTTCAGCACGCCGGTGATCAGCATGCCGGCAACGCCGGTCATCAGCGCCACCGACGCGGGGATGCGCGACGACAGCGCGATCAGCATGGTGATGCCGAAGATGGTCATGGCGATCTTGAACTTGTGCGGGCGCTGCTCGGCTTTCGGGTAATCGGTGACCGGCACGAAATCGCGGTTGCTCGCGGCCTGCGCCAGGTCCTGCCAGATGCTGTGCAGCACCAGCAGGTCGCCGGCGCGCAGCGGCTGCTCGCGCACGTTCTCGCGCAGCACCTGCTTGTCGCGGTTGATCGCGAGCAGCCGCAGGTTGTGCAGCTTGCGCAGTTGCAGCTGGGTGGCGGTCTTGCCGATGAAGGTGGACGTGGGCGGAACGACCGCTTCGGAAATGCCGGCGCGCGCCGGGTTGAACAGGTCGGCGAATTCGCGCAGCCGCGAGCTGCTGCGCAGGAAGCGGTTCTGTGCGAAATCGACGATGGCCTGGCGCGGGCCCATCACGCCGAGCACGCTGCCCACCCAGATCCGCGCATCGCCCGGCGGCGCCAGCCGCGAGTCGTTGCCGGTCTTCAGCGCGAGGATCAGCGGCGCGTCGTGCAGGTCTTCGGTTTCGCGCAGCGACATGCCCACCAGCGGGCTGTCGGCGGTGACGGTGAGCTCGTAGACATCGCCGTCGATGCCGTAGGCGCTGGCGAAATAACTTTCGGTGCGCGCCGGGGTGACCCCGGCATCGGCGGCGTTTTCGTGCAGGCGCTTGCCGCCGAAGAAATGGAAATACGCCAGACCCGCCGCCAGCAGCGCCAAGCCGATCGGCATGGGCGCGAACATCGGCAGCGGTTTCAACGTGGTCAAACCGGACGGCAGGTTGGCGTTGGCCGAAACCAGCAGATCGTTGAGCAGGATCAGCGGCGAATTGCCGACCATGGTCAGCGCGCCGCCCATCATGATCCCGGTCGCGATCGGAAACAGCAGCTGCGACAACGGCAGTCCGGTGCGCGACGACAAGCGCGACGCCACCGGCAGATACAGCGCCATCACCGACGGATTCTGCATCACGGCGGAGTTGATGCCGGCGATGGTCGAAGTGAACAGCAGCAGGCGATGCTCGACGCCGTGCGCGCGGCGCAGCAGCCACGCAGCGAGTCGATTCAGCGCGCCGGTTCGATCGAGCCCGGCGCCGAGGATCATGGTCGCGATCACGCTCATGACCGCGTTGCCCGAGAAGCCGTTGAACAGATCTTCCGGCGCGACCAGTCCGGTCAGGCCCAGCAGCACCAGCACCACCAGCGCGACCACATCCGCGCGCAGGCGCTCGAACAGGAACAGCACCATCGTCAGCACCGTCAGCCCGAGGACGAGCTGCATATCGCTGGTGAGGGTGAGGGTGTTCTCCATCGCTCAGTCGGTGATCTGTCGGGTCGTCTGGTCGATGGTCGGGTGGGTGGTCATGCCGTCGGCGTCCTTGTCGTACAACAGATCCCACACCCCGTGGCCGAGTTTCTGGCCGCGCGTCTCGAAATGCGTCTGCGGTCGCCAATCGGGGCGCGATACGTGACCGCGCGCACCGGCGCGATTGCGCAGCCCGGGCGTGGCGTCCAGCACGTCCCACATCTGTCCGGCGTAATCCTGCCAATCGGTGGCGAGGTGCAGACGGCCGCCGACGCGCAGTTTGCGGGCCAGCAGCGCAGCGAATTCCGGCTGCACCAGGCGGCGCTTGTTGTGGCGCTTCTTGTGCCACGGGTCGGGGAAGTAGATGCGGATTTCATCCATGCTGCCGTCGGCGATTTCATGGGACAGCACTTCCACCGCATCGTGGCGGTAGACGCGGACGTGATCGCTGCCGTCGTCGCTCAATGCATTCAACAGCCGGCCGACGCCGGGCGCATGCACTTCGATGCCGATGTAATCGCGCGACGGATCCTGCCTCGCGGCGAAACGCAGCGCCTCGCCGTTGCCGAAACCGATCTCGACCACGCGCGGCGCACTGCGGCCGAAGATCGCGTCGTAATCGCGCGCGCCGGCGGTGTAGTCCAGACCGAAGCGCGGCCAGAGTTCGTCGAACGCACGCTGTTGCGCCGGGCTGAAACGGCCTTGGCGCAGCACGAAGCTGCGGATCTTGCGTTGGCCGGGTTCGACCGTGAAGGGTTGGTCGTATGCCTGATCGGTGGCCATCGGCATCACGTGCCGCGCTTGCGGGATTTTGGGCCGGCCGGCTTGGCTTTCTCGGCCAAGGCCAGCAGCCCCAGCAGGGCTTCGTTGACGGCGTCCGCGTTAGGGAATGCCTGTGCGACACGGTCGTCCAGCAACACGAGATTCGTGCCTTTCGCGTATTTGCCCAAGTACTTGCCACGGACGCCGATGCCGAGGTCTTCACGCTTGTATTCGACCCGCATGGCTTCAGTCCTGCTCATAGATCGTTCGCTCGTGTCGAGTGGCCTTGCGTGCTGCGTGCGCTGATGATCCGGACCATGCGTCCACGTTCGATGTGCGCGACG
This sequence comes from Lysobacter sp., assembly GCA_013141175.1. Taxonomy (NCBI): domain Bacteria; kingdom Pseudomonadati; phylum Pseudomonadota; class Gammaproteobacteria; order Lysobacterales; family Lysobacteraceae; genus Lysobacter; species Lysobacter sp. Next base: position 2,208,688 of record JABFRN010000001.1, read on the forward strand.
ACCAGCAGTAGATCCTGCAGCGACTGTCCGATGGTGATGAAGCGCGCTTCTCGAACGGAATGGTCCGGGTCCGGGAACGTGAGTGCGAGCGGGTCGCCGAACACGGTCGCGGCTTCTTCGAAGGATACGCCGTGCTTGCGCAGGTTGGCGGTCGATTTTGGCGCATCCCAATCGAATGTGAGCATGAGCCGGCCGTTTATCCGATCAACCCATCCACCGGCGACGACGCCGAGGCGTAGCGCTTGCGCGGGATGCGTCCGGCGAGGAAGGCGTGTCGGCCGGCTTCGATCGCCAGCTTCATCGCCAGCGCCATGCGCACCGGGTCCTTGGCGCCGGCGATCGCGGTGTTCATCAGTACGCCGTCGCAGCCCAGCTCCATCGCGATGGCGGCATCCGAGGCGGTGCCGACGCCGGCATCGACCAGGATCGGCACCTTCGCGTTCTCGATGATTTCCAGCAGGTTGTAGCGGTTCTGGATGCCGAGGCCGGAGCCGATCGGCGCGGCCAGCGGCATCACCGCGACGCAGCCGATCTCTTCGAGGCGCTTGGCCAGGATCGGGTCGTCGCTGGTGTAGACCATCACGTCGAAGCCGTCGGCGACCAGGGTCTCGGCGGCTTTGAGCGTCTGCACCACATCCGGGAACAGGGTGCGGGCGTCGCCCAGCACTTCCAGTTTCACCAGCGCGTGGCCGTCGAGCAGTTCGCGCGCCAGCCGGCAGGTGCGCACGGCATCGTCGGCGGTGTAGCAGCCGGCGGTGTTGGGCAGCAGGGTGTAGCGGTCCGGCGGCAGGACATCGAGCAGATTCGGTTCGCCCGGGTTCTGGCCGATGTTCGTGCGGCGGATCGCGACGGTGACGATCTCGGCGCCGGCGGCGTCGGTGGCGCGGCGGGTTTCGTCGTGGTCCTTGAACTTGCCGGTGCCGGTCAACAGACGCGAGCGATAGGACTTGCCGGCGATGACGAGCGTGTCGTCGTATGCGGGGAGTGCGGTCATCGCCCGATTATCGCCGATCGGTGCGCCGAACGCCGCTCCTGCAGGGGGCTCCGGGCCGATCACCCGCCGCCCAGCGCATGCACGATCTCGACCACGTCACCGTCCGCCAAGAGATGGCTGGCATGACGGCTGCGGGGGACGATCTCGCCATTCACCTCCACCGCGACCCGGCGCTCGGCCAGACCTTGGGCGAGGAGCAGGTCGGCGATGGTGCCGTGGGCGGCAAGGGCGAGGGGTGTGCCGTTCAGTCTGATATCCATTCGCGGATTGTCCCCCGTGCCCGGCGTCCTGCCCAGCGCCAGCGCGGGAACCATCGATCTCCGGGGGACTTGTCACACTTGAGTCACAAAGGGCTTCGTGAAAGGATGCGGCCACCATCCGGCGCCGTATCGCAGGAGCGCCGGGGCATTTCGCGGAAATTTCCGCCATTTTTTCAACCGTTCGGGAGTGGGGTATGTCTTTCAATCGTGGGGCCAAACGGCCCATCCGCAGTCTTCTTACGGTCGCCCTGATCGCGGCGACTGCAGCAGTGGCCGCACCGGTCTTCGCGGCCGGTCCTTATTCGCAGACGGTGTTCTTCGGCGACAGCCTGACCGACGCCGGCTTCTTCCGCCCGCTGCTGCCGGCCAGCGTCCGTCCGGTCACCGGCCAGTTCACCACCAACCCGGGATTCGTCTGGTCGCAGTACCTGGCCGATTTCTACGGCACCACCGCCGGCCCCAACGGTAATGGCCAGACCGGCACCAACTACGCCGCTGGCGGCGCCCGCGTGGGCATCAACACCACCGGTGCGCTGGGCCCGATCCCCTCGCTCGCCACCCAGGTCACCAACCATCTCGCCGCCAACGGCGGACGCGCGGACAGTCGTGCGCTGTACACCGTCTGGGGCGGCGCCAACGATCTGTTCGCGATCACCAATGCCGGCGCGCCGGCCAGCACCACCATCGCCAGTGCGGTGGCTTCGGAAGTCGGCATCGTCGGCCAACTGCAGGGTGCCGGCGCCAAGTACATCCTGGTCGCGACCGTGCCGGATCTCGGTCTGACGCCGGCCTTCCGTGCCCAGGGCGCGACGGCGCAGGCGCAGGGCACCGCGCTCACCACCACTTACAACAGTGCGCTCTTCGGTGCCCTGGCCAGCAATGGCCTGCGCGTGATCCCGCTCGACACCTTCAACCTGATCCGCGAAATCACCGCATCGCCGGCCGCGTACGGCTTCACCAACATCACGGGCACCGCCTGCCAGCCGCAGATCACCGCGAACTCGCTGACCTGCAACCCGACCAGCCTGGTGTCGCCGGATGCGCCGAACAGCTATCTGTTCGCCGATGGCGTGCATCCGACCAGCCGCGCGCACCAGATCCTGTCGCAGTACGCAGTCTCGGTGCTGGAAGCGCCGCGCCAGATCGCGCTGCTGCCGCACGCGACGGCCACGGTCGGCCGCGCCCGCGCCGATCGCGTTTCCGGCCATCTCGCCGGCAAGCCCGACAGCGACGGCATGCGCTGGTGGGTCGACGGCCGCGCCGATTTCCAGCGTTACGGCGACGGCAACACCTACGACGGCGTCGGCCCGGCCTTCACCGGCGGCGTCGATTGGACCCGCGGCAACTTCGTCTACGGCGGTTTCGGCGGCATCGGCCGCAACAGCTACGACTTCGGCCGTCGCGGCGGCGATTTCGACCAGACCGACGCCACGCTCGGCGGTTTCGCCGGCTGGTATGGCGAAAACGCCTGGGTCAACGGCCAGCTCAGCTACTCGATGGTCAGCTACGACGTGAATCGCGAAGTGTGGCTCGGCCCGGTCATGCGCAGCCATACCGGCTCGCCCGACGGCAGCAACCTCAGCTTCGGCGTCAGCACGGGTTACAACTTCACCGGCGAAGCGCTCAGCCACGGCCCCGTCGTCAGCGTGTTGGCGCAGCAGGTCGATGTCGACGGCTATGCCGAAAACCAGCCGACCCTGTCCACCTCGCTGGCCTACCCGGACCAGAGCTTCGATTCGCTGATCACCAGCCTCGGCTGGCAGGCCAGCTACAAGATCAACGACCACCTGACGCCCTATGGCCGCTTGACCTGGGACGTGGAGCATGAAGACCAGGCCAAAGAAGCGTTCGCGCGCTCGCAGTCGATCGCCGGCAGCCTGCCCTACGCCGTACCGGGCCAGACCTTCGACGACACCTACGTGACCCTGCAGATGGGCGCCCGTACCGAACTGTTCGGTCTGGACGCGAACATCGGTCTCAACGTGAGTGCGGCGCAGGACCGCGGCAACGACGCCACCCTGTTCGCCACCTTCGGCAAGCAGTTCTGATGCCGGGCGGCATCGCGGCCCCCGGCGATGTTTCCGGAGGCCGCGACAGCCGCTAAGATGAAGCCCTACGCGGGTGTAGTTCAATGGTAGAACTGCAGCTTCCCAAGCTGCTAGCGTGGGTTCGATTCCCATCACCCGCTCCAAGTACACAAAAACGGCGGCCCGCAGGGGTCGCCGTTTTTTTGTGCGTTCGCTTCAGGCCAATAAAGTGGTGACGCAGTGAAAGGTATTTGCGGTGCCTGCCGGGGCGAGCTGGGATAGCGGCTGGGTCGTGATCTTGTTAGAGAACGGCTGTCGGAAAGATGCCGTGAAGGTAGGTGAGAAATTTCTGGTTGTAGGTGTCCCGGTTTTCGCTGGCAATGGGGCTGTGACTGGAACGATGCGACGCAATAGTCCCTCCACCAAGAGCCTCGCTTCCATCACATAAATTTATGTGTCATTCTACATGAGACTATGTAGATCAAATCGACGTGGTATGCCATATTCGGTATTTCTTGCGGAGTTGCAGAGGATTGGCCTAAGCGTTCGCGCGTTTGCCGAACTGATAGGCATGAATCCAAATTCGATTTCCAACTACGCGCGCGGTGGCGAACTTCCCGCCCATATTGCGCTGATTGCCGTTCTCGTCGTCGCGGTCAGTGAGATGGGTGGAGACTATCGTCAGGCCATGTCCAAGGTCACGCTCACGCCAAAAAAACCGCGTGGTGGTGCCCGACGAGGGCGCTTTGGAGGTGACCCGCAGCAGGGCATGGAGTTCTGAGTTATGACGAAATCCCAGCAAAAAAACAAAAGGGAGCTCACGGCATATGCCATGCCTCTTTCAAGCTATACGAGTAGAGCAAGCTGATGGCTGACATCACCGCATCGCTTGGTGACTTTGGTGCCGACCCAGCAGCATTGCACTTATTCGACGTTGACGGCCCAGAACTGTTGCCTTACGCAACAATTTTAGCTGCACGGCGTGGTGGCGATACGGCGCTTAGCGTTATCAGCGCGGTCTATGAATGGCAGGGTGCGCCTCTGATATTTCTTGTGAACGCTGACTCACTTGAAGGGGAGAGCCAACTTCATCGCATACGTCGCCTACTCGCCATGCGTGGGGATGCTCCCTATCTTGGTGTCATAGCGCCAGGACATCTTGACGTATACCGCATTGAGCTCGACAAGAGATCCCTTCAACAAGCCAAGATTGAGGTGGGGAGTAATGGTCGCAATAAATTTGCAACGCTTTCGCGACTTGGCAATCTACGCCCAGGCGCCGCGATCAGCCAGCGAGGCTGGATTTCGAATGTTGTTTTGAACCTTCTCACCAGCTCAATTAATGGGCTTATAGAATTGGGAAAAATTTCGGACGAGGATGCCATCTCCTTAGTTGGTAGAGCGCTGTTTACTCGGTTCCTTGCTGATCGCGACTTATTGCCCAACGGGATGTCCGTGACAGGGACTGCAGCCAGCCTTTTCGACAATCGTTCGACAGCAGAAAGCACATCGAAATGGCTTGACTCTACGTTCAATGGCGATTTGTTACCGCTATCGAAAACCGTTTTCGCAAAACTTCCGAAGCAGGCATACTCTATTTTGGGAGATGTGCTGAGGCGAGCACCAGATAGCCAACTTTTTCTTGGCTGGGAGGAGAAGTGGGATAATCTTGATTTCGCCCACATTCCCGTAGGCGTCTTAAGTCAGGCCTATGAGCTCTACCTGCGCAATCATGCGCCTGATCGACAAAGGCGCGAGGGAGGGTACTACACTCCGCGCACTATTGCGGATCTGATGGTCAGAGCGTCCTTTCGGGCACTGGAGCGCAACGGCGCTAGCAGCGGCGCCAAGGTTCTCGATCCTGCAGCAGGAGCAGGTGTCTTTCTGCTGACTGCGTTTCGCGAGCTCGTGGGCGAGCGTTGGCGTGTCGATGGGAAGCGGCCCAGCACGGGGATTCTCAGATCGATTCTCTACCGCCAAATAACCGGCTTTGACATCAATGAGGCTGCTCTGCGGTTTGCTGCGCTGGGCCTATATCTCATATCAATTGAGCTTGATCCTAACCCTAGACCAGTTGATAGACTGGGTTTCAAGAATCTTCGCGGAACCGTACTACATAGACTGGAAGCAGATGGTCAGACTAGTGGCTCGCAACTCGGCAGCCTCGGCCCACTCGTTGGTAAGCAGCATGTCGGAAAGTACGATCTAATTATCGGCAATCCACCATGGGCTAGTAGTACAAAGTTGCGCGATTGGCATTTAGTGCGTGCAACTGTTGCCCGCATTGCAGTCAGCAGAAATACCACTAACCCAAGCCCTCCTTTACCTAATGAGGGGCTTGATCTTCCCTTTGTTTGGCGAGCCATGGAGTGGGCAAAACCGAACGGCCAGATTGCATTCGCGCTCCATGCCCGGATTCTCTTCCAGCAGGGCGACGGGATGGCGGAGGCTCGCCGGGCATTGTTCGAGGCGCTTGACGTCACATCAATCATCAATGGCGTTGAATTGAGGCAAACCAAGGTATGGCCTGAAATTTCAGCGCCATTCTGCATTCTGATTGCAACAAATAAGGTGCCTGGTGTCGGTGCCGGCTTTCGCCTCATTAGCCCTAGATTGGAACAGGCGCTGAATGATGCGGGCAATATGCGAATCGATGCGCTCAACGCTGAACTTGTTCCATCATCAAAGCTTGGTGAAATGCCAGATATTCTGAAGATCTTGTTCAGAGGAACGAAAGCAGATCTTGGGATAGTGGAGCGCATCCGCGCACAAGGGCATCCCACGTTGGAAGCTTATTGGCGCCGGAACATTGGCGAGACGAATCGAGGCCTACTAAAAGGAAGTGGAAACGGTTATCAACGGCTTCGGCAGAGCAGCCGGGTGCGCATGAAAGGCGATGGTTTGCCAGGAGTAGATGCGCGCTATCTCCACGGTCTGCTGGAACTGACCGGCGAAAGCTTTACTGGCCCGTTCATTGATAGCAGTGTCTTAGATGCTTTCTCACACAAACGCATCCATGACCCTAGAGCTATCGAGCTTTTCGCTGGGCCACTAGTCATCGTTCACAAGTCCCCGCCTGCTGCAACAGGGCGGATCGGGGTTGCTGTTTCCGATGGTGGCGTGATTTTCAACGAAACGTTTTACGGATACAGCCCACATAAACACCCCGAGGCTGCCACATTCGTACGTTATATCACCCTCATACTAGGGAGCAAGCTGGCAGCTTGGATGGCCCTCGTCACCAGCGGCGAATTTGGCTTCGAGCGTGAGGTCATTGAGAAATCAACTATTGACCGTATACCCATCCCCGACTTCGGTGCAATAGCTCTCGTTCAGCGCACTGAAATCTTCCAGCTGTTCGATAAGTTGTGCATTGGAGAAGCTTCTTGGAGTGATGTCGATGAATGGGTGGCCCATCTTTATGGACTTGGGGGGCGCGACTTGCAGGTTATCTCAGACACACTTGACTACAACCTGCCTTTCTCCGAGAACAAGCGCAAGGCCCAGAGCCCACCAGAATCTGTGGGTAAGACAAACTTCCGAAATGTTCTTACTAAAGAAATTTCCCCTTGGTGTAAGCGATTCGGCACATCATTTGTAGTGCATGAGGTAACTCAGCTCACTAGCTCACCTTGGCACGGCATTGAGTTGCGGTTCGGCGATATCAGGCCATCACAAACAGTTTCTGCAAGTGATTGGGCAGGGTTGCTGCGCGCTGCAGATGAGGTTGCGGGTTCGGAAATCATGATTCAAGCCGATGAAAACAGATTATTGATAGGGCGGCTTGCCCAGCAACGCTACTGGACTACAACCCAGGCACGTCTGTTAGCGCAACGAATCATCTGGTCACACTTGGATGTGTTAAGAGGACAAGCCCGGACATGAAGTCTTCCGCCATTCGTCCCCGCCCAGATCAGATTGGTGAGTTGACGCGTGGCTTGCGACTGCCACTACCCGCTATCGATGTGGCATATCTAGAGATTATTGCCGAAAGTCTATCTCGCGCGTTCGATGATGTTCGTGCCAACAGCCCGGTGGTGGTGGCTTCTGGCAGCGAGGCGGAAGTGACAGCCTTGCTGGAAACGCGTCTGAATGCATTGCTTGAACAGGATCCTTTTTGGGGGCAGCTGGTGATGTGCGTCGTTAGGGGAAAGGAGACCGTTAGCTTTGACGGCTCGCATCTTGAGAAGCGGCCAGACCTTTCGATCTATCTCTCTAATCGAGAACGTAACTTTCCATTGATCGCTGAGGCCAAGATCCTTGATTCCACCGCAGCGAAAACTGAAACAATGTACTGCAATAAAGGATTGTGCCGTTTTCTGGACGGTGACTACGCATGGGCAAACCAGGAAGCCTTCATGGTTGCCTATGTCCGCGATGGCTCCTCGATCAATGGCAAGCTAGTTCCATTCCTAGCAAGTGCCATGATGAAGACACCACCTCTCTACTCGGTGGAAGTGCTTCCCTATCCTCCTAAGAGCGGAGTTGGGCATCTTGCTTGCTCAAGGCATAGCAGGAGCTTTGTCTACAACAACCAAACGCCACCTGCGAGTCCAGGCCCGATCAATATTTTGCATCTGTGGTTATCGTAGTGAACAGACTGAGCGTCAGGCCGCATCAGCCATCTCTGTACTGAACGCGGGCCGCCACTTAAATCATTCAAGTGACCGTCCCGGATGCGGACATCATCCGCTAATTCAATGGCCTCTTGGCAGCCCGCCGGGGAACAGCAGTTGCAGATCCGTCCGCGATAGAAACCTAGGACACCCACTTTTTTAATCCGTAGCCGTGCGGTCGATTGACGCAATGTGCCATAGCGTGCGCTTAGCATTTCGCTCTTCCGGTTCAATGCCCGAGGAAGGCGAACAACGGCTTCACTGGTCGTCGAACCAAAGCCATCGAACAATCGCACCACCCCAACACACCCACCCATCACCCGCGCTCCAGCACCCCACAACGCCGCAACACCGCACGACAAGTCGGCGGCGAAACATCCAGATCCAAACGCAGTTGCACGACATCTTCAGTGCAGACCGGGGCGGCGTTCCGATGCAAGAGCGTGATCCGTCCTCCGAAACCGGGATCGCCCAGCGCGGCTTCGGCCAGCAGATGCAGCACGTGCACCAGATAGCGTGGCCAGTCGAGTCCGGTGACGTCCACTTCCAATTCCCAGCGTCCCTCGCTGTCGTCCCAGATCACGTCGGTCGCGGTGTCTGCGGCGGGGCCATCGCGGGTGCGTAGCGGAACCAGCAGGTCTGCGATGCGGGGATGCCGGGCTTCGGCATCGATCAAGGCAAAACCCAGTGCGTCCGACTCGATGCAGGTCAACAACGGTGCGACGGCGGTGCGGGTGGGATTGCCGCGAACAGACGTACTTTTGTGAAATTGGCCAGCCAGGCCGAGCGTTCGCTGGCGGGCTGTTTCGCCAGCAGGCGAGCGAGGCCGCGTGCCAGGGCCTGCATGTCGGGTTTGCGCAGGCCCCGTGCGTGCAGGAAGTAGAGGCGGAAACCCAGCCGGATTTCGGCGCTGCTGGCGCCGACGGCAACGCGCTGGTGGAACTCAGGCCATCCGCAGTCCCTTCGGCCCGGGATCATCTTGCGTCGGATTGTTCTGTGCCTGTGCCAGCATCTGTGCCTGCTGCTGAGCCAATATGTCGACCTTCTGCAGCGATTGTTCGACCGGGCGATCGATCGCTTGCGCCACATCGGTCATCGCGCGGCGCGCCGCCGGATCGGACGGGTCTTGCCCTTGCACGACGAACAGCAGCGCTCCGGCGGCGACCTGCGACCCATCCTGCTGGCGCTTGCCGGTCTCATTGATCGCGAGATGGTCGGCGGAGGTGATGCCGGCCGCTTTGGCGTCGTGGAATGCGCCCATCGCCAGTCGTTCGCTGGTCGCATCGAAGCCGCGTCCGCGTTCCGTATCGATGCCCGCCACGCCACGCTCGATCTGTTGGTAGAGACGATGATCGGGACAGTTGGGATCACGCGGGTCTGGAAGGCGAGTCGCCAACGATGCCAAGGATATCGCCGTCGTCATCGAATCAGCGCGAGCGTCGTGGTTCTGTTCCGAATGGCGTTCGGTCGCATGCGGTGTCGCGCCCATGCGCGTCTGCGCATGCTCGATATCGTCTGGCGCCGTAACGGCAGCAATCGTGTAAGTCTTACCGTCTGTGTCCAGGCGCAGGCTGGCCAACTCGTGCCGGCCATCGGCCTGTGGTCGTGCTTGCAATGCGGTCGTCGCCGGGTCCAGTCCATTCGCATCCCATGTCGCACGCACGGCGACGGCCGCGGCGGAGACCTGCTCGGCACTCGCATCGACGCCCGCGTTGCGATACGCGCCCGCGACCGTATCGCGCAAGCGCGCATCGGCGTCCATCGGCGGCACGGGCGGGATCTCGCGCGGAGGCGGCAGGCGCGCCTGCAATACCTCGCGGGTCGCTTCCAGTTCGTCGTGCAGTCGGCCACTTGCGGTGGCGTCGACGAGCATGCCGTCGCTGACCCAGCGGCCATTCGCCTGTCGTTGATACCGATCACCGTCCGAAGCCACCAGCGTGTCGGTATCGGTGCATGGCGCACGGCGTCGGGCATCTCGCCATGCGCCTTCCAGCCGTTGCGGATGTAGGCATCTTCGTAGCGCGCCGCGATCGAGGCCGGGCTGTTCGTCGCGTTCTCCACCACGATCTGCGCCGCTTGCCGGTCCAGGCGCTCGGCGCGCGCTGCATCGGCGGTTTCGGTCGAATACGGCGTCATCCCGCGCTCGACGAACGGGCCGTAGACCTTGCGTTCCCACTGCCCATTCTCGGGATCGCGTTCCCAATTCGATGGCTGACTGCTCGGCGCATCGCCCGCTTCGGCGGGCAGCGAGAACGGCTCGCGCTGCGACGGCGGGCCGCGCAGAACCAATTCCACTGAGGCACTGGTCGCTTGATAGTTGAGCGCGTTTTCGGTTGCAGGTGAAGCGCGCAGATCGCCGCGCCGGGCATTGTCAATGCTGTCGTCGGTGCTGTCGATCGGCGCGCTTCGTCGCCAGCCCTCGGTGGGCTTGTCCGGGTCGTAGCTCCAGGATTGGCCGGCGAGTTCCTGGTTGTAGATGCGACGGTTGTCGGTCCACTCGGCGATTTTCTCGCCCGCGAAGACGCCCGCGACACCGCCGATGGCCCCGGTGACCAACAGGCCAGGACCCGATTCGACGCCTGCGACAGCACCGGCTGCCATGCCGATGCCGGCACCCGCCCAGCCACCGACGCTGCGCGCGCCGAAGTGGATCAACTCCGACTCGGCGCCCGTGCGATTGCCTTCACCCGCCAATCGATGCGCCGTGCGGACGCTGTCGGCACCGTCATAGACTTCCAGCGCGAGTCCGGCGACGCCGAGAGCACGCCCAGCTTGTATGTGTGCAGGGCGAACGCGATGGGGCGCGTCGATCTCCGGCGACGCAAAGTCGTATCTGGACGCACGCAGACGCGGGCTGTCTTGAAATACCTGTTGCGCGTCGTAGCCGGCACTGTAGCGAGCGTGGTCTTCGGTGCTGATGAATTTCTGTTCGTACGCCTCATCCAGCAATTCTTTACTCATCGATCGATGCGCGTCGGGATGGTGACGCATGATCTGCTCGGAATCGAAATACTTGTCGTCCGCCCAGAGGCGGGTGACACGGCCAGCTTGGTTCTCGCGCTCGGCGACTTCGAGCATGGAAATTTCGCCAGCGTTGACGCGAGTGATTTGGCCGGTTCGTAGTTTGTGTTCGGTGTCGGGGGCAGAGACTATGGTGACTTTTCTGTCGGCGATGTATTGCAGAAGTTCGTGCTTGAGCGGGCCGTCTTCGATTTCGTCCAAGACCGTTTTTGTGATTGCAAAATTGCGATCCTGTTCCTTTGCCGCATCCAGATAAGTATCAAGCAGTTCCGGGCCGCCTGCACGATAGGCGTAAACAAGGCTGTTGGTATCAGCGAGGAAGTATCCGTTGCTCATTGAGGTTCCTTTCTCATCCGATTAAATGGGCGCGGGCGTAATCACGGACTTTGCCGAACAACGTACCTAAATCAACGAATTCAAGGCCTGGAAGCCAACGGTCTGCAAGTCGACGCGCTCTCCAAGCCAACTCACCTTCAATTTCATTATTCTCACGTTCCTGTCTCAAGAACTCGGCAAAGTCATCGGGCATTTCCTGCTTGAAGTGCTCGACGAATGCAGCGACTTCCTCGTCGGTCCATTGGCGCCATTTCGCACGTTCTGTCATGACTTCTTCGTAATCAGCCACCATTTCGTCAAATATCTGTTCGTTAGATTTTCTGCGTTTCCAAGGGCGGTTGAGATACCGCAGGATGTTCGCCTTCAAATTCTCATCTGTTAGCGCATCGATCTTGCCTTGCAGTTCGGGGCTTATGTGGTTGTCTGCGTTCATGGCGGCACTCTTGTTTGAGCAAGGATTGATTTCAATTGATTTCTCATATGCGCCATGCGCATGCATATTGCGGGCTTGAACGGGGAATGGATGACGCTCAGGCGATCCATCAGGAGATACACTGCTGGCAGAGATACCTCCCGCTTCTGTCCGCTTCGATGGCGCAGCCGCATTGTTTGCAGCGGTTCTGCAGATAACCGGGAATCCCATAACAGCGCCAGGAGACATCGTTCGACGGCGCGTAGTGCTCAAGATCGGCATCCTCTTCCGTCATATCGAAAAAAAAGTCCACACGCCTTCCATCGCTCGCAACAATCCACTCAATGTAGTCCCATTCATTAGCGTCGTTGAAGACTGCGATACGCCATCCGTTGCTCGCGTTGTACCCGACCACACCCGCATAGACCCACTGAGGCTCTTGCATGGGCGTCAGCACGATCTCTCCAGATTCGATCGCGCGAAGGAATGAAAAAATATCTTCTTTGCTGATGGCTAGCGTCATACGTCTCCCTTCTGCGCAGGCAGGCCACCGGCGGGCAGCGACCCGAGCACGTGCATCGTCCGTTCGTTGATCGCATCCACATCCCGCAGCAACTGCAGGTCGTTCAACGGGTCGCTGCGGTTCGTGCGCAGACCGGGGCGAGATGTGTGCTGATCGTGATCCTGTGTGGGCATCTGCGATTCCTTCGGCATGCCCTGAATGTTACCCGGCGAGGGGGGCTCGATGGGTGGCTGGTGGAATTCCCTGCACATTCCCCCAAAAAAGTCCTTCCAAAACAATGCCTTGACGGGAAGAAATAAAAAGCCCGTTTTCTGCCTGTCCTTCTTCCTGCTTTCTTCCCGTCCGATCCATAGTGTGTGTCTCGCCCGCTGCAACCGCAGCCTGTCGAGAACCAAGCCATGCAAGACCGTACCGCCGCGCACGCCGCCCCCGGGGGAAGCGCGCGCCTTCGATGAGAACCAACTCGCCCGACGCTGGGACATCTCCGTCCATACGCTGCAGCAAAGGCGCCGGATGGGTATCGGTCCGATCTACCTGAAGCTCGGCAACCGCGTCAGTTACCGCCGCGAGGACATCGAACAGTACGAACGTCAGGCGCTGCGTCGCGGCACCGGCGAACGCGCGTTCGCGTGAGGACGACAGAAACCACAGAAACCTAGGAAGAAACCTAGGACACCCACTTTTTTAATCCGTAGCCGTGCAGTCGATCGACGCAACGCGCCATAGCGTGCGGTTCGCATTTCGTTCTTCAGGTTCAAGACTCCGAGCAAAGCGAACAACGGTTTCGATTGGATGTCACTGGTCGTAGAACCAAGCTGTCGAACAATCCATAGCACCCCAACACACCCGCCCATCACCCGCAATCCACCACCCCACAACGCCGCAACACCGCACGACAAGTCGGCGGCGAAGTATCCAGATCCAAACGCAGTTGCACGACGTCTTCCGTGCAGACCGGGGCGGCGTTCCGGTGCAAGAGCGTGATTCGTCCTCCGAAGCCGGGATCGCCCAACGCGGCTTCGGCCAGCAGATGCAGCACGTGCACCAGATAGCGTGGCCAGTCGAGTCCGGTCACGTCCACTTCGAGTTCCCAGCGTCCGTCGCTGTCGTCCCAGATCACGTCGGTCGCGGTGTCTGCGGCGGGGCCATCGCGGGTGCGTAGCGGAACCAGCAGGTCTGCGATGCGGGGATGCCGGGCTTCGGCATCGATCAAGGCAAAACCCAGTGCGTCCGACTCGATGCAGGTCAACAACGGTGCGACGGCGGTGCGGGTGGGATTGCCTGCGAACAGACGCACTTTGGTGAAGTTGGCCAACCAGGCGGAGCGTTCGCTGGCGGGCTGTTGCGCCAGCAGGCGAGCGAGGCCGCGTGCCAAGGCCTGCATGTCGGGTTCGCGCACGACGACGAACAGGGTGCGGCGCTCCGAGACTTCTGTAGCGGCGTGTGCGACCGACGCCAGGCGCCGGGCCATCAGGAGTTCATGCAGGGATGGCATTACAGCAGGCATTGCAGCACCGCGTGTCGAAGGCCGGGCGCGGCTTTCTTCTGTTCCAGCACCGCAAGGGCGCCGTAGACATTCGCACTGCCATCGCGCTTCATGAGTTTTTCGAGCGCGGTGCGGTCGTCGGTCGTCAGCGGCGCTGGCTCGTGCACGTCGAGCAGGCGTCGTGCGCGTTCCAGGCATGCGCCGAGGCCTTCGTCCGAGTAACTGTCGGGTTTGCGCAGGCCCAATGCGTGCAGGAAGTAGAGGCGGAAGCCCAGTCGGATTTCGGCGCTGCTGGCGCCGCCGGCCACGCGCTGGAGCAGACGCGCGCCGGTGTATTGCTCCCATCCCCCCTGTTTGGCGCTGAGCACCTGCCCATCGAGCGGCACGCGCGTGAACCCGACGCGGCGGCATTGCACGCCAAGCCGTTGCAGCACGCGCATCAATGCCTCGTAGTCGCGTTCGATGCCGGAATCATGGTAGAGGCAGACACTGTCGTGATGCGGCGCGCGATCGAGCAGATCGCGCAGGATGGCGAGGATGTAGTTGGACAGCCCGTGCTCCGACATCAGCAGGCGCAGAGGACGCCCTTCGTCTGTCAGGTCGAGATGGACGCCGCCGCCGAAGCGGCGCTGGTCCAACAGCATGTCGTGCGCGTCGAGCCGTTCAAGTACCGCTTCCTGATCGAGGCCGAACGGCGCGGAATGGAACAGCGCATCACCGGCCAGGCCAAGGGTGGCGAACACCTCGCCCCACAGCGCGAGGATCCGGCCCGATGCGGGATGGACGTAGCCCTCCGTTTCGATACGGCGGGCATAGGTGGCGATCCGATCGGCGGAAGGCAGTGTGCCGGTGCGGTGACAGTCGATATACAGCGCGCCGATGTCGCCTTCGCCCATGGTGCTGAAATCGACACCGCTGTGTTCGCGGTCGAGATAATCCCAGAAGCGGATGGTCTGCAGCGAGATATCCCAGGGACGGCGGTTGTGCCAGATCGCGCCGGGCGTGAACAGGCCTTCGAAACGCTGCATGAAATCCAGCAGCAATACGCCTTTGAGATGCGACGGGGTGAGCGGCTTGGTGGGTGTGATGCCGATGGGCGCGTAGAGCGTGCTCATGCCGCCGGACCATCCTTGGCGAAGTCTTCGCGCAGCCAGGCACGGAGTTGCGCTTGCACCCGCTCCGGCGCTTCGCTGTTGTCGACGATGCGATGCGCCAGGCGTCGCCCCAACTGCAGTTCGTCCTCGAAGCTGGCGAGACGCGAGCCGATGTCGCCATCGCGTTCGACGCGCGCGCGCAGGTGGGCCTCCACGCGCGCGCGCGGCGCCTCGACCTGATAGACGATATGCGCAGGAAAATAGTGGGGCAGGCGCTGCAGCAGCATCGCGCGCAACATCAGGACGCGAATACTGTTGCCATCGTCCTCCAGCGCTTCCCTCGGCAGGCCGTAACGCGCCTCGAGGCCGAACAGTTGCACGGTCTCCAGGAAAAACCCCGCCTGCTCGCGCGCCGTGAATTCGTCGTCGTCGATGAAGACATGGTCGGCGTTGGCAGGGTCCTCGTAGTGCCGCGACTTGCGCGTGGTCCAGGTGGGCACCAGCCGCACCTGGCCTTCCTGGCGCAACGGCGCGAACAGCGTGCTCTTGCCGACGCCGGAGGGGCCGATCACCACCAGGATCTTGGACATCGATGGACTCACGCGGGCAGCAGGGGTTGCAGCGCGATGACTGCGACGACGGGCACGAAGAAGTTGTCCACGCCTTTGTGCGAGAAGGCTTCGACCAGCGTCAGGATCGCGCTGACCGCGACCCCGGTCAGCAGCGCCGCCATCGGCGGCAGGCCTGCGAACACTGCGGTCGGCCACAGGATGGCCAATCCGGACAGGAAGAACGCCACGCTGCCGACATAGGATTTGGCATGGCCGAACAGCGTGTAGCGACGCTGCCCGTAAGCGCTCCCGATCAGGCTGGCCAACGTGTCGGAGATGCACAGGACAAGATAAGCGGCAAGGAAAGCGGGATACGGAACGCCGATCGCTGCGACCGCGACCACCGACAGCGGCAGCATGAGATCGCCGTAGGATGTCCGCTCCACCGCCATGACGGAGCGCATCAGCACCGTGCGGCGCAACAGTGCGAGTGCGATGACACTGCCCACCGCGATCAGCAGGAGCTGGTGATGATCGATACCGAACAGCGGGAACGCAGCAATCAGCAGACAGGTGCTGACATGCACGGATTTGCGCGAGACCTCTGCGGAGGCGCCGCAGCGATGCACGATGTCGCCGAGCAGACAGCAGGCGATGATGCCCAGGACGAAGAGGATCACCGCGCCGGACTCACGATGCGGTCCTTGACCTGCGGCGGACGCAGACCCGCAGCGACGCGGTCGCACCACTGCCGCGTGAAATGATCGGGCGGCACCTGCCGTACCTCGCCCAGCGGCGTGCCGGCGATCGCCGCGTCCGCAGCATAGGCTTGGCGCAGCGTCGCCTCGCAGATGACGGCGTCTTGCGTGTCGTCGCAGGCGATCAGCAGGTCGAGTACGCCTCCCGCCGCAGGCACGAACGTGAAGTTGCGCACGCGCAAGTCGTGCTCGGTGCTGTGACGGCGGATGAAGCGCAGCAGCGCCGACTCGGGCACGGACGCGACCGGCGTGATGCGTCCGGCATAGGCGACGGTGGGCACTGCGCCCGCGTGACCCGTCACTTCCAGCAGGTCGCCCAGCACGTAGCGGCAGAAGCCTCCGGCTTGCGTTGCCACGACGGCATAGGACGCGCCCTCGCGCAGTTCGTCGAGCCGCAGCGGCGTCTGCGTCGTGCCGTCCTGCACATCCAGGAACTCGAAGAATGCGGCGTTGTAGGCCATGACGCCGCGCAGGCCGTCCGGCAGCAGGTGCAGGGCCAGCGGCACTTCCGAGGCGGCCAGCGGCGCCGGCACCACTACAACATCGGTGCCGTAGTCTGCGAGAACCTGCGGCAAATAGACTCCGGCGATACCTTCGTCCCAGCAGATCAGGCGTTCGACCCGTGGCCACACATCCATCGGCAGCAGGCGTCCGCGCGCGGCGCGGCGCGCAGCGAGCTGCGCGGCCAGTGCGGGATCGGGCGCCATCACCGGGCGACCCGCGAACGTGCCGGCGGCGACGTCGGCGCACAGGCGCTCGGCATTGGTCTCGATCAGATGCGGCACGGCAGCGAGGATGGCGGGATTGATACCGACGAACTGGCGGATGTCATGGCCTGCCGCCATGCGGATGCGGAAGTAAAGGCGCTCGAGGTCGGCTGCGATGTCCGCCGG
Source organism: Lysobacter sp. (assembly GCA_013141175.1). Lineage (NCBI taxonomy): Bacteria > Pseudomonadati > Pseudomonadota > Gammaproteobacteria > Lysobacterales > Lysobacteraceae > Lysobacter > Lysobacter sp. The sequence goes on from JABFRN010000001.1 coordinate 2,225,659, forward strand.
CACCGTGGCCCAGGGACCTTGCGTACCCGGCTCCATCAGGGCCTCGCTGCCGAACTCGTTCGCCAGATTCACCTGGCTGAGACCGACATGCGGCATGCCACCGGTGAGAACCGAGGTGTCGCGCAGCGGATCCCACTTGAAGTTGATGGTGAGGTCGCGACTGGCCATCAGCCCCGGATGGGCGCGCATGGTGCCCTCGAGATACGTCATGTAGAAAGGATTGAACGCTTCCGCAAAATAAGCGCGCGGCAGTGGCAGCACCTTGGCCTTGCCGGCGGTGCTGCCGCTGCTGGAAATGAAACGGAAGACATCGCCGGGGAACAGCACATCGCGCTCGCCGGCGACAATGCGGTCGACATACGGGCGCAGGTCCTCGTAGCGGCGCAACGGGACCCGACGCCGGAAGTCGGCCAGGTTGTTGATGTGCTCGAAACCATGTTCGCGACCGAAGGCGGTGCCGCGGCCACGCTCGACAAGGCGCGAGAGCACCTCATCCTGAGTGCGCGTCGCGGTGTCGAGGCCGCCGATGAATTGCGCATAGTGTTGGCCGTGTCCAATGCCCATGACGGATGCTTCCAGCTCGAATGGATGAATCTTCCGGACTTTCATGGGCACCCATCGTTTGCGTGACGCATGGTGCCCGCCGGACTATACAAGCAACACGTCTTCCGTGTGAACCATGCGGGTTTCGGGTTTCTCCTCGCGCGTCGGCATATCCCGACCCGGCATCAAGGCCGGAAGAGGGCGTGCCTGGCCTGGGCCACGCCGTGCGGCACACTGGAGTTTTATCCGGCTCGTTGAGCGGATGTCTGAGCGGTATCGGGAACGGGAAAGGGTGATCCGTTTCCCTCGCCTGTTCCCGGGATGCCAACGGCGGCCCTCACTGGCCGCCGTTCTTGTTTGCGAACCTTGTGTGCGGACGTCGCGTTTCGCGCAGGAACTGTCATCATCGTTGCGGCAGGCTTTAGCTGCCGTCCGCACGCGCCCGGAGCGCCGCATGAAGCTCGCCATTCTGTCCCGCAACAGCAAACTCTATTCGACCCGCCGGCTGGTGGAGGCCGCGCGTGCGCACGGGCACACCGCGCGGGTGCTCGATCCGCTGCGCTGCTACATGCGCATCGCGTCCGACGGGTTCGACATGCATTACAAAGGTCGCCCGCTGGCCGGTTACCAGGCGGTGCTGCCGCGGATCGGTGCGTCGATCACCCGGTATGGTTCAGCGGTCCTGCACCAGTTCGAGCTGATGGGCAGCTACACCCCGAACCCCGCCGATGCCATCGCCCGCGCCCGCGACAAGCTGCGCGCGCACCAGCTGTTGGCGGCGCAGGGCATCGGCATGCCGACCACGGTCTTCGGCGACAACCCGGACGACACCGTCGACCTGCTGTCGATGCTCGGTGCGCCGCCGCACGTGATCAAGCTCAACGAGAGTTCGCAGGGCGCCGGGGTGATCCTGACCGAGAAGCCGTCGGCGTCGCGCAGCGTGGTCGAAACCCTGCGCGGGCTCTACGCGAATTTCCTGGTGCAGGAGTTCATCGCCGAAGCCGAAGGCGCCGACCTGCGCTGTTTCGTGGTCGGCGACGAGGTGGTTGCGTCGATGCGCCGGCAGGCGCCGAAGGGCGACTTCCGCTCCAATCTGCATCGCGGCGGTACCGCTGAGGCGGTGCAGGCGACCGAAGATGAGCGCGCGGTGGCGATCCGTGCCGCCAAGGTGCTCGGCTTGGGCGTGGCGGGCGTGGACCTGATCCGCGCCCGGCGCGGCCCACTGGTGCTGGAGGTCAATGCCTCGCCGGGGCTGGAAGGGATCGAGGCGGCCACAGGGGTGGATATTGCCGGAAAAATCATCGATCTTCTGGCAAATGGCGTTCAAATGAGCGCAACACACAAAGCCCCGAAACGGTGACGGGAGCCCGAAAGGATCCTGTCATCTGTTTTTAACGGCCCTTTAATCGCCCCGGGCGTAGCGTGTACTGACCGAATTCTGTCACCACACCCACCCTCGTCAGGGCGATGCAGAACCGGTAATCGGGGTTACACCCAATTGTTCGGCCCGGGCGGCCCATGCCGTCCGGGCCATTTTTTTCGATCGCGAAACGGGCAAGTTGTCCCCAAGCCACCGCCCCCAAGCCGACGATGATGCATCGCGCACGGCGTACCTGTCGCAGGTGCAGTCGCATGAGCGCCGTGTGCCAGAATTGCAGGCGCGCTGCCCATGGCTCGCGCCGGGGACTTTGGGAACCGAACGCACGCCGACCGGTCACAGCAGCACCTTTGAGGATCCACCGCCCATGCGCATACTCGTGATCGAAGACAATCAGGACATCGCCGCCAATCTGGGCGATTACCTCGAAGACCGCGGCCATACCGTCGACTTCGCCGCCGATGGCATCACCGGCCTGCATCTGGCCATCGTCCACGAATTCGATGCGATCGTGCTCGACCTCAACCTGCCCGGCATGGATGGTCTGGAGGTCTGCCGCAAGCTGCGCGGCGAGGCCCGCAAGCAGACCCCGGTGCTGATGCTCACCGCCCGCGACACTCTCGACAACAAGGTCGCCGGCTTCGAGTCCGGCGCCGACGATTACCTGATCAAGCCGTTCGCGCTGCAGGAAGTCGAAGTCCGCCTCAATGCCCTGGCGCGACGCGGCAAGGGCAACCAGACCCGGGTGCTGGAAGTGGGCGATCTGGAATACAACCTCGACACGCTCGAGGTACGCCGCCAGGGCAAGCTGCTGCAGCTCAATCCGACCGCGCTCAAGATCCTGCAGTCGCTGATGGAAGCGTCGCCCGCTGTCGTCACCCGGCAGGAGCTGGAAACGCGCGTGTGGGGTGAAGAGCTGCCCGATTCCGACAGCCTGCGCGTGCATATCCACGGCCTGCGCGCGATGGTCGACAAACCATTCCCGGTGCCGCTGATCCAGACCCGTCACGGCATCGGTTACCGCATCGCCGTGCCCGATGCCAGCGCCTGAGATCGCGCCATCGCGGCGGCGTAGACCGGCTTACCGTCGGCGGCTGCGCAGCCGCATCATCCTGTCGTTCGTATTGCTGGGGTTCGGGCTGACCACGCTGTTCGCGATCGCGACGCAGTGGACGCGCAATCGGGTCGAGAACGCGCTGGTCGAAGACCTGATGAACCGCAACATCGAAGAGGCGGCGAAGCAGTTCAAGAACGATCCGTCCAATCCGCAGTTCGCCGTCGATCAGATCCGCGCTTTCGTTTACACGCCGGAAAAATTCGACTCCGTGAGGATCAATCGGCCGGAGTGGTACGCGCTGTCGGACGGCATCACCAGCATCACCGGCACCGATGAAACCGGCAATCCGCTCAGTTACAAACTGGCGGTCCGCAAGACGCCCGATGCCTGGTTCTTCCTCGCCTACGACATGACCCGCGCCAGTCGCGGCGACGCGCAGTTCAACCGCGCGATCTTCGGCTCGGTCGGGCTGTTCTCGCTGTTCTCGCTGCTGGTCGGCTGGTGGGCGGCGTCGCGGGTGATGAGCCCGGTGACCGAACTCGCGCAGCGCCTGCGTCGCTCGGGCCGCAGTGCCGAACCGGAAGCGCTGGCGTCGCACTTCGCGGAGGACGAGGTCGGCGAGCTTGCGAAAGCGCTGGATGATTACGCCGAACGCCTGACCGACGTGGTCAAGCGCGACCGCGAGTTCAACGCCGACGTGAGCCATGAATTGCGCACGCCGCTGGCGGTGATTCGCGGCGCATCCGAGCTGTTGCTCGCCAAGCCCGACATGGACGACAAGACCCGGGCACGCTTGCAGCGGGTGCAACGCGCCGAGCAGCAGTGCACCGATCTGATCAGCGCGCTGCTGCTGCTGTCGCGCAACGAGCGCGGCCACGGCGCCGCCGATGTCGGCCGTCTTGCGGAGCAACTGCTCGACGCGCACCGCACCCAGCTCGGCGGCAAGCCGCTGACGCTGCGCATGGAAGGCGCGGTCGGCCAGGTGGTCGTCGATGCGCCGGACGCGGCCGTGACCGTGGCGCTCAGCAACCTGATCGGCAACGCGGTGAAGTACACGCAGCAGGGCGAAGTGGTGGTGCGCCTCGGCGACAACGCCGTCGAAGTGATCGACAGCGGTCCTGGTCTCAGCGCCGAAGACGCGGCGCGGCTGTTCGAGCGTGGGTATCGCGGCAGTCATGCCGAACATACCCAAGGCGGCGGGATTGGTCTTTCGATCGTGCGTCGTCTTTGTGCGCTGTACGGTTGGCGCGTGCGGGTGGTGCCGGGGCAGGAGCGTGGCGTGATTGCGACGTTGACGTTCGGGGTTTGATCAGCTGCTTTTTATACCCAGATCCCCGCTTCCGAGAACTGCGGAAACCAGCGTTTCCGAATATCTTCGATATCCGAATTAGGCTCTGTTGTTCTAGGCGCTTTATAGCGTATCGGTAACGCATGGCGCCTTTTTCGCGCTGGTGCGCGAGTGACTTTCTTTTTGAAAAGAAAGTCACCAAAGAAAACACTTCAAGTCCACTTCTAAACTGCCATCTGAGGCAAAGCCGGGATTTTTCGATGAGACATCCTTGTCTCATCGAAAAACGATGCACATCCTGTGCATCGCCCTCTGGGTCTACGATCAAGGGATGGTACTCCACGTCTGCAATCTTATCGGGACGATCGCCTCTATCCACATGCGAAAAGTGGCTTAGACATTTTCATTCCTGCTCGCTCTCAGCGGCTTTCAAACTACCGTGCGATCGCATGCAAGTTGCCAGTATTCCCGAAAACTGTTTCGTCCCCACGACATTAAAACTACCGTGCTGTCGGACTGAATTGGAGACCCGGAGGGCGGCGCACAGGACGTGCGCCGTTTTTCGATGAGACAAGGATGTCTCATCGAAAAATCCCGGCTTCGCCTCAGATGGCAGTTTAGAAGTGGACTTGAAGTGTTTTCTTTGGTGACTTTCTTTTCAAAAAGAAAGTCACTCGCGCACCAGCGCGAAAAAGACGCCATGCTTTACCCGTGAACTAATAATCACCAATATCGGCAGTGCCACGAAACTTCCAGCGAAGATTCAAGAAAGGCCGGTAACAATCAAACAGTGCTCACACCCTTTCCAACCACCCATACTTGTCCGCAGTCTTGCCATCGAACAACCCGAAGAACAATTCCTGCAAATGGCGCGTCATGGGCCCGGGTTTACCCGCACCCACCTGACGACCATCGACCGAACGGATCGGGGTGATCTCCGCAGCCGTGCCGCACATGAAGAGTTCGTCGCACAGATAGAGATATTCGCGCGGCAGATCGCGTTCGAAGACTTCGATACCTGCGTCGCGTGCGAGGGTGATGATGGTGTTTCGGGTCAGGCCGTTGAGCAGCGCGGCGCTGACCGGAGTGGTGTGCAGCGCGCCGTCGAACACGAGAAAGAGATTCTCGCCGGCGCCTTCACTGAGCAGGCCGGTCGAAGCCAGCGCGATGCCTTCACCGAAGCCGAGGCGGCGCGCTTCGCGTGCGACCAGTTGCCCGGAGAGATAGTTGCCGCCGGCTTTCGCGCCGGCCGGCAGCGTGTTGGGCGCGAAACGCTGCCAGCTGGAGACGCAGGCGTCGATACCTTCTTCCAGCACGGTCGCGCCGAGGTATTGGCCCATCTTCCAGGTGGCCACCGCCATGTCGGTGGGCGTATCGGCGGAGAGGCCGAACCCGCCGAGGCCGCGATATGCGACCGGGCGCAGATAATCGGTGGTGAAGCCGTTGGCCTTGATCACCTCGCGACAGGCCGCGTTGATGTCGTCCAGACCATACGGCATCGACATGTCGTAGATCTTCGCGGAGGCGTACAGGCGCTTGTTGTGATCGGTCAGACGGAAAATCGCCGGGCCGTCAGGCGTGTCGTAACAGCGGATGCCCTCGAACACCGACGATCCGTAATGGACGACGTGGGACATGACGTGGGTGGTCGCCTCGGCCCAGGGCTTGATGCTGCCGTTGTGCCAGATCCATTCGGGGTAACGCTGGGTCATGTCGATGTCCGTCTGCTGGGTGTCGGTGCGACCGGTATTTTAGGCGATGCGCAACAGGGCCGACAGTCCGCGCCTGAAAAGACGGGGCCTTGCGGCCCCGTCCCGGTCTTGCGGAAAACCAGTCGTCATCAGCGGAAGGCGGCGATGGTCGCCTTGGTGGTGTTCAACACGCGCTGGTTGTGCGCCCGCGTGGTGTTGCCCATCGCCTGCCCGCCATAGGTCTTGGCCGGGTTGGACCAGTAGTTGATGCGCGGGCAGCCGCCGGTGGTGCAGGCATAGGCCATGATCGTGCGCCAGGCATTGGTCGGCGAACGATAGCCGTGGCCGTAGGCGTACGGGGTCAGGGTCGGATCGGTGGCGATGTCGTGACGCGCCGACTGCAGGTGGCCGATTTCGTGCGCGAACGAGTAGTACCCCGTGGCGCAGCCGTAGTGCGCGACCGCGAACGCGGTGGCGGCGGTGGAGCCGATGCCCGACGCCAGGCCGCAGGACGAGGCGTTGTTGATCAACAGCATCATGACATCGGCCGTGACCGTGTTGCGGGTGGCGTGGTACGAATCCATGAAGCCGTCGGTGGTGCCGCGGAAGCGCGTCAGATCGGTGCTGAAGCTGCCGGATTCCACATACGTCGTGGTGTAGCGACCGGCCAGTTGCAGGGTGATCTCGACGCCGCTGTTCGCATAGCCCTGGTTGCTCTCGGCGACGGCGAGATTCACCAGGCCGACGATGTCGCCGCTGGCGGTAGCGGCCGATTGGGTTGCCACCACCATCACCCGGATCGTACTGATCGCCTGCGGGCCGACGTCGCCCGCTGCCCTGGCGGCGCGCTGCACGTTGCCCATGTCGATCTGCGGCAGGAAGTTGTAGGCCGCCGGGTGATCCGCAGGCATCTTCATTTCGTCGATGCGTGCGATCACGTGTCCACCGGAGCGCAACGGACGCAGCGCATACAACTCGCCGTTCTTGCGGATGGTGCCGGTGAGCTTGTCGCCGTTGCGGACGATCATCACCGAGTTGTTGGGATCGTCGGCGATCTCACCCGTGGCCTTGCCGCGCAGCGTATCGAGCAGGCCGAAGTTTTTGCCGATGTTGCCGTACCACACCAGCGTGCCGTCCGGATTGCGCTTGGTATAGCGCATGTGCACGGCGCTGGCGTCGCCGAACCCGAGTTGCAGCGTGTCGCTCTTGGCGCTGATCTGGCTGGCATCGGCCTGCACCATCTGCAGCGACTCCGTGGCGCGGCTTTCGGCCAATGCGCGATAGCTGGCGTCCGCGCCGATGCCGGCCGGTGCAGCTTTCATGGCGGAAAACAGGGGCTGTTTGGCGGCCTGACTGGCGGACGCGGCGAAACCCAGCGCCGCGATCGTGCCGATGGCGATGAACATGATCGAACGTTTCATGCGATGACCTCTCCTTGATCCTTCCATTGCGGCGTCCGAGCCGGTGGATATGCAATGTCGGGACGTGATGATGGTTGGTCTGGAGTGACCCGGACACCTTGCCCAACGCCATGGATCGCACGGTGCAGTGCCGCGTGCAAGCCGCAACGCAGCAATCCGCCTGCGTATGTCTCAGGACGGTTGCCGATACTGTCTCAGTACCCGATGGCATTCGGCTTGAGCGCCGAATCCCGATGTCCGTCTCCCTGCGTCCGCGAGAGGAGGGCTTCGGTCGCCGCCCTTCATCCCAGTACGCGGTGTGCCTGGCCCGGCATGGGTTCTACAGCGTGATCCACCAGCAATCGAGGTGCCGGCGCAGACCCAAGACCGTGCGCGAAGGCGTGCTGCCCTTGCCGAGCGTCTGCTCCAGACGAAGGCCGACCGGTGGCCTGCGGATCACGCGCGGTGGTTGCGGAGCGGCGTCGTCGGTGCCGGCAGGCGGAGCGGTGGTGAATGTCGGGGCCGGTGAAACGAACGGGGCGACAGGAGCGGCCTCGGGATCCGTCACCGGCGCTTCCGTGACCATGCCCCGCAGCGGCACGATGTCCACCAGCGGACGATCCACGATCGCCTGCAGCTGGTCGAGGATGCGGTCGCCGCTTGCGGAGTTCTGCCCGACCCAGTGGTAGACCGCGCCGAGCCGGTTCACATCGCGGTTGTCGATGGCTGCGGTGATCTCGTAGACCAGATCCTGCAGATTGCGCGCACAGCCGCCGCGACGCAGCCCGTACGCGCCGGCGATGGCGGCACGCGGCAGGCGTTCGCTGGCGCCGATGGTCTCGCAGGGGCGGTCGGTGTAGATCGTATTGCCGCCGGGGCCATTGCAGCGATTCAGCGGCTGCTGCGCGCGTGCGCTACCCGGCCACAGTGCGCATGCCGCGAGCAGCGGGAGGAGGATGAGAAGCGCGCGGCCGGAGGTGGACATTGCCCGAGGCTAGCATTCGGGAAGTGAATGCCGGGCGGTCGACTTTGCATTCAACCCGGTGCGAGCCAGACGAAGGGTGCCCATGGCAGGTTACGCGCGATTCCGTAGGTGGGCAGCAGGACCAGCCAGAAACGTGGTTCGGCCAGAACGAGCATCAATGGGCGGAACACGCGTGGTTTCCAACCCCAATACCACCCCAGCATGACTGGCGTCAGCGCCAGCAGGGCCATCATCAGCGGATTCATCGAGAAAGCGCGCGCGACATCGCCGTGCGCCAGCGCATGCATGCCTCGAGTCAAGCCGCATCCGATGCACCAGTAGCCGGTAAGGCTATGGAACATGCATTTCGGGAACAGATTGCTCGGTGCGCTGGGATCGAACGTCCGCAATAGCCAGAACGCCATGGCTCCCGCTGCCGCGAGTGCCATGGCTTGCAGGGTCATCACCGTGAAAGAGGGTCTGGAAGAGACCATTTCAACGGTTGCGCTGTGCCTGTTCGATGCCCTGCCTGATCGATTCTTCGAGGCCGCCGACACCGCTGGTTGCGATGCTGAAGGCAAGCCAGAACAAGCCGATGATCGCGCAGGCAGTGGTGATCCAGCAAAGAATCTTCGCGGTATTCGAAGCGGACTGCGCCCCGGCGATGTCGCCTGCATTCAACTTCGAATTGACCTGGGAGGAGAAGACGATGGCGGCGATACCGGTGAAGAGCCCGGGGATGCCGCAACACAGGCAGAGGCTGAAGACCGTCGCGATGATCGCCCAGGCCAGATGATTGGGGATGGAGCCGGGTGCGGCGGTCGTGTTCATGCGGAATCTCCGGAAATCGGGCGGATAGGTGGGGCGAGAGAAGCTAGCGGACCACCCGTCTCGGGGCGACCGTGGCGTACTGTCTTCCACATTGTGCCGATTCCGTCGCCGGGCGCAATCGGTTGCGGGCCTGGAATGAGGTGGCGGTCGCAGCTCAGGCCGCGTCGCCGCGCAGCGCGCGGACCTTGGCTTCGAGCGTCGCCACCGCGACCCCGCGTCCGTCGATGGGCGGCCCGGCCACCACTTCCACATGCGCACGGAACCGGCGCGGCAGGCGCATCTGGCGCATGCGCCCGTCGCGCTTGCTCCACATGCTGGTCCACATGTTCTTCAGCGCCATCGGCACCACCGGCACCGGGCGTCGTTCCAGCGCACGCAGCACGCCCGCCTTGAACGGGGCGATCGCGCCATCGCGGGTCAGCGCGCCCTCCGGGAAGATGCAGACCAGCTGACCGTCGGCCAGCGCCGCGTCGATCTCCTCGAACGCGCGCCGCATCACCTCTGGATCCTCCTTTGCGCCGGCGATGGGAATCGCCTTGCTGGTGCGGAAGATCCAGCGCATCACCGGCACATTGAAGATCTTGTAGTACATGACGAAGCGCACCGGCCGCGGGATGCTGGCCGACAGGATCAGCGCGTCCATGTAGCTGACGTGGTTGCACACGATCAGCGCCGGGCCTTCGTCGGGAACGTGCTGCTCGATGCCGTGCAGCTGCAGCCGGTAGAGCGCGCGCACGAACATCCAGCTGAGAAAGCGCATCAGGAATTCGGGCACGATCGTGAAGATCCAGATCGCCACCAGCGTGTTGGCGATGGCCAGGCAGAGGAACAGCTGCGGAATGCCGAGGCCGGGCATCCTGATCGTGGTCGAGCCGATCGTGAACTGTTCCATCTGCAGCGCGATGCCCAGCACCGCAGCCAGCACGATGAAGAACGCGTTCTGGATGTTCACGCCGGAGATCACCCGGGACAGTTCCTGCTTGGGCGTGCGGCTCTGGATCAGCGCGAACAGCGGCACGAGGAAGAAGCCGGCGAACATGCCCACGCCGAACAGGTCCAGCGACACCCGCCAGCTGCCGGCCTGATGCAGGAAGCCCGCGATGTCCAGCCCGGCGACGCCGGCGACGCCACTGCGCGCGAAGTAGAGGTCGAACAGGAAAAAGCTCATGCCGAACGCGCCCAGCGGCACCAGCCCGATCTCGACCGTGCGCGCCGACAGCTTTTCGCACAACAACGAACCGATCCCGGTACCGATCGAAAACACCCCCAGCGCGAACAGATACAGGGTTTCGTCGCCGCCCAGGTATTTTTCGGCGTAGTTCGGCAACTGCGCGGTGAGCGCGGTACCGATGAACCAGAACCAGGACACGCCGAGCATCGCGTTGCGCACCGCGAGTTGCTTGCGCGCCAGGGCCATCACCCGCAGCGACTCCGGGATCGGATTGACGTGGACCTTGAGCTCCGGCGCGCCGGCATCGACCTTGGGCACGAGACGGCTGACCGCATTGCCTGCGATCGCCAGCAGAACGATCGCGACCGCAGCGGTTTCCGGGCCATGGCTGCCGGCGAGTTTGAAGATCATCCCGCCCACGATCATGCCCATCAGGATCGACACCGAGGTGCCCATCTCGACCAGGCCGTTGCCGCCGGTCAGCTCTTCGGGCTTCAGCACCGACGGCAGGATCGAATACTTGACCGGACCGAACAGCGCGGACTGCACGCCGGTGCCGAACAGCGCCACCAGCAGCAGCGGCATGTTCTGCAGCAGGAAGCCCACCGCCGCCACCGACATGATCGCGATTTCCATCGTGGTGGTGATGCGGATCAGCCGCGATTTTTCGAGCTTCTCCGCTATCTGGCCGGCGGTGGCCGAAAACAGGAAGAACGGCAGGATGAACAGCGCCGGCGCGAGATTGGTGTACAGCGTCTTCTGTTGTTCGTCGATGCCCAGCCAGAACAACAGACCGATGATGGCCTGACGGTAGACATTGTCGTTGAACGCGCCCAGCGATTGGACGACGAAAAAAGGCAGGAAGCGGCGCTGCCGCAACAGTTCGAACTGGTTGTAGGCCATGCGCGCTCCGCGAGGCCGGTCCCTGCCGGCGAGGTTCCGGCGGAGACTACCAGTTTGTTGAAAAACGCACAGGGTTTGTTGAAAAGCGCACAGGTGTGCGTTCGAATCGCCGGTCCGGTACATGCCCGGACCGGCTTCCGGCAAATCGATCGCGGACGCCCTTGCTGCGCAGTGGCGGCATCTCCACCCCTCTCCAGGCTGTTTTCAATCGCCTGCCGGCTGGTGTCAGTACGCCGTGGTCGCCGCACGGCCGCGACGCGCTAGCGGCGCGGTTCCGGCCAATGCGACCAGCAGCGCCGACAGCATGCCTTCGCTGCGTTTCCACGACCAGAACAAGGGCGCCTGCAACTGCACGCGATGCCAGCGCCGATGCTGTCGCTGCACGGCCGGCAATGCGTTCGTATGCGCGCACCATCGTGTCAACGCGCGCTCGGATGGACCTGCCGGCTGCGGTTGCGCAGGGCAGGACGGCAGGAAGTCGACCAGATACACCGCATCGACGGTGCGGACCAGCGCATCGGGCAAACCCAGCGGCGAAATGCCCTGCGCCAACAGGCTGTCGCGGAGGCGCATGGCGTGCCGGCGCGGATCGAGCAGGCAATGACTTTCGACCCCGGGATCGCACTCCGCGCATTCGAGGAATGCCCGGCGCAGCCCGTTGTCGTACGCGCTCCAGCCTGCGTGCGTATACACCGATTTGCGAACGGGCATCGATTGTCGTGCGCGCAGGATCCGGCGCGGCAGTTCCGATAGGCGGTCCGCGCCCACCGCCCGTCCATCGCTCATGCCTTGTAGTGCGATCTCGAAATCATCCGCGTCCGCGCGCAGGCCGGTGACGATCAGGTCGCCGACGGCGTCGGTTCCGCACGGGTCTCCGCCCCGCGCCGCCAGCCCGGCGCGCAGGAGGTCGGTGTAATCGGCATGGCGCTGCGGATGCTCTACCACCGACAGCACGTCGATCAGATGCGCGGGTGAGCGCCCCAGGACCGCGCGTTCGCGATTTTCGCTGCGCAGCACGGCGAAGTCGGGTTCCGGCCACAGCGGCGGCAATGCCGGCGCCAGCAATGCAGTGGACGTACGCGGATCGATGCCGGTCCGCAGCACCACGATCACGCAGATGCGCGCGTCCGTGGCGATGGCGTGCGCCGGTAACGTATCGATGACCACGCGCGCCGCGATGGCGGACTTGTCCAGTCCGTACGCAGTCAAGGCATGGCGTACGCCACGAACGACGTGCGGTGCGTCGCACAACACCAGCAGTTTCGGCCGGCGTACGGAATCGATGGCGACGAAGCCGGCGTCGCGTCGAGACAGCGCTTCGATTCCGATGCCGAGCAGACTGCGATGGGCACGCGACAGCCGCGGACGCAGCCCCACGGGTCGCGGGGGAGTCTCGCGCAAAGGCGGCATGCGCAGGTGCTGCGTCGGTTCCAGCATCGGCAGCTTCACTGCGCCATCGCGAATCGCGCGTTGCAGCGGGAATTCGGCGATCGGCGCCGAACCGGCGCAGGGCGCCGTCGATGCCTGCGAAAGCGCCAGGTCGATCCATAGCAACGAAGCGTGCCGCGAGGATTCGGGATCGTCGTGCGCATGCGTCGCCCCACCGAGCATCCTGGCGCCGACGCCCGCGACCAGCGTGATCGGCGGAGAGCTTGGCGTGGTTTCGCTGGCGACGTCGACGAAGCACATCGCGTCCTCGTGCTTCGCAGATCGCGTCTGTCGAGCCAGCCAATCGCCGAACGAATCGCGCAACGATGGCGGCAGGAACAATGCCGCATGCCGGATCGGACTGCTCCGTACGGCATCGCGCTGTCCCCGGGCATCGGCCGCGCCGAACAGCGCATCCTGCAGGCGCACCCGTACCGGATCGGTGGCGGCGGACAGCAGGAAATGGCTGCTGAAACGGGGGTCGTCGTGCCCGGATGCGCGCGCCGCGATATGGTTCGCCCATTGCCATATCAGCAGCGCCTGGGCCACCCATCGCAGCCCACTGCCGGGCGCCATCCGCAGGACATAGCCTGCGTATCGCGTCGGGCAGGCGCTTGCGGCTGGCGCATCGAGCCGGGCACGAGCGGGATCGCAGGCGAGCCGGTAGAGCCATTCGGGATCGTCGGTCTGCAGGAGCTCGTGCGCGAGCACCGTGTGCAGGATCGCCTGCTTCTGCCCCGCATGGAAGTTGTCGACGCGCGTGTTGCAGTATTCGACCGCGCACCACCAGCGCAACAGCGCAGCGCTGGTGGGCGTGAGCCGCGATGCGAGGATGGCATCCGGAAGCGCTGCAGGCCCTCGCTCCAGCTCGGCCAGCAGCTTGCGTGCGCAGTAATCCAGCGCGGCGTGCAACGGCGGCGTGTGCGTGCTCATGTCCATCCGCCTGCTCCCCATGCGTGTGGTGCGTTCCGCCCGGCCGCGACGGGTGCGGTCGAGTCGCCATCGTGATTCCGGCAGGCCCCGCCTTGATCGCCCCTGTGCCGACTGCCCTTGTTCTGTTTCTTCCGTTGGCCGGACATGGCCGCTTTCCCTGTCGTTGTCGAGGTGCACGCTAACAAAAAGTTTGATACTGTACAAATCACAACTTTCCAACGCCGGCGTGCACCGGCCTAACGTCAGGTGATGAACAATGAACAAGTCGCGTTCAGCGAACGGCTGCGCGAAGCCCTGCGACGGGCGGGGCTCGTTGAGAGTCCCGTCGAACTCGTCCGCCTGCTCGCGCGCTTCGGCGGGGAGCCCGTCTCCCAGCAAGCCGTTTCCGGTTGGTTGAAGGGTCGCGCCATGCCAAGGCAGGCCAACCTGCGAGCGCTGGCGAAGATGCTGTCGGTCGAACCACAGCAGCTCCAGTACGGCGACGACAAGCGGGTGCGCGAGCATCGCGGCGAATGGCGGCTCGATCCGCGCGACCAGCTGGCGATCGAGGCTTTCCTGCAGTTGCCGCCCGCCCAGCGCAAGCTGTTGCGGCATGTGATCGATGAATTCGTGAAGTCCGGCGGGCCGGGGAAAAAGGGCTAGCGGGTGGGGGGCTGTTGGAGCGGATGTTGCATCACAACATAAACTGAGCGTGATCGACAATCACGTCTTTCACATCGCGGCCGGTGCCGACCTAACGTCGGCGCATGAAGACCGAACAAGATGCTTTCAGCGAGCGCCTCCGCGCCGCATTGCGCCAAGCCGGCACGAGCGAGAGTCCGGCCGAACTCGTCAAACTGCTCGCCCGTTTCGGTGGCGAGCCGGTATCGCAGCAGGCCATTCCCGGCTGGCTCAATGGCCGTGCCATGCCCCGTCAGGCCAATCTTCGCGCCTTGGCGAAGATGCTGTCGATCGAGCCGCAACAATTGCAGTACGGCGACGACAAGCGGGTGCGGGAGAGTCGCGGCGAGTGGCGGATGAATCCCCACGACCAGCTCGCGATCGAAACCTTCCTCAAGCTGTCTGCATCGCAACGCAAGCTGGTGCGCAGCCTGATCGAGGAGTTGTCGAAATATCAGGCACCCGCAAAGCCGGCGAAACGCGGACGTTGATTCCGGGCGCGGCTCAGGCCTCGCGCGCTATCGCGCGCCAACCGATGTCGTGGCGATGGAATTCGCCGGGCCAGGAAATGTTTTCCATCGCCGCATAGGCCCCGCGCTGCGCATCCGCCACCGTGGCGCCCAGCGCGCAGACGCAGAGCACGCGACCGCCGCTGGTGACGACGTTGCGATCATCGTCGAGCCGCGTGCCGGCGTGGAAGACCTTGGTGCCCGCAGCCTGCGGCACGGATAGTCCCCGGATGACATCGCCGGTCTTCGGCGTATCGGGATAGTGCGCCGCTGCCATGACGACGCCCAACGACGGCTGCGGGTTCCAGCGCGCTTCGACCGCGTGCAGCCGCTCGTCGATGGCCGCTTCGACCAGATCCAGCAGATCCGAGTCCAATCTCAGCATCACCGGCTGCGTTTCCGGATCGCCGAAGCGCACGTTGAATTCGATCACTTTCGGCATGCCGGCCGCGTCGATCATCAGCCCTGCATAGAGAAAACCGGTGAACGGCACGCCATCGGCGGCCATGCCGCGCACGGTCGGTTCGACGACTTCGCGCATGACGCGTGCATGCACCTCGGGCGTCACCACCGGCGCGGGCGAATACGCGCCCATGCCACCGGTGTTCGGCCCGGTGTCGCCGTCGCCCACGCGCTTGTGGTCCTGCGATGTGGCCATCGGCAGCGCGGTGACGCCGTCCACCATCGAGATGAAACTCGCCTCCTCGCCGTCGAGGAATTCCTCGATGACCACCCGCGAACCGGCACTGCCGAACGCGTTGCCCGAAAGCATGTCGCGCACTGCGTCTTCGGCTTCCGGAAGCGTCATCGCCACGATCACGCCCTTGCCGGCGGCCAGGCCATCGGCCTTGACCACGATCGGCGCGCCTTTGCTGCGGACGTATTCGAGTGCCGCATCGACTTCGGTATGCACGGCGTAGTACGCAGTCGGGATGCCGTGGCGATCGAGGAAATCCTTCGCGAATGCCTTGCTGCCTTCGAGCTGCGCGGCGGCGGCGGTGGGGCCGAAGATGCGCAGGCCTTCGCTGCGGAAACGATCGACGACACCCGCGACCAGCGGTCCTTCGGGGCCGACCACGGTGACGGCGACACCTTCCGCGCGCACCAGCGCGACAAGGCCGTCGATATCGGTGGCCTTCACATCGACATTGCGGCACTTCGCCTCCGTCGCCGTGCCGGCGTTGCCCGGCGCGACCAGCACTTCGCCGACGCGCCCGGATTGCGCGAGTTTCCAGGCGAGGGCGTGTTCACGGCCGCCGGCGCCGATGACCAGGAGTTTCATGGGCAGATCGCTCGTGAGGAGGGCAGTGCGTTGAGGGTCGGATCAGAAACCTTCGTCGCAGCCGTCGCGACGCAGCGCTTCGGCAGGGGCGCGATAGACGCCGTTGGCGAACGGGATCGGAATGCTGCGCGCGACTTTCTTGCCGCCGCGTTCGCCGGTCACCTTCACGACGAGATCGTAGAAACCGTGGTGGTAGCGGTGCTTGTCGGTGCGCAGCGTGCAATCGAGCGAGATCGATTGCTTGCGGCATGTGCGGTCTTCGGCTGGATCGCACGCGCCGGTGTTGCTCAGGTGCGTCGACACGGTGAGCATTTTCACGAAGCGATCGCTTTCCGCATGGTGCAGCGAGACGTTTTCGGTCGCCCAGCCCATGTTGGCGTATCCCGAGGTCAGCACGAACGCGGCGCGGCCGGGACCGATCTCGAAGAAGCGCACCTCCCCGGGCGTGCCCCAGCCGCCGGATTCGATGCCGCGCTCGCTTGCGCCGATGCGCGCCTGCGTCTGCGCGCCGCGCGGATCGAGCATCAGGAAGAGATCGACTTCACCGGATTGGGCATGACCGCCGTCCGCGAACGAGGTGCACACCGCCACGCGCCGGGGACCGGTGCTGCCCGCGCCGCTGTCGGCGCAGACTTTGCGCGATGTCGGCGCGATCTCTTCGCTGTCGTTGGCGATGGCAGCCGCCGGCCAATCGCCCTGCAGCGTCGCTTTTTCGCGATAGACCTCGCGCAGCAGGCGCAGGACCTCTGCGTCCGACACATGGCCGGGCGCCTGCGTCGTCAGTGCGAACGCGGGCGTTGCGAGAAGGATCGTGCCGTAGGCGAGCGAGAACACAACGGAGCGCGGATGCATGCCATGGTTCCTGTGGGTTGTGGTGAGTGTCATGGTGCGACGGATCCGGGCAATTGCGCGACCTGCAGAGAGACCAGTTTGGTCCCGTCGGCCACGCGTTGCCTGCCGACTTCCACGAATCCGAAGCGGAGGTGGAATGCGTTCGAGGCGGGATTGGGCGGATCGAGGTTGTATTCGCAGGCGACGATACCGATGCCCTCCGCCCGCGACCGCGAGAACAGGTCCTCGTAGAGAAGACGTCCGATGCCCTGTCCCGCGAAGGCGCCGTCGACCACGATCCGGTCGATATACACGAAATGCGGATAACGGCCGGCGAACCAGCCGAAGTTGTCGTTGGCGTATTCGGCGCCATCGCGCATCGAGAGCAGGAATCCGACGAGCCGGCCATCGGCCAGCGCGACACGGTGCTGGAACGCGAGCGTGTGCAACCGCTGCAGCCGATCGAGATCCATCGCGCTGGTTTCGCGCACGGCTGCAGCGTTGAGTTCGACGATGCGATCGAAGTCGGGTTCCTTCGCGTCTCGAATGAGGATCCGGGTCATGCGTGTTCGTCGATCAGTGCCGGAAATGCCGCACGCCCGTGAACACCATCGCGATGCCGTGTTCGTCGGCGGCGGCGATCACTTCAGCGTCGCGCATCGAGCCGCCGGGCTGGATCACGGCTTCGATGCCGGCGTCTGCGGCGGCGTCGATACCGTCGCGGAACGGAAAGAACGCATCGCTGGCCATCACCGAGCCGGGGACCACGAGGCCGGCATCGCCCGCTTTGATGCCGGCGATCCGCGCCGAGTACACCCGGCTCATCTGGCCGGCGCCGACGCCAATGGTGTGCCGGTCCTTCGCATACACGATCGCATTGGACTTCACGTATTTCGCCACGCGCCAGGCGAACAGCAGGTCGCCGAGCTGTTCGGCGGTGGGCGCAAGCCGGGTCACTGTTTTCAGTTCGTCGACGGAGACCTCGCGGATGTCGGCGGTCTGCATCAGCAGGCCGGAGCCGACGCGCTTCACGTCGATGTTGTTGCGGCCGTCGCCGTGCGGGATGCGCAGCATGCGCACGTTGGCTTTCTTCTTCGCATAGGCCAGCGCGTCGTCGTCGTAGTCGGGTGCGATCAGCACTTCGACGAACTGGCGGTCGAGGATGGTTTTCGCGGTCGCGCCGTCGAGTTTGACGTTGAACGCGATGATGCCGCCGAACGCGGAAGTCGGGTCGGTGGCGTACGCCAGCTCGTAGGCCTGCGCGCAGTCCGTGCTTTCGGCGACGCCGCAAGGATTGGCGTGCTTGACGATGACGCAGGCCGGCGCTTCGAACTGGCGTACGCATTCCCACGCGGCGTCGGCGTCGCCCAGATTGTTGTAGCTCAGCGCCTTGCCCTGCAGTTGGGTGAATGTGGCGAGCGTGCCCGGCACCGGCCAGAGATCGCGGTAGAACGCGCCCTGCTGGTGCGGGTTTTCGCCGTAGCGCAGATCCATCACTTTGACGAAGTTGCTGTTGTTCTGCGCCGGGAACAGCGCAAGGCTGCCATCGTTCTGGATCGACGACAGATAGTTGCTGATGAACGCGTCGTACTGCGCCACGCGGTTGAACGCGGCGACCGACAGCGCGAAACGGGTCTTCGCCGAAAGCGAACCCAGATTGGCGTTGAGCTCTTCGAGGATGCCGGCGTATTGCGCCGGGTCGGTGGCGACCGCGACGCGCGCGAAGTTTTTCGCGGCGGATCTCAGCATCGCCGGGCCGCCGATGTCGATGTTCTCGATGATCTCGTCCATGGTGCTGTCCGGGTTCGCGGCGACCGCTTCGAACGGGTACAGGTTCAGCACCAGCAGGTCGATCGCGCCGATGCCGTGTTCGGCCATCACCACGTCGTCGATGCCGGCGCGGCCGAGCAGCCCGCCGTGGACCAGCGGATGCAGCGTCTTCACGCGGCCGTCCATCATTTCCGGGAAGCCGGTGAACTCGCTGACATCCCGCACCGGCAGGCCTGCTTCGCGAATGGCCTTGGCGGTGCCGCCGGTGGACAGCAGTTCGACGTTGCGGGCGGCGAGGGCGCGGGCGAGGTCGAGCAGGCCGGTCTTGTCGGACACGGACAACAGCGCGCGACGGATCGTGACCGGGGCGCCGGGCAGGTGGTGAGAGGTCATGAGCGGAGGCAAGGCGGGAAAGCGCGATTATAAGCGGTCCGCGCCACCGGGTCGGGACTCAGCCGAGCCCGTAGTCCTTCAGTTTCTTGCGCAGGGTGGCGCGATGAATCCCGAGCATCGCCGCAGCGCGACTCTGGTTGCCGTCGCAATGCTCCAGCACTTCGGCGAACAGCGGAATCTCGAATTCGCGCAGCGCGATCTCGTACAGATTGGATGTGTCGGAACCGTTCAGGTCGCCGATGTAGCGGCGTACGGAATTCGCGACATGATCGCGCAGCGGTGTGCGCGCAACAGAGCGGATGGCGGGTTCGTGGCGTTCGGCGTTCAAGCACGGTCTCTCAGGTGGCGCGTCTTCGCATCGGCCCCATCCCTGGCCGCGTCCCGCCGCAGGGACGACGAGGGGGAATGAGTCTAGCGTGCGTTGTCGCCGGCTGCCACGACGAATCGTGGAAAATCGCGGGTTCGAGGGTGTGTTTCCCGATGAATGGCAACGAGACCTGTGTCGTGGCGATGTTCCGCGCATGTCATGGCCGGACATGCGCCGCTTTCGCGTTTCCGCCGGCCGTGCGACACGTGCCTGTTCAGCGGAAACTGAAATCGTAAGCAACGATGCGCGCGGCCGGTTCGAGGATGTCCATCGCGACGGTCGCGCTTTCGCCACTTGCGAGTTCCGGCTGGCTGGGTGGACCGCCGAGATACTCTTCGGCGCGGAAACTGCGTTCGCCGGCGGGCCGGCCGTTGACATCGGACAAGGTCAACCGCAGTGACGGCCAAGGTTGCGACCATCGCGCATCGTTGCGGAACGTCGCCGATACGCGCAGTGCGCCGGGAATATCCGGATGCTGGCGCACATCGCGCTGCAGCAGCGTGAAAGCGGCGGGTTCGCGCCACGGCGGCAGCTCGCAGCGCAGCGCCTTGCACACCGCATTCAAGACCGGGCGCCACTGCGGATCGGCGGCCAAACGCGCGCGATCTGCGAGCAACCATTGCAGCCCAAGCAGCAGTGCGAGCATCGCCGCGATTGCGGGCAGCCAGCGTTCGCGCGGGCTTGCCGGCGTGCCGCCGGCGCCGCGCACGAAACTCGGCGCGTTGCGCGACCTGCGATTCCCCGGTGCGACCGCAGCAGCGGCGACAGGCACCGCTGCGCCAGCCGCCGGTTCGGCGACAGCCGGTGCGACGACTTCGGCGCCGCGTTCTTCTTCTCTGTCGAGGGCATCATCGAACGCGTCTTCGCTGGGGGGCGTTTCCGCTTCGATCCCGTTCGCGATATCGTCGGGAGCATCGGGATCCGCCGCTTCGCGAAACGCGTCGCGCACGGTTGCTTTTTCTTCGGCCGCGTCGTCGGCGCGCGATTCCAACAGGTCACCAAGATCGATCGGCAACGGTGCCGTGTCGTCGTCTTCGACGGTGGCATCGCGGCGCAACAGGCTCATGCACTGCGGGCAATGCGTGGGCGGCAGGTCGGTGACCGGATCGGTTGCGACCAGCGTGCGGCAATAGGGGCAGTTGATGAACATGGCGTTATTCGATCACGGAGCGCGTGCGCCGTCGTCGATGCGGCTGCCATCGATGCGGCGGCCATCGATACGCACCCAGTCGCCTTCGCGGGTGACGTTCAGAGCGTCGAACCACGCACCGTAGCGTGTCAACAATGCGTCCTCCTGTCCGACCAGGATGCCCGACAGCGCGATGCGGCCACCCGGGGCCACGCGCGCGGCGAGCGTGCCGGCCAGTGCATCGAGCGCCGATGCCAGGATGTTGGCGACGACGATCGGATGGACGGCGGGCGGTTCGTCGCCAGGCAGATGCACCGAGATCCGCGCGCCGACACCATTGCGTTCGGCGTTGTCGTGGGTGGCGAGAATCGCTTGCGGATCGTTGTCGACGCCGATGGCGCGGCTGGCGCCGAGCTTCAATGCGGCCAGCGCAAGAATGCCGCTGCCGCAGCCGAAATCGAGCACGGTGCGACCCTGCAGTTCGCCGCGCGCGGCGAGGTCGTCCAGCCATTGCAGGCACAAAGAAGTGGTCGGGTGCGTGCCCGAGCCGAAGGCCAGGCCGGGATCGAGCCGGATCACCGCAGCGTCTGCGCCGTCGGCGCCCTCCGGCAGTTCGTGGTTCCACGGCACGATCCAGGTGCGTGCGCCGAAATGCAGCGGCACGTACTGGTCCATCCATGCCCGCTCCCAGTCCTGGTCCTCGACTTTGCGGAAACCGGCTTGCGACCAGTCCAGTCCGGGGTCGAACGCGTCCAGCGCGGCGAGCAGCAGCAGCGGGTCGGCATCGGCATCGAACAGCGCCGACAGCGCCACTTCGCCCCAGATCGGCATCTCGCCGACGCCGGGTTCCAGGATCGCGCGCTCATTCGGCGTCTCGGCATCCGCGTCGAGCAGGGTCACCGCGAGCGCCCCGACATCCTCCAGCGCGTGCTCGTAGCGTGGCTGTTCGGATTCGCGGCAACGAAGGGAGAGTTCGAGATAGGGCATGGCGGCAGGGGGCAGTCGACGAACGGCGGACAGGGACAGCTTACCGGACACCGGAAGCGGGCATCGGTCCGGACCCGACAGAGACGGCGGTGCTACGATTCCATCGATCCAAAGTCCGGAGCCGTCCATGCGCATTGTTCGCACGTGCTTGTTGACTGTGTTCGCACTGACCTGCGGCATGCAGGTCGATGCCGCCCGCCGCATGGACGCGTCCTCCGCCAAGTCGGCCGCTGAAGCACCGCAGCTCATTATCGGCCGATTGGAGCTGGAGTGGGGCGACCCCGACGCGCAGGCCAAGGCCAGCGATGGGCCCGGTGGTCAGTTCCGCGCGACCCTGGTCGACGATGCCGGCGTGCGTCGTGCGCTCGACACCGCGCAGGCGCTGCAAGCCGCCGAGGATCTGTATGCGCTCTACGGCCGTCGCATCGCGGTCTCGACCGTGCCGGTTGCGGCGAAGTCGAGCGGTGTGCGAGGTTCTCAGCCTCGTGCATCACGGGTCGGCGCCCGGCGCATCGATGCCATCGTGCCGATCGACGATCTTGCGCCGGCAGCCATGTCCGGTCGCGCCCGTTCCGTCGCGCAGAGCGCCGAGGCGGTCGCCGGTGTCACCAGTTGGGTGACGCTGATGTGCAAGTTCAACGATATCGTCACCGAGCAGAAGACACTGGCTTTTTTCCAGTCGCAGTACGGTGGCGCCATCGGCCAGTTGGATCACTATTGGCAGGAAGTGTCCTACGGCAAGATCAATCTTGCCGGCAGCGATGCCTACGGTTGGGCCACGCTGCCGCTGCCGCGCGGCGATTACGTCACCACCGATGCCAACGGCAAGACCACCGCGGACCTCAGCAAGCTGTTCCAGGACTGCACCGCTGCGCACGACGCCGCTGTCGACTTCGCGATCAACGGCGGTGTGCAGGGCGTCAACATGATGTTCAACGGCGACCTCGACGGCTACGCCTGGGGCGGCAGCCGCTGTGCGACGCTCGATGGCATCAACAAATGCTGGAGTACCACGTGGAATCCGCCGTGGTCGTTCGGCAACCTCGCGCCGCTGTCGCACGAAATGGGTCATGCCTACGGCCTGCCGCACGCCAACAACTCCGACAACGATTCCGACCCCTACGACAATACGTGGGATGTGATGAGCGACAGTTGGAACAACGGCGTGCCCAACGCGACCTACGGCACGCTGCCGAAACATATCAACATCTACTCGCGCAATCGCCTGGGCTGGGTTGTCGATGCGCGCAAACTCACCGTGACCGCCGGTGCGCCGGCGCGTTCGATCACGATCGATCGCGCCAGCCTGGCCGGTTCGGCGAATCGACAGATGCTGATCCTCAACTATCCCGATCAGGCCAACCGTTACTACACCCTCGAAGTGCGCAAGCGCGGCGGCAATTACGAGAATCGCCTGGCCGGCGATGCGGTGATCGTCCATGAAGTGCAGACCTCCCGGAAAGAGCCGTCCTGGAGCATGGATGCCGATACGCCGCCGGCCAACCGCGCCAACAACGAAGGCAGCATGTTCAAGGTCGGTGAAACGTGGGTGTCGTCCGACTACGCGTTTCGCGTCACGGTGGACTCGCAGACTGCCGAGGGGTTCGTCGTCACCGTGCGTCCCGGCCCGCGCAAGAGCCTGCCCGGGCAACACGTGTCGGCGCCGGGCACCGCAAAGCCTGCTTCAGCCGCGACGCCAGCCGCCGATCACCGCGGGACACGCGGGATCGTGGGGCCCGCAGGCCGCCGCTGAGCTGTCCAGAAAACGGTTCCAGCGCTGTTTTCGCGTGGCTGCATGCCGGACGGATCCGGCGATGCGCAGCTCGCAGCGTGCCATCGGGGAGGGGTCGGCTACCAGCGTCGGCGGCTCGCCCCCATGACTTTCTGAATGCCGAAGAGGCGTATCCGGGCATGCCATCGAGCCCGATCCGGTTCCGGGGCGGGTCTTCGCCCGCGATCCCGTCGCACATGGGCATCGATTGATGCGCCCGATGATGATGATACCGTCGAACTGCCCGGGGGGATTCCTGGACGGGCGTCGAATCGTTAGCCCCGCTGCACAGACGCGTGCAGCGTTGCTAATGCCATTGTTGCGGAATATATCAAGGAGAAACCCATGTTGAAGTATTCGTCTTATCAGCGTTTTCTGTCCGTCGCCGTCCTGCTCTGCGCGTTGATCGCGAGCCCGTTCGCGAGTGCTGCGTGCGGTTGCCCAGCCGATATCCATGGTTCGCCCACATTGGGCGGGAATGGGCTGGGCGAATCGTTCCCGCCGACCCCCGATGTGGCGCCCGACCCGGCGTGGCAGGTGTACGAGTTCTCGCGTGACGGTATCCGGTACGTCCAGGTGAACGACATTCTGGGACGCGTGAGAGCGGCGGTCGGCAGGATCGATGGCACGTTCTGGGTGCTGCCGATCGGCATCGACGTCGATCGCGTGTCGATCTCGGGAGATGTCCCGGCGCCGACGAACAGCCGACTGATCTATCGGTCGGGCGAAGTCGAAGTCGTGTTCTACCGCAGCGGCAACCAGGATCGCTGGATCATCCGGCAAGCCGGTTCCGGTCAGTGAAGCGTCGACTCCGCATCCACGGGCTCGGATAACAACATGCTGATGCGATTGAGATGGCGGCGCCTCACGGCGCCGCCATGCGCTTTGACCCGGCCTTCCAGTTCCATGGCGGCCAGCAGACCGGCCTGACTGTGCTGTAGATCCAGATCGACCGTCGGCTTCGCGATCACGAACAAGGCGATCCCGCGCTTGCCGTGGTATCGCCAAACCCTTGTTTTCACGGTGTATTGCTCCGGGTCGCATTCTGACAACAGCGCGAATGCGTTGCACACGCAGCGATAGGCGGCCAGTTGCAGGTCCACGGTCAGGCGTTTGGGCTGGCCGCGCAGCTGATAGCGCACGGCGGTTTCGTTCGCCCAGAAATCGGTGAAGGCTTCGGCGTTGAGCACGGCGTACAGCCCCTGCGCTTCGATCCGCATCGGATACAGCGCCAGTGCCTGCTGGTCGAACAACCGGGCATGGGCCACGCCGGAGCTGTTCAGATCCATCGCGGCCTCGAAATGTCGATGCTGCTTCAGCCACGACACCAGGTCGTCGCGGTAGTCGTCGAGGCGCAGCTGCATTTGCGCCATGTAGATCACCTGGTCGCGCAGCTTGCTCTCGCTCGACAGGAAACTGTTCTGCGCGAGCAGCAGCGCCTCTTTTTCGGCAACACCCGCGGTGCGGGCCTTGTCGAAGAGATCCGAAATCACCGTGCCGAGCATCAACAATCCCGTCGCCGCGATCGCCAGTGCCTGCTGGGTGACGAAGATTTCGGCGTCGTGGGTGCCGGGCGCGTTCATGTAAGGGATTTTCATGGCCGTGACGATATTCACGGCCAGGATGCCGACAGCCGCACCTCGCCAGCCGTGCCGGAACGTCAGCCCGACGACCGGCAGGATCATCAGCATCAGCAGGCCCTGGTGGAACGCGGCTTCCAGCATCGGGATGGCGGCGACGCAGTAGAGGGCGAAGATCGCCGCGCCGGCGATGAGGGCGTCGCGTACCGCATGCCTGGGCATGATCTGCCCGCTGTTCCTGCCCATGAAGAGCAGGACAGGCAGGATCACCATCAGGATCCCGAGATAGTCGCCGACGGAGAGCTTGTAGAAATTCGCGAAGGTCACCGAAGACCGTGGGCCGTACAAAAAGTAGCCCAGCGCCATGTTCAGGAGGGACGACCACAGGGCGATCGACAGCCCGACCAGCGGAAGCCAGCGTGCCTTGTCGCGATGGGTCTTGAGTTTGTTGCGCAGCACCAGGGCCAGCGACGCCACCAGGGGCATCAGCAGGAACGGGCTGAGATAGACCCAGAATGCGCTGTACTGGTCCGCTTTCGGCACCCGGATGACCAGCAGCGCCGCCGCATCGCCCGCGAACAGGTAGGGCCAGTACCGGTAGGGAACGAACAGCAGCGAAGCCGCGCGGAGGCCGGCAGGCAGGTACCACTGATCGAACGAGAGGCACCACGCCCCCAGGAACGAAGCGCAATAAGCCGCGCTGAGCACGAGGCCTTTGGCTGTATCGCTCCACTTGGCATCTTCCATTGCTTTCCCCCTAAGTCCTTTGGTGCCCGGACGAACCCGATGGCGCTCAGATATGTGCGCTTTCCTTAGACGCTATTCGCATAAAAGAACGGATTCGTCAAATCCGGCGGTGTCCGGGGCGCGTCCGCCAAGTCTACAACGCGCCGAGGACAGCACCGAAAATTTTGAGGTTGGGCAGCTCTGAGGTTTGTACTTCCGTGTACTCGGCGTCCTTCCCGTAGCCGAGGACCAGCCAGTGATCGCGGCGTATCAGGAGCCGGCGGACATCGGGGCGGCCCCAGAGGGAGTAGGCATAGGTGCCGCCATCGATGACCTGGTCATGCTGCGTGGCGGTGATATCCACCAGCACCAGCGCGTGTCGTTCGATTTCGGGCTCCATTGCGTGGGAAGGCTGGAACGTCCAGCGCACTTCCTCGATCGCGGTCAGGCCGATCTTCCGCCTGGCCAGGAAATCCGGCAACAGGATGCGCGCCGGTCCCTCGGAATGCCCGAATTCGAGGAGCCGTTCGATCGTGACATGGTCCACGGGCGAGGCGCCCGTGCGAGCGCCGAGGGACGGCGTCTTGTGCGGCGGCGTGTACCCGGCATGCAGCAAGCGCTCGTAGCCTTCGCTGATGCGCTCAGGCGCGACGCCCAGCAGGGCGGCGATGGCGACGGCTCGCTCGGCGGGAATCGGTCGCCGGCCCGTCCGCCATTGCGACACATTGTTGCTTCCCACCCTGGCATGCGCGGCCACGGTGATATTCCGGGTGCCCGTGCTGTCCATCGCTTCCGCGAAGGCGCGTGAGTATCTGTCCATAGCGGTCATCCTAACGGAATTCAGGATTTCGAGTGCTTCGGGTGCAACTTTAGATATTGACATGAAAAATAGCAATGCTATCTTTCTGGTCGCGCCGTATTGCAGCTCAAGCCGCCATTTGTCAGCTAGGCGATTTCGCAGCAAGGGTGGGGGAGATCGGCGGCAGCCAAGGTGGCTTGCCGGGAGGCCCGGGTCGTCGGAGCGATCGCTGACCCGATGCCAAGG
Source organism: Lysobacter sp. (assembly GCA_013141175.1). NCBI lineage: Bacteria > Pseudomonadati > Pseudomonadota > Gammaproteobacteria > Lysobacterales > Lysobacteraceae > Lysobacter > Lysobacter sp. Next base: position 2,252,296 of record JABFRN010000001.1, read on the forward strand.
GGTTCACCGCGCATGGTGTTATCACAAGGGAGGTGCAACGTGCTGATTCTGACGTGCCGTGTCGGCGAAACCATCCGCATCGGCAATGATTTGAGCGTGACCCTGCAAGACCGGTGCCGTGGCCGCGTCACGGTCAGCGTCATCGGGCCGGTCGAGGCGGACCTCTACTTCGACAACGTTTGCATGAGGCCTTCGGTGCTGCCCAGCGGCGCGCGATCGTATCTCTTCTCGATGCTGGCGATCCGGCGCTTCCGCGTGGGTGAGGTCGAAATCAGGATCTGGTTGCCGGGAGACGCGGTCTCGCTGGCGGCGGATTGCGACGAGCATCTGCATATCGGCGTCATCGCCCCGAAGTCCCTGCAGGTCACCTGCGAATCGAAAAACCTGGATGTCCGCCCTGCTGCGGATTCGTCCCATGCATTGTCCGGCCTGGTCTGGGCCTGAGGTCATCACGCCATGCTCATCCTCAACCGACGCGTCGGCGAAACCATCTGCATCGGCGACGATGTCTGCGTGACCGTCTACGACAAACTGCGCTATCACGTCACGATGGGCGTGATCGCGCCACCCAGTGCGCAGTTGTTCTACGGAGACACGTGCCTGCGTCCCGCGATCCTTCCGGATGGCGAGCGCTTCTACCTGATTTCGTTGCTGACGGAGGAAAGCTTCCGGATCGACGATGTCCAGCTCGGCGTCAGCTTCACTCCCTCCTATCTCGGCGCTGGGCCCACCCGAAAACGCCAGGTCCGCATCGCGGTGGCGGCACCGCAATCGGTGGCGGTGCATCGCGAGGAAATCTATCTGCGCCGGTTGAAACTCGCGGGCAAGGGCTGTCCTCAGATGCCGTTTTCAACCTGGCTACGCCAGGCGAATCTGGCCGTATCCTCTCGCGCAGCCGCCTGAGTTACCCAATCCCGGATTCCGGATCCGGATCCCGGTTTCTGCGCAGCCGCGCCCCAGCCCCTCGACGTTCTTGAGCGATCCAACGGCAGGCCGCACTTCGGTGCCGGCCCCTGCGGCATGTCCGCCGTGCGCGTACAAATATCGTCCCGAGCAGCGGAGACACGCCGGGACGACTACAATCGACCCTCCTCGACAAGCATGCCAGCGGTGGAGGGCGATGGCTTTCCGCTCGCGCGCCAGCACCCGGAATTCAAAAAAATACAGACGGATCAAAGGGATATCCACTCCATGGTGCTGATGATCGACAACTACGACAGCTTCACCTACAACCTGGTGCAGTACCTGCAGGCGCTGGGCGCGGATGTGAAAGTAGTGCGCAACGACGAATTGAGCGTCGCGCAGATCGAAGCGCTCAACCCTTCGGCCATCGTCATTTCCCCGGGCCCGTGTACCCCGAACGAAGCGGGCGTGTCGGTGGACGTGATCCGCCAGTTGGGCGACCGCATTCCGATTCTCGGCGTCTGCCTCGGACATCAAAGCATCGGTCAGGCCTACGGCGGGGATGTCATCCGCGCGGGCCGGATCATGCACGGCAAGACGTCGCGCATCCACCATCAGGGCAAGGGCGTGTTCGCCGGCCTGCCCGACCGCTACGAAGCGACGCGTTACCACTCGCTGGTGGTCGATCAAGGCACCTTGCCCGATACCCTCGAGGTCACCGCCTGGACCGAAAACGACGACGGCACGATCGAGGAGATCATGGGCCTGCGTCATCGCGACTACCCGGTGGAAGGCGTGCAGTTCCATCCCGAATCGATCCTCACCGAACACGGCCATGCGCTGCTGAAGAATTTCCTCGCGCGCGCGGCTTGAGCGTATCCGGCGACATCGCGGCTTGCGCTTCCGAACCAGACTCCGAATTGCGAACTCCATCCATGTCGATCACGCCACAAGAAGCCCTGCAACGGACCATCGAGCATCGCGAGATCTTCCACGACGAAATGGTCGAGCTGATGCGCCAGATCATGCGCGGCGAAGTCTCCCCGCCGATGGTCTCGGCGATCCTCACCGGCCTGCGCGTGAAGAAGGAAACCATCGGCGAAATCGCCGCCGCGGCCTCGGTGCTGCGCGAGTTTTCGCACAGGGTCGAAGTTCCCGATCGCGACCGCCTGATCGATATCGTCGGTACCGGCGGCGATGGCGCGCATACCTTCAACATCTCCACCGCCAGCATGTTCGTGGTCGCGGCGGCCGGCGCGAAAGTCGCAAAACACGGCAATCGCAGCGTGTCGTCGAAATCCGGCAGCGCCGACGTGCTCGAAGCGCTTGGCGCGAAGATCGAGCTGCAGCCGGAACAGGTCGCGGCCTGCATCGCAGCCACCGGCATCGGCTTCATGTTCGCGCCCGTGCATCATCCCGCGATGAAAATGGTGGCGCCGGTACGTCGCGAGATGGGCGTACGCACGATGTTCAATATCCTCGGGCCGCTCACCAACCCGGCCGGCGCGCCGAACATCCTGATGGGCGTGTTCCATCCCGACCTCGTCGGCATCCAGGCGCGCGTGCTGCAGGAACTCGGCGCGAAGCGCGCACTGGTGGTCTGGGGCCGCGACGGCATGGATGAGCTCTCGCTCGGCGCGGCATCGCTGGTCGCGGAACTGCGCGATGGCGTGGTCCGCGAATACGAAGTGCATCCCGAGGATTTCGGCATCGGCATGTCGGCCAGCCGCAACCTGCGCGTCGAGGATGCGCACGAATCCAAAGCGATGCTGCTCGAAGCGTTGAACAACAAGCCCGGGCTGCCGCGCGAGATCGTGTGCCTCAACGCAGGCGCTGCGCTGTATGTGGCCGGCAGCGCCGACAGCATCGCCCTCGGCATCGAAGCGGCGCGCGCCGCGATCGCCAGCGGCGACGCGCGCGCCAAGCTCGAACACTTCATCGACACCACGCAGAAACTGGCCGCATCGTGAGCGGGATGCCGTCCGCCGGGCGTTTCGCGGATACGCCGGAGCCGCCTTATTACGCGGTGATGTTCACGTCGTTGCGCAACGGCGAGGACGACGACGGGTATGGAGAAGCGTCCGGGCGGATGATGGAGCTCGCCGTGCAGCAGCCCGGTTATCTGGGCGCGGAATCGGTGCGCGACGCCGAAGGCATCGGCATCACCATCAGTTACTGGCGCACCGAAGCCGACATCCTCGGCTGGAAGCATCAGGCCGAGCATGCCGCCACCCGCGCGCGTGGCCGTCGCGACTGGTACACGCGCTATATCACCCGCGTCGCCAAGGTCGAACGCGCCTACGACTGGTTCGCAAAAACGCCATGATCAACACCATGAACGATCGACAGCACAGCACCGGACGCGCGGATATCCTGCAGCGCATCCTCGACCGCAAAGTCGAGGAAGTCGCAGCGCGCAGCGCGCGCGTGTCGCTGGACACATTGCGCGCGCAGCTCGCGGATGCGCCGCCGCCCCGCGGCTTCGTCGCCGCGATCGAAGCGAAACGCGCGGCCGGAAACCCCGCGGTGATCGCCGAGGTCAAGAAGGCCAGCCCGTCGAAAGGCGTGATCCGCGAGGATTTCGACCCCGCAGCGATCGCGCGCAGTTACCAATCCGCGGGCGCCGCGTGTCTGTCGGTGCTGACCGATATCGATTTCTTCCAGGGCGCCGACGCCTATCTGCAGCAGGCGCGCGCCGCCTGCGCGCTGCCCGTCCTGCGAAAGGATTTCACCGTCGATCCGTATCAGATCGTGGAAGCGCGCGTGCTCGGCGCCGACTGCATCCTGTTGATCGTGTCGGCATTGGACGACGCGCAGTTGACTTCGCTGTATCGCGAAGCGATGGACATCGGTCTCGACGTGCTGGTGGAAGTGCATGATGCGGCCGAGCTCGAGCGCGCGCTGAAACTGCAGTCCATCGGCGGGCGCCTGCCGATGATCGGCGTCAACAACCGCAACCTGCGTACGTTCGAGGTCTCGCTCGCGACCACGCTGTCGCTGAAATACGCGGTGCCTGCCGACCGCATTCTGGTGACCGAAAGCGGTGTCGGCACGCGCGACGATATCGATTGGCTGCTGGCGGCCGGCGTCGACGTATTCCTGGTCGGCGAGTCGTTCATGCGCGATCCCGACCCCGGCGCCGCGCTGCAGCGACTGTTCTTTCCGGGATGAGCGCGCACGCATACCCGACACCTGCGGCCGACGCACCGCTGATCGTCTTCGATTTCGATCACACGCTGTACGACGGCGACTCCGGCAGCCATTTGTTCAAGTGGCTGATCGAACGCAATCCGTGGCGCAAGCTGCTCGCGCTGCTGATCGCGCCGGTGTTCGGCCCGATGATCGCGTGGATGCCGACGCGACGTCGCGGCATCTCCGCGTTCGTGTGGGTCGGCACGCTGGGCATGAAAACCGTCGCCGATTTCAACGCTGCGACCGATCGTTACGTGGTTGCGCACACCGATGCGATCCGATCCAGATTGCTGCCGATCGCCCTCGGCGTCTTGCGCGCGCATCGTGAGGCCGGCGATCGCGTCGTCATCGCCACCGGCGCGCCGCCGGAACTCGCCCGCGCGATCCTCGCCTTCGTCGCACACGAGGATCTGCCGGTGATCGGCACCCGGGTCGGCCCGAAATACGGCGCCATCGGCGCGATCCGCCACTGTCACTACCGCATGAAGATGACGATGATCCGCGACGCCGGCTTCACCGCGCCGGTGGAAAAAGCCTACTCCGACAGCAGCGCGGATCTGCCGCTGCTGCAGGCGGCGCTGCATCCTGTGGTCGTCAATCCGAAGGCGAAGCGCATCGCGATGTTCCGTCGCGCGCTGCCCCCAGGTACGCCGATCCTCAACTGGGGGTGTCCGGGGCGTGCTGGCGATGCCGTTTGCTGAGTGAGCTCAGCTATCGCCATCGAGCTGGACGGCTGTCGAGTCGGCAACAGCCTGCAATCAGCATGCTGGCTGCGTGAGGTCAACGCTGATGCACCCCGGGCAACATGATCGAGCGACGGCATCAGCAGCGGAGGTGAAGTTTTTTCGGGCGTCTTCCAGTCGCCGCTGCGCTTCTTCAAGCCGCAGTTGTTCACGGAGAACACGGATTGACAGCCCGATCGCGACACCGAGCGCGATGGTTGCGATGACCAGGAGGACGGCGCCGAGGGCTTGGCCGACGATCGGAACGGCGGATACCGCCGCCATCGCCGCGTACAGTGCTGCAGCCAACACGAACAACGCTGCTACCGCCGTGGCATACGCATCTCGAGTGCTGCGAATGGAATTGACCTCCGTGCATCGTTCCAGGATTACATTGCGCGCCCGGACGATGCCGGCTTCCGCGTCACGGCACGCGGCGTTTTCCGCACAAAACAATGGCGAACACGGCGTTGGAATGCCAGGCCCGTCCATGCCTGGCGGAATCAGCGCATAGGGCGTATCGGGAGGAGTGATGGCGTCGTTGCATTCGACGCCCTCTGCAAACAGCGGGAAACGCCCTCGCTCGATGCTCTCCACCAGAAATTCCGAGTACGGCGCGCAGTTCGCGATTTGCTCGTGGATCGGAACGTGCGATCTGTCGAAAATCCGGACCCGCCGGATGCCAGCGCCACCGCGATCAATCGCGATGACACGAACCGTGGCGACGAAAGTGTCTGCTTCGCGCAGTAATAAATGGAATTCGATCACGGCAAATCTCCATGCGCATGTGGCAGGGCTCTAGAACACGCCCCTGCGTCGACATGTCGTGCATCGTGCTGGGCTATGAAAGAAGGTACGGCAATGCAGCGAAATTGCGGCCAAGCAGGATTGATGAATGCCGGGCATGATCTCGACGAAGGTCCGCCGTTTCCTTGTCCGCATTCCTCCGGATGTGCGAATGGAACGTCCTCAAGAGCGTGAGCGGATAGGGAGATGGGTTCGCAGGGGTGTCTATCCCCTTCGCGACCAGCGATAATTCCCGCATGGACACCTGACCCCTGTCGCGCCCTCGTGGTGCGATGACCGCTGCCACCGGGAGCCACCGAATGGCCGAGACCATCCGCCACGACAAGACCGCGCGCCAGCTGCGTCTGCTATCGGACGCGCTGGACAGCGGCCGTCTGGGTCCCGTGCGCCGGCTGGTCAACAGTCTGTCGCCGGCGGAGATCGGCAACCTGCTGGAATCGCTGCCGCCCGGCAAGCGCAGCGTGGTCTGGGGTCTGGTCGACGCCGAGGACGACGGCGAGGTGCTGGTCCACGTCGGCGAGGATGTGCGCGAAAGCCTGATCGCGGACATGGATCCGGACGAGCTGGTCGCGGCGGTCGAAGATCTCGATATCGACGACCTCGCCGATCTGGTCGAAGACCTGCCCGATACGGTCATCGACGAAGTGCTCAAGTCGATGGATCGCGAGAACCGCGAGCGGCTGGAGCAGGTGCTGTCCTACGACGAGGACAGCGCCGGCCGATTGATGAACCCGGACGTGGTGACGGTGCGCGCCGACACCACCGTCGATGTGGTGCTGCGCTACCTGCGCCTGCGCGGCGAATTGCCGGAGCATACCGATCATCTGTACGTCATCAGCCGCCGTCATCAGTATCTGGGACGGATCGCGCTGCAGTCGCTGCTGACCCGTGACGCCAGCACGCCGATCAACCAACTGATCGACGATGAGCAGCCGGCGATCGGCGTGGACGAATCCGCCGATGAAGTGGCGCGGGTGTTTTCCGACCACGACTGGATCAGCGCGCCGGTGGTCGACGACAACAACGTGCTGCTCGGTCGCATCACCATCGACGATGTGGTCGACATCATCCGTTACCAGGCCGAACACCAGGCGCTCGGCGCCGCCGGTCTGGACGAAGAGGAAGATCTGTTCAGCCCGGTGCCGCGCGCGGCGAAGCGGCGCGCGATCTGGCTGGGCATCAACCTCGCGACCGCGTTTCTCGCGTCCTGGGTGATCGGCCGCTTCGAGGCCACGCTGGAGCAGATCGTCGCACTGGCGGTGCTGATGCCGATCGTCGCCAGCATGGGCGGCGTGGCCGGTACGCAGACACTGACGCTGATGGTGCGCGGTCTCGCGCTGGGCCAGGTCGCGCACGGCAATCTGCGCGCGCTGCTCAGCAAGGAAGTGCTGGTGGGTCTGCTCAACGGCATCATCTGGGCGATCGTGGTCGGCGCCGTGTCCACGTTGTGGTTCCGCGACATCAAGCTCGGCCTGGTGATCGGTGCGGCGATGGCCATCAATCTGGTCGCCGCCGCATTGGCGGGAGTGCTGGTGCCGTTGACCTTGAAACGGATGAACGTCGATCCCGCACTGGCCGGCGGCGTGGTGCTGACCACGGTGACGGATGTGGTCGGGTTCCTGAGTTTCCTCGGACTCGCGACGCTGATTCTGATCTGAGGATCTGCGTGCGGGCTTTAGATCGCGCTTTTGATCTGATTCCCGATCCGATTTTCGATTCCGCCGGAATCACCGCGATTGGTTCGTGCGCCCGACCTGACATGAAAAACGCCGCGACTGCGGCGTTTTTCATGATGTCGTCGCTATCGTATCGTCACTCGGTGCTCAGAGCTTCACGAGTTCGACCCGACGATTTTTCTCGCGCCCGGATTCGTCGGCATTGTCCGCCACGGGCTTGTCTGGGCCGAAGCCTTTGGAGCTCAGGCGCGACGGATCGATGCCAAGACCGACCAGCGTATCCAGCACGCTGCTTGCCCGTGCGGAGGACAGCTGGCGATTGTGGTCCGCGCTGCCGGTGTTGTCGGTGTGACCTTCGATCGACAGTTTGAGGCCTGCGTTGGCGTCGAGAAGCTTCTTGATTTCATCGACGACGGCTTGGCTGTCGGCGCGCAGTGTCGACTTGTCGGTGTCGAAATTGATGTGCAGCGACACGCGGCCTTCTGTATCCAGTGCGGACTTCATCGCGCTGGCGTCGAGAAAACCAAGCGATCGAATCATCGCCTGCTTTTCCAGAACCACGAGATAACCGGTGGGCCGCGCGGCTGCGGTTCCGACGTGAATCCAATATTCCTTGTCGGCGTTGCGGATCAGGTAGCTGTGGTGCTCATAGCCACTGGTCGGCGGCGCACTGCGCCAATACTGATTGACTTCGCGCAGGCCGCCGACTTCGTCGACGATCGGGCGTGTGAACTGCGTTTCGCTGATCTCGGCGCCGCCCAGAGCCAGCACCGCATCCTTGTAGTTGCGATGGAATTCCGTGGTCGAATATTCCCGCTGTTTGTCGGGGCCTATCAGGCTCATCTGATTGTGGTAGAGCCGACCTTCGACCGGGATCATTTTTTTTCCGGCGAGAAAGAAATGTCGCGCGAAGCCGACGGTGCTTTTGTCGACCTTGATCTTGCCGGCCAGGCCCTCGGGTATATCGAAGAACGGGAAGGGCGGCAGTGTCCCGGTCGACAGCGGGATGTTCTCCACGCTGAACCCGGTCTCCGCCTTCGGTGCCACGGCTTCGACAGCGGCAGCGGCAGGAGGTGCAGCAGGCTTCTCGGTCATCGCTTCCGGTGTGTTCGTCTCTACGGGCGCCGTGGCCGCCGGAGAGGTGTCCTGTTGCTTGCAAGCGGACAGCAAAAGCAGAAATAGTGTGCTACCGATCAGCAGACGGCTCTGACGCATGAGGCGGTTTCCTCGACGAAACGGGATGTGTCCGCAGCATACCGGAGCATCCCGTTTTCCGCTGTTCAGGTCGCACGGCCAGGGAGTCATGCGGCGCGTGCGGGATGATTGCAGCACTTCGTAGACATGGTCGCGGCAGGACTGACAGCATTGTCTTTTCCAGAATGCAATCGATTTCCGATTGACTGCGTCCGGTCTGCGGGAGTACACCCTGCGAACCATTCTGGAGCCCCGTATGCGCCCGACTGCCCTGTTCGCGATGGCCCTCGGCCTCGCCGTCCTGACCCCCACCGCTTCGGCAAACCATCCGATGACATCGCCCGTCGAAGACCGCTATCAGCCGAAGCCCTACATCACGCTGAAGCACCCGGCATGGTCGAAGGATGCGGTGCTGTACCAGATCAACACCCGTCAGTTCACGCCCGAAGGCACGTTCCGCGCGGCCGAGCGCGAACTGCCGCGACTGAAGACGCTGGGCGTCGATATCCTGTGGCTGATGCCGGTGCATCCGATCGGCGAGAAGAACCGCAAGGGCACGCTCGGCAGTCCTTATTCGGTGCGCGATTATTACGGCGTGAATCCCGAGTTCGGCACGCTCGACGATCTGAAACACTTCGTCGATGCCGCGCATGCGCAAGGCATGTACGTGATCCTCGATTGGGTCGCCAACCACACCGCCTGGGACAACCCGATGGTCGCGGAGCATCCGGAGTGGTACGCGCGCGACTGGAAGGGCGATTTCCATCCCACGCCGTGGTGGGACTGGTCGGACATCATCAATCTGGATTACCGCCAGCCCGGCCTGCGCAAATACATGACCGAAGCGATGGCGTACTGGGTGCGCGACGTCGGCGTGGACGGCTATCGCTGTGATGTGGCGGGTTTCGTGCCGGTCGATTTCTGGGACAACCTGCGCGGCGAACTCGACGCGATCAAACCCGTGTTCATGCTGGCGGAATGGGAATCCCGCGATCTGCACGCCAAGGCCTTCGACGCGACCTATGCCTGGAGCTGGAACAGCACGATGCACGAGATCGCGATGGGCAAGGGCGACGTCAACAAGTTCTACGTCTACTACTCGTGGAACGAGGCCTTCTTCCCGCGCGGCGGCATGCGCATGAACTTCGTCAGCAACCACGACAAGAATTCGTGGGAAGGCACCGAGTTCGAGCAGTTCGGCGATGCGCTGCACGCCGCGATGGTGCTGTCGTTCGTCGGCGAAGGCATTCCGATGATCTACAACGGTCAGGAAGCCGGCAATCCGCGGCGGCTGCAGTTCTTCGAGAAGGATCCGATCGCCTGGCGCAAGCATCCCAATGGCGCGCTGTACGCGGACCTGATCGCGCTGAAGAAAAAGACCAGCGCGCTGTGGAACGGCGAGTGGGGCGCGATGATGGTGCATGTGCCCAACGACAAGTTGGCGCAGGTGCTCAGCTTCGTCCGCCAGGATGCCAACGGCAAAGTCTTCGCGGTCTTCAACCTCTCGCCGACGGCGCAGAAGGTGCGTTTCGAGCAGACCTTGTTCCACGGCGTTTACACCGAGCATTTCAGCCGGAAATCCGCGACACTGGATGCATCGACCGCGCTGGAACTGAAGCCATGGGAATATCGGGTGTTCGTACGCTGATCCGCGGCCTCGCCTGCGCGGGCGTGTTGGCGATGACGGCGATGCTCGGCGCGTGCACGACGCTGCCGAATGCGCCGTCCACCGGCGCATTCGTCGAACGCAGCGTGACCGTTGAGGGCACGGCGTATCGCTATCAGGTGTTCGTGCCGGCCGCGCGCCATCGTCACGGTGCGGCGCCGACCGTACTGTTCCTGCACGGCACCGGCGAGCGCGGCAGCGATGGCGACAAACCCACGCGCGCCGGCGTCGGTCCTTACCTGCGTGCGCATGCGGATGTGTTTCCGGGCATCGTGGTCTTTCCGCAGGCGCCGGACGACAGCGACTGGAAAGGCGTCGCCGCACAGATCGCATTCGCCGCACTCGACGCCGCCACCGATGAATTCGGCGGCGATCGCGATCGCACTTATCTCACTGGCCTCTCGATGGGCGGCTATGGCACCTGGGAACTCGCATTGATGCAGCCGCAGCGTTTCGCCGCGCTGGTGCCGGTCTGCGGCGGGTTGACCGCGCCGCGCGAAGAGCGCGACCTCACCGTCACGCCGCTGCGCGACGAAGCGGATCCGCCGGCCGCACTGGCGCAACGGTTGAAGCATCTGCCGGTATGGATCTTCCACGGCGCGAAGGACGACGTGGTACCGCCGCGCGAGGACCGCCTGATCGATGCCGCGTTCCGCGCTGCTGGCGGCGACGTGCGCTACACCGAATTCCCCGATGCCAACCACAACAGTTGGGATCCCGCGTATTCGCAGACGCCGGCGTTGTGGACGTGGCTGTTTTCGCAGCGACGCCAATAGCGGCCGTGCTGGCCTGAAGGTTCAGTCCGCGGCGGGCTTCTGTTTGGCCGCGATCGCGCGCGCGCCGGTGATGATCATCGTCACCATCGTGCAGATCTGATCGACCAGTTCGCGGTCGCGCTCGGGCGGCAGGTCCATCGCCATCGCGCCCATCGCGAACACCAGGCGGGTGATGGCTTTCGACACCAGCGCCGGTTCGTGCATGACCGCGCCTTCGGCCGCGGCCAGCCTCACCAGATCGGTGCGCAATTCTTCTTCGAAGAACGTCAGTTCGCGATCGACCGCCTGCTTGAACGCATCCGAGCCGACGGTGCCCTCGCGCAGCAGCACGTGCAGCAGCTTGTCGTCGGCGCGCAGCTGTTCCATGAACGCTTCGACCGAGCCGCGGACGATGCCGCGCCGGGTCGCCACGCGGTGCCGCGCCGCGCCGATGATCTTGCGCAGCGAGCGCCCGGCGATATCGATCAGGGCGACCGCCAGTTCGTCCATGTCGCGGAACTGGCGATAGAAGCTGTTGGGGGCGATGCCGGCTTCGCGCGCCACTTCGCGCAGGCTCAGGCTCGAGACGCTGCGGTGTGGCCCGATCAGGCGAAGCGCCGCCGCGAGCAGGTCTTCCCGGGAGATCGAAGTCTTGCGCCCGGCATTCAGGTCGAGGCTGTCGGCGTCGGAGAGCGGTTGGGTCACGGGTAGGCGCGCATCGGAGGCCGGGATTCCGCATCATAGCCTCGCCAGAAATATACATCTGTATAGACAATTGTCTTCTCGTCTGTATAGTAGTGGCCATGAACGCTGCCGCCACCCCTCGCATCGCCCCCCGCCGTCACCTGCTCAAACGCCTGGGACGTGTCCTGCTGGCGCCGGATGCCTTCGATTTCTGGGCCTCCCGACTGAAGTCGACCTGGTCCCTGGACCGCCCATTGGCGCGGATCGTGGCGCGGACGCCGGAATCCAGTGACACCTGCACGCTGCTGCTGCAACCCAACCGCCACTGGCGCGGGTTCCGGGCGGGGCAGCATCTGAATGTCTCCGCCGAGATCGACGGCACCCGCGTTACCCGCAGCTACAGCCTGAGCGATGCCCCGCGCGCCGACGGCCGCATCGCGATCACGGTCAAGGCCATGCCGGGCGGCAAGCTCAGCCAGTATCTGTGCCATGTCGCGAAGCCGGGCGACGTGCTCACGCTCGGTCCGGCGTACGGCGAGATGACGTTGCCGGAGCGCATCGAAGGCGCCTGGCTGTTCCTCGCCGCCGGTAGCGGCATCACGCCGATGATGGCGATGATCCGCGCACAGGCTGCACAGGGCATGCCGATGCCGATCGCGCTGGCGTACTGGGCGCGCAGCCGCGCCGAACTGTGTTTCGTCGACGAATTGCGCGCACTGGCCGCGCGCCAGCCGAATTTCCGGGTCGACTTCGTGCTGACGCGCGATGCCGATGCCGCCGATTGCCGTTACGGGCGCATCGATGCGTCGCTGTTGTCGTCATTCGCGCCCGACCTGCATCAACGCCGCGTGTTCGCCTGCGGCCCCGACGGCTTCGTCGCGGCAGCGCGCGCACTGACAGCCGAGCGCGCCGTCGCGTTCCTCGCCGAAGCGTTCACGCCACCGCAGCGTGTTGATGCCGATGTCGAAGGCGGCAGCGTTCAGCTGACGCTCGCTGCGAGCAACCGTGTGTTGACCGTGCCGCGCGGCGAATCGCTGCTGACCGCGCTCGAAGCCGCTGGACTGAAACCCGCGTCCGGCTGCCGCATGGGCATCTGCAACACCTGCGCCTGCGGCAAACGCGCCGGCACCACCCGTCACCTGCATACCGGGGATGTCGAGCACGAGCCGGTGTCCGCGCTCCGCCTTTGCGTGAACAGCGCCCGCAGCGATCTCGTTCTCGACCTGTAACCACTTCGATCAGTAGCCACAACATGACCGTCACAACCGCAAACCGCGCACTCACCGCCGACGAACTCGAAAACTTCGGCCGCGAACTCGATGCCGTGCGCGCGCATACCGTCGCGACGCTCGGCCAACGCGACGCCGACTACATCCGCGCGATCGTCGCTGCGGTGCGCTGGACGGGTGTCGCGGGGCGCCTGCTGCTGTGGCTGGGCGCGGTGGTCGGCGCATTCGTGCATCCTGTCCTGTGGCCGCTCTGCATCGTCGGCACGTTGCTGCTCGCGTTCTCGAAAATCCTCGAGAACATGGAGCTGGGCCACAACGTGATCCATGGCCAGTACGACTGGATGCGCGACCCGCATCTCGACGGCAAGACCTACGAATGGGATATCGCCGGTACCGGCGACAATTGGCGCAAGACCCACAATTACCGTCATCACACCTGGACCAATGTCCGCGGGATGGACGACGACATCGGCTACGGCCTGCTGCGGATCTTTCCCGAACAGCGCTGGAAGCCGTTCCATCTCGCGCAGCCGGTGGTCGCGGTGATCTTCGCATTGCTGTTCGAGTGGGGCGTGGCGATCCAGAACCTGCGCATCGGCCGCTGGTTCGCGGGGAAGACCCGCTTCGCGAAAATGCGCGAGCAGTTCCGCCCGGTCGGCCGCAAGATGGCGCGCCAGGTGCTGAAGGATTACGTGCTGTACCCGCTGCTGGCCGGCCCGTTCTTCCTGCCGGTGCTGCTGGGCAATGCGGTGGCCAACGTGATCCGGAATGTGTGGACCTACGTCATCATCTTCTGCGGGCATTTCACCGCAGACGTGGAAACCTTCTCGAAGGAATCGGTCATCAACGAATCGCGCGGACGCTGGTACCTGCGCCAGCTGCGCGGTTCATCCAATCTCACCGGCGGCAGGTGGATGAATCTGATGTCCGGCAATCTCAGTCACCAGATCGAGCATCACTTCTATCCCGATGTGCCCGCGAACCGCTACGCCGCGATGGCCGTCGAAGTGCGCGACATCTGCGCGCGCTATGGCCAGCACTACAACACCGGCTCGCTGCCGAAGCAGTTCGGGCAGGTGGTCTGGCGGATCCTCCGGCATGCGTGGCCGAGCAGATCGAAGGTGCGTTTCGCGTATCGATTGCAGAGCGACTGAGCGCTGGACGCCGTCGTTGCCATGACCGGCTTGTGCCCCGTCAGGTGGTCAGGTGGATCGCTCAGCGCGGATGCTGCGCAGCAGAATCCGCCTGGTCGACGCTCGATGGACCGGTGATCCTCAGGAGCCCGGACAGGTTCGACTTTTCGATTTTTGCGGCAACTCCGACGCTTCTGCCCGCCAGGTTCGCGACAACGTACTGGACCGAGCTGCCGAGGACCTGGGCGCTTTCGGAGAGCGTGAGGCCGTAATCCTGCTCCAGCCATTGCGTCAGGCCTGCGGTCGCCATGCGCAGCGCATCGTCCAGTGAGCCTGCCTGGCCCAGCGCCATGATGTGGGTCGGCGATTCCACGCGCGGCATGGCGATCGATCTGCCGCGCAGCACATCGACGGAGAACTCCACTTCCATCGACGTTTCCAGTGCGAATTGAGAAGTCTCGCCATCGCCCTGCAGCGCATGCGCGTCGCCGAGATACAGCAATGCGCCGGGTTGGTACACCGGCAGGTAGACGATGCTGCCTTCGACGACTTCGTTGAAGTCCATGTTGCCGCCGAAGCGGTTGGTGTCGCCGGTCGAAGGTGGAGCGAAACCGAATCCCGGCGCGACCGCGAGGCCACCCAGCATCGGGCGCAGCGGTACCTTGAAGTCTTTCAACCGCTCGCCCGGTTGTTCGGGACTCGCGAATCCATGTTCCACATCAAGCTTCCACCGGATGGGCCGGCCGAGCTCCGTGGCCTTGGCCGCGACACTGTTGCTCTGCGCGCGGGCAACGATGTCATCCAGACTGTCGGCATAGTCCCGGCTCAAGCGCAGACGTTTGATCCTGACGACCAGCGTGTCGCCCGGAGATGCGGTCGCGATGTAGAACGGCCCTGTCTGTGGATTTCCGTAGAGGGCACGGGTGATGCCGCTCTCATCGACGCCACCGGAATCGATGGTGGTCGTCTGCACGCTGTCGCCTGGCCAGATGGTCAGCACGGGTTTGCGGTGCTGGGAAAACTCGTTGGCGTAGTCGGTCGGCTTGAAGACGTACCGCTTCGGCGGCCCCGCCGGTCTGGCCGGGATCAGGTTCGCGACGAATGCATGCTCGACCCGGCGCTGGGCATCGTTGTGGTCGGGGAAGTCGGCCATGCCTTCGATGGCGTTGCCAGCGCGTTTGCCGAGATAGGAATAGGTCGCGTTGTCCGAATCCGTGACCGTGAAGCGGATCGTATCTCCGGAGATATCGCCTTCGAGCCTGTCGCCATCGAGCATGCCCGTCAAACGGCTGCCGTCGCGGCTCAGCTCGAGCTCCGAATACATCGGGTTGCCCCAAAGATCGGTGCTGACGACCCAGCTCTCGCGCGCTCTCTCGTTGGCGTACAGGCATGACGGCAACAGACACATCAACAGCAGCAACAACTTCGGCATGGTCATGTCCGGTAGTCGAATCTCCATATGGATGCGCCGGAGCGGGAAAGCGTCGCAGGCACGTAACTTCGCAGCGGAGGCATCTGGAAAATGCTCAAGTCAACAGCGTCTCCAACACCGCCATCCGCACCGCAACTCCATTCGCGACCTGCTTGAGGATCAACGACTGCGGGCCATCGGCGACGGCGTTGTCGATCTCCACGCCGCGGTTGATCGGACCCGGGTGCATCACTACCGCATCGGACGCGGCGCGCTTGAGTCGGGCCTCGGTGAGTCCGTAGTCGCGGTGATAGTCGTCCAGCGATGTGATCAGCCCCTGTTCCATCCGTTCGCGCTGCAGGCGCAGCATCATCACCACGTCGGCGCCTTCGATCGCTTCGTCCAGGTCCTGGGTGACGAGGCAGCCGTGCAGCGTACCGCCGCCGTCTTCCACGGGCGGCAACAGCGCAGCGGGGCCGCAGACGCGGATTTCACCGGCGCCGAGAATGCGCAGCGCATGCAGGTCCGAGCGCGCGACGCGCGAGTGCAGCAGGTCGCCGACGATCGCGATCTTCAGCGTCGAAAAATCCACGTGCTTGGCCTGGCGCAGGGTCAGCATGTCGAGCAGGCCCTGGGTGGGATGCGCGCTGCGGCCATCCCCCGCGTTGATGATGCGGGTCTTGCTGTCGGCGGATGCCGCCAGCGCGTTGAGTGCGCCGTCCTCGTGATGGCGGATCACGAAACCGCGCACGCCCATCGCTTCGATGTTCTTCAGCGTATCGCTCGCGCTTTCGCCCTTGGTGGTGGACGAGGTGGCGGCGTCGAAATTCAATACGTCTGCACCGAGCCGCTGCGCCGCGCGCTGGAAACTCAACCGGGTCCGCGTCGAAGGCTCGAAGAACAGGGTGCAGATCGCGATGCCATCGAGTACGCCAGGCGCTTCTTCGCCATCGACGAACTGCTGTGCGCGGTCCATCAGGCGGACCATCGTCGCGCGCGACAAACCGTCGAGCGTGAGCAGGTGGTGCAGCACGCCCTGGGCGTCGGTCTGCAGTTCGGATTTGTATCCGGTGGTATCGGGGGGCGTGCCGTGCAACGGGGTCATCATGGTGTCGATCACTCCTCAAGTAAGGTGGCGTCCTGCGGTGCTGCGAACCAGCGTTCGAGAATCACGGCGGCGGCGACGGCATCCAGCAGATCGGCATCGCGGCGCTTGCGCTTGCCTTCGGCGCGGTCGTCGGCGAAGCGTCGCGCGGCTTCCTGCGAGCTGTTGCGTTCGTCGATCATCGCGACGGGCAGCGAGAACTTCATGCGCAGGGCGCGCGCGAAGCTGCGCGCGCGTTCCCGGATCGGCTGATCGCCACCGTCGAGCGTCATCGGATCGCCGACGACGAAGCCGGTCGGCCGCCACTCGCGGTAAAGGCGTTCGATCGCCGGCCAGTCGATCCTGTCGTCGTGCACATCGACCACCGCCAGCGCGCGCGCGCCGAGGCCGAAACCGCTGCCGACCGCGACGCCGATGCGGCGAGCGCCGACATCGAAGCCCAGCAGCGTGCCGTTCGGCATCGTGTCGTGGCCGTCGATGGGCGACGCGTCGTTCATGCGTGACCGCTGTAATCCGTCATGCGCATCAGATCCACGCCGATCCGTCCGGCGGCGGCTTGCCAGCGCGCGTCCAGCGGCAGCGAGAACAGCACGTCCGGATCGCTCCCGGCGGTGAGCCAGGCGTTGTCGACCAGTTCCTGTTCGAGTTGGCCCGCGCCCCAGCCGGCGCAGCCCAGCACCACGGTCGAATGCGCGGGGCCTGCGCCCTGCGCAAGGGCTTCGAGCACGTCGCGCGAGGTGGTGACGTACAGACCCGCGACGATTTCGAGCGTCGAATCCCAGCGCCGGTCGCCGTCATGCAGCACGAAGCCGCGTTCCGGATGCACCGGACCGCCGGACAGCACCTGACGTTCGCGCAACAGGGCGTCTTCGGTGGTGATGCCCATCTGCTCGAACACCTCGCCGAGCGTGTATTCGGACGGGCGATTGATCACCAGCCCCATCGCACCGTCGGCGTCGTGCTGGCAGATCAGCGAAACGGTGCGGGAAAAGTTGGGGTCCGCCAGCGAGGGCAGTGCGATCAGCAGCTGATTGGCGAGGGAGTGGGATCGGGGAGCATGGGGCATTGTAAGGCCACCTTCTGTCATCCCGAACCCGGCGTCGCCGGGAAAGGGCCTGCTTTTTCCTTGTGGCTCAAAAGCAAAAGCAGGTCCCTCGCCTTCGGCTCGGGATGACAGCTCACTCACGCCGCGAACGGCACTCCGGTCTTTTCGCGGAGTTCTTCAAGGCTGACGCCGGGTGCGCGCTCGGTGAGTTTCAGGCCGTCCGGGGTCACGTCGAACACCGCCAGATCGGTGATGATCCGGTCGACCACGCCCACGCCGGTCAGCGGCAGGGTGCATTCGGGCAGGATCTTGTGTTCGCCGCCTTTCGCGGTGTGCTCCATCAGCACCACGACGCGCTTGACGCCAGCGACGAGGTCCATCGCGCCACCCATGCCCTTGACCATCTTGCCGGGCACCATCCAGTTCGCGAGGTCGCCCTGGTGGGTGACCTGCATCGCGCCGAGGATGGCGAGGTCGATGTGGCCGCCGCGGATCATCGCGAACGAATCGTGGCTGCCGAAATAACTGGCGCCGTGGCGTGCGGTGACGGTCTGCTTGCCGGCGTTGATCAGGTCGGCGTCGACCTCGGTTTCGGTCGGGAACGGGCCGATGCCCAGCAGGCCGTTCTCGCTCTGCAGCCACACGTCCATGCCGTCGGGAATGTAGTTGGCCACCAGCGTCGGCAGGCCGATGCCGAGGTTGACGTAGGCGCCATCGCCCAGTTCAAGCGCTGCGCGCTGCGCCATCTGTTCGCGGGTCCAGGCCATTATTTTTCTCCTCGCACGGTGCGCTGTTCGATGCGCTTCTCGGGGGTCGGATTGACCACGATGCGGTCCACGTAGATGCCGGGCAGGTGGACGTGGTCGGGATCGATGTCGCCGACCTCCACCAGATGTTCGACTTCGGCCACGCAGACCTTGCCGGCCATCGCCACCGCCGGATTGAAGTTGCGCGCGGTCTTGCGGAACACCAGGTTGCCGGCCTTGTCGGCCATCCATGCCTTGACCAGCGAGACGTCGGCTTTCAACGCGGTTTCCATCACGTACCAATGGCCGTCGAACTGGCGGGTTTCCTTGCCGTCCGCCACCACCGTGCCGTAGCCGGTGCGCACGAAGAACGCCGGAATGCCGGCGCCGCCGGCGCGCAGGCGTTCGGCCAGCGTGCCCTGCGGATTGAATTCGAGCTCGAGTTCGCCGGACAGGAACTGGCGCTCGAATTCCTTGTTCTCGCCGACGTAGGACGAAATCATTTTCCGGATCTGGCGGGTCTCCAGCAGCATGCCCAGGCCGAAACCGTCGACGCCGGCGTTGTTGGAGATCGCGGTCAGGCCCTTGGCGCCGGAATCGCGCAGCGCGGCGATCAGCACTTCGGGAATACCGCAGAGGCCGAAACCGCCGACCGCGAGGGTCTGGTCGTCGGCGACGAGGCCGCGCAGCGCTTCGGCTGCATTCGGAAAGACTTTGCTGCTGCTCATGCCGACACCGTGCGATGCATGCGAGACACTCCTGACGCGGGGGCGATCCGTGGAAGTCCACAAGTCTACCGGCTCGTCTCCCCGTCGGGACACCGTACTTTGGGGCATACCCGTCCGTATTTCGGCCGCATTCCCGACCGTACGGACCGTGGCCGGCTAAACTGGCGGTATGCCCCGTATCGCCTTCGTCACCGCCATCGCGTCCGCTGCACTCGACGACGACATGCCGCTGCTGCTCGCGGCCTGCGAGCGTCTTGGTCTATCTGCCGAAGTCCGCGCCTGGGACGACTTCACCGTCTCCTGGGCCCGTTACGACGCGATCGTGCTGCGTTCGCCCTGGGACTATCACACCCGGCTGCCGGAATTCCTGCGCTGGTGCGAACGGGTCGACCGCGTCGCCCGGCTGCACAACCCGCTGCCGATCCTGCGCTGGAACACCGACAAGCACTATCTCGCCGATCTGGAAGCCGCCGGCATCCCGGTGGTACCGACGCGTTTCGTCGAACCCGATGCCGATCCGCTGCCGGCGCTGCAGGCGTTCCTCGACGCGTTTCCGGAGGCCGCGGAATTCGTGGTGAAGCCGACGGTGAGCGCGGGTTCGTGCGATACCCAGCGTTACCGGCGCGAGCAGGAATTCGCCGCCGCCAACCATATCGGCCGTCTCCTCGATGCCGGCCGCAGTGCGATGCTGCAGCCGTATCTCGATGCGGTGGACACGTGTGGCGAAACCGCGCTGCTGTATTTCGACGGAAGCTTCAGCCACGCGTTGCGCAAAGCCGCACTGCTGCGACCGAACGAGGCGGCGCTCGACCATACGCAGCTCGCCGATGCCATCGCCGGGCGCGAGCCCGATGCCGATGAACTGCGTCTGGCCGAAGCGGTGCTTGCCGCGCTGCGGGCGCGCGGCGACGGGCCGCCGCTGTACGCCCGCATCGATCTGATCCGGGACAGCGACGGCCAACCGCGACTGCTGGAATTGGAGTTGACCGAACCCTCGCTGTTCTTCACGTCCGAACCGGCTGCAGCCGGGCGTTTCGCGACGGTGCTGGCAGGACGGATCGAAGTGGAGGTCGAGGCGAGGCAGGTCGCGGCGGGGCTTGCGCCAGCGTCGCACCGGAGCCATCCATGAACGCTGCCCTGCAGCGTCACGATCACGATACGCGCGTCGATTTCGTGGTCGAACTCGCCGGCCGCCTGCACGCATACGGCACCACCGCGCATCGTCTGGAAGGTGCGGTGATGGCGGTCGCGACCAAGTTGGGGCTGGAATGCGGCGCGTGGTCGAACCCGACCGGGATGATCCTGTCGTTCGGCGAGGTCGGGCATGGCCGCCGCGACACCGTGCGCGTGGTGCGCCTGTCGCCGGGCGAGACCGATCTGTACAAACTCTGCGAAGTGGATCGCGTGGCCGAGGCGGTGATGTCCGGCGAACTGGATCTGGAAGCCGGCCATGCAGCGCTGCGCGCGCTCGATCGCCCCGGCAGCTGGCGCGGCAAGGCCATCGCGATCTTCGCGTTCGGGTTGTCCGCCGCCGCCGTCGCGGGGCTGTGGCGATTGCCGTGGCTGGATATCGCCACGGCCGGCGTCACCGGTCTGCTGCTGGGCGTGCTGGACTGGGCCACCCGCGACCGGCCGCGGCTCAAGGAAGCCAGCGATGCGATCGCAGCGATGTTCGCGGGCATGATCGCGGTGCTCGTGGCGACGTATGTCGGCGCCCTGAATCTGAATACCGTCATCATTTCGTCGTTGATCGTGCTGATGCCCGGCATGTCGTTGACCAATGCGGTCAATGAATTGACCAATCAGAATCTGGTCTCGGGCACCGCGCGTTTCGCCGGTGCGATGACCACCATCCTCAAGCTCGCGATCGGCATGATGGTGGCGCTCACCGCCGCGGACATGATCGGCATGCAGCCGGAAGTCCGCGCGCTGCGCCCGCAGCCCGATTGGGTGGAAGCCATGGCGCTGCTGCTCGGCACGTACGCGTTCGCGGTGCTGTTCCGTGCCGACCGCCGCGACTATCCGCTGGTGATGCTGTCCGCGGCCACGGGCTATCTCATCTCGAAAATCGCCGGCGACGCCTGGGACAACACCGTCGGCATTTTCCTCGCCGCGCTGGCGATGACCGCCGCCGGCAACGCGTATGCGCGCTGGTTCAATCGCCCGGGCGCACTGGTGCGGCTGCCAGGCATCATCATGCTGGTGCCCGGCAGCGCGAGCCTGCGCGGATTGCTGGCGGTGGTGCAGCAGCAGAGCATGGAAGCCGGGCAGGCGGCGATGGTCGCGGCGCTGAACATCCTGTTGGCGCTGGTGGCAGGCCTGTTGTTCGGAAACATCCTGATCCCGACGCGGCGGAATCTCTGATTCGCGAGCGGCAGGCGAAGGGCAGGCCACAGGCAATATCCAGAATGCCGTGCTCCCGGCGCAAGCCGGGATCCGGTTCTTGTATGTCGAGGCTACGGCGATTGAATCAAGCGCTGGATTCCGGATCGCGCCGGAATGATGGCTTGTTTGCTTTCCACTCGCGGTTGCTGCGCAAACGAAAAAACGCCGGCACGGGGCCGGCGTCGTGTTTTTTTGCGGAAGCGCGGTTGCTGATTACTTGATCAGCAGCTCTTCGGCTTTCTTGCCTTTCTTCAGCAGGTCCGCGAACCACAGCGGCTGCCTGCCGCGACCGGTCCAGGTGACCTTGGAGTCGGCGGGATTGCGGTATTTCGGCGCGACCTTGACGCCGGTGCGCGCCTTCTTGGTGGCTTTCTTCGCCGCTTTCTTGGCCGCTTTCTTGGTGGTCTTTTTGGCGGCTTTCTTCGCGGCCTTGCGAGTGGCCTTCTTCGCCGCAGGCTTTCCTGCCTTCTTCGCCGGGGCCGACTTGGCGCTGCCGAACAACTCGGTGATGCTGTAACCGGCGGCCTTGGCCAACGCGACGAGTTTCTTGCGTACGCCAGCAATGGGTTTGCGCTTGGTCAGCGCCGTCTGCTGCTTCTTGATTTGGGTCGCCAAAGTCTTCAGCTCCTTTGAAGAAAGACCGTTCAGATCGATTGCCATGTGTGCTCCGTAGGACGGGGGGATCATCCGCGCAACGTTGCGGGACGCGCGATCATAGTCGAATCCTCGCGTTCACGAGTGAATAGATCGCCCAAAACAGAAACGCCGCAGATGCACCGCAGCGTTCTGTCGTCCGTTTGGCAGGCTTTTCCAAGCCTGTTCCAGCGATCAGCGCGCGATCAGTCGCTGCATCAGCGCATCGCGCCCCAGGGATTCCGCTTCGCTGGCGCGACGCGCGCGATATTCGAACGTGCCCGCAGCGAGGCCGCGCTCGGACACCACCACGCGGTGCGGAATACCGATCAATTCGATATCGGCGAACATCGGACCGGGGCGCAGGCCACGGTCGTCGAGCACCGCTTCCACGCCAGCGGCGTTCAATTCCTCGTACAGCGCCTGCGCGGCTGCGACGACTTTCGCGTCGTTCTTCGGATTGATGATGCAGACCGCGACCTGCCACGGCGCCATCGTCTCCGGCCAGATGATCCCGGCGGCATCGTGGTTCTGTTCGATCGCCGCAGCCACGATCCGGCTCACGCCGATGCCGTAGCAACCCATCGTTGGTGTCGCGGCCTTGCCGTTGGCGTCGAGCACGGAGCACTTCATCGCCTCGGAATATTTCCGGCCCAGCGCGAACACATGACCGACTTCGATGCCGCGCGCGATGCCCAGCGTGCCCTGGCCATCGGGCGAGGGATCGCCGACGACGACGTTGCGGATGTCGGCGACGGTATCCGCTTCCGGCAGGTCCCGGCCCCAGTTCACGCCGGCGATGTGATAACCGGGCTCGTTCGCGCCGACCACGAAATCGTGCATCGCGGCGACGCTGCGATCGGCGATGACGCGGATCGTTTTCTTCGGATTCACCGGGCCGAGAAAACCCGGCTCGCTGCCGAGATGTTCGAGAATTTCCGCTTCGGTCGCGAGTCGGTATTCCGCGAGCCCCGGCAGTTTTGACAGTTTGATTTCATTGACGATGTGATCGCCGCGCACCAGCGCGAGCACGAACTGCGGCGGCCTGTCCGCGCCTTCGGTCATGATCGCCACCGATTTCACGGTGCGGGTCAGTGCGAAACCGAGCAACGCAGCAACTTCATCGCAGGTCTTCTGCGTCGGCGTCTCGACCTTGCGCATCGTTTCGGCCGCCGCCGCGCGTTCGCCCGGCGATACCGCTTCGGCCAGCTCCACGTTCGCGGCGTAATCCGAACCATCGGAGAAGGCAATGGCGTCTTCGCCGGAATCGGCCAGCACGTGGAATTCGTGCGATGCGCTGCCGCCGATCGCGCCGGTATCGGCGAACACCGCGCGGAAGGTCAGGCCGAGGCGGGTGAAGATGCGCGAATACGCGTCGTACATGTTCCTGTATTCGGCGGCGAGCGAGTCGTCGTCGATATGGAACGAATAGGCATCCTTCATCAGGAATTCGCGCGCGCGCATCACCCCGAAGCGCGGGCGGATCTCGTCGCGGAACTTGGTCTGGATGTTGTAGAAGTTCACCGGCAGCTGTTTGTAGCTGTTGATCTCCTGGCGCGCGAAATCGGTGATCACTTCCTCGGCGGTGGGGCCGTAGCAGTACTCGGCCTCCTTGCGGTCCTTGATCTTCAGCAACTGGCCGCCGAATTTCTCCCAGCGCCCGGTTTCCTCCCACAGTTCGCGCGGCTGGATCGTCGGCATCTGCAGCTCGATCGCGCCGGCGCGGTTCATTTCCTCGCGGACGATGCCCTCGACCTTGCGCAGCACGCGCAGGCCCAGCGGGCTCCAGGTGTAGAGGCCGGCGGCCAGCTTGCGCAGCATGCCCGCGCGGAGCATCAGCTGATGGCTGACGATCTCGGCGTCGGCGGGCGTTTCCTTTTCGGTGCGGAGATGGAACTGCGACAGACGCATGGACGGAACTCGGGCAAGAGTGGGGATAGCCCCACATTTTGCCCGATGTTCGCGGTGCGTGGTTCCGTTGGGGGCGGCGGGTGCCGCCCGTCAGGCCCGATTACGGCGCCTTGGCGGTGCTCGGGCTGCAGTTCACCCGGGACACCGTCTGCGCGATCTGCAGCTGCTTTTCGCGGTCGCTGTCGCTGAGGTCGCGGTCGGGTTTGCCGTCGCCGTCGCTGTCCATCTGCAGCTTGGCGCCGCTCATGAGCAGGTCGATGTTCTTGCGTGCGGTGGTGCACTGCGGCGACTCGGCCGGCGCGTCGGTGGCCGTGGCCTGATCGTCGGTGGCGCGTTCGCGGTGGTAGATCGACCGGGCCTGGAACTTGCCCTGCGCCGGCGGCGTCTGCGAGTAGTGGCTCACGCCGTTGGCGTCCTTCCACTGGTAGACCTCGCCCGCGATGGCCGCAGGGGCGATGCCCAAGGCGAGGGCGGAGGCGATCAGGCTGGAGATCAGGCGGGGGCGGAGTGCACGAAGCATGGCGATACCTGCGGAACGGCTGGCGGGGGGTAAGACCCGGCGATTGCAGCACCCCCGCGCGACAGGCGCAAGCGCTCCGCTGCCGGG
Organism: Lysobacter sp.; assembly: GCA_013141175.1. NCBI lineage: Bacteria > Pseudomonadati > Pseudomonadota > Gammaproteobacteria > Lysobacterales > Lysobacteraceae > Lysobacter > Lysobacter sp. Next base: position 2,276,828 of record JABFRN010000001.1, read on the forward strand.
AGGTCAGCCGGGCCTCATCGCCGGTCGACCGTGCTGTGACCCCGCGCACGTTACGCCCGGTGCAGTGCCCCGTTACACTGCGGACATGAACGCACCCGAGCCACCCATCGCGCCCCGACGCAGTCGCGGCATCTATCTGCTGCCGAACCTGTTCACCACGGCGGCGCTGTTTTCTGGCTTTTTCGCGATCATCGCCGCCTCCCAGGGCCGGTTCGAGGCGGCCTGCGTGGCGATCTTCATCGCTGCGGTGCTCGACGGGCTCGATGGCCGGGTCGCGCGGATGACCAACACCCAGAGCGAGTTCGGGGTGCAATACGATTCGTTGTCCGATCTGATCAGCTTCGGCATGGCGCCGTCGCTGGTGATGTACCACTGGGCGCTGGCGTCGATGAAGCTCGACGGCACCACCCTGGGCAAGATCGGCTGGCTCGGCGCATTTCTCTATGCCGCCTGCGCCGCGCTGCGGCTGGCGCGCTTCAACAGCCAGGTCGGCACGGTCGACAAGCGCTGGTTCATCGGCCTGCCCAGTCCGTCGGCGGCGGGCCTGGTCGCCAGTTTCGTGTGGACCATGCACGACCTCGGCCTGAGCGGCGAGTCCCTGCGCTACGCCGCACTGGCGGTGACGGTCATCGCCGGCCTGCTGATGGTCAGCGGCTTCCGCTATTCCAGCTTCAAGGGCGGCAAGCCCGGTCCGCAGGGCGATCGCATCCCGTTCTTCGTGCTGTTCGCGATCGTGGTCGCGATCATCGGCCTGGTGATCGATCCGCCGAAGGTGCTGCTGTTCGTGTTCGCGACCTTCGCCGTCTTCGGGCCACTGATCTCGCGACGGATGGCGCGCAAAGCGCAGGCGGAGGAGGCGTGAATCCGTCGTGGAGCCCATTGCAGCGGAGCATGCTCGAAGCGATGGGGCTACCGGTGTATCGCGCCGTGGGCATCGCGGCCCCCGGCGAATTGCCGGACGATCCGCTGATCCATGCGCTGCTGCGCGCCGCCGGTCGCGCGCGCGATGCCGAAGACGCGGTGCGTCTCGCCAAGACCTGGCCTGCGCCGCGCACGCTGCGCGCCGATCCCCGCGCCAAGCGCGCGCTGTGGCCGCAACTGCGCGCCCTGCGGCGCTCGCCCGGGCCGTGAGCAAGCATCCGTGAGCAGCCCGCTGTCGTTCGTCGAGCCCTCGGCGCCGGCGTCGACGACCCTGCGTGCCATGCGGGACACTGATATCGATACGGTCATGGCGATCGAAACCCGCGCCTACCCGTTTCCGTGGACCGACGGCATCTTCCGCGACTGCCTCAACGCCTGTTACCCGTCATGGCTCTTGATGCAGAACGGCAGCATCGTCGGCTACGGCGTGATCAGCATCGCCGCGCGCGAGGCGCATATCCTCAACATCTGCATCGATCCCGACGCGCAGAGCCACGGCCACGGTCGCCGCCTGCTGCGCGCGCTGGTGCGCATCGCGCGCGCGCAGAACGCCGAACGCATCTTCCTCGAGGTACGGCCCTCGAACCCGCGCGCGATCGCGCTGTATTTCGACGAAGGCTTCAACGAGATCGGCCGCCGCCCGCGTTACTACCCGGCGCATGCGGGTCGCGAGGACGCGATCGTGATGGCGATGGAGTTGTTGCCGGAGGCGTGATCCATTGGTGGGAGCGGCGGAAGCCGCGATCTCGACCGCGATCGCGGCTTCCGCCGCTCCCACAGGGAAAAGTTTTAGAGTCGTGCGCGTTGCTCGGCCAGCGCCGCTGCTTTTCTCCTCCCCTTGCGCAAAGCGCAGGGGGAGGTTGGGAGGGGGTGCATTTGGAGTCGCTGCGATGCGACGACAACCCCCAACCCTCGCCTGCGGCGAAAGGGAGGGGGCAGAAGTCAAAATCGCGCGCGCTGTTCGGTCAGCGCCGCGAGTTTCGCGGTCCAGTCGGCGAGGCGCAGGCGCTCCTGTTCGATCACGGCCGGCGGCACGTTGCCGCCGAAGCGCGCGAGCTTGTCCTCGCTCTTGGTTTTCTCCGACGCGACGCGCGCGATTTCCTTGTCGAGGCGCGAGCGCTCCGCGTCGAGGTCGACCAGACCTTCCAGCGGCACCAGCAGGGTGAGGCCGCCGACCACGGCGGACGCCGCTGCGGGCGATTCGCCGGTCAGCGTTTCGATCGATTCGAGCTTGAGCAGGAACTTCAGCTGCGATGCGAAACGGGCGATGCGCGCGGCATCGTTGGCGTCGCCGTCCTTCAGCAGCAGGCGCACCTGTTTGGCGGGCGAAATGCCCAGGGTGCTGCGGATGCTGCGCAGGTTCCTGATGACGTCCTTGAGCCATTCGATATCGGTTTCGGCGGCGGTGTGATCCTGTCCGGCGAAGTCGCCGGTCTGCGGATAGGCGCGCGTCGAAATGCTGTTGGCGTCGATGCCGAGTTTCGGCGCGACGCTGCGCCACAGTTCCTCGGTGACGAACGGGGTCAGCGGGTGCAGCAGGCGCAGCAGCGATTCCAGCACATGCAGCAGCGTGTGGCGGGTGCTGTCGGCGGCGAGCTTGTCGTCGCCGTTGAGCGCGGGCTTCGCCAGCTCCACGAACCAGTCGCAGAACTCGTTCCACGCGAATTCGTACAGCGCCTGCGCGAGCAGGTCGAAGCGATAGGTGGCGAAGTGTTCGCCGGCTTCGGCGGAGACTTTGGCGAGGCGCGAGAGGATCCACTTTTCGGCGTCGGTGATCGGCTGCGGCCTTGTTGTGGGAGGGGCTTTAGCCCCGACGCCTGCGCCAGTCGGGGCTAAAGCCCCTCCCACAGAGAATCCCTCGGTGTTCATCAACACGAAGCGCGTCGCGTTCCAAAGCTTGTTGCAGAAATTCTTGTAGCCCTCGCAGCGGGCCATGTCGAATTTGATGTCGCGGCCGGGGCCGGCCAGCGCGGCCATGGTGAAGCGCAGCGCATCGGCGCCGTGCGGCGCGATGCCGTCGGGGAATTCCTTGCGCGTGTGTTTCTCGATCTTCGGTGCATCCTTCGGTTTCATCAGCCCGGTGGTGCGCTTGGCGACCAGTTCATCCGCAGTGATGCCGTCGATGATGTCGAGCGGGTCCAGCACGTTGCCTTTCGACTTCGACATCTTCTGCCCGTCCTTGTCGCGGACCAGACCGGTGATGTAGACGTCCTTGAACGGCACGCGCGCGGCATCCGGTGTGCCTTCAGGCATGAAGTGATCGGTCATCATGATCATCCGCGCCACCCAGAAGAAGATGATGTCGAAGCCGGTCACCAGCACCGACGACGGCACGAAATCGTCGAAGCCGCGCTCGCGCATCGATTCCGGACTCGGCCAGCCCATGGTGCTGATCGGCCACAGACCGGAGGAGAACCAGGTTTCCAACACATCGTTGTCGCGCCGTAGGGTGGGCCCCGGCCCACCGCTCTTCCCCGCAGCCTGTTCGAGAGCTGCCGCCTCATCCCGTGCCACGTACACATTGCCAGCCTCGTCGTACCACGCCGGAATACGATGCCCCCACCACAGCTGACGGCTGATGCACCAGTCCTGGATATTCTCCATCCAGTGTCGATACGTGTTGATCCAGTTCGGCGGCACGAATTTCACCGAACCGTTCTCGGCAAGTTCAAGGCCGCGCTTTGCGAAGCCGTCCATCGCCACAAACCACTGGTCGGTGAGGTAAGGCTCGATCACCTGGCCGGTGCGGTCACCGCGCGGCACCTGCAGTTTGTGCGGTTTGGTTTCGACCAGCAGGCCGGCTTCTTCGAGATCGGCAAGAACGGCTTTGCGGGCATCGTAGCGGTCGAGCCCGTGGTAGCGGGATGGAATCAACTCCGGGCTGAATCGTTCGTCTGGAATCAGGACGCCCCGATCTTCAATGGGATCATGCTTGGAAAGCTCAGCAGAAATATCAGCATGGCTTTTTGCAGACCCAATAATCTTCGCATCCGGCGTAAAGATATTGATCATCGGCAAGTCGTGCCGCTTCCCCACCGCATAGTCATTGAAATCATGCGCAGGCGTCACCTTCACCACGCCCGTGCCAAATTCCCGATCCACATAATCATCAGCGATGATCGGAATCTCGCGATTCGTCAGCGGCAGCGTTACGGTCTTGCCGATCAGATGCGCGTAGCGCTCGTCCTCGGGATGCACCATCACTGCGGTGTCGCCGAGCATGGTTTCGGGGCGCGTGGTCGCGACCACCAGCGAACCGCTGCCGTCGGTGAGCGGGTACGAGATCGACCACAAAAAACCGTCTTCCTCTTCACTCACCACTTCAAGATCGGAGATCGCGGTCTTCAACACCGGGTCCCAGTTGACGAGGCGCTGACCGCGATAGATCAGACCTTCCTCGTAAAGTTTCACGAACGCTTCGATCACCGCCGCCGACGCGCCGTCGTCCATCGTGAACACGCTGCGCGTCCAGTCGCCCGAAGTGCCGAGGCGGCGCATCTGGCGTTCGATGGTGCCGCCGGACTGCGCCTTCCATTCCCAGACTTTGTCGATGAACTTGTCGCGACCCAATGAATCGCGCGTCTCGCCGGTGCCGGCGATCTGCAGGTTGCGCGACACCACCATTTCGGTGGCGATGCCGGCGTGGTCGGTGCCCATCTGCCACAGCGTCTTGTAGCCGCGCATGCGGTGATAGCGGATCAGCGCGTCCTGCAGCGTGTGCTGGAAGGCGTGGCCCATGTGCAGGGTGCCGGTGACGTTCGGCGGCGGCAGCAGGATGCTGTAGGCGGGGCCGTCGCCCTGCGGTGCGAAGACGCCGCTTGCTTCCCACTCGGCGTAGAGGCGGGATTCGAAGTCTTTGGGTTCGTAGCCGGAGGCGAGGGTGGTCATGTTTCGGGACTCTGTGTGCTTTGGATTGTCATCCCGAGCGCAGCGAGGGACCTGTTGTTCAATCGCGAACGTTCAAAAGCAGGTCCCTCGCTGCGCTCGGGATGACAGTGGATTTTTGGAGCGACGAAATCACATATCGTATTTCTTCAACTCAAGCCCGCGCGCCTGGTACTGCTTCCAGCGTTCGCGCAGCGGGCCGCGCGCGCTGTCGTCGGCGGGCACCACTTCCAGCACGCGCTCGAAGCTGCCTTCCACCGGGGCGTCGCGCAGGTTGATGACCAGCGGGCGCAGCGCGATGTCGCTGTCGGGCGCGGCGATCAGCACCGGGGTCAACTCGTCTTCGTCGTCGCTGCCGGCGATCTGGTGCGGCACGAACGCCTCTTCGTCGAACGCCCACAGCAGATCGTCCAGCGCTTCGGCCTGCGCCGCGTCGCGGGCCAGCACCAGCGTCCACAGATTCGCGTCGTAGGCCTTGCGCGCAAGCTCGCAGACCAGCCGCAGCGGCTCCTCGCGGAAGCGCGGTTTCTGGATCAGGTAGAAATCGGCGCGGGGGCTCATGTGCTCGCGCGCTTAGCCCGCACGATCCATCAACCACTGCGCCAGCAACCCGACCGGACGGCCGGTGGCCATGCCCAGTTTGCCGTCGTCGTTGGAGACGCCGGCGATGTCCAGATGCGCCCAGCGCTGGTCTTCGGTGAAGCGGGCGAGGAAGCAGCCGGCGGTGATGGCGCCCGCGTTGCGTCCGCCGATGTTGTAGACGTCGGCGAAGGTGGAGTTGAGCTGGCTCTGGTATTCGTCCCACAGCGGCAGGCGCCAGGCGCGGTCGAACACGTTCTCGCCGGCCTGCAGCAGTTCGTTGGCGAGGTCGTCGTGCTTGCTCATCAGGCCGGTGGCGTATTTGCCGAGCGCGACGATGCATGCGCCGGTGAGCGTGGCCACGTCGAGCAGCGCGCGCGGTTCGAAACGCTGGGCATAGGTGAGCGCATCGCAGAGGATCAGCCGGCCTTCGGCGTCGGTGTTGCCGACTTCGATGGTCTTGCCGGACATGCTGGTGATGACGTCGGACGGCCGATAGCTCAGGCCGTCGGGCATGTTTTCGACCGCCGGCACGATGACCACGAGATCGATCGGCAACTGCATGCCCACGACAGCGACGAACGTGCCCATCACGGCAGCCGCGCCGCACATGTCGTATTTCATTTCCTCGATGCCGCCGGCGGTTTTCAGGTTGATGCCGCCGGTGTCGAAGGTGATGCCCTTGCCGACGAGCACGAAGGGTTTGGCGTCGCCGCTGCCGTGGTCGGATGCGCCATTCCATTTCAGCACGATGAGTTTCGGCGGATTGGCCGAGCCCTGCGACACCGCGAGCAGCGAGCCCATGCCCAGCGCCTGCATCTGGTCGCGCTCCAGCACTTCGCAGCTGGTCCTGTCGAACTTGCCGGCGAACACTTGCGCCTGTTCGGCGAGGTAGGTGGGGTTGCAGATGTTCGGCGGCAGATTGCCCAGCTCGCGCGCGAAGGTGATGCCGTTCGCGATGGCTTTGCCTTGGGACAACGCGACGGCGTCGTTGCCGCTCACCGCGACCGCGGTCAGCTTGCTGACGCCCTTGGCCTTGTTCTTCTCGCCGAGGGTGGCGTTGTAGCGGTATGCGACGTACGCGAAGGCGATCACCGCTTGACGGATGTTCCAGGCCGCGTCGCGGCCCTGGGTCGCGGCTTCGCTGATGGTGAAGGTGGCGCCGGTGGCCGCGCCGTCCTTCAGTGCGCGGGCGGCATCGCTGGCGGCCTTGATGTACTGCGGAACGCCGAACTTGGCGGCATCGCCCAGGCCGATCACCAGAACCCGCGTCGCGGCCACGCCGGGCAGGTCGTGCAGCAGCGCGGTCTTGCCGGTCTTGCCGGAGACGTCGCCGCGTTCGATCAGCGCCGCGATGCGACCGCCGCTGGCGGCGTCGAGCGCCTGACCGGTGGCGGTGAGGGTCTTGTCCGCGTACGCGCCGACGACGATGCAGTCGGTGGCGAGGGCGGCGGCATCGGCGGCGGGGCCGGTGTGGAGCGTGAATGCGAGGGCCATCGATCGGGTTCCGTGGAGGCGGTCTGTGGGAGGTTGGGCGAAGCGATGCGCGGAGACGGCGCCTGAACCGCCATCGACGTGGCCGTTCAGACTGCGCGACTTTCTGATCGCGGCATTCCGTACAATCCCCGGGCGTCGGCGACGGCGCGGGGCCGCGGCCCAAGCAGAACCGCCGAGTTTAAAGCAAAGCCCCCGCCGGATGCCCGGCTTCCGGAGTCGCACGTTCCCCGATGCTGAAGCTGGACCGCTACCTGATCCGTGAGTTTGCGCAGAGCATCTTCGCCGTCCTGGCGGTGGTCTTGATCGTGCTGCTGGGCGGCGCGTTCGCGGATGTCCTCGGCGATGTGGCGCGCGGCAAGGTGCCGGCGGGCATGCTGCTGGCCCAACTGGGGCTGGTGTTCCTGAAATGGCTGCCGATGATCCTGCCGCTGGTGGTGATGCTGGGGCTGATGCTGGCGATGGGCCGGCTGTATCGCGACGCCGAAATGCCGGTGCTGGTGTCGATCGGCATCGGCCCGAAGCGCTTCCTGCGTCCGCTGGCCTGGATGGCGTTGCCGGTGGTGCTCGTGGTGGGCCTGTGTTCGCTGTGGCTGGGACCCTGGGCCGACCGCACATCGCAGCGGATGATCGACGAGGCTGGCCGCAATCTGCTGATCGCGGGGATGGAGCCGGGCCGCTTCACCGAGCTTCCGGGCGGTGGCGGCGTCATCTATGTCGGCGGCATGTCCAGCGACAACCGCGAGATGCAGCGGGTGTTCGTGTATCGGCAGAAGAAAGACCGTTTCGACGTCACCACCTCGCAGACCGGCACGCTGTCGGTACAGAACGAACGCGACCGCTACCTCCGGCTCGAACAGGGCTTCGAGGTGGAAGGCCCGACCGGCAGCGGCCGTGATTTCCGGCTGATGCGCTACGCGGCCAACGAAGTGCGCCTGCCCGAAGAAATATCGCAGCGGCGCAAGTCCGATGCGGTGGAACTGCAGCCGACGACCGCACTGTTCCGCGACCCCCGCCCCCAGGCCAATGCGCAGCTGCATTTCCGCATCGCGCCGCCGCTGCTCACCCTGGCGTTCGCGCTGCTGGCGGTGCCGCTGTCGCGCAGCGCGCCGCGCCAGGCGCGCTACGGCAATCTCGCGGTGGGCTTCCTGATCTATCTTTTCAGCATGTTCCTGATGCTGCTGGGCACGCAGTGGCTGGACGACGGCAAACTGCCGGCCGTGCTGGGCCTGTGGTGGATGCTGCTGCCGCTGCTGGTGGTGGCGGTCTGGATGTATGCCCGCGATGGCGCGATCAAGCGCCCGCGGCTGAAGGCAGCGGGCTGACTCGGATGATGCCGTTTCCGAAAATCCACGATCTTTACATCGGCCGGGTGGTGCTGGGCTCGGTGCTGTTGACCTGGGCGGTGCTGATCGGCCTGGATGCGACCATCAGCGGCATGCTCAACGAGATGAGCGACGTGGGCACCGGCAATTACGATTTCCTCGCCGCGCTGACCAACGTCGCCTACAGCCTGCCGCGCCGCGCCTACGTGCTGTTCCCGACGTCCGCCGTGATCGGCGCGCTGCTCGGCCTCGGTCAGCTGGCCGCCAGCTCGGAATTGACCGTCCTGCGCGCGCTGGGTCTATCGCGCCGCCGCATCAGTCTGTCGGTGGTGCTGTCGCTGGTCGTGCTGACCGCATCGATGGTGATCGCCGGCGAGACCGTCGCGCCCTGGGCGCAGCGCCGTGCCGATACCCTCAAGGCTGCGGCGAAGTCGAAGGATGTGATCGTCGCGCAGTACTCCGGCCTGTGGGCGCGCGAGGGCGATGTGTTCCTCAATGCCCAGACCGGCCAGGAGCGCAGCGAAAACGGCCGCCAGTGGATCGAATTGAACGATGTGCGCCTGTTCGAGCTGGGCAAGGACGGGCGCCTGGCCTCGATCACCCATGCCGGCAGTGCCGAGCATCGCGAAGGCGAATGGATCCTGCGCAAGGTCGAGCGCACCCGGTTCGAGCCCAAGACGGCGGTCCGCACCACGGTTGCGGAAGAACGCTGGGCCTCGCAACTGGACATCGCCGCGCTGGCTGCCAGCGCGCGCGACATCTGGCGTCCGCGGTATCTGACCGCGGGCCAGCTGAAGGACGGTATCGAATACCGTGAGCGCAATGGCCTGGATTCCAGCGAATTCCAGGAACATTACTGGGGCCGCTGGTTCTATCCGGTCAACGTGCTGGTGCTGTGCCTGCTCGCCATTCCGTTCGCGTTCGGCTCGCTGCGCAGCGGCGGCATGGGCAAGCGGTTGTTCCTCGGTATCGTGTTCTCGCTCGGCTTCTGGCTGGTGCAGACCCAGTTCGTACGCCTCGCCGGCGTGTTCAAGTTCGACTACCGCATCGCGTACATGATTCCGGCGCTGGTGATGGTCGGCCTGTCGATCTGGTTGTTCAAGCGCCGGTCCAGCTGATCGCCCGCATGCCCGGTGTGCGCCGAGCGCCGGTAATGGTAGGAGCGACGCAAGAGGAGCGGCACGTCGCGTGCTGTCGGTTCTGGTGCCGGTGCGGATCCACTGGACGGTCCTTAGAATCGATTCGGCTTATGTCTTCGCCACCCGCACCACGCGCGTCCCGCTCACCCGGTCGTGCCAGGTCAGCCGTTCGCGATCGAACCACGCCCACCAGAATCCCAGCCCGCCCGCGAGCAGCGAGAGCGTGCCGACGACATAGCGTTTGATCAGCTGCGCGCGCGTCGGTGCGGCAGCGCCCGCGCCGATCACGCGCAGCCGCCACGGGCGCATGCCCAGGGTCTGGCCGCCGCGCGACCAGCTGCCGACGGCGTAGGCACCGGCCATCAGCCAGCAACACACCCACAGCAGCACGCCGAGCACGCTGCCGGTCTCGAGGATGTCACGTTCGCCGTGCCCGCCGAGGTAGTAGCCGAGGTTGAACAGCGCCGACAGCAGCATCCACAGCGCAAGCGCCGGCCACAGGTCGTAGAACAGCGCGAGCAGACGGCGCAGGATCAGCGCGTCGGGCTTGGTCGGGGCGGGGGCTACGGAGACGGTGTCGGTCATCGCGACAGGATAAGGCGGAAGCGAAGGGCGGTGAGCCGCTTTTGTAGGAGCGACTTCAGTCGCGAAGCAAACGATGTTTCAGATTGCGGTCGTTATAGCGTCTGCAATACGCTCAGCTTCGCGACTGAAGTCGCTCCTACAAAAGCGCATCGTCGCGCTACCCTGTGGCCATGCCCGCCGCCACGCCCTCCGAACGTCGACAACAGGCGCTTGCGCTGCCGCCGCTGCGCGATGCCGACGCGACCGCGATCCATGCGTTCGTCGAGACGATCTGGGCCGAGAACGGGCTCGCGAAACAGACCCTGGCGAGCTACCGGCGCGACCTCGAAGGCTTCGCGCGCTGGCGCGACGGTGCGGGTGAAGGTCTGGTCGGCGTGGATCGTGGCGGCTTGTTCGACTACTTCGCATGGCGCACCCGCAGCGGGTATTCGCCGCGCAGCAACGCCCGTCTGCTGTCGACGCTGCGTGCGTTCTTCGCGCTGCAGGTCCGGCGCGGCCTGCGTGCGGACGATCCCAGCGCGTTGCTCGATCCGCCGAAACTGCCGCGTTCGCTGCCGAAGGCGCTGAGCGAGCGCGACATCGAAGCGTTGCTGGCGACGCCGGAGATCGGCGAGCCGCTGGGACTGCGCGATCGGGCGATGCTCGAACTCATGTACGCCGCCGGGCTGCGGGTCAGCGAACTGGTCGGGTTGCCGGCGACCATGGTCAATCTGCGTCAGGGCGTGCTGCGGGCGACCGGCAAGGGCGGCAAGGAGCGGCTGGTACCGCTGGGCGAAGAGGCGCAGCACTGGTTGAGCCGCTATCTGGCCGAGTCGCGCCCGGTGCTGGCGGGCAAGCGGGCGCCGATGGCCCTGTTCCTGAATCCGGGTGGCGAGGCCCTGAGCCGCCAGCAGTTCTGGGGTCTGGTGAAGCGCTACGCCGGTGCGGCGGGCATCGACCCGCGCAAGATCAGCCCGCACGGCCTGCGCCACAGTTTCGCCACGCATCTGTTGAATCACGGCGCCGATCTGCGTGCGCTGCAGATGTTGCTGGGACATGCCAGCCTGTCGACGACCCAGATCTACACCCTGGTGGCGCGCGAGCAGCTGAAACGGCTGCATGCCCAGCACCATCCGCGCGGCTGACCGGTTGGCCTGCCCGGGCTGTTATTGCCGTCACACTTGTGGCCGTCCGGACGGCCGCCGGGATGCGGCCTGCATGCGACAATCGGCCGAACTTTGTTGCGCCGGCGTGGTCCCAGCCGTCGCGCCTCGCACCCATTCGATGGAACTTCCCTACATGAAACTCCCGGTGTTCGCCCTGCTCTGCGCCCTCAACGTCTCCGCTTGCGCGCAATCCACGCCGGCCACCGCCGACAAGGCGCCGGAGCCCGCAGCGAAAGGCGCCAGCCCCGCGTCCACCGCGTCCGCCGGTGGCAAGCAGGCGGGATCGAAAGAGGCGATGGTCCGGGCCGCACTGAAGGCGCTCAATCCGAAGATCGAGGTCGACCGGATCGGTCCGGCGCCGATGCCCGGCTTCCAGGAAGCGATCGTCGCCGGTCAGGTGCTGTATTTCAGCGACGACGGCCGCTACATGCTGCAGGGCTCGCTCTACGACATGCACGAAAAGAAGGACCTCAGCCAGATCGGCCTCAGCGAACTGCGTCGCGAGCAACTGGAAAAAATACCGGTCACCGATCGCATCGTGTTCGCGCCGGTCGGCACGCCCAAGCACACCGTCGCGGTGTTCACCGACATCGAATGCGGTTACTGCCGCAAGCTGCATTCGGAGATGGCGGACTACAACAAGCTTGGAATCGCGGTGCAATATCTCGCGTTTCCGCGTGCCGGCCTGACCAGCCCGGACGCGCTGGCGATGGAATCGGTCTGGTGTTCCGACGATCGCCGGCAGGCATTGACCGAGGCCAAGAATGGTCGCCCGGTGCCGCCCAAGCGCTGCAACAACCCGGTGACCGCGCAGTACGAACTCGGCCAGCGCATCGGCCTGCAGGGCACGCCGATGATCATCAACAGCGACGGCGTGGCCATGCCGGGCTATATGCCGCCGGCCCAGCTGCTGGAAGCCCTGGACAAGCTCGCCGCCGAATCGAAGGGCAAGGTCGCCGCCGCTGCCGGCGGTCGCTGACCTTTCCGGGGCCTGGCGCCCCGCCCAGCCGGTCGGAAACGGCCGGCGGCTGCGGTAACGACGTTGACCGCATCCGGTACAATCTGCGGCCCGCTTCAAGACATGGCTGGACATGATCGTCCTCGAGGGCCTGCCCGCCCTATCGCCGTTCCGCCGCGACCGTCTCCAAACCCGTCTCCAGGCCATCGTCCCCGGGCTGCGCATCGTCGGGGCCTGGTTCGCGTACTGGGTCGAACCCCAGGCCGGAGCCAGCCCCGATCCCGTCGTCCTGCAGCGGATTCTCGAAGCGCATGGCGACCGCGCACCGCTCGCGGCCGGCGCGGTATCGCGTTTCGTCGCGCCGCGACTGGGCACCATCTCGCCCTGGGCCAGCAAGGCCAGCGAACTGCTGCGCGGCGCCGGCCAGCCGGTGAAGCGCGTCGAGCGCGGCACGCGGATCGATCTGACCGGTTTTCCGGAAGACGCGGCCACCCGCGCCGCCGTCGCCAAAGTCCTCCACGACCCGATGACCCAGTCGCTGCTCGCGGATGCCGGCGAAGCCGCTGCGCTGTTCGCCACGCCTGCGCGCGGTGCGCTGGAAGTGATCCCGCTGGCCGAACTGGAGCGCGCCAATGCCCGCCTGGGCCTGGCCCTGGCCGAGGACGAAATCGAATACCTGCGCGCGCGTTACGCCGAGCTGGGGCGCGACCCGCACGATGTCGAACTGATGATGTTCGCGCAGGCCAATTCCGAGCACTGCCGGCACAAGATCTTCAACGCGGGTTGGACCATCGATGGCCGCGAACAGCTGTTGAACGGCGGACCGCAATCGCTGTTCAAGATGATCAAGCACACCCACGCGCAGACGCCCGCGCACACGCTTTCGGCGTACAGCGACAACGCGGCGGTGGTGGAAGGCTATCCGGCGAAACGCTTCCGTCCCGATCCGGCGACGCTGGAATATCGCGTCGAATCCGAAAAACCGACTGCGTTCTGCATCAAGGTCGAAACCCACAACCACCCGACCGCGATCTCGCCGTTCCCCGGCGCGTCCACCGGCAACGGCGGCGAGATCCGCGACGAAGGCGCGACCGGTCGCGGCGGCAAGCCCAAGGCGGGCCTGAGCGGTTTCAGCGTGTCGCATCTGCGCATCCCGACGTTGCCGCAGGACTGGGAAAGCGATCGCGCCCTGAATCCACGGATGGCCCCCGCGCTGGACATCATGCTCGAGGGCCCGCTCGGTGCCGCCGCGTTCAACAACGAATTCGGCCGGCCGAATCTCACCGGCTATTTCCGCAGTTTCGAAGTGCGGGAAGGCGATGACGGCCTGGTCCGCGCCTACGACAAGCCGATCATGCTCGCCGGCGGTCTCGGTGCGATCGACCGGCCGATGGTCGCGAAAATCAGGCTGTCGCCCGGCGACGCGGTGATCGTCCTCGGCGGCCCGGCGATGCTGATCGGTCTTGGCGGGGGTGCGGCCAGTTCGGTCGCGTCCGGCGACAGCGCCGAAGATCTCGATTTCGCCAGCGTGCAGCGCGACAACCCGGAAATGGAGCGCCGCTGCCAGGAAGTGATCGACCGCTGCGTCGCGCTCGGCGAACACAACCCGATCCTGTGGTTCCACGATGTCGGCGCAGGCGGGCTGTCGAACGCGATTCCCGAACTGCTGCACGACTCCGGCGTCGGCGGCGTGATCGATTTATCCAAGGTGCCGAGCGACGATCCGTCGCTGTCGCCGATGCAACTGTGGTGCAACGAATCGCAGGAGCGCTATGTGCTGGGCGTGGCGCAGGCGCGGCTGGCCGAATTCGCCGCGCTGTGCGAACGCGAGCGCTGCCCGTTCGCGGCGGTCGGTGTGGCAACGGCGGAAGAGCGGTTGGTGGTGGGATATGGCGCGAGCCCCCTCCCCAACCCTCCCCCGCATGCGGGAGAGGGAGATTCGCGCGCAGCGCGAATGGGTGGGGGAATGGCCATCGATCTGCCCATGGACGTCCTGTTCGGCAAACCGCCGAAGATGCACCGCGACACCCGGCGCCCCGCGCCGTCGAAGTGGTCGGCGCTCGACGGCAAGGACATCGATCTGCACGAAGCCGGTCTGCGCGTGCTCGCGCATCCCACCGTGGCGGCGAAGAACTTCCTGATCACCATCGGCGACCGCAGCGTCGGCGGCCTGACCGCGCGCGACCAGATGATCGGACCATGGCAGATGCCTGTCGCCGATTGCGCAATCACGCTCGCCGGTTTCGACACGCATGCAGGCGAAGCGATGGCGATCGGCGAACGCACGCCGCTGGCGCTGATCGACCCCGCCGCCGCCGCACGCATGGCGGTGGGCGAGGCGATCACCAATCTGCTCGCCGCGCCGGTGTCGTCGCTGCAGCAGGTCAAACTGTCCGCGAACTGGATGGCCGCCGCCGGTCATCCGGGCGAGGACGCGCGCCTGTTCGACGCGGTGAAGGCCGTGGGCATGGCGCTGTGTCCGTCGCTCGATCTCAGCATTCCGGTCGGCAAGGATTCGCTGTCGATGCAGGCGCAGTGGGCTGTCGATGGCGAGCCGCGCAAATCCGTTTCGCCGGTGTCGCTGGTCGTCACCGCGTTCGCCGCCGTCGAAGACGCGCGTGCGCAGCTCACGCCGCTGCTGTCGCGCGACGGCGAGACAGAGCTGTGGCTGATCGGACTCGGCGCGGGGCGCAAGCGTCTCGGCGGTTCGATCCTGGCGCAGGTGTACGACGGTTTCGGGGGGCGTCACGGCGACGACAGCGTGCCCGATCTGGACGATCCCGAACGCCTGCGCGGGCTGTTCGATCTCATGCGCGACGCGCGCGAACACGGACTGGTGCGCGCGTACCACGACCGCTCCGATGGCGGCGCGTTCGCCGCGCTGTGCGAAATGGCGTTCTGTTCGCATCTCGGCCTCGATATCAGCCTTGACGATTGGGGCGGCGATGCCTTGCGCACCTTGTTCTGCGAAGAACTGGGCGCGATCGTGCAGATCGCGACCGAAGACCGCGCCGAGTTCGCCGATCTCGTTTCCCGACATGGCCTGATCGAATGCGCGCAGCGCATCGCACGCCCGAGCACCGCGCCGGCGGTGCGCGTGCATCGCGATGGCGAAGTGCTGGTCGAGTGGCGTTGGGACGAACTGTTCGATGCCTGGTGGTCGGTCAGCCATGCGCTGCAGCGATTGCGCGACAATCCCGAATCCGCCGATGAGGAACGCGCCGCCGTGCGCCGCTTCGAGGCACCCGGCCTGCGCCCGAAATTGAGCTTCGATGCGGCCGACGATATCGCCGCGCCGTACATCGCAATGGGCGCCCGGCCGCGCGTGGCGATCCTGCGCGAGCAGGGCGTCAACGGCCAGATCGAAATGGCTTCGGCATTCGACCGTGCCGGTTTCACCGCGGTCGACGTGCACATGAGCGACCTCATCGCCGGCCGCGTCGCGCTCGACGGCTTCGCCGGTTTCGCCGCATGCGGCGGCTTCAGTTACGGCGACGTGCTCGGCGCGGGTCGCGGCTGGGCGACATCGATCCTGGAACGCGCCGCGCTACGCGATGCATTCGCGGAATTCTTCGCGCGGCCCGATACGTTCTCGCTCGGCGTGTGCAACGGTTGCCAGATGCTGTCGCAGCTCAAGGACATCATTCCCGGCGCCGGGCACTGGCCGCGTTTCCTGCGCAACCGCAGCGAGCAGTTCGAGGCGCGCTTCGGTCTGCTCGAATTCGCCGAGTCGCCATCGCTGTTCTTCGCCGGCATGCACGGCTCGCGCATCCCGGTGGCGATCGCGCATGGCGAAGGCCGCGCGACGTTCGACAGCGAAGCGGATCGCGATGCTGCCATGGTCGCACTGCGATACGTCGCCAATGACGGCAGTGCCGCCGCATCGTATCCCGCGAATCCGAATGGATCGGACGGCGCCATTGCCGGGCTCACCAGCCGTGACGGCCGTTCGACCATCCTGATGCCGCACCCCGAGCGCACGCCGCGCAGCGTCAACATGAGCTGGCATCCGGACGACTGGCCGGAAGATTCGCCGTGGCTGCGGATGTTCCGCAATGCGCGCGCGCAGATCGGTTGATCCGATCGTTGTTCATGGGGTGCGCCTTCGGCCTGAGGTATCCCCGCGCTTCGAGCATTTCAAAAAACGTCGTCATCCCCGCGAACGCGGGGATCCAGCGACTTCCGGCTTCCGCGCAGCGCAAAGACACTGGGTTCCCGCGTTCGCGGGAACGACGAGTGGAAGAACGGCGACTACCGATCAATCGATCCGTTTGATTTTCATGAGGGAAAAGTGACGTAGCCCGGCTCTCGCCGGCAGCGAGAGCCGGGGCCTTCGCCGAGACAAACGACACCTTGTCCCGGGTATCCACTTCGCGGACACCCGGGCTACTGGCTGCGGATGTTCCGCAATGCGCGCGCGCAGATCGGTTGATCCGATGGTTGTTCATGGGGTGCGCCTTCGGCCTGAGGTATCCCCACGCTTCGGGCATTTCAAAAAAACGTCGTCATCCCCGCGAACGCGGGGATCCAGCGACTTCCGGCTTCCGCGCAGCGCAAACACACTGGGTTCCCGCGTTCGCGGGAACGACGAGTGGAAGAACGGCGACTACCGATCAATCGATCCGTTTGATTTTCATGAGGGAAAAGAGGGGCACCCCAAGCCTTCGGCGCACCGGCATATGCGTTTGCCGTGAGCAGATGGTGCGCCGAAAACGCACCCTATAGCCACTCGATGCGCCCGTAGTGTCGGGTTGAAACCCGCCTACGTATCGTGTCCGACCTGCCCCTGAACGAATCCACGGAGCTTGCGCACCGCAAGCTGATGGTCGATACCGAGCAGCTCGTAATCGCCTTCGAGCGTCGCCAGCAAACCATCGACGCCGAGTTTCGGCGTTTCGGTCGCGACACTGCGGATCTGTTTCAGCAATGCTTCCCGCCGCCAATGGCTGCCACGCAATTTCGCCCACAAACGCACGAGACGGTTGGGTTTTTCCGGTTTGCCGTGCT
The DNA here is from genome assembly GCA_013141175.1 of Lysobacter sp. Lineage (NCBI taxonomy): Bacteria > Pseudomonadati > Pseudomonadota > Gammaproteobacteria > Lysobacterales > Lysobacteraceae > Lysobacter > Lysobacter sp. Next base: position 2,293,866 of record JABFRN010000001.1, read on the forward strand.
TCTGCGGCACCCAGTGGTAATCGTCGAAGATCATCACACCGCCCGGCTTCAGCAACGGCCAGGACATGACACCGTCTGCCAACGCGCCGAACGCCGAATGCCAGCCGTCGATGTAGACGATGTCGAATTCGCCTTCGACCCGGCGCAGCGCGTCGAAGCTGTAGCCGGCGTGCTCGACGATCTTGTGCGCATGCGCGGCGGTGTTGCTGCGGAAACGCGCGTGGTAGTCGCCATAGACCGGGTCGTTCGCGAACAGGTCGATGCAGTCGATGCGGCTGTCGTCGGCGGTGAGGATGTGCTCGCACAGCCACAGCGTCGAACGCCCCTCGAAACTGCCGATCTCCATCGCGCGCAGTCCGGATTGTCCACGGAACGCGTCGAGCCACCGCTCCCAATGCGGGATGTTGTGCTCGAACCAGTTCTCGGAGAACTGCGGCGCCTGTTCGGCGGTGGATGGAGTCGGGTCGGTCATGATGATTCGCGCAGTCATGCGGATATGGAAGTCGCCTGCGCCAGCCAACGCTCGATCCCCGCGCGATCGCGCGCGCGCAGCAAGGCCGGCGCGCGTGCGCGCAGCGCCGAATGATCGAGTCCGCGCACCGCGCGGCGCAGTTCCAGCAGCGTGCCGGGATGCAGGCTGAATTCCTCCAGCCCCAGCGCCAGCAGCACCGGTGCGAACAGCGGGTCGCCGGCCACTTCGCCGCACACCGCCACCGGTTTGCCGCGCGCGCGCGCGGTGCGCATCACCGTGTGCAGCAGGCGCAGCACCGCCGGATGCAGCGGGCTGTAGAGGTCGCCCAGCGCCTCGTTGTTGCGGTCGGCGGCGAGCAGGTACTGCACCAGATCGTTGGTGCCGATGGAGAGGAAATCCGTGGCGCCGATGAAGCTCGGCAGCGCGATCGCGGCCGATGGGACTTCGATCATCGCGCCCAACGGCACCGCGTCGGCGATGGCGGAGCCCTCGCGACGCAGTTCGCGCTGCACGTCGGTCATGAGCGCGCGCACCGCGATCATTTCCTCGCGACCGCTGACCATCGGCACCAGCACCCGGACCGGGCCGTAGGCGCTGGCGCGCAGGATCGCGCGCAGTTGGGTGCGGAACAGGTCGGTGCGCGACAGCGACAGGCGCACGCCGCGCAGACCGAGCGCGGGATTGGGTTCGCCGGTGAGCGCCAGTCCGCTCTCGTCGGCCTTGTCGGCGCCGATGTCGAGGGTGCGGATGGTGACGGTCCGCCCGGTCATGCCCAGGACCAGATCGCGATAGGCGCGGAATTGCTCTTCTTCGTCCGGCACCGTGCGCCGCAGGTCCGCCGGGCGATGCATGAACAGGAATTCGGTGCGGTACAGGCCGACGCCGGCGGCGCCGAGCGCATGCGCTTCGGCCACGTCCTCGCGCGATTCCGCGTTCGCCCAGAGTTTGATGTCGACGCCGTCCAGCGTGCGCGTCGGTTCGCGACGCAGCCGGTGCAATTGCTTGCGTTCGCGCGTGTGCAATTGCACGCGCGCGCGATGTTCGCGCAGGTCGTCGGCGTTCGGTTCGAGGATGACCAGGCCGCTGCCGCCGTCGACCGCGAGCACGTCGCCATCGTTGACCTTCTGCAGCACGTGCGAGGCGCCGATCACCAGCGGCACATGCAGGCTGCGGGCGAGGATCGCGCTGTGCGACAGCGGGCTGCCGCTGGCGGTGACCACGGCCATCACGCCCTGCGCGTGCAGCTGCGCGAGGTCCGAGGGCGAGATGTTGTCGGTGACCAGGATGTCGCCGGCGACCCCCTGCAGTTCGGCCTCGCGGCGGTGCAGTGCGGCGTGTATGCGGCCGACCACCTGGTCGATATCGTCGATGCGGCTGCGCAGATAGGCATCGTCCATGCCCGAGAACACCGAGGCGATGCGGTCGCGCTGCAGGCGCAGGGCGTAGTCGGCGGCGTAGCGGCCGGTGCGGATCAGCTGGTCCAGGCCGGCCAGCAGCTCCGGATCGTCCAGCAGCAGTGCGTGCAGGTCGAGGAATTCGCCGACCTCGTGCGCGAGCGCGCCGTGCAGGCGATCGCGCAGGGTGTGCATCTCGCCGCGTACGACCGCGATCGCGGTGTGCAGGCGCTCGACTTCGGCATCGACCAGCGAGGCGTCGATCCGCTCTTCGGCCACGTCCAGCGCATGCGGCAGGCGGACACGCGCACGTCCGAGTGCACTGCCGCGCGATGCGCCATGGCCGGAGAGGATTCTTCTCATCAGCTGTCTTCGTCGAACCGGCGTTCGAACAGGGCGATCACCGCGTCCATCGCGGCGGCTTCATCCTCGCCATCGGCGCGGACGATGACCGTGGTGCCCTGGCCGGCGGCCAGCAGCATGACGCCCATGATGCTTTTGGCGTTCACCTCGCGGCCCTTGGCGGCGACGGTCACGCCGCAGCGGAAGCCGGAGACCGCCTGCACCAGTTTGGCGGTGGCGCGCGCGTGCAGGCCGAGACGGTTGCTGATGATGAGGTCGCGTTCGATCATGGCGCGGATTCGGTCGGGAATTGGAAAGAGGGGGTCGGGCAGCGTTCCGGGGCAGGCGCCGTGGACTCAGGCATCATCGATGATCGCTCCATTGCGCGCGCCGGCGGCTGCGATCGCCGGCAGTTCGTCCAGCGGCAGCTCGGCATAGTTCATCACCCGCAGCAGCATCGGCAGATTCAGCGACGCCACCCGCCGCGCGGGCGTACCGAGGCGCGCGATGCGCGCGGCGAGGTTGCTCGGCGATGCGCCATACAGATCGGTGAGGATCAGCACCCCGTCGCCGCCATCGACCCGGCGCAGCGCGGCGCTGGCCTGCGGCAGGGCGGCGTCGAGGTCGGCGTCGAACGCCAGCTCGAACGCCTCGGTCTTCAGCGGCAGCTGGCGCAGCATGCGGCCGGCGACCTCGACGAGGGCGCTGCCGATACCGGGATGGGTGACGAGGAGAATGCCGACGGCCATGGCGACAACTTAACAGACGGATGTGACGCGCCGGAAGCCGGCAGGCTCTATTCGTCCAGCACCGCGTGGAACAGGGTGTTCAGCAGCGGCAACGCGCGCGGTTGCCGCGTGGTGTCCGGGCTCATCGCTTCCAGTCGTGCGAGTTGTGCTTCGACGAAGGCGTTGATCGAAGGCACCGGATCGCCCAGCCCCATCTCCGGTGCGCCGCGCTTGCGCTCGAGCAGCGCCTCGATATCCGCGCGCAGGGCGGGGCGATCGTCGATCAGATGCAGCAGTGCCTGGAATTCGATCGGCGCCGGCGTGGCGTAACGTTCCAGCCACAGCACCGACAGCAGCGGTCGCAGCGCATAGAAATATTTCTTCAACGGGACCCGGTCGGCGCGGAGATGGCCGCGATAGTTGGTCTTGGCCATGCTGCGGTAGTGGTACATGCCGCCCTCGACCGAATACACCTGCGGCAGGAGTGCGCGCGCGCCGGCACCGAAACCGCCGCGTTCGATGTAGCGGATCGGCGACTGGATCCATTCCACGAACGCCGGATTCGATTTCCAGAACAGCCGCAGGGCCTTGCGCACATCCCAGCCGTTGAGGTCGATGTCGTCGACGATGTCGTACTCGATCACATCGCGGCGTTCCTCCAGATCCACAGCCTGATACCAGCGCGGTGCGTGCGCGTAGACGAAGCGGACGTCGTAATCGCTGTTCGGCGAGGCGAAACCCCAGGCGCGGCTGCCGGATTCGATCGCCAGCAGGATGCGCACGTCGTGCTCTTCTTCGGCGCGGGCCAGTCGGCGCATGATCTCGGCACGCACGTCCATGGGGATGACGGAATCGTTCGGCGGTCGGGCATTCATGCGTGGGATCGCGTGTCCGTGGTCGCGAAGACCGTGATTTCCTCGCGGTCGTGATACAGCTGGCGGGCGCGGACGATCAGCGGTTTTCCCGCATCGTCCTCGAAGCATTGCAGACACTGGCGGGTTTCCTGCCAGCGTTTCTTCATCGGCAGTTTGAGATTGAAGATCGCGTGCCGGCACCAGCCTTCGCGGAACCATTCGGCCATGCGCGCGGCGACGCGGCTGGGCTGTTCCACCATGTCGCAGACCATCCAGTCCAGCGGTTTCGCCGGGTGCCAGGCGAAACCGTCGGCGCGCAGATGCTGCACCAGTCCGGTGTCGATGACGTGCTGGCGCAGCGGACCGTTGTCGACCGCGGTGACCTGCAGGTTCTGGCGTGCGAGCACCCAGCTCCAGCCGCCGGGCGCGGCGCCCAGATCGGCCGCGCGCATGCCGGGGCGCAGCAGGCGTTCGCGCTCGTCGGCGTCGAGCAGGACCAGCAGCGCTTCTTCGAGTTTCAGCGCGGAGCGCGAGGGCGCATCGGCATGCAGGCGCAGGCGCGGGATGCCCAGCGGCCATGGTGCGCTGTCGTACGGGTCGCCGACGGCAAGGAAGGCGTGGTCGCCATCGACGAAGCACACATGGAGCCGCGACAGGCGGTCGTTGTCCTGCGCGGCGAGCAGCCCGGCCTTGCGCAGCGCCGGACGCAGCGCATTGCCGAAGCTGCGCGCGAGCCCGGCCAGCGGTTTGGCCTCGTCGGAATCGGGGTGCTCGACCACGATGGTGCCGTAGGGTGGGCCTTGGCCCACCATTGGAGCTGTCAGCACCCCCAGCATCGGCGCGATCCGATCCTTCGGATCGAGGCCACGCAGCTCCGCGATCAGGCGCAATTTCTGCCGCGCGAAGATCAACTCGCGAAAAGGAAGCGCCCGGGCCAGCGCGATGCCATCGTCGCCGACGAACACCACGTAGCCGCTGTTGCGTTCCGTACGCGCGTAGCCGCCCAGCCCGCGTGCGGCGGCGCGTTCGGTCAGTTCGGCGGCGAGCTCGGGCTCGAAGCCCGGGCGGCAGTAGCAGAGCAGTGCGTGTTCGCTCATTGGCGGCGTGTGCCGAACCGAATCGCGATCGCGCTCCGCGCGCTTTGCCTGGAAGGTCTGCGTTTCGCTTGCGGCATCACATCACGACCGCACCGCTGGTGATGTTCTGGCACTGGCCCTGCACGCATTGGCAGCCGCTGACCTCCTGGAAACCGCAGACCGATGCAATACCGGCTTTCGCGCACTGCGCCTGCACGGCGGCGGGGTCGGTCTTCGCACTCCTGTTCACGCAGCTCGGAAACGCACCGCAGCAGTTGCCGACGTTCTTCACTGCACAATCGGTGTCGGTCCTGCAGCTGCGGCCTGGATTCGACGCGTCGGCGACCGGGGCCGTCTCCGCGCCCGGTGGCGTCGCGGCGGGAGGTGCGGCCACCGGCGGTTCGGCCGGCCGGGCGGCGGCGACGGGCGCTGCCGGGGCCGGTTGCGCCGAGGGTGCGTCCGGCGTGGGCGTCGGTGCGGTGCAGCCGATCAGCAGCAGGGCGGTGAGGGCGGTGAATGCGAAATGGCGCAGGCGCATGGCGAATCTCCTCCAGTCATGGAATGGGCCGCACTGGGATGCGACCCGGCGTGCGCCCGAACGTTCAAACGTTCGCGGCCCAGGTATCGCGCAAGGTCACGCTGCGGTTGAACACCGGCGCGTCGGCGCGATGATCGAAGCGGTCCGCGACGAAATAGCCGATGCGCTCGAACTGGAAACCCTGCTCGGGCGCGGCGGTGGCGGCTGCGGGCTCGACATAGCCGCGCACGCTGCGCCGCGAGTCCGGATTCAGATAATCGCGGTAGGTTTTGCCGTCGTCGTCGGTGTCGGGGTTGGCGACGGTGAACAGGCGGTCGTACAGCCGCACCTCCGCCGGTACCGCATGCGCGGCGCTGACCCAGTGGATGGTGCCCTTGATCTTGCGGTCGGCGCCGGGCATGCCGGGGCGCGATTCCAGATCGAGCGTGCCGCGCAGTTCGACGATCTCGCCGGCATCGTTCCGGATCACTTCGTCGCAGCGCGCGATGCCGGCGCCGCGCAGGCGCACTTCGCCGCCCGGGATCAGCCGTTTCCAGCCTTTCGGCGGCACTTCGGCGAAATCTTCGCGTTCGATCCACAGTTCGCGCGAGAACGGCACCGTGCGCTGGCCGAAGGTGTCGTCCTTCGGATGATTCGAGAACGTCAGATGTTCTTCGTGATCGCCCGGCAGATTGGTCAACACGAATTTCACCGGATCGAGTACGGCCATGCGCCGTGGCGCGCGGCTGTCGAGATCCTCGCGCAGCGTGTTCTCCAGCACCGAGTAGTCGATGAGCGAATTCTGCTTCGACAGGCCCAGCCGCGCGACGAACAGTTTCAGCGCATCGGCGGTATAGCCGCGGCGGCGGATGCCCTGCAGCGTCGGCATGCGCGGGTCGCCCCAGCCGTCGACCAGGCCTTCGTCGACCAGGGTCATCAGCTTGCGCTTGCTCATCACCGTGTAGTTGAGATTGAGCCGCGAGAATTCGATCTGGCGCGGCTTGTCGGCCTCGAACGGCAGGCCGCGATCGATCAGCGATTCCACCAGCTCGGGATGGTGCGCCAGATCGACCCTGTCCACGCACCAGTCGTACAGCGGGCGGTGATCCTCGAACTCGAGCGTGCACAGCGAATGGGTGATGCCTTCGGCGGCGTCGCTGAGCGAATGCGCGTAGTCGTACATCGGATAGATCGGCCAGTCGTTGCCGGTGTTCTGGTGCTCGACGTGCTTGATCCGGTAGATCGCCGGGTCGCGCAGGTTGATGTTGCCGCTGCCCATGTCGATCTTCGCGCGCAGGGTGCGCGCGCCGTCCGGGAACTCGCCCGCGCGCATGCGCCGGAACAGGTCGAGGTTTTCCTCGACGCTGCGGTTGCGGAACGGCGATTCGCGGCCGGGCTCGTTCAGGCTGCCGCGATAGGCGCGGACTTCGTCGGCGCTGAGGTCGCAGACGAAGGCGTCGCCCTGGCGGATGAGCTTTTCGGCGGCGAGGTAGAACACCTGGAAATAGTCGGAGGCATGGCGCAGTTCCGCCCATTCGAAGCCGAGCCAGCGGACATCGTCCTGGATCGCGCGGACATATTCGGGGTCTTCACGGGCCGGATTGGTGTCGTCCAGACGCAGGTTGCAGCGCCCGCCGAACTCTTCGGCGATGCCGAAATCGGTCCAGATGGCCCGGGTGTGGCCCAGATGCAGGTAGCCGTTGGGCTCCGGCGGAAAGCGGGTCCGGATCGCGGCGTGCCGGCCGCTGGCGAGGTCGTCGCGGACGATCTGGCGAATGAAGTCCTGGCGGCGCTCGGAAACGGCGTCGGCGGGAAGGGTGTCCGTAGGGTGGTCCGGGGTCATCGACAATGCAGACTGCGAAAACGACCAGTCTAACAGGCTGCCGAAAGACAGCCTGTTGAAGGCCATGCCGCCGTTTGCGACGTACGGCACCCTTTCTACGGCGTTTCCGCCCTGAAGCGCCGGCATCGCGGCTGCAGAACAGCAGGTCGTGGTGGTACTGTGTCCGGTGGAATAGGGGCGCCGCATAGGCGTGTGCAAATAGGCCGAAATCGATCAAAGGGGGGCGGGCGATGGGCGTTGGTGCCGATCGGCCTGTAATTTCGAAAACGACTCCTCTCACCGCGCGGGGCGAAAGCCGCGTTGCGGCGACGTATTGGCCCAAGGCCGGCGTCATCGCGAATTGGATCATGGAGATCCCGATATTCGCGATCTCCGATTGACCATGGCGTTTCCGAACTGGGACATGCCGCAACACTGGTTCCGCGCGTTCGGCGTGGTGGTGGTGTTGCTGCTTGGCATGTACGCACTGTCTCCCAGCCGTGCCGAAGCCCCGCATCCGCAGCCGCTGGCGGTGGAGCTGGTGCCGTTGGCCGATACGCAAGGTCGTTTGTCCGAACTGGGGGCGGGCGGCGATTCCCTGCGGCTCGGAGTCTCGGGCGACGCGCCCCGGTCCCGGGCCGAGTTGCGCTTCGTGCTGCCGGCGAGCGACAACGAATCGCTGCACTGGGTGGTCTGGATGCGGCGGACGCCGGTGGAGACGGTCGAGCTGCGGGTGAACGACACCTGGTCGAGCGGGCCCCGCAGTTTCCTCGCGCCGCAGCGCTTCGAGGGGCCGATGCCGGTGGGGTATCTGTTCCGTCTGCCGGGCACGTGGGAAGGCGAAATCCGCTTGGAGCTCGACGCCAAGGCGATGCGCCTGGCGGCATTGAGGCCCGAAGTGATTTCCGAAGAACAGGCGGACCGCTATGTGCAGGAAGCGACCATCTTCGCCAGCCTGTCCTATGCCAGCCTGCTGATCCTCGCGCTGATGACGCTGGCGCTGTTCTTCGCGTCGCGCGATGCCGGTTTCCTGTCGTTCTTCGTGTTCTGCATCACCGGCGTCCTGCTGCTGGCCGTCTTCAACGGTCATATCTACCTGCTCGATCCGTTCGGCATGTTCCGTTTCCTTGGCGGCTCCGGCCTGCATGCGGTCTCGCTGCTGTTCGAGGTCGTCTCGCTGCGGATCCTGTTGAGATATACCGATATCGAACAGACGCGTCCCCCGCTTGTGAAGGCCGTCAACAACGGCTGCGCGATCCTGCTGCTGGCGATCGGGCTGCTGCTCGCATGGCGCGAACGGCTGGACGCGTTCGCCAGCCTCTTCATGCCCGTGTTCTGGCTCCTGGGCTGCATGGTCGCGTTCTACCTGTTGAGCGAAGCCTGGCGCCGCCGCGTGCCGCTGGCGGGTGCGGTGTTCTTCTCGGTGCTGACGGTCGCGGTATCGATCCTCGCCTGGGAGCTGGCGTCGCGCGGCATCATCGCCACGACCCTCTGGACGACCTACGGTTATCAGGCGGGGATCGTGCTGTGCGCATCGATGATCGCGGTCGGCTTGATCAGCCGGATCAGCAAATACCGGGAGCAGCGCGATCGCGAGCAGCGCGCGCGCGCCGATTCCGAGCGCCGCATGTATCGCGAAGCCGTGCGCTCGGAATTGATGACCGTGCTGCAGACCTCGTTGCGGGGGGTCGCCGAGGACGAGGTGCAGCCGATCGTGTTCCGCCATCTGCTCGAGCATCTGCGCCGGATCGTGCCGACCACCACCGCGGTCGCGGTCGCCCGCGGCTACCATGGCCGCGACACGCTGGTGGTGCAGCCGGCGGCCTATCTCGACGATGTCGAGGCGAATGTCGGCCAGCGCCTGCAGACGCTGCGAAAACAGCTCGCCGGCAACATCGAACTGCAACGCCCGGTCACCAAGACCGGCGAGCTCACGCCGGTCGCGATCGAAGCCCTGATCGCGCTGCCCGTACGCGCGCCGGCATGGGGCTTGATCGTGCTGGAACGCAGCGGCGCCACCGTGTTCCATCCCGAGGAACTGACCATCGTCCGCGAACTGGCGCGATTGGCGCTGCTGCAGGCCGACGAGGCCATCGCCGCGCTGCATCTTCGCCATACCGCGGAGATCGATGCCCTGACCGGCGCGCTCAACCGCCGCAGTCTCGACCAGTCGCTCGCCCGGACCTTCCAGCACGCGCATCGCAAGGGGTTGCCGCTGTCGGTATTGTTCGTCGATATCGACCGCTTCAAGGCGATCAACGACAAGTTCGGCCATGCCAGTGGCGACCACTGCCTGCGCGAGATCGCGAAGACGATCGCCGCACAGCTCAGCGAGGACGATATCTTCGGGCGCTACGGCGGCGAGGAGTTCCTGGTGATCCTGCCGGGCCGGCAGACCGAGATGGCGCGTGCGATCGCCGAGCAGATCCGGCTCGCGGTCGAGCACACTGACGTCCGCTACCAGGAACAGCCGCTGCGCCTCACGGTGAGCATCGGCGTCGCGACCCAACTCTCGCACGAGGGGCAGCCGCAACCTGCGGTGGAGCGCGCCGACAAGGCGCTCTACGCCGCAAAGCGCGCGGGTCGCAACCGGGTCCACGTGGCGCCGGCGGTGTTCGCGTCGCGACCGGCGACGGCTTGTTTCCGGTGCGGTCGTCCGCATCTTCTTTTCACAATGTTTTCGGTGGAGTATCGCGATGTTCGAATCTTTGCTGGGCATCGGAGCGCACAAACAGCGCATGCCGTCGCCGCAGCGTGCGCTGCCCGGGCGTCCGGAAGAAATGCCGCTGGGGAATGTCCATCATGTGCACGAACGTCCGCTGCGCGACGTGTTTACCGGTTTCGCGCGCGTGCAGTTCGGCATGGGCTGTTTCTGGGGCGCCGAACGCAAGTTCTGGCTGCAGCCGGGTGTGTTCACCACGGCCGCCGGCTATGCCGGCGGGCATACGCCGAACGCGAACTACCACGAAGTCTGCAGCGGCGAAACCGGCCATGCCGAAGTGGTGCTGGTGATCTACGACACGGTGTCGGCGTCGTTCGAAGTGCTGTTGAAAACGTTCTGGGAAAGTCACGACCCGACGCAGGGCATGCGCCAGGGAAATGATGCCGGCACCCAATACCGGTCCGTGATCCATTGCGATACCGAAGCCCAGTACGCCGCTGCCGTCGCCAGTCGCGGCCGGTACCAGGCGCAGCTCGAGACTGCCGGTCTGGGAAGGATCACGACCGAAATCCTGTACCCCGCACCGGTGTTCTATTACGCCGAAGACGAGCACCAGCAGTACCTGTCGAAGCACCCGAAGGGTTATTGCGGGCTCGGCGGCACCGGCGTGAGTTGTCCGACCGGGCTGTGATCGGCACGCCGCGCGGTCATGGTCCCGGCGCGGTATCGGTGCAGCTTTCCGGGGTGTCGACCAGGCGTCTCACGATGCGGTGGCGATCGATGTCGTAGACGGCCAGGTTCGGGCACCAGCGCAGGCCGGCGTCGTCCTTGATCCGCCGCCAGCGCATCGCATCCGTACGTTCGCGCCGCGACCCGCCCTTCGCATCGGCCGCGAACACGTCCACCGCCAACGACTCGCCCCAGGCGAAGGGTTCGTCTTCCAGCTCGAAGGTCGTGTCGTCGACGCCTTCCAACCGTAATTGGCCGGCAGCGTCGCGCACGATCCGCGGCGAAAAGACGATCTCGCCGTCGACGTAGCCCGGCATGCTGTAGAGATAGCCGAGTTTTCCCTGTCGCAGCACCGGCAGGAGGTGGCTCGCCTCGCTGTCCATCGCTGCTAGATCGCCGTCTTTCCAGCGATACGTGTCCACCCCGTGCGAGCAGCAACTGCCGCGCCAGAAGCTGTAAACGATGCGGTGCTTCGGATCGAACTCCGGCGAGGTGATGTCCTGCAGGCTCGCCGGTGCATCGACGAAGCGCTGCGTGGCGGGATCGAACAGCCACGACTGGTGCGGGATGTTCGGACCCGCCGGCAGCGTGAGCGCGATCGAGATATCCGGATGGCCGTCGAAATCCATGTCGAACTGTCGTGGCAGGAACATGCCGCAGGTGCCGACCGAGTCGGTGTCCAGGGTCTGCAGCAGCGCGCCCTCGCGATACACGCGGATCGCCGACACCGGCGGCGATTGCGCGTCGCAATCATCGTCGTCCGCGCCCGGCACGAACGCCGCAACCACGCGCAGTTCGAAGGGCTCGGGGTCGTCGTCGATGGAGAGGGTCGCGGGCAGGCGCCGCGTATCGTCCGCGCTGCGCCATTCGCCGCGCCAGGCGTTGCCGTCCTGCAGCAGGAGCCAATGTCCGGTGATCTGCTGTTGCCCGGCTGCGTCCGGCGCGTATTCGTCGAGCGACAGGCCGCCGTCGCGCCATGTGCCGGACAAGCGCAGCCCATCCGTCTGCGCTGCGCAGGCGCCATGGCAATACACGCCTTCGATGCGATCGCCGATCCGCTGCAGATAGGGCAGCCGTACGGGCGCGTCGCCGATCCGTCCGCTGAAGCCCTGTCGCCAGACCGTGAGCTCCACGGGCATATCCAGCGTTTCCGCGCGGACATGCGGGACCGATGCGAGCGTCGCGGCCACCAGTACGGACAACGACAGTGCTGGTTTGCCGAAGAAGCGGGTCATTGTTTCGAGACGCTGCAGACGTAGACCACTTCGCAGGCGCCAGCGCCCGAGTCCTCGCGCGTCAGCGAGCTGCGCCAGTGCCAACCATCGGGCGTATCGATCTGCACCAGCCAGCCGTCGATGCGTATGCGGTCTCCCGCGTCGACCGCGTCCAGCGCTGCGGCAATGGACGAATTCGAAGGCACCATGTGCATGTTCGCGCTGCTGCGCACGATGTCGTCGGGTGGGATCGGCGGTGGCCCGCTCCAGCGGTAATGATAGAAACGTCCGGACTGCGAGATATCGAGCTCCGACAGCACCGCATCGTCGCGCATGCGTCCCCAGCCCAGGGCAAGATCCACGGGCGAGAAATCCGCTTCGCGGCCGTGGTCGTAGTCCTCGCGCGACAGGACCCGCGCGGCGACGCTGAATCCGGCCAGCGGCTTGGCGGTCGCCTTCGACAGTTGGAACGGTGTCATGCCACCGGGCGCATCGCTCTGCACGGTGCCGTCCACGCCCGCCAATCGCGCCGGCGGCACGCAGCCGAGCACCGGCTGTCCGTTCGCAGCCGTGAATGCGGCGGGGGTGGACGCGGGCGATGACGGCGTCGCCAGCCACCAGGCCGCGACGGCAATGACGATGAAGATCAGGAGCCAGCGGAGCATGGGCGATTCCGGAGCCGTACCGGAACGCAGTCTACCCGGTGCTCCGCCGGTTCAGCGATGCGGGCCGATGTGGGTACGGATGCCGGTGACCGACTGGTCGAGATGGCTCAACGGCCGAAACGCGAAGTAGGCCGTGCGCGATCCGAAGATCACGTAATCGTGGCCATCGAACGCCCACCGCTGGCGATGCGTTTCACGGTAGCCGAGATAACCGGAGACATACGTGGCCAACAGCGCGACGCCCAGCATCAGCGCACGCTTCATGCGCGTCCGGCTCAAGCGAAATCGCGCAGCAGCGCTTCGCGGACCGCCATCGGGACTTCGATCGTCGCTGGCATGCGCGCATCGTCGATTCCGAAGGACAGCGTGGCGCCCTCGCGCAGCGACGAAATCTGCGACGCCGTGAAATCGAAACGCAGGAAATGCACCGCCGAGGTCTTGTCGTCGTCGCTGCGGTCCATGTCCTCGTCGGCGTGCGTCGTCGCGCGGCCGGTGCCTGCGACTTCGGCGTAAACGTGGCGTTCGATGCCGCCGAGCCGCGCCAGTTCGCGGCGACGCAGATCCACGTCGGCGTATTCGATCAGCATCGTCGCCTTCAGATCGTGACCGCCCGGAACCAGCGGGTTGTAGGCGTCGAGTTCGTCCTGGATCGCCGCGGGTTCGAAGATCCGCTCGATCCGCAGCATTTCCTGGATCTGGTACTGGATCGTCAGCCGATCCTCGAACAGCAGGGTCACGTGTTCGCCGAGCTGCAGTTTGCGCGCTTTCTTGTGGGCGAGCACGCGGGTGCGGAACGCGGCGCGTTCGACCGCGTAGGTTTCCAGGTTGAACAGATCGGTTCGGGTGAGCGCTGTCATGGGTCAGATTCCGTAGGCCTTGCGCAGCAGCGTGACTGGATGCTCTGCAGTGGTGCCATCGTTCAAGCCGTGGGCGATATGCGCACCGGCCATCACGCAGTCGCTGGTGAAGTGCTGCGCGTCCGTTTGCCTCACGCGGTTCTCCACCGGCTTGGCGATCTTGCGCGCGTTCTCGTAGGTGGCTTTCTTCACGCCGTAGGTGCCGTCGTGGCCGGAGCAGCGTTCGATCGTGGTCACCTGGGTGCCCGGCACCAGTTCCAGTACCTGCCTGGTCTTCGGGCCGATGTTCTGCACGCGCTGGTGGCACGCCGCCTGCCATGCGACCTTGCCGAGTTCATTCCTGAAGTCGTTCTTGAGCAGTCCTGCGGTCTGCCGGTGCATCAGATATTCGAACGGATCGAAGATCGCGCGCCGGATCGCCTGAACCTGCGCGTCGTCGGGATACATCAGCGGCAGTTCCTGCTTGAACATCAGCACGCAGGACGGAATCGGCGCGATGATGTCCCAGCCATCGTCCACCGCCGCGGACATCGGCGGCATGTTGCGCTGTTTGTAGTCGTCGACGCTGTCCAGATCGCCAAGTTCGAGTTTCGGCATGCCGCAGCACTGGTTCTGGCGGATCAATTTCACCGGGATGTCGTTGTGGCGCAGCACCGCGACCAGGTCTTCGACCATCCGCGGATGATTGTGGTTGCCGTAGCAGGTGACGAAGATCGCGACTTTTCCACGCGTGGGCCCTGCGGCCACCGCGCCGTCGCCGCTGTCGTCCTGCTTCAGCTTCCTGAGCGCGGTCGGGCTGTGATACGCCGGCACCTGCGCGTCGCGATGCACGCCGAGGGTCTTTTCCATCACGCCGCGCAGCGCGGGCTGGCGATTGCCCCAATTCACCGCTTCGACCACGACCGGAATCGAAGCGAAACTGCCGACGGTGGTGGTGCTGGACAGCAGTTTCGCCGACATCGGTGCGCCATGCGCTTTGAAATGCACGGCTTTCGCGCGCAGCATCAGATGCGGGAAGTCGATGTTCCACTCGTGCGGCGGAATGTACGGGCACTTGGTCTGGTAGCAGAGATCGCAGAGATAGCACTGGTCGACCACCTTGGCGTAGTCGGCTTTCGCGACCCCGTCGACTTCCATCGTCGTCGATGCGTCGACCAGATCGAACAGCGTCGGAAAACTCTGGCACAGGCTCACGCAGCGCCGGCAACCGTGGCAAAGATCGAACACGCGCTCCATCTCTTTTTCGAGCGCGGATTCATCCCAGAACGCCGGGTTCTTCCAGTCGAGCGGGTGCCGCGTCGGCGCATCGAGGCTGCCTTCGCGCGCGGATGGGGGCGATGTGGAGGTCGGAGGCTGGCTCATGCGTTCCTCGTGATCGAGACCGGCTGTTTCGAGGACGACGGCGACTCCCGTCCACCGCTGCGATTGCGTCGGACGCGTGCGCGGCGATGTCGCCGTGTGAGGTTGCTTTCTTCCGCACCGGGAGAGGAGGTGCGGAAGAAAGCGGGGGCGCCCGTTGGCCTGGACGCCCCTTTGCCCGGACTCAGGCGCCGAGTTCGTTCAGCGCTTTCTGGAAACGGTTGGCGTGCGAGCGCTCGGCCTTGGCGAGGGTTTCGAACCAGTCGGCGATTTCGTCGAAGCCTTCGTCGCGCGCGGCCTTGGCCATGCCCGGATACATGTCGGTGTATTCGTGGGTTTCGCCTGCGATCGCCGACTTCAGGTTGTTGGCGGTATCGCCGAACGGCAGGCCGGTGGCCGGGTCGCCGCATTGTTCGAGATATTCCAGATGGCCGTGCGCATGCCCGGTCTCGCCTTCGGCGGTGGAGCGGAACACCGCAGCGACATCGTTGTAACCCTCGACATCGGCTTTCTGCGCGAAATACAGGTAGCGGCGATTCGCCTGGGATTCGCCGGCGAAGGCGGCTTTCAGATTGTCTTCGGTTTTCGAGCCTTTCAAACTCATGGTGTTCCACTCCTCAAGACTGTGATGGATGGGCTGTGACGATGCGGGTGACGGAGCAGTCGATCTGGCGGGCGGTGCGCCGACGGATGGCACGGTTTGAGCATACGCCCGGCCAATGGCAAGTTGTGATCAATTGTTATGATCGATTCGATAGTTTTCGTGAATGTTGCGCAGCAGCAAGTGCGGCGACTCTCCCCGTTGAATCGCCATGCCGCTGCCGGCTCAAGCGGGCTCGATGACGGGCGGATGCCGTGCGCCGCCATGGGTGGGCACGTCGCCGGTCGTGAGCAGATCGGCAGGCAGGTCGCGGAACACGGCGGCGAGCTTGGTCAGGAATTCCGACATCGCCGAGCTGCGTCGCCAGACCATCGCGACGCGGCGGCTCGGTGCGGGGGCGCGGAACGCCAGCAGGCGGATATCCTGCGATGCGGCCACCGGGGGTTTCACCGCCAACACCGGCAACAGGGTGATGCCGACGTTCGCCGCCACCATCTGTCGCAGGGTTTCCAGCGACGTCGCGCGGAACCCGGTCTTCTCGCCGGCACCAGCGAGGTGGCATACGTCCAGCGCCTGGTCGCGCAGGCAGTGCCCGTCTTCGAGCAGCAGCAGGCTCTCGTGCGCCAGATCCTGCATGGTCAGCATCCTGTTCGCGGCCAGTGCATGGGTTTCCGGCACCGCCAACATGAACGGCTCCTCGAACAGCGGCTCGATGTGCAACTGCTCGTCGTGCAGCGGCAGCGCGAGCACGCCAGCGTCCAGCTTGCCTTCGCGCAGCTGGCGCAGGATGACTTCGGTCTTTTCCTCGATCAGCAGCAGCTCCAGGTCGTGGAAGCGCTCGCGGACCCGCGGAACGACGTGCGGCAACAGATACGGTCCGAGGGTCGGGAAGATGCCCAACCGCACCGCGCCGGCCTCCGGATTCTGGCTGCGGCGCGCGGCCTCCTTCATTTCCTCGACATCGGCCATGATCCGGCGCGCGCGTTCGGCCGCGTCGCGTCCGGCGGGGGTCAGCATGATGTGGCGCGGCGCGCGCTCCACGAGCGAGACGCCCAGTTCCTCTTCGAGCTTCTTGATCTGCGTCGACAAGGTCGGCTGGCTGACGAAACAGGCGGATGCCGCGCGTCCGAAGTGTTTGTGGTCGGCAAGCGCCACCAGGTACTTGAGGTCGCGCAGGTTCATGATGATCCCTTCATGGCGTCTCGTTCCCTTGATCGGGTTGCATCGCATCGAATGCGAGGACCGGGGGCGGCAATGCATCTTGCGACATGATTGCCAAGAAAAACTTTATAGACCTGAAGTGATACCGGCGATTGTCGTATTGGTAAGCCTGTCGTTTCTGACAGGCTCGTTTTTTTCGGTCGTGCCGCCGATGCCCGCGCGCAGTGCGATCCCTCCGCACGCGGGAGGACGGCTCAGGCCGCCTGTGCCGCCGGCATCGCCGCCGCCGGTGCGGAGCTGCGGATCAGGTGGTCGAACGCGCCGAGCGCCGCTTTCGAGCCTTCGCTCATCGCGATCACGATCTGTTTGTAGGGCACCGTGGTCGCATCGCCAGCGGCGAATATCCCGGGCAGCGAGGTCTGGCCGCGTTCGTCGATCACGATCTCGCCGCGCGGCGAAAGCGCCAGCGTGCCTTTCAGCCATTCGGTGTTGGGCAGCAGGCCGATCTGCACGAAGATGCCCTCCAGCGGCAGCGTGTGGATAGCCTGCGTCAATCGATCCTGATAGTTCAGGCCGATGACTTTCCGGCCGTCGCCCAGCACTTCGGTGGTCTGCGCCGAGACGATCACCTCGACGTTCGGCAGGCTGCGAAGCTTGCGCTGCAGGACTTCGTCGGCGCGCAGCCTGGCGTCGAATTCGATCAGGGTGACATGGGCGACGATGCCGGCCAGGTCGATCGCCGCCTCCACGCCCGAGTTGCCGCCGCCGATCACCGCCACCCGCTTGCCCTTGAACAGCGGGCCGTCGCAGTGCGGGCAATAGGCCACGCCTTTGTTCCGGTACTCCTGCTCACCGGGCACGCTCATCTGCCGCCAGCGCGCGCCGGTGGCGAGGATGACCGATTTCGATTTCAGCGAAGCGCCGCTGGCGAGCTTCACCTCGACCAGACCGTCCACGCCGGCCGGGATCAGCTGCTCCGCGCGCTGCAGGTTCATGATGTCCACGTCGTAGTCGCGCACGTGGCGCTCCATCGCGGCGGCCAGCTTCGGGCCTTCGGTTTCGGGCACGGATACGAAGTTCTCGATCGCCATCGTGTCCAGCACCTGCCCGCCGAAGCGCTCGACGGCGATGCCGGTGCGGATCCCCTTGCGCGCGGCGTAGATCGCCGCCGCCGCGCCGGCCGGGCCGCCACCGACGATCAGCACGTCGAATGCGTCCTTCGATGCGATCTTCGCCGCTTCGCGCGCACCGGCGCCGGTGTCGAGTTTCGCCAGGATCTCTTCGACGCCCATCCGGCCCGCAGCGAAGATTCCACCGTTGAGGACGACCGTCGGAACCGACATCACCTGGCGCGCATCGACTTCGCTCTGGAACAGCGCGCCGTCGATGGCGACGTGGCGGATCTTCGGATTGAGCACGGCCATCAGGTTCAGGGCCTGCACCACGTCGGGACAGTTCTGGCAGCTGAGCGAGAAATAGGTTTCGAACAGGTAGTCGCCATCGAGGGCGCGGACCTGCTCGATGACGTCCTGCGCCAGCTTCGACGGATGCCCGCCGACCTGCAGCAGCGCCAGTACCAGCGAGGTGAATTCGTGGCCCATCGGAATCCCGGCGAAGCGCAGCGAAATGGTTTCGCCGGGCGTGGACAGCGCGAACGAGGGCACGCGGTCGCCGGCCCCGCGCGCTTCGCGCAGCGTGACCAGATCAGACAGCTGGGTGAGTTCGACCAGCAGCTCGCGCAGCTCCCGCGACTTCGCGCCGTCGTCGAGCGCGGCGGTGATCGCGACCGGGCGGGTCAGCTTCTGCAGATAGCTCTGGAGCTGGGTTTTCAGATCGGCATCGAGCATGGCCGGTTCCTTGCGCGTGAGTGGAGAGGAGAGGGAGCGGCTGCGTTTGCAGCAGCGGCCTGCGTCGGCGGACGTGGCGGGGGGAGGCCGGCACAGGAAAGGAGGCGTCCGGAGCGGTGCAAACCGCTGATGCAAACGAAGCGGGGAAGGTCGCCCGCCGACCCTCCCCCGTTTCCGGGGGAGGGCGATTCGCGCGGAGCGCGAATGGGTGAGGCGGAAATTCAGATCTTGCCGACCAGATCCAGCGACGGCTTCAACGTCTCGGCGCCTTCCTTCCACTTCGCCGGGCAGACCTGGCCCGGGTGGCTGGCGACGAACTGCGCGGCCTTGAGCTTGCGCAGGGTTTCGGACACATCGCGGGCGATGGCGTTGTCGTGGATTTCGAGGGTCTTGATCACGCCTTCCGGGTTGATGATGAAGGTGCCGCGCAGGGCCAGACCTTGTTCTTCGATGTGCACGTCGAAGGCGCGGGTCAACTGGTGGGTGGGATCGCCGACCAGCGGGAACCTGGCCTTGCCGACCGCCGGGGAGGTTTCGTGCCAGACCTTGTGCGAGAAGTGCGTATCGGTGGTGACGATGTAGACCTCGGCGCCGGCCTTCTGGAATTCGGCGTAGTTGTCGGCGGCGTCCTCGACTTCGGTCGGGCAATTGAAGGTGAAGGCGGCCGGCATGAAGATCAGGACCGACCACTTGCCCTTGAGCGTCTCGTCGGTGACCTGGATGAATTCGCCCGCGTGGAATGCGGTGGCTTTGAAGGGTTTGACCTGGGTATTGATCAGCGACATGGAAAATCCTTTGGAGGGGGAATGAAAGGTGGGGTCGATCGCAACGAAGAGAAGCTTAGGCGACGTCATTCGATTGATCCAATCAATTAAAATGATTATATCAATAGATAATAACTATCATAAGGCGTTGCCGGTGGATGCCGGCAGCGTGGAGTGCAGATCAGGGCTTGGCCAGGTCAGGGCTTGGCCGGCAGATTCATGAAAGCCCGGATGGCTGGCATCAGGGCGGGCTGTCGGCTGGGCGCGCGCATCGCCACCAGCGGCGCGAGGTGGCCGGCCCCCGGCAGCCAGACCAGCGTCGTTTCCACGCCGGCACTGCGCAGTTTCACGGCCAGTTCCCGGCTGTCTTTCGCTTCCACCGTCATGTCAGCGGTGCCGTGCACCAGCAGGAACGGCGGCTCGTCGCCGTCGACGAAGTTCACCGCTTGCGCTCGCGGCCACTGCGTCTCGGGGCCGAAGACGTCCTCGTAGCCCGTGATCTCGAAATCGTAGGGTCCGGAGAAGCCGATCACACCCGCCAGGTCGCGCGGCCGTAGGCCGTGCGGTGCGAGATAACATGCATCGGTACCGATCAGCGCGGCGATCTGCGCACCGGCGGAATGCCCGGCGACGAACAGCCGCCGTGGATCGCCGCCATGTTCGGCTGCATGCGCTCGGGCCCAGGCCACCGCGCGAGCGCCGTCTTCCACGAAGCCCGGAAAGGTCGTGCGCGGGAAGGTGCGGTAGTCGGCGACGATCGCCAGCACGCCCTGCTGTGCCAGCCGATGGCCGACGAAACGGTACTGCGATCGATGGCCCTGCTTCCAGTTGCCGCCATAGAGGAAGACGACCACCGGCACGGGCCCCGTCGTCGTCCCGACCGGCCGATACACGTCCAGAGCCAATCCGTGCCGCGGGTCGTAGACGACGCTGGCGACCGGCGCGGAAGCGCCGAGATTGGCGATACCGAATCCAGCGCTCTGGCAGCCGGCGAGGAGACCTGCGAGCGCCAACGCGGCGAATGGAAAGCAGCGGAGGTGTCGTGGATGGAGCGCTGGAGCTGGCATGGGTGTCCTGAACTGCGGGCGGGCTGCGGGCGGGAGTGCTGGAAGCGCGGGCATGGTCCTGCCAACGGCTACGATATCGACAATGGATACGACCCCCCGCCCCCGGCTGGATGCAGTACTGCGTGAAGCCCGTGAGCGCATCGACGACGTCGACGCCCGGGTGCTGCTGGCGCATGCGCTCGGGCGCTCACCGGCATGGCTGTTCGCGCACGGCGACGACGTCATCGATCCGGATGCGCTGCATCGCTTCGACACCCTGAGCGCGCGCCGCGCGCAGGGCGAGCCGGTGGCCTATCTGACCGGTCGCCGGGCGTTCTGGTCGTTCGACCTGATGGTCTCGGTGGACACGTTGATCCCGCGTCCCGAAACCGAACGGCTGGTGGAGCTTGCGCTGGAGCGTCTGCACGCCGGGTCGGAATCGCGCGTCGCCGATCTCGGTACCGGCAGCGGCGCGATCGCGCTAGCGCTGGCGCACGAACGTCCGCAGGCGAGGGTCGTTGCGGTGGACGTGAGCGCGGGCGCGCTCGAGGTCGCTGGCGCCAACGCGCGCGAGTTGGGCCTGCGGAACGTCGAATTCCGCCAGGGCGACTGGCTGCAGCCGCTGGCCTGCGAGCGCTTCGACCTGATCGTCAGCAACCCGCCCTACATCGCCGATGCCGATCCGCATCTGGATGCGCTGCGTTACGAACCCGGGCCCGCGCTGTCGTCGGGTGCCGATGGCCTCGACGCAATCCGCATCATTGCCGCCGCCGCCCCTGTTCACCTGTGCAGCGGCGGCTGGCTGTTGCTGGAACATGGTTGGGATCAGGGCGACGCCGTGCGCGCGCTGCTGCAGGCCGCCGGCTTCGACAGCGTCGAAACCTGCCGCGATCTGGAAAACCGCGACCGAGTGACGCTTGGCAGACGCACGGACCGAGGCGAGGGTGGCACACTCTCCCGATCTGGTCCTGACCAGCCGTCCTGACCACCCGCATTCTCCCGGACCCACCATGGCCGTCAGCCACCCCGACATCCTGCAGCATGCCTTTCTCGATGAGATGTATCGGGACAGCTACTTTCCGGATGCGCTGGTCGACAGGGGCAAGGACATCCTGCTGCGCCTGTGCGACAGCATCGAGTTGGAAAAGCCGCGCGACCTCGAAGCCCTGTATGCGCTCGCCCATGCCTCCACCGATGAATTCAACGCACTTGCCGAAGCGTTCTACGAACACGACAGCGAAATCGAGACGGCGGCGCGAGAATGCATCGCCGGGGATTTCGCTTTCATTGCAAGCACCTACGGTTTCGATGCCGATACCGAGGAAATGATCGCGACCCGCGACTGGTAAGCCCACGAGACCGGCGCGGAATGCCTCCGTCGCCGCACGCCACGCAACGCAGAGACACGACACCGCCATGCGCACGTTCTATCCCGAACTCGATACCTTCGATACCGGTACGCTGAAAGTCGACGACCGCCACACGCTGTACTACGAACAGTGCGGCAATCCCAACGGCAAACCGGTGGTGATGCTGCACGGCGGCCCCGGTGCGGGCTGCAGCACGAAGATGCGGCGCTTCCACGACCCGTCGAAGTACCGCATCATCCTGTTCGACCAGCGCGGCAGCGGGCGCTCCACGCCGCACGCGGATCTGGTCGACAACACTACATGGACGCTGGTCGCCGACATCGAAAAACTGCGCGGGCACCTGGACATCGCGCGCTGGCAGGTCTTCGGCGGTTCCTGGGGCTCCACGCTTGCGCTGGCGTATGCCGAAACGCATCCCGGCAAGGTCACCGAACTGGTGCTGCGCGGCATCTTCATGCTGCGCCGCTGGGAACTGGAATGGTTCTATCAGGAAGGCGCCTCGCGGCTGTTTCCCGATGCATGGGACCACTACATCGCCGCGATTCCGCCGGTCGAGCGCCACGATCTGATCTCCGCCTACCACCGTCGCCTCACCAGCGATGACAAGACCACCCGCCTCGCCGCCGCGCGTGCGTGGAGCGTCTGGGAAGGCGCGACCAGCTTCCTGCATATCGACGAGGATTTCGTCGCCGGCCACGAAGACGCCGCGTTCGCGCTCGCGTTCGCGCGCATCGAGAACCACTATTTCGTCAACGGCGGATTCTTCGAAGTGGAAGACCAGTTGCTGCGCGACGCCCACAAGATCGCCGATATTCCCGGCGTGATCGTCCACGGCCGCTACGACGTGGTCTGCCCGATCCAGAACGCCTGGGACCTGCACAAGGCCTGGCCGAAGGCGCAGCTGCATATCTCGCCTGCATCAGGGCATTCGGCCTACGAGCCGGAGAATGTGGATGCACTGGTGCGGGCGACGGACAGGTTCGCGTCGTAACACTTGATCCCGATATCGTAGGGCAGGGTGAGCGCAGCGATGCCCACCATTTCGCATGTCAGGTCTGACGGGCATCGGACAGAACTACGAAACATCGCAGATGCATTGGTGAGTATTCGGGGCTGGGTGTGCATCGCTGCGCCCACCCCACCCTGCCTGCTGTCTGATGATGGCGTGGCCTGTACGAAAGCTTCCCCAATCAGTACGCGCCGAGCCACGCGCGCGCCATGCTGCTGCCGGTGTCGCTGCCGAGAAACATCAATACGACGACATTGATGGCGACCGTTCCCCAGAACGTGCCTTGGAATTCGCGTTTGCGCGATTTGTGCCGGAACATCCGCTGCGCCAGAAGTGCGCCCGGCCAGCCGCAGAACAGACCGAGGGCATGCAGTGTCGCTTCCGGCGTGCGCTGCTTGCCTGCCGTCGCCGCCGATTTGTCCCGGCCGTAGGCGACGAAGGCGACGCCGCTCATCGCGGCGTAGGCCAGGAGTACGTTCATCGACAACTGATGGGTGAGCACGGTCCCGGTCATCGTCGCTACGAACAGCAGCGCAAATGCCGGCCCGAACCAGCCGGGGGTCGCGCGATCGTCCACGGGCGCCGTCTCGCCGACGAAACGGATCGCATGGGCCTGCAGTCGGCCGCGCGTGTCGCGGGTGACGGCGTAGGTGATGAGGTCGCCGTCGAGGGGGCGACGCGATGCTCTCGCGAACGCCTTGATATGGACGAAGGCGCGATCGCCGCCGCCGTTCGGCGCCACGAAGCCGAAACCCTTGTCGTCGTTCCAGTCGCTGATTCGTCCCTGGTAGCGCATGCGATGTGATGGTGTGGAGTGGAACGATTCTAGCGCGCGCTCTCGTCTTCGTATCCTGCAAGATCTTCCTGTACCAGCAGCGCCTGCAACTGCGCCGCCGACGCGCGCCGCATCGGCTTCTCGTCGATGTTCGACAACGGCGCCTGACGCAGTGCGTCGTGCGGCAGCACGGTGATGTCGAAACTCAGCTCTTCGGCGGATAAGAGCCAGACCGGGCAGTCGAGCGCGCGTTCGCGGTCGAGGCGCATGCGGCGGCTGCGGGTCTCGGCGGGGATGCGGTGGTCTTCGAGGAAGCGCGGCACGGCTTCGGCATCGTCGGTATAGAGCTGCAGTTGCACCGGGGCGTTGGCGTCGGCGGTGCCGTCGAGCACCGGGCCGACGAGACGGGCATCGAACGGCGCGAAGAATTCAAGCGCGCGCAGCGCGGCATCGCGACGCTGACGCAGTGCGTTGACCTGCGCGTCGCCCTGGAACAGGCGCTGGTATTCGCGCAGTGCGTCCTCGATCTCGCGGTTGCGCGGCAGCGAAGCATCGTCGTGGATGCCCAGGCGCTGCGCGGCCTTGAGTTTCGCCTGATGGAAATCGCGGATGCCGCTTTCGGCGATGAGCCGGGCGGCTTCGTGGGCGAGGCGCGCGCGTCGCTCGCGGGTCTTGGTTTCGGCGTGTTGGCGGGCGTGGTGCATGGTCAGCGTCCCGGCGGGGCCTGGGGCGACTGTAACCGACGCGCCGGGATTGGGGAATCGGGATGGGGTAGGTCGGGCCCTGGCCCGACATTGAGGTGTTTCCGGTTGCATTGCGCAATGATCGAAACGGTCTCGAGCATTGAACATCGCAATCGGACCGGTTACGACGTCGGGCCAAGGCCCGACCTGCGCAATTCCGGCGGAAAAGCCCGGGGTCAGAAAATATCGAACGACTCTTCGCTCGGCAGCGCGTCGTCGTTGCCGTAGTCGACGTAGGTTTCCATCTTCTCGAGATCTTCCACCTTCACGTACTCGGTGATGCCGCCGCCGCCAGTGGAAGGCAGCAGTTGTCCGCTGGCGGTGACCGCGACCTTGACCATGCCGTCCGGCGGGTCGTTGGCGGCGATCGGCACGTCGGTCAACGCGACCTTCATGTAGTCGATCCAGATCGGCAGCGCCGCCTTGCCGCCGTATTCGCGGTAGCCCAGCGTGGTGTTGTCGCTCTTGCCCACCCAGACGGTGGTGATGAGATTGCCGCCGGTGCCGGAGAACCAGGCGTCGCGGTGGTTGTTGGTGGAGCCGGTCTTGCCGCCGATATCCTCGCGGCCGAGGCGCTTGGCGTCGGTGGCGGTGCCGCGCAGCACCACGTCGCGCATCATCGAGGTGAGCTGGTAGGCGATGCGTTCGTCGATGGCGCGCGGCGCCAGCACGGCATCGGCGGGCAGCGCTGCGGGCGGTGCGGCCTTTGCGGTGGCTTTCTTGCCGTCGGGTTTGGCGGCGGCGGGCTTTGCGCTGCCGGCGGGACCGAGGTCGAAACCGTCGACCACGCTGGATGCTGGCGTGGCCGGCTGTCCGGCGCGTCCATTGCCGCAGCTGCGGCAGGCGAAGGCCGGCTTTTCCTTGAAGATGATCTTGCCTTCGCGGTCCTTCACTTCGTCGATGAACCACGGTGTGATGCGAAAGCCGCCATTGGCGAACGTTGCGTAGCCGCGCGCGACCGACAGCGGCGTCAGCGAGGGCGTGCCCAGCGCGATCGACAGATTCGGCGGCAGTTCTTCTTCCTTGAACCCGAACTGGGTGATGTATCTGCGCGCGTAGTCGACGCCGATGGCATCGAGCATGCGCACCGAGACCAGATTGCGCGATTGCACCAGCGCTTCACGCACGCGGATCGGGCCGGCGAAACCGCCGCCGTCGTTCTGCGGGCGCCAGACTTTGCCGGCGCGCATCCGGAAGACGACCGGGGCGTCGAGCACGATGGAAGCGGGGTTGTAGCCGCGCTCGAACGCGGCTGCATAGACGAAGGGCTTGAACGACGAGCCGGGCTGGCGGCGGGCCTGGGTGGCGTTGTTGAATTTGTTGCCGGCGAAACTGTAGCCGCCGACGAGCGCGCGCAGGGCGCCGGTATCGGCGTCCAGCGACACCAGCGCCGATTCGGCGCGCGGCAATTGATCGAGGCGCCAGGTGACCGGGCCGGCGGGAACGGGGGCCGGAGCGGCGGCCGTGGCCTCGCCAGCTTTGGCGGTTTTCGGGTCAGGCTTGGCTTCGGGCACGATCTTGCGCACCCGGGCCACATCGCCGCGCTTCAGCAAGGCGGCCGGCGACTTGCCGGTCCAGCGCGAGGTGTCGGGGCCGAGATCGAGCACGGTGCCGTCGGCCAGGACCGCTTGCGCATTGTCGCCGCTGGTGCCCAATACCAGTGCGGCCAACAACGCGCCGCGGGCCGGGAAGCTGCGCAAACGGGTCGCGGCGGTGGCGGCATCCTCGTTGGCGGGCAGTTCGAGGTGCTGGATCGCCTTGGGGTTCCAGCCATGGCGGTGGTCGTAGGCGCCGAGGCCATCGCGCACTGCGCCATCGGCGGCGGCCTGCAGCGCCGGATCGATGGTCGTGGTTACGTGATAGCCCTTGGTCAGCGCTTCCTCGCCGTATCGCGCGATCATTTCCTGGCGCACCATCTCGGCGATGAACGGCGCGGAGACTTCGATCGGCCGCTCGTGCGGGCTGGCATGCATCGCCGCTGCCTGCGCGGCCTGCTCCTCGGCGACGGAAATCATGTTGAGCTCGCGCATGCGCTGCAACACGTAGTCACGGCGGATCTTGGCGCGCGCCGGATTGTTCAGCGGGTTGCCGCTGGACGGGAATTTGGGGATCGCCGCCAGCGATGCCATTTCGTCCAGGCTGAGCTGATCCAGCGGTTTGCCGTAGTAGAACTCCGCCGCGGCGCCCACGCCGTAGGCCCGGTTGCCGAAGAAACTCTTGTTGAGATAGAGCTCGAAGATCTCGTCCTTGCTCAGTTCCTGCTCCATTTTCCGTGCGAGCAGCATTTCTGCGAACTTGCGCTTCAACTTGTATTCGGAGCTGAGGAAGAATTGGCGGGCGACCTGCTGGGTGATGGTCGAGCCGCCGGGGATGCGCTTGCCGTCGGTGGTCGCCATCAGCCAGATCGCGCGCGCCACACCCTTGTAGTCGACGCCGCCGTGTTCGTAGAAGCGCGCATCCTCGATCGCGATGAAGGCGTCCTTGAGCGGCTTGGGCACCTTCTCGATCTGCACCGGGTAGCGCCGGGTCTCGCCGAACAGGCCGATCAGGCGCCCGTCGCGGGCATAGACGTAGAGCGGCTCCTGCAGTTCGATGGTGCGCAGGGTCTGTACGTCCGGGAGCTTGGACGAGACACTGGCATAGAGGATCCCGAAACCGATGCCCCCGACCAGCAGGCCGAGGAAGGACAACAGGAACGCCCAGCGCAGGAGGCGACGAATACGGGACATGGTTGGGGGAATCCTGGGGGCGAAAGGTGTACTGATAGCGGTGGCGGATTATAGGGGACCCGCCCCCGGCGCTGTCGCACGGTCGCGGGGAAGCCCGGAAAGCGGGTCCGATGGGGCGGGCCAGCGACCGGGCGAGCGGGCCGGAGAGGGCTTCAGGTCGTGACAGAGGTCACTCTGAGAACGATCGGCAGCAATGGGGAGTTGCCTTAAAGTTGAAAGTCCGTTATTTAATGTATTGGGACACGTAACGTGCGTAAGCGCGCGTGGGATGGGGAAAAAGTGGGACTGCTAGCAAAAAATCAGTCACCTTTGGTGGGCGTCGATATCAGTTCGACCGCCGTCAAGCTCCTGCAGCTGTCTCGGGCTGGCGACCGCTATCGGGTGGAGCACTACGCGGTCGAGCCATTGCCGCCGAACGCCGTGGCCGAAAAGAACATCGTCGAGGTCGAGGCGGTCGGCGAAGCCATCCGCCGCGCCCTGAACCGGTCCGGCAGCAAGGCCAAGCATGCCGCCGCGGCCGTGGCCGGCTCTGCGGTGATCACCAAGATCATCCCGATGCCCGCCGAGCTCGACGAGGACGATATGGAGTCCCAGATCGAGCTGGAGGCGGTGAATTACATCCCGTATCCGATCGAGGAAGTGAATCTGGACTTCGAGGTGCTGGGCGCCATGCCCGGCAACCCGGAGATGGTCCAGGTGCTGCTGGCGGCTTCGCGTTCCGAGAACGTGGAGATGCGCGCCTCGGCGCTGGAGGTCGGCGGCCTGACCGCAAGAGTCATGGATGTCGAGGCCTTCGCGATCGAAAATGCCTACGCCCTGATCGCCGGTACGCTGAATATCCCGCACGACGGTATCGTCGCGCTGGTCGATGTCGGCGCCACCATGACCACGCTCAGCATCCTTCGCAATGGCCGCAACATCTACAGCCGCGAACAGGTGTTCGGCGGCAAGCAGCTCACCGACGAAGTGATGCGCCGCTACGGTCTCAGCTATGAGGAGGCCGGCCTCGCCAAGCGTCAGGGCGGTCTGCCCGAGAGCTACGAGATCGAAGTGCTGGAGCCGTTCAAGGAGGCGATGGCCCAGCAGATCGGCCGTCTGCTCCAGTTCTTCTATGCCGGCAGCGAGTACAACCGTGTCGACCAGATCGTGCTCGCGGGCGGCTGCGCCTCGATCGCCGGCATCGCGCCGATGGTCGAGGAGCAACTCGGCGTGCAGACCGTCGTCGCCAATCCGCTGGCCCAGATGACCCTTGGCCCACGCGTGCAGGCCCACGCGCTCGCGCAGGACGCGCCGGCGCTGATGATCGCCTGCGGCCTTGCTCTGAGGAGCTTCGACTGATGGCACGGATCAACTTACTTCCGTGGCGCGCGGAGCGCCAGAAAGAGCGCAAGAAACAGTTCTTCCTGATGTTGGCGATGTCCGCGCTCGCCGGTCTGGCGGTGTGGTTCATGATCAACACCTACTACAACCGCCAGATCTCCGGCCAGCAGGCGCGCAACGCCTTCCTCGACCAGGAAATCGTCGCTGTCCAGGCCAAGATCACCGAGATCCAGGCGTTGGAAGAAAAGAAGAACAAGCTGCTCAACCGCAAGATCGTGATCGAAGAACTGCAGGCCAACCGCTCGCAGATGGTGCACCTGTTCGATTCGCTGGTGCGCACCATCCCGGACGGCGTGATCCTCACCTCGATCAAGCAGGATGGCGACAAGCTCACGCTCGAAGGCCGCTCGCAATCGAATGCGCGCGTGAGTACCTACATGCGCAACTTCGAGACCTCCGGCTGGATGACCAAGCCCGAGCTGTCGGTGATCCAGGCCGAAGGCGACGACAAGGGCCTGCCGTACACCTTCAGTTTGACGGTGACGCTCGCCAATCCCAACGCCAAGAAGGAAGGCGAAGAGGGCGTTGTCGCCGCCGACCCTGCAGCCGCCGCTGCCGCGCCGGCCACCTTGCAGCCGCTCAGCCCGGCACAACCTGCCGGCGCCGCGCCGGCTGCCGCGCCGACGACGACCCCGGCGGCGCCCGCGCCCGCCTCCAGCGCTGCGCCGACCACTCATCCCGAGTCCGCACAACCGCAGCCGACGGGAGGAGCCGAGTCGTGAAAAAGAAAATGTCGCTCAAGGAGCTCGACTTCAACAACGCCGGTTCCTGGCCGCGCGAATGGCAGTTCGGCTTCTGTATCGCACTCGGACTGCTGATCCTGTTCCTGCTGTGGAACTTCCTGACCCGTCCGAAGAGCGCACAGCTCGAATCGTTCGAGGCCGAAGAGGTTACCAAGCGCAGCGATTTCGAGAGGCTGCAGGGCCAGGCCGCGAATCTGGAGCCGCTGAAGCAGCAGCTCGCGCAGATGGAACAACAGCTGCAGCAGATGCTTCGCCAGCTGCCGAGCAAGACCGAAATGCCCGATCTGATCGTGGACATCTCGCAGACCGCGCTCGCCACCGGCATTACCAACGAACTGTTCCAGCCGGGCGAAGAAACCGCGCTCGAGTTCTACGCCGAAAAGCCGATCGAGCTGAAAATGGTCGGCAGCTACCATCAGTTCGGTGCCTTCGTCAGCGGCGTCGCTTCGCTGCCGCGCGTGGTGATCATGACCATGCACAACATCGAACTCACGCCTCGCGTCGATGCCAACGCGGACAAGAAGAAGGTGGTCGGCATCGGCCCGAATTCCACGCTGGAACTCAAGGGCACGGTCAAGACCTATCGCTATCGCGATGAGGACGAAGCCGCTTCCGCGACGTCTGCTGCTGCCGGCACCGCCGCGACGGGCGCGCCACCTGCTGCCGCTGCTCCGGCTCCGGCCCCGCAAGGAGGCAAGTGATGATGCGCAGACACTCATCGATCCGGTCGCTGGCGACGCGTCCATTCCTGGCTCTGGCGCTGTTCGCGGCGCTGACAGGGTGTGGCCGGTCGATCACCAGTACGCCGGGCGAAGCTCCGAATCTCGAAGAGTGGGTCGCCGAGGTCAAGGCGCGGCCCGCGCCGCCGCTCGATCCGCTGCCGGTGATGCAGCAGTTCGAGACGTTCGAATACTCCGCGCAGTCATTGCGCGATCCGTTCAGCAGTGCATTCGCCGCGGGATCGTCCGCCTCCGGGCCGCGTCCCGAAGCGAACCGGCGCAAGCAGGTGCTGGAGCAATTCCCGCTCGACAGTCTCGACATGGTCGGGACGCTCGGCAAAGGCGGGTCGCTGATCGCGCTGGTGATGGTGCCCGAAAAGGTCACCTACCGGGTGCGTCCGGGGGATTACATGGGCCAGGCCGATGGGCGCGTGACAGGCGTGTTCGAAGATCGTATCGAACTCGTCGAACTGGTTCCCGATGGTGCAGGCGGTTGGCTGGAGCGGCCGGCGACGGTCTCGCTCGATGACGAATAAGACGAGGGGATAGCGAAATGATCGTACTCAACGCGCATAGCCAGCAGCAGGGCCGTCGCACATTGCCAATGAAGGCCGCCATGTACGGCTTGGCCGCCGGTCTGTTGTCGGCGCTCAGCGTCGTCAACGCGGCTCCGCCAAGCCCGCCCGCGTCCGCACCCGCAGTCGCGGCCGTGCCCCAGACCCCACAGGTCGGTGCCGCAGTCGCTTCCATTACCAGCATCGACTTCAAGCGAGGCGATGGCGGTTCGGGCAAGCTGATCCTGCACTTCGACAAGGATGGCGCGACGCCCGACATGCGCGCCAGCGATGCCGGCGTGGTCGTCGATATCGGCAACGTCACGGTGCCCGCGCACCTGCAGCGGATGTTGAACGTCAGCGACTTCGCCACACCGGTGCAGCAGGTGCAAGCCAGCGGCAGCGGCGACAAGGTGCAGGTGGTGATGAGCGCCAAGGGCGCATTCGAGCCGCTGGCCTACCAGACCGGCCGCGATTACATCGTCGAACTGGTGCCGCGCGCCGCGGCACAGACCCGCGCGGTCGGTGGCGCTTCCG
This sequence comes from Lysobacter sp., assembly GCA_013141175.1. NCBI lineage: Bacteria > Pseudomonadati > Pseudomonadota > Gammaproteobacteria > Lysobacterales > Lysobacteraceae > Lysobacter > Lysobacter sp. The sequence continues at coordinate 2,324,535 of JABFRN010000001.1, forward strand.
CTGTCGCCGGCACCGCGCAGAAGGCCGCGACTGCGGCTCGCCCGTTCAACGGACGTCCGGTCACCTTCAATTTCCAGGACGTGCCGGTACGCACGGTGCTGCAGCTGATCGCGGAGGAGTCGAACCTCAACATCGTCGCCAGCGACACCGTGCAGGGCAACGTCACGCTGCGCCTGATCAATGTGCCGTGGGACCAGGCATTGGATATCGTGCTGCAGGCGAAAGCCCTCGACAAACGTCGCAGCGGCAATGTCGTGTGGGTCGCTCCGCAGGCTGAAATCGCCAAATTCGAGCAGGACAAGGAAGACGCGCGCATCGCGATCGAGAACCGCGTCGAAACGGTCACCGAATACATCCCGGTGAGCTACGGCAATGCCGAAGACATCGCCAAACTGCTGACCGACGAAAGCAAGGGCAACCAGTCGGGCGGCGGCGGTGCGCAGGGCGGTGGCGGTGGCGGTGCTTCCTCGCAGCAGAGCCGCGGCTTCCTGTCTGCGCGCGGCAGTCTCAGTTTCGACCGCCGCACCAACACCCTGCTGGTGATCGACATCCCGGCGCGCGTCGCCGAGATCCGTCGCCTCGTGGCCCAGCTCGACAAACCGGTCGACCAGGTGCTGATCGAAGCCAAGATCGTGATCGCCACCGAAGACTTCGCCCGTGAACTGGGCGCGAAATTCGGCATCAACGGTTCCAGGAACAATGTTGCGTTCGGCAACAACACGACCAACACCACCGGTACGATGAACTCCATCGCCGATGCCAACAATCGTTACAACACCGCGTATCGCGACTGGCAGATCGCCAACCTTGATCGCGCTGCGCAGGGTCAGCCGCCGCTGCCGCCGCCGCTGCATCCGGTTCCCAGCATCATCAAGGGCAGCAACGTCGACCTCGGCGCTGCGGTCGGCTCGTTGATCACCAGCAATCCTGCGTCGCTGGCCTTCACCATCCTCAACGCCGGCTACGCGCTCGACATCGAACTGTCGGCGATGCAGGAAGAGGGTCGCGGCGAAGTGATCTCCAACCCGCGCGTCGTCACCAGCAACCAGCGCGAAGCGGTGATCAAACAGGGTCGCGAAATCGGCTATGTCACCACCACCGTCTCCGGCGGCCTGGTCACCCAGACCGTGAACTTCAAGGACGTGGTGCTCGAACTGAAGGTCACGCCGACGATCACCAACGACGGTCGCGTCTTCCTGAACATGGCGGTCAAGAAGGATGAACTGGAAGAGTTCATCAATACCGCCAACGGTTCGGTCCCGCTGATCGCCAAGCGCGAAGTGAACACCGCCGTGCTGGTCGAAGACGGCAACACCGTCGTGATCGGCGGCGTGTACGAGTTCTCCGACCGCAGTCAGGCGTCCAAGGTGCCGTTCCTGGCCGATCTGCCGATCCTCGGCAATCTGTTCAAGAAGAAAGGTCGCGGCAAGACCAAGGCCGAACTGCTGATCTTCGTCACGCCGAAGGTCATGACGGTTTCTCCGCGGATCTGAATTTCGCGATCCGATCCACGGGGCCTCCATCGCCTGATGAATACGTAAACGGGGGCTTCGGCCCCCGTTTTCTTTTGGCGCCGCGCACGGTCAAGACGGCAGTGGCCGGGCAGTGAACATTTCCAGCGAAGATCGGTCAAACTGCGGATCGAATCGCCGAGCCGACGGATGCCTGTCTGAGATGGATACCCCCGCTGCCCCTTCCCGATTGCATGCCGTCTTCGCACAGCTGCGCGAACAGTTGTCCGCGGAGATCGTCGGCCAGTCCGCGCTGATCGAACGGCTGTTGATCGCGCTGCTCGCCGACGGCCATCTGCTGGTGGAGGGCGCGCCCGGACTCGCCAAGACCACCGCGATCCGCGCGCTCGCCGGTCGCCTCGAAGCCGATTTCGCCCGCGTCCAGTTCACGCCGGACCTGTTGCCGGCGGATTTGACCGGCACCGAAGTCTGGCGCCCGCAGGACGGCCATTTCGAGTTCCAGCCCGGCCCGATCTTCCACTCGCTGTTGCTCGCCGACGAAATCAATCGCGCGCCGGCCAAGGTGCAGTCGGCGCTGCTCGAAGCGATGGGCGAACGCCAGGTCACCGTCGGCCGCCAGACCTATCCGTTGCCGCGACTGTTCCTGGTGATGGCGACCCAGAATCCGATCGAACAGGAAGGCACCTTCCCGTTGCCCGAAGCGCAGCTCGACCGTTTCCTGATGTACGTGCGCATCGGCTATCCCGAAGCGGCGATGGAAGCCGAGATCCTGCGATTGGCGCGCGATCGCGCCCGTGCCGAGCATTCCGGCGTGCCCGCTTCGGTCGGGACTCCATTGCGCTTGTCGCAGGCCGATGTCTTCGAAGCGCGCACGGCGGTGCTGGACCTGCATGTGGCGCCGTCGCTGGAGCGCTATCTGATCGAGATCGTGCTCGCGTCGCGCGATGCCACCCGTTACGACCCTGCATTGGCGCGACGCATCGGCTGGGGCGCGAGCCCGCGTGGCTCGATCGCGCTGGAACGCTGCGCACGGGCGCGCGCATGGTTGGCGGGCCGCGACTTCGTGACTCCGGACGACGTGCGTGCGGTCGCGCTCGATGTCCTGCGCCACCGCGTGCTGCCGAGTTACGAAGCGGTCGCCGAAGGTTGGGATGGCGAGCGGCTGGTGAAGGCGCTGCTCGACAAGGTGCCGTTGCCCTGAGCTCCGGCCCGGACCGCGCACCATGAGCGAAGGCATCACACCGAGTCTGGATGAGCTCGTCGCGCTGCGGCGTGCGGTGCTTGGCCGGCGCCCGCCGCGCCGCGGAAGTCATGGCATGAGCGGGCAGGCGCAGTCGCCGATGCGCGGTCGTGGGATGGAATACGCCGAATCGCGCGAGTACGCGAACGGCGACGACGCGCGTCATATCGACTGGCGCTTGACCGCGCGCACCGGGCGCCCGCACACCAAATTGTTCCAGGCCGAGCGCGAGCGCTTGACGTTGATCGTCGCCGACACGGCGCCGACGCTGTATTTCGGGACGCGCACGCGATTCAAATCGGTGCAGGCCGCGCGTGCCGGCGCGATCGCGGCGTGGGCGGCGGTGCGCGATGGCGATCGCATCGGCGCGTTGCGCGGCAGCGCGCGCGAAGCGCCGATCGTGCCCGCGTCCGGCAGTCGCGGCGCACTGCGCGTGCTCGATGCGCTGGTACGCTGGTACGCGAAGCCGCCCGAACACGATGCCGGTCTCGCGATTGCGCTGGATCATGCCGATCGCCTGCTGCGTCCGGGTTCGCGGTTGGTGGTGCTGGCCGATCCGCTGAGCGTGATCGCGCTGCCGGCCTCGCGGTGGCCGATGCTGGTGCAGCATCGCGAAGTGATCGTGCTGTTGCTGACCGATCCGCTGGAACGCGATCCGCCGCGCACGACGCTACCGTTTCTGATCGACCACTCCGTCGAGCGCATCGCCGCCGCAGGCGCCGCGCCCGCGACCCGGCGCATCGAGCTGGATCTCGCCGCCGAGGCGCAGCGTCAACGCTGGCAAAGCGCGTTTTCCGCGCCGCTGGATGAAGCCACGGCGATCCTTGCGCGCAGCGGCATCCGTACGCGCGCGCTGTCCACCGACGCGCCGAGCGAAAGCTGGCTCGATCTGTTCGCGGGGACGCGCGCGGCATGAGCTGGCCCGCGATGCGCGTGCAAAACCTGCCGCTCGGTGCGTCGAAGCCACCGGCGTCCGATCCGCTGCCGCTGCAGGATGTGCATCTGCCGCCCGCGCCCGATTGGTGGCCGCCCGCGCCGGGCTGGTGGATCGTGGTGGCGGCGCTGGCAACGATCGCGATCGGCGTTTGGCTCTGGCGTCGTCGCGTGCGTCGTCGTCGCGTCGTGATCGAAAGGCTGTTCGACGACACGCTGGAAGGTGTCGATAACGCATCGGCGCGGATCGCCACGATGTCGGAATTGCTGCGTCGCGCCGCGCGCCGCCAGGATCCGCAGGCGGATCGCCTCAGCGGCGATGCGTGGCTGCGGTTTCTCGACGCCGGCCAGCGGATCCCGGTGTTCTCCGCCGGTGCCGGACGCACGCTGCTCGAAGGCGGCTTCCGGCGCGATGTCGGTACGCAGGAATTCGAAGCCCTGCGCGGGATCGTGCGGATGCGTTTCGTCGAATTGATGACGCACGGGCCGGCCCGACGCTGGCCGTGGTCGTCGCGGCGGCGGACATGATCGACGCCGTGCTCGAATCGCTGCGATCGAACTTCGCCTGGCCGCTGTGGCTGGCCGCGTTGCCGCTGCCGTGGCTGGTGCGCCGCTTCTGGCCGACCGCATCCACCACCGCGCCGGCGCTGCGCGTGCCGTATGGCGACCGCATCGGTGCGATCGGCGGGCAGATCGGTCGCGCGCGATCGCGCGGTTTGGGCGTATTGCCGTGGCTGGCGTGGGCACTGCTGTGCGTGGCGGTGGCCCGTCCGCAACAGCTGGGCGATCTGGTGCAGCCGCCGCAGGCGGCGCGCGATCTGATGCTGGCGGTGGATCTGTCCGGCAGCATGGACGAGCGCGACATGGAGCTCGGCGGCCGGGTCGTCACCCGCACGACCGCCGCCAAGGCGGTGATCGCGGATTTCCTCGAACGCCGCAGCGGCGATCGTGTCGGCCTGATCGTGTTCGGTCGACGCGCTTATGCGCTGACGCCGCTGACCCGCGACCTCCACACCGTGCGCGAACAGCTCGACGGCACCGTCACCGGTCTGGCCGGAAACGAAACCGCGATCGGCGACGCGATCGGCCTGGCGACGAAGCGCCTGCAATCGCAGCCGGCCGAACAGCGCGTTCTCATATTGCTGACCGACGGCCTGAACACCGCCGGTGCGCTCGATCCCCAGAAAGCCGCGGAAATGGCCCACGACGACGGTGTGCGCATCCACACCATCGCCTTCGGCGGTTACGGTGCCGGGTTGTCGGTGTTCGGCATTCCGATCCGACGCGCCAGCAGCGACCAGATCACCGACGAAGACGGGCTCAAGCGTATCTCCGCACTCACCGGCGGCCGTTCCTTCGTCGCCCGCGATGTCGATCAACTTGCGGGCATCTACAGCGAAATCGATCGGCTCGAACCGGTGAAGCGCCCGGGACAGCGCCTGCGCCCACGGATCGAGCGTTACCCGTGGCCGCTCGGCCTTGCGCTGCTGTGCACGCTGCTGGTGCTGTGGCAACGACGGGAGACGCTGCGATGAGCGTCGATCTTGCGGCGGCGGATCTGCTGAGCGTGGCGTCCACCGATTTCAGGTTCCTGCGTCCGCTGTGGTTGCTCGGGCTGCTGGCGATCCCTCTGCTGCTGTGGTGGCTGCGTCGCCTGCGCCAGCGCCGCGACGTCTGGCGCGACGTGGTCGATGCGCATCTGCTGTCGCATCTGTTGCAGGGCCGGCAGACGGCGCGGGGCGGCTGGCGCAACATCGCGCCGGTGCTGGCGTGGACGCTGGCGATCCTGGCGTTGGCCGGGCCGAGCTGGCGCGAATTGCCGCAGCCGCTGTGGCAGGACCGCAATCCGCTGGTGATCGCGCTGGATCTGTCCTACGCGACGCTGACCGCCGACGTGCAGCCGACGCGCCTGCTGCAGGCGCGCGCCAAGATCGCGCATATCCTGCGCACGCGCGGCGGTGGACAGATCGCGCTGGTGGCTTTCGCCGACGACGCCTACACCGTATCGCCGCTGACCGACGATGCCGACAACATCGCGCTGTTCCTCGACGCGCTGACGCCCGATGTGATGCCGCGCGACGGCAGCCGCACCGACCGCGCGATCGAGGAATCCATGCGTCTGCTGACCCGCACCGGCTTCAAGCGCGGCGATATCCTGCTGATCACCGACCATGCCGGCGGTGCTGCGGGGTCTGCGGCGATCGATGCGCGGAAAGCCGGGTATCGCGTTTCGGTGCTGGGGCTCGGTACGCCGGCCGGCGGTGCGTACCGGCAAGCGAAAGGCGGCGTCGGCAGCGCGCGATTGGAAGAGGATGCGTTGCGCAGGATCGCCAGTGTGGGTGGCGGCAGCTATGCGACGGTGGCGCCCGGCGACGAAGACCTGCGCGCACTCGGCGTGCTGCAGGCCGATCGCATCGATGCCGCAGCCGCGCAGGGCAAGCGCGGAACCGCGCCGCTGGATGAAGGGTTCTGGCTCTTGCCTGCGCTGTTGATGCTCGCGCTGCTGGCGTTCCGTCGCGGGGTGCTCGCGGTTGCGCTGCTGGCGCTGTATCTGCCGTGGCAACCGGCGTTCGCCGCCGACGGCAGCCTGTGGCAGCGCGAGGATCAGCGGCAGTACGCGCAGATGCGGCGCGGCGTCGAGGCGTACCGCAGCGGCGACTATGCCGCCGCCGAAACGGCGCTGCGCGATCTGCCTGGCGCCGAGGCGGCCTACAACCGCGGCAATACCCTGGCGAAGCAGGGGCGTTACGACGAAGCCATCGCCGAATACGATCGCGCGCTGACGCTGCAGCCGTCGATGCGCGATGCGGTCGAGAATCGGCAACGGGTCGAGGCCGCGCGCAAACGCAAGCCGCCGCAGGACCCCAAGCAGAAGCCACCGCAAAAGCCGAAAGACAAGCCGAAGGATCCCGCGCAGGACAAACCGCAGGACAAGCCGCAGGATCCGCCCAAGGACAAGCCGCAGGATCAACAGCAAGACCAGCCGCAGAACCAACCGCAGGACAAACCGCAAGACAAACCCCAGGAAAATCCGCAGGACAAGCCTCAGGATTCGCCTAAGAACGGACAACAGAACCCCGCGCCGGGCAAGCAGGGTCAGCCGCAGCCTCCGCAGAACGCTTCGCAGAATCCGCAACCGGCAAAACCGCAGCCGCAGAAGCCCGACCCGGCCGATCGCAAGGCGCAGGAACAGGCGCAGCGCGAGGCCGATGCCGCGCAGCGCGAGCGCATGCGGCAGGCGAAGCCGCCCGAGAAGAAGGGTCCGGGCGATGCGCCGAAGAAGCCGCCACAAACCTTGCCCGGGACTTCGACGGGCGGTCCGGTGCCGGCGAAGGAAAGCGCGCAGGCTCGCGAACGCCGGATCGCCAATCAAGTGGCGCTGCAGCGCGTTCCGGACGATCCGGGCGGACTGTTGCGGGCCAAGTTCAAGCTCGAACAGCAGCGCCGGCGTCGCGGAGGCGATCGATGATGCGGCGTGCGCCCGCGCCCCTGATCCATGCGTTCGTGCTGTTCTGGACGCTGTGCGCGCTGGTATTCGCGGTGCCCGCATCGGCGCAGCCGCCCCGCGTATGGATCGATCGCGACCGCATCGCCTACGACGATACCGTCACGTTGACCATGGAGGTCGATCTCCAGTCCACGGCGGGCATGCCCAGCCTGGTCGACCTGACCCGCGATTTCCGCATCGTCGATCAACGACTCGAGCAGGATATGGCGCTGGTCAACGGCCAGATCGCGCTGAAGATCAGGATGCAACTGGTGCTTGCGCCGACCCGCGAAGGCACGATCGAGATTCCTTCGCTGTGGGTCGGCAGGGATGCGACGGCGCCGTTGCGCGTGACCGTGTTGCCGCCGCGCAACCCCCGGGTCGTCGACGAGCCGCCGCCCGTAGCGGCGACCGAAGGCCGGCCGATCTTCATCGAAGCCAAGGTCGATACCATCACGCCGTACGTGCAGCAGTCGGTGGGATTCACCCTGCGCCTGTACTACCAGTCGGGCATGCTGGTCGATGGTCGCCTCGACCAGCATCAGCCCGCGGGCGCGAGCCTGCAGAAGATCGGCGACGATCTGCAGATGACCGTTCCCGTCGGCGGTCGCGATTACGACGTGGTCGAGCGCCGTTATCTGCTCATTCCCGAGCGCAGCGGAACGCTCACCGTCCCCGGGGCGAATTTCATCGGCCGCGGGATGGGGTTGTTCGACGGCAGTCGACATGACCTGAACATTTTCGGCGCCCCGCTCACGCTGCAGGTACGGCCCATTCCCGCGACCGCGTCGCAACCGTGGTTGCCGCTGCGCGGTCTGCGAATGCGGTACGTCGAAACGCCGCAGTCGCTGCAGGTCGGCAAGAGCGTGCCCGTCACCGTGGAAGTGGTCGCGGAGGGGGCCACTGCGGCGCAGCTGCCGACATTGATGGTGCAGGCCGGCAACGACGCCCAGGTGTTCGCGGAACCACCGCAGGTGGATGATCGTTTCCAGCAGGATCGCCCGCAGGCCACGGTCGTCCGCCGTTTCTCGATCCTGCCCACCCGAGACGGCACGCTGCGGATCGTCGCGCCGCGCATCGTGTGGTGGGACACCCAGGCCGGTATCGCCCGCATCGCATCGCTACCCGACCTGACGCTGCGCGTGGCCCCGGGCGCGGCGGGCACCGCTGCAGGGCAGGACACCGGCGACACCGGAACGACCGCGACCGCGAGCGACGACGCGCGCGGTTGGCGCGACTGGATCCCCGACGGACACTGGGGCTGGGCGGGACTGGCGCTGGGGTTGCTGTGGCTCGGCGCGCTGGTCCTGGGTTGGCGGCTTTGGGCGTTGCGCACCAAACCCGCACCGGTCGTTGCGCTTGCGCCGCCCGGGAGCGACCCGCAGCGGTTGATGCGGGCGCTCGCCCGCAACGATCTGGCTGCGATCGTACAGGCGCTGTGCGCTGCGCCCGCGCCGGTCGCAGCCGATCTCGACGCCATCCGCGCGCGGCTGGCCGATCCGGCGCAGCGCGCGGCGGTCGATGCCCTGCAGCGCGCGCGCTGGGGCGATGGCGACAACACCGCCACGCTCGCGGCGCTGCGCAAGGCATTCGCATCCGGGCCGCGCTGGCGCACGCCGGCCGCACGCGCCGAACCGGTCCTGCTGCCGCCGTTGTATCCGGAGCGGTGAGCCGCTGCGCGCAACAGTTGGCCGGCAGCGTGGCCGTCGGGTTTCCGGTCCGCGCTGGCGACCCCTGATATCCTCCGTCGAACTCCAGCGGGAACCGCCCCATGAGCACAGAATCCGCCGCGCCGTCGCGCTTGCCGATGCATTGGAAAATCGCGATCGGTTTCGCCATGGGCATCGCGCTCGGGCTGGCTGTCTATCGTTTTGTCGGTGCGGACGCGCCTTGGGTGCAGGCGTTGATCGATTACGGCACCCAGCCGTTTTCGACTATTTTCCTGCGCCTGATCTTCATGCTTGTCATCCCGCTGCTGTTCTCGGCGCTGGTCGTCGGGATCAGCGAAATGGGCGATGTGCGCGCGCTCGGTCGCATCGGCTGGCGCACGCTGGGCTACACCACGGTGCTGTCAGCGATCGCGGTGCTGATCGGCCTGGTGTTGGTGAACTGGCTCAAGCCCGGCATCGGCGTGGACAGCGCCGAAGCGATGAACATGATGAGCGAGGGCGCCGAACGCGCGAAGAGCATCGTCAGCGACAGCGCCAGCCAACCCAAGGGCCTGGACATGCTGATCGCGATCGTGCCCGACAATGTGGTCAAGGCCGCCGCCGACAACACCATTCTCGCGGTGATGTTCTTCGCGCTGATGCTGGGCATCGGCCTGGTGCTGACCCGCAGTGAGGCGGCCGATACCCTCAAGCGCGGCATCGAAGGTCTGTTCGATGTCTCGATGACGCTGATCGGCCTGGTGATCAAGCTGGCGCCGTACGCGGTGTTCTGCCTGATGTTCAACCTCGTCGCCCAGTTCGGTTGGGATCTGCTGGTGCGGTTGGGCGCGTTCGTGCTGGTGGTGCTGCTGGCGCTGGCGGTGCATCAGTTCGTGGTGTATTCGCTGGCGATCTGGCTGATCGCGAAGCGCTCCCCGCTGGGCTTTTTCCGCGATGTCCAGGAAGCGATGCTGATGGCGTTCTCCACCGCCTCCAGCAACGCCACGCTGCCCACCGCGCTGCGCGTGGCCGACGAGAAACTGCATCTGCCCAAACGGGTCTCGCGTTTCGTGCTGACCGTCGGCGCCACCGCCAACCAGAACGGCACCGCGCTGTTCGAAGGCGTGACGGTGCTGTTCCTGGCGCAGTATTTCGGCATCGACCTGTCGCTGTCCCAGCAGGTCACGGTGATGTTCGTGTGCATTCTCGGCGGTATCGGCACCGCGGGCGTACCCTCGGGTTCGCTGCCGGTGATCGCGCTGATCTGCGCCATGGTCGGTGTGCCGCCGGAAGGCATCGGCCTGGTGCTTGGGGTCAATCATTTCCTCGACATGTGCCGCACGACGGTCAACGTCACCGGCGACCTGGGTATCGCTGCGATGGTGTCGCGCGGGGAGTCGGACGTGCCGCCGGACGCGCTGGACGCGCCGATCAAGGCCTGACATCGCGCGACCGCGTCGTCTCACGTGCGCTTGTGGCGACCGGCGGCCACTGGCAGAATCGACGGAATATCCGCCTATTCCGGGCGCGGCGCGATCAAGGAGAACGAACGATGCACAAGATGTTGACGATGGCGGTGCTGCTGGCGATGGCAGGCACCGCGTCAGCGGCGGACCCGGCCTGCAAGACCAATTTCAAGCAGGAAGGCAAATTCATGACCGGCCGCAGCTTCACCACCTTCGACACGGTCCCGGGCGTGAATGTGTCCACCGCCTACAAGCGCATCTATGCCGAAGGCACCAAGTCCGGCCTGCGCGTGGCATCCAGCGACGAGAAAGCGGGCGTGATTTCGTTCGAGCAGCCCAACGGCGGCGTCGATTTCACCGGCGCCAAGGCGACCCTGCCGTGGAACGTGGTCATCGAAGCGCAGGGCAAGAAGGACGTGAAGATCACGGTCACCAAGACCACGCCGGGCGGCTTCTCCACCAGTACGGACTTCCAGATCACCTCGATGTGCGCGGTGATCGACGCCGCGCGCTGATCGCAGCCGCGACCCGCGACCTCGCCGGCCATTCCGCCGGCGGGGCGCGCTGCCGGAGGCCCGTCGGCGAGACATCGCGGGCTCCCGGATGGGACAATAGGCGGCCCGCACCCCGCCGGGCGCTGCCGAATCCTTCCGCCCCATGACGACGCCCAGCCGCCGCGACCTTGCCAACGCCATCCGTTTCCTCGCCATCGACGCGGTGCAGGCCGCCAACTCCGGTCATCCGGGCATGCCGATGGGCATGGCCGACATCGCCGAGGTGCTGTGGAACGATTATCTGCAGCACAACCCCGCCAATCCGCATTGGCCCAACCGCGACCGTTTCGTGCTGTCCAACGGCCACGGCTCGATGCTGCACTACGCGCTGCTGCATCTCACCGGCTACGACCTGCCGATCGAAGAACTGAAGCAGTTCCGCCAGCTCGGTTCGAAGACCGCCGGCCACCCCGAAAACCACATGACGCCCGGCGTCGAGACCACCACCGGTCCGCTGGGGCAGGGCTTCGCCAATGCCGTGGGTTTCGCGCTCGCCGAAAAAGTATTGGCGCAGCGCTTCAATCGCCCCGAATTGACGGTCGTCGATCACCGCACCTGGGTGTTCATGGGCGACGGCTGCCTGATGGAAGGCATTTCGCACGAAGCCGCGTCGCTCGCCGGCACCTGGGGTTTGAACAAGCTCGTCGCGTTCTGGGACGACAACAACATCTCCATCGATGGCCAGGTGCAGGGCTGGTTCACCGACGACACCCCGGCACGCTTCGAAGCCTACGGCTGGACCGTGGTGCGCAACGTCGATGGCCACGATCCGGTCGAGATCAAGACCGCGATCGACACCGCGCTGAAATCCACCGACAAGCCGGTGTTGATCTGCTGCCGCACCACGATCGGATTCGGTTCGCCCGCGAAGGCCGGCAAGGAATCGTCGCACGGCGCGCCGCTGGGCAAGGACGAAGTCGCTGCGACGCGGGCCGCGCTGCACTGGGATCACGCGCCGTTCGAGATTCCGCAGGCCATCGTCGACGGTTGGAACGCGCGCAGTGCCGGCCACAACCGCGAAACGCGCTGGGGCCACGTGTTCGAAACCTACGCGGCGCAGTTTCCGGAACTCGCCGCCGAACTGGAACGCCGCACGCGCGGCGATCTGCCCGCCGATTTCGCCGGCGTCGCCGACGCCTACATCGCCAAGCTGCAGGCCGAAGGTCCGGTGGTCGCCTCGCGCAAGGCCTCGCAGATGGCGATCGAAGCGTTCGCACCGCATCTGCCGGAACTGGTCGGCGGTTCCGCCGATCTCGCCCATTCCAATCTGACCCTCTGGAAGGGCAGCAAATCGGTCGCGGGCAGCGATGCGGATGCCAATTACGTCTATTACGGCGTGCGCGAATTCGCGATGACCGCGATCAGCAACGGCCTGGCGCTGCACGGCGGTTTCGTGCCGTACGATGCGACGTTCCTGGTGTTCAGCGACTACGCGCGCAACGCGGTGCGCATGAGCGCGCTGATGGGGGCGCGCGCGATCCACGTCTACACCCACGACTCGATCGGTCTGGGCGAAGACGGCCCGACCCATCAGCCGGTCGAACATCTCGCCTCGCTGCGCTACATCCCGTACAACGACGTCTGGCGTCCCTGCGACGCGGTCGAATCGGCGGTGGCGTGGCGCGCGGCGATCGAACGCGCGGACGGTCCGTCGTGCCTGGTCTTCTCGCGTCAAAACCTGCCGCATCAGATGCGCAGCGATGCGCAGGTCGCCGACATCCGTCGCGGCGGCTACGTGCTGAAGGACAGCGTCGGTGCGCCGGAATGCATCCTGATCGCGACCGGCTCGGAAGTCGGTCTCGCGATGCAGGCCGCCGAACAGCTCGGCGACGGCGCACGCGTGGTGTCGATGCCGTCGACCGATGTCTTCGATCGCCAGGACGCGGCGTATCGCGAAGCGGTGTTGCCGAACGCCTGCCGCAAGCGCATTGCGATCGAAGCGGGCGTGCGCGATTTCTGGCGCAAGTACGTGGGCCTGGACGGTGCGGTGATCGGCATCGACAGCTACGGCGCATCGGCGCCGGCCGAGAAACTCTATCCGCATTTCGGCATCACCGTCGACGCGGCGGTTGCGGCAGCTCGCGCGCGCTGACCGGCGCGCGGCAACGAGGCAGGAATCCTCATGATCGAGTCGACCTACCGCACCGAAATCCAGGGCCGCCGCATAGCGGTCTACGACGGATTGATGCCCGAGCCGGAGCTGTTGAAGCTGTGGTCGGTGTTGAACCGCGCCGGTTTCACCCGCACCGAGATCGCGCGGCCCGACACCGCCGAGCATCGTCACTGGGCGACCGAGATCGCGATGGATCGACTGCCGACGATGCCGTTCTTCGCGCCGACGATGGCCGCGCTGCTCGATTACGCCCCGAACCAGCGCTATCGTGCGTATCGCAGCTACGTCAATGTCGCGCACTATGGCGACATGTTGTTCACCCACACCGATTGTCATCCCGGCGCCGGCGAGTTGACCGCGCTGTGGTACATCTGCGACCGCTGGGACCACGAATGGGGCGGCGAGACGATGTTCTACGACGACGCGCGCGACGTCCGTGCGGCAGTGACTCCGCGCCCCGGGCGGCTCGCGGTGTTCGACGGCGAATTGCTGCATGCCGGACGTCCGCCGAACCGGGTGTGCTACCTGCCGCGATTCACGTTGGCGATCAAGCTCGAACGTGCGGATGACTGAGTCGCGGCGCTCGCTGGCAGCGAACTGCGGAAAGCGCGTGTGAGCGGCAGCCGGCGCGGTGCATGCGCATTCGAGTGGGCCATGGTCTTGGCGGTCCTGCTCGGTCCTGCGGTGTCCTGCGCCGCCGCTGCGGTATCGACGCCGTGCGCACGGATCGAGGCGATGCCCCGTGCGATCCCCGATCCGGCCATGTGCCTGCGTCGCATCGATATCGCGCCGATCGCGCTGCCCGCCGTTTCCGATGACGCTGCCACGAACGCGACGGCCGCGGCGCTGTTCGAGCGCGCGGAAGAACGCGTCGCGGCCGGGCGCTTCGACGAGGCCGAACAGACGCTCGATTGCGCCGAGGCGGTGCTGCGTACCGGCGGTGATGCGACCGCGCATTACGAACTCGTTCGTCGTCGCGGCATTCTGGATTACCGGCGCGAACGGATTCCCGAAGCGCTGGAGCGTTTCGAATGCGCGCTGGAACTCTCGACCGCGCGCGAGGATCGTTCCGCGATCGCGCGCGACCTCAAGAACGTCGGCAGCGCGCTGCGTCGGCTCGGCGATTTCCGCGGTGCGCTGCGACGCCTCGCGGAAAGCCTGGATCTGCAGCGTGCGGAAGGCAGCGATGCGCTGGGGCCGGTGCTCAACAACATCGGCGATGTCTATCGCGAGCTGGAGGAGCCCGACACCGCCCAGCGCTACTACCGCGAAGCGCTGCAGGACTTCCAGCGTCGCGGGAATCCTGTCGAAGCGGCGCACGTGCTCGAAACCCTCAGCGTGCTCGCGCTCGACCGGGGCGACTCGCGCGAGGCGGCGCGGCTGCTCGAAAACGCACTGGCCGAGGATCGCCAGAACGGGAATCGCCCGTATCGATTGCGCATCTACGCGGGACTGACCCGGCTTGCGATCGCGGAAGGCGATCTGGCGAAGGCGAAGCGTTGGCGTGCCGCGGGCCTGGCGATGGCCGACGAATACGACCTGACCTTGCCCGCGGAGCTGGAACTGGAGGCGGCGCGCCTTGATCGCCTCGACGGGCGTTTCGGGGCCGCGCAGTCCAGGCTCCGTCGCGCCATCGCGCGCTTGCCGGAAAAGGATATCGAACGCCCCGAACTGCTGCGGGAGCTGGCGGCGAGCCTGGAAAGCGAGGGCGATACCGGCGCCGCGATCGCGGTGTTGCGGCAGACGCATACCGCCGTAATTGCGACTGGCCGAATCCAAGTACGACCGCCAGTTGGCTTGGGCGCGATCGCGGTTCGAAGCGGCGGAACGCGAACACAAGATCGCCGTGCTGGAACGCGATGGTCGCCTGCGCAGCGCAATGCTTCGCCAGCGCACCTTGCTGCTGTGGTCCACGATCGCTTCCGGGTTGGCGCTGCTGCTGTTGATGGCGATGTTTTTCCTGCGCCGGCAGCAGCAGACGCGCATCGCCGAAGCGGCGCGACAGGCACGTCACGATGAGGAACTGGCCCGTTATCGCCAGCAGGCCATCGCACTGGGCGTCGATCACCGTTTGTTGAAGGCGCTGTTCGACGACCGTGCCGATGCGGTGTGCGTGATCGATGCGGAAGGTTCGGTGCTGACGCTCAACCGCGCGGCGTGCGAACTGCTCGCCATCGCCGAGGATGCCATGGTCGGCCGGGATTTCGCCGACTGCCTGCAGGACGATCGCCGCGACGAATTCCATGCCGCGCTGGTGCGGATGGAGGATATGGCGACGCTGCAATTGGCGATGGATCAGCAGCAGGGCGGCGCGCAGCTGTTGCTGCGGCTCTCCGAATGGGAACGTGATGGCGGATTGATCCTGTTGACGATCTCTGCGCCATCGACATCCACTGAGTCCGCATCCACTGAAACCGCATCCACTGAAACCGCATCCGCTGCGATACCGTCCATCGATGCGGTTTTCATGCCTGCCGGCGAAGCGGATGCGCCGCCGGAACAGGATGATTCCTCGCAGCAGCGGTTCCGTCGCGCGCTCGTCGAACTGATGCTGGCGACCGTCGATGCCTGGGAGCGCGGCACCGGCCAAGGGCGTCTGGAGTTGGCGGAAAAAAGCCGGATATGGCGCGTGACCATCGATGACGGACGTTTGCGCGCCCGCTCGATGGAGCGTTACCTCACGCTGTCGAAACTGCCGCAGAACCCGCGCTGGCGCGATGTCCTGCGCTCAGCGTATTTCGTCCTCGGCCAATGCGAGATGGACGCCGCCGCCCGGTCCGCGTTGCAGGGCGGCGTCGACGCCGTACTGGCCTACACTCGGCGCAGCGCGCTGGCGTGAGGCGCGGCGACCGTCCATGGTCGCTTTGCCAGAACAACATCTTCCGTTCACCGTTGGTCTCCGCTCATTTCGACGGCAGCGGGGATTCCGGCGCGGGTACGGCTTCGTTCGGAATACAGACCACGCAGACGCCCTTGAGGCCATCGCGGAAGTTGTAGAGCCGGTGGTGTTCGCTTGAGTTGAACGTGGCCGGCAAGCCCACGAACGGCACGCTTTCCGAGGCGCGCGGCAACGACCTGCGCAAGGGCGACGCCGAGCAGAACGTCTGACTCATCTCGTTGGCCCAGAACCAGTCGTCGACGATGCCGCAACTGGAGTCGGCCCTGCACGTATCGTTGCCGGGCAGCGGATGGTCGTTGCGGTAGCTCGTCAGGTCCGCCTCGGTGAAGTCGAAATTCAAGACGACCTTGGGCACCGTGTTCGGGTCGAGACACCAGTTCCTGGGCAGGGTCTCGTGCGCGAATGCGGGCGTGGCGAGCAGCAGGCCGACCCCGAACAGGGACAGGCGGAACCGGCGGATCGAAGCGTTGTGTGGCATGGGAGCGGCATGGAAAGGACGATGATCGAGTGTAGAGGCTGATCACGGGCGCCAGCCAACCTTTTCGAGGGCAAAAGAGGGCATGAATCGCTCGCAACCGTTTGATTCGTCATGGCGCGTCTGCTTTGTGGCGTCCGCTGCGGCAGTGTGGTGCGCGATGCCGCATGCATACCGATCGCGAGCGGGCGGGCAGATGCCCCGCGATGTTCCCGCTTTTCCCCGGTTTTGTACTGGTGCGCAGGGATGCGACTCCCTAGCGTCACACGGGCCGGGTGTGCGGCACGGAGCCTCTGGGTGATCGATCCGTGCGGTCCATTGCGCGAGCGTCCATATGCTTCGCACCCGCGCTGCTGATCCGGGTTCCCTCGACCCTCCGGAGCGCCGGACGGATTCCATCGACTGAAATCAAGGAGTAATCGTTTCATGAACATGATTCGCAAGATCTGTGTCGCCACTGCGCTTCTGATCGGCGTCTCCACCGCTGCGGATGCGCGTCCACCGGCACCTTGGGGCGGCGGCTACTACGGCAGCGCCTGGTACAGCAGCGGCCAGGGCTCGGTCATCGCCGGTGCATCGACCTGGGCCGAATGCAATTCGCAGCTTCAGGATGCCATCAGCCGTGCGTTGGGTTGGGGCTGGAGTGTGGTGAGCTATGTGCCCTGCCACTATCAGGCGCCGTTCCAATTCGCCCCGGCCCCGGAGGACGGTGTCGAGATCGCGGCGGGCTCTCCAGGCGAGTCGGCGGGTGTGGTCCGGGTGATCACCGATGAGATCGTGCGGGTGCGCACGCAATACCAAGCCGACGAATACGAAGCCTCGATGCGCACCATCTATCAAGCCGCCATCGGCAAGTAAGTCGCGGCCAGACAATGCGTCGCCTGCGCGTCTACCTGCACGTGCAGCTCCGCGAAGCGATGCCTGTTGCAAGGGCCCAAGGACGGGCCGTCTTCAGATTGCAACGCTGCGGCCAATCGTTGGCCATCGGTGCCGAGCTGAACTCCGATCGCGATATGCGACGATTCGCGCGACAGCCGCGGGCGCGGGATGGCATCGGCTGCACACCCGTATATTGTTTTGTAAATGATTATCGTCACGAGTCATCGCGATGTTTCAACAAACCGGAACGCGACCGCCGCCGCCAGAAAAGTCCTGTAAACGCAACAAGTCCCATTATTTATGAGACGATAATCTCGCTATATGGGGAATCATGGACTTGATTGTTTTCTTCGATGCTTGGCGTGTCGAGCGAGGTAATGCGTGGTCGATCTGGGAGAGTTGTGCGGCGTGCTGAAGTCGGCGATGGCCGATGGTGGTGGGCACAAGGTGTTTTTCTACGCCGCAGGAAAACATGGAGCCGGGCTCAGGCACGGTTTCATCGCGATCGTCGATTCGCGTACGTGTCAGCTGAATTTCGAGCAGTTCGACAACGATCGTGCGCTGACCGAGATCCCGCAGCTGAATTTCATCAAGGTCCAGGCCTTGCCGATGATCGGACAGAATCCGGCCACGGGCAGCAATCCGCTGCTGGATGTCCAGCACGTCTTGAATCTGTTCGACCCCGGGAGGCAATCCGCATCGACCGGCGTGCCGCAGGCACCCGCGGAGACGCAGCATCGAACCGCACCGGAAGCCGCCTTGCCGCGATCGGTGGCTGCGCATGCGACCCCGGGCACCGCGAAGTTGCCGTATACCCGTCTGAGGGAAGACGCGACCGCATTGCTGCAGACCTACTACGGCAATTCCGCGCCGCAGAAAATCGCGGACGTCGTGGCCAGGTTTTCGCCGGTGACGCAGCCCGCCGAATTCCTGGATGCCTGCCGGCAATTGACGGCGGTGCTGGTCGGTACGGCCAAGGCCAATGAAGTGTTCAGGGCATTGTCCGAAAAACTGGATTGAGGAATCACGGGATCGAGCCGCGGTTCCGGGGAGCGGACTGTGGCGCGCATGTGTTCGGGATCGCCGTATTTGCCGGCGTCCCGGATCTATTCATTCAAGGGGAAAATCAAATGACGGGAATACAACGCTTCATCGCTGCGATCTGGGTGCTTTCGACGTTGCTGATGGTGGTGCTTGCGATGGCGGGCGTGGACGAAGTGGTCCGGCTTTATTACTCGAACGCATTGCAATTGTTGTCCAGCATCGGTTGCGGCCTGATCTGCCTGACGGTCATGGACGCGTTTCCGGCGGGCAGCCCGCTGCGCAATGCATGGCGTCTGATCGGCGCCGGCGTGCTCGCGTGGGGGATCGGCGCGATGATCTTCGCGGGCTACCCGCTGATGCACGATGGCGAAGACACGCCGTATCCCTATTACGCGGATATCGGATATCTGTTGACCAGCCCGCTGATCGCGATGGGCCTGCTGGTGTTCAAGCGCGGCGCGGGCCTGGTCGCACCGCTCTGGGGCAAGATACTGGCGGTGGTGGTACTGCTGATCAGCATGTATTGGGGCTACTACGCCAACCATGAAGGTCTGACGGGGCAGGGCGTGGCCATGTCGCTCAGCTCGATCTGCTACATGCTGTTCGACCCGATCCTGATGTCGATCACCGTGCTGACCGCGACCTCCTTCACCGGCGGGATCGTGGCCGAAACCTGGTGGAAGGCCGTGCTGGGCGTCGCGCTGTATTTCTTCGCGAATCAGGCCTTCACCTATCTCAATCTCATCGACGACTACACGACCGGGTCGTGGATCGACATGGGTTGGATGCTCGGCTTCGGCATGATCGCATGGGCTGCGATGACCGCTCGCAGGATGATGCTGTGATCGCTGCAGTCTGAAATCGCCTTCGATGTGGCGCAGGATGTGCTGTGTCTTGCCCTGCCTGGTTGGGCACGCTTGCCGATGATGCCCTTTTTACTGAGCCAGGCGCCGGTGCATGTGGTGTTAGCATTGGTCCGAAGGCGAGGGAGAAGGTGAGTCGCTTGCAAGGAGGCGCTGCATGAGGGCGAATTTCAAGTTGGGATTCCAGATATTCCGCGCTTTCGTAGGCACGGTGATGCTATGCGCCGCAGCTACAGTGAGCGCCGGGTCGATTCCCGTGTGTGCGGTGATCGACCCGAGCACCTTGCCCACAGCTGGAAGCTGTCAACGCCGTTTCGCATCGGCCGACCCGGACGTGCTTTACGCATTTGCGGACGCGAAGATCAAAGCTGGCGACTTCCTTGAAGCGCAATCTGCGCTGGACTGTGTCGCAAGGCAGTTCATTGGCAAGAACGACCCTCTGAGCCAGTACGAATGGGTGCGCCGGCGTGGCGTGCTGGCCTACCAGGACCAACGCATCGACATCGCGCTCGGACACTTCGAGTGCGCTTTGCGGATGGCGGAGAAGCGCGGCGATCGCGCGGCGACCGCCAAACAGCACAAAAACGTCGGCAGCGCGCTGCGCCGTATCGGCGACTACCAAGGCGCGCAGCGAAACCTTGAACGTGGATTGCAGATGATGCGCGAGGATGGCGACCCTGCGATCGGCGGGATGTTGTCGAACATTGCGGACATCTACCGCGAAACCGAAGACCCTGCGAAAGCCGAGCGCTATTACCTTGAAGCCGAAGCCGCGTTTCGTCTCAAGGGCGATACGGTCGAAGCAGCGCACGTGCTCAACAGCCTGGGCCTGTTGGCGTTGGAACGCAAAGATTACACGACCGCCTCGGGGATGCTCGAAACCGCACTGCGCGAAGTTCAAAGCAAAAAAGATTTCCGATATCAGCTCAGCTTCTACGGTGTTTTGGCAAAAATTGCGATCGCGCGGGGCGATGTGCAGGGTGCGGCGCTGCATGCGGCTAACGGTCTGGCCGTTGCCGATGCAAATAAACTGCCGATTCCAGTGGTGCTGAATTTGCAGGCTGCGCGCGTTGATCGTTTGCAAGGTCGCCAAGATGCTGCGATACGCCGGCTCGAAACCGCCCTGAAAAAGCCTCTGAGCAATGCCGACCGCGCCGAGTTATACGAAGAATTGGCTTTCATGCACGGTGAGAGCGGACACAATGCAGATGCGATCGATAATTATCGCAACGCACATGAGGCCGTGGAGAAATTACTGCGCGCGCAGAGCGATCAGCAGCTCGGGTGGCTGCGTGCACGATTCGAATCCGACGAGGACGAACGTACCATCGCCGCGCTGCGTCAGCGCACGTTGCTGCTGTGGCTCGCGGTGGCATCGACTCTCGCGGTGCTATTGGCGTTGTCGCTGATCTTCGTGCGCCACCAGCAGCGTGCGCGGATCGAGGATGCGATGCGGCGTGCGCGCTACGAAGAAATGCTGGCGCGCTACCGGCGCGAAACCGATGCTTTGGGCGAGGACCGCGACCGCTTGCAGACTCTCTTCGACAGCCGTAGCGACGCGCTGTGTTTGCTCGATGCGGATGGCATGCTGCTGACCGTGAATCGCGCGGCCTGCGCCTTGCTCGGTGGCGAACGCGAACGCTTCGTCGGCCGTGCGCTGACCACATTTTTCAGCGATTCCGATGCCGGTGTTCTGATGGTCGCGCTGGAGCGTATGGAGGATGCGGTAGCGCACACCATGAATGTATCTTCACCCACGGATGGCGCTGAACTACGTGTTGAATTGGTCCCGTGGGAGCATGGCGATGGTTTGATCGTCATGCAGTTGCGCCGATGCAGCGACATCGCGACGGTAACGGCGGAGGCGCCGATCTCTACGCCGCTGCCTGTCGCTGCTGAGCGCAGCGTCAGCGACGAGCATGATGCGGATGACGGCCTCGACACCAGCGATGCCGCCAATGTGCCGGTGCCCGAGTTCGCGGCGGCGATCGCACTGGCTAGCGACGACGATGCGCGGGCGGATTTCCGTCGCGCCTTGGTCGAACTGATGCTGGCTGCGATCGAGGCCTGGGAGCGCAGCACCGGCCAGAACCGGATCGAGCTGGCCGACCGCAGTCGCATCTGGTGCATCAATATCGACGATGGTCGGCTGCGCACGCGTGCGATGGAGCGCTACATGAGCTTGACGAAGCTGCCGCGCAACCCACGTTGGCGCGATGTACTGCGTTCGGCGTACTACGTGCTTGGTCAATGCCAACTCGACCCGACGGTGCGCGATGAACTGCAGCGCCGGGTGGATACCGTATTGGCGTATGCGAGGCGTACTGCTTTGGCATGAGGCCGCGGTTCAGGCTCGCGTCAATCCTCGGGCTTGACCTGCACTCTCTTCACCGGATCAGCACTGGGTTCTTTCATTTTCACGCAGACGTAACAGGTCCCGGTGACTGGGCCGTCGTTAAAACTGTAGCGTTGGTGGTGGTCTCTTGTGTTGTAGCTCGCGGGGCGAACAACCTTGAACCCGATTTCGCGACGATGCTTGGCGTCGCTTGTGGGCTGCGCACTGATTTTGTTTTGCGTGCCGGTGACTATCGTATTGGCACCCTGCGCTTGTCGTGTGCAATAGCGAACGATCAGCGCACTCGCTTCGTGATAGCCATCGACGACGCCGCACATGTTCGGATTGAAGTCCGGCAATACCGTCGACTGTCCGGCCGACGGTGCATCAGGTCTAAGCACCTGGTTTTGTACTCTTCGTTCTGTAATCGCGAGCTCTGAATTGCCTCGGCTGTCTTGCCTGTCGAGTCCGGCAAGCGGGCATGGCCTGCTTGAGTGGGTCTCCCGCTCGCGCATCAAATCCTTTTTTGTGAAGCGGAAGGTCCCGGTCACGACCGAGTAAGTACCCTCCACCTTGCATTGGTAGTTGTGGGCATTGGCCGAAAAGGCCATCGAGAAAAGGCATGCGAAGAGTGCGGTCTGCCGTGTTGCCATCATGAAACCCCTGAGTGATTGTGCGAGTTCACTTTAGGCGGTATCCGCAGGTTGCCGCTACGGTTTTATGTGGCACAAAGTGGGAATAAAAAAAGGCAAATCTTTGATTTATTTCAGCTTATTGAATTTTCCGTGTTCCAGTCCGGCAACGGGTTGCGTCACCTCGTAATGCATGAACTCTCGCGCGCACCTCAATGGTCGGAAACGACGAGCTCTCATATTTTTGTAGCGCACATTGGCGCTCATCGACGGCAGCCTGAATGCGAGTTCCGTTCGTAGAAGGGGCTTCGGGTCCGATAAGCCCATCTCTCGAACGTTATCGAGGCTAGAGCCCCTCCTGCGCGAGCGCGGCGGTCGAATTCGTACATATGTGGGTCTGATAGGTTGTGTGAATCGACTGATTCTTATCGTTAGAACATGCGAAGACCCAGCCGGAAATGTGTCGCGGTTGAGCGCCGCATGCGATTCGGTCGCATCGCCGGCCTATGAAGACCTGTTTCGAAGCGGCGATTCAGCGCGGCGCAAATGGGTATTCGCGCTAACTCCATTGTCTAGAGCCATCGAGAACGTTCTTATTTGCATCGGCAGCGCGGCCGGCAGGTCTGGAAGGCAGGCTGCGCGCGGGTTCTACCCATTTGTTCCCGGTCCGTTCCCCGCTCACTCCTTTAACGGCGAAACCGCGCGGCATACGGTGATTTCACCGGATCGTGCCGCCGACATTGCGCGATCCGGCCACGCATCCACACCGCCATCGGCATCGCCAGGAGACACTTCATGAATCGCATGCTCGTCCGTTTCCACACCACAGCCACCGCCAAAACCACGCGCCGTATCGCCCTGCTCGCGGCGCTGCTCGCGGCACTACCCGCTGCATTCGTGTCGCAAGCACAAGTGCAAGAGGCCCCGGCGAGGCAGCGCCCGTCGCCGATCGACATGCCGCTGCCGCTGCCGCAAAAAATGCTGCCATTGGGTTGCTGTCAGTGCCTCGGCGAGCAGAAAACACTGGATCTGAGCACTGGATCCAGCAATGGATGGAGCGTCGTCAGCAGTCTGACCCCGGCCATCGCCGCTGTGCCCGCGACTATCCTGACGTCGCCGCATCCTGCGTGGAATCTTCCTACCGGCGGTGCGCAATGGGTGTCGGCCGGCACCTCGGGAGCGACTGGCCTGCCTGCAGCGACCTATACGTATCGACTGCGGTTCAAAGTCCAGAAATGCACGATACCGCAGACGGTCAAATTGACGGGCATCGCCGGTGCCGACGACATTTTCAAGGTCTTCCTGGACAGCAACCCAACGCCCGTTTCCGCGTGCAGCGGCGGATGGTGCTTCAACACGCAAAACCCGACACCATCGTTCACGGTCAATAACCTCGCGCCCGGCTCGCATGTATTGACGGTAGTCGTCGTCAATACCGGGGGACCCACCGGCATGTTCCTGAAGGCGGGGCTTGAAGGGCAGTGCCCGAAAGAACCGATCAAGTCCGATAGAGCTGCGGAGTATTCCGATAAAGCGACGGACAACTGATCAGCGCCTGGCACGCTATTCCCTGACACGCATCGCGCAAAGAGACTGCCGAAGAACCGTATATGCGGTTCGAAAAAAGCGGTGCTATAGGCGCGCAACAACACAAAGGATTTGGCATATGACGTTCCGTAATCTCATCACAGCGTTACTCACCGGTGCTGTATTGGCAGCAATCGCCAATCCTGCATTTTCCGCCAATCTATTCGCTAATCCGGGCTTCGAGACACCGGGAACATCAGCGGTGACCGTCAGGAATATTGACGGCTCGGCTGCCAGCGGTGCCGGAGGATGGTTGACGACTCATCCCATGGGGTCCTTTTGTGGCGGCCAGTGTCGACCGATCGAGTTGTGGTCGAACCACTACCTCGCTCCGGCATCACAAGGCGTGCAGATCATGGAGCTCAATTCGATCCAGCGGAATATGGTGTTCCAGGCCCTTGCCATGGCTCCGGGCGATGTCTTGAACTGGAGTTTTCATCACCGCGGTCGCGGCAGCGCAACGAGCCGGGATACGATGGAATTTCGCATCGGCATACCGTCGGGTTTGCCGGCGGGCTCCCTGCCTGCGGATGCTTACGGTTTTTCGATTGTACGCGTGGGAACCACCAACACCGGTGCGACCAATCCGCCTGCTGGCAGCGGTACGATCAATCCTCCGGCCGCGCTCGCGAATGGTTGGGTTCGGTATTCGGGCAGCTATCAACTTCCCACGACGGCCGCCGCAGGGAATCTCAACATCGGCTTCATCGATACCGGCACGTCGGGCGGCAGTGATATGGGGAATCTTGTCGACGGTGTATCGGTGGAGAAAGCTCGTGAAGTGGATCCCTGTTGCCCGCCATGGAATCCGCAAACTCTGATCGATTCGCTGCAGTACGTCGGATCGGGCAGTATCGGCGCGCCTTATACATTGAAGCTTGCGCCATCGCCGACGACGATTCAATCCATACAGCTGTACCTCAACTACATTCATTCGATCAACGCATCGTTGACCGCCCTGCAGATTGAGTTCCAACTGTACGATCAGGGCAACGGCGCCAACCCCCTTCCGCCGGGCAATAACGGTACCGGCGTCGGGCCGGTTTCCGGCATGGGTTTCAGCGCGAACAACACGTCCGTGAATTACCACACAAGCTACGCCGCTACGTCAACGGTGTACGTGGGGACAGCGACTCCGGGGACTTCCACCACGCCTTCGTCCTACCCGATGCAGGTTGGCAAGTGGTATTTGGTGCATACAGGCATGTGGACGGATGCCGGAAAATTCTTCCCCGACAAGTGCGCCAATAACGATGCCTATGTTCGGATTCAGGCGCTGCGGGGTGCAAAGATGGCAGAGGGCGGCTACGTTCTGCAGATCAGCAACGGTCGCAAAATCGTCAAGAGCGTACCGATTCGTTCGCGCTGAATCTCATCGCGAACGCTTCGGATAAGGGCATCTCAACTGTACCGCCATGTCGCGAGACCGCCGGATCTGTTTATTCGGCGGTCTCGCGCAACGCCAACGCCCCCAATTTCGAATACAGCGTTTCGGCCAATCCCGACGGAAGTTAGTTTCAATCAGCGCCAGCGTAATCGATGCGTCGGGCGTGCTTCATGGCTTCGCCTCGTTGTCTTCGCAATCCGTGCTTCCGGCGTTCGCTGTTTCGTCAGTCAGGATCGACAGCCGTTCGGCACGCCATTGATCGGTGCCACGTGCTTCGCCTGCCAGCAGCAGATCATCGCCCAACCATGCCAGCACCGGTCGTGAGCCCTGATGCCCTGTGTCGACATCCCAGACGCGGATGCAGCGGGTTTCGCGCGGATCGTCGAGCGTCGACAGTGCGATGCGATCGCCGCGCCAGCGCGCGATCCGGTCCTGTGCATCCATCGCAATCGCATCTGCCGGCGTCGATCCCGGATTGCCGATCGTACCGAGCAGCCTGCCCTGCTTGAGATCGACATCGAAGATCGTGCCGTTGTCCGTTTCGATCAGCAACCGCTGACCGTCGGCCGACAGCGCGGCGGTCTGTGCGACCGACGATTCCGGCAGCGCAATCGCCGGCAGCGTTTTCTGCCGCGCGAAATCGTAACGCGCCACTTCTTTCGCGCCGATGCCATGGCTGCTGCGGACGGCGACCAGGACATCCTGATCCTGCCACAGCAGATCGGCCACATCGGAGATCGCAAGACGCCATGTCTCGAAAGGCGGTTCCATCCATTCCTCGCGTCGGCCATCCTTCATGGCGGTAACGCGCAACCGGTCGTAATCGATCGTTGCCAGCCATCGGCCGGATGGACTGAGCGCGGTGCCGTGCACGCCGCCAGGCAGATCCTTCGGTTGGCTCGTGGCGCCGTGTCCCGCAGACGTTGCATTCGCGGGCTCGTCGAACACGCGCGTAACCGTGCGGATGGCGGTGTCGTCGTTGCGGTCGGGGTCGCCGACGAGCACCGATCGCATGTCGAAGTCCCAGGCCAGACTGTACAAACGCCGCTCGGGCAAGCGATAGCTTTCCTTCAGCGTGCCGTGTCCGGCGTCGAAGATCAGGATCGGACCCCACGTGTCGCTCACGGCCAGCAGCGATCCGTCCGGCGACAACGCTTGCGATACCGTCGCGGGCATGGGCAGCAGGATTTCCCATTCGGCGGCCTGCGCGCTCGATGCGCAGACGAATGACAGGCCGGCGAGCGAGAGGCTGCCAATGCAGAGCCATGTCCGTGGACGACGGCCGCGATCGTTCGCGGATCTTCCAGGCATTACGCAGCCGTTTCCCGCAACGCCAACGCCACCAGCTTCGCGTACAGCGTTTCGCCCAGCCCGGACGGATTCGCGTAACCCATCCGCGCCACTGCTTCGAGATCTTCCGTCGATGACGCGCGCGCGCCGATCGACGCGCGCGCGATCGTTTTCAGCTTCGTCGCACGGGTCGCGGTATTCGCTTTCAGCCAGGTCAGCGCTTTGACCAAGCGCTGTTCGACCGGCGTGAAATCGCTGCCCAGCGGGTAGTCGGGCAAGATGCCGTCGCGGCGCAGCGGCGCCAGCGCGGACTGCAGGCGTTCCGGTGTATTGCGACCGGACAGTCTGAATTTCACCAACTGGTCGTAGAGCTTGCCGTTGTGGTTGGCGGTGCCCAGCAGCGCGTGCTGGAAGCGGCTGTCGGCGATCGCCGCCATCGCCTGCACGCAGTCCTCGTCGCAGGCGCCGTGGACATCGGCGATGCCGTATTCGCTGACGTAGACATCGCGCAGATGGCGCGGAATGGTGCTGTGCCCATAATTCCAGACGATGCTGGAGATCGCGGGGCAGCCCGGTTCCTCGCGGGTCGCGCGCAGCATCAGTACCGATCGCGCCTCGGGCAGCGCATGCGCCATCGCCACGAAGTTGTATTGGCCGCCCACGCCCGAGACCACGCGGCCATCGGCAAGACCGTCCGATACCGCCGCGCCCAGCGCGGTCGCCATCATGCAGGTGTTGAAGAATCGCGCATCGTGCCGCTGCACGCGCTCCAGGGTTTCGCGTCCGCCGTAGAGTTCGTTGACTTCGCTGACCCGGCGCATGCCGATGGCGCGCTGCCCGGCTTCGTCCAGCCCGCGCAGCCAGTCGTAGAACTCGTGCGATCCCAGATAGAACGCGCCGTGCAGGTATTCGCCCTCGCGTTCGATGCGCTCGCGATCGGCGTCGCTGGCGCTGCCATCGTTGATCCGCCGCATCAGCGGTTCGTCGTCGACCACCTTGCGTCGCAGCACGCCGCCCTGCACCAGCTTGCGGAAGCCTTCGTTGATCATTTCGCTGCAGCCGTACAGGCCATGCTCGAATGCATCCAGCCCGCCGCTGGCGATCACCGCCGGGTTTCGTTCGATCTCAGGATCCAGCGCCTGCAGCACGCGTCGGTATGCGGCGTTGTCGGTGTGGCGCAGGACCAGCGCATGACACAGCGCGTCGGCCAATGCGCCGATGCCGATCTGCAGCGTGCCGCCGTCGCGCACCAGGGTGCTGGCGTAGAACCCGATCGCGTATTCGGCGTCGGCCACCGGCTGCCGAGGCAGCGCGAACAGTTTCGGATACGGCCCCGGCGGGGTCAGCACGATGTCGAAGAAATCGGCGTCGACCGCCGCGCCGTTGTCCAGCCACGGCAATTCCGGATCGACTTCGGCCACCATCAGCGGTCGCGGCAGGCCGCGCGCGAGGATCGCGTCGATCGCATCGAAAGTCAGGTCGGTGTTGGACGACAGCGACAGCCGCGAGCCATCGGCGTTCGCAGCGACTTTCTGCACCAGGCAATTGACGCCGCGTTCGGCGATGGCGCGCGCGACATGCGTGTAGTTGAGGCTGGCGTAGCGCGACTGCGCCTGGCGCGAGCGCAGCAGCGCACCGGACTGCATGTAGAACTCTTCGATCTCGATATGCGCCGGCAATGCATCGCGCTTCTGCGCCTGCACATAGGCGAGGCGCGGGAAGTCGTCGCCGAAATGACGGGTCACGAACGGCGCCAGGAACCGCTTCTGCAGATCGTTCGCCGGAACCGGCGGATCCAGCGACAGCGCGGTGTACAGATGCAGCGCGCGCGACGGGTCTTTTTCCACCCGCGCGTACAGCGCATTGAGCAGCCGGTGCGGCTTGCCGATGCCCAGCGGCGCGGCCACGTGCAGCGGGCCATCGATGCTGGCGAGGAGGGTTTCGACCGCGTCGTCGAGGTGGTCGAGGCGATGGGGCTGGGGGGCGTGCGGACTGGTCATGGCGACATCATCGCGCGGTTTGAGTCGGGTTGCCCCGGCCATGATCAAAAAAATCCACGATCAGGGCAGCAGCAACTTCCCCGCCGCGATCAACAACACCACGCCGAGTGCGTAGCGCAGGCCGCGCACCGGCAACCATTTCAGCCCGAGCTGCGTACCGATCAGCGCACCCACCGCCACCGCGCCCAGCCACAGCGGCAGCATCGCCGGCAGCGTCTGTTCCGACTGCAGCAGACCGGTCAGTGCGGTCAGCGAGTTGATCCAGACGAAGGCGACCGAGGTGCCGCTGGCTTCGCGGGTGGGCATCCAGCGTGCGAACAGCAGCAGCGGGGTGAGGAAGATCGCGCCGCCGGTGCCGGTGAGTCCGGAGAGCATGCCGATGATGCCGCCGACAAGCAGGCCGATGATCCAGGGTACCTGTCGATCGCTGGCTTGAAGATCTTCCGCTTCGGCGCGTGCGGCCGAACGGAAGACGCCGACCGCCGCGACCAGCAGTACGCCCGCCAGCAGCATCGAATAGCTTTCTTTCGGCAGTTTGATCTGCGCCGCGAAAAAAGCGGCCGGGGCCGAGGCGAGTACGAACGGCAGGATGTTGCGCCAGCGCACGAAGCCGCTGCGCCAGAAACGGAACAGGCCGATACCGCCGACCAGCAGATTCAGCGTGAGCGCGGTGGGGCGCATGTGTTCCGGCGCCAGACCGACCAGCGCCATCGCTGCCAGATAACCGCTGGCGCCCGCGTGGCCGACCGACGAATAGAGGGTGGCGACCAGCAGGAACAGCGCCGCGAGCAGGACCGCGTCGCCGCTCAAGGTTTGCCGGCTCCGGCTTTCAATGCATCGTTGAGCAGCGCAGCAAGGCGATGCCCGGCGATCCGCAATTGTTCGTCGGCGGTGGGGCGCCAGCGCGAGAAATACGCCGGTTCGATCTTCGGCTTCGACGGATAGAAGCCATCGCGCAGAACGATCCTGCACGACGCCTCGGTCCAGGCGGCGGGGTCGTCGATACCGGTGCGCGCCCATGCAGGCAGCGGCATGCGCTGCAGATGTTGCAGATAGCGGCGCTCGTTCATCCGCGCGGACGCGATGACTTCGCCATCCCAGAGCCAATGCAGATTGGTGCCCTTGCCGTCGAGCTGGATCTGGATCGTGTTGCCGCCGCGATCGCGGGCGTAACCGGCATGCAGCGGCTGGTGCGCGTCGCCGACGAAATGCACGAGGAACTTCAGCGCCTGCGCGCGCACCGCAGCGGGCTGCCGACGGTCGGCGAGCAGATCGCGCTGACGGGCGATGGCCTCGATCAGGCAATCGCCATCGGGACAATCCACCGGCGCGCGATAGCGGCAGTCGTCTTCGGCCAGATTGACGTAATGCCAGCGCGCGGAACGTTTGCCGAGATTCGGGTCGTGCTCGCGCAGGTCATCGGCCCAGTTGGCGACGCCGGCCAACGTGGGCTCGGCTTCGCCGCGCAGCAGTCGTGCGATTTCGGCGCGGGCCTGTGGGGTGAGTTCGCCGCTGGCCAGCGCGGCCACCAGGCGATGGCCTTTCGGCCCCCAGGCATGCGCGGCTGTGGGCAGGAGCACCGCCAGCAGCAGAACGATGGCGGCCCCGGGCCGTGGATGCGATGCGTGTGGGCGGGACGATGCGCCGCCGAAAAAAAAGAAACGGATCATGTGGTGGAGAGTAGCCCACATGACCCGTTTCTGCAGTTGCACTGGTGCTGCCTGTTGCCCCGGTGTCGACCGGGGCGCAGGGGTGTTGCGATCAGAACTTGAAGACGTACGCCGCGCCGTAGACCAGCGGGTCGATGTTCACGGTGCCGATGTCGGCGCCGTCGAGCTTGGCATCGGTGTCGATGTCCATCCAGCGCGCATCGACGCGGATCGAACCCTTCTCGCTGACCGCGAAATCGATACCGGCGTGCACGGCCAGACCGAAGGAATCGTCGAGTTCCAGATCGCTGCCGGCCAGCGCGCCGCTGGTGCCGGTGCTGAAGAAGCGGGTGTAATTCACGCCGAGGCCGACGAACGGCTTCACGTTGTTGCCGCCGAAGTGGTACTGCAGCGACACGGTCGGCGGCAGGTGCTTGGTCGAACCGACCCTGCCCAGGCCGACGATGTCGACGTCATGCTGGAACGGCAGCGCGGCGAGCACTTCGATACCGAGGTTGTCGCGCACGAAGTATTCGGCGGTGATGGTCGGACGGACGCTGCTGCCGACTTCGACATCGAGCGTGCCGTTGACGACGCTGCCGTTGTCGGATTTCGGGTTGACCTGATGGGCGCCGACGCCGAAGGTCCACTCACCGGCCTGTTGGGCGAAAGCGGGAGCGGCGACACCGCCGAGAACGAGGGCGAGGGCGAGCGGAGCGAAACGGTGAATCATGGGAATGCCTCCTGGGCAGTAGATGTCTGACGTACCGGATTGGCCGGCAGTATCAGGCGCCTTTCCGGGCGCGGTTTGAGAATGATCAATTTTTTAACAAATGAACAGCAGACGAGGCCTGCGGGGCGGGTTCGATCCCCGGATATCTGCCCGCCGTCACATCATCGGCGCCCAGGCCACGTCTTCGGCGTCCTCCGGGATGATCCGCTAAAATGCCCGGCTATCCCCGTCCTCACCCCCGTTCAGGAGCGTTCCGCCCATGGCGATCAAGGTTGGCATCAATGGTTTCGGCCGCATCGGCCGCAATGTCCTGCGTTCCGCCGTGCAGAATTTCGGCGGCGAGATCGAGATCGTCGGCATCAACGATCTGCTCGAACCCGACTATCTGGCCTACATGCTCCGCTACGACTCGGTCCATGGCCGCTTCAAGGGCGACGTGTCGGTCGACGGCAACACCCTGATCGTCAACGGCACCCGCATCCGCCTTACCCAGGAACGCGATCCGGCCAATCTGAAATGGGACGAAGTGGGCGCCGACATCGTCATCGAATCCACCGGCCTGTTCCTCGACAAGGCCAGCGCCGAGAAGCACCTCGCCGCAGGCGCGAAGAAAGTCATCCTGTCCGCGCCATCGAAAGACGACACGCCGATGTTCGTCTACGGCGTGAACCACCAGAAGTACGCCGGCGAAACCATCGTCTCCAACGCCTCGTGCACCACCAACTGCCTCGCGCCCGTCGCCAAGGTCATCAACGACAAGTGGGGCATCAAGCGCGGCCTGATGACCACCGTGCACGCCGCCACCGCCACGCAGAAAACCGTCGACGGCCCCAGCAACAAGGACTGGCGCGGCGGACGCGGCATCCTCGAAAACATCATTCCCTCCAGCACCGGCGCGGCCAAGGCCGTCGGCGTGGTGCTGCCGGAACTCAAAGGCAAGCTCACCGGCATGGCGTTCCGCGTGCCGACCTCCGACGTCTCGGTGGTCGACCTGACCATCGAACTGGAAAAGCCTGCCACCTACGCCGAGATCTGCGCCGAAATGAAAGCGCAGTCCGAAGGCGCACTCAAAGGCGTGCTGGGCTATACCGAAGACAAGGTCGTCGCCACCGATTTCGTCGGCGACACCCGCACCTCCATCTTCGATGCCGACGCCGGCATCGCCCTCGACAGCACCTTCGTCAAACTCGTCTCGTGGTACGACAACGAATGGGGCTATTCCACCAAGTGTCTTGAGATGGTGAAGGTGATTGCTGGGAAGTAAGCAACGCGGGGATTGGGTAGGGTGGGGTGAGCGTAGCGAACCCCACCATCGGCAAACCCCAACATCGCAGCCTGTTTGTCACGAAAGCGCCTTAGGGCGCTTTTGTGTTTTTTTTGGGTGGGATAGTGGTTATGTGCCTAATCTTTAGTGGCAACCATTGTGTAAATGGCAGCAGTTACGATCTGATCCACTGATCCACAATTCTTGTGGATTCGGCAACACTAACATATACGCCGCAATCTGTTTTCAAGCGCTCAATGCTTTCTAATAATCGCGCGGTTCTAACGGGTGAAGATCTACCCAGTGAATTAATCGCATCCTGGTAAAAAGAAATAGCGAGCTTGTACTCGCTTTTGGACTCTAATACTTCTCCAATCCATTGCCTGGCATATGCTCTATTTCCGCTTAAGTCTGGGGCCGTGTCACCTTGTAGAGCGCGAATCGATTTTTTATAACAAACTAGCGCGCCATCAAAATCTTTGACTAAGTGTAAACATCTGCCGACATTGCCGAGTGTCGGTCCATCATCAAGTGCAACATTGCTGTTTGAGTCTATTAAATCTGCCAAGGCATAACTTTTCAAAAAATATTTTAAAGCAGCACGCGGGTCTCCATTGTCTCGTTGGGCCAAAGCCAAGCTGTGAGCGCAATCAAAGGAAGTATCAACATTGGTCTCGTTCTTCAGCGAATCTCCTTGGGATGCCCATTCGATAGCCTGTGAGAAATTCAAACGAACCCAATATGAGTGCGCTTTGATATCACAATACTTGATAAATCGAGCGGTTTTCTTTGGTATCGTCAATTCAAACCTAGATAACAGCTCGTCAGCTTTGTCATGCTCACCTAGTTGATCAAATGCGTTGACTGTGGCGCCAATAAGGTGATCGAATCTCTTGAATTTTGTGGCAGCAGTCTCCCAATCAATTGATTCAAATAGAATGCGCGAAATACGTATGAACTCTTCGATATGCCCTCCGCCAAGCATTACATCTTCGACTTTATGCAGGGTGTCGAAGGCTTGTTCGTGGAGTCCAGCTGTTATTTCAAGTTCCGCTTTTTGTGACCAGCGTTCTAGCATGGGAAGCGGCAAAAAAGCGCTTAGCATTGATTCAATCGAGCCAATAATGAATTCGTACTGAGTGAGAACCACTCTTATGAAACCACTGCGTTCATTCCGTTCAAAACGTGCTCTGATGAATTGCCTAACAAGAGGGTGGAGGTCATATAAGTCAGGGGCGTTCGTTTCCGGCTTAACTACGATAAGGTTTAGTGAAATTAGTGATTTCAGAGACTTCTTGAATTTATTGTAGTTCAATTCTGAAGAGACAAATTTCTCAATCGTATTCTCTGTCTCTGGGCGCATTGTTTCAGCCATAAATCTAAGAACCATTTGTTCTCTTTGAGCAAGAGTATCCCAGATCGAAGATAACACGTCAGGGCCATCGCCTCGTCCACGGCGTAGATTATCTAAGAGTTTTCTTAGAGTAGTTCCGGGAACTTTTGCCACTTGAGTAGCCATCAGGTCTAGCCAAAAGGCATGCCCTTTTGTAAGGGTGTGCGCCTCTTTAATTTCAATTTCAGGCACAAATTCACCATTTGCTCTTTTCTTAAAAAGCTCGATTGCCTCATCTTCAGAAATGCCTTGCACGGAAAACGTAATAATTTCTGAAGAATCATAATGTATATCAGGTCTGCACGTGATTATTAATCGGTTTGAAGTCGCGTTGTTTGATAGCTTTCCAACAAGAGTATCGAGAATTCCTGTGAATTTTTTAAATTCCAAGTCAACGTACTTATCTACGTTGTCAAATACGAATATGGACTTTGAGTTTTTAGTTATATCTATCAATAATTCTGATATTTCAATATCAGATAGCTCGCAAATTTCTTCTGATTTAATGGAGCCCCCGCTGTAGCGGGAAATTATTTCTGTAATTTGGGTTCTTATTCTATCCCCCTCTTCTTTGCAGTCACGCCAATCCCATCTTTCAAAATTTATCTTTTCCTCCATGGATATCTGCAAATATCTGGCAGCCAAGACTGATTTTCCTTGGCCGCCAATTCCGCAAAAAGCAACCACCTTGGCGTTGGAAGTCTCAAGTGATCTAAGCTCGGCTTCGCGACCTACCCACACGTCAATGTTTGGTGGGCGATCGCATTCCAGAGTCGGTAGTTTGAAGGGTTTCGTTTTATGTATTTCTCTCTCTGAATCGATCATATTTGACCGCGATACGGCTGAATTCTCCTGCCCACCAATATTTTTATTTTTATGCCATGCTGCTAAAAGATCAGGGATAAAAGTATGGCAATTTATTCCCGCGTAAAAAGTTACTCGATTGCGATTAATCCCGGAGGCGAGTGATTCTAATAGATAATCAGAAAATTTGGGCTGATCTTCATAGGCGGCCCAGAGTATTTCAGGGAATAGATTGTTGTTGCTTACAAGGCCGTTAAGAGCGCCTGTGAATATATCTGGCCAGCCTCCATACGCTAGAACGACCACAATCTTATCTTCAAGAAGTTTCAATAGTGAATTCTTTAGTGTTGGCCTGCCGTGTAATAACTGCTCTCCAGTATGAAGAGTGTCGTTGCCATGCCAATAGCCATGAATGTGAATGACTTGACAGCCATTTGCTGTGCTATTTTCTATCGCCCCA
Source organism: Lysobacter sp. (assembly GCA_013141175.1). Classification (NCBI taxonomy): domain Bacteria; kingdom Pseudomonadati; phylum Pseudomonadota; class Gammaproteobacteria; order Lysobacterales; family Lysobacteraceae; genus Lysobacter; species Lysobacter sp. The sequence goes on from JABFRN010000001.1 coordinate 2,359,143, forward strand.
TCGGCCGATAACGATGTTCTCCATGCTGAGCCGCCATGCTTGTTGATGGCAACCTCTATCAGTGGGTCGAAATTGGATGTAACTACTGCCTTGCCGAAGGTTTCTGGAAAATCAGCGATTAACTGACCAAGCGCATCAACGCCTGGGCTTAGATGCCAGCAGCGCGCATCTTTGTCTAAGTTTGCAAGCTGGTCGTTTGTTAGAGAGCAAATAGTATGTTTAGAGATATTATTTTTATTAATTAATAGAGCGCCTGAAACAGCTTGCTTAACTATTTTGTTGGCTGCATCTTGCCCTCTACCTCCTGTGAGAAATTTGAATGCAGACTGATATCTGTTCTTTGATGTTGACAACTCTCTATCTAAAGCTTCAAGTCGAGCTGGTCTTGCAAGGAACTGATCGCGGATAAGTTCTACGACTGACTGAACATTTGCAATTCCATAGCGGCTATCCCCATGTGGTGCTGTCATGGGCGAACCTGTTACAAAAATAACTTTTTTCCCCGATCCTATTACTCCATCAGAAAGCCTGTCTAGCAACGCCTCTTTATCGTAAAGCTGCAGTCTATTGTCGATCATTGAGATGGTTTCCACTTTCTTCTTAGATTGGTAGGCCAAGGATTTTATTGATAAATGTCTTTTTGATTTAGTCGACAAAGTCGTGCGCAAAGTTGTGGCTAATTGCGAGGTGCTGTGGCCTTGATTTTTGTCAGATAAGTTTTCGAGAATCCATTTGTCGGAATTTTCTAGCAACCTGTCAAAACTGACAGCTTTACAAAAGCACTGTGGGCTGGGTCATCAGTAGTCAGCGAGTAGTCCGGGTAAGGTCGAAGACCGCACTCGGGGCTTTTGATCATTAACCGTCACCGAGGCTTGGCAGCTTGCGTTTTCCCGGGTGCGTGCTGCGCACTTACCCGGGCTACGATAAAGGCCGTAATGCGCATACGTGCAGAGGGCACAAGCGAAGCGTCATGCACCATTTCTTGGCATTCGGCGGTTGCGATGCTCCCTTGGCGCATGACGCCTTCGGCTTATGCGCCCTACGAAAGCGGGTTCGTGTGTCCGCTCCTGGCCGAAAGTCGCCTTGGCTGCTAGGCGGTAGGCTGCCGCGATCCTTGGCGACCTGAAAAACCTATTGGAAGCAGTTTTTTCAGCAACCTGTCAGAGCGCAGCCGCGTGCGCCAATCCCGTCACCACGCCCAGCGACGCGTTGCCCATGACCAGCTCCGCATCCGGGAACATCTCCCTCACGAGCTGCGGCACATAGGGCGAGCGCGACATGCCGCCGGTGAGATAGACCGTCTCCGGCGGCTGCGTCAGTTCGGCCATGGCGCTCTCCATGAGCGTGCGCACATGGCGGAGGAACGGTGACGCGGCATCGTCGAGGCGTGCGGAGTCGAGGGTCCCGATCAAGCCTGTCTCGATGAAATCGAGATCCAGCGTTACGCACTCGGTTTGGCTCAATTGGATCTTGGCGCGCTCAACGGCACGATTCAGGCGAACGGTTTGGCCCGGCGCCCTCAGGCTTTCCAGACGCTGGCCATAGGGCGCTTCGACATGCGCGAACGAGGCCTCGCGGAACCGGGCCTGACGCTGCAGGTCCTGCACGGCGGACGCTTCGTAGAAGCGGTGCACCGGCGTGTCGGTGACGTTTTTCCCGAACAGCGGCATGACCGAGCGCATGCTCAGCTCGATGTCCACATCGGTTCCGCCCACCGGCTCGCCCCATGCGCCATGCACGACAGGTGCGTTTTCCGCACCGCCGACATCGGCAAGGGCGATGTCCGTCGTTCCACCGCCGATGTCGAGGATCAGCGTCCTGCGGGGGCGTTCGTTGCGCTGGTGATAGCCGTACGCAGCCGCTGCCGGTTCTTCGAGGAACGCCACATCGTCGAAGCCCGCGGCATACGCCGCGTCGGTCAGTATTTCGAGCGCCTGTACGCCGCCTGCTTCTTTCATCGAGCTTCGGAATCGCACCGGGCGCCCCAGGAGGGCCGCCCTGACGTCGCGACCGAGCTGCGCGCTCGCCGTAAGCCGGATATGCCGCAGCAACTGTGTGGCGATACCCAACAGTGTGTCGCGCGCATGCGCCTCCAGCCGGTAGCCCAGCATGGACTTCGGAGAGACCACCAACTGGCCCGTGCTCTCCTCGATGAAGGCATCGACCGCCTCTTCGCCATAAAGCGCGTGCTGCAGGTCCACGCGCTCGAGCATGGCCTTGCGCATCTCCAGGGCCGCCCAGCGCCGACGCACGAGCGCGCGCGCGTCGCGCTCCAGTTCCGGCTCGCTTCGAACGCGCGGCGAGGGAATCATGCCCAGCTCGCGTGACCGCTGGGGTTCGGGGCGCTGCATCGCCTGCTCGCGGCGTGCACGAAGGTCCGCATGCAGCATGGCCTGATCGCGCCGGAATTCTCCCATCAGCCTCCGGGTCTCGTCGTGCATGTCGTCGGTGAGTACGAAGTCGGACAGGTCCGGTAGCCGTTGCGGGAAATAAACCGTGGTACGGAACTGCAGGTCGTCGCCAAACCGGATCAACTGCAACTCGCCATCGATCACAGCACCGGCGGCCGAATAGCTCGTGCCGAAGTCGATTCCGATGCGCATGCACTTCCCGAAAAGCAATGATGAGGCAGACCATTCTGCCGCAAACGGTGCCGCTTGGTGTCCGTTGGATCAATCGAGCCTGCTGTGTCTGCTTCGGGTTCTGCGCGTTCCACGCCGCATACCAAGGCCGTAAGGCGCATACGTGTAAGGTGCATAAGCGAAGCGTCATGCACCATTTCTTGGCATTCCCGGGTCTCGCCGATGGCGAGACCCGGGCTACGAAAAGCCGGGTATGTGTCTATTTCGTCACGCCATGTTTCGGCTGTCTGCCCCTCATCCGGCCTTCGGCCACCTTCTCCCCACGATGCGGGTTTGTAGCTGTATTTCACACACTATCGAACGCATGTCTGTCTAGTTCCCGTTGTTGTACATTTCCCCATCCCGCCCCGGATGGCCGCACACAGGTGAATCGATGCGACTCAGGCCGTGGATGCCGCTCATCATCAGTGTCGTTGCGATCACCGCCGCGCTGCTGTACTGGCGGCACTGGATCCACGAGCAGCGCGCGCTCGAAAAGGCGCAAGCGCGGGCGCAGGTCGCGAAGCGCAGCGTGAAGCGAGATCGCGCGGCGCATCCGGCGCCGTTGCCCGGTGCGAAGCATGTCGAGAGTGCGCACTATGCGATCACGACGACCGCCGACGCGGCGCAGACGCAGCGTGTCGTTGATGCGGTGGAGGCGCTTCATGTCGCGTACGGTCGGTTGTTTTCGGCGCATGTGGCGCCAGCGGCGGATCGCGACAGACTGAAGCTCACGCTCTATGCCTATCGGGAACAGTTCAAGGCGAACAACTACAGCATGCCGTGGGCGGAAGCCTATTACCTGCGGCCGGTCTGCTACGCCTACTATGCCAAGAGCGAGCGCAACCCGTATCACTGGATGATCCACGAGGCCACGCATCAGTTGAACGCGGAGGTCGCGGGTTTCCGGAAAGCGAAATGGATCGACGAAGGCCTGGCGACGTATTTCGGCACGAGTCGATTGGAACGGGGTCGACTGGTACCCGGCACGATCGATCCGGATACCTATCCGGTCTGGTGGCTCACGAACGCAGGGTTGACGGGCAGTCTCGACGACGACATCGAAGCCGGTCGCTGGATACCGATCCGCGCGATCATCACCGGCAAAGATGCGCCCAACATCAACAGCAACGTCAATCGCTATTACATCCAGTACTGGAGCCTGAGCCATTTCCTGTTCCACTACGAGAATGGCCGCTACGCCGCCGCATACAAGCGCCTGATCGCCGAAGGCGGCTCGCTGAAGAATTTCGAGACGATGATCGGGCCTGCCGACAAGATCGAATATCAGTGGTACCGCTATCTTCAAGGAAAGATCCAGGAGATGACGCCGACGGTCGACGCTGATGGCGTGACCACGATTGTGCGGAGCCGGTAGTGTCGTCGGCGGGGTGTCGCATCGCGACACCTGGGGGAGCGGTCGCCGCGATGCCACGCATCGAATATCAACCGGGTTTGCTGCCACATGTCTGCCTGCCGAGCTCCCGGGTCTCGCCGATGGCGAAACCCGGGCTACGAAATCGGCGCGGAGCCATGGCGGGCCAGTGGATCACCAGGAGGTCGTGCGGATGCGTGCAGAACCCATGCGTCGGATTCGTCGAGGGTTGTTTTTCCGGATGTCGGTGCTGCTCGGGATCGGATCGCTGCTGGCCGGATGCATCGATCGCGAGATTCTCGAATACGAACCGGTCGCTCTCGATCTGGACGGCAAGAGCGAGCTGCATATTTCGACCTGCCCGGCGGGATTCCCCCGGAGGATTTCGGGCATTCCGTTCCTGTACAAGACCACTCGAACCCCGGAATCGGTTTTCTTCCAGGTGTTCGTCAGGGACATCCAGAAAAAGTCGGCCCGAACACCCACGTCGAGTCCATCCGGATCCATTCGTTTTCCTACCGGATCGACAACGATGCGCCTGTCGTACTGAGTTCGCAGTACGACGGCCACTTCTGGATGCAGGAACAGAACCACGACAACAACGGTGAGATCAAGCCGGTCCCGTGGGTATCCGGCAAGCCGCTCGCCATCGACATTTCGCTCACCCTCAATGGCAAGGATTACGCATTGAAGACGCGAATGCGGCCCATCATGCGCGAGAAGACCGGGTCGCTCGTGGCGCATGAATTGCTTCGATGACATCGCCGTAGCCCGGGTAAGCGAAGCGCACCCGGGCGAACGACGGGAAACCCCCGGATGCGGCCCGCGGCCTTGAATTTTTTGACGCGTGTGCTGACATTGCGCCCAAAAAAAAACAGAGACGCCATTGCTGGCGCCCCTGGTTTTCGATGCGGTGGATGGATCATCCATGCCTCATCTGTTGCGGTCCGCCTGTGGTGGACAGCGCTGCGTCTGGATCGCTGTTATCCAGCGGGTGCTTGGTCGCGACAGTGTCGAGGGTGTCGCACCGGGATCGCCGCGATTTGCAAGCCGGCAATCGGATCGTGGCGCATGCTCATGTCACGCTGACCGAAGGGTCAGTCGGCGGATCGGCGTAGCGCCTGGTTCAGCGCTTGCTGTCGCCGGAGGCTTTCGGTTCGTCGGCCTTCACGGTCGGCTTGTCGGTACCGGTCTTGTGGTCATCTTCCTTCACCGCCGGCTTGGCGCTGGGGTTCGACGGGTTGGACGGGTTCGGCGACGGGGCCTTCATCGGCGGATTCTGGTTTTCTTTCTGGTCGCTCTGGCTCATGGGTGTTTCCTTGGGGGACGTGCACTGATCGCGCACATCCAGAAGCATTGCAATGTTCGTGCCAGATGGGGTTCTCTGCCGATTCAACCACTTGGCGACGATGCGCACGCTTCGCGTCATGCATTGTGCGGAATGCTTCATGCGCAGCGCGCGATGCGTTCAGCTTCAGGTGTCTTCTTCCCGAAAGACATTCAGCGGGAGGGTCACGAAGAATTCGCTTCCAAGCCCGATGCCTCCACTCGCGACGACGACCGTTCCGCCGTGCGCTTCCACCAATTCCTTTACGACGGTCAGGCCGATCCCCAGTCCTTGTCCGTTGAAGCCTGTGGCGTGGTCGTCCTGGGCAAAGGGCTCGAAGACGCGCGGCAGCGCATCGAGGCTGATGCCGATGCCATCGTCGCTCACATGGATCACCACATCGTCCTTGTGGACATGGACGGCCAGACGGATCTCGCCGCCATCGGGCGTGTATTTCGAGGCGTTGTCGAGCAGGTTGCTGAGAATCTGGTTCAAACGAATGGGGTCCGCCTCCAGCACGACAGGTTGCAGGGGCAGGTCGAGGCGGAAATGCTGCAGCCGCGCGTCCATGGCGGGTCTCGATGCGTTGATGGCATCGTCGATCACCTTGGCGAGATCGATCGTACGAAAATGCAACCGGAGCTTGCCCGTGCTGGAGCGCGACAGATCCAACAGGTCGCCGACCAATCGGGTGATGTGCGTGACCTGCTGCTCGATGATGGTCTGCATGCGCTGCAGATCGTCGGGATTGGCGCTGCGCAACAGGGACGCCGCGACGCCCAGCGGTGTCAGGGGGTTGCGCAGTTCGTGCGCGACCAGCGCCAGGAATTCCTTTTGGCGCTGCTGCGATTGCTCGGCCGCCGCCTGGAGTGTCTGGGCATTCAATGCGGCCAATACCAGCTGTTCGTTGGCTTCGCGCAATTGCGCGGCGCGTCGCTCATGGTCGGCCACCACCACATCGTGATGAACGATGGATTGCTGCAGCGAAGCCAAGGTTGCGGGGGGGGGGCTTCGTTCTCGGCACCCTCCTTGTGGAAAGCGTAACCGCCCATGCCCAGCCGCTTCGCCCGGTACATGGCCGCATCGGCGCGATCGATCAGCAACTGCGGCGCGTCTCCATCGTCGGGATACCTGCAAATGCCGATGCTCGCGGTGAGGCGGAGGATATGGTCGCCAATGCGGAAGGGCATTCCCAATGCGGATGTCACTTTGCGCGCCACCAGGACGATTTCGGAGGGATGTTCGACATCCGTCAGCAGGATCAGGAATTCATCGCCACCATGTCGGCTGACGGTATCGACTTCGCGAACCGCCGAAGACAGGCAGCGCGCGGCCCGTTGCAGCACCTGGTCGCCGATCGCGTGGCCCAGCGTGTCGTTGATCGTCTTGAAGTTGTTCATGTCGACGAACAGCAGTGCGAGATGTTCGCCTTTGCGCCGCGCCATGGCGATCGCATGCGTGAACCTGTCGAGCAGAAGTTCGCGATTCGGCAGTTCGGTCAAAGTATCCAATTGGGCGGATTGGGTGGCATGTCTCAACGATTCGGCGCAAACGTCGGCATCCGCCTGTACGCGCAACGTGGACAGCACCAGGTTCTGGTTCGCCTCCAGCAATTGCGCGTAGTCGCTGTTGCCCAAACGTTTTTCCGCTGCTTCGACCTCCAGATTCAACTCGGCGAGTTGAGCGCGCGCCTCGCTCACTTCCGCACGGGCTTCATTGCCCTGGGCCTGGAGGCCGGCCAACGCACGCGCGGCCTCCGCGCGTTGTTCTTCGATGGATGGTGTATGCCGCAGAGGCGTCATCGTGGCGTGCCTAGGCTGGCAGTCCATCATCGCCATCGCCGCCATCGCCGCCATCGCGCGCTTGCGATGCCTTGCGGGTGGGCCGGCCGCCCAGCAGACCTTCCTGACCGGAGACGCGATCTCCAATCCGAAGACCCGCGTCTTCGATACTGAACAGACGCAGCTCGTTGGAGTGCGCGCTTGCGCGCACCTTCACCACCGCGATGACGCGCAACAAGCGGCTGTCGACCTCGATATAGCGCTGGACGATGATGGCATCGGTCATGAACGCCGTGCCGTACGGGCTGAAGCGCAGGTCCGTGTACCGGTCCTCCAATTCGGACGTCATCAATACCGTCACGCCGGAAGCGGCCAATGCCATCACCATGCGCGACAGGTTTTCCCGGAAGTCTTCGCGGAACGTCGGCGCCAGGGCGAGTTCGAAGCCCGACAGCGAATCGATCACGACCCGGGCGGCGTCGAGGCGGCGGATCTCGCTCAGCAAGAGCCGCGTGGTTTCATCCATGGACAGGTCGGGCGCCCAGCTGTCGACCAGGCCCACCTGGCCGTTCTCGATCAATGCCGCGATGGCCGGCGAGCGGCCATGCGTCGGGCGCTGCTCGAACGCCGCGATCACCCCGGTTTGCCCCAGCCGTGCTCCTTCGGCAAGGAAGGCGGCGGCCAATACGCTTTTGCCCGACCCTGACGGCCCGGCCACGAGCAGCGAGTAGCCTTGCGGCAAACCGCCTCCGAGCATCTCATCCAGTCGAGGCACGCCCATCGTGAGCCGCTCGAGGGGTGGAACACCGGGAGCCATCGGGTTCGGGCTGGGCGGCGACGCAGCGAGAACCGGCGCGAACACTTCGATGCCGGTGCTGGAAATGCGGAAAGTATGCAGCCCCGGCAATGTCGGTTGGCCGCGCATCTTCATGATTTCCATCTTGCGGACCATGGAGTTGCGAACCACACTTTGCCGTAGCCAGATCAGTCCATCGGAGACGGTGAATACCGGATTGGCGTCCGCCTCCGCGAAATATTCCCCGATCAGGAAGGTGGTGGCCTGCCAACTGGTCATGGCCATGCCCAACTGCTGCACGAACTGTTGCAGGGTGTTGCGCGGGTTGTCGTTGCTTGTGCCGGAGAGCACGATCGAACGGAAGGAGTCGACGAACACCAGCGTCGGGTTGAACGACTCGACCTCTTCGATGATGCGCTTGAGGACCAGATCGAGATCGCCGCCCAGCGTGTCCTCGGAGAGATTGACGAAGCGGATGGTGTGATCGATCGCGTCGGTGTCGAAGAAGTCGAACTGCTGCTGGTATCTCAGCATTTTCAGCGGCGGTTCGCCCAGCACGGTGAAATACAGCGCACGACGCTGCGGGTTGACCAGCGAGAACATGATCTGGTGGGCCAGCGTGGTCTTGCCGCAACCGGGCGGGCCGGCGATGAGGTTGAACGAGAATTCCGGAAGACCGCCACCCAGGATCTCGTCCAGGCCGGGCACACCGGTCGACAATCGATGGATGGCTACTTTGCTTGTCATGCGGTCGGTTCCAGTGCGGGCGGGTCGCTCAACGGGCGATCCCACAAAGAACTGAGCAATCGCTCCGTGAGCGAAAGTCCCACCAGGCTGCCGAGCAGCTCGTAGAAGGACTGCAGGAGTGAGGTACCGACGGCGTTGGCTTCGGCCTCGCTCAAAGACGCCAACGTCGTGGTCAGGCGCGACAGGTCCATCGTTGTCTGGATGCCTTCATGCAGGCGCGAGAGCACCGGGTGCTGATGGCTGGTCAGGAAAAGGCTGCGCTTGTAGAGCGCGGCGACGCCGCGAGGGCCCACGATGGGCGTGAGTGCCACGCCGATGTCCCCGCACAGTGAGGCAACGCAACTTGCAGCGCTTTCGGCGCCGGCTTGGCTGCGGATTCGATTCGCCAGAATGGCGGCAATACGGTGCGCTGTTTGGCCTTCCACCCAGAGTTTCCAATGGCCAAGTATTGCGGCCGACCATACACCCTTTGCCGCGAACATGTCTGATCCGTGAACATGCCGATGGTTGTCGGCGCACGTCACTGTGCAAGGAGGAAGAGAGCCGATGTCGAAACCGGGAATTTCAACATTCGCCTGTGAGTCTGGTCGTGCCGATTGCACGATGCCTTCATGGATGGATGGGCAATGCCAATACCATTGCTGTCCAAGAAGTAAGCGCGGAAGCGTGTTGTGGTTGCTACCGATCGCTCTCAACCGCCAACAGCAGCGCACCCAGAATTCCGCTGCGATCGTCGAGCCCGGGCGCAACGATGTAGTCGTCGATGCCTGCTTCGACCTGATGGCGTGCGATGTAGCCGCCCAGCCAGTGTCGGGTGCGTGCGCGGATCAGCGGAAACAGGCGCGCGTGCTGCATCACGCCGCCGCCGAGGATGATCCGCTGCGGCGAGATCGCCAGTGTGACCTGCGCGCAGAGTTGGCCGAGGTAATCGGCTTCGATCGCCCAGATCGGATGGTCCGGCGAGGCGTTGCCGAGTTCGTGGCCGAGTCGCGCGACGATGGCGGGGCCGTTCGCCAGGCCTTCGAGGCAATCGCCGTGATGGGGACACACGCCTGCGAAACCGATGTCGTCGGGATGACGGCGCGGAAACAGGTGGCCGAGTTCCGGATGCATCATGCCGCGCAGCGTGCGGCCGTGTACGACCACGCCGCCGCCGATGCCGGTGCCGACGGTGACATAGATGAGCGTGTCGAGCGGCGTGCCTTCGGCATCACGTCCCGCGCCCCACGTCGATTCGGCAAGCGCTGCCGCATTCACATCGGTGTCCAGTGCGACCGGAATGCCGAGGTGCGCGAACGGCGCGATCAGATCGGCGTCGTGCCAGCCTGCTTTCGGCGTGCGCAGCAGGCGGCCGTAAAGCGGCGCATACGGATCGAGCTCGAGCGGGCCGAAGCTGGCGATGCCCAGTGCGCGCGGTCGTCCGTGACGTTCCCCGGCGGCTTCGAAGAAGGCGAGTGCTTCGCCGAGCGTGCTGTCGGGGTCGCGGGTCGAGAAACGCACGCGTTCGCGCAGCGTGCCGTCGGCGGTGCCGAGGGCGCAGACGAATTTGGTGCCGCCGGCTTCGATCGCGGCGTAGACGGGTTCGCTCATCGGTACGGGCCTGCAGGTTTACTCACGACGCAGCCAGCGTAGCGCATATGGCGCCAGGACGATGGGCAGTGCGATCGCTGGTTTGTTGTCGTCGAGCAAGTCGCGCCATCGCGATCCGACGAACGCTGTCGGCGGTGTTGCCGAGACCGGCCGTGCGCTCAGATTGAACAGCGCGATGAAGTCGTCGCCGCGCGCGATGCCGAGCAAAGCGGTGTCCGCGAAGTCGAGCGCGCGCATCGGCGCGTCGCCGCGCAGTGCCGGCGACGCACGGCGCACGGCGATCATCCGTCGCAGCGCGCTGCTGATATGCGCGGCGGTGGTTTCGGTGTCGTGTCCTGCGTCGACGGCATCGGCCTTCGCCCAAGCCATCGCCGGACGATGCAGCCAGCGGCCTTCCGCTGCGCGCAGCGGATCGTCGATGTAGGCCTCGTCGTTGCCGAGCGCGATTTCGTCGCCCATGTACAGCGCCGGCAAGCCTGCGGTCACGAACACGATGCCGTACAGCAATTGCAGCCTCTGTTCGGCCAAAGCCAGCGCGTCCGCGTCGCCGCGCGCCTGCGCATCGGCGATGCCGGCGAGCGCGCTGGCCATGCCGTTGGTGCCGTGCACGTGATCGCCGCCCGCGCTCTGGAAACTGCAACCGCGCGCGAAGGAATCGCCGGTGTCGCCCGCGTAGAACCGCGCGACGCGCGCGAGGTCGAACGGCGCATGGCTTTCGCCGCCCCGGGCTTCCTCGCGCAGTACGTTCCAGCCGATGTCGTCGTGGCAGCGCAGATAGGTCAGCCAGCCGCTGGCCTTCGGCAGTGTCGGCGTGTGGGCGATCACGTCGGCGAGCAGATCGCCGCGCTGTTCCGCCAGTGCCACCCACAGCGCCGCCATCAGCGTGCTGTGATAGGCGAGATGGCATTCGCGGCCGGCGGCGCTGTCGTTACCGCTGCCGTTGCCGCTGTCATTGCTCAGACCGAAATAGGGCGGCAACTCGCGCGCGGGCACGATCGCTTCGGCCTTCAGCAGCACGCCCGGCGCGACGATGTCGACCACCGCGCGCAGCGCCTGCAGGATCGCGTGCGCTTCGGGCTGGTTCATGCAATCGGTGCCGAGGCGTTTCCACAGATAGGCGGTGGAATCGAGGCGGAAGGCTTCGATCCCGCGATTGGCGAGCCGCAGCATCGTCAGCGCCATCTCGACGAAGACATCGGGGTTCGACCAGTTCAGGTCCCACTGGTAGCCGTAGAACGTGGTCCACACCCAGCCGAGCGTCGGGACATACGTGAAATTGCCCGGCGCGGTCTGCGGAAACACCTGATGCAGATCGCGTTCGTAGGCGTCGGCCAACGCGCGGTCCGCAAAGCGATGGTAGTAGGCGCGATAGTGCGGGTCGCCGCGCAGTGCGGCCAGCGCCCAATGATGGTCGTCGGCGGTGTGGTTGAGCACCAGGTCGGCGCACAGGCTGATCCCGGCATCGCGAAGTGCCGTGGTCAGCGCATCGAGATCGTCGTCGGTGCCGAGCGACGGCTCCACCGCATCGTAGTCGCGCACCGCGAAGCCGCCGTCGTTGTCGCCTTCGCGCGCGTGCAGGAACGGCAGCAGATGCAGATAGCGGATGCCGAGTCCCTGCAGGTACGGCACCCGTTCGGCGACACCGCGCAGATCGACGCCGAAACGGTCGGCATAGGCGGTGTAGCCGATCATGTCCTGGGCGAGGAACCAGTCGGGGTCGCGCTCGCGGGCAGCGTCCAGCGCACGCAGCGCATCGGGTCGCGCATCGTTGCACGCGGCCATGCCGGCGAGCAGCCGCTGCAGCGCGGCTTCGAAGCGCGGCGTATCGGCGTAGAGCGAAGCGAAGGTGGCGATCAGATGCGTGCCATGCGCATCCCAGCGTGCGCGCGCCTGCGCGCGATGCGATGAACGCATCGCTTGCAGGAAGCGGTCGCGACAGCGCTCGTCGTCGGTGATCATGACGTGGGCGTTCATATCGTTGATCTGCGCCAGGGATTGCGACGACGCGTACCGGAGCGGGAGAGTACGCTCCGGCACACGTCGTCGCGGGCTCAGAACTCGTAGCGCACGCTGAGCGACGCGGTGCGGCCCGGAATCGAGCGCGCGCGGATGACGTTGTCGGCGCCAGCGACGATGCTGCCTTCTTCCGCTTCGGTGATGCCGAACGCGTCGAACAGGTTGTTGACGTTCAGGCCGACCACCCAGCTCTCGGCGAAGCGGTAATCCGCGAACAGATTGACCTGGGTGTAGCCGGGCATCACCAGCTGGTTGTTGTCCTGCGCGTAGGCATCGCCGGTGCCGATGATGTTCGCGCCGACCGTCCAATTGCTGGCGGCATATCCGCCGGTCAACTGGTAGACCACATCGGCCTGCCGGCGCGGCGTGTTGCCTTCATTGACCGGAGAAATCTCGTCCTTGCTGATCTCCGCGTCGGTCCAGGTCAGGCCGCCGTTGACGAAGAACTCGTTGTAGCGCAGCGAGGCTTCCAGTTCGATGCCGCGCGCGTTGTAGACGCGATCGAAGAAGCGCTGGCTGGTGAGTTCGAAGTTCTGTTCCTCGGTCTTGGCGAAGAACGCGGTCGCGAACAGGCTGAAACCGTCGCGACGCCATTTCAGGCCGGCTTCGTATTGATCGACCAGATCCACCGCGTCCTGCGCGCGTACCGAGCCGTCGGGCTGGACCACGCCGAACAGCAGGCGGTCGGCGTTGGCGCGACCGCCACGACTGATCCGCGCGAAACCGGCGAGGTCGTCGCTGAGCAGATAGTTCGCGCCGACCGAGTACGAGGTGTAGCCCCAGTCGTAGTTCACCGGCGATGCGCCCGCGTTGTTGATCTGCGACACGCTCAGCTCCGGGCCGGAGATGGTGCCGTCGCCGTCCACATCGACGTTCGCGGCCTGCACGGCGCCGGCATAGTTGCCGGTCGCGTCGCCGCTGTCGCGACGCACGCTGGCGTCGATATCGAGTTTGCCCAGCGAGAAGGCCGCCGAGAGATACGGCGCGCCGATTTCGTACTTCGCGTTGTAGCTGCGCGTGCAGCAGTTGCCCCAGAACGGCACGCCGTAGGCGTACAGGCCGTTGTCGGAGAGATTGACGTTGGTGGCGCTGTACACGTCGATCAGCGCGGAATTGCCGTTGCCGCGCAGTTCCTGCAGATAGGAATTCCACACCCAGTCCATGTCGATGTTCTGGCGCGAGGCGTAGTAGCCGGCGCTGAGATCGAGATTGCCGCCGTCGCCGACGCCGAAGCTGCGGGTGAGTTTGAGATCGTTGGCGTAGTTGCCCAGATCGTTGAGCGTGGTGTTGAACAGATGCGTGCGCACCACCGTGCCGGTATAGGCCTGGCCGGCGTTCGGGCCATTGCTGTAGCGCAGGGTGGCACCGGCGCCGCCGATGGTCGGCGCGATGGCCGCAGCGCTGCCGACTTCGGCCGGGAACTGTCCGACGAAACGGCCGCTGGTGTCTGCGTAGCGGAATTTCTCGTTGATCTTCCAGCCGTCGCCGAAGCGGTATTCGACCTCGGCGCCGACCACGGTGCTGTCCGGATGCATGCCGTCGGCGATGTCGGTGCTGCGGCGGTTGTTGGCGCCGTCCAGGCCGATATCGGTCAGGAAATAGCGGCTCTGCAGCGTGTCGCGCGCGGGGTCGAAGCCTTCGATCGCGCCCAGGTTCGGGCTGCCGTTGCTGCCGGTGGCGCGGGTCGGGACCGGCAGATAGCCGATGGCGCGGTCGTCGAGGCGCTTGAAGTAGAAACGCGCGTACCCGTTCTCGAAGTCCTTGGTGAGGTTGGCCTTGAGCTGCCCGCCTTTTTCGGCGGTGTAGCCTGCATCGCGGACGCCATCGCCGCGGCGATAGAAGCCGGCGACATGGAAACGCCAGCCGTCGCCGAACGGCATGCCGTAGCGGAAGTCGACGCGGTGGCTGCCGTAATCGAGACCGGTGGTGAGGCCGACCGCGCCGCCCTGCTGTTCGCCGGTGTTGCTGATGAAGTTGATCACGCCGCCGGGCGAGTTGCTGGCGAACGTGGACGCCGAGCCGCCGCGCACCGCTTCGATGCGGTCGATCGACCAGTCGTTGCGCAGGAAGATGTCGGCGTTGCCGAAGGCGATGTCGCCGAATTCCAGCACCGGCAGACCGTCTTCCTGCAGCTGCAGGAATTTCGCGCCACCGGACGCGACCGGCAGGCCGCGCACCGCGATGTTCGCGTTGCCTTCGCCGCCGGTGGACTCGGAGCGGATGCCCGGGATGTTGCGGAAGATTTCCGCAGTGGAGCGCGGCGCCGAGCGTTCGATGGCGTCGGGGGAGATGCTGCTGGTCGACACGCTGGTGCGCAGTTTGGATTTGCCGCCGGCGGTGGCGGTGATGACGATGGTGTCGAGATCCCCGGGCGTACTGTTGTCGTTCGCGGGGGCATCAGCGGTTTGCGCCGAGGCGAAGGTGGGTGCCAGCAGCAGGCACACGGCCCACGACAGGGCATGGGGGCGCAGGGTGGTGGTGCGGCGATGGGGCGGCTGGTTCGGCTGGCGACGCATGACGGTGTTCCCTCCGTGTGTCTGGGTGGGCGGCTGCCCGGGTGCGGCACTTGATAGAACATCGTGCAATCGATTGCAAGTTGCAGTGCAGCGATTTTCTCCCGCTGCCCCGGAGATCGGGAGGTCGTTTCAGAATCCGGATGGTCCCAGGATGTCTTTCATAATGTTAAAAAACAAGGGCATATCATCGATGTCGAAGGCCCGTGACCACCGGTGGCACGGTACAAGGGCACAGCAGGGATGCTGCGGCGCAGCATGTACAATCGTTTGCATTGATGCACTATCTGCGCGCCGGTGGGGTATCGAACCGGTGTCCGAAGTCCTGACGGAGCCGTGCAATGGCTGACCTCAATGTGCATCTGGGTGGCCTCGATCTGGCCGTGATCGCGCTGTACGCGCTCGGCATCATCGCCTTGGGTCTGTATGTCTCGAAGCGGCGCGCGTCGGCCGAGGATTACTTCCTCGCCTCGCGCTCGATGACCTGGCCGGTGATCGGGCTTGCGCTGCTGGCATCGAACATTTCATCGACCACGCTGATCGGTCTGGCCGGCGCGGCGTACGGCAACGGTATCTCGGTCTACAACTACGAATGGATGGCGACGGTGGTGCTCGCCTTCTTCTGCGTGTTCTTCCTGCCGTTCCTGCTGCGCTCGCAGGTGTACACGCTGCCGGAATATCTCGAACGCCGCTACGACCGACGTTCGCGCGTGTATTTCTCTGCACTCACCATCTTCCTCAACATCGTGGTCGATACCGCCGGCACGCTGTACGGCGGCGCGATCATGCTGAAGCTGATTCTTCCGCAGTGGCCGCTGTGGGAAATCGTCGCGGTGCTGGCGCTGTCCGCAGGCATCTACACCGTCGCGGGCGGCCTGCGCGCTGTGATCTACACCGAAACCGTGCAGGCGGTGATCCTGCTGGGCGCATCGGTGTTCATCGCGTTCTACGCGTTCGACAAGGCCGGCGGCTGGAATGCGGTGATGGCGGCGGTGGATCCTGCGAAGCTGTCGCTGATCCGCCCGATCGACGACCCCGGCGTGCCGTGGCTCGGGCTGGTGCTGGGCGTGCCGCTGCTCGGCTTCTATTTCTGGTGCACCAACCAGTTCATGGTCCAGCGCGTGCTGTCGGCGAAGGACGAGAACCACGGCCGTTGGGGCGCGCTCTTCGCGGGTCTGCTGAAACTGCCGGTGCTGTACGTGATGGTGCTTCCGGGTACGGCGGCCATCCTGCTGTATCCGCAGTTGGACAAACCCGATCTCGTCTATCCGACGCTGATCTTCGATCTGCTGCCGGCCGGACTGATCGGTGTGGTCGTCGCCGGTTTCTTCGCGGCGATCATGTCGTCCATCGCCAGCACCTTCAATTCCGCAGCGACGCTGGTGACCATGGATTTCGTGCAGCCGCGCCTGCCCGGCGCGAGCAATGCGACGCTGGTGCGCGCGGGGCGCATCACCACCATCGTGTTCATGGTGCTGGCGGTGGCGTGGGCGCCGCAGATCGAGCGATTCGAATCGCTGTGGCAATACCTGCAGGCGGTGTTGGCCTACGCGGTGCCGCCGGTGTGCGCGCTGTTCCTGATCGGTCTGTTCTGGCGCGGCGCGAATGCGAAAGGCGCGTTCGCGTCGATCGTCGCCGGTTTGATCGGCGGCGCCGCGCTGTTCTATGCGAACGTGATGGCGCCCGCGCCGCTGGGCCTGCATTTCCTGTACGTCGCGCCGCTGCTGTTCGTGCTCAGTGCGGTCGTGTTGATCGGTGTGAGCGCGGCGACCACGCCGCCATCGATGGAACAGGTCGGCGCGATGCTGTGGACGCCCGCGTTCTATCGCGACGAAACCCGCCAGCTCGCCGGTCTGCCGTGGTGGCAGAACTATCGGGTGCTGTCGGTGTTGCTGCTGGTGTTGACGGCGGTGATCGTGTGGAGTTTCCGCTGATAAATCGTCATAGGGTGCGCCTTGGCGCACCGATGCATCGAACACGCATCAACGACAAGCGAAATGTTTGCTGCGACAAAAAAAGCGGTGCGCCAAGGCGCACCCTACGCCGATGCCCTGACGATCAGGCTCGGCGCCAGCGTCGTCGATTCCGGATGCTCGCCACGGATCGCGGCGATCACGGTATCGACCAGTTTGATCGCGCCCTGCGCCAGTTCCTGGCGTACCGTCGTCAGTGCCGGGTGCGTGTGTTCGGCGAGCAGGATGTCGTCGAAGCCGACCACCGACACATCCTGCGGCACCCGGCGGCCGGATTCGGACAATGCGCGGATCGCGCTGATCGCGATCACGTCCGAGGCCGCCATCACGCCATCGAAATCGGCGCCGCTGTCGATCAGCGCGCGCACGCTGGCGTAGGCGTCTTCGCTGCCGAAGTGGCTGCGCACGTGCAGTTCGGGATGCGCCTTCAGGCCGGCGGTGCGCAGCGCGTGACGATAGCCGTCGTGGCGGTGGCCGACTTCCGGCAGGCGCTCGTCGCCCAGGAAGGCGATGCGGCGGCGGCCGTGGCGGATCAGGTGCTCGGTGCCGATCTGCCCGCCGAGGCGGTTGTCGGTGCCGACCACCGGATATTTCTGCGCCGGCAACCGCGTGCCCCAGGCGGTGAGCGGGATGCCGGCGCGCGCGGCTTCGTTGATCGAGCCGTGCTCGAAGCTTTGGCCGATCAGGATCACGCCGTCGCTGCGCCCGGGCTGCTGCAGCCGTCGCACCCAGCCGTCCTGGTGCGCGGCGATCTTCGACAGCAGCATGTTGTAGCCGCGGTCGCTCAGCGCATCGGCGAGGTGCGCGAGCATCGTCATCATGAAGGGATCGACCAGATGCGCGACCCGTTCGTGGACCAGCGGCACCGCCACCGTGATCACGCCGGTCTGGCGCGAACGCAGGCTGCTGGCGACCGGATTCACCGCGTAGCCGGCCTCTTCGGCAAGGCGCTGGATGCGCTGGCGGGTGCTGGCCGCGATCAGCGGGCTGTCTTTCAGCGCGCGCGAGACGGTGGATTCGGAGACGCCGGCGAGCTTGGCGATATCCGCCATCTGCAGGTTGTTCGGCGGTTGCGAGGTCCGGCGGCGGGGTCGGGTCATGGGCACTAGAGTCCGACGAACCGTCCGTGGGATCAAGCGCGGTCGTCGTCGGCGGGGTATCGGCAGACGATACCGCAGGCCGTCAGGAGCGCTACACGCGGGCGGATCGGTTGCAATTCATGCGCGCTTGGGGAAGGCTGCAGTCGTGTCCGCCCGAAGCATGCAACCGGTGGCGGACGATGGGGGACATGCCGCATGAGGGCGGCTGCTGATGGATGATCTTGCTGGAATCCTGATCCTGCTGGGCCTTGCGGTTCTCACGGTGCCCCTGCTGTTGGTGATGGCGTTGATCAAGATCGGCAACGCGAAACTCAGGATCGACGCGCTCGAACGCGACGTGCAGCGCCTGCAGGCGCGGGTCCTCAATGTCGAATCCTCGCGTGCCGCGCCGGCGGCACCGAAACCTGCCGAAGCGCAGGAAAGCGCGTTCCAACCTCCGCCCCGTGCGCAGCCCGCCGCCGCATCGCCGCCGCCGACGCGCATCGATGCGCCGGAATCGCCACTCGATGCGCCGATCTCCGGTCGCGCCCGTTTCGACGTGCCGGAGTCTCCGCTGCCGGAGACGCCACGCCCCGAATCCGTCTCCGCAGCGGGCATGCCGCCGCCGCTGCCGTCCGAGCGCGCAGTGCCTGCCGCCGCCGCGACACAGGCGCCGCCGCGTCCGCAGCGCCCGCCGCCTGCGCCGCCGGCCGACCCTTTCGCACCGATCATCGACGGTGTCCGCCGCTGGTTCACCGAAGGCAATGTGCCGGTGAAGATCGGCATGCTGGTGTTGCTGGCCGGTGTCGCCGCGCTGTTGAAATACGCCAGCGACCAGCATTGGCTCGTGGTGCCGATCGAATTGCGTCTGGCCGGGATTGCGGCGGCGGCCATCGGCGGACTGGTGTTCGCATGGAAACAACGCGACACGCGGCGGTCGTTCTCGCTGTCGCTGCAGGGCGGCGCCATCGGCGTGTTGATGCTGGTGACCTTCGCGGCCTTCAAGCTGTATCACCTGATGCCTGCAGGCGCCGCATTCGGTATCACCATCGCGCTGGTCGCCGGGCTCGGTGTGCTCGCCGTGCTGCAGAACGCATTGGCGCTGGCGGTGTTCGGCATCCTCGCCGGCTTCCTCGCGCCGATCTGGCTGTCCACCGGCAGCGGCAATCACGTCGCGCTCTTCAGCTATTACGCGGTGTTGAATCTCGGCATCTTCGGCATCGCATGGGCGCAGTCGAAAGGGCAGGGCCCGTGGCGGCTGCTCAATCTGCTCGGCTTCGTCTTCACCTTCGGTATCGGCACGCTTTGGGGCGTGCTGCAGTACAAGCCGGAGAAATTCGCGACCACCGAACCCTTCCTGCTGCTGTTCTTCGCGCTGTATCTGCTGATCCCGATCTTCTACGCGCGCGGTCGGAGCAATCGCGACGAGAATGCGCATGGGCTGGTCGACGGCACGCTGGTGTTCGGCACGCCGCTGGTCGCGTTCTCGCTGCAGGCGGGCCTGCTGCATGGCGGCGTGTTCGGCGACAGCCGCATGCCGCTGGCGCTGTCGGCACTCGGTGCGGCTGCGATCTACGCGCTGTTGGCGGCATTCCTGCGCGGGCGCGGACGTTTCTCGTCGCTGGTCGACAGCTATGCGGTGCTCGCGGTCGGTTTCTCGACGCTGTCGGTGCCGCTGGCGCTGTCGGCGCGCGCGACCGCCAGCGTGTTCGCGCTGGAAGGCGCCGCGCTGGTGTGGCTGGGCGTGCGTCAGGAGCGTCGTTTGCCGCAGATTTCCGGCCTGCTGCTGCAGTTCGGTGCGGCGCTGGCGTTCGTGCTGGGCATCGGAGGCATCAGCAGCGGGTTCTCGCCGACGGGTGCGATGGTGGATACGCCGATCGCCAATCCCGCCTTCATGGCGGCGCTGCTGATTGCATTGGCCGGTTTCGCCACTGCCTGGACCTATCGCAAGACGCTCGACAACGGTCTGGTCGGCCTGTTCACGCTCTGGGCCTTCGGCTGGTGGACCTTCGCCGGTCTGAACGAGATCGGCGAGTACATGCCGTACCGGTATCGCGTCGACGCGATGTTCGCCTTCATGACGCTCACCGCCTGGGTCGCGGCGGAACTGCGCCGTCGTTTCGACGACATGGCGCTGCTGGGTGGCCTCGCCGCGATGGCGCTGCTGCTGGGCGTGCCGTTCGCGATGGCGCAATCGGCCGAACATGCGTATCCGTTCCGAGAATGGGGCACGGCGGCCTGGGTGGTGTACGCGGCGCTCGGTTGGCGCGCGCTGGTCTGCCTGCGCGACACCGGCACGGGAGTGCGTCTGTTCGCGCACGGCGGGTGGTTCTGGTCGTGGGTCGTCGCGCTGGCGCTGGCGGCGTTCCATCTGGTGTATCGCAGCGAGGCGGACTTCGCCGATGCGGCCGTGGTCGTGCAGACGATGGGCGATGGTTGGCGGATGCTGGCGCTGGGACTGCCGGTCTTCGTGTTCGCCGCGCTGCTGCAGTTGCGGCCGGCGTTGCTGGCGCCGCCGCTGGCGCGCGGTTTCGAGGATTACCGCAAGCTGCTGTCGGCCTCGGCGTGGGTGGTGCTGGCGATGTTCTGGCTGCTGTCGCTGTTCTTCCCGGGCGACAGTGCGCCGTTGCCGTGGGTGAGCGTGCTCAATCCGCTGGAATTGCTGCAGGTGGCGGTGCTCGCACTGTTGGCGCAGCGCGCGTGGGCCGGTCGCGGAACGCAGGCGCCCCGCATCGGTGCAACGAACATCGGCGTGCCGCTGTTCGCGCTGGCCGCCTTCGCCTGGATCACGTTCGCCACCCTGCGCGCGACCCACCAGTGGGGCCACGCAACGTGGTCGCCATCGATGCTCGACGACTACATCGTGCAGACCGCGTTGACGGTGGTCTGGAGCGTGCTGGGCGTACTCGGCTGGATCTTCGGTTCGAAGCGCGGCGATCGCCTGCTCTGGGGCGCGGGCGCGGTGCTGATGGGCGTGGTGCTGCTGAAGCTGCTGCTGATCGATCGCAGCCATCTGGGCAATCTGTTCGGCATTGTTTCTTTCATTGCGTACGGTCTGCTGTGTACGGCCGTGGGGTATTTCGCCCCGGCACCGCCGCGGCGCGCGGCATCTGCGGAGGTTTCGGCATGAATCGCACACACGGCACCCTCTCGAAGTTCGCGGTCGTGTTCGGATCCGCGCTGAGCGTCGCGTTCGCGGCCTCCGCAGCGCAACCCGAGGCGTCGTCCGCGAGCGGCGACTACGCTTATCGTTGGCCGCTGAACGCGGAGGGTCAGAACGCGGCGTGGCAGTTCGAGCTGACGCCGGAGGTCTACGCCGCGCTGATCGATCCCGGGCTCGGCGATTTCGATGTCGTCAACGCCGACGGCCAATCGGTGCCGGTGGCGCGGCTGACGGTCGATCCGACCGCGCTGCCGGGCGTCGCCCAGGTGGCGCTGCCGGTGTTCGCGCTGCCACGCATCGATGGCGATGGCGGTCGCGACGATCTCTCGCTGCGGCTGGAACGCGACATGGACGGCCGTCTGCGCATGCTGCAGGCCGATGTGACTTCGGCGCCAGCGCAGGCCCGGATCGACTACGTGATGGACGCGGACATCAGCCGCGATCCGAAGCGGCCATCGACGGTGGATCGTCTCGATCTGAACTGGCCCGAGGGCGGCGATGTGAATGCGCGCTTCGCGGTGGAAGGCAGCGAAGATCTACGGCAGTGGCAGACATTGGTGGATGCCGCGGCCGTGGTGTCGCTGCGCCGTGGCGGTGCGCTGCTGCAGCGGCGGGATATCCCGCTGCCGACGACCGCGCTGCGCTACCTGCGCCTGCGTCAGCTCGATGGCGACCCGGTGCCCGGTCTGCAGGTCACCGCGCGACGCACCCGCGCCGGCGTGTCGTCGCCACAATGGAAGCGGCTGCGCGCCGATTTCGTCGACAGCGGTCGCGACGAGATCGGCAAGGATCATGTCTATCGCTACCGGTTGCCGGCCAAGCTGCCGGTCGGCCGGATCGACGTCACGCTCGGTACCGACAATGGCACCGCCGAAGTGATCGTCGATGTGCAGAACGGCTCGCCGGGCAGCGAAATCTGGACACCCATCGGGCGCACGCTGCTGTTCCGGCTGCAGCAGGATGGCGTACGGATCGACAACGAGGATTACGTGCTGACATCGGCGCTCGCCGCGCGCGAATGGCGCCTGCGCAGCCCGATCGAACTGGTGCCGTCGCCGACCGTGGAGATGGCGTATCTGCCGGATCGCTTCGTGTTTCTCGCCCAGGGCCGTGGCCCGTATGCATTGGTCGCGGGCAGCCGCAACGCGCGGCGGACATCGCTGCCGGTCGAGCAGGCGCTGGCGCCGCTGCGCACCCGACTCGGCAAGGACTGGACGCCGCCGGTCGCGACGCTCGGCCCGCGCGGTGCCGCCGCCGGAACGGCCGCCTACGCCAAGCAGGCGAAACCGACCGACTGGCGCAGCTGGCTGTTGTGGGGGTTCCTGATCGTCGGTGCCGCGATCGTCGGCGGCTTCGCGCTGAGCCTGCTGCGACAGAAGCCCGCTGCCGAATCCTGATCGGATGCGGTGTTCGGGATGATCTTTCGTCATCACCGTACGCCTGCTTCCTTCCAGCCGTGTCATCCCGAATCCCGGCTTGTCCGGGAGAGGGATCTGTTTTTGCTTGTCAGGGAGAAAAGCACAAGCAGGTCCCTCCGCCCGCTGCGCGGTCGTTCGGGATGACAATGCGGGGGTTGCGAGGTTATTCGCGGCACCAGGTTTTTTCATTCATCGCTCATGCCGCCATTGCCCGTCAGGAAGCGAGCACAGACAATGCAGGTCTGTTTTTCAGGAGCCCCGCATGACCATCGTCCGCATGTCCGATCTCGACCTCGCCGGCAAGCGCGTGTTGATCCGCCAGGATCTCAACGTGCCCGTCGCCGACGGCAACATCACTTCAGACCAGCGCATCGTCGCTTCGCTGCCCACGCTGAAACTCGCGCTGGAACGCGGCGCGGCGGTGATGGTGATGTCGCATCTCGGCCGGCCGAAGGAAGGCGTGTGGAGCGACGCCGATTCGCTGGCGCCGGTCGCGAAGCGGCTGGGTGCACTGCTCGGCCGCGACGTGCCGCTGGTGAAGGATTGGGTCGATGGCGTCGACGTCGCGCCCGGCCAGCTGGTGCTGCTCGAAAACTGCCGCATGAATGTCGGCGAGGGCAAGGACGACGAAGCGCTCTCGCAGAAGTACGCCGCGCTGTGCGATGTGTTCGTGATGGATGCCTTCGGCACCGCGCATCGCGCGCAGGCGTCCACCCACGGCGTCATCAGGTTCGCGAAGCAGGCCGCGGGCGGACCGCTGCTGATGGCCGAACTCGATGCGCTGGCGAAGGCGCTGGAACACCCGGCGCGCCCGCTGCTGGCCATCGTCGCCGGCAGCAAGGTCAGCACCAAGCTCGAGCTGCTGTCGTCGCTGGTCTCGAAAGTCGACCAGCTGATCGTCGGCGGCGGCATCGCCAACACCTTCATCGCCGCGATGGGCTACGGCGTGGGCAAGTCGCTGGTCGAGATGGACCTGCTCGACACCGCACGCCAGATCATTGCCGACGCCAAAGCGCGCGGCGCCGATATTCCGATTCCCAGCGATGTCGTGGTCGCGTCCGCCTTCGCCGCCGATGCGACGGCCACGGTCAAGCCCGTCGATGCGGTCACTGCCGACGACATGATCCTCGACATCGGTCCCGACACCGCCGCGCGCTATGCCGCGCTGATCAAGAGTGCCGGCACCGTTGTGTGGAACGGCCCGGTCGGCGTGTTCGAGTTCGACGCCTTCGGCAAGGGCACCGAAACGCTGGCGCATGCGATCGCCGACAGCAGCGCGTTCTCGATCGCCGGTGGCGGCGACACGCTGGCGGCGGTGGACAAATACGGCATCGAGAATGAAGTGTCGTACATCTCCACCGGCGGCGGCGCGTTCCTCGAGTTCCTCGAAGGCAAGACCTTGCCGGCGGTGGCGGCGTTGCATGCGCGGGCGGAATGATCCCCCGGTATCTGTCATCCCGAGCGCATGCGAGGGACCTGTTTTCGAGTCGCCGATGCATCCATGAAAAACGGGTCCCTCCCCGGGCTTCGCCCGCGTTCGGGATGACAGGTTTTTTTCTTTCGCCTGGGCGATATCCCCGAATGCGAACCCTCTTCTTCGACCTCGACGGCACCCTGATCGACTCCGCCGTCGGCATCACCCGCTGCGTGGCCTATTCGCTGGAACGCATGGGCCATCCCGGGCTACCGCAACAGACATTGCGCGGCTGGATCGGCCCGGCGCTGCGCGTGAGTTACGCCGCGCTGTTCGACAGCGCCGCCGATATCGAACGCGCGGTCGACCTGTATCGCGAGCGGTTCGAGGCCGAAGGTTGGCGCGAGCATGCCATCTACGACGGCATCGGCGATGCGGTGGAAGCGGCGCACGCCGCCGGTTACCGGCTTGCGGTGGTCACCGCCAAGAACGAACCCCATGCGCGCAGGATCGTGGGCACATTGCCGTTCGGCCACCGTTTCGAGGACATCATCGGCGCGACCCCCGACGGTCGCCTCAGCCACAAGCCCGAATTGATCGCCGAGGCGCTGGCGCGGCTCGCGCTGCCGCCGGAGCGCTGCACGATGATCGGCGACCGCCATCTCGATATCGAAGGCGCGATGCACCACGGCATGCGCGGGATCGGCGTGCTCTGGGGGTTCGGCAGCGAGGACGAGCTGCGTGAGGCCGGCGCGTACGCGCTGGTACGGACGCCGCAGGCGCTGTCGGCGCTGCTGTTGGACGCATGAGCGTCCTTGTGCCGCGATGCCTGCGATTGTGATCGTTTACAGCGGCACGACCGTCTGAAACGGCATGGCGGCATGTTACGGTTGGGCGATCAGGAGATCGATATGACCCAGCAAAGCATGACCCCGCAAAGCCCGACGCAAAAGACCCCGACCGAACAACGCCGCCGCACCAAGATCCTCGCCACCCTCGGCCCCGCCACCGACGCCCCGGGCGTCCTCGATGCGCTGCTGCGCGCGGGCGTCGACGTGGTCCGGCTCAATTTCTCGCACGGCGATCCGGCCGCGCAGATCGCCCGCGCCGAAGCGGTGCGCGCGGCTGCGGAGCGCGTCGGCACCGAGGTCGGCATCCTCGCCGATCTGCCCGGTCCGAAGATCCGCATCGAGAAGTTCGTCAACGACAAGGTCCAGCTGCGCGCCGGCGAGCGCTTCGATCTGATCGCCAGCGAAGACGCACCGCTCGGCGACCAGCATCAGGTCGGCGTGAGCTATCTCGGCCTGCCCGGCGATGTCCTCCCAGGCGACACCCTGTTGCTCGACGATGGCGTGGTGCAGCTGCAGGTCACTGCGGTCGAAGGCCAGCGCATCATCACCACCGTGCTCAACGACAGTGAACTGTCGAACCGCAAGGGCCTCAACAAACTCGGCGGCGGCCTGTCGCTGGGCGCGCTGACCGAGCGCGACTGCGAGTTGATCCAGGTCGCCGCGCAGCTCAATGCGGATTTCATCGCCGTCAGTTTCTGCCGCAACGCCGCCGACATGAACGAAGCCCGCCGCGTCGCGCGCGCCGCCGGCAGTTCCGCCGCGCTGGTCGCCAAGGTCGAACGCGCAGAAGCCATCGAGAATCTTGTCGAGATCGTCGACGCCAGCGACGTGGTGATGGTCGCGCGCGGCGATCTGGGCGTGGAAATCGGCGATGCCGAATTGCCGGGCCTGCAGAAGAAGATCATCCGCGTGGCACTGGAACGCGACAAGGTGGTGATCACCGCCACGCAGATGCTGCAGTCGATGGTCAGCAGCCCGATTCCGACGCGCGCCGAAGTGCTGGACGTCGCCAACGCGGTCATCGACGGCACCGACGCGGTGATGCTGTCGCAGGAAAGCGCCGCCGGCATGTACCCGATCAAGGCCGTCGAAGCGCTGGTGCGCATCTGCCTGGGCGCCGAACGCCAGTTCGAGCACGACACCGATTTCGAAGCCGCCCCGCGCAACCTGCAGCGCGCCGACCAGGCCATCGCGATGACCGCGATGTTCCTCACCGAACACATCGGCGTCGGCGCGATCGTGGCGATGACCGAATCCGGCGGCACCGCCCGCTTCCTCTCGCGTTTCCGTGGCAAAGCCCCGATCTTCGCCTTCGCCCGCGACCCCGGCGCCCGCCGCCGCATGGCGATGATGCGCGACGTCTTCCCGATGGACTACGACAGCCGCGGCCAGACCCCGCGTCAGGCCGCGCGCGGCAGCATCCGCAAACTCGTCGAAGCCAACCTGCTCAAAGCCGGCGACCGCGTGGTCTTCACCAGCGGCGAGCATATGGAAACCCACGGCGCCACCAATACGCTGCGGTTGCTGCAGGTGGGCGAGGATGGGACTGCGGAGGGGTTGGGGGAGTTGTAACGCGTAGGGTGGACCCTTGGCCCATCATTGCTCCAGTCACAGTGAGAGCATGCATCGCGTGGAGTCTGGAATGAAGTAGTCGGCTTGAATTCCATGAGCGGTGGGCCAAGGCCCACCCTACATTCTTCGGAACTGTTGAAACGAGTTGTCATTGCGCGAATGAATGCTCCTGCCACCACCCTCCGCGAAGCCACCGAAGCCGATGTCGAAGCGTTGCATCGGCTGATCGTCGCCATCGCCGAGCATCACGATCAGCGTCAATACGTCTTCGTCACCGTCGAGGATCTGCGCCGCGATGGCTTCGGGACCGTACCGAAGTTCGGCGCGGTGCTGGCCGAGGTCGATGGCGCGCTGGTCGGCTATGCGTCGTACACCTGGAACTATGCGATCTGGCTCGGATCGGCGTACATGAACATCGACGATGTGTATGTGTCCGCGTCGCATCGCGGACTGGGCATCGGCGAGGCCCTGATGCATCGATTGCAGCAGGTGTGCGCAGCGCGCGGCCTGCACCGGATGAAGTGGGAAGTCGAGCCCGACAACATCGCTGCGATCCGTTTCTACGAACGGTTGGGCGCCAGGATGCGTGCCAAGGGCCTCTTCTACTGGGAAGCCTGATCGCGCCCCGCCTGGGGCGTAGATTGCCCGCCACCGAATCGCTCAGCGCCGAATTCATGAATACCTATTTCATCGCCGCCGCCGTCCTCGCCTTCGTCGTGGGCCTCGCCCATTCGGTGCTCGGCGAGATCATGATCTTCCGCCGCATGCGCAAGCCCGGGCAGGTGATTCCGACCGATGGCGGTGGGATCCTGCTCGGCTCGAACGTCCGCATCCTGTGGGCGAGCTGGCATGTGCTGACGGCGTTCGGCTGGGGCATGGCCGCGATCCTCGTCTGGATGTCGCGATCGGCCTCCGGCAGCACCGATCATGCGGTCATCGCGCATGCGATCGAGATGTCGATGCTGATCGGTTCGGTGCTCGTGCTGGTCGCGACCAGGGGTCGGCATCCAGGTTGGATCGGTCTGCTCGGCGTGGCGGTGCTGGTCTGGCTCGGGCGGACGATGTGAGGCCGATGTGGATGCAGCAATGAGGGCGTGCCAATGAAGATCGTCGATATTCCCTTCGGCATCACCGACTGGTCGGCGATCGAACGCACCGAACATCCGGGCGATACCGGCATCGCGTATTGGCGCACGCAGCGCTTCGGCGAGATCCGCGTGCGGATGGTCGAGTATTCGCCCGGCTATCTCGCCGATCACTGGTGCGGGAAGGGACACGTGCTGCTGTGTCTGGAAGGCGAATTGCGCACCGAACTGGCGGACGGGCGCGTGTTCACGCTGAGCGCAGGGATGAGCTACCAGGTCGCCGACGGCGCCGAGCCGCATCGTTCGTCCACTGGGCGCGGCGCCAAACTCTTCATCGTCGATTGACGCTTCGGATGCATTCCATCTGAGCGTGGTGCCATGGCGGCAGTGCAGCAGGCATGCCGCAGCGAAAATGCAGTGCGCGATGATGGCTGAAGATGCCTGGGAACTTGCATCGGAGTTGCAGGCCGAAGCGCGCGCAGACTCAATCCGTGAGACGGCGGAAGCATAGACTGTCTATCGCGTTCGATGCGCGCCCTGTCTACGCAACAGTATCGTTTTACTCCACTCCGCGATGGTGTCGGCGACACCTTGCGGATCGCGATTGCGCGCATCCATCCCTACGGGTTCGATAGCGCAGCCGCGATGTTGACTCAGGCAATGCCCGTACATATTTCGATCGCGCGCTTGTTCCAACACCCCTCAGCCAAGGAGTTCTGCATGAAAAAATACGCCCTCGCCTTCGCCGCCGCGATGCTCTTCGCCGGATCCGCTTCCGCCGCGACATGGCAGTCGCTCGGTCGCGTCAATGCGCTCACCGCGATGCCCGATCTTCAGCAGTGCGAACAGCGCATCGTCAATCGCTACTGGAGTTCGCAGCCTGCCTATTATCCGAGCAGCATCCACAACTACGGCCCGAACAACATCCAGTTCGTGTTCGATGCCGATCTGCGCTCGCTGCGGACCCTGACCAGCAATGCGCCGGCCAATTCGCGCTTCAAGACGGCGATCGACAGCTACAACGCGCAGGCCGGTGCGAAGAGCATCCACGGCGCGGTGTCGGTGGGCCAATATCCGCGCGTGTCGATCGAAGTCTCCTATGTCGACGCGCAGGGCCTGACCCAGGGGCTGGGTTACGGCGTGGTGCCGGCCGAACTGCAGTACTACGAACTGCAACAGCTCTGCCCGCTGTGATCGCAGGGTAGGTTGCATCGCTTCGACTACGGCAGGGTCCGCGAAAGCGGGCCCTGCCGTCTTGCAGGCGCTTGCGATGGCCGGGATCGTGTCGCGAATGCCCTCGTTTCGCCAGCTGCGCCTCTGGTGGCTGCATTCGATTTCACAGGAAGGCCGGAACCGGCGCTTTCGACACTTAAGTCATTGATCCGGAATAAAGTTCAAGGGTTGCCGAGCGCGTATAATGGCCAACTTTCCAGCCGCCCATCAGGACCCCCCATGAGCATCGAACAGCTTGCCGATATCGCCCGCGCCATGGTCGCGCCGGGCAAGGGCATCATCGCCATCGACGAATCCAACGCCACCATCGCCAAGCGCTTCGAAGGCGTGGGCATCCCCAACAGCGAAGAAAACCGCCGCGCCTACCGCGAGCTGCTGCTGACCACGCCGAATCTCGGCGAGCACATTTCCGGCGCGATCCTGTTCGACGAAACCATCCGCCAGTCCACCAGGGACGGCGTGCCGTTCACCAAGGTGATGATGGACAACGGCATCATCCCCGGCATCAAGGTCGACAAGGGTACGCACGCACTGGCCGGTTTCCCGGGTGAAGTCGTCACCGAAGGCCTCGACGGCCTGCGCGACCGCCTCAAGGAATATGCGGCATTGGGCGCCCGTTTCGCCAAGTGGCGCGCGGTGATCAACATCGGCGAGGACATTCCGTCCGGCACCTGCATCGAAGCCAATTCGCACGCATTGGCGCGCTACGCCGCGCTGTGCCAGGAATGCGGCCTGGTGCCGATGGTGGAGCCGGAAGTGCTGATGGACGGCGACCACGATATCGAGACCTGCTACGAAGTCACCGAAGTCACTTTGCGTTCGCTGTTCGACGCGCTGTACCAGCAGAACGTGATGCTGGAAGGCACCATCCTCAAAGCCTCGATGGTGATCTCGGGCAAGGGTTGCGAAGAACAGGCATCGGTCGAGGAAGTCGCCGAGAGCACCCTGATCTGCCTGAAGTCGACCGTGCCGGCGATCCTGCCGGGCATCGTGTTCCTGTCCGGTGGCCAGAGCGACGAGGATGCCACCGCGCATCTCAACGCGATGAATCAGCTTGGCCCGAACCCGTGGCCGCTGTCGTTCTCCTACGGTCGTGCGATGCAGACGGCCGCGCTGAAGATCTGGTCGCAGGATCTGGTCAACAACGTCGCCAAGGCGCAGGAAACCGTGTTCGCACGCGCCCGCGACAACGGGTTGGCGGCGCTGGGCCAGTTCAAGGGCTGAGTGGGCGCATGGACCGGTGTCCACGGCCGACCGCCTTGACCGCATTCGTTTCGGGATTGCCGGTTCCTCTCACCTCATACACGAAAGGGTCTTCGACCATGTCGCATACGCTCCGTCCGCAACGTCATCGCCGGCGCATCGGCGCAAGCGCATTCCTGTCAGGCGCGTCCCTGTTCGTGGCGTGTGCGGCATCGCTCCCGTCAACCGCGCTGGCCGGGGATGCGATCCGCACGATTCCGATCAGGAATGGAGAAGTGCAGATCGAACGGCAAAACCATGCGTACGTGCATGGGGAAGCCGGCAGGCTCCGTGAGCACGGCGCGATCGATATGGTCATGATCGTGGATGCTTCCGGGGCAACGGTTTCGGAATCGGCGTGCAGCCATGTGTCGGGCAGCTACGACACATATCACGCGTTCTTCCGTACGCTGGCGCAAGCGGTCAAAGCCGATGACGTCGAACGGTTGTCGTCATTGGTCCGTTATCCGCTGCAGGTGAACCAGGGCAACGGCAAGCGTCCGCTCGTCATCGCGAACGCAACCGCATTCCGGGAAAAATATGCGCGCATTTTCGACCGGAAGACGCGCACTGCGATTCTCGAAGCGGAACCCGCCGAGGTGTTCTGCAAACAAGGATCGGCGATGATCGGCCACGGGATTGTCTGGGCGAGCGGGCAGGCCGGTCGCGTGGCGCTCAGCGTGGTCAATCCGGGCGCACCGTAGCCGCTCGCGGATATCCCACGACGTTCCCTGCGGTCACCGCGACGACTCCCGAATGCCGGTCCAGTGCCGGCGTTCGCCGTTCGGGGATGTCGATTTCCGACGCGGTCTTTATCGCCTGCCCGGGTTTTCGATGCGGAGCGCTCAGCCGGGTGCGGATACCGTCGCTTTCGAGCTCTTCGCGGCCATGTTGCGGTCCAGCGCGTCCAGGCCGATGTCCGACAGCGTTTTCAATGCGGTGAACAGCACCAGCAGGCCGGTGCCTCCGCCGAGCCCGCTGCCGAAGATGATGCCCAGATGCATCGGCAGCACGCGCAGATACGGCGTGAACATCAATTGCCCGAGGTTCGGCTTGCCGCGCAGATCGGAGGCATGCTGCGCGGCATAGGTCGCGCGCTGCGACAGCACGAACGACACGCCGCAGGCGATCAGCACCAACATGTTCCACAGGCCGGACACGCGGTGTTGGCCGAGCAGGAAGACCAGATAGCCGACGTGGAAGAAACCGTAGTGGAGGGTGAAGAAATTGGCGGTCGAACGCTTGCCCGCTTCGTTTTCGGGAACCCGCTGGCGGTTCGAGGTGAAGCCCTCGGTGCTGAACTGCGCGAGTTCGAGCATGCGCTTGCGCGCGTACCAGCCGATGATGATGCTTTGGATCCAGTACGGCCACAGCAGCCATGCCGGTGCCCAGTGGAAAACCAACGCTGCGATCAGCGTCGCGCCATTGGCGAGGATCAGGGTGCGGGCGGATGTGCGGGGCGGTGAAGACATGTGGGCTCCAGCGGCGAAACGCAGTGTTGCCGAACGAGGGCAGGCATAGGCCAAAGGTCACGATTGAATGCGAATCGCACGCTTCACTGGCGGTTTTCGTGCGGAATGCGGCCTGCGATGCGCACCGATTGTGCCGGCTTCGCAGGCCTGCCGCTACAATCGCCGCAGACCGTTTTGTCGGGCCCCGCAATGCTTCGTGCCACCTCGCGTTTCAATGATCCGTCTTCCGATCCGCGTCCTGCATCGCGTGGCCGGTCGCAGCATGCGTTCGGGATGTTCGCCGCAGGCGCGCTGTCGCTCGGGCTCGCGGCCTGCGGCAGCGGCGACAAACCCGGCGGCCCCGGCGGTGCCGGGCAGGGCGGCGATCGCCCGACGCCGGTCACCACCATGCGCATCCAGCCCGAGACCTTCGCCGACAGCGTCACCGCCATCGGCACGGTGAAGGCGCGCGAATCGGTGACGGTGACCGCGAAGGTCAGCGAGATCGTGCAGACGGTGCATTTCGACAGCGGCCAGGAGGTGCGCGTGGGCGATGCGCTGATCACGCTGTCCGACCGCCAGCAGCAGGCATCGCTGGCCGAAGCGCAGGCTGCCGCCGATGAGGCCGAGCGCTTGTATCGCCGCCAGAACGAACTGGCGCAACAGCAATTGATCGCGCGTGCGCAGCTCGACAACCAGCGCGCCGCGCGCGACGCCGCGCAGGCGCGGGTCGCGCAGATACGCGCGCAATTGGCCGACCGTGTGATCCGCGCGCCGTTCTCCGGCGTGCTCGGTCTGCGCCAGGTCAGTCCCGGTGCGCTGGTGACGCCCGGCGTCGCCATCGCCACGCTCGACGATCTGTCGCGCGTCTATGTCGATTTTCCGCTGCCCGAAGCGCAGCTCTCGCGCGTTGCCGTGGGCCGGCGCATCAACGGCCGTGCGACCGCCTACCCGGATCGCGCGTTCGATGGCGCGGTGACCACCATCGACGCGCGCCTCGACCCGGCGACCCGCGCCGTGCAGGTGCGCGCCGACTTCGCGAACGGCGAGCGCCTGCTGCGCCCGGGCATGCTGATGACGGTGGAAGTGCCCGGTGTCGAACGCCAGGCGCTGCTGCTGCCGGAGATTGCCGTCACCCAGGTCGGGCGCGACAGTTTCGTGTTCCGCGCAAAGCCCGACGACAGCGTGGAGCAGGTCAAAGTGACCGTCGCCGCGCGCCGCGGCGGCAAGGTCGAGATCGCCGAGGGTCTCGCCACCGGTGATCGCATCGTGGTCGAAGGCACCGGCAAACTGCGCGCCGGCGGCAAGATCAGCGAGGGCGGCCCGGCCGCGAAGGACGCCGTATCGCCCGCGCAGCCGGCGGCACCGGCGAAGGGTTGACCCATGCGCGTGTCCGACATCTCGATCGAACGCCCGGTGTTCGCCACCGTGCTGAGCCTGATGCTGATCGTGGTCGGGCTGATGGCATACGCGCGGTTGACGCTGCGCGAACTGCCGGCGATCGATCCACCGGTGGTCTCCGTCGACGTGACCTATTCCGGCGCATCGGCGGGCGTGGTCGAAACCCGCGTCACCCAGGTGCTGGAAGATGCGCTGGCCGGTATCGAAGGCATCGAGACCCTGCAATCGCGCAGCGTCAACGGCCGGTCGTCGGTCACCATCGAATTCACGCTGGATCGCGACATCGAAGCCGCCGCGAACGACGTGCGCGACGCGGTCAGCCGGGTCACCGGACGTTTGCCGATCGAAGCCGATCCGCCGGAAGTGCAGAAGGCCGACAGCGATTCGGAAGTGATCCTGTGGTTGAACATGAGTTCGACCGCGATGGACACGCTGCAACTGACCGATTACGCCGAGCGTTACGTCGTCGACCGTCTGTCCGCGCTCAACGGCGTGTCGCAGATCCGGGTCGGCGGCCTGCAGCGTTATGCGATGCGGGTGTGGTTGAACCGCGACGCGCTGGCCGCGCGCGGCCTGACCGCCGCCGACGCCGAGAACGCGCTGCGCCGCGAGAACATCGAACTGCCGGCGGGCCGGCTCGAATCGCAGGATCGCGATTTCACCCTGCGCGTGGAACGCAGCTATCGCAAGCCCGAGGATTTCGCGCAGATTCCGCTGGGCAAGGGCGCCGACGGCTATGTCGTGCGTCTGGGCGATGTGGCCAAGGTGGAACTGGCATCGTCGGAACGTCGCGCGTACTACCGCAGCAACGGCGAACCCAATGTCGGTCTGGGCATCATCAAGACCTCGACCGCGAACAGCCTCGACGTGGCGCGCGCCGCGCGCGCGGAAGCCGAACGCATCCAGAAGACCTTGCCGGAAGGCACCCGCATCTTCGTCGCCTTCGATTCCACCGTGTTCATCGAATCCGCGGTCGAGCGCGTGTGGGCCACGCTGTTCGAGGCGATCGCGCTGGTGCTGCTGGTGATCTGGCTGTTCCTCGGCAGCGTGCGCGCCGCGCTGATTCCAGCGGTGACGGTGCCGGTGTGCCTGATCGCATCGTTCATCGCGCTGTATGCGTTCGGTTTCTCGATCAATCTGTTGACCCTGCTCGCGCTGGTGCTGTGCATCGGGCTGGTGGTGGACGATGCCATCGTGGTGCTGGAGAACATCCAGCGGCGCGCGGATCTGGGCGAACCTTCGCTGGTCGCGGCCAAGCGCGGCACCGCGCAGGTCGCGTTCGCGGTGATCTCGACCACGGCGGTGCTGGTCGCGGTGTTCCTGCCGATCGGCCTGCTCGAAGGCAACACCGGCCGCCTGTTCCGCGAACTGTCGGTGGCCTTGGCGGCGGCGGTCGCGATTTCCGCGCTGGTCGCGCTGACGTTGACGCCGATGATGTCGTCGAAGCTCGTGCGCCCGCACGACAGCGAAAAACCGAATCGCCTGCACGGCGGCATCGCGCGGATGCTCGACCGGGTGTCGCGCGGCTATCGCCGCCTGCTGGAACGCAGCATCGATCGCATCTGGCTGTTCGGTGCGCTGATGCTGGTCGCCATCGCCGCCAGCGCGGTGTTGTTCAAGGCGGTGCCGAGCGAGCTCGCGCCGCCGGAAGACCGCGGTGTGTTCTTCGCATCGGTGGTCGGTCCGGAAGGTGCGGGCTTCGACTACACCGTCGGCCAGATCCATCAGGTCGAACAGGTGCTGCTCAAGCAGGTGGGCGAAGGCAAACCGATGCAGCGCGTGAACACGCGGGTGCCCGGCGGTTTCGGCGCCAGCGAGGAAATGCACACCGGCCAGGCCATCGTGTTCCTGCACGATTGGGACAAACGCGACGTCAGCACCGACGACGTGGTCCAGCAGGTGCGCAAGGAACTGGGCGCGTTGCCGGGCATCCGGGTCAATCCGCAGGTGCGCTCCGGGCTGACCCGCGGCGGTGGCCAACCGTTCCAGATCGTGCTGGGCGGCCCCGAGTACGGCGACCTCGCGCAATGGCGCGATCGCGTGCTCGCGCGGATGGAGAAAAACCCGAATTTCTTCGGCGTCGATTCCGACTACAAGGAAACGAGGCCGCAGATGCGGGTGCAGATCGATCGCGCGCGCGCCGCCGATCTGGGCGTGTCCGTCAGCGAGATCGGGCGCACGCTTGAAACGATGATGGGCGGCCGGCGCGTCACCACGTTCGTCGACAACGGCGAGGAATACGACGTGGTCCTGCAGGCGGATCGCGCGCTGCGCGCGACGCCGGCCGATCTGTCCGCGATCCAGGTGCGCGGTCGCAACAGCGAACTGATTCCGCTGTCGAATCTGGTCACGCTGACCGAACTGGCCGAGGCCGGCAGTCTCAACCGCTTCAACCGCCTGCGCGCGATCACCATCTCCGGCGGGCTCTCGCCCGGTTACCGCATGGGCGATGCGATCGCCTGGGCCCAACAGGTCGTGCGCGAAGAATTGCCCGCGACCGCGCAGGTGGACTGGAAAGGCGAATCGCGCGAATTCCAGAAAGCCGGCGGCGCGGTGTTGATCACCTTCGCGCTGGCGCTGCTGGTGGTGTACCTGGTGCTGGCGGCGCAGTTCGAGAGCTTCATCCACCCGCTGGTGATCATGCTCACCGTGCCGCTGGGCGTGGCCGGCGCGCTGCTCGGCCTGTGGGTGGCCGGCAGCACGCTCAATCTCTACAGCCAGATCGGCATCGTGATGCTGGTGGGGCTGGCGGCGAAGAACGGCATCCTGATCGTCGAATTCGCGAACCAGCTGCGCGACGAAGGTCGAGACGTGCGCGAGGCGATCATCGAATCCTGCGCGGTGCGCCTGCGTCCGATCCTGATGACCTCGATCGCCACGATCATGGGCGCAGTGCCGCTGGTCCTTGCCGGCGGGCCCGGCTCTGCCAGTCGCGCCACCATCGGCATCGTGGTCATCTTCGGCGTGGCGTTCTCCACGCTGCTGTCGCTGTTCGTGGTGCCCGCGTTCTATCGCCTGCTGGCGCCGTACACGCATTCGCCAGAAGCGGTGAAACATGCGCTGCAGAAACTCGAATCGGAAACGCCGTCGGTGGGCGGTCACGCCTGATTTCCGCAGTGCCGCGACGGACTCCATGGGGTGCGCGTGCCCGCGCACCAAGGTTGTGATCGCCGCGAAAAGCCGGTGCGCCGAAGGCCTGAGGTGTCCCGCTTTTTCCTCATGAACATCAAACGGATCGATTGATCGGCAGCAACCTTTCATATACCCGCCGTTCCCGCGAACGCGGGAACCCAGTGTCTTTGCGCTGCGCGGAAGTTGAAAGTCGCTGGATCCCCGCGTTCGCGGGGATGACGGTGTTTTTTTGAGATGCTCGAAAAGATGGGATACCTCAGGCCAAAGGCGCACCCCATCGGGTTGAGCCGCGTTTCATGGGGTGCGCGTGCCGCGCACCGAGTTTGTGAGCGCCGCGAAAAGCCGGTGCGCCGAAGGTGCAACCGATAGACGCACCTGGCCGGGCGGCGGGGCGTGACGTTCTGCGCGAACCCTTCCGGCGCGCTATGCTTGATTCATCAGCCATCCGGGTCGCCCGGGTGGGATCATCCGGGCATATCGATGAGCAATCCACGGGAAATCCCTCAGGAAGTGGTCGCGGCCCTGATGCGCGGCGACAAGATCGGCGCGATCAAGCTGATCCGGGAAGCCACGGGCGGCGATCTCAAGGGCGCGATGGCCATGATCCAGACCTATGCGCAGCAGATGGACGCCGCCAACAAGCAGCGCGACCGCATCCGCACCGACGATGGCCACGGCGAGGTGTCGAGCAAGCGCGGCGCCGAACTCAGCGACCATCTCAGCAAAGGCCTGAGCGAAGGCCGTGCCGAGCGCGATGCGCTGATGAACAAGACGCGTCCGCCGACGGTGATGGCGGGCGATGGCACCTCGCACCATTGGGTGTGGCTGCTGCTGGGCATTTTCGCGATCGCGATGTGGGTCTATCTCGGCTGACCGGTCTTCGCGACGCATCTGGCGCAGGCATTGCGGCGAGCGTCTAC
The DNA here is from genome assembly GCA_013141175.1 of Lysobacter sp. NCBI lineage: Bacteria > Pseudomonadati > Pseudomonadota > Gammaproteobacteria > Lysobacterales > Lysobacteraceae > Lysobacter > Lysobacter sp. The sequence goes on from JABFRN010000001.1 coordinate 2,395,843, forward strand.
AATCCGCCGATGCCCTGGAAAAAAACTCCGCCTTCGCCTTCTCCCCCGGCTCCTGCCGAGCCCGCGCGCCAGCGCCGTGATGTCGAGCTTCGCCTGTACGGCCTGAATGCGGTGCGCGCGGTGTTCGCGCGGCGGCCGGAGGCGATCCGGAAACTGTATCTGGCCGAAGCGCGGATTCCGCAGCTGCAACCGCTTCTGAAATGGTGCGTGGCCAACCGCGTCGGCTATCGCGTGGTCGAGCAGGACGATCTGCAGAAACTCGCGGCCAGCGCGCACCACGAGGGCGTGGTCGCGGAAGTGCTGCGCGAGGAGCCGCTGTCGCTGTCGCCGTGGTTGCGCGAGTTGCCGCCCGGTCCGTGCTGCGCGCTGTGGCTCGATGGCGTGGGCAATCCGCACAACCTCGGTGCGATCCTGCGCTCCGCCGCGCATTTCGGCATCTCCGCGGTGCTGCTGCCGAAGCATTCGACCTTGACGATGTCGGGCGCGGCTGCGCGCGTCGCGGAGGGCGGCGCCGAGTCCGTGCCGTTCGTGCGTCTGGGACGCGAGGACAATTCGATCGCGCAATTGCACGGCGCCGGTTTTTCGCTCGCGGCGACGGTGGTGCGCGGTGCGGCCGATCTGTTCGCGACGAAGCTGCCGGAACGGTTGATTTATGTGCTCGGCGCCGAGGGCGAGGGGATGGATGCGGAGCTTGCGAAGGCTTGCGATCTGCGGGTGTCGATTCCCGGTAGCGGGGCGGTGGAAAGTCTGAATGTGGCGGCTGCGACTTCGGTGTTGTTGGCGGAGTGGCATCGTGGGGTTCGCAATCACCGGAAGTGATGGTGTGTGTGGAATCCATGCGGGATTTCGTAGTGCTGCTGATATCGGTGCTTGATGGTGTGCGGGTAAGGCCTGGCACCTTTTTCGCGCTGGTGCGCGAGTTACTTTCTTTGGCGCAAAGAAAGTAACCAAAGAACACATTCCAAGTCCAATTCAAACCTGCCGTCTGGGGCGAAGCCGGGATTTTTCGATGAGGCGTCCTGCCTCATCGAAAAACGGCGCGCGTCCTGTGCGCCGCCCTCCGGGTCTACGGCCTGGTCGGACTGTGCGATGGCCTGAATATCGATGGGACGAAGCAATTCCCAAGCAATCAGGCGAAAAGCATGTAATTGCGCAGCAGTTTTATATTAATGCGCGACGAACATCCATTTGAATGGAAGCACGACTGATCGCATATCGGCGGATGGTAATCGTCCTGATGATCTTGCAGGAGCATTTCGCTATCCCCTGATCGTAGACCCGGAGGGCGATGCACAGGATGTGCATCGTTTTTCGATGAGGCAGGACGCCTCATCGAAAAATCCCGACTTCGCCTCAGATCGTAGGTTTGAATTGGACTTGAGGTGTTTTCTTTGGTTACTTTCTTAACTCGCGCCTACGGCGCTCGCCCTTCGGGCCGGCTTCGCCGTTCGCGCCGCAAACGGCGCAGTGCGCCAAAGAAAGTAACTCGCGCACCAGCGCGAAAAAGATGCCATGCCTTATCCGCACACCATCAAGCACCGACATCCACAGCGCCACGAAACCGCCGGAAAAAAAATCAAGCCGACTGCTTGATCGCCTGCAACACCTTGGCGTAATCCTCAGCCTTCTCCGGCTCGCGGATCATCGCCGCCAACGTAGCCGAAAGCGCCGATTCCTGCAGAATCAACAACAGATTGGCGTGACTGACCCGATTCATCGTCTCGATCGCATGCGCCATCGCATCCACGGCGCTGTGCAGGCCGGTCACGAAGGCATGCACATTGCCCAACACCGCATCGTTGGAAAACTTCACCGCCGCCTGGATCTGATCCACGATCTCGCGCCCGGTGGTGTCGACGTCGGCGGTCATCGCTTCCGGCGCCATGGCGACAGCGGAGGCCTTGGGCGCGGCATCGCCGCGAAAGGCGTTCAGCACGGTCAGCAGGCTGGTGAGATTATCGGCGACGCCGGTCTGCGCGACTTTCTCGGTCGCGCCGGCTGCGGCGGTGGTGTCGATCGAGTAGATCTGCATCACGCCCTGGTTCGCGGCGGCCTGCGCCAGCGTGTTCTGCTGTTGCTGCGCCGCGACCGCGTTCTCGAACAGGATGCCGGTCGAGTGGGCCATCGTCTGGTAGATCGATCCCATCGCGATCGCGGGGGCTTCGGCGAGCACTTTCACATTGCTCTGGGTGACGGAATCTGTGATCTGCGAATCGATGGCGGTCGGGAATGCCATGGCTCTCTCCTTGATCCTGGGGCTGTGATGTGTGGTGTGGTGATGCGTGGTGCGGAATGCGCCGCAGAGAAGACGGTCAGGGTTTCGCGGGCACCGGCTTCGGCGCGCTGCCGAAGCCGCCGTCCGCCGACGCGGCGAGATACGCGAACACCGCATAGGCGGCGGCGTTCTGCGCCAGCGCTGCGGGGTCGATCTTGTCGAGGGTGTCGTCCGGCGTGTGGTGCAGGTCGAAGTAGTCGGTGCCGTCCTGCCCCAGCCATGCCCAGGCCGCGCCTTCTGCGGCGATGGGGCCGACATCCGGACCCGCGCCGCCTTTGGCCAGTGTTTCGATGCCCAGCGGTTTCAGCGCTTCGGCGATCTGCGCGACGGCGGTGGCCGCGTGCGCGGCGCTACCGGTGTTGAAGGCGTAGATGCGGCCGGCGCCGAAGTCGCTTTCGGCGACCAGCTGATGTTTCGCCACGTCGGCCTTGTACTGCGCGGCATAGGCTTTGCCGCCGTACAGGCCCTGTTCTTCGTTCGCGAAGGCGATCACGCGGATCGTGCGCGCGGGGCGCTGCGCTTTCGGCAATTGGCCGATGAGATGCCCGGCGGCCATCGTGATCGCGATACCCGCGCCGTCGTCGATCGCGCCGGTGCCGAGGTCCCAGGAATCGAGATGGCCGCCGATCACGACCACTTCATCGCGCAGCTTGCGATGGCTGCCGGTGATCTCGCCGATCACGTTGAACGACTCCGCAGTGCGGTCCCAGCCGCAGTCGAGCGCGATGCGCAGGCGTACCGGTGATCCCAGCGCCACGAGCCGCGCAAGCTGTTCGGCATCGGGTACCGACAGTGCGGCGGAAGGAATCGGCGTGAGGCCATCGTCGAAACGGGTGACGCCGGTGTGCGGGTTGCGGTGGCTGTCGGTGCCGGCGGAGCGCATCACGAACGCGGCTGCGCCTGCGCGGATCGCCGCAGACGGCCCGCGCGTTCGCACTTTGCTGCCGATGCCGTAACCACTGCCGTCGCGGGCGCGTTCCATCCGGTAATCGACGAAAGCGATTCTGCCGGCGAGCGAACCCGCAGGCGCGGCTTCCAGCGCGGTCAGGTCGGCAAAGCGCACCACCTCGCCTTCGACCGTGCCGCCGGGGCTGCCGCCAAGCGCGGTCAGCGTCAGCGGCTGCGCGTGCGCGCCGAGGACATCGCCGCGCTCGCTGCGGCGTATCCATTTCGGAAAACTCACCGGTTGCAGCCAGACCTTGTCGTAGCCCAGCGCCTTGAATTTGGCTTCGGCCCAGCGCACCGCGCGCGCGTCGGCTTCGCTGCCGGCCAGGCGCGGCCCGATTTCGGTGGTCAGCGATTCCACCACCTGCCATGCGGTCTTGTCCTGCAGCGTGCGTTCGCGCAGCTGCGCGACATTCGCCAAGGCCGCGTCCGGGATGCGGGTTGCGCGCGGTTCCGCAGCCAGTGCGATGGTGCAGGCGAGCATGCCAGCGAACACGCCGATGAACGGGACGAAACGGATCGGACTCGAACGCATGGCGGATTCTCCGGCCGAAAAAAACGGAAGGCCGCGAGCGTATCAGCCCGCGGCCTCCGCAGTCATGTCGCGATGTGTGGCTTACTTCTTCAGCGAATCGCGGATCTCGCGCAGCAGCAGCACGTCTTCTGCGGGCTCGGCCGGCGGTGCGGCGGCTTCGGCTTTCTTGAGCCGGTTCATGGCCTTGATCACCATGAACAGCACGAACGCGATGATGGTGAAGTCGATGATGGTCTGCAGGAATGCGCCGTACTTGATCGCCACCGCAGCAGCGGTTTCCTTGCCGTCCGGGCCGATGACCGCGTCCTGGAGCACGTAGGCGAGATCGCCGAAATTCACGCCGCCGACCAGCTTGCCGACGATCGGCATGATCACGCCATCGACCAGCGAGCTGACGATCTTGCCGAATGCGCCGCCGATGATGACGCCGACCGCCAGGTCGACGACGTTGCCCTTCATCGCGAACTCTTTGAACTCACTGATCATGCCCATGAAGCCTCTCTCCCGGAGGTGGATGTGGGCAGGAGTCTAGCTCCCGCAGGCGACCTTGTGCAGGCGAGCACCGTTATTTTTCAGCGCGGCGGCGCGATCCGGCAGTCGAGGCGGATCAGATCGTCCAGCGTGCCTTCGCAGAGATCGCCCGGCTGCAGCGCGGCCACGCCGGCGGGCGTGCCCATGAAAACCAGATCGCCGGCGCGCAGTGCGTAGAGCTTCGACAGCTCGTGCAGGATGTCGGGGACGTCCCAGATCAGCTGGTCGAGCCGCGACTCTTGGCGCAGCGTGCCGTTGACCCGCAGCGACAGCGTGCGCGGTGCGAGTGCGCCCACTTCGCCGGCAGGCAGCAGCGCACTGATCGGCGCGGACTGGTCGAAGGATTTTCCGGTGTCCCACGGCAGGCCTTTGGCCTTGGCGGCAGTCTGCAGATCGCGACGGGTCAGATCGAGGCCGATGCCGTAGCCGAAGACCAGCGCTTCGGTCTGCGCGGGATCGAGTACGCCGGCCGGCGCATCGCGACCGAGCGCGACGACCAGTTCGATCTCGTGGTGCAGGTCCTGCGCACCCGGCGGATAGGCGGCGACGCCATCGATGACCAGCGCATCGGCGGGTTTCAGGAAAAACACCGGCGTGCCGCGTTCGGCTTTCGATGCCGGCGCGGTGGCGCCCATTTCGCGGGCGTGGTCGGCGAAATTGCGGCCGACGCAGTAGATGCGGTGGACCGGGAAATCGCCCGAAACGGAGATGCCGCGCACGGGCACGCGCATCGTCGCGGGCGCGGGGATGAGGTCGCGGGTGTGATCGTTCATCGCTGCATGATCGCGCGCGCGATGGCGGTGCGTCGAGAGCGCTGCGGCAGCGGGCTCAGCGGCCGGCCGACAGCATCGGCTTGCGCAGCACCCGGTATTCGGCCTCGATCGTCCGTGCCGGCTTCGCGATCGGTTTGCCGCGCTGTCGCCACAGCCGATACAGCAGCCCGCCGCCGAGCATCGCCGCACCGATCATCAGCCCGAACACCAGCAGCACCGCGAGCAGCGCCACGCCGAACAGCGCCAGCAATACGCGCAGCACGCGATGGCGCGGCTTGCGCGGAGCGAAGAAATCACTGGCGCGGCGACGGCCGGAACGGAACGCGGGAATCGAGAAAAAGCGGTGAGCGCGCATGCGGATATTGTCGTGACACACTATGGGCCAGCGGCCGGTCGCCGCAGTATCGGACGCCCGATGACCGAAGGTGTGAGAACTTCGTTAAACCCCGAGGTCGCCGCAGCCAAGCCGTTGCTGGCGCTGGACGATCTGCCCGACGGCGGGTTGCTGGAGGTGGAGGCGGAGGTCGACGGCGTGGCCGAATCGCTGATCCTGCACCGCAAGGGCGACAGCGTGCACGCGTGGCTCAATATCTGTCCGCACGCGGGTCGCCGCCTCGATTGGGCGCCCGGCAAGTTCCTGATGTCCAAAGACGGCCTGCTGGTCTGCGCCGCGCATGGGGCGAGCTTCGAGCTGCATGCAGGCGCCTGCGTGGCCGGCCCCTGCCGTGGCGACTCGCTGCGCGCGGTGGGGGTGGCGTTGGTGGATGGCGCGGTGTTCGTTCGTGGCCTGGATCAACCGCCTGCGTAACGCAGCATCGAAGCGACCGCGATTCCGGCCACGACCGCAGTTTCGTCGAGATGGAAATCCTGGCCGGTGCCGGTGCCGGTGTCGTGTCCGTGGATGATAGAGTCCCGGCGAGTCTTCCCACGCCGGCATCGGTCGAACCACGGGCAACGCCATGACGAAATCCGCCGTATTCGCGCTGCTGCTGTCGTGCATGCCCGTCGCGCGCTCGTCGGCTTCCGATACGCAGGCGCCGCCGCCGGCATCGCATTGCTTCAGCGCCCGCGACGTGCGGGAAGTGCGGCAGAGCGATCCGCGGACGCTGGCCATCCGCCTGGGGGATGGCGCCCGTTATCGACTGGAGTTGGCCGATGCCTGTCCCGGCGCGATGCGCGCGGAGCATCTGCAGCTGACCAGCAGGCAAGGCTGGATCTGCGGCAGCAATGAGGAAATCCTGGCGGTGGGCGATCGCCGGTGCGCGGTCGCGGGTCTGGCGCGGATCGATGCGCGCGAGTATGCCGAACATGCCCTGCGCAGCGATCGACAGGGCGGCAACGTTGCCGAGTTGGCCACCCTCGAAGTGCGCGGCAAGCGCCGGCGCGGTTTCGGCGGCACCACCGCCTACTGCGTGGATGCGCGGTACATGCGCGGCTGGAGCGAGGACAAAGGCGACCTCATCGTCGAAATGTCGGCCAAGCGCAGCGGCGGCAACCGGTATTACCGGATGGAACTGGGCGGCAGCTGCAACGAGATGTCTTCATCCAACCATATGCAACTGGTCTCGGGTGTGGGCACGAACGCGATCTGCGGCAACATCGGCGATCGCGCGTTGTTCACGCGCGACGAAAACATCGGTGGCGTCCTGCGGCCCCGGACCGAGGGCTCGCTGGCGGCGCAGTACGGATGCACGATCCGACAGGTCTACCCGCTGTTGCCGGGCGAAGATTCCGAAAAGCGCTGATCGTTGCGAGCGCGGCGTCCCGGCGACGCTCAATCCCGCATCAGCGTCGACTTGCCGAACAGACTCTCCACCAGATCCACCGCGAGTTCGGCGGTGCCGTTGTGGTTGTCCAGCGCGGGGTTCAGTTCGACGATGTCCAGCGAACCCATGCGGCCGGTGTCGGCGATCATTTCCATCACCAATTGCGCTTCGCGGTAGTTCGGGCCGCCGGGCACGGTGGTGCCGACGCCGGGAGCGATGCTGGGGTCGAGGAAATCGACATCGAAACTGACATGCAGATGGGTATTGTCGTCGATGTCTTCCAGCGCCTCTTCCATCGCGCGCTTCATCCCGACTTCGTCGATGTAGCGCATGTCGTAGATGTCGAGACCGTGTTCCTTCACCAGCCGCTTTTCGCCGGCATCGACCGAGCGGATGCCGATCTGGCGGATTTCGTCGGGACGCATCGCCGGTGCGCTGCCGCCCAGCTGCACCAGCGGCTCGGGGCCGATGCCGCAGAGACAGGCGACCGGCATGCCGTGGAGGTTGCCCGAAGGCGTGACATCGCTGGTGTTGAAATCGGCGTGGGCGTCGAGCCACAGCACGCGGAGTTTCTTGCCGGTGTCGCGGCAGTAGCGGGCGACGGCGGTGATCGAGCCGACGCCGAGGCAGTGGTCGCCGCCGAGCACGATCGGCATCCGGCCTGCGCGCAGCTCGGCGCCGACCGCGTCCATCAGCGCTTTGTTCCAGGCGACGACTTCCTGCAGATGGCGGTAGCCGTCGGTGGGCGGCAGCCAGGGGTTCGAGGGGCCGGGCAGGTTGCCGCGATCGGTCACGTCCACGCCGCGCGCGGCCAGCGCTTCGCCGAGCCCGGCGATGCGCAGGGCATCGGGGCCCATGCGCGCGCCGCGATGGCCGGCGCCGATGTCGGTGGGGACGCCGATCAGGGACACGGGCGGGAAGCTGCGCATGGCGGGAATCCTGCAGGGACAACGAAGGGGGATGGTGCCGACAGTCCGATTTGAACGGACGACCTACCGCTTACAAGGCGGTTGCTCTACCAACTGAGCTATGCCGGCGAGACGTGCGGGCCGCGTGGCGGTCCCGACAGAGGTGGGGATACTAGCAGCACCCTCCCGCAGGCTCCATCCGCCAGATGCAGTCAGTGGGTTCAGTGCGGGGTTTCAGCGCCGGGGTCCAGCGCAGGGTTTCAACGCACCCCGGCGCAATCGATCGTGCGCGACTGCGCCGCGCCGCTGGAGCGGCGGGCGGCGGCAAGATCGGTATCGGCCTTGAGTGCGACGTCGATCCAGCGTGCGGTGCGGGCTTCGCCCAGCGCCTCGGCCTTGGCCTCGAAACCGGCGGCGCGCAGGGCGGCGGCGTGCTGCTGCGCCCGGGCTTCTCCGCTGAACCGTCCGAGCGCGATGCTGTTGGCTTCTGCGCCGTCGCCGACGACCAGCAGATCGCTGAAGCCGGCGGCCTTGAGCTTGTCGGCGTTGGCATTCGCGGCGGCGCGGTCCGCAGCCGCCGGCAGGTAGACCCGCCAGCCGCGTTCGCCGCCCGCTTGGGTCTCACGGGTCCGCAGGCGTAGCGCACCCGGACGCAGGGCGGTCTGCGCGGTAGCCAGCGCGGCGGTATCGGCGAATGGCCCGAGGCTGATGCAGCGCTCCGGCGTGGTTGGCGGCGGCGCTGCGTCCTCGGCCGCTTTGGCTTCGGGCGGCACTGCGGTCGCTTCGGCGACAGGCGCGGGTGCAGGCCGGGGGCCGGGGCGTTCGCTGACCAGTCGCAGGCGCGCGATCCCCGATGACGCATCTTCGATGACCGTCGGCGCAGCGTCCGGCCGGGACAGCCACCATGCGGTGATGCCGAGGTTGATGACCACCAGTAAAACGATCAGTGCGCGCAGGCTCATGCCGGCATTCTGGCCCAAGCCGCCAACCCTTCCAACACCAGCGCTGGCGCACGCAGCGGCCGGTTGTCCTTGCCCATGCCCATGTCCAGACCAGGCAACGCATCGACGCCGCCGCCGTGCAGCAGCAGCCGCGGCGTCGCACCAAGCAGCGCCGTGCCGGCGTCCAGCGCGTCGCGGATCAGCGCCAGCGCCGCGCCATCGCAGCCCGAGCGCAGCGCATCGGGGGTGTTGTCGGCGAAGGCGACGAATTCGCCGCCGTGCTCCGGCAGCTGCGTCGCGCGCGCATGCAGCGCCGCGCGCATCAGCGCAGGCGAGGGTGCGATGCGTCCGCCGCGATGCAGCCCAGCGGCATCGATCAGATCGAGGGTGATCGCGGTACCGATGCCGACGACCAGCCATGGCCCCGGGTCGCCCGCAAATTTGTCGCGCGCGCGCGCGCCGAGCATCGCCAGAAAACGATCCGCACCCAGCGTCTCCGGCTGCGGATAGGCGATCCGCAGATCGCCGAACCGCAATACCGTCCGCGCGATCGAAATACACCCGCAGCGCGCGGCCAGCGCGTCGAGCAAGCGCGTGCGCAGCGTCGCGGAACCCACGGTGGTCAGCGCCGCCGCGTCGAAGCGTGTCGGCAACGCGGCATCCCAACCGGCGGGCAGGGTTTCGCCATCGTGGGCCACGGCCACGACTTCACCGATCCCGCCGTCATCGTGCAGCGCCGCGTATTTCAGCCGGGTGTTGCCGAGGTCGAAGAGGAAGGTCGTCATCGCCGCCATCATGCCTGTGTCGGCATGCGTTTGCGTACGCCGACTTCGCCCGCGCGCAGCAACAGTTCGCCCGTGGCGGTGCGCAGCCGCAGCGCACCGTCCTCCGCGAGCCCGGCCGCGACGCCTGCCTGCGCGACGCCGCCGATAGCGGTGGCCACGTCGGCATCGCGCAGCGCATCGAGCGCATCGAATCGCGGCAGGAACGGCGCGAGGCCTTCGGCATCGAAGCGATCGATCGCGTCGACCAGCGCCGCCAGCACCGCCGCAGCGATGCTGTTTCGCGAGGGCAGCGCATCGCCCAGCAAAGCGTGCAGATCCGTCCACGGCTGATCGATCGCAACGGCAGCGTCTTTCGGCATCCGTATATTCAAGCCGAGCCCGATCACCGCACGCGGCCGTCCTTCCTGCATGCCACCCTCGATCAGCACGCCGCCGATCTTGCGGAGCGATTCGCCATTGTCGACCACCAGATCGTTCGGCCATTTGACCCGTACGGAATGCGCACCGAGCCTCTGCAGGGCTTCTGCGGTGGCGATGCCGACGACCAGACTGAGCCCGCCGAGTCGCGCGAGTTCGCCATCGAAACGCCGTGCGAGCGACAGATACAGATTGTTGCCGGGCGGGGATGTCCACACGCGGCCATGCCGGCCGCGACCGCCGGTCTGCTGTTCCGCGAACAGTACGTCGATGCCGTTTGAGGAGGTGTGCCGGCGCAGCAGTTCGCTGTTGGTCGAATCGATCCGGTCGACGATGTCGAGGGTCGCGATCCGTGTCTGTGTCGTCGCCGACAACCGTGCGCGCAGTGACGCGGCATCGAGCGCGTCGTCGAAGCGATGTCCGCTCATGCGCGCCGTGCCCACCGGTGCAGCAGCCGCGCTTTCTCGAACCGGGATTCGGTGCCCGCGCGCAGCCGCGCGAGATTGGCCCGATGGGTGAACAGCAGCAGCAGGGCGACCGCGATCGCGAACGCGACCCGGACCGCATCCGCATGCGTGACCAGCGCGAGCGCGACGATCGACAACCCCGCGAGGATCGTGCTCAGGCCGACATAGCCGGTGAGGATCAGGCCGCACAGCCAGACCGCAAGCAGCACCGGTACCGCCGCCGGCCACAGCACCGCGACGCCGCCGACCACCGTCGCTGCGCCCTTGCCGCCGCGGAAGCCGTGCCAGACCGGCCATACGTGACCGATGCCTGCAGCGAATGCAGTGGCGTAGGGCAGCCATGCCGCATGCGCATCCTGCGCGAAACGCAGCCCCAGCCACGCCGCGAGCGCGCCCTTGCCGATGTCGATGACGACCACGCCGAGTGCAAATTTCACGCCTTGGGTGCGCAAAGCGTTGGTGCCGCCGGCGTTGCCGCTGCCCTGGGTGCGGATATCGACGCCGCGCAGTTTTCCCAGCAGCAGGCTGCCTGAAAGCGAGCCGAGCAGATAGGCGATGAAGACGAAAGCGATGGCGAGCGTGTCGGTAGGCATCGGGTCGGCAGGCGTTCAGTGCGCCACGGTGTCGGTGGTCTTTCGCGATTTTCGCAGGATCGCCCGCACGATGCCGCCGACGCCGCCGGCAACCGCCGGAAAGACCAGCAGCGTCAGCGACGAGAACAGCAGCAACACGATCCAGGCTCGCGTTTCGCTGCTGCCGAACGCATAGGCGTATGCGTTCATGCCGATCCATGCACCCACGAGGCAGAGCAGCGCGCGAAGCATGCCGACGCGCAATCCGATGACCAGGACCGGAATCGCCAGCACCGCCTGGCAGAGGAAGAACCCCGTCGAGTTGTCGAAGGGCTCGAATTTCCCGGAGACCAGCTGCGACGCGACCCAGCTCAGCGGTCCGAGCAACAGGCCGATCGCGAAGTACAGGAGGATGCGCATGCCCGGTTACTCCGGCGCCGGCTGGAACGATGCCACCAATGTCCTGCGCCCGGCATGCGCGCCGATGGCGGGGCCGGTTTCGACCAGGTGCGCTTCGCTCAGCTCCAGCCGCTCCCGCAACGCGGCGAGCAGTCGCTCGCCGTCGGCGAGGGCGTCGCAATGGCCGATGATCGCGCGCAGTCGCGTCTTTGCGCCGAACGCCTTGCGCACGCGCCTGGCGACATGGCCCGCAAAGGCTTCCGGTGCCTTCGCCTTCGCGATCAGGCCACCGGCGATACCCAGTCTGCCGTCGGTCTTCATCTTCGCGACCGGCGTGAGTCCGGTGATGTTCACCATCGATTCGGCCCAACCCGGAATGCGTCCGCCGCGCACCGCGTGGCGGATGTCGCGCGCCATCGCCCAGGTGAGGGTGTGCGGGCGCAGGCGTTCGAGTTCACGCAGGATCGCATCGGCGTCCGCCCCTGCATCGGCCATCTCTGCCGCGCGCCACGCCAGCAACCCTTGTCCGCCGGCGACGTTGATGCTGTCGAAGACGTGAATCTTGCCGCGTGAGCCGACGTCGTCGCCGCGTGCCGCCGCGTGCTCCGCCGATTGCAGCGTGCCCGACAGCGCGCGCGACAGTCCGACATAGATCACGTCCGGGTGGTGCGCGCACAGGAATTCGAAGTGCCGCCGGAAATCGCCCGGCGGCGGCTGGCTGGTGCGCGGCAGTTGCCGCGACGCGGCCATGCGCCGGTAGAACTCGCCGGTGGCGAGACCGATCTTGTCGAGATAATCGCGGTCGTCCAGGTTCACCCGCACCGGCACCACGTGCAGGGCGTAGCGTTCGGCGATGGCCTCGGGCAGATCGACGGCGCTGTCGGTGACGACGGCCACGCGATCTTCGCGCTCGGCGCTGCGCGACTGCAGCAGCATGTCGTCGGCCTTCATGCCTTCGACCGTCGCGAATGCCGCGCAGGCGTCGAACAACTGCTGCGGCGTGCCGACATGCGCATGCACGCGCATCCGCGTGCCGCCGCCGGCGAGCACCATCGAATCCGCGCCGATCGCGTCCAGCGCCGCACGCAGCGCGCCGCGCTCGATCGGCACGCCGCGTTCGCTGTCGACGATCAACAGGCATTCCGTGCACCAGCGGCGATCGGGATCGACCGCATCGTGCGCCGGATGCGCATGGTCGTCGTCGCCGTTCCCGTCCTCGTCGCCTTCGTTCGCCGCGCGCAGGTTCGCGCGCAGACGCATCGCGCGCGGGCCGCCCTCGACGAATTCGCCGATCCCTTCGAGAAGATCGACGAAGCCCTGGGCGCCGGCATCGACCACGCCCGCCCTTTGCAGCAGCGCCATCTGCTGCGGCGTGCGCGCCAACGCGCGCCGTGCCTGCGCCAAGGCCTGGTTGAAACCGCCGCGCGGGTCGTTCCGCAGTTGCGCTGCGGATTCTTCCATCGCATCGGCGAAGCTGTCGATCACGCTGATGATCGTGCCTTCCACCGGATGGGCGAGCGCAGCGCGGGCACTGTCGGCGCCATGGCGGACCGCAGCGGCCAGCGTCCGTGCGTCCAGCGAGGGCTGCGCGCGCGCATGTTCGGCCACGCCGTGCAGGAACTGGGCGAGGATCGCGCCGGAATTGCCGCGCGCGCCATCGATGGCGTCGTCGCCGATCCGTTTCAGAAGCTCGCCGATGTGACGGCTGCGCCGGCTCAGGGCGCCGTTGAGGACACTGCCCAGGGTGAAGGCGAGGTTGTTGCCGGTGTCGCCATCGGCGACCGGGAAGACATTGATCCTGTTCAGTCCATCGCGCGCGGCGATGACCCGGCGGGTGCCGGCGATCAGCGCACGGCGCAGTGCCGGCGCCGTCAGATGGGCTGCAGGCGTGGCTGTGGCTCCGGAACCATCGCTGGTGTCCGGTCGCGGGTCTGAAGAGACGGTGTTCACGGCGCGAGTCTGCCGCAACTCGTGCCCTCCCGGATGCTGCGCCGCAGCAGGCATCGCCGGCTGCGGTCGGCGGCGGGGCTGCGTCAGCAAAAGCGGTCACATCCGCGCTATAGTCGCCGTCTTGTCTGGGCCTCCGCCACGATGGATACCGTCATGCGCCGTTCCCGCTTCCTTCCGTTCACGCTGCTGCTGCTCGCGCTGGTCAGTCTCCCGGTCGCCGCGCGCACCTCGCCGCTCTCGAACGCCGGTGAAGATGTCGCCAGCTGCCCCGATACCGGTGCCGCAGACGACGACCAGACCGATCCGGCCAACAAGTCCACCGCAACCAAGCGCGCCGCAGCGCCTACCGCGACCAAGGTGCGTCCCGCAGTGCGCGGCAACGACACCGCGCCGGGACGCGCGCCGCGCTGGCACCGCTTCCTGCCCGGCATGTACCGCTGAGTCTGCTCCGCGCGTCCCGCACTTGCGCTGGCTCCTCGGACTGTTCGCCCGACCCGATCCGATCGATACCGCCCAATGGCGGCGCGTCCGCGCATCCTTGCCCTGGATCGAGAGGCTCGATCCCGACCGCGACGATCGTCTTCGCGCGCTGACTGCGGGATTCCTGCACGGCAAGACCATCACGCCGGTGGACGGCCTGGTCCTCGACCCGGACCAGCGCTGCATGCTCGCCGCGCTGTGCTGTCTGCCACTGCTCGAATTCGGCGCGGAAGGTCTGCACGGCTGGTCGCAGTTGATCGTGTATCCCGATGCCTTCCGCGTGCAGCGCGACCATGTCGATGCCGCCGGGGTGCTGCATATCGAGGATGACGAGCTCAGCGGCGAGGCCTGGGACGCCGGCCCGTTGATCCTGTCCTGGGCGGATGTCTGCGCGGACATCGACGATCCCGAATCCGGTTGCTGCGTCGCCGTGCATGAAATGGCACACAAGCTGGACATGCTGGACGGTGCGATCGACGGCACGCCGCCGCTGCCGCGCGACTGGCAGCGCGCGTGGGCGCGTGATTTCCAAAGTGCCTACGACGCATTCGTGACGCAGATGGAGGCGGGCCTGGAAACCGCGATCGATCCGTATGCCGCCGAGGCGACCGACGAATTCTTTGCGGTGTGCAGCGAATACCACTTCAGTGCGCCGCAGTTGCTGCGCGAACACATGCCGGCGATCGCCGCGCATCTGCAGCGGTTCTACGGCGAGAGCCCGTTCGATCGTGCGGTGGTGTAGGTCGGGTTTCAACCCGACATCACGGCGTGTCCGATTGCGTCGAACAATGATCGAAATGGTTTCGATCGTTGCAATCCAACGTGTCTTGATGTCGAGCCATGGCGCGACCTACAGCCCAGGCGGCAGCGTGACCTCGAAGCGTGCGCCGCCGAGTTCTTCCGACACGCCGACCTCCAGCTCGCCGCGATAGCTGCGCACGATGTCCTGCACGATCGCCAGGCCGATACCGTGACCCTGCACGCGCTCGTCGCCGCGCACGCCGCGCTGCAACACCAGGGCGATCTTTTCCTCCGGGATGCCGGGGCCGTCGTCTTCCACCACCAGCAGCAGGCCGGGGCGGCGGTTGGGTGCGGTGCCGCCGGCTTTCGCAGTGAGCAATACCCGTGCACGCGCCCATTTGAACGCGTTCTCCAGCAGATTGCCGAGCAATTCCTGCAGGTCGCCCTTTTCGCCGTAGAAGCGCGCCTCCGCGTCGATCTCGAATTCGCAGAACACGCCTTTCGCTGCGTAGACTTTTTCCAGTCCGCTCACGATTTCCTCTGCGTTGCTTTCGATCGCAAGCGGCGCCGCGAACAGTTTGTGGCCGCCCGAGGCCGCCCGACTCAACTGGTAACCGACCAGATCGTTCATGCGTTTGAGCTGGTCATCGAGTTCGGCCCGCAGCTCGGGCCCATCGGTGCCGCTGTCCATCCGGCTGCGCAGCACCGCGAGCGGGGTTTTCAGGCTGTGCGCGAGGTCGGCGAGGATATTGCGCTGACGTTCGAGGTTCTCGCGCTCGCTCTCGATGAAGGCGTTGATGCTTTCGGTCAGGGGTTCGAGCTCGCGCGGATGGCGTTCGCCCATCCGGTGCGCGATGCCGCGCTGCACACGCTTGAGCTCATCGATCACGCGTCGCAGCGGCAACAGGCTCCAGCGCAACACCAGCACCTGCAGCAGCAGCAGAAACACGCCGACGCCACCCAGATAACCCCACAGCGCGCGCCGGAACACCGTCAACTGGTTCTGCAGCCGCGCGGTGTCCTCCAGGATGTAAATGGTGTGCGGGACCTCGTCGGACAGATCGTCGCCCGGCCACACCAGGCCGTAACCGAACCGGTACGCCTGGCTGGTTTCGCCGTTCGACTTCATGTATTCCAACGGGCCTTCGAACCGCTCCTGCCCGGCTTTGAGCATGCGCACCGGCGGCAGCTGCGGCCCGCGCGCCGAATCGGAATCCCACAGCACGAACGGCAGCACGATCTGCGCGTACAGGCCGCTGCCCGGGCGTTTCAGGCGCGGATCGGGCAGTTTGTCGTCGTATGGCGGCACCAGGTCGCCGCCGCGGCTGAATTCGGTTTCGCGGGCGAAATCGAGCGCGTAGTCGCGCAGCCGACCGCGCAGGATGTTCTCGGCGGTGTTGAGGAACGCGCGGTCCAGGGCGTAGCCGGCCAGGGCGAGAAACGCGATCAGTCCGAGGCTGGCGGCCAGCAGCTGTCGCGTCTGCAGCGAGCGCGGGCGCCAGTGATAGAGGCGTTCACGCGTGGCCATGGCGGGTGTCCGGCAGCGCATGCGCGACGAGGCCGCGCGTGGAAGCGCGGCCTCGGAGGCACTGCGGCGCGGCCGGGTTCAAGCGTCGCCGGTACGCGCGATCGCGAAACGGTAGCCACGACCGCGCACGGTCTCGATCGGCTTGAGCGCGCCATCGGGGTCCAGTTTCTTGCGCAGTCGGCCGATGAAGACTTCCAGCACGTTGGAGTCGCGATCGAAATCCTGCTGGTAGATGTGCTCGGTGAGGTCGGCCTTCGATACCAGCTCGCCCGCATGCATCATCAGATATTCGAGCACTTTGTATTCGTAGCTGGTCAGGTCGACATTGCTGCCGTTGACGCTGACGGTCTGCGCGGCGAGGTCGAGGGTGACCGGCCCGCATTCGAGCGCCGGTTTGCTCCAGCCTGCGGCGCGGCGCACCAAGGCGTTGATGCGGGCGAGCAGTTCTTCGACGTGGAAGGGTTTGACCAGATAGTCGTCGGCGCCCTGTTTGAGGCCTTCGACCTTGTCCTGCCAGCTGGAGCGGGCGGTGAGGATCAGCACCGGGAACTGTTTGCCTTCGGCGCGCAGGGCCTGGATCAACTCCATGCCAGACATCTTCGGCAGGCCGAGGTCGATGATGCCGATGTCGAACGGCACCTCGCGGCCCATGTACAGGCCTTCCTCGCCGTCCTGGGCGGTATCGACCGCGTAGCCTTCGCGTTTCAGCCGCGCGGCCAGGGTCTCGCGGAGGGGGGCTTCGTCTTCGACCAGAAGGATTCGCATCGATCGCTCCAAGGCTGGCGGAAATGCCAGCGTCTCATTCAGGAACGGAGCATAGCCGCGTGTGGCGACGACCGAGCGCCGGGCGTTCGGTCCGTTCAGATTTCACTTATGCGCCCCCTGCAGCCGGAAGCCTGGGTTCAATCTTCTTTGTGTTGGCGAGACGGGTTGTCGCCGTTGCGCGGCACTTGCCGGCGCGGGTCGGGGTTCGGCTGGGCGTCGTCCATGTAGATCCGGACGCGGCCCGCGTCGTCGACCACTTTGATGCGGGTGACGTCGCGGCCGTCGTACTGCATGCGCTCGGCGCTCAGCACCTGGCCGCGGTTGGAGCGTTCGATCCTGCGGACGGCATCGGACACACTGTCGTCGCGCTGGGAACGAGTCGGCTCCGGCGGCGGGCGTTCGCCGCGCGGGCCGCGACCTTGCTGGGCAGCCGCCGGCAGGGCGGCGCTGGCCAGAGCGACGGCCAGAACGGTCAGCGGCGGGAGGCGGCGGGACAGCGACATGGGCGAAGGCTCTGGAAGGTGGCGATGGTGGAACACATCATCGCGCTTGGGATGGGCATTCTTGAAAGGTAGCGGTGAATCCGTCCTTAACTTTTTCTTAAGCCCGTCCGATCAGGGGGTGGGGTTCAGCGACGAAGCATCGCAGGCGCAGGCTTCAGTAGAGTTCTCCGACACAGCAGCGCAACGAACCGCCAGCGGCTTCGATGGCATCCAGGGCCACGCTGCGCACGTCGAAGCCGGCCGCCGCCAGCGCCGCCCGGGTCGTCGCAGACAGCGTTTGCGCGGCGGTGGCGCTCATCCAGACCGTCTCGGGGGCCAATGCGATCGCATTGCCGGCGAAGGAGGCGCGCTCGTCCGGCGTCAGCCTGATCGCGTGCGGGGCGTAGCCGGCGGCGATGGTTTCGACGACCGCCGGGTCCGCGAAACCGTCGGCGCAGATCAGCGCTGCCCGCCCGGCCAGCACCGCCAGCACCACGTTGGTGTGATATTCGCCCGGGGCGAGATCGAACATCAGCGTCGCGCGCAGACCGAACGCCTCGTGCATCCGCCGGGCGCCGGCCTCGTCGCAGCGCTCCGACAGGCCGCAGTAGCCCAGGCCACGGGCACGGTCGATCACCAGCGCGCCGGTCAGTTCGCATGCGTGCGGTTGCGTGGACAGATCGATTTCGTCGTAGCCGAGCGTGTCGGCGAAAAAGCGGCGGATGTCGGACCGCGCGGCTTCGCGCTGGCGCACCGGATGGCGCATGCGGCCGATGATCGAACGCCCCGGCGCGGTCGCGAAGACATTGTTGGGAAACACGGCATCGGGCGTCGTCGGATCGCCAGCGAAGCAGATCACCGGCAGCTCGGCCGAAAGCGCGCGCTGCAGTTCGCGATGCTGGGCGGACGCGCGTGCGGCGTCGAATGCGGCAGCTTCGGCCATGTAGCGGTTGTCGCTTGCCGATTCCGCCGCCAGCCCGAAGCCGTCCGGCGCGACCAGAAACGCGGCCTTGGCCGTGGCCGGGCCGAAGTCGGGTGGGCAGATGCGTGCGCGGGCAAGGAACGCGGCGGTGTCGCGGGTCAGCATCGGATCACGCCGCCCGATCCTGCGGCGCGGCGGTCACCGCCAGCGCCTGTTCGATCAGCGCCCACTGCGCGCAGGGACGATGCGCACCCTCGCTGAGGATCTGCCGGAACGCACGGCCACCGCGCTCGCCGTGGAACAGACCAAGGATGTGGCGGGTCATGTGCTTCAGGGCGATACCGCGCGAGAGCTGGTCTTCGACATACGGGCGCCAGGCGCGCAGCAGGTCGCCGCGGGTGTGGGCCGTGTCATCGAACCAGGCGGCATCCAACCGATGCAGCAGATACGGATCGTGATACGCCGCGCGGCCGAGCATCGCGCCATCGGCGTGATCCAGATGCGCGCCGGCTTCGGCGAAGTCGGCGATGCCGCCATTGACGACCACCTGCAACTGCGGGCGTTCGCGCTTGAGTCGATAGGCCCAGTCGTAGCGCAGCGGCGGCACTTCGCGGTTCTCCTTCGGCGACAGCCCTTTCAGCCAGGCGTTGCGCGCATGGACCACGAACATGCCGCAACCTGCGGATGCAATCGTGTCGACGAAATCGAGAAAGCGCGCCCACTCGTGATCGTCGTCCACGCCGAGCCGGCATTTCACCGTGATCGGCGTGGACGGCGCGGCGTCGATCATGGCGGCCACGCAGTCGGCGACCAGCGCCGGTTCGCGCATCAGGCAGGCGCCGAAACGCCCGGCCTGCACGCGGTCCGACGGACAGCCGCAGTTGAGGTTGATCTCGTCGAAGCCGTGCTCCGCACCGATCCGCGCGGCCTGCGCCAAGAGCGCTGGCTCGCTGCCGCCAAGCTGCAATGCGACCGGATGCTGGCGGTCGTCTTTCGCCAGCAGCTTCGACCGGTCGCCGTGGATCACTGCGTTCGCATGCACCATTTCCGTGTAGAGCCGCGCATGCGGCGCCAGCAGGCGATGGAAATTCCGGCAGTGCGTGTCGGTCCAGTCCATCATCGGCGCGACGGACAGACGGAGCCGCCCTGAGGCGATGGTGGCGGAATGGACAGGCATCGCGGCATTCTAGAGAGCCAGACCGGCGATGCACAGCCGACAGGGCGGCGCCATTGCGGTCGCCGCCGGTACGACGAACAGCCCAAGAGCAGATATGGTCAACGCCGATTATCGAAATATCACCCGATGGCTCGTCGAACAGATCCGTGCCGGCCAGTCCACGCACGCGCTGCTGCAGTCGATGTCGCAACAGGGCTGGCGGCGCGATATCGCGATGGGATTGATCGCGCAGGCGATGGGCGAGCGTTCGGGTGCGGCCGATGCGTCGCCGGAAGCGGTTGCGCCACCGCTTCAGCCCGCTGCAAGTGGCGCGACGACGATGCCGGGGCCCGCGATCGAAGGGTCACCGATCTCGCTGGATGCGGGCGACCGCAGGGTGTCGGTGCTCATGACCTTGCCGGAGCCGAGGGTCGTGCTGTTCGGCGATGTCCTCAGCAAGAACGAATGCGACCGCCTGGTGGAGGTCGCGCGCCCGCGCATGCAGCGTTCGCTCACCACCGATCTGAAGACCGGCGACAACAAACTGGATGTCGTGCGCACCAGTCGCGGCATGTTCTTCAATCGCGGCGAGAATCCGCTGATCGCCGCGATCGAAGCGCGCATCGCCCGCCTGCTGGCGTGGCCGGTCGAGAAAGGCGAGCACCTGCAGGTGCTGCACTACCGCCCCGGCGACTGTTACGAACCGCATTACGATTATTTCGATCCCGCGGGCGACGCCGCGCCGGCGCTGATCGCGCGCGGCGGACAGCGCGTCGCGACGCTGTTGATCTATCTGCGCGAACCCGAGGCCGGCGGGGAAACGATCTTCCCGGAGACGGGGCTGCGCATCTCGCCCAAGCGCGGCTGCGCGCTGTTCTTCAGCTACGACCGCCCGCATCCATCGACCAAAACCCTGCACGGCGGCGCGCCGGTGATCGCCGGCGAGAAATGGGTGGCGACCAAGTGGCTGCGCGAGGGTGTGTTCCAGTAGATCCCGCGTTGGTGCAGATTCTCAGCGTTTGAGCCCCCGCAGCGCATCCGCCATCGCGGTGTTGGCGGGAGGCGATGCATTGCCGGGACGCGGCTTCTGCGCGCCGCTGCCCCCATTGCGCGCATCGTTGCGTCCGTTCTTGCGGGCGGTGTCGCCGTCGGCCGCCTGCTCGCGCTTGCCGCCGCGCGCTTCGCCCGGTACATCGTCGAGACGGCAGGTCAGGGCGATGCGTTTGCGCGGGGCATCCACTTCCATCACTTTCACTTTCACGACGTCGCCGACCTTGACCACGCTGCGCGGGTCCTTGACGAACTTGTCGGACAACGCGGAGATATGGACCAGACCGTCCTGGTGCACGCCGATATCGACGAACGCGCCGAACGCGGCGACGTTGGTGACCACGCCCTCCAGCACCATGCCCGGCTGCAGATCGCCGATGCGCTCGATGCCGTCGGCGAAGCGCGCGGCCTTGAACGCGGGTCGCGGGTCGCGGCCGGGTTTTTCCAGTTCGCCGACGATGTCGCGCACCGTGGGCAGACCGAAGCGGTCGTCGGTGAATTGCTCCAGCTTCAGGTTGCGCAGCGTCGCGGTATCGCCGATCAACTGCGCGATGGGGCGTCCGCAGGCTTTCACGATGCGCTCGACCACCGGATAGGCTTCCGGATGCACGGCCGATGCGTCCAGCGGCTGGTCGCCGCCGGCGATGCGCAGGAAACCCGCGCACTGCTCGAAGGTCTTCTCGCCGAGGCGCGGCACTTTCAACAACTCGCGACGCGATGCGAATGCGCCGTGCTGGTCGCGGTAGACGACGATGTTCTCGGCCACCGCCGCGCTGAGACCCGCGACGCGCGCCAGCAGCGCCGACGACGCGGTGTTGACGTACACGCCGACCGCGTTGACGCAGTCCTCGACCTTCGCATCGAGCGCGCGCGCCAGCGCATACGGATTCACGTCGTGCTGGTACTGGCCGACGCCGATCGCCTTCGGTTCGATCTTCACCAGCTCCGCGAGCGGATCCTGCAGACGACGCGCGATGGATACGGCGCCGCGCAGGCTGACATCGAGATCCGGAAATTCGCGTGCAGCACGCTCCGACGCCGAATACACCGATGCGCCGGCCTCGCTGACCACGACCTTCGTGAGCTCGAGCGCCGGAGACTTCGCCATCAGTTCGCCCGCGAGCTTGTCGGTCTCGCGCGAGGCGGTGCCGTTGCCGATCGCGATCAACTCGACCCTGTGCTCTTCGCAGATCCGCTTCAGCACCGCGATCGAGCCGTCCCACTGCCGTTTCGGTTCGTGCGGATAGATCGTATCGGTGGCGACCAGTTTGCCGGTGGCATCGACCACCGCGACCTTCACGCCGGTGCGCAGACCGGGATCGAGACCCAACACGGCGCGCGGGCCGGCCGGTGCGGCGAGCAGCAGATCCTTGAGGTTGTCGCCGAATACCGCGATCGCCTCGTTTTCCGCTTTCTCGCGCGCGCTGCCGATCAGGTCGAGGGAAAGATTCATCAGCAGTCGCGCCCGCCACGCCAGGCGGCAGGTATCGAGCAGCCATTTGTCGGCGGGGCGGCCCTGCGCAGCGATGCCGGCCGCGAGCGCGACGCGGCCTTCCGCATACGCATGGCCCTGTTCGACATCGGTCGTCGGTTCGAGATCCACCGACAGCATGTCCTCGCGCCGGCCGCGCAGCAGCGCCAGCATGCGGTGCGAGGGAATGTTCTCCAGCGATTCGCTGTGATCGAAATAGTCGCGGTATTTCGCGCCTTCGTGCTCTTTTCCGGCGACGACTTTCGCGCGCAGCACGCCCCTGGCCTGCAGCCAGCTGCGCAGCTCGCCGACCAGCGCGGCGTCTTCGCCGAAGCGCTCGATCAGGATCGCGCGCGCGCCTTCCAGCGCGGCAGCGGCATCGGCCACGCCCTTGTCGGCATCGATGAAGGTTTTCGCGCGTTCGTCTGGCGCGACCGAGGGATCGGCAAGGATCGCGTCGGCCAGTGGTTCCAAGCCGGCCTCGCGCGCGATCTGCGCCTTAGTGCGGCGCTTCGGTTTGTACGGCAGATACAGATCTTCCAGCCGCGATTTGCTGTCGGCGGCGAGCAGATCGTCCAGCAGCGGCTTCGTCAGTTTCCCCTGCTCCGCGATCGACGCGAGGATCGCGTCGCGGCGGTCTTCCATTTCGCGAAGATACGACAGCCGCGCTTCGAGATCGCGCAGTTGGGTGTCGTCCAAACCCTCGGTGACTTCCTTGCGGTAGCGCGCGATGAACGGCACGGTCGCGCCGCCGTCCAGCAGCTCGATCGCTGCGCGCACCTGCGCCGGTTTCGCAGCGATTTCGTCGGCGATGGTCTGGGCGATGACGGCTGCGATGGCTGCGGCGGAACGTACGGGCGCGGCGATGCCGGCGGGCGACTCGGAAGACGGTGCTGCGGTGTTGGGCATCGGGATTTCGCGGTTGAAAGACTGAGGTCCGATTGTCACCTCCGCACGTGCCGGGGGCCAGACTGGTGTTGGGCTGAAAGATATGGCAATGCTTCAGTTACCACTTGCTGTTCAGTGATGCAGGGACTATCCGCATTTGGGTAATTTTGCCGTCACTGCTGCCAATTTTCAGTTCTTGACGCATCTTTCTATCTGCAGGCATGAACCATTGGCTGCAGATATCCAAAAGATCTCTGACATCGTTTCTTATGAGGTTTTTTTCTAAAAGTTCGTTCGTTAAGTGTTGGTTGGGGAGCAGGAAAAAATCGCCGGCTCTTTCAAGATTGGGGCTGTCATTCATTTCGACTTTTTTCTTCTGGAACATCCTCCTCGGCACGGGCGATTCAAATCCAGCCTCTTGAGCTGAGAAATTGAAAAGAGGTGCCGTGAAGTCGATGATCCAGTCTTCCGACTCCACCCAACAATGAAAAGAGTCCTCGTCGCTATCAACTGCCATCGTGCCATCGTCTTTTTTGACTTTGGCAAATGAAAGGATGTCGCTTTTATCAGTCGATTTGCTTACGCAATAGAATGCGGCTCCGGCAACAGGTCGAGCTTCGATTTTAAGCCTTGTGCTAAGAATGTAGGCGCCAGCCATGCTGAAAAACAAGCACGATTTGTGCGGTATGGATTGTTGCCCTTTCAGCACCGCATGAGCTATGTCGTGGATGCGTTCGTAGTCTTTGATTCTGATGAGTGGGGTGTGGTCCATGCGTTAGCCCCTAAATGCTGTACAGCGAAAGTCTTGCCGTGTTCCTTCCCTGTCCGCAAAGAACCCATGCTCGCGCATGCGAGCACGGGCTGTGCCATTCAGAAAATCAATCCCCCAAAGTCAACAACGAAGCATTCCCGCCGGCCGCAGTGGTATTCACCGTCACCGTCTTCTCGGTCGTGAAGCGCGGCAGATAGTGCGGACCGCCGGCCTTGGGCCCGGTGCCCGAAAGATTCTGGCCGCCGAACGGCTGCACGCCGACCACCGCGCCGATCTGGTTGCGGTTGACGTAGATGTTGCCGACTTTCGCGCGCGCGACGATGCGGTCGATGGTTTCGTCGATGCGCGAGTGGATGCCCAGGGTCAGGCCGAAGCCGGTGGCGTTGATGGTGTCGATGACCCGGTCGAGCTGATCGGCTTTCCAGCGGATCACGTGCAGCGCGGGGCCGAAGTTTTCGCGGGTCAGCTGCGACAGCGACTGCAGTTCCCACGCGCGCGGTGCGAAGAAGGTGCCGTGGGCGACGCTGTCGTCGGTGCCCGCGGTCGCGATGAGTGTCGCGCCGGCCGTCATTTTCGCGGCGTGGTCTTCCAGCAGCTTCAGCGCGTCGGCGTCGATCACCGGGCCGACGTCGGTGGACAGCAGGCCGGGATCGCCGACTTTCAATTCAGCCATCGCACCGGCGAGCATGTGCATCACCTTGTCGGCGATGTCGTCCTGCACGAACAGCACGCGCGCGGCCGAGCAGCGCTGGCCGGCGGAGGTGAATGCGGACGAGATCGCATCTTTCACCAGTTGTTCCGGCAACGACGAGGAGTCGCCGATCAACGCGTTCTGGCCGCCGGTTTCGGCGATCAAGACGCCGATGGCGGCATCGCGCGCGGCAAGCGCGCGGTTGATCGCGCGGGCGGTGTCGTTGGAGCCGGTGAAGGCCACGCCGGCCGCGCGTGAATCCCTGGTCAGCGCCGCGCCGACGGTGGCGCCATCGCCGGGCAGGAACTGCAGCACGGCTTCGGGCACGCCGGCTTCGTGCATCAGTTTCACTGCGGCGTAGCCGATCAGATTGGTCTGTTCGGCCGGCTTGGCGATCACGCTGTTGCCGGCGGCGAGCGCCGCCGCGATCTGGCCCATGAAGATCGCCAGCGGGAAATTCCACGGCGAGATGCACACGAACACGCCGCGACCGGCGAGCTGCAGGGTATTGGATTCGCCGGTCGGGCCGGGCAGGGGCTCGACCGCGAAGATTTTTCTCGCCTGGCCAGCGTAATAACGCAGGAAATCCACCGCTTCGCGGACTTCGGCGATGCCGTCTGGAATGGTCTTGCCCGCTTCCTTCGTGCACAGCGCGATGTACTGCGGCATGCGGTCTTCGAGCAGTTTCGCGGCGTGTTCCAGGATTGTCGCGCGGCTGGCGGCGGGCATCGCGTCCCAGGCCGGCTGTGCGGCGACCGCGTTCTGCAGGGCCTTCTCGACGGTGGCGCTGTCGGCGGGCTGCCACTGGCCGACGGCCTGGCGGCGATCGGCGGGATTGAACACCGGCAGCGATACACCGGCGATGGTCGCGCCCGGCACCAGCGGTGCTGCGCGCCAGTCGGCGACTGCGGCGTTGATCTGCTGCGCGAGCGTCTGCAGCTGCGCGTCGTTGGCGAGGTTGAGGCCCATGGAATTGTCTCTGTCGTTGCTGCTGTCGAGCGCGAGGTAACTGCGGTACAGATCGACCGGCAGCGGGATGCGCGGATGCGGAATGCTCTCGAACGTCGATACGGTGTCGACCGGATCGTGGATCAGATCGTCGATCGAGACCGTGTCGTCGGTGATGCGGTTGACGAAGCTCGAATTGGCGCCGTTTTCGAGCAGGCGGCGCACGAGGTACGGCAGCAGGTCTTCGTGTGAGCCGACCGGCGCGTAGACGCGGCACGGCACGTTCAGGCGGTCGGCGGGGATGACTTCGGCATACAGATCGTCGCCCATGCCGTGCAGCTTCTGGAATTCGTACGCCGCGTCGCCGGCCATGCGGTGGATCGCCGCGATCGTTTGCGCGTTGTGGGTCGCGAACATCGGGTAGATCGCATCGGTCGCGTTCAGCAGGCGCTGCGCGCAGGCCTGGTACGACACGTCGGTGTTCGGTTTGCGCGTGAACACCGGGTAGCCGCTCTGGCCGTCGACCTGGGCGCGTTTGATTTCGCTGTCCCAGTAGGCGCCCTTGACCAGCCGCACCGGGATCATCCGGCCGAGGCGGCGGGCGATGTCGGCGATGTGGTCGATCACGAACGGTGCGCGCTTCTGGTATGCCTGCACGACGATGCCGAAGCCGTTCCAACCCTGCAGCGACGCGTCCGCCAGCACCTGGAAAATCAGATCGAGCGACAGTTCGAGCCGATCGGTTTCCTCGGCGTCGATGGTCAGTCCGATACCGTACTGCTTCGCCAGCTGCGACAGTTCGAGCAGGCGCGGGCCGAGTTCGGCGAGCACCCGCGCGCGCTTGGCGTGTTCGTAGCGCGGATGCAGCGCCGACAGCTTGACCGAGATGCTGGGCACCGCGAACACGTTGTCGCCGAGGAAGCTGCCGTTCGGCCCGCTCTTGCCGATGGCGCGTATCGCCATCCGGTAGGCCTCGAGATAACGCAGGCCGTCGGCGGTGGTCAGCGCGCCTTCGCCGAGCATGTCGAACGAATAGCGGTAATCCGCGTTGTCGCCCTTGCGGCTGCGGGTGAGCGCTTCGTCGATCGTGCGGCCCATCACGAACTGGTGGCCCATGATCCGCATCGCCTGGCGCACCGCGAGCCGGATCACCGGCTCGCCGACGCGGCCGATCAGGCGCTTGAAGGCGTTGTGGACATCGCGCCGGGTGTCGTCGGCCAGATCGACCAGTCGGCCGGTCAGCATCAGGCCCCAGGTCGAGGCGTTGACCAGTACCGAGTCGGACTGGCCCATGTGCCGCTTCCAGTCGGCATCGCCGAGCTTGTCGCGGATCAGCTTGTCGGCGGTGTCCTGGTCGGGAATCCGCAGCAGGGCCTCGGCCACGCACATCAGCAGCACGCCTTCCTCGCTGCCGAGGTCGTACTGGCGCATGAAGGCTTCGATCGCGCCCTGGTCCTGGGCGCGGGCGCGGACCCGGCGGACCAGATCGGCGGCGGTGGCCTGGATCGCGGCGCGGTCGGCGTCGCTCCAACCGGGGCGCGGCTGGCGCGCGGCGGCCAGCAGCTCGCGGACGTGCTCGGTCTCGTCGCGGACCCAGGCGGCGGTGATCGCGGCGCGCAGCGGTTCGGGCGGGGGCGGCAGTTCCGGCGACAGCATCGGATGGGTGGTCTGGTGGATGGTCTTGTCGACGATCACGTTCACGACGGTCCGGCGGAGCGGAGAGGTCGCGAATTCTAGCAGTGCCCGTCGTCAGGGCTCGCGTGCCTTGTGGCTGGGGCGCCGGGGTGGTGACGCGTAAGGTTTGCTTGCCGGTGCGGGGCGCGAAGGGCTACCATTCTCGGGTTTCCCGGGACCGATTCGCGGCCTGCATGGCGCCCATGCCTGCATCCGCCGCCCGGTTTTCTCGTACCTAAATAATTGAGTCAGTCACGACTTCTGGGGTTTTGGGCCATGGTGCAAGCGCGTGCGTGTTGGACAAACTGGGGCCGGAGATCGCTGGCGAAACCGTCCCTGGCGATGGCGGCGCTGCTGATGCCGGTCGTGGCGATGGCCCAATCCGCGGACCCGGAACGTTGGCAGCTCAACATGGGGCAGGGCGTGACCGCGTCCTCGCAGAACGCCTACGACGCCCACATGTTCGCACTGTGGGTCTGCGTGATCATCGGCGTGATCGTCTTCGGGGCCATGGCCTATGCCATGTTCAAGTTCCGCAAGTCCAAAGGTGCGGTGCCGGATACCTCGCTGGTGCACAGCACCAAGCTCGAAATCATCTGGACCGTGGTTCCGATCGCACTGCTGGTGGTGATGGCCATCCCGGCCACCAGCAAGGTGATTGCGATGTACGACACGCGCGATGCCGCGATGACGGTCAAGATCACCGGCTACCAGTGGTTGTGGAAGTACGAATACCCGGGCGACAAGCCCGGTGACAGCATCAGCTTCACCAGCCGGCTCGATCGCAAGAGCGACGAGATCCGCCAGAGCAAGATCGATGCGCGCACCGCCAACCATCCGACCTATCTGCTCGATGTGGACAACGCCCTCGTCGTCCCCACCGACACCAAGATCCGCTTCCTGATCACCGCCGATGACGTGATCCATGCATGGTGGGTACCGGCGCTGGGCTGGAAGCAGGACGCCATTCCCGGCCTGATCAACGAAGGCTGGACCGAAATCAAGACGCCGGGCCTCTACCGTGGCCAGTGTGCCGAGCTCTGCGGCAAGGACCATGGTTTCATGCCGATCGTGGTGAAGGCCGTGCCGAAGGCCGAGTTCGAGCAGTGGCTGGCAGCCGAGCGCGCCAAGAATGCGCCGCCGGCCCCGACAGCGCCGGTCGAGGCCGCACCTGCTGCTGAAGCCGCCGCGCCGGCCACCGCCGCCGCGGACCAGAACGCTCCCGAAGCCGCCGCCAACACGGCCGGCTGATCGCATCACATTCGAGGTAAGTCATGGCCACCACGCACGCCGACCACGTCTCCGCTACCGAAGATCACGCGCACGACCACAAGCAGAGCTTCGTCGAACGCTGGCTCTTCTCGACCAACCACAAAGACATCGGCACGCTGTATCTGGTGTTCAGCTTCGTGATGTTCATCGTCGGCGCGGCGATGTCGGTCGCGATCCGCGCCGAACTGATGACGCCGGGCCTGCAGCATCTGAACCCCGAGCAGTTCAATCAGATGACCACGATCCACGCGCTGGTGATGATCTTCGGCGGCGTGATGCCGGCCTTCGTCGGGCTTGCCAACTGGATGGTGCCGCTGCAGATCGGCGCGCCCGACATGGCGCTGCCGCGCATGAACAACTGGTCCTTCTGGATCATGCCCTTCGCCTTCACGCTGCTGCTGATGACCTTCTTCATGGACGGCGGCGCCCCGGCGGGCGGCTGGACGCTGTATCCACCGCTGTCGCTGCAGGGCGGCACCAACCTGTCGTTCGCGATCTTCGCCATCCACATGATGGGCATCAGCTCGATCATGGGCGCGATCAACATCATCGCCACCATCCTCAACATGCGCGCCCCGGGCATCGATCTGCTGAAGATGCCGATCTTCTGCTGGACGTGGTTGATCACCGCGTTCCTGCTGATCGCGGTGATGCCGGTGTTGGCCGGCGCGGTGACCATGCTGCTGACCGACAAGTACTTCCTGACCAGCTTCTTCAACGCCAAGGGCGGCGGCGACCCGGTGATGTTCCAGCACATCTTCTGGTTCTTCGGTCATCCCGAGGTCTACATCATGATCCTGCCGGCGTTCGGCGTGGTCTCGGAAATCATCCCGACCTTCAGCCGCAAGCCGCTGTTCGGCTATCAGGCGATGGTCTACGCGACCGCCTCGATCGCCTTCCTCTCGTTCATCGTGTGGGCGCACCACATGTTCACCGTCGGCATGCCGATGGGCGGCGAGATCTACTTCATGTTCGCGACGATGCTCATCGCGATTCCGACCGGCGTGAAAGTCTTCAACTGGGTCACCACCATGTGGCGCGGCTCGATCAGCTTCGAGTCGCCGATGCTGTGGGCGATCGCGTTCGTGATCCTGTTCACCATCGGTGGTTTCTCGGGCCTGATGCTCGCGATCGTGCCGGCGGACTTCCAGTACCACGACACTTATTTCGTGGTCGCGCACTTCCATTACGTGCTGGTGACCGGCGCGCTGTTCGCGATCATCGCGGCGGTGTACTACTGGTGGCCGAAATGGACCGGCCGCATGTACAACGAGACCTTCGCCAAGTTCCATTTCTGGTGGTCGGTCGTCTTCGTCAACCTGCTGTTCTTCCCGCAGCACTTCCTGGGCCTGGCCGGCATGCCGCGCCGCATCCCGGACTACAACGTCGTGTTCGCGGACTGGAACTTGATCAGTTCGATCGGCGCGTTCGGCATGTTCGCCACGCCGTTCATCATGGCTTTCGTGCTGTGGCATTCGCTGAAGCACGGCGCCAAGGCCGAAGCGCGCGCGTGGGAAAGCGCCAAGGGCCTCGAATGGACGGTGCCGTCGCCGGCGCCGCACCACACCTTCACTACGCCGCCGATCATCCGCGAAGGCGATCTGGCCCACG
The DNA here is from genome assembly GCA_013141175.1 of Lysobacter sp. Lineage (NCBI taxonomy): Bacteria > Pseudomonadati > Pseudomonadota > Gammaproteobacteria > Lysobacterales > Lysobacteraceae > Lysobacter > Lysobacter sp. Next base: position 2,425,558 of record JABFRN010000001.1, read on the forward strand.
GCGACGTCACCCACTGACCGCCTGAGCGATCCGGACCGACAATGACGACTTCGCAGCCGCCCATTCCCTTGACCGACGAGCAGATCGCCGTCCGTCGGGCTTCGGCGCGGCGCACGGCGCTGATCGCGGCCTGCATCGCGGTCGCGGTGTATGTCGGCTTCATCGCCCTGAACGCGCTCTCGCAATGAACGCCGACGCCCCCATTGCGCGCACGCGCCGCTTCGGCGTCACCGCCATGGTCGCCGTGTCGCTGGCGGCTTTCGGGTTCAGTTTCGCCCTGGTTCCGCTGTATCGGATCGCCTGCGAAAAATTCCTGGGCATCCGTCTCGAGCGAGGCGCGGCCGACGCTGGCGTCGTGGCGACGACCGCGCGGAACGATCGCCTGGTCACGGTCACCTTCGACAGCACCGTGAACTCGAAGCTGCCTTGGGAATTCGGTCCGATGGCGATGAGCATGCAGGTCCGTCCGGGCGAGGTGTACGAAACCACCTATTTCGCGCGCAACACCAGCCAACGCGACATTGTCGGCAGCGCCACGCCGTCGGTCGCGCCGGCGCGGGCATCGCAGTATTTCAACAAGACCGAATGCTTCTGCTTCACCGCGCAGACGCTCGCTGCTGGCGAGAGGCGCGAGCTCCCGGTGCGTTTCATCGTCGATCCGGATCTGCCGGAGGACGTACGCACGCTCACGCTGTCCTACACTTTCTTCAAGAACGATCTGCTCACCGCCAGGTTGAACGCGCCCAAGTCGGGCGTTTCGACCGATGCACAGCGCAGCTCGCCCTGACTCCAATCAGATTTCTCATCAGACTTTCCGCGAGACGACCGCCATGGCCCAAGCGCACGCCGACCACCACGATCAGAACGCCTACTTCGTACCGCATGGCAGCAAGTGGCCGGTGTTCGCCTCGGTGTTCCTGTTCACCACCATGCTCGGCTTCGCCAGCTGGTTGAACCATGTCGCCTGGGGCAAGAGCGTGTTCTTCCTCGGGCTCGCGGGACTGATGGCGATCCTGTTCAAGTGGTTCGCCGACGTGATCCTCGAATCGCTGGCCGGTCACTACAACAAGCAGGTCGACACCTCGTTCCGCATGGGCATGGTGTGGTTCATCTTCTCGGAAGTGATGTTCTTCGCTGCGTTTTTCGGCGCGCTGTTCTACACCCGCCAGTTCGCATTGCCGTGGCTGGGTGGCGAAGGCGATGGTGCGCTGACCAATGCCACCTTGTGGCCGAATTTCAGCGCTGCTTGGCCCAGCAGTGGCCCCGAGAGCGTTGGCGGTACTTTCCAGACCATCCCCGCCTGGGGATTGCCGCTGACCAACACCCTGATCCTGTTGACCTCGGGCGTCACCGTCACCATGGCCCACCATGCGCTCAAAGCGGCGCATCGCAAGGCGCTGCTGGTGTGGCTGGGCGCGACCGTGCTGTTGGGTTGCACCTTCCTGTTCCTGCAGGCCGAGGAATACATCCACGCCTACCAGGAATTGAATCTGACCCTCGGTTCGGGCATCTACGGCTCCACCTTCTTCATGCTCACCGGTTTCCACGGCGCGCACGTGACCCTCGGCACGCTGATGCTGGCGATCATGTGGCTGCGCTGCGCCAGGGGCCACTTCACCAAGGACCAGCACTTCGCGTTCGAAGCCGTGGCGTGGTATTGGCATTTCGTCGACGTGGTGTGGCTGGGCCTGTTCCTGTTCGTCTACGTCCTCTGACATCCGGAGTGCGGGCGAGGATTTCGCGGGCACGCTTCACGCATTGCGGATTCGCGCATACCACGTTCGCGCACGCCAGAAACGAAGAAGGCCGGCATTGCGCCGGCCTTCTTGTCTGCAGTCGATGAGGCGGATCGGATGCCGCGCCCGCTCAGCCTGCGGGCCTGCTGCCGATGCCATGGGGTTCGATCCAGCCCATGAAGATCGCCAGAACCACCAGCAGGATCAGCGCGACGGACAGCGCGATGCGTTTGGTCAGCGCATTGACCGTGCGCTTGGTTTGGCCCTTGTCGACCAGCATGTAATACAGGCCCGCCCCGAGATTCCACAGTATCAGGATCAGAAACCCGATGATGAGCAGGGTCTTCAACGAATCGCTCATGAGACGCTCCAGCGGCGTGCGCGGCTGCACGTGGTGTGCCCGGCATTATCGCAGGGGATGAGGACGTCCGGATGAATCTGCGCCGCCATCCGCTGTTCCTGTGGGCGATCGCATTGCTTGCGCTGGCGCTGTTCGCGCGCCTTGGATTCTGGCAACTGGAACGCGCCGCCGAGAAGCGCGAACGACTCGAAAATGTCGCCGCGGTGCTGGCCGCGCGCCTGCCGCAGTCGTCGGCTGTGATCGTGGATACGGGCCGCGCCCAGGCATACGATTGGGTCGATCTCGAAGGCGGCTTCGCGGATGGCCCGATGGTGCTGCTCGACAATCAGCAGCTGGGTGGCGTGGCGGGTGTGCGCGCCTATCGCGTGTTCGTGTCGAATGAAGGCGCTCGGGTGTTGCTGGATCTGGGTTGGGTCGCGCTGCCGCCCGATCGGACATTGCCCAGGCTGGCTTCCGATCCTGCGCGCCTACGACTGTCGGGTCTGCTGTTGCCACCGCCGGGGCAGGGCATCGACGTGGGTGGGCCGGTCGCGCAGCCCGATGGCACGCTGCTGGCGACGGCCATCGATCTGCCGACGCTGCGGACCGCGCTGAAGCAGCCCACGCTGGCACCGCGGGTCTTTCGCCCGGAGCCGCAGTCCGGTTTCGGTTTCGAGCGCGATTTCGACATCCTGCCCAACACGCTGCCGCCCGAACGGCACCTCGGCTATGCCGTACAGTGGTTCGGATTGGCGGCGACCGTACTGATCACCGCGCTGCTGCTGACGTGGCGCGCACGCCGCGCAGCCGCGCACCGCAACGACAGGCTTCTGCCATGAACGACACCGCCGCACGCCAACGTGGCCGCAATCGACTCGTACTGATCGCGATCTTCGCGCTCTTCTTCGGCGCGTTCGCGCTCGCAGGTCTCCTGCGCTTTTCGGGCTGGCGTCCCGCCGGGATGAAGAATCACGGCGAATTGCTGCAGCCGCCCGGCGACCTGCGCACGCTCAAGCCAGTCCTGCTCACCGGCGGAGAATACCGCTGGAATCCGGTCGAACGCGTATGGCGGATCGTGGTCGCGCCGCCTGCCGACTGCGGCGAACCCTGCGTTGCGCTGTCCGCAGAACTCGATCTGGTGACGCAGTTGTTCGGGCGCGATGCCGATCGCGTGCATGTGCTGTGGGTCGGCAATGTGCCGGAAACTGCGCTGAAAATGCGGGAGACGCGCGGCTTGCGCGACGATCCGGCTTTGCGGCACGCACTGCCACGCGTCGATGACCCTGCGGGCATCCCGGTCTACGTGGTCGATCCCAACGGCTTCGTCATCCTGCGCTATGCCCCCGGTTTCGATCCCTCGCATCTCCGCCAGGACGTGTCCCGGCTGTTGAAACTCAAGTAAGAAGAACGCTTTCATGTCGAACGACACAACAGACGCCAAGCCGGCCGCGCACAAACCGACGGTCTATCGCCACTTCCATCGCATCGCCTGGCTGGCGGTCGTGCTGGCGCTGTGCGTGATCGTGTTCGGTGCGTTCGTGCGGCTGTCGAACGCAGGCCTGAGCTGTCCCGATTGGCCGACCTGCTATGGCCGCGCGACGTGGCCGCAGGCGGTGGGCGATGCCGACGACCATGCGGCCAGTGCGATCCGCCCGTTCGAGACGCACAAGGCCTGGCGCGAACAGGTGCACCGTCATGCCGCCGCCGTGCTCGGCACGCTGGTGTTGCTGCTCGCGCTGCTCGCGGCGCGGCGCCGTCGCTTCGGCATCGCGCAGATATTGCTGGCGGCCGGTTTGATCGCACTCGGCATTCCGCTGTACATGCGCGGCATGCACGATGCAGCGGTCGCCTGTGCGGTGCTGGGCGAACTGATCCTGCTGATCGCGGCGCTGCGCTGGAGCAACGACGATCTGTCGCGTGTCGCCGCGTTCACGCTGATGCTGATCGTGTTCCAGGCGCTGCTGGGCATGTGGACGGTCACATGGCTGCTCAAGCCCATCGTCGTCATGGGTCATCTGCTCGGTGGCATGACCACGTTCTCGATGCTCACATGGATGGCCTGGCGTGCCACAGACAGCCCGGTGCGCATCGCCGGCGCGAACGCGATGCGCTGGTGGTTGATCGGTGCGGTATGCGTGGTCGGCATCCAGATCGCGCTCGGTGGCTGGGTCAGCGCCAACTATGCGGCGCTCGCCTGCGGCAACGACTTCCCGACCTGCGTGGGTCAGTGGATACCACCGCACGACTTCAGGGAAGGCTTCGTGCTCTGGCGTGGGGTTGGCGCCGATTACGAAGGCGGCGTGCTCGACGGCGCATCGCGGATCGCGATCCAGCTGGCGCATCGGACGATGGCGCTGGTGGTGTTCCTCTACCTGCTGTGGATGGCGCTGAAGCTGATCCGCACGCCGGGGCTCTGGCTCACCGGCGTGGTGCTCGGTGTGCTGCTGTTGGTCCAGGTAGGGTTGGGCATCGCCAACGTCATGCTCGGTCTGCCGCTGTGGACGGCGGTGATGCACAACGGTGTCGCCGCGCTGCTGCTGTTCCTGCTGGTCGGCCTGCTGGCGCGTCTGTGCCGGCCGAAGGTATGAGCGCATACCGATGACGATCCCGATGCGCGAATACTGGGCACTCACCAAACCACGGGTCGTGGCGCTGATCGTGTTCACTGCATTCGTGGGCATGTTTCTCGCGGTGCCGGGATTGCCGCCGTTGCGCCAGAGCGTCTTCGGCTTCATCGGCATCTGGCTGGCCGCCGCCAGCGCGGCGGCGATCAATCATCTGATCGACCAGCGCATCGATCGGATCATGGCGCGCACCGCGCATCGTCCGCTCGCGACCGGCGCATTGAAGCCGGCGCAGGTGCTCGCGTTCGCGGTGTTCCTCGGTGCGCTGTCGATGGCCATGCTGATTTCGATGGTCAATCCGATGACCGCGGCGCTGACGTTCGCATCGCTGATCGGTTACGCCATCGTCTACACCGCATGGCTCAAGCGCGCCACGCCACAGAACATCGTCATCGGCGGTATCGCTGGCGCCGCACCGCCCCTGCTTGGCTGGGCCGCCGTGACCGGCATGCAGAACCAGTGGGATTGGGCGCACGCGCTGCTGCTGGTGCTGATCATCTTCGTGTGGACGCCGCCCCATTTCTGGGCGCTGGCGATCTTCCGTCGCGACGACTACGCCCGCGCGCTGGTGCCGATGCTGCCGGTCACCCACGGCGTGGAATACACCCGCTGGCAGATCCTGCTCTATACCGTGCTGCTGGTCGCGATCACCGTCCTGCCGTGGGCCGTGGGCATGAGCGGTCTGTTCTACCTCGGCGGCGCGCTGGTGCTGGGCGCGGTGTTTCTCTGGTACGCGTGGAAGATGCTCGATCCGCCGGACGAATTCTTCGCCATGCGCACGTTCAACTATTCCATCGTGTACCTGATGGCATTGTTCGCGTTCCTGCTGGTGGATCATTGGCTGCTGCCGTGGCTGACGCCTGCGCCCGCGTTCGAACTGCGGCCGGCGGGCTGATAATCTTCTGTAGGAGCGGTGCAAGCCGCGATGGATTGCAGATTCATTTCCCACGATCAATCGCGGCTTCCGCCGCTCCCACATAGGAGCCAACCATGCGTCGACTGCATCTCCTGACGCTGTTCTGCAGCTTGACCCTGACCGCAGCCAGTTTCTCGCCCCGAGCCCAAGAGGCGGCGAAACCCCACGGCAACGCATCCGTCGTCAGCGCCGCGCGCATGCTCGACGTGCGCAGCGGCCGGATGCTCGAAAACGTGCATCTGCTGATCGAAGACGGCCGCATCAAACAGGTCGCCTCCGGCAGGGACGCGTTCATTCTCACCACCGACATGGCGCGCTACGACCTCGGCGACGTGACGCTGTTGCCCGGCATGATCGACATGCATGTGCACATCGACAGCGATCCGACCTACAGCGGCTATTCGTATCTGCAGTTCAGCGACCGCTTCTGGTCGGCGGTCTCGGTGGTGCACGCGCAGAAAACACTGATGGCCGGTTTCACCACGATCCGCAACCTCGGCTCGGAAGACTGGAACGACGTCGGCCTGCAGCAGGCGATCGACGAGGGCAAGATCGTCGGCCCGCGCATCGTGCCTGCGGGCTTCGCTTTCGGCGCGACCGGCGGACACTGCGATTCCACGTATTTTCCGCCGTCGATGAACGACCGCAATCCCTACAACGCTGACTCACCAGAAGAAGCGCGGAAGTCCGTGCGCGCAATCCGCAAATACGGCGCGCAGGTGATCAAACTCTGCGCGACCGGCGGCGTGTTCTCGCGCAACACCGAACCCGGCCAGCAGCAGATGACCTACGCCGAAATGAAGGCGGCCGTCGACGAAGCGCAGATGTGGGGCTTGAAAGTCGCGGCGCATGCGCACGGCGCTGCAGGCATCCGCGATGCGATCCGCGCCGGCGTAGGCACCATCGAACACGCGAGCCTGCTCGACGACGAAGGCATCCGCCTCGCGAAGCAGTACGGCGCCTGGTTGTCGATGGACATCTACAACACCGACTACACGCAGGCGGAAGGCAAGAAGAACGGCGTGCTCGAAGACAACCTGCGCAAGGATCGCGAACTCGGCGACATCCAGCGCGAAAACTTCCGCCGCGCACACCAGGCCGGCGTGAAGATGGTCTTCGGAACCGATGCAGGCATCTTTCCGCACGGCGACAACGCAAAACAGTTCGCGGTGATGGTGCGCTACGGCATGACCCCGACGCAGGCGATCCAGTCGGCCACGATCAACGCCGCCGAAGCGCTGGGTCGCAACGATATCGGCGTGATCGTAACCGGGCGCCTCGCTGATATCGTCGCAGTAAGCGGCAACCCCGCGCAGGATGTGACGCTGTTGGAACACGTCGCGTTCGTGATGAAGGGTGGTGTGGTAATCATTGGCGAAGGAAAAGGCTATCAAAAATAACGCTTCGATAGCGAGATGCTTGCAGTAGGTGAAGATGGATTTAGTGATCTAAATTCGCTTTCGTAAACGCTCGTTCGAGTACAATTTTTCAAACGAGTTAAATTTGAGCTGTGCTTTTCGTGATGCCATAAGCAGAATTCCGGCCAAGCTGAAGGGAGAAAACAATGAAGAGGATGTTCGTGCTGGCCGCGCTGCTGCTGACCTGCTTGGCTTTGAAGCCATCGGATTTATTTGCCCAGACAAGCGACAACACATTCTGCAATGTCTTGAATAGCGTCAGTGCATGCTTTAGCACGCGCGATGCTGCAGAAGCCGATATGCGAAGCAAACTGCCGGTCTCTTATCGCGACGTGATTCAACCCATGACGCCACGGCCGGCTGGATATCAGCCAAATTCTCAGGGCCTGGAACAATGGCGGGTTGATTATTTCATTCCGGATCAGCCGCCAGCGCAGGTATTTCCCGAAGCCTATAGCAACGGCTCAATTGGTGCGCCTACTGTTTGCGTACCTGCAGGCGATCCATTTGTCTCTTCTTTATGCAGTACGGAGAATGGGGCGGCGTACGGTCTTTATAACAAACTCAAAACCGACTTCCCGCAATGCACTTTCACTGATCGTGGCTATAAGAATTCATATGTGACGCCATTTGCAAGCGTCAATGAATCTTCTTACCGCAGCGGGTATGGCGTTGCTTCTTACAACAATTCCACTTTGCCACCATCAGGGAATAGAAAACTGTCTTACGAGATTCAGTGCCCGGGTTGGGCACAGCCGGACTTGCGGGAAATCAATCTTGGCAAACGTCAGACTTTCCAATGCCCGGACCGCTTTTATGCGGTAGCTGGATATAGTTCTCTTGCCTATTCGCCGAATGGCGGCGGCACGGTGATTGGCGGCAAGCTCTGTCGACCGATCGATGTGATGCCCTATATCACATTCTACCAGCGCGGCACGGCAACCTGTCCTGCGGGAAAGCATCCAGGCCCTTGCCACCCCGCCAGCGGCGATAAGTCGCGTGACGAAGTGGATTTCCAGTTTGCGGGAGAATCTTTTACCCGCTATTACCACTCGTTTCGACAGGCAGGGACGTTGCCCGCATTCGCGCCAGGGTGGACCCATACTTTCAGCGATCGCGTCCTGAACGGCGGCACGTACAATATGAAGACCGTCCGTAGCGACGGTAATGTCGAATATTTCTTTTCACTCGGAAACAATCAGTTCAAATCGAGTCAAACGTCCCGAAAGAAGCTCGTCAAGTTCGCTGATGGCACTTACAAGATCTATGACGAAACAGGGCGAATTCTGTCGTTCAATACGGCTGGTCGTTTGGTCCGACAGGAACAGTCGACCAATGGTCTTTACCATATCGATTTCACCTATGACGGCGAAAAGTTGATCCGGGCCCAGGATCAAACGGGCAGGGTGCTCGTATTCAACTACGTTAACAATCGTCTCGACAGCGTACATTTGCCGGATGGTGGCGTTGTCCAATACGAGTTCGATGTTCTCGGCAACTTCACCCGTGCGAATTACCCTGATAGTACAAACAAGCAATACCACTACAACGAAACGGCGCTTTCCCTGGCGAATAATCCGCATGCGTTGACGGGAATCACAACAGAAAACGGTTTGCGCTATTCATCCTATGGCTATGCCGTCAATGGGCGCGTCAACCTGAGCCAACGACACAAGGGTGATGGGACTGTCGTCGAAAAGACCACGATTGACTACCCAACCATCAATCAGCCTGTCGTGACATTGCCCTACGGCGAAGTCATCACATACGGGATCGTGGATGAAGGTCCGTATCGGCGTATTACAAGCATGGTCAACGGGCCTCGATTGGTGAATGTCGCTTATTCAGGAGGCGCCGTAAGCCAGGCAATCTTCGCTCTAAGTACGACAAAATACGTATATGCGGCGGATTATCTGAGCGAGCGCTATGAGGCGTTCGGTACGCCGGAGGAACGGAAGTTTGTCACCGTTCGCGATACCAGTTATCGAACCACTTCGTATGAGGTCCAAGCGAAGTCTGGTGCCAGTTATGTCGCCAAGCAGCGGCAGACGTTCGGCTACAACAGTCGTGGACAGCTGATCACCGCGAATTCCATCGACCCGACGACATCAGTTACGAGAGCGGTCAGTCTGAGTTACTGCGAACAGACCGATGTCGATGCCGGATCGTGTCCATTGGTTGGCCAGTTGAAGACAGTGAATGGCGCACGAACCGATGTTGCTGATATCACTACCTATTCGTACTACCTGTCCGACGCTGCTGGTTGTGTGCCTGGCGTCAGCCCGTGCAGTCATCGCAAAGGTGACCTGTGGAAGATCACCAATGCTCTGGGCCAGGTAACCGAGATCCTGGCCTACAGCGATGCCGGTCAGCCCACTGTTGTCGCTGACGCCAATGGGGTCGTCAGTAATCTGGAATATGATGCCCGTGGCAGGTTGACCGCACGAAAACGTCGCGGTACGAACGGTAGTGTGGAAACCGACGACCAGATCACCGGTATCGAATATTGGCCGACCGGTCTTGTCAAAAAGATGAACATGCCCGGCGGGTCGTTCGTATCCTTTGTCTACGACGATGCGCATCGTCTGACAGGCATTGCCGATAACGCAGGGAATAGCATCACTTACACGCTCAATGCCGCCAGCAGGCGCATCAAGGAAGATACGAAGGACAGTACCGGCACGTTGCAAAGGACGCTCTCGCGCATCTACAACACGCTGGATCAGCTCCAGACGGTCACAGATGCGTATGGACGTATCAGCAGCTTTACGCATGATGCAAAAGACAATCTGGATCAGTCTACAGACGCCCAGTCGCGTATCGAAGACAGCAACTACGATCCGCTCGACCGCGTCACCCGTATCCTCCGGGACATGAACGGCATTGCGGCCGAAACGCAGTTCACTTACGACACATTGGACAACCTGACCCAGGTCAAAGACCCCAATGGATTGAATACGAATTACACCTACAACGGTTTCAGCGATCTCACGCACCTGTCGAGCCCGGATACCGGCGCCACCGGCTACACGTACGACAGCGCAGGCAATCGTGCGAGCCAGACCGATGCCCGTAACGTCACCACCAGCTACGCTTACGATGCGTTGAATCGGCTGACGTTGATCAGTTACCCGACATCCTCGCTCAACATCAGCTACACCTACGACACGGCACAGGCAGCGTGCGCCACCGGTGAAACTTTCACTATCGGTCGCCTCACCAAGATTGTCGATGGTAGCGGTAACACCGTGTACTGCTATGACCGCTTCGGCAATCGGGTGCGTCAAGTGCAGAACACCAATGGCAAGATCCTGACGCAGCGCTACACCTACAGCGTGGCCGGGCAGCTCACCAGTGTGATCTATCCGGATGGTGCGGTTGCCGATTACGTCTACGACACCCAGGGCCGTGTGGTGGAGATCGGCGCCAAAACCGCCACAGGTGCGCGCCAAGTATTGTTGACCGGTGCGACTTACTACCCGTTCGGATCCGTGTCGGAATGGACATACGGCAACGGCCGTATGATGAAGCGCAGTCTCAACCTCAACTATGAGCCGGGTTTTGTCGAAGTCGATGCGCCAGGGGGCATCAGTGTCGGCTACGAATTTGACGAGGTCGGAAATCTCAAGACGCTACGTCAGGCCGATCAGGCCGATCCACCGCGACGGCGGTTCGGTTACGACCGCCTTGATCGTTTGATCGAAAGCAAGGATGGCGTCAGCACTGCGGTGCTGGAGGGCTACACGTACGACAAGACCGGCAATCGCACCAGCGCCACCCTGGGTGCTGTGACCTCTGCCTATGCTTACCTGACGGGTACTCATCGTCTGGATACCGCTGCAGCGGCGGCACGAACCTATGACGCTATCGGTAATACCACCAGCATCAGCGGCACCGCCAGACAGTTCGTTTACAACGATGCCCGGCGGCTCTCGCAGTTTTCACAGAACGGAATTTTGCAGGCCAATTACGCTTACAACGGCAATGGCGAACAGGTCCAGCGTTCCGGCGGCAGTTCCGCGCCGATGTATTTCGCCTACGACGATGGCGGCCATTGGATGGGGCAATACGACACCAACACTGCGACGGTCCAGCAGATCATCTGGCTGGATTCTCTCCCGGTCGGTGTATGGGTAGGCAACGGCGCGGCACAGAAATTGTATTACGTCGAAGCGGATGCGCTGGGTTCACCGCGCGTGGTGGTCGATCCGGTTCGCGGTGCATTGGGCACAACGGTCTGGACGTGGGATCTGGCGGGCGAGGCATTCGGCAATACGGCGCCGAATGAGGATCCGGATGGCGATTCCACCGCTTTCGTGTTCGATATGCGGTTCCCGGGGCAACGCTATGACGCGATCAGTGGGCTGAATTACAACTACTTCAGGGATTACGATCCGGCGACCGGTCGGTATATGGAAAGTGATCCGATCGGATTGTCGGGGGGCATCAGCACTTATGGGTATGTGGGTGGGTCGCCGCTCAATATTACGGATTCGACGGGCCTATGCTTCGACACGGTATGCGCCAAGTGCAGACAGGATCCATCCTTCTGCGCGGATCTGTTCGGTGACATTGCCCAGGGGTTTGCAGATGTGCAGTGGGTCTCAGGCAATCACTGTGCGGTTGGGGCTCAGAAGGTTGCGGATTATCTGCATCGTGGTGCCCGGATGTTGGAGGCGTATGATTATTTTAAGGGTATGCGGCGTGCGGCTAAGCTTAAATATGCGCCAGTATCGCGTGTGGCAAACGGATCGCCACATATTGATCCGAGAGACGTAGCGGGAAAAACTCCCACACAGATTGATCGGTTCGTGAAAGAAAAAGGATTGATTCCTAAAGGCGCGAGCCCAATGGCGGGCAAGGGTGCTTACATTGACCCTGTTACGGGGAACCAAAGAGTTCTTACGCATCCACACAGTTGTAATGGACCACACTGTCATGTTAACAATCCTGCTGGGGAGAGGCTTGATATCAATGGAAATCTTGTCGCACCGGAATCTTCGGGCGCGCATCTGCCTTTGAATTACCCATGAGGAATATGTATGCACGATTGGACATTGTTATCCATCTTGATCGATTGGATTGCTGGAACTGCGACCATCACGTTTCGCAACGAGAAGTCTGAGGAAGTAAGGCTAGTTGCGGAGGGGATTTTGGATATTCATGTTCCAAAACGCGAGGAGTGGGGAAGGAGCGTGTCCATTAATGATGTTATTGGGCCTCAGTGCGATTCTGATGGGAACATAAGTGTTGAGCTTGAGGTGCAGTCAGGTGATCTGATTAAGCTGGTTGCTAGATCCGTGTCTATGCCTTCATGATTTGACTGCTGAACAACTCCGACAAGCCCATAAGGTGTACAAAGTGGTGTGCTTGAGCACGCGCTATGCCATCTCAGTGAATTCTGTGTAGGGTGCGCCCTAAAGCAACGAATGCGGTGGTCTGTGCGATGAAGCGGCCTGCGATGTCTGGCGGTGTTTCGAAAGTCAGCTTGAGTGCCCTCTTATGAGGGCAGAATTTTCTTATGGTGCTGTGGGTGAGACGGACACATCTGTCTGATCGGAATTGTTGTGCGCAGTTGCGGCTTTCTCAGCGGTGCGCTGAGCGCATCCTATGAAAACGTTGCGAGTGTCCGGTACTGCGCATCCAACGCAGCGACATGCCGCTGCAGATCTTCAATACTGCCGGTATTGACGATGATGTCGTCGGCAATGGCGAGTCGCTGTTCGCGGGTCGCCTGCGCGGCGATCATCTTTTCGGCGAGCGGGACATCGATGCCGTCGCGACGCGTGAGGCGTTCGCGCTGCACATCGACCGGCACGTCGACGACGAGAATGCGCTGCAGCCACGGATAGGCAGTGCGCGCGCCGACTTCGGCCAACAGCGGAATCGCGGCGATGGCATACGGGCTTGATGCCTGTGCGCACTGGCGCGCCAGCGTTTCGCGCACGCGCGGGTGGATGATTGCTTCGAGACGTTTGCGGGCACTGTCGTCGCCGAACACGCGCTTGCGCATCGCGGCGCGATCGAGTCTGCCATCCGCGTCGAGTACGTCGATGCCGAATGCGGCGACGACTTCGGCCAGTCCTTCGCTGCCGACAGCGACGGCTTCGCGCGCTGCGATATCGGCGTCCGCGACGACGATACCGAGCGATTCGAATGCGGAGGCGACTGCGGTCTTGCCCGAGGCGATGCCGCCGGTCAGGCCGATGCAGTACATCGGATGGGACGTGGCCGCCATGGCATCACTGCTGCAGGCCGGAGATACGCATGTACGCGCCGATGATGTCGTTGCCCCACAGGAATACGATCCAGCCGGCGACGGCGAGATAGGGGCCGAACGGGATCGGCGTGGCTTGGTCGCGGCCTTTGGTCATCAGCCAGATCGAGCCGACGATGGCGCCGACCATCGACGACAGCAACACGATCGGCAGCAGCGCCTTGTAGCCGGCCCAGGCCCCGAGCGCGGCCAGCAGCTTGAAATCGCCGTGGCCCATGCCGACCTTGCCGGTCAGCTGTTTGTAGACCCAGTACACGACCCACAGCGACAGATAGCCCAGCACCGCACCGGCGATCGCGGCCTTCGCGGGCACGAACAGATTGTCGACGCTCGCGATCAGTCCCAGCCAGAGCAGCGGCAGCGTGAGCTGATCCGGCAGCAGTTGCGTGCGCACATCGATGCCGGACATCGCGACCAGGAAACAGCTCAGTATTCCGGCGCCGAATCCCTGCCAGCCGAAGCCGAAACGCCAGACGCAGGCGGTGACCAGCAGCATCGTCAGCAGTTCGACGGCGGGATACTGGATCGAGATCGGCGTCTTGCAACTGCGGCAGCGTCCGCGCAGCGCAAGCCAGCTGAACACTGGAATGTTCTCGTACCACGACAGCCTGTGCTGGCAGTGCGGGCAATGCGAGGGCTCGACCACGATTCCCGGCGGCGGTGGGTCGTAGAGATCGGCCTGGCCCAGCGTTTCGAGACTGTCGCGCTTCCACTCCCACTCCAGCCGTTTCGGCAGCCGCAGGATCACGACGTTCAAAAAACTGCCGACGAGCAGGCCGAGCCCGGCCGCGATCGGATAACCGAGGGCCGGGTTCTGGTCGAGGAATGCCATCGATGCGGGAGCCCGGGCTCAGCCGCCGACCGCAGCGGCCAACTTGAAGATCGGCAGGTACATGCCGACGACCATGCTGCCCACCATCACGCCGATGATCACCATGATCATCGGTTCGAGCAGGCTGGCCAGCGCGTCCACGGCATTGTTCACTTCCTGCTCGTAGAACTCGGCGACCTTGAACAGCATGGTGTCGAGCGCGCCGGCCTCTTCGCCGATCGCCGCCATCTGCACCACCATGTGCGGGAACAGGTTGACCTGTTTCATCGCCATGTTGACCGGATAGCCGACCGACACGTCGTCGCGGATACGCCACACCGCTTTCTCGTAAACCGAGTTGCCGGTGGCACCGGCGACGCTTTCCAGCGCTTCAACCAACGGCACGCCGGCCTTGAAGGTGGTGGCGAGCGTACGCGAGAAACGCGCCACGGCGGAGTTGTGCATGATCGCGCCGATGACCGGAATCTTCAGCACCACCTTGTCCAGGAAATGCTGGAAGCCGGGCGATCGTTTGTAGGCGAAAACGAAGCCGACGATGGTGACGATGGTGACGATCAGCATCAGCCACCACCACGACACCATGAAGCGCGAGAACCTCACGATGAGCTGGGTGAAGGCCGGGAGTTCCGCGCCGAAGTTCTTGAACACATCCTCGAATTGCGGCACCACGAACACGAGCATGATCGAACTGACCAGGATCGCGACCGCGATGACCATGGCCGGATAGAACAGCGCCTTCTTGATCTTGCCTTTCAGCGCTTCGGTGTTTTCCTTGTAGGTCGCGATGGTGTCGAGCACGGTTTCGAGCACGCCGGCCGATTCGCCAGCGCGGACCAGGTTGCGATACAGCTCGTCGAAATACACCGGATGCTTGCTCATCGATTCGTAGATCGAGGAGCCGCCCTCGATGTCGATGCGTACCGCTTCGACCAGGTTCTTCATCCGCAGATTCTTCTGGCCGTTGCCGATGATCTCCAGCGACTGCACCAGCGGCACACCCGATTTCATCATGGTGGCGATCTGGCGGCTGAAGATGGCGATGTCCTTGGCTGTGATTCTGCTGCCTGCCGTACCGAACAGCGGCTTGGGCTTGGGCTTCACCACGCTCGGCGTGATGCCCTGGCGGCGCAGTTCGGCGCGCAGCAGATTACTGTTCTTGGCCTGCTGCTCGCCCTTCATCTTGATGCCGCGTTTGTCGGTACCCTCCCAGACGAACATCGGCATCTGGTTGCCCAGGCGTTCGGTGGCGGGTGCGCTTTTGGCGGCGGTGCGGGATGCGGCCATGGCTTAGTCCTTGGTGACGCGGTTGATTTCGGCGAGGCTGGTGATGCCGTTTCTGGCTTTCAGCAGCGCGGATTGACGCAGATTGCTCACGCCGGAGGCCCGTGCGGCTTCTCCGATCTGCATGGAATTACCGCCCTGCAGAATGATCGACTGGATCTTATCGGTCATCGGCATCACTTCGTAGATGCCGGTGCGGCCTTTGTAACCGCCGGTGCATTCGTTGCAGCCGATCGCCTCGTACAGTTTGATGCCGGCATGCACTTCGTCGGGGGTATAGCCCTCGGCCAGCAGCGCGTGTTCGGGCAGTTCCGCCTCGCGCTTGCAGTGATTGCACAAGCGGCGGGCGAGGCGCTGGGCGATGACCAGACTCACCGAAGACGTGATGTTGAACGGCGCGATGCCCATGTTCATCAGGCGCGAGATGGTCTGCGGCGCATCGTTGGTGTGCAGCGTCGAGAGCACCATGTGGCCGGTCTGCGCGGCCTTGATTGCGATTTCGGCGGTTTCCAGGTCGCGGATTTCGCCGACCATGATCACGTCCGGGTCCTGGCGGAGGAAGCTGCGCAGCGCCGCGGCGAAGGTCATGCCGCGCTTCTGGTTCTGCTGCACCTGATTGATGCCGGGAAGGCGGATTTCGACCGGGTCTTCGACCGTGGAGATGTTTCGCTCTTCTTCGTTGAGGATTCCCAGCGCGGTGTACAGCGAAACCGTTTTACCGGAGCCGGTCGGGCCGGTGACCAGCACCATTCCGTAGGGTTTCTTGATCGCATCGAGGAACAGTGTCTGCTGGTCCGGCTCGTAGCCGAGTTTCTCGATGCCGAGCTTGGCCGCACTGCCGTCGAGGATACGCAGCACCACTTTTTCGCCGAACAACGTCGGCAGCGTGCTGACGCGGAAGTCGATCTGGCGGGTTTTCGACAGGTTGAGCTTGATGCGGCCGTCCTGCGGCACGCGCTTCTCGGCGATGTCGAGCTGCGACATCACTTTCAGGCGCGCGGCGATGCGTTGGCTGAGCTTGACCGGCGCCTTGGCGACCTGTTTGAGGATGCCGTCGATGCGCAGGCGCACGCGGTAATCGGTTTCGTAGGGCTCGAAGTGGATGTCCGAGGCGCCGCGGCGGATCGCGTCCACCAGCACCTTGTTGATGAACTTCACGACCGGCGTGTCGTCGCTCTTGCTGTCGATGCCGCCGTCGCCGCCGGGTTCGTCGTCGCCGCTCGAGACATCGAGATTGTCCAGGCCTTCCGCGTCGTCCAGACCGCCCAGCGCGTCGCTGGACTCCATCCACTGCTGCATCGTGCGCTTGATGGTGTCCTCATCGACCAGGATCGGTTCCACCAACAGATTGGTGTGGAACTTCACCTCGTCGAGCGCAGCGGTATTGGTGGGATCGGAAACACCGACGAACAGGCGCCCGCCGCGTTTGAACAGCGGCAGCACCAGATGCTTCTGGAGCAGTTCTTCCTTGACCAGCCGGATCGCGCTCTGGCTCGGGTCCATGACGGCCGGGTCGAACAGCGGCATGCCGAACTCGATCGAGTTGGCGGCGGCCAGTTGCGATGGCGTGACCAGCTTCAGGTCGCGCAGGTAATTGGCGATCGGCTTCCGTTCGCGGGTGGCGGCATCCAGCGCTTCGCGCGCGACGTTCTCGTCCAAGGCGCCGTCCAGCACCAGGCGCCGGGCGATACCGGTGATACCGATCAGGTTTGAAGTGTGAGCAACATTCACTTTTTCGCTGCGCCTCGCCCGCGCGGACCCATGTGGATCATGCACTCCCGACAATAACATCGAAACCGCATGAGGATTCGGGAAATAGTACCGCTTCCGTTCACGCCCCGGGAAAGTCCCGATAGCAATGTGTGTCGACCTTCCGACGGGCAAGTCGCCGGTCTGGTCGGCAGCCTGATTCTGAGCCAGTCCGCGTTCGGAAAAAAATGGCCCGAAGGATCGGGCCAGGGACATCGGCGAGGATGTCGCGGGTCATATCAGAGCTGCGGGTAACCGCGTGTCAGGAGCAGCCGTTGGGACGGTAGAGCGCGGTGACGGTCGTGCTGCAGCTCCAGAGCCCTTCGCTGTCGCGGGTCAGGGTCAGGTTTTTGCCTGCGACATTGGGATTGCCGGCGAGTGTGCAGGCGATCGTCTGTCCATTGGTGGCGGCCCACGTCCCGCCAGGCGTGATCGCGCTGCAGCGGACGGTGCTCAGCGGTAGGCCGATGGCATTGGCGTCTGCCGGACTGCCGGCATTTTCGCCGTTTTGGATACCTTCTTCATAGATTACAACGCCGCCGCGCAGGTCGGCCAGGCCTGCGGTAACCTGCGATTTGCCCACATAGATCTGGTAGGCAGGCAGGGCGATCGCAGTCAGGATTGCAATGATCGCAACGACGATCATGAGCTCGATAAGGGTGAAACCTTGGATACTCGGGCGCATTGTCTTCATGAGAAGTGGTCTGGGTTGTTGAGGAATACGCGTGCTATGTGTTTGCGCAGGTGTAGCGATCACTTTGGTGCAGGCTGTCAAACAGGAAAGGGGTGCCGAAGCACCCCTTTCTGGAACGAAGCGTCCTCAGGCAGGGATTAGCAGCCGTTCGGTTCGTAGTTCACGTTGCCGATGTCGTTGGTGCAGGCCCACTGTCCGGTGTTGTTGCGGGTCAGGGTCACAGTCTTGTTCGCAACGTTCGGGTTGCCTTTCAGCTTGCAGGCGATGGTCTGGCCGGCAGCCGCGTCCCAGTTGCCGCCCACGGTGATGTTGCAGCGCGGGGTGGCGGCAGCCAAGCCGATGTCGGTGGTCGGGCCGATGGCGCCAGCGCGCTCGCCGCTCTGGATGCCTTCTTCATAAGCGGTCACGCCGCCACGGATGTCGGCGAGGCCGGCGGTGGACTGCGACTTGGCGACGTAGTTCTGGTACGCCGGCAGAGCGATGGCGGCCAAAATGGCGATGATCGCGACGACGATCATCAGTTCGATCAGGGTAAAGCCTTGTTGCTTCTTCATGAAGTTCCCCTCGGGAGTGGTGTGGCGAAGATGTTCACGTGCCCCGTGGCCAGAGGTTGATCCGGTCCGTGGGCGCCCGTGCTACCGAGCACGTGCATCGAAAACACACGCATAAGCCGTGCCAAGTTCTCCGAGCGGACTCTCGTCGCGAACGCGTTCGCAGGGATGGGCTTGGGATCACGTTTTGACCGGGACAGAAAGTGACGCTAAACGTCAGATTGATGACCGACTGACCTCGTCAGTCATGTCGTGTCCTGTGTCCGAATCGGCAGTTGCGTCATGTTGACCAATGCGTCAATCAGCCGGCGGCACCCTTCGGCCATGTTCGTCACATGGCCCGCGACCGGCGTTGTCAGTGTTCCGCTTGCGGAATGGAGGGCTGCGCATTCAGGCTATGCTATCCATTGATCCAGATAGGGAAGCATCTTCATGCCGATGCCTGTGGCCCGCCTCGAGCGGGCATTGTTGTGGCTGTTCGTCGCGTCCGGGTTCGCCGGTCTGGTGTACCAGGCGATCTGGTCGCACTACCTCGGGCTGGTGCTCGGGCACGCCGCGTATGCGCAAACGCTGGTGTTGGCGATTTTCATGGGCGGCATGGCGGCAGGTGCGTGGCTTGTCAGTGCGCGCGGCGGACGGTGGTCGGGATTGATCCGCTCCTACGCGATCGTGGAGCTGATCATCGGCGCCACTGCGCTGGCCTTCCATCCCTTGTTCGTGGCCTACATGGATGTGTCGCAGAACACGATCCTGCCTGCACTGCACAACGAGTCTGGGATCCGGCTGTGGCAATGGGGCTCCGCCGCGTTGTTGATCGCGCCGCAGAGCGTTCTGCTCGGCATGACCTTCCCGCTGATGAGTGGTGGGTATCTGCGGGTGTCGCCGCATCAGGACGGCGAAATTCTTGGTGGACTGTATTTCACCAACAGTATTGGCGCCGCTGCGGGTGCGCTCGCGGCCACCTTCCTGCTGTTGCCGTGGGTCGGCATGCCGGGAGCGATCGTCGTCGCGGGTGTGATCAATCTGCTGGTGGGCTTGGTCGCCTGGCGGGTGGCGGCCTCGGTATCGGACGTCGCCATCCAGAGCGCGCCTTCGCCCGACCGCGTTCCCCGTGAAGAGATCGCGGACAAAGGCCTGTCGCGCTTTCAGCTGCTGATGCTCTGCGGCGCCGCGATCACCGGCGCGAGTTCGTTCGTGTACGAGGTGGGCTGGATCCGTCTGCTGAATCAGGCGCTGGGGACCACCGTGCACTCGTTCGAGCTGATGCTCACGGCCTTCATCCTTGGCTTGGCATTCGGTGGCCTGTGGGTGCGCAAGCGCAGCCGGAAGATCGAGGATCCGGTCGCGACGGCCGGCCTCGCACAGGTGCTGATGGGTCTGGCGGCATTGACGTCTCTACCGGTGTTCGCCCAGAGTTTTCAGTGGGTCGGCTGGTTCATGGGCGTCTTTCCCCGGGACGAGAGCGGCTACTATTTCTTCAGTCTGGCCAGTGGCGTGGTTGCGCTGCTGGTGATGTTCCCGGCGGCGTTCTTCGCCGGCATGACCCTGCCACTGTTCACGATGTCGCTGCTGCGGCGCGGGTATGGCGAAAAGAGTATCGGCCGGATCTACGCCGCGAATACGCTGGGGGCCATCGTCGGCGTCGTGCTCGCGATGCATGTCCTGATTCCGTTGGTCGGTTTGCGTTTGGCGGTGACGCTCGCTGCGCTTGCCGATATCGTGTTGGGGCTCGTGCTGTTGCGCGCTTTGAGTGTGACCTTCAAACCGAAGCTGTATTTTGGCGCACTGGGCGCCACGTTGGTGGTGGCTTCGCTGAGCCTGTTGTTCGGTGGCGCGGATCCGCGTGCGTTGGCTTCCGGCGTCTTCCGCCACGGGTTTTTCGAGCTGCCGCAAGGCACGAATGTGAAGTTCCTGCGCGACGGCAAGACCGCGACGGTCGCATTCTTCAAGCAGGGCACCGTCGGTACGATCGCAACCAACGGCAAACCCGATGCGTCCATCGAGATGTCCGACAGCGGAATCCCGACCGACGACGAATACACGATGGTGATGGCGGCGAGCCTGCCACTGGCGTTGCATCCGGCGCCCGAACACGTTGCGGTGATCGGTTGGGGATCGGGCTTGAGCACGAACACGCTACTTGGCAGCAAGATGCCGAAGGTTGTCGATACGATCGAGATCGAGGCCGCGATGCATGCGGGCGCCGAGGGGTTCGGTAATCGCGTACTGCGGGCCTACATCGATCCGCGCAGCCAACTGCATGTGGACGATGCGCGGACGTTCTTCGCTGCCGGGCAGAAAAAGTACGACGTGATCATTTCGGAGCCGTCGAATCCATGGGTCAGCGGCGTGTCGAGCTTGTTCACGCGCCAGTTCTACCGGTTCCTGACCCGGCATCTGGAACCGCAAGGCTTGCTCATCCAGTGGATGCAGACCTACGAATTGAACGATCCGCTGTTCTATACGATGGTGGCGGCGCTGATCGAGGAATACCCACATGTCGAGGCGTATCTGACCAATACATCCGATGTGATTTTCGTGGCGTCGCATGCCCCGATCCGCGATTTCGACGTATCGCGGTTGCAAGATCCGGGTCTGCTCGCGGATCTCAAACGACTGAGGTTGGAGACCGGCCCGGATCATGAGGTCCGGCGTTTCGCCAACCGCGAGGTGCTGGCTGGACTGGTCGAGTTGTACGGCGTGCCTGTCCATACCGATTTCCACCCGACCGTGGCACTAGGTGCGCCGAAGAGCCGCTACAAATCGGAAACAGTGCAGAGCGTGATGAATCTGATGGGTGTCGGCATGCCGGTGCTCGAATTCACCGGCGGGCGCACGCCCATGCCGGTCGCTGCGAACGTGCATGAAATAGCGGTTAGCACGGGCGCCAAGGACCACGCGAATGCGCGGCGGGTCCGCGAGCGCTTGCTCGGGGGCGGCTCGACGAAAGGTCTGGAACCCGCGGTGATGGCGAAGCTCGAAGCGCTGATGTCGGTGAAGACGCCCAAAGCCGAATGGCTGGACGCGGCATCGGTGATCGCCGATTTCAGCATCGGCTACCTGCCGCCAACGGATTTGCAGGGGGTGTGGATCCAGCCGGAATGGGTCGGCGAAAGGGCGAAGGATCCCGAAATCGCGGCGGTGCTGGCGGCCTACGAGGCGACCGCCAAACGCGATGCCGTGGCGATGTACGCCACCGGTCTGGCAGGCCTGAAAGCAGTGCCGGCCGGCGACACGCCCGCACTGGTGCGCGATCATCTGCTGGTCATCGCCATGCTTGGCGCCATCGGCCAAGGCAAGGGCGATCTGGCGATCGCGCTCGAACGCGAGCAGGGCGCGGCGGTGCGGGTGAGCAACGTCTACTACTGGACGGCTCGCGCCTACATCCCCGCCTGGTTGCAGGCGACGGGGCGCGCCAAGGTCACTCGATCCCCAGCTTCTTGAGCTTGTAGCGCAGCGCGCGGAAGGTGATACCCAGCGCTGCGGCGGTCTTGGTCTTGTTGTACCGGTGTTCCTGCAGCGCCTGCTGGATGGCATTGCGCTCGATTTCCTCGATGTACGAGGGCAGGGCGCTGGTGCTGGTGTCGCGCGGGTTGATGGTGCGCGGGTCTTCGACGGCGGGGTTGGCTGTCTGTGGTGGGGTGGACATGCCGCCACCCAGCATCGACGGCGGCGCAGCAGCCGTTGCAGGCGTGGACGAGGCATGCGGCACGTTCGGCAACCGCAGATCGCGGGCCGCGATGATTTCGCTGTCGGCCATGGCCAGCGCGCGCTCGAGGATATTCTCCAGCTCGCGGACATTGCCGGGGAACGGGTAGATTTCCAGCGCGGCGACTGCGTCGGGCGCCAGACTGGGTGCGCGGCGCTTCATGGCGTACGCAAGTCGCTTGAGAATGGCTTCCGACAGCAACGGCAGGTCGCCGGCGCGTTCGCGCAGCGGCGGCACATCCAGTTCGATCACGTTGATGCGATAGAACAGGTCATGGCGGAACTTGCCGTCCGCGACCAGCACGTCGAGATCCTTGTGGGTCGCCGACAGGATGCGCACATCGACCGGGATCTCGGCGTTGGCGCCGACCGGGCGCACGGTCTTTTCCTGGATCGCGCGCAGCAGCTTGACCTGCATCGCCAGCGGCAGCTCGGCCACTTCGTCGAGGAACAGCGTACCGCCATCGGCGACCTGGAACAGCCCGGGTTTGTCGGTGTGGGCGCCGGTGAAGCTGCCTTTCTTGTGGCCGAAGAACTCGCTTTCCATGAGTTCCGAGGGAATCGCGCCGCAGTTGACCGGAATGAACGGGCCGGCCGCGCGCGAACCCTGGGCATGGATGGTGCGTGCGACCAGTTCCTTGCCGGTGCCGGACTCGCCGCTGATATGCACCGGCGCCTGGCTGCGGGCGACCTTGGCGATGGTGTCGCGCAGACCGACCATGGCCGGCGATTCGCCCAGCAGCAGGGTCGAGCCCTCGGGATTGGCCTGACGGCGGGTGTTGAGGTCGAGCGCCTGGCGCACGAGACCGCGGAGCACGGTGAGATCCACCGGTTTGGTCACGAAGTCGAAGGCGCCGCTCTTCAGGGCTTCCACCGCCGCTTCGACATTGCCATAAGCGGTGATGACCGCGACCGGGGTGGTCGGGAAACGGGTCGCGATCTCGCTGACCAGCTCCAGACCCGAGCCATCGGGCAACCGCATGTCGGTCAGACACAGGTCGTAAGCGACCGTGCTGAGCATTTCCCGGGCCACGGCGAGGTTCGGCGCAGTATCCGTGCGCAGTCCCATCCGTCCCAGGGTCACCACCAGTAGTTCGCGGATGTCGTGTTCGTCATCGACGATCAGCGCACTGCGTTGCTCAGTCATGTTGCCCTCCTGCGTCAACTTTAGCCCAATTGCGGCAGTCGCAACAGCCTTGGCCGTAGTTTTACGGCCTGACTGGCAGATGTAGCAGGTCCTCAGGCAGGCAGCAGCGTGTGCTGTCCGGGCATGCCGATCCGGAAGCAGCAGCCACCACCGGGAACAGGAACGTAGTCGAGCGAAGCGCCGTTGGCCCGGCACAGCTCGCGGGCGATGTACAGGCCGAGGCCGGTGCCGTGCTCCGAGGTGGTGAAGAACGGCCGGAACAACTGCGGAACGACCGCCTCCGGGATGCCCGGCCCCCGGTCGATGATGTCGATCACCGGCGCGTCGTCCAACCGGTACGCGTGGAGCGTGATCCGCGCAGGCTCGCCGGGCAGATGGCCGTGCCGGCGCGCGTTCTGCACCATTGCGGTGACGATCTGGTGCAGGTGTTTGGGGTCGACCAGCGCGGGCACCAGCGGCTGCGGCGCGGCCAGCGTGATGTTGTCGGTTTCGTCGGGCACGCTTTGGCGGAACTCTTCGATGAAATTGCGCAGAAAGCTCACCAGCTCGATGTGCTCGGCGGTCGCGCGCTCGCGCCGCGCCAGACCCAGCACGCTTTCGACGATGCTGTTGGTGCGCATGCACTGCTGGTGGATGATCTGCACCATCCGGCGGTCGCCGTCCGGAAGCTCCCGCGATTCTTCGAGCAACTGCGCCGCGTAGCTGATCGCCGCCAGCGGGTTGCGGATTTCGTGGGCGAGGCTGGCGGAGAAACGCCCCATGGCCGCCAGCGTCAGCGATTCCGCGCGCCGCGACACCAGCGAAGTATCGTCGAGAAAAATCAGGGTGTTGTCGCTGTTGGCCAGTAATCGGGCGAAGCGCGGCACCACCTCGAACTGATCGCCGCCCAGACGCAACGGCGTGTCGTTGCCCAGCCCGCTGCGCAGCCATTCGCTCAGGCGCAGCGCCAGTTCGGGCGCGGCCTCGGCGAGGTGCCGGGTGCCGGCCGCGCCTTCGCCCAACAGCAACATCGCCGCTTCGTTCGCCAGCCGGATCTGCGCTTCGCGGTCGACCAGCAATACGCCGGTGCGCATGCGGCGGATGATCAGTTCGTTGATCTCGGCCAGCCGGATCGCTTCCGCGCCGCGTCGCTCGGCCAAGGCCTCGGTGGCGCGCATCTGTACCCGCAGCTGATGGGTCAGCGTGGCGATGGCGAGAAAGCTGACGGTGAACATCATCAGCTCGGCCAGGGGCCGGGGCTGCTGCTGTTCGACCAGCAGCGTCCACAGATAAGCGATGGCGAGGCCTGCCGACGCCAGCGAAGCCACGATCAGCCCCGTCCGCAGCGATAACAGCAGTGAGGCCGAGCCGACGTTGAACAGCAGCATCAGCGCGACGCCCGAGCCGGCCGAAGGCACGGCATGCGCGACCAGCGTCGCGACCACGATGTCGATGCCGACGCCGATCAGGGTCGGGCCGGTCAGGCTCTTGGCTTTCCGCGCCTGCATCAGCAGGAGCAGCGACACCGCGAAGTAGACGATCGACACCCCGGCGACCAGCGCTTCGTGCCCCACCTGGGGTTGGAGCTTCGCGACCGGGCCGAAGACCAGCAACGCCAACAGCCCTGCTTCGAGCACCCGGTACAGGGCGAACAGGTAGAGCTCGCGCCTCTGGTAATCCTGTGACGGCTGGGCGGAGGCGGTGGAAAGGCTCAAGCCGTGGTTCCGTGCGGAAGATGCGGCGAGTATAGGCGGCCCGGACGGCTTCGCGCGCCCGCACCGCCTTCGACGATCGCCGGGTTGGCTGCGGCTCCGCGCATCGGCGACAATAGCGTCCTGTCCGCAGCTGGCCGGCACGATCCGGCGGCGCGGCCCCCGCACTTTCGCAGGTGCGGCTCGTCTTCCCCGCATGGAACCCACATGAACTTCCACGAATATCAGGCGAAGCAGTTGTTTGCCGACTACGGCATCGCAGTTCCCGCCGGGCGCGTCGCGCGCACGCCCGAAGAGGCCGTCGATGCGGCCAAGGCCATCGGCGGCGATTTCTGGGTGGTCAAAGCCCAGATCCATGCCGGCGGGCGCGGCAAGGCCGGCGGCGTCAAACTCGCCAAGACCTACGACGATGTCCGCGAATACGCCAAGGGCATGCTCGGCACGAAGATGGCCACCTACCAGTCCGCCGGCGTCGCCCTGCCGGTCGACACGGTGCTGGTCACCCAGGCCACCGACATCGCACAGGAACTCTATCTGTCTGTGCTGGTGGACCGTTCGAGCCAGGCGATCACCTTCATCGCCTCCGCCGATGGCGGCGTCGAAATCGAAAAGACCGCAGTAGACAACCCCGACGCGATCAAGACCCTCGACGTGAACTACGTGCAGGGCCTGCAGCCTTACCAGTGCCGCGACATGGGCTTCGCGCTCGGCCTCAACGCCAAGCAGGTCGGCCAGCTCACCAGGATCATGATGGGCCTCTACAAACTCTTCAACGAGAAGGATCTGGCGCTGGTCGAACTGAACCCGCTCGCCATCCTCACCAACGGCGACCTCGCCGTGCTCGACGGCAAGATCAACTCCGACGACAACGCGACCTTCCGTCACCCGGATCTGGCGCAGATGCGCGACATCCGCCAGGAAGACGAGACCGAAGTGCTGGCCAGCCAGCACGATCTGAACTACGTCACGATGGACGGCAACATCGGCTGCATGGTCAACGGCGCCGGTCTGGCGATGGCGACGATGGACGTGATCAAGCTCAACGGCGGCGAGCCGGCGAACTTCCTCGACGTCGGCGGCGGCGCCAACAAGGAGCGCGTGACCGAAGCCTTCAAGCTGATCCTGCGCGATGAAGACGTGAAGGCGATCTTCGTCAACATCTTCGGCGGCATCGTCCGCTGCGACATGATCGCCGAGGGCATCATCGCCGCGGTGAAGGAAGTCGACGTGAAAGTGCCGGTGATCGTGCGTCTGGAAGGCACCAATGTCGAAAAGGGCAAGGAGCTGCTGAAGAACTCCGGCCTCGCGATCATTCCCGCCGACGACATCAACGACGGCGCGAAGAAAGCGGTCGCATCGGTCAAGGCGGCCTGACCTGATCGATTCGTAAAAGATTCGTAGGGCGGGCCCTGGCCCGCCGAACCAGTTTCCGATGGCGGGCCAAGGCCCGCCCTACAGGGATAAAGCAATGTCCGTTCTCGTCAACAAGCACACCAAAGTCATCGTCCAGGGCTTCACCGGCCAGCAGGGCACCTTCCACGCGCAGCAGATGCTGGAATACGGCACCCAGGTCGTCGGTGGCGTGACCCCGGGCAAAGGCGGCAGCGAACATATCGGCCTGCCGGTGTTCAACACCGTCGCCGACGCCGTGAAGGCCACCGGCGCCGATGCGTCGGTCATCTACGTGCCGCCGCCGTTCGCGGCCGATGCCATCCTCGAAGCGGCCGATGCCGGCATCCGGGTCATCGTCTGCATCACCGAGGGCATTCCGGTGCTCGACATGCTGCGCGTGAAGAACACGCTGAAGGGTTATCCGCAGACCGTGCTGATCGGGCCGAACTGTCCCGGCGTGATCACCCCGGGCGAGTGCAAGATCGGCATCATGCCGGGCCACATCCACCTGCCCGGCAAGGTCGGTATCGTGTCGCGTTCCGGCACGCTGACCTACGAAGCCGTGAAGCAGACCACCGACGCCGGCCTCGGCCAGTCGACCTGCATCGGTATCGGTGGCGATCCGATCAACGGCACCAACTTCATCGATGCGCTGAAGCTGTTCCAGGAAGATCCGCAGACCGAAGGCATCATCATGGTCGGCGAGATCGGCGGCAGCGCCGAGGAAGAAGCCGCCGAGTTCATCGAAAAATACGTGACCAAGCCGGTGGTCGGTTTCATCGCCGGCGCGTCCGCGCCCGCAGGCAAGCGCATGGGCCATGCCGGTGCGATCGCGTCGGGTGGCAAGGGCACCGCCGAAGGCAAGTTCGCGGCGATGGAAAAGGCCGGCATCACCACCGTGCGTTCGCCGGGCGACCTCGGCGCCGCCATCGCCAAGCGCTTGGCGAAGTAAATTTCAGCGACAGGATGTGTGCGAAAGGCCGCCTTGTGCGGCCTTTCGTGTTTCCGACCTTTGCGTTCTCCCCGATCGATGCGCAGAATTCTCCTTTTCCCGCATGTGGGGCCGCTTTTCTCCTTCCCCCGCGTGCGGGGGAAGGCCGGGATGGGGGCGGCGTTTTCCTACAGATCCCGTGAAGCCCTGATGCTCGAATGATGGCTCTTGAATTGAACGAGACCATCCATGCGGGAAGGACAAAAGCGGAATTTCGCGCGCATCCTGCGGGCGAACATGACAGACGCGGAAGCCGAGCTGTGGAAACATCTCAGGCGCAGACAGCTGCTGGGATGCAAGTTCAGGCGACAGCATCCGATCGGTCCTTACGTCGTCGATTTCGCTTGCCTCGAAAGACGACTGGTTGTGGAAGTCGATGGCGGGCAACACGCCGAATCGGCCTCGGACCCTCGTCGGGATGCTTGCATCGGACGCCTGCAGTTCGTGGTGGTCCGCTTCTGGAACGATGATGTGCTGACCAATATCGACGGGGTTTGCGGCATCATTTGCGAACATCTGGCCGCCGCCAGCCCCCATCCCGGCCTTCCCCCGCAAGCGGAGGAAGGAGAAAAGCGGCCCCCGCAAGCGGGGGAAGGAGACCAGTCATGACCGCCACCACCCTGCGCATCGCCCTCGCCCAGTTCGATTTCCCGGTCGGTGCGGTGAAGCAGAACGCCGAGCGCATCGCGGCGATGATCGCCGAGGCCCGCGACGAGTACGGCGCCGATGTCGTGATGTTCCCGGAACTCGCGCTGTCGGGGTATCCGCCGGAAGACCTGCTGCTGCGACCGAGCTTCCTGCGCGATTGCACGGCGGCGATCGGGACGATCGCCGCTGCGGCGACCGGTGTCGTGGCGGTGGTCGGTTGGCCGCAGGCGGCCGGCAGCGTGGTCTACAACGCCGCCAGCGTTCTGCGCGACGGCAAGATCGCGCAGACGTATCGCAAACGCGAGCTGCCGAACTACGCGGTGTTCGACGAGCGTCGGTATTTCGATGTCGATCCTGATCGCGAGGATTGCGTGTTCGACGTGAAAGGCGTGCCGGTCGGGCTGATCATCTGCGAAGACCTGTGGTTCGCCGAGCCCATCGCGAGCACCGTGCGCCACGGAGCGCACATCGTGCTGGTCCCGAACGCGTCGCCGTTCGAGCGCGACAAGCACGCGCAGCGCGACGCATTGTTGTCGCAGCGCGCGAACGAAAGCGGCGCCGCCATCGCCTATCTCAATGTCGTCGGCGGCCAGGACGCGCTGGTGTTCGACGGCGCCTCGGTCGTCGCCGACGGCGACGGCACGGTGCATCCCGCCGCCGCTGCGTTCACCGACCAGTGGCTGGTGGTCGATTACGACAACGACACGCGACGCTTTTCGCCGGTGCAGTGGGTGGACGATGGCGACGAGAGCCGCGACGCGCTCGCGTGGCGCGCGATCGTGCGCGGGATCCGCGATTACTGCGGGAAAAACGGCTTCCGGAAGACCTGGCTGGGGCTTTCCGGCGGCATCGACTCGTCGATGGTGCTCGCGCTGGTGGTGGATGCGCTGGGCGCGGACAACGTCACCGCCGTGCGCATGCCGTCGCGCTACACCGCCGATCTGTCGAACGATCTGGCCGAAGAACAGTGCAAGACACTGGGCGTGAAGATGATCACGATCCCGATCGAAAAACCGTTCCAGGGCTATCTCGATGCGCTCTCCGAGGTCTTCGCGGAGCATGCCGTCGATGTCGCCGAAGAGAATCTGCAGTCGCGGACCCGCGGCGCGATCCTGATGGCGCTGTCGAACAAACTCGGCGGCCTGCTGCTGACCACCGGCAACAAGAGCGAATACGCGGTCGGCTACGCCACGATCTACGGCGACATGTGCGGCGGTTACGCGCCGATCAAGGATCTCTACAAGACCGAAGTGTTCGCGCTGTGCCGTTGGCGCAACACCGTGGGCGGTGCGCCCGTGATCCCGCCAGCGGTGATTTCCCGGCCGCCGACCGCGGAACTGCGCGAGAACCAGAAGGACGAGGATTCGTTGCCGCCCTACGACGTGCTCGACGCGATCCTGTTGCGTCACGTCGACCAGGAGCAATCGCGCGACGAGATCGTGCGTGCCGGCTTCGACGCCGCCACCGTCGACCGCGTGCTGAAACTGGTGCGGATCAGCGAATGGAAACGCCACCAGGCCGCGCCGGGGCCGAAGGTCTCGCGTCGCGCGTTCGGCCGCGAGCGGCGGTATCCGATCACCAGCGGCTATTCGGCATAGGGTGCGCCCTAGCCTGAGGTGTCCCCACATTATTCCTTGAAAAATCATCGGCTTGCACGGAATCAGTGATTACTCTCATGACAAATCGTAGAGACGCGCAAGTTTTTTCACTGGTTTGACTGCAATCCGGAGCCAAGGCTAGCGGCAAGATTTCTGGCTCGGCCCTGGTTTCGCTCGCTGTCGCGAGCGAGTTACTTTTCTTTGCTTGTGCAAAGAAAAGATAACCAAAAGAAAGCACACCCCGTCGGTCGCGCCCGGCGCGATGCGCCGGGTCCGCAGGCTTCGCGGGGTTTTTCGACAGGACATCCGTGTCCTGTCGAAAAACGCGCGGCGTCCTGCCGCGCGCCCTACGGACCTGATCCGCGAAACCCGCCGCGACCAGGGGCCCCGGCAAGTCAAGATCAAGATCAAAAGCGGCTTCGTGTGAAATCAAAGATTGCCGTGTTTCTGCGCAAAATTCGGTCAAGCTCTTTTTTGCGTATGAAAAAGCCGCCTTCCGGCGGCTTTTCCTGTCGCGACGCAAACGCTCGCGGGGCTCAGTCGTTGTCCAGCGCCGACTTCTCGCTGGCCAGCGGGTTGAGCTTGCGGAAGTTTGACGGATAGTCCGGCCACTTGCCGTCGCCCTTGAGCCACGGGTGCTGCGGCGCTTTCTGCTGCAACTGCTGGCGCGCGCTGTCGGCGAGCACGGTGTTGCCCAAGCGGGTATAGGCCTCCGCCATGATCGCGGTGCCGTCGCTCTCGAACGCGCTGCCAGGATAGGTTTCGCGCACGTACTCGACGCGCTCGATCGCGGCCACGTATGCGGTGCGGCGCAGGTAATACAGCGCGGTTTCGATCTCGTGGCGAGCGAACAGATCGCGCAGTTCGTTCATGCGCTTGACGGCATCGGCTGCGTAGCGCGAGTTCGGATAGCGTTCGGTGACGATCTTGAAGTCGTTGAAGGCCTGCTGCGGCGTGGCGAGGTCGCGGCGGCTGGCGTCGAGTTTCCATACCCGCTGCAGGAACACGGTATCGCGGCTGGAGTTGACCAGCCCGCGCAGGTAATAGAGATACGCCGCGTTGCGGTGGGTCGGATAGGTGCGCAGGAAGCGGTCGATGGTGGAGATCGCGTCGTCGTTGGTGCCCATCTTGAACTGCGAGTAGGCGGTTTCGACCAGCGCCTGCTCGGTGTAGGGGCCATACGGATACTGCGCGATCAGGCGCTTGTAGGTCAGCACCGCCGAGTCGTAGTTGCCGTTGCGGATCGCGCGTTTGCCCTTCTCGTACAGCTCGGCGACGGGCACGCCTTCATTGTCTTTCTTGTCCTTGAACACACCCTTGAGCCGGGCGCAACCGGAACCGCCGAAGGCGAGGATCAGAACCAGCAGCAGGGTCGGACGCAGGAAGGCGGAGAGCGAAAGTCTACGAAGAGGCATGCGGGCTGCTGCGGGGCGGGTGAGCGGGCGATAATACCAGCCCGGGCCGGCCAGCCCCCTTAACCGCGCAGAACCGCAGGGCTCGCGCGCCCCCGACCAGGAGCCCCGGATGCCCGCAACACCCTCAATGCCCGCTCAGGACACCATTGTGCGCACCGCCGTGGTGCCCGATGCGGTGTCCGGACGCCGGTTCGACGCGGTGCTGGCGGAGCTGTTTCCCGAGTTCTCGCGCTCCCGGCTCGCCGAATGGATCAAATCCGGCGACGCCGTGCTCGATGGCCGCCAGGTGCGTCCGCGCGACCCGGTGCGCGGCGGAGAGACGGTGACGCTGACCGCCGTGCTCGAAATCCAGACCCGCTCCGAGCCCGAAGACATCGCCCTCGATGTCCTGTACGAGGACGAGGATGTGTTCGTGCTGAACAAGCCCGCCGGGCTGGTGGTCCACCCGGGCGCGGGCAATCCCGCCGGCACCCTGGTCAACGCATTGCTGCATCGCGACCCGAGCCTCGCGACGCTGCCGAGGGCCGGCATCGTGCATCGTCTCGACAAGGACACGTCCGGGGTGATGGTCGTGGCCAGGACCCTGCCGGCGCACACCGCGCTGGTCGCACAGCTGTCGGCGCGTGAAGTCCACCGCCAGTACCTTGCGGTGGTGGTCGGTTCGCTGGTCTCGGGCGGCACGGTGAATGCGTCGATCGACCGCCACCCCCGCGACCGCCTGCGCCAGGCCGTGCGCGAAGACGGACGCGAAGCCGTCACCCATTACCGTCTGCGCGAACGCTTCCGCGCCCATACGCTGCTGGAATGCCGGCTCGAAACCGGGCGCACGCATCAGATCCGCGTGCACATGGCGCACATCAAGCATCCGATCATCGGCGATCCGCTCTACGGCGGTCCGCTGAAACTGCCCAAGGGGGCGACCGTCGAACTGGTCGAGTCGCTGCGCGGCTTCAAGCGCCAGGCGCTGCACGCCGAAACCCTCGAATTCATCCATCCACTCAGCGGCGAACCGGTCCGCTGCTCCACGCCGATGCCGGCCGACATGCAGGCGCTGGTCGCCATACTGCGCGAGGACAGCCGCGAAGCCGAGGAACGCGCGCGGTGAGCGAAGGCCTGCTGCTGTTCGCCGATTGGCCGGCGCCGCCGGGTGTGCACGCGTTCACCACGCTGCGCCATGGCATCGGTGCGTCGCGGCCTCCGTTCGATACCTTCAACCTCGGTAATTGCACTGCCGCCGATGGCGACGATCCGGCGACGGTCGATTGCAGCCGTGCGCTGCTGATCGAGCATGCGCGATTGCCGTCCGCGCCGCACTGGTTGAAGCAGGTGCATGGCGTGGATGTTATGCGCTGCGATCTCGCAAGCCCCCCCCAACCCTCCCCCGCATGCGGAGGAGGGAGGCGGGCGCGCAGCGCACGTGGATGGTTGCGCGCAAGCTGAAATGCACGAACCCGTCGCCGACGCCTCCGTCACCTCCACGCCCGGCGTGGTGCTTGCCATCCTCACCGCCGACTGCCTGCCGGTCGTGCTCGCCGCAGACGACGGCCGCGAAGTCGCCGCCGCGCATGCCGGTTGGCGTGGGCTCGCTGCGGGAGTGCTCGAAGCGACCATCGCCGCGATGCGCACGCCGGCCGAACGCGTCGTTGCATGGCTCGGCCCCGCAGCCGGGCCGCAGGCCTACGAAATCGGCGAAGAGGTGTATCGCGCCTTCGTCGACCGCGATCCCGCATCGGCCGCTGCCTTCGTCGCGACGCGCCCCGGGCATTGGCGCGTCGATCTGTACGCCCTGGCGCGCATGCGTCTCGCACAGGCGGGCGTGACCCGCGTCCATGGCGGCGGTCTGTGCACCATCTCCGATCCGCAGCGCTTCTACTCGCATCGCCGCGATGCACGCACCGGCCGTCTGGCGACGCTGGTGTGGTTCGACTGAGTCGACGATGACGACGCCGGCGCCGCTGTTCCGACGCATCCTCGGCGGTTTCATCGAACAGACACCGATCAGCGTGCGCCGTCTGCACGACTGCCGGGGCAGGGCGCTTTATCGTGGTGAAGTTGTGGTCGAACGTGGCAGCGGGCGCTGGGCGCGGGGTATCGCTTGGATCACCGGTTTGCCGCCCGCAGGTGCGGGGCCGATCGAAGTCGAGATCGTCGCTGGCAATGGTCATGAACGCTGGGCGCGCCGTGTCGGTGGGCACACGATGCGTTCGATCCTCTGGGCGCCGGGTTTCAGCGGGTTGTTGTGGGAACTGCTCGGGCCGGTGCTGTTCGTCTATCGCTTGCGCGTCGAGAATGGCGCCATCGTCTGGCGCGTCGAAAAAGTCCGGGTGCTCGGTGTGTTGCCGCTGCCGTCGCGCTGGTTCGCGGGCGTGGAGGCGCACGAGTCCGGCGGCGAGGGACGCTATCGTTTCGATGTGCGTGCAGCGCTGCCGGGCATCGGCCTGCTGGTGCATTACCGTGGTTGGCTGGCGGTGGATGCCGATGATGCGGGCCGCAATCCCCGCTGAACCGCCGATCGAGAGGTGACTTCCGGCAGGATCTCCGGCCGTATCGCCGGTTGCTAGAGTCGCCCATCCTCCGTCGTCGAGACACCATCATGCGCACAGCGCGTTTCGTTCTTCCCGTACTGCTGATCGCGGCGTGCGCCGCTCCGCTCGCGATCGCCAGGACATTGCCCGAAGTGCAGTCGATGGTGGAGGCGAAGGCCTCGGGCGCGCTCGCCGCCGCTGAAGCATTGGCCAAAGAGTCGCCGAACGATGCCAGCGCCTGGGTGGTGCTGACGCGCGCGCGCCTACAGGCGAAACAGGCCGAGAAAGCCATCGCGGCCGGCGAAAAAGCCACCGCGCTCGGCCCGAAGAACGCGCAGGCGTTCTATTGGCTGGGCAACGCCTACGGCAACCGCATCGGCGAAGTCGGGATGCTGTCGAAGATGACGATGGCGCCGAAACTGCGCGATGCCTTCGAGCAGGCGGTGAAGCTCGATCCCGCATTGGTCGATGCGCGCAGTTCGTTGATCGAGTTCTATCTGCAGGCGCCGGGCGCGATCGGAGGCGGCATCGACAAGGCGCGCGCGCAGGCGGCCACGATCGGCAAATACGACCGTGCGAAAGGATTGATGGCGCAGGCGCGCATCGCCATGCACGAAAAGAAGCCGGCCGAAGCATTGAAGGCCTACGAAAGCGCCTACGCGCTGAAGCCGAACGATGCCCAGCTCCGACTGTCGTTGATTCTGTTCTATCAGGAAGCCAAGCGTTGGAAAGAGGCTTACGCGATGGCGAAGCAGTGGACCGTCGACGAGCCGAAAAAAGGCAAACCGTGGTACCAGATCGGTCGTCTTGCTGCGGAATCCGGCCAGTATCTTGCTGAAGGCGAAGCCGCGTTGCGTACCTATCTGAAGCTCGGCCGCGAAACCGGCGACCCCGAGCCCAAGCATGCCCGTTATCGTCTCGGTCAGATTCTGGCGAAGGCCGGGCGCAAGGACGAAGCCCGCGCCGAGCTGCAGGCGGCGCTGAAGATCGATCCGGCGCTGAAGGAAGCCAAGGCCGCGCTCGCGGCGCTCTGACGGTCCGCCGCAACGCAGGCAGCGCGGTCCGTCCGACCGGCGGGCTTGGAATTCATGCACACAGCCCTCATCCCGTGAGCATCGCGGCCTCGCCGCTCTCTCTTGCGGAGTCCAGACCATGCGCATGGACAAGCTCACCTCGCGTTTCCAGCAGGCCATCGCCGACGCGCAGTCGCTGGCCGTCGGCCGCGACCACAACGTCATCGAACCGGTGCATCTGCTGGTCGCCCTGCTCGACCAGCAGGGCGGCGGTACGCGCCCGCTGCTGGCGCAGTCCGGTGTCAATGTGCCGGTGCTGCGCGAACGGCTCGGCGAAAGTCTCGAAAAGCTGCCGAAAGTGTCCGGCCAGGCCGGCAGCGTCAACGTCGGCAACGATCTCGCGCGGCTGCTCAACGTCACCGACAAGCTCGCGCAGCAGCGTGGCGATGCCTTCATCGCCAGCGAGCTGTTCGTACTGGCGGCGCTCGACGATGGCGGCGACACCGGTCGCGCGCTCAAAGCCGCGGGCGCGAACAAGCAGAAGCTCGAAACCGCGATCGATGCGATGCGCGGCGGCGAGAAAGTGCAGAGCGAGAACGCCGAGGAACAGCGTCAGGCGCTGGAGAAATACACGATCGATCTGACTGCGCGCGCCGAGTCCGGCAAGCTCGATCCGGTGATCGGTCGCGACGAGGAAATCCGCCGCACCATCCAGGTGCTGCAGCGACGCACCAAGAACAATCCGGTGCTGATCGGCGAGCCCGGCGTGGGCAAGACCGCGATCGTCGAAGGCCTGGCGCAGCGCATCATCAACGGCGAAGTGCCGGAAGGTCTGAAGGGCAAGCGCGTGCTCTCGCTGGACATGGGCGCCTTGATCGCCGGTGCGAAATTCCGCGGCGAATTCGAAGAGCGCCTGAAAGCCGTGTTGAACGATCTGGCCAAGAACGAGGGCCAGATCATCCTGTTCATCGACGAGCTGCACACGATGGTCGGCGCGGGCAAGGCCGAAGGTTCGATGGATGCCGGCAATATGCTGAAGCCTGCGCTGGCGCGCGGCGAACTGCACTGCATCGGTGCGACCACCCTGGACGAATACCGCAAATACGTCGAGAAGGACGCGGCGCTGGAACGTCGTTTCCAGAAAGTGTTCGTCGGCGAACCCAGTGTCGAAGACACCATCGCGATCCTGCGCGGGCTGAAGGAACGCTACGCGGTGCATCACGGCGTCGAGATCACCGATCCGGCGATCGTTGCGGCGGCGACGCTGTCCCATCGCTACATCGCGGACCGCCAGCTGCCGGACAAGGCCATCGATCTGATGGACGAGGCCGCGTCGCGCATCCGCATGGAGATCGACAGCAAACCCGAAGAACTCGACCGCAAGGAGCGCCGGCTGATCCAGCTCAAGATCCAGCGCGAGGCCTTGAAGAAAGAGAAGGACGATGCGTCGAAGCAGCGGCTGGCCGATCTGGAAGCGGAGATCGCCACGCTGGAACGTGCGTTCAACGATCTGGAAGAAATCTGGAAAGCCGAGAAAGCGGTGGTGCAGGGCACGACCAGGCTCAAGGAACAGGTCGAAGCCGCGAAACTCGAACTCGAAGCCGCGCAGCGCCGCCAGGACTACGCGAAGATGAGCGAAATCCAGTACGGGCGCATGCCGGAACTCGACAAGCAGCTGAAAGCCGCACAGGAGGCCGAGACCCAGGGCTTCACGCTGCTGCAGGACAAGGTCACCGAAGAGGAAATCGCCGAAGTGGTGTCGCGCTGGACCGGCATCCCGGTCAGCAAGATGCTGGAAGGCGAGCGCGACAAACTGCTGAAGATGGAGCAGATGATCGGCGCGCGCGTGGTCGGGCAGGCCGAAGCGATCAAAGTGGTCTCAGATGCGGTCCGCCGTACGCGCGCCGGTCTCAGCGATCCGGATCGCCCCAGCGGCTCGTTCCTGTTTCTGGGCCCGACCGGCGTGGGCAAGACCGAACTGTGCAAGGCGCTGGCCGATTTCCTGTTCGACTCCACCGATGCGATGGTGCGCATCGACATGAGCGAGTTCATGGAAAAACACGCGGTGAGCCGTCTGGTCGGCGCACCTCCGGGCTATGTCGGCTACGAGGAAGGCGGCTATCTCACCGAAGCGGTGCGCCGCCGGCCGTACAGCGTCATCCTGCTGGATGAAGTCGAGAAAGCGCATACGGACGTGTTCAACATCCTGCTGCAGGTGCTCGACGACGGACGCCTCACCGACGGCCAGGGCCGCACCGTGGATTTCCGCAACACCGTGATCGTGATGACCTCGAATCTCGGCTCGCAGATGATCCAGGAGATGTCGGACGACGACAGCGCCGAGAGTTACACGAAGATGAAGGCGGCGGTGATGGGCGTGGTGCAGGCGCATTTCCGCCCGGAGTTCATCAACCGGCTCGACGACATCGTGGTATTCCATCCGCTCGACAAGGCGCAGATCCGCAGCATCGCGAAGATCCAGCTGCGAGGACTCGAAAAGCGCCTCGCCGAGCGTGGCATCCGCATCGAACTGTCGGAGAAGGCCTTCGACCTGCTGGGCAATATCGGCTTCGATCCTGTGTACGGCGCGCGCCCGTTGAAACGTGCGATCCAGCACCAGCTCGAGAACCCGCTGGCGCAGAAGATCCTCGGCGGCGATTACGGCAACGGCGATCTCGTACGCGTGGATGCCGAAGGCGGCGCGCTGGTGTTCGGGAAAGCGTGACGCGTCGTGTCGGCATCGTTCACGGTGCCGACACGGGATTGGAATGTCAGTCCGCGGTTCCGCCGGCATTCGCTTCCAGCACCGCCACCCGCGCCTCCAGCGCATCGATGCGCGCCAGCAGCGCATCCATCGCATCGCTGTCGTGCGTGCGCGACGATGAATTCTCGGCGCTGCGCTCGGGCATCACCGGTTCGCCGCACAGCAGTTGCGCATAGCGGTCTTCGCGCTGGCCGCCGCCGCGCGGCAGCCGGCGCACCATCGGCATGTCGCGCTCGGCCAGACGTTCCAGGGTGTGGCGCACATCGTCGATATCGGCGAAGCGGTGCTGGCGTTCGCTGCGCGTGAGCAGTTCGTGCAGGGTCTGTGGGCCGCGCAGCATCAGCAGCGAGAGCAGGCAGGTTTGCGCGGGCGTGAGGTCGAGCACCTTGTCCATGCGATGCAGGTAGCGTTCGCTGCGGGCGCCGTATTCGGATTTGACCAGGCCGCGCACTTCCATCTGGCGCAGCGCGTGGCCGACATCGCCCGGCATCAGATTCATGGTCGGCTCGCGCGCGGTCTTCTGGTTGCAGGCGAGGACGACGTTGTTGAGCGTGAGCGGGTAGACGTCGGGCGTGGTCGCGGCTTTCTCGACCAGACTGCCGAGGATGCGCGCCTCGGTCGGCGTCAGGCGTGGGGTGGCGGTGTCGTCGGTGCGTTCTGAGGGCGTGTCCATCGTGTATCCAGATGCAAGTTGCAATGATTCTAACGACTTGTTGCCGCATTCATCTGCGCGGGTGCATGCTCGCTGCGGCGCTCGAACGCGGTGGCGATGCCCGGCCGCTGGGCGGCGATCCGATCCTACGTGGAGATTTCCCATGCGAAAGACTGTGCGAACCCATTCGATCCGCGGCTTGGCGCTGTG
Source organism: Lysobacter sp. (assembly GCA_013141175.1). NCBI lineage: Bacteria > Pseudomonadati > Pseudomonadota > Gammaproteobacteria > Lysobacterales > Lysobacteraceae > Lysobacter > Lysobacter sp. The sequence goes on from JABFRN010000001.1 coordinate 2,463,730, forward strand.
CCTCGCGCTGGCCGCAGCACCGGCGGCCATGGCCGGCGACATCACCTGCAAGATGACCTACAGCCTGTCCGGCTGGTCCGCTTTCTACAAAACCGCGTCCGGCACCGGCACCGTGAGCTGCAGCAACGGTCAGCGCATGTCGGTGAAGATCGAGACCAAGGGCGGCGGTCTCACCTTCGGCAAATACAGGATCCGCAACGGCTTCGGCCAGTTCGCCAATGTCGACGATATCCGCGATGTGCTCGGCAGCTACGCCACCGCCGAAGCCCACGCCTCCGCCGAGAACAGCGCATCCGCGCAGGCGATGACCAACGGCAAGGTGTCGCTGGCGCTGTCGGGCAAGGGCAAGGGCTGGTCGCTCGGCGTGGCGTTCAGCCGGTTCGCGATCGAGGCCGGCGGCTGACATCACGCGGAAGCGCTTCAACGACCGCCGATGGTTGGCTGCGGGCGCCGGTAAGGCGGCGCCGACATCACCATTTCGACGAGCGAATGCGCCAGCGCATGCTCGGCGAGGATCGCGGCGTCCGCGCCGCGTTCCAGCAGATGCTTCACCGCCGCGTCGCTGTGCGCGCGCGCCAGCACCGGAATCGGTGTATCGCATTGTTTGAGTCGTTTCGCGACCTTGCCGGCTTCCAGCGGGTCGGGAATGGTCAGCACCGCCAGCGCCGCGCGTTCCGGCATCGCTTCGGCGAGCACATCGTCGTCGGCGGCATTGCCGCGGATCGCCCGGTATCCGGCGGTGCGCGCGGTCTCGACGCGATCGGTGTCCGTATCGATGACCACGAAGGGTACGTCTGCGCGGGTCAGCAGCTCGGCGAGCTTGATGCCGACGCGTCCATAGCCGATCAGCAGGACATGACGCATCGGTGGCGCTGCCGGCGCATCGGCCGCGATCTTCGCTTCGGCGCGCGCGCGGCGGCGCGCCAGCAGCGCGAACAGCAATGGGTTGAGCATGATCGAGAGGATCGCGCCCGCCAGCACGAGGTCGCGTGTCTCGGGCGACATCAACTCCAGAGAGACACCGAGGCCGATCAGGATGAACGAGAATTCGCCGATCTGTGCGAGGCTGGCGGCGATGGTCAGCGCGATCTCGTTGGATTTGCCCAGCATCCGCACCATGGTCCACGCCGCCAGGGATTTGCCGATCATGATGATCGCCAGGGTTTCCAGCACTTCGAGCGGGTGTTCGATCAGGATACCGGGGTCGAACAGCATGCCGACCGACACGAAGAACAGCACTGCGAACGCATCGCGCAGCGGCAGCGAGTCCTCGGCCGCCTTGTGCCCGAACGGCGATTCGTTGAGCAGCATGCCGGCGAAGAACGCGCCCAGTGCGAACGAGACCCCGAACAGTTCCGCTGCGCCGAATGCCACGCCCATCGCGCAGGCCAGCACGCACAGCGTGAACAGTTCGCGCGAGCCGGTGTCGGCCACGCGCTCCAGCACCCGGGGCAATACGCGGCGACCGACGATCAACATCAGGGCGATGAATCCACCGACCTTGAGCGAAGTCGCCAGCAGGACTTTGCCGAGTCCTTCGCCGTCATCGTTGCCGGCCAGGGCCGGCACCAGTACCAGTGCGAGCACCATCGCCAGATCTTCGACGATCAGCCAGCCCACCGCGATGCGGCCGCGTTCGCTGTCGAGCATGCGCCCGCTCTCCAGCGCGCGCAGCAGCACGACGGTGCTGGCGACCGACAGCGAAAGTCCAAAGAGGATGCTCTGCGGATGCGGCCAGCCGAGCCGCCAGCCGAGGAACCAGCCCATCGCGGTGGCGACGCTCATCTGCACGATCGCGCCGGGCATGGCGAGATTGCGCACGGCGATCAGGTCGCGCAGCGAGAAGTGCAGGCCCACGCCGAACATCAGCAGGATCACGCCGATCTCGGCCAGTTGCGGCGCGAGCGTCTGGTCGCCGACGAAGCCGGGCGTGTGCGGGCCGACCAGCACGCCGGCGATCAGGTAGCCGACGATCGGGGAGAGGCGCAGGCGTTGTGCCAGCAATCCGAACACGAAAGCCAGTACGAATCCGATGCATAGGATGGCGATGAGGGAGGTGTGGTGCGGCATCGGGGCAGTATGCGTGATTGTCGACGACTCATGGTGAGTGGGTAAGGCCTTGAATCTTTTTCGCGCTGGTGCGCGAGTTACTTTCTTTGGCGCAAAGAAAGTAACCAAAGAAACACTTCACGTCCAATTCAAACCTGCCTTCTGAGGCGAAGCCGGGATTTTTCGATGAGACATCCTTGTCTCATCGAAAAACGATGCACATCCTGTGCATCGCCCTCCGGGTCTACGATTGCGGTCCGACAGTGCGGTGGTTTGGATATCTGTAGGACGAAGGAGATTCCGGGTGCTCACGCGAAAAATGCGTGTGGCTGCGTGACAGCTTCAATTCAAAACAAACAGAACGCCGATCAAAGCGGCGGAACGATCGATTGCAGCGCAGCAGATGGCCATCGTCCCCGAAATCGTGCAGACGTAGTGCGCTATCCCTTGATTGGAGACCCGGAGGGCGGCGCACAGGACGTGCGCCGTTTTTCGATGAGGCAGGACGCCTCATCGAAAAATCCCGACTTCACCTCAGACGGCAGGTTTGAATTGGATTTGAAGTGTTTCTTTGGTTACTTTCTTTGCGCCAAAGAAAGTAACTCGCGCACCAGCGCGAAAAAGATTCAAGGCGTTACCCTCACGCCATGAGTCGCCGACATCCGCTGCGCTGCGAGATTCGATGGGCGCTACTGTCGAAGCGACGTCAAATATCGACCCGCCAAATCCAAAAGAAAAAATGCCAGTCAGACAAGTCTGACTGGCATTCCGGCATCATCGAAAGTCCCCGCTTTCAGCGAACAACCAACCGGTCGATCACCACTTGTACCCGATGCGTGCATACACATACGCGCCGTTGAAACCGTTCGGCGAACTCGCGCTGTACGGCAACTGCCCGTTGGTCGAGTTCGCGAACAGCACCTCATCCGGATAATCGTTCAGCACATTGTCCGCACCGAGCGTGAAGTCCCAGTTGCGGTACGCATAACTGCCGGAGAGGTCCAGCGCCCACTGCGGATCGAAGGTCTGGTCCCGCGACGTGTCGGCCGGATTGTTGCCGAACAGAACGCTGAACTCGCCGTAGCGCGTGGCATTGGCGCCGAAGCTCCAGTTGCCGAGTTTGTACAGGCCGCCGAGCTGGAACTTGTCGCGCGGCGCACCCACGGTGAGCCGGCCCACTTCGACGCGACCGATGCGCACTGCGGTCGGATCGATCGCGGCCAGCGCCGTCGGGTTCGGTGCGATCCGCTCGACCGTGGTCTTGTTGTAGTTGTAGCCGGCGGTGAGGTCGAGGCTGCCGCTGCCGATGCCCCAGCGATACGTAGCGATGATGTCGACGCCCTTGGTGCTGGTGTCGATCGCATTGGTGAAGTAGCGCCCGCCGCCCAGCGCCGGATCGACGTTGGCGTTGAGGTAGGCGCGCACTGCGGCCGAGGTGAGGTTCTCCGACAGCATGATCCGGTCGTCGATGTCGATGCGGTAGGCGTCGACGGTGACGTACAGATTGTCGATCGGCTGCAGCACCAGGCCGAGGCTGAGATTCTTCGATTCCTCGGCCTTCAACGGTTCGGCGCCGAGCGCGACCGCCGCCGCATCGTTCACGCGGAAGGTACGGATGTCGAACGGCACGCCGCCGATGAAATTGGTCGCGGTGGAACGGAAGAACTGCTGCTGCAGCGACGGCGCGCGGAAGCCGGTGGAGACCGTGCCGCGCAGCGCGACCTTGTCGCTGAAGTCGTAACGCGCCGAGACCTTGCCCGAGGTGGTGTCGCCGAAGTCGCTGTAGTCCTCGGCGCGCACCGCAAGACCGAGATTGAACTTGTCGGTCACGTTCGCTTCGAGATCGAGATACGCGGCGTAGCTTTCGCGGTTGAAGTCGCCGGCATCATCGGGGCGGAAGCCCGGGAAGACCTGCGAGCCCGACGGTGCCGGCACGCCGCCCGGCAGCAGTGCGCCGCCGTTGACGTAGGACGCGAGTTCGCCCGCGCCCTGCTGGAAGTCTTCGCCGCGCCATTCCATGCCCCAGGCCACGTTCAGCGGCGACGACAGCCAGCTCACGTCGAAGCCGCGACTCACATCGAGGTTCAGCAGGTGCTGGCTGATTTCCAGGGCGCCGGCGTAGAAATTCCGCTGCGAGGTCGGGCCGATGCTGCGGTTGAGGCTGTTTTCGACGCCGAAACTCAGATCGTTGTTGCCGTAGTTGTAGCTGAGGTCGACATCCCAATCGAGCACGGTCAGGCCGCGCAGGCCGATCACGGCGGCGCGGTCCTCGGCGATGTTGCGGATCTGCGGCAGGAAGCCGTCGGGATAGATCGCCGGGATGTTGCGGGTGTCGAGCGCGGGGCGGAAGAAGCCGTTCGACAGCGCGTCGCGGCGGCTGGCGTTGGCGAAGCCGTAGAGGGTCAGCGCATCGTTGATCGTGAGTTCGGCGTTCGCGGACACCGCGAACTGGTCGATTTCCGGATCGCCGTAACGCTGCACGACGACGCCCGGCGGCGGCGCGGTGACCGGACGCACGATCACGCCCGGCGCCAGCACGTACGGACGCGCGCGATCGGTCTGGTCCTGGTTGCGCGCTTCGGCGGCGAGATGCAGCGCACCGCTTTCGCCGAGCTTGATGCCGACATCGCCCGCGAGCTGCGCGCTGCGGCCGTCGCCGGCGCTGTACTGGCCGGCATTCGCGGAAAGGCTGCCGCCGTGATCGCTGCCCTTGAGCACGATATTGATGACGCCGGCGATGGCGTCGGAGCCGTACTGCGCCGAGGCGCCGTCGCGCAGCACTTCGACGCGCTGGATCGCGGAAATCGGAATGGCGTTGAGGTCGACCGGCGACGAGCCGCGGCCCTGGCTGCCGTTGAGGTTGATCAGTGCGGTGGTGTGGCGGCGCTTGCCGTTCACCAGAACCAGCACCTGGTCGGGGGCGAGGCCGCGCAGCTGCGCGGGCCGCACCGCGTCGGTGCCGTCGGTGATGGCCGGGCGCGGGAAGTTCAGCGAGGGCAGGGCGCGCGACAGTGCGGTCGCCAGCTCGGTGGTGCCGGTGGCTTCCAGCGCCGCCGGGGTGATCACGTCGATCGGCGAGGGCGAGGACGCCACGGTGCGGGTCGCGGTGCGGGTCCCGGTGATGACCACGGTTTCCAGGGCGTCGCCGGCTTCCTGGGTTTCTTCGGGGGTCTGGGCGAGGGCCGGTGCTGCGGCGAGCGCCAGCAGCAGGCCGAGCGTGAGTGGATGTCGAGTCATGGTGCAATTCCTTGCGGGAGGGGAGGGAATGACGTTCATGGCGGTGTAACACGCGTCCGGGGAGGGGTCAAACGCTTGATCCGAATAAAGAGATGTCTCTGAACGCGCTTGTCGCCCCGGAATCGCAGTGCACGGCGTAAAATCGCCGGCCCGGTTGGTGTCCGCCGTGCTCCAGAGTCTTCCTGCCCGATGATTTCCTTCCGCAATTTCGCCCTCCGCCGGGGCGAGCGCCTGCTCTTGTCCGATGTCGACATGGCCCTGCATGCCGGCTGGCGGGTAGGCGTGGTCGGCCGCAATGGCGCCGGCAAGTCGTCCCTGTTCGCTGCGTTGATGCGGGAGATCGAGCCCGACAAGGGCGATCTGGACCTGCCCGGCAAGGCCCGGATCGCCAGCGTGGCCCAGGAAACCCCGTCGCTGCCCGACCCGGCGCTGGACTTCGTGCTGTCCGGCGATGTCGAGGTGCATGCAGCGGTACAGGCCGAGGCGAATGCGTTCGCGGCCGAAGACTGGGAAGCGGTGGCCGAAGCGCACCACCGGCTCGAAGAATTGAACGGCTACGACGCTGCGGCGCGCGCGGGTCGCCTGCTGCACGGCCTGGGCTTCCCGGCCGAAACGCATCCCAAGCCGGTGTCGGATTTCTCCGGCGGCTGGCGCGTGCGCCTGAACGTGGCGCGCGCGCTGATGATGCCCAGCGACCTGCTGCTGCTGGACGAACCCACCAACCATCTCGATCTCGACGCAGTGGTGTGGATGGAGGAATGGCTGCGCCGTTACGCGGGCACGCTGCTGGTGATCTCGCACGACCGCGAGTTCCTCGACAACGTCACCACGCATACGCTGCATCTGCACGAAGGCAAGGCCAAGCTCTACACCGGCAACTACACCGCCTTCGAGCGCCAGCGCGCCGAGCACCTGCGCCAGCAGAACATCGCCTTCGAGAAAGAACAGGCCGAACGCGCGCACCTGCAGAAGTTCATCGACCGCTTCAAGGCCAAAGCCAGCAAGGCCAAGCAGGCGCAGTCGCGGATGAAGCGCCTGGAAAAACTCGCCGGCACCGAAGCGGTGCGCGCCGAGCGCGAATTCCGGATCGACTTCCCGCAGCCGCTGAAACTGCCGCATGCGTTGATGCGTCTGAACGATGCGGACTGCGGGTATGGCGATGATGCGGTCATCCTGCACAACGTCGGTTTCGGCCTGGAGGCCGGCGACCGCATCGGCCTGCTCGGCGCGAACGGCGCCGGCAAATCGACGCTGGTGAAGACGCTGGTCGGAGAACTGCCGCTGCTGGCCGGCGAGCGCTACGCGCACCCGGATCTGCGGATCGGTTATTTCGCGCAGCACACGGTGGAGTCGCTGGTCTCGGGCACCTCTCCGCTCGATCATCTGCGCGAGCTGTCGCCCGATCTGCCCAATCAGGCGCTGCGCGATTTCCTCGGCAAGTGGTATTTCCCGGGCGAGCGCGCGTTCGAGAACATCGATTCGTTCTCCGGCGGCGAAAAAGCGCGACTCGCGCTGGCATTGATCGCATGGCGGCAGCCGAACGTGCTGCTGCTCGACGAACCCACCAACCATCTCGATCTGGACATGCGCGAAGCGCTGGCCGAAGCGCTCAGCGATTTCGATGGCGCGATCGTCATGGTCTCGCACGACCGTCACCTCATCGGCCTGGTCTGCGACAACTACGTGCGCGTCGCGGATGGTACGGTCGAACCCTTCGATGGCGATCTCGACGAATACGCCGCATGGTTGCGCACCCGAGCCAGCAGCGACCCGAAAAAAGCGGCGGCCAAACAGGCGGAGGCCGCGCCGCAGCCGGTCGCTGCGCCGGTCTCCACACCGGCGAAGAAAGGGTCGAAGCTCAATCCGCAGAAACTGGCGAAGGCCGAAACGCGCGTCGCCGAACTGGAAGCGCGGCTCGCGCGGATCGAAACCGAACTGGCCGCGCCAACGGCTTATGCCGACGGTGGCAAGCGCGCCACCGATCTCGGCCGTGAACAGCAGACGCTGCGCGGGCAGTTGGAAGCTGCCGAAGCGGAGTTGCTGGCGCTGTACGAATAGACCCGAATGGCGGAATCGCCTTCGGCGGTTCCGCGCCGCGCGGCTTCACGGCGGATGCAGCCTTGCCGCCCACTCCCGCACGCGGGAGTGGGCAGAGCGCGCAAACGCGCGCGCGGGTGAGGGCCTACTTCGCGATCAACACCAGCAGCGAGCGCGCTTCGACCCCGTACGTGGTCCATTCGCCGCCGATCAGCGCTTCGGCGCCCGGCAGGGCGACCGTGTTGGCGCCTTCGTTCCAGGTCGCGGTGTCGGTGACGCGATACCACTGCTTGCCGGTGCCCGGCCAAGGCAGGGTGAAGGTCACATTGCCCGACCAGCCGTTGTAGGCGACGTAGATCGCGCTGGCGCTGTCGCCGAACTCGCTGCCGTCGACGCGCCAGGCGATGGCGTGGTTGCCGGTGCTGTTGAAGTACGCGGCATCCGCCACCGCGCCGTCCGGTTTGAACCAGCGCATCTGCTCCATCACGTTGCCGTTGGTGTCGGTGCTGGCGTAGAAATTCAGCGGGCGCAGCGCCGGGTGCGCTTTGCGGAACGCGATCAGGCGGCGGGTGAAGGTCTCGTGGTTGGCCTCGATGGTGCTGCGCGTCCAGTACAGCCAGTTCGCGGGCGAGTCGAGGTTGTAGACGTTGTTGTTGCCGAACTGCGTGCGCAGGGCTTCGTCGCCGCCGGTCATCATCGGCACGCCGGCGCTGAGCATCATGAAGGCGGTGCCGGTGCGCGCGGCGCGGCGCTGGTCGATGACGATGCCGCCCTGGTTCCAACTGTGGTTGTTGTCGTCGCCGCCATCGGACGGACCATAGGGCCACGCCTGATTGTTCTGCTTGCTGTTGTAGGCGTACAGATCGTTCAGGGTGAAGCCGTCGTGGGCGACCATGAAGTTGACCGAGTTCCACGGCTTGCGGCCGTCGTCGCCGTAAAGATCGGACGAACCGGCGAAGCGCGAGGCCAGGGTGCCGGTGGTGACGACTTCGACGCCGAGCTGGTTCTGTTTCTTGCGCATCGCATCGCGATACAGGCCGTTCCACTCCGACCAGCCCGACGGGAAGCCGCCGACCTGATATGAATTGCCGCCGATCGCCCACGGTTCCGCGATCAGGTCCAGACCGCTGCCGCCGGCCGCCGCGCGCGGCGGCAGTTCGTTGACGATGCGGTTGAGCGCGTTGCCCGCGTCCATCTTGTCGAAGTTGAAGCAGCCGTGCTGGCAGGTGTTGCCGAGGACGGATGCGAGATCGAAGCGGAAGCCGTCGATGCCGATCACGTCGCGCCAGTGCGCCAGCGAATCGACGATCATGTTCTGGGCGATGGTGTTGCGGGTGTTGTAATTGCCGCCGACGCCGGTGTTGTCCCACGAATGCTGCAGATTGGCGGTGAGCGAGTAGTAGGTCGGGTTGTCCAGGCCGCGCCACGACATCACGTTGTAGACGGTGAGGCCATCGCTGCCGCCCCACGCGCCGCCTTCGCCGGTGTGGTTGTAGACCACGTCGATGTACACCTTGATGCCGGCATCGTGATACGCCTTCACCATCGCCTTGAATTCGCGGGTCGGGCCGCCTGCGGTCTTGTCCGAGGAATAGCGGCGGTCCGGCGCGAAGTAGTTGAGGGTCATGTAGCCCCAGTAGTTGTCGCCGCTGGTCGAATTGGGAGTCAGCTCGTTCTGGTCGTTCTGGGTTTCCTGCACCGGCAGGAATTCCACTGCGGTGACGCCCACCGCCGCGAGGTGCGCCGCCTTCAGCGCAGCGCCGGCATACGTGCCGCGCTGGAACAGCGGGATCGACGTGTCGTTCATGGTCAGGCCGCGCGGATGCACTTCATAGACGATATCGTCCTTGAACGCGCGCGTGGGCTTGGTGCCGAACGAAGTGGTGTCGTTGGCGAGCACGATGCCCTTGCTGGCGCAGGTGCCGCTGTCCTTGTTGCGATGGAGCGCGCCCGAGGCGTAAATGGTGCCGTCGGTGCAGGTCGCGGTGTTCGGGTCCTGGCTGATTTCGCGCGCGTACGGATCCAGCAGCAGCTTGTTCGGGTTGAAGCGATTGCCGCTGGCGTCGATGTCGGTGACGAAGCCGATCGCCGTGCCCTTGGTCCAGGTGGCGCTGTAGGTCCAGTTCGGGCCCCAGGCGCGATAGCCGTAGTACACCGGGCCGGTGATGCCGTACGTGGTCTTGAGGGTCGCGACCGACGCGGTTTTCGACCAGACGCTGGTCGCGGCGTCCTTGGTCATCACGTATTTGACGGCTTCCTGCGCGCCGGACGCGGTCTTGTAGATCCAGACCTCGATCCGCGTGGCCCGCGAGGAATAGACGCGGAAGGTGATGTTGGCCTGGGTGGCGTCGTACTTCGCACCGAGGTTCTGGGAATTGATGGCCGCTTCGGCGGCGCTCATGGGCAGCCATGCCAGCAGGGCCGCGAGCATCAGGCTGCCCGCCGCGCGAATCCAGTGTTGCATCGTTCGTCTCCTTTCGTGGGGTGCGCGCCGGGGTTGTCCGGGCGCACCGCACTATCGCCGGATGTGCGAACGCACATGGCCGCCGTGGGGCCGTCTGGAATCGTATTCATGGCCCGAGTTTGCATCTTCGGCATCCGGCCCCAGAATGGGGCCCAATCGCGACTGTCAATCGAGACGCCACGGAACGCCATGCCCATCTATGCCTTTGAATGCACTGCCTGCGGCCACCAGTTCGACCGGCTGCAGAAGATGTCCGACCCCGATCCGACCGACTGTCCCGAATGCGGCGCGACGCAGGTCAAGCGCCAGCTGACCGCACCATCGTTCCGCTTGTCCGGCAGCGGCTGGTACGAAACCGACTTCAAGAAGGACGGCGACAAGAAGCGGAACCTCACCGAAAAGGCCGACGCGCCGGCCTCCGGGGCGTCGGCCGACAGCGCGCCTGCGACGAAGGCTGCAGACCCTGCGCCGGCCGCCAAGCCCGCAGAGAGCAAGCCCGCTGCCAGCAAGCCGGCCGAATGACGCACATGCCGATGCGAGCGCGCAGGCTCGTCCCGTTGATCGCGCTGTGCCTGTTGTCGGCCTGCGCCAGCACCCCGTCCTCCTCCTCCGTGCCGGCGGACGCCTTCCTCGCCGCGTTGCGCAAGCACTGCGGGCAAGCGTTTTCGGGCCGGGTGCTCGCGGATACGCCTGCATCCGCGAACAGCGCATTCGCAGGCAAACCGCTGGTGATGCACGTTCGCGAATGCGGATCGGACACCCTCCGCGTCCCGTTCCACGTCGGCGACGACCGCTCGCGTACCTGGGTGTTGAGTCGCACCGCGAACGGGCTGCGCCTGAAGCACGATCACCGCCACGAGGACGGCACCTCCGACAAGGTGACGATGTACGGCGGCGACACCGCTGCGGCCGGCACCGCGCAGCGCCAAGCATTTCCGGTCGATGCCGAATCCATCGACAGCTTCCGCGCGAACGGCTTGACCGCGTCGGTCGAGAACACCTGGGCAATGGAAATCGAGCCGGGGCGTCGCTTCCTGTACGAACTCTCGCGTCCGAACGGCCGCCTGTTCCAGGTCGAATTCGACCTGAGCGCGCCGCTTCCGGCACCGCCTCCGCCTTGGGGCAACGAAGTACCGTTGCCCTGAAGCCGCCGATGCCCCGACACGAAGACGCCGCCCGGAGGCGGCGTCTTGATTCGATACGTGAACCGGCTCAGCGCAGGCCGAAGCGCGCCCGGCAACCTTCGTCCACCCACAGCCCCTGCTGCTTGTCGTAGCCCCAGGAACGACCCTGGGTGCAGGGCGATTTCGACAGCGTCTCCAGCAGGGTCGGCGTGCCGCGGCTGCGGTCCCACGGACAGGTCTGACGACGGCCGTTTTCGCTGCCACAGGTCGTGCTGTAGCGACCGCCGCTTTCGCCGACGCGGAATACGCCGCGACACCCCTTGTCCACCCAGATCGCGCCACCGCGCATGCCCCAGCTGCTGCCTTCGCGACACGGGGTGTCGGAGAGCTGCCGGATCAGGTCGGCATTGCCGTACAGATCCTTGCCGCAGCTCTTGCGACGACCGTCGCTGCTTTCGCACTTCACTTCCTTGCCGGCGTACTGCGGGCCGAACTCGGCGCGACAGCCTTTCTCCACCCAGACCTTGCCCGCCGTGGTGCCCCAGGTGCGGCCCTGCACGCAATCGGTGGCCGACATCTGCCGGATGAGCCGGGTCTGGCCGGGCCAGGGCGTGGCGCAGGTTTCGCGCCGGGCGTCCTTGCTTTCGCAGCGGATGCTGTCCTTGTCGCCGAATTGGGCGAAGGCGCTGGGCGCGGCGGAGCAGGCCGCTGCGGCGATCGCAAGGAGGAGAAGGGTTCTGATCTTGGGCATATCTGCAGACTCGTATCCGGTGGTGTGAGGGTGGGTCGCTGTGGCGATGATAGGCCTCAGCGGAGGCCGAAGCGTGCCCGGCAACCGTAGTTGACCCACAGTCCCGTGCGTTGGCTGTAGCCCCACGAATGACCTTGGGTGCACGGGCTGTCGGACAGTGTCTTCAACAATTGCGGCATGCCCCGATTGCGATCCCAGGCGCAGGGCGTGTATCGGCCGCCGGCGCTTTCGCAGGTCACCGTGTAGCCGGAACCATTGTCGTAGCCGTCGTTGCCGTAACCACCGTTGTTGTAGCCGCCGTTGTTGTAGACACCACCGTTGTCGACGACGCGGAACACCCCGCGGCAACCTTTGTCCACCCAGATCGAACCGTTGCGCAGGCCCCAGTTGCTGTTCTCGGTGCAGCGACGGTCCGACAGCTGTTGGACCAGGTCGGCGTTGCCGTAAAGATTGGTGCCGCACTGCTTGTAGCGGCCGTCGCTGCTTTCGCAGCGGACCTCCTTCGATACCGACTCGGCGGTCGGCACGAAGACGCCGCGACAGCCGCCGGTCACCCGGACTTCGCCGCGGCTGGACGACCAGTTCTGGCCGGCCACGCAAGGGGTGCCGGAGATCTGGCGCAGCAGGTCGGAGCTGCCGGGCCACGGTGTGGCGCAGGTGCGTGGCCGGCCATCGCTGCTTTCGCAGTTGATTTCGCCGCCGGCATTGCTGACCAGCGCGGAAAATTCGGCCCGGCAACCGCCGCTGACCCAGACCTGGCCACGGCTGGACGACCAGCTCTGGCCGGCGGTGCAGGGGCTGGTGGAAAGCTGTCGGGATAGGCGCGATTCGGTCTGCCACGGTGTGGGGCAGGTGCGCTGGCGGCCGTCGGTGCTTTCGCAGCGGACCGTTTCGCCGCTGTTGGCCGGAGGATAGCCGCCGGCGCCGGCGAGCGACTGCGCGATGTCGTTCTTGATCTGCTGGAAGGTCCAGTTCGACAGCCGGACCTGGTCCAGATAGAAACGCATCTGCTCTTCGGGGATGGTCCTGCCGCCGGACTGGTCGCTGTATTCCAGGCCGATGACCCGGCGCTGATCCGTCACCGGGAGTTCCCACACCCGTTCGGGCGCGTAGGCCTTGGCCTGGATCTGCTGCGCCGCCACCGGCAGGGCGCACAGGCCGAGCAGGGCGACGGCGAATACGCGGGTGAGCACACCTTTCATTTCAGACTCCTTGAACGTGGCGGACGATGACAGGTCTGGCGGGCGGGCGCAGGCAACGCGGCGTTCCGTCGACGCGTTCGGCCGCTGCAACCGCTAAAATGCGCGGCTGACCGGCAAGCGCCGGACGATCCTACACCCGGAGCCCCCCATGCGTACCCACTTCTGCGGCCTTGTCGACGAGGCGCTGACCGGCCAGACCGTCACTCTCTGCGGATGGGTCAACACCGCCCGCGTCCAGAGCCATCAGGTGTTCGTCGATCTCCGCGACCATGAGGGCATCGTGCAGGTGCTGATCGAAAGCGACCAGCCCGAACTGTTCAAGGCCGCCAGCGCCCTCGGCAACGAAGACTGCCTGCGCGTCACCGGCACCGTGCGTGCGCGGCATGCAGTGAACGACAAGATCCGGACCGGCCGGATCGAAATCATCCCGACCGCCATCGAGGTGCTGAACAAGGCCGAGCCGCTGCCGTTCCACGCCCACGAAAACGCAGGCGAGGAAACCCGGTTGAAGTACCGCTATCTCGATCTGCGCCGCCCCGAGATGCAGACGATGATGCGCACCCGCATCAAGCTGGTGCAGGCGCTGCGTCGTTGGCTGGACGCGCGCGGTTTCCAGGACATCGAAACCCCGATCCTCACCAAGGCCACGCCCGAGGGCGCGCGCGACTTCCTGGTCCCGGCGCGCATGCATCCGGGCGAGTTCTACGCGCTGCCGCAATCGCCGCAGTTGTTCAAGCAGATCCTGATGGTGGCGGGCTTCGACCGTTACTATCAGATCGCGCGCTGTTTCCGCGACGAAGCGCTGCGCGCCGACCGCCAGCTGGAATTCACCCAGCTCGACATGGAGTTCGCGTGGGTGGGCGAGCGCGACGTGCAGGACGCCACCGAAGCGATGATCCGCGAGATCTTCCGCGAAGTGATGGAGGTCGATCTCGGCGACTTCCCGCGAATGACCTACGCCGAAGCGATGCGTCGTTACGGTTCGGACAAGCCCGATCTGCGCAATCCGATGGAATTCACCGACATCGCCGAACTGGTGAAGACCTGCGAATTCAAGGTCTTCACCGACTGGGCGAATCATGAGGATGGCCGCGTGGTCGCGCTGCGCGCGCCGGGCGGCGCGGTGTTCTCGCGCAAACAGATCGACGACCTCGGCGCGCATGCCGCCAAGTACGGCGCCAAGGGCGTGGCGTGGATGAAGGTCGAAGATGTCGCCAAGGGCCGTGAAGGCATCAATTCGCCGATCGCCAAGTTCCTCGACGACGCGACGCTCGCCGCGATCGTCAAAGCCACCGGCGCGCAGAGCGGCGACGCGATCTTTTTCGGCGCGGCCACATATAAGACCGCCAGCGATTTCATGGGCGCGCTGCGCCTGAAACTCGGCAAGGATCTGAATCTGGTCGAAGCTTCATGGAAGCCGCTGTGGGTGACCGATTTCCCGATGTTCGAATGGGACGACGAAGCGCAGCGCTACGTCGCCCTGCATCATCCCTTCACCGCGCCTGCGGTGGACGACGAAGCCGATCTGCGCGCGAACGCGAAGACCGCCGTGTCGCGCGGCTACGACATGGTGCTCAACGGCAACGAGATCGGCGGCGGTTCGATTCGTATCCATCGCTCTTCGATGCAGTCGGCGGTGTTCGATCTGCTCGGCATCGGTCGCGAGGAAGCGGAGTTGAAGTTCGGTTTCCTGCTCGACGCGCTGCGCTACGGCGCACCGCCGCACGGCGGCATCGCCTTCGGCATCGACCGCATCGCCGCGCTGATGGCCGGCACCGAATCCATTCGCGACGTCATCGCCTTCCCCAAGACCACCTCCGCGCAGTGCCTGATGACCGGCGCGCCGTCGCCGATTCCGGACGTGCAGCTGGCCGAAGTGCATGTGCAGGTGCGACTTAAGGCGTCGGAACAATGAAAATCGCTTGCGTGCTGTCTCTTGGAATCATTGGCATAGGGAGCTTGACTCTTCCGGCAAGTCATGCGGCTGAAGCGGCCGGCATTAATCTGGTCGACGAATTCGTCAAGGTCTGTATTAATCAAGGGCCTGATCCGGATTTGATCGAGGCGTCGCTTGCGGCACGTGGCGTCAAGAAAGTTACATCGAGCGGGGCGGGTGCTGCAGGCGGAATCCCGGTACTCAGGCGTTACAAGGAGAAAAGAGTTGGCAATGCTTATTTGATCGCCCTGGATGAAAACGGTATGTGTTCAGTGTCGCAAGCGGGCGCGAATTTGCCGCAAGCGCAAGCGGATTTCAAAGAAGCTGTCGAGAAGGCACATCCCGATTTTCGAATCAGCCCAACTCAGGACACGCGGCGGAAGGGGAATGGTCGGCTGGTGGCTGGTTATCTTCTTGAAACGAAAAACGACACGCCCGCCTTCAAAATAGTGCTTACAGCGTACAAGCGCGCTACGGGCGAGGAAGTCTTGTTCATTACTCGCTACTACGTGCATTTCTGATATGCCTTCCATTCCGTTTCGCATATCGAGCATGATCATCCGCCGCGCCACCGCCGCCGATGCCGAACGCGTCGTCGACATCACCCGGCGCAATTTCACCGAGACCTTCGGCCATCTTTATCCGCCGGAGGATCTCGCGTATTTCCTCGACAACAGTTATTCGGTCGATGTACACCGCTCGCTGCTTGCGGACGAGCACTACGCGATCTGGCTGCTGGAGCGCGATGGCGAAGCGATCGGACACGCGGTCGCCGGGCCGGCGGGTCTTCCGCATGCAGATCTCGCCGAGGGCGATGGCGAGCTGAAGCGCCTCTATATTCTGGAAGAGGCCCACAACGGCGGCTGGGGCAGCCAACTGTTCCAGACGGTGCTTGATTGGTTGGAACGCGATGGCCCGCGCACGCTGTGGATCGGCGTATGGAGCGAAAATCTCGGTGCGCAGCGCTTCTACGGCCGCTACGGTTTCGAAAAAGTCGGCGAATACCTGTTCCCGGTCGGCGCGACCTGCGACCACGAATTCATCCTGCGCCGCAAGGCTGGCGGTGCCTGACATGTCCATCGACGGCGCCACGCCGCCCAAGGTACTGCTGGTCCACGGCATCTGGAACGCCAGGCATTGGCTGGCGCCGTTCGCGATCCGCCTGCGCCGCGAGGGCCTTGCGCCGGAATTGTTCGGCTACGACAGCATCCTGCGCGACCCCGAGCATGCCGGCGACCGCCTGATCGCGCACCTGCGCCGCAAACCGGTCGAGTTGCTGGTCGGCCACAGCCTCGGCGGTCTGGTCATCCTCGAAGCCCTGCGCCGGGCGCCGGACCTGCCGGTGAAGCGGGTGGTCTGCCTCGGTTCGCCGCTGCGTGGCAGCGGGGTCGCGGCGGCCATGAGCGGTCGCCGTGCGCCACTGTCGCTGGTGCTGGGCCGCAGCCGCAGCCTGCTCGAAACCGGCTGCGCGCCTTGGCAGGGGCCGGTCGAGGTGGGCGTGGTCGCCGGCAATCGTGCGCGTGGGGTCGGCGGCCTGTTCGCACGGATGGACGGCGACTCCGACGGTACCGTCAGCGTGGCCGAAACCCGGCTCCCCGGGCTGACCGACCATTGCATCGTCCCGGCCAGCCACAGCGGACTGGTGCTGTCGGCCGATGCCGCCCGCCAGACCGCCGGCTTCCTCCTCCGCGGTCGTTTTGGTGACTGAACCGGCCGCAGCGACTGCGGGATAGGGGTAAAATCGCCGGCTTGGCATTCGCACAGGCATCGGACGTTCATGGGCAGAGGTCCTTCCATCGAAGCGCGCAAGAACGCGGTCGACGCGCAGCGCGGCAAGATCTTCACCAAGATCATCCGCGAGATCGGGGTCGCCGCGCGTGCCGGCGGTGGCGATACCACCACCAATCCACGCCTGCGCACCGCGATCGACAAAGGCCTTGCGGTCAACATGACCAAGGAAGTGATCGAACGCGCGATCAAGAAGGCCACCGGCGAACTCGAAGGCGTCGAATACGAGGAAGTGCGCTACGAAGGTTACGCGCCCGGCGGCGTCGCGGTGATCGTCGACTGCCTCACCGACAACAAGGTCCGCACCGTCGCCGATGTGCGCCATGCCTTCAGCAAATGCGGCGGCAACATGGGCACCGAAGGCTCGGTGTCCTTCATGTTCAAGAAACTGGGCGTGCTGTCGTTCGCGGCCGGCGCCAACGAAGACACCATCACCGAAGCCGCGATCGAGGCCGGCGCCGACGACGTGGTGGTGTATCCCGAAGACGGCGCGATCGATGTGATGACCGCGCCCGATGCGTTCGTCGCCGTGAAAGCGGCGATGGAAACCGCCGGACTGAAGCCCGACATCGCCGAAGTGGCCTATCGCGCCGACAACGACATCGCCGTCACCGGCGAAACCGCGCAGCAGGTCGTGAAGCTGCTGCGCTGGCTCGAAGACCTCGACGATGTGCAGAGCGTGTATTCCAACGCCGAGCTCGGCCAAGACGCGTACGCCTGAGCGGATCCGCCGAGCACAACGAAGTGACCCGTATCCTCGGCATCGACCCCGGTTCGCAGCGCACCGGCGTGGGCATCATCGATGTCGACGCGGCGGGCAAGACCACGCACGTGTTCCATGCGCCGCTGAATCTGCTGTCCGCCGACGAAGACACCCGCGACAATTTCCCGCTGCGATTGAAGCGCCTGCTCGACGGGCTGACCGATATCATCGAGACCCATCGCCCCGACGAAGTGGCGATCGAAAAAGTGTTCATGGCCCGCAACCCGGATTCGGCGCTGAAACTCGGCCAGGCGCGCGGCGCGGCGATCTGCGCCGTGGTCCAGCGCGATCTGCCGGTGCACGAATACGCGGCGAAGGAAGTGAAGCTGGCGGTGGTGGGCACCGGCGGCGCCGACAAGGCGCAGATCCAGCACATGGTCGGCATGATGCTCAATCTGAAAGGCAAACTGCAGGCCGATGCCGCCGATGCGCTGGCGGTCGCGATCACCCACGCGCACGTGCGCGCCACCGCATTGCGCCTCGGCGTGAACGCGCGCCAGGCGTGGAGGAAATGAAGCCATGATCGGTCGTCTCAAAGGCACGCTCATCCACAAACAGCCGCCGTGGGTGAAGCGGCGCGTTTGCGAGGCATTGCCTCGCGCGCCGCTGAACGCCCGGCCAAGGATGGCCGGGCAGGTCATTCCGGAGGCGCAGATGCATCGCCAAGGATGGCCGTCGCATTCCTCCTGGTCGAGGGCGCTGTCGTGATCGGACGATTGAAAGGCATCCTGATCCACAAGCAGCCGCCGTGGTTGGTGGTGGACGTCCACGGCGTCGGTTACGAACTGGAAGCGCCGATGAGCACCATCTACGACCTGCCGGAGCTCGGTCGCGAAGTGGTGTTGTTCACCCATTACGCGCAGAAGGAAGACAGCGTCTCGCTGTACGGCTTCCTGCGCGACGCCGAACGCCGGCTGTTCCGCGACGTGCAGAAGGTCAGCGGCATCGGCGCGAAGATCGCGCTGGCGGTGCTGTCGGGTGCGAGCGTCGACGAATTCGCGCGGCTGATCCAGACCGGCGACGTGACCGCGCTGACCCGCATTCCCGGCATCGGCAAGAAAACCGCCGAACGCATGGTGGTGGAATTGCGCGACCGCGCAGCGGATTTCGTCACCGGCAGCGCCACCGCGAGTCTCGGCATCGGTGCCGACGCGCAATCCGAAGCCACCAGCGCACTGCTGCAGCTCGGCTACAAACCCGTGGAGGCCGCGCGCATGGCGCGCGACGCCACTGCGGCCGGCGACGATGCCGCCACCATCATCCGCAAAGCGCTGCAGTCCGCACTGCGCTGAGCCCCCATTTCCGTCGCCTCGCGCGCCGACTACGGCAGATTCTTTCGATGAGCCAAGCTTCCAATCAAGACAATTCCCATGCCGATGGCGGACACGGATCGGCCGGCATGGCCGCGCTGGTCGCGGGTGCGGTCGGCGTGGTGTTCGGCGATATCGGCACCAGCCCGCTGTACACCATCAAGGAAATGTTCCACCCGCATTTCGGACTGACGCCCGACGCGGAAACGGTCAAGGGATTGCTGTCGCTCGGGTTCTGGTCGCTGCTGCTGGTGGTCACGCTGAAATACGTGATCGTGATCATGCGCGCCGACAACGAGGGCGAGGGCGGGATCATGGCGCTCACCGCGCTCGCGCAGCGCAGCCTGAAAGCCGGTTCGCGCTTGAGTTACGCCGTCGGCATCCTCGGCATTTTCGGGGCAGCGCTGTTTTTCGGCGACGGCATGATCACGCCGCCGATCACCGTGCTCGGCGCGGTCGAGGGCCTGGAAGTGATCTCGCCGGTCTTCACGCACTGGGTGGTGCCGATCAGTCTGGTGATCCTGTGCGGTCTGTTCGCGATGCAGCGTTTCGGCACCGAGAAGGTCGGCAAGGCGTTCGGCCCGGTCATGATCACCTGGTTCATCGTGCTGGCGGCATTCGGTGCCTGGAACATCGTCCAGAACCCGATCGTGCTCAAAGCGATGAACCCGTACTGGGCCTGGAATTTCTTCGCCACCCACAACTGGCATGCCGTGCTGATCCTCGGCGCGGTGGTGCTGACCGTGACCGGCGGCGAGGCGCTGTACGCGGACATGGGCCATTTCGGCAAGAAGCCCATCCGCTGGGGCTGGTTCGCCTTCGTGCTGCCGGCGCTGGTATTGAACTATTTCGGCCAAGGCGCGGTGCTGTTGGCGAATCCTGCGGCGGTCGCCAATCCGTTCTACATGTCGATCCCCGACTGGGCGCAGATCCCGATGCTGGTGTTGGCGACGGTGGCGGCTGCGGTGGCGTCGCAGGCGGTGATCACCGGCGCATTCTCGGTCACCCGCCAGGCGATCCAGCTCGGCTATCTGCCGCGACTGGCGATCAAGTACACCTCGAAGGACACCATCGGCCAGATCTACGTGCCGTCGATCAACTGGATGCTGCTCATCGCGGTGATCGTGCTGGTGCTGGCGTTCCGCAGCTCGACCGCGTTGGCCACGGCGTACGGGCTGTCGGTCACCGGCACGATGCTGATCGACACCCTGCTGCTGGCGATCGTCGCCTACACCCGCTGGCCGGATACCCGGAAGTGGGTATTGCCGCTGTGCGGCCTGTTCCTGGTGATCGATCTTGCGTTCCTGATCGCCAACGGCGCAAAGCTGTTCTCCGGTATCGGCGCCTGGGTGCCGCTGTTCATCGGCATCACCGCATTCACGATGATGCGCACCTGGCGTCGCGGTCGCGAGCTGCTGCACGCCGAAATCCGCAAGGAAGGCATCCAGCTCAATACCTTCCTGCCCGGCCTGATGCTGGCCCCGCCGGTACGGGTGCCGGGCACGGCGGTGTTCATGACCGCCGACAAGACCGTGGTGCCGCATGCGCTGATGCACAACCTCAAGCACAACAAGGTGCTGCACGAACGCAACGTGTTCCTGACTGTCGACACCCTCAACGTGCCGCACGCGCCGAAGGAAAAACGCCTGAACATCGAATCCATCGGCAACGATTTCTATCGCGTCGTCATCCGTTTCGGCTTCATGGAAACGCCCGACGTGCCGCTGGCGCTGATGCGCAGCTGCGACAAGGGCGGGATCTATTTCGATCCCATGGACACGACCTATTTCGCCAGCCGCGAGACCATCATCGCCAGCGCCAATCGCGGCATGCCGGTCTGGCGCGACAAGCTGTTCGCGCTGATGCACCGCAATGCCGCTTCGGCCACCGGCTTCTTCCGGATCCCGGGCAATCGTCTGGTCGAACTGGGTTCGCAGGTGCAGATCTGATGCCGTGCCCTCCCTTTGCGCGTCGCGCAAGGGGAGGGTCGGGGTCGGGTGCTGTTGTCCTGGATAGGGCCGAATCACTGCGGTGTTGAAGTTTTCGTTGTTCGACCCCTCCCCAACCCTCCCTTGCGCTGCGCGCAAAGGGTAGGGAGTGAAAGCCGAAAGTGGAGGGAGTAAAACCCGGACGTTCCAGCCATAATCCCGCAATGACCACAGACCGCATCATCGCCAGCGGCGCCAGCCGCGAGGACGACGTCGTCGACGCCACCATCCGCCCGAAACGGCTGGACGAGTATCTCGGCCAGCAGCCGGTGCGCGAGCAGATGTCGATCTACATCGAAGCGGCCAAGCGTCGCGGCGAAGCCTTGGACCATGTGCTGATCTTCGGGCCGCCGGGCCTCGGCAAGACCACGTTGAGCCACGTCATCGCCAACGAACTGGGCGTCAATCTGCGCGTCACCTCGGGACCGGTGATCGAGAAGGCCGGCGATCTGGCCGCGCTGCTCACCAACCTGCAGCCGCACGATGTGCTGTTCGTGGACGAGATCCACCGTTTGTCGCCGATGGTCGAGGAAGTGCTGTATCCGGCGATGGAGGATTTCCAGCTCGACATCATGATCGGCGAAGGTCCTGCGGCGCGTTCGATCAAGCTCGATCTGCCTCCGTTCACGCTGATCGGCGCCACCACCCGCGCCGGACTGTTGACCGCGCCGCTGCGCGACCGTTTCGGCATCGTCCAGCGGCTCGAGTTCTACAGCGCCGAAGAGCTGACCCGGATCGTGCGGCGCTCGGCGCTGATCCTCGGCATCGACTGCGCCCCCGAGGGGGCCGATGAAATCGCCCGGCGCTCGCGCGGCACCCCGCGCATCGCCAACCGCCTGCTGCGTCGGGTGCGCGATTTCGCCCAGGTCAGGGCGGCAGGACACATCGACCACGATGTCGCCCGCGCCGCGATGTTGATGCTGAAGGTCGATCCGGAAGGCTTCGACGATCTCGACCGTCGCCTGCTCAACCTCATCATCGAGAATTTCGACGGCGGCCCGGTGGGCGTGGAGTCGCTGGCGGCGGCGCTGTCCGAAGAGCGCGGCACGCTGGAAGACGTGATCGAGCCCTATCTGATCCAGCAGGGCTTTCTGGTGCGCACCGCGCGTGGGCGGATGGCGTCGCAGAAGGCGTATCGGCATCTCGGGTTGAAACCGAAGCCGGGTGCGGCCGGTCTGTTCGTGGATGCGCCGGATGCATAGGGGCCGCGGACCTGCGATCGGAAATCCGAGCGGATCCGGGTTACGTTTGACCATCGCGCCGACGCCGACTTCAACATGAACGCTGCATTCACCCACCCTGTCCGCGTTTACTGGGAAGATACCGACGCCGGTGGCGTCGTCTACCACGCACAGTATCTGGCGTTTCTCGAGCGCGCCCGCACCGAATGGTTGCGCGCGCACGGTTACGGCCAGGAACTGTTGCGCCTGCAGCACGATCTGGTGTTCGCGGTACGGGCGATGTCGATCGACTTCCGTCTGCCGGCGCGTCTGGACGATGCGCTGCAGATCGGCGTGGCGCTGCGCCAATGCCGGCACGCGAGTCTGGTGATCGTGCAGACCGTCGAACGCGACGGCGTGCGTCTGCTGGATGCGGAGGTGAGGATCGCGGCGCTGCGTGCGTCCGATTTCCGCCCCCGGCCGATTCCGGATGCGCTCTACCCCCAGCTGAAGGCGTTGCAGGAAGCCGCGTCGGAACACCTCCCTCCATCGAACGCGGAGTAATCGAAAGATGTTTTCACAAGCGATGCTGCTGCAGGCCACCGCCATCGAGCCGTTGTCCGACGCGGCGGGTGCGGCCAGTGCGCAGAGCGGCGGCCTGAATT
Source organism: Lysobacter sp. (assembly GCA_013141175.1). Taxonomy (NCBI): domain Bacteria; kingdom Pseudomonadati; phylum Pseudomonadota; class Gammaproteobacteria; order Lysobacterales; family Lysobacteraceae; genus Lysobacter; species Lysobacter sp. The sequence goes on from JABFRN010000001.1 coordinate 2,486,204, forward strand.
ACCTGCAACTGATCATCGACGCCAGCCTGCCGGTGCAATGCGTGATGGCGCTGCTGCTGCTGGCCTCGGTGGCGTCCTGGATCATCATCTTCCGCAAGAAGCGCGTGCTCGATCGCGCACAGAGCGAGGCCGACGGCTTCGAAGAGCGTTTCTGGGCCGGCGCCGATCTCGGCCGGATCTACGCCGAAGCCAGCGGTCGCAAGCAGCAGATCAGCGGCCTCGAAGCGATCTTCGAGGGCGGCATGCGCGAATTCAACCGCGTGCGCCAACGTCGCGGCATGGATGCGCGCTCGCAGCTCGAAGGCGCGCAACGGGCGATGCGCGCGACCGTCTCGCGCGAACTCGACGGCCTGGAACACAATCTCGAATTCCTCGCCAACGTCGGTTCGATCAGCCCTTACGTCGGCCTGTTCGGCACCGTGCTCGGCATCCTGATGTCCTTCCACGGACTGGCCACGATGAAAGAGGCGACCATCGCCACCGTCGCGCCGGGCATCTCCGAAGCCTTGTTGGCGACCGCGATGGGTCTGTTCGCGGCGATTCCCGCCGTCTGGGCCTACAACCGGTTCGCCACCCGGGTGGAACGCATCGCGGTGCGCTACGACACCTTCACCGAAGAGTTCTCGTCGATCCTGCAGCGTCAGGCGCATATCGAAGAGGCGTAAGACAAACCCCGATCACCCCGTCATTCCCGTGAACGCGGGAACCAGCGACTTCACGACGATTGAATCCAGCCCGCAAGCCGATTGCTCATTGGTTCGGATTCGGACGCAAAGGCAAAGACGCTGGATCCCCGCCTTCGCGGGGATGACGATCAAGAACAACAGGTGTTTTTATGGCCGTCACCGCCTCCGGGCGCCGCATCCGCAAGCGCAAGCTCAAAGCCGAGATCAACGTCGTGCCGTACATCGACGTGATGCTGGTGCTGCTGATCATCTTCATGGTGACCGCGCCGCTGCTGAACCTCGGCACCGATATCAATCTGCCGCAGTCGCGGGCCAAATCGCTGGAAACGCCGAAAGATCCGATCGTCGTCAGCGTCTACGCGGATGGTCGCTACGCGCTGATGCTGGAGCGCGGCAAGAACCGCGAGATGACCGCCGCCGACATCACTGCGGAGCTGAAAGCCATCCACGGCCAGAACGACGCTGCCACGGTGCTGGTCAACGGCGAGCGCGACGCCAGTTACCAGACGCTGATGAAAGGCATCGACCTGATCAAGGACGCCGGTATCGCCAAGGTCAGCCTGGTCAGCCTGCCGGCGGAGGGGAAGTAACCCCATGCGCGAAAACCGCGCCGACACTGTCATCGCCGTCGCCTTCGCGCTGCTGCTGCACGCGCTGCCGCTGCTGTTGCTGCTGGTCGCATCGCTGTGGCGCGCACCGCCATCCTCCGCTGCTGGAGAACCGATCAGCGCCGATGTCGTCGATTTGAACGCGCTCCCTTCGAGCATGCGCAGCGCATTGCGGCGCGAACCCGAACCGCTGGCGCAGGCGACACCGCCACCCGAGCCGCAGCCGGAGGCACTGGACGAGCCGCTGCCGGAAGAGTCGCTGCCCGAACCCCTGGAAGAAACGCCACCCGAACAGCAATTGCAGCCGCAGGAGCAATTGCCCGATCCGGACGAGGTCGACCAGGAAGAAGTGAAGCCAGATTCCACTTCGTCCGACACCGCCGCGCGCGAACAGGAAGCGAAACAGCGCCAGGCCCAGGTCGATCTGACCGAACGCGAACGCCAGCAGCAGGCCGAGCAGAAAGCGCGTACCGCGATGGAACTGGAGCGCGAGCGCCAACTCGCCGATATCCGTCGCCAGCGGGCGGAACAGCGACGTGCGATCGACTTGTCGGAAGAAAAGCTCAGGCAGATGGCCGACCGCGAAGCGCGGCGCGCATCCGCTGCCGCCGCCAGCGCCAGCCCGCCGCCGGGCAACCGGGGTAGCGAACCGAATCTCAGCGCCGCCTACACGAAGGCGCTGACCGACGCGATCCGCAACAACTGGACCCAGCCGGACAATGTCTCGTCGCTGCAGGTCTGCAAGATCATGATCCGGCAGATCCCCGGTGGCGAAGTCGTTGATGCCCAGGTCGACCCGTCCTGTCCCTACGACGAGCAGGGTCGGCGTTCGGTCGAAGCGGCCGTGCTCAAGGCGCAGCCGTTGCCGTACCGGGGCTTCGAGAGCGTGTTCAGCCGCAACCTGACCATCAATTTCCGGGCCGAAGATCGTTGAAGCCGACCGTGCAAAGCCTCTCGAGTCCGGGTTCGTTCATCTTTCTGACCGCTTTCGCGGCCAAGCTGTCCCCTCCCGTGAGTCGCCCGGATACCCGATGACCCGATCCCTGTCGCAGAAGACGATGCTTTCGAAAACACGCCAGTTGCAGAACCTGCTTTCGAAAGCCTTCCTGTTCGCACTGCTGCTGCCCTTCACGGCGTTCGCCCAATCGCGCGGGCTGGAGATCGACATCGTCGGCGGCAATGCCTCGGCCATGCCGATCGCCGTGGTGACCATGCCGTATCAAGGCGCCGGCACGCCGCCACCGACCGATGTCGCCAGTGTCGTGCGTGCGGATCTCGCCCGCTCCGGCCAGTTCCGGCCGATGCCGGATGCCGAGATGGGCGCGCAGCGGCCGACCCGCGGCAGCGAAATCGACTTCGGTTTCTGGCAGCAGGCGAAGCAGAATTACGTGGTGGTCGGTCGCGTGCTCGATGCCGGCGATGGCGGTTATCGCGTCGAATACGAATTGTTCGATATCGGCAAGAACCGTCTGCTCGCCTTCGCGCTGACCGCACGCGCCAACGCGATGCGCGACGTTTCGCACCAGGTCGCCGACGCCATCTACGAAAAAATCACCGGCGTGCGCGGTGCGTTCTGGACGCGCATCGCCTATATCACCGCCTCCGGTCTGGGCAAGGACACGCGCTACGCGCTGATGGTCGCCGATGCCGACGGCTACAACCCGCAGACCGTCGTGCGTTCCGACAAGCCGCTGCTGTCGCCATCGTGGAGTCCGGACGGGCGCAAGCTCGCCTACGTGAGTTTCGAGCGCGGCAACTCCTCGATCATCATCCAGGACATCGCCACCAGCGCGCGCGAAACCGTCGCCGGTTTCAAGGGCATCAACGGCGCGCCGAGCTTCTCGCCCGATGGCCGCAAACTGGCGATGGCGCTTTCCAAGAGCGGCAACCCCGAAATCTATGTGATGGACCTGGGCAGCCGCGCGTTGACCCAACTGACCAACCAGTTCGGCATCGATACCGAGCCGACCTGGAGCGCCGATGGCGGCACCCTCTATTTCACTTCCGATCGCGGCGGCAAACCGCAGATTTACCAGGTGTCCGCCAGTGGCGGCAGCGCCAGCCGCGTCACCTTCCAGGGCAGCTACAACGCCAAGGTCACGGTGTCCTACGACGGCAAAAAGCTGGCCGTGGCACAGGGCAGCGGCAACGTGTACCGTATCGCGATGCTCGACCGCAGCCTCGGTTCGCCGCGCTGGTCCATGCTTTCGCCGGGTTCGCTCGACGAATCGCCGAGCTTCGCGCCGAACGCGAGCATGGTGCTGTACGCCGCGCGCGAAGGCCGTCGTGGCGTGCTGTACGCGGTGTCCGCCGATGCCCGCGTCCGCCAGCGATTGGTGTTGGCCAACGGCGATGTGCGCGAGCCCGCCTGGGGCCCGTATCGCCTGCCGCGCTGATGCCCAGCCTGCGCTTCCCGCCGCTTCCGAACCATTCCCCCGTGACTCACCCGCGACAAAGACGAGGACCACCATGAACACGACCACCCGAGTGCTGATCACCGCGATCCTCTGCATGACCGCCGTTGCCTGTACCAAGAAAGTGAAGGAGGATCCGAACACCGATGCCACCGACAGCAGCGCCTCCAGCGGCACGACCAACACCGGCACCGGCACGGTCACCGACAACGGCCCGATCCGCACCGGCGCCTACGGCCCGGCCGATCTCGACACCGATGCGTGTCTGCGCCAGCGCGTGGTGTATTTCGATCTGGACCAGGATGCGCTGAAGCCCGAGTTCCAGGACATCGTTGCCTGCCATGCCAAATATCTGCGCGATCGCCCCAGCGCGCGCATGACCCTGGAAGGCAACGCCGACGAACGCGGCAGCCGCGAATACAACGTCGGCCTGGGCGAACGCCGCGGCAATGCGGTGTCGTCCTCGGTGCAGGCGAACGGCGGCTCCGGCGGCCAGATCTCGGTCGTCAGCTACGGCGAAGAGCGTCCGACCTGCACCGATTCCAGCGAAGACTGCTGGAGTCGCAATCGCCGGGTCGAGATCGTCTACACCGCGAAGTGATGTTCCGCATGGGGCATCGTTCGCGATGCCCCATCGCGTCCTCGCGTGGTCCGCGCTTCACGTCGCCGCGTCCATTGCCGCCGTGTCTTTTCGTAACACTCTTCGCCTGGGTCGTGCCGTCGTGATCATCAGACGCTTTCCGCTGTCCGCCTGTCTCGTTCTTGCACTGGCTTTCGCCGCGCCGGCATCCGCGCAACGGGTCAGCACGGGCGATCGCCTCACCGCGCTCGAGCAGCAACTCTCCGCAATGCGTTCGGGCAATCTCGATCTGCTCAACCAGGTCGGCGAATTGAAGACCGAAGTGCAGTCGCTGCGCGCGCAGATCGAAGAACTGCAGCAGCAGCTCGAACAGCAGAAACAAAGTGGCCGCACCCAGTATCTGGATCTCGACGGACGCTTGAACCGGCTCGAAAGCGGTACGCCGCCGCCGGCTGTCGCACCGCATGCCACCGTGCCGGCCCCGGTCGTTGCGACACCGCCGCCGGCACAGATTCCGGCCGTGCAGGACACGCCGCCGCGCGTGTACGGCGACGCCGCGACCCTCGGCAAGAGCGTCGACGAGCGCAGCGCCTACAACGCCGCCTTCGATGCGCTGAAAGCCGGTCGTTACGCCGAATCCGCGCGCATGTTCCAGGCTTTTCTCGACATCCATCCCAGCGGGGCCTATGCCCCGAATGCGATGTACTGGCTGGGCGAAAGCTATTACGTCACCCAGAACTACGCACTGGCGCAGGAACAGTTCCAGAGCCTGATCGACCGCTATCCCACCCACGACAAGGCCGCCGGCGCACTGCTGAAAGTCGGCCTGTGCCAGTACGGCCTGCGCCAGCTCGACGCCGCCGAAGCCACGCTGGGCAAGGTCGTGGCGCGCTATCCCGGCAGCGAAGCGGCGCGCACCGCCGACGACCGCCTGCGCGCGATCCAGCTGTCGCGGGTGCGTTGACCCGCATCGGGCTGCAGGGCGCGTGCGAAGCGCCTCCGTCCGATAAAATGCCGCGATGACCACCGTCGCAACCGCTGCGGCTGCCGCAGCGGCGGACCGCCTCAAGATCACCGAAATCTTCCTGTCGCTGCAGGGCGAAGCCCGCGATGCCGGCTGGCCGACGGTGTTCGTGCGCCTCACAGGCTGCCCGCTGCGCTGCCAGTACTGCGACACCGCCTACGCGTTCTTCGGCGGCGAATGGCGCGATATCGACGCGATCCTGGCCGAAGTCGCCAGCCACGGCGTGCGTCATGTCTGCGTCACCGGCGGCGAACCCCTGGCCCAGAAACGCTGCCTCGACCTGCTGCGCCGCCTGTGCGATGCGGGCTATCGGGTGTCGCTGGAAACCTCGGGCGCGATCGATATCGCCGACGTCGATCCGCGCGTCTCGCGCGTGCTCGACATCAAGACGCCCGGTTCGGCGGAAGTCGATCGCAACCGCTGGGAGAACCTGCCGCTGCTCGATGCGCACGATCAGATCAAGTTCGTGATCTGCAGTCGCGAAGACTACGACTGGGCGCGTGGCATCGTCGCCGGGCATCGCTTGAGCGAACGTTGCGACGTGCTGTTCTCGCCGAGCAAAAGCGAGATCTCCGCGCGCGATCTCGCCGACTGGATCGTGCAGGATCGTTTGCCGGTGAAATTCCAGATGCAGTTGCACAAGCTGCTTTGGAACGACGAGCCGGGCAGGTGACGTGAATACGGCAACAAAGGCACAGTTCCATCGGTCATTCCCGCGAAAGCGGGAATCCAGCGGCTTGGTTTTTCGGTCGGTCGCCCGACCAACAATACAAAGGCACTGGATGACCAGCCTTCGGCTGTTGACAAGCATTCCCGCTTTCGCGGGAATGACGATTCCTCCCGATCGTTCCGCCCCTGGCGAAGCCCAATGAAGAAAGCCGTCGTTCTCGTCTCCGGAGGCATGGACTCCGCCGTCGTGCTCGCCATCGCCCGTGAACAAGGCTTCGCGCCGCATGCGCTCAGCGTGCGCTACGGCCAGCGCCATACCTCCGAACTCGACGCGGCCGTGCGCGTCGCGGCATCCATCGGCGCAACCGTGCACAAGACCGTGAATGTCGATCTGCGCAGCCTCGGCGGCTCGGCGCTGACCGCGGACATCGACGTCCCGATCGACACCGACGGCCACGTCATCGGCGCCGACATCCCGGTCACCTATGTGCCGGCACGCAACACCATCATGCTGTCGGTCGCGCTGGGCTGGGCCGAAGTGCTGGGCGCCACCGACCTGTTCTGCGGCGTCAACGCGGTCGATTACTCGGGCTACCCCGACTGCCGCCCCGAGTTCATCGCCGGCTTCGAGGCGCTGGCCAATCTCGCGACCAAGGCCGGCGTCGAGGGCGCGGCTTTCCGCGTGCACGCACCCCTGATGCGGATGACCAAGGGCGACATCGTCCGCGAAGGCCTGCGTCTGGGCGTGGATTTCGCACAGACCGTGTCCTGCTACCAGGCCGACGCCGAGGGCCGCGCCTGCCGTCATTGCGACGCTTGCCGCCTGCGCGCCGAGGGTTTCGCGGCGGCCGGCGTGGCCGATCCCACCCGTTACGTCGCCGGCTGACCCATCCGCGCGCGGTTTGAGCTAAAATGCGCGCCCCGGCGCAAGGTCGGGCGGCCCCCGGGCCGGCGCGGTTGATACAAACGTGGGCCGTTAGCTCAGTCGGTAGAGCAGAAGACTTTTAATCTTTTGGTCGAAGGTTCGAATCCTTCACGGCCCACCACTCTCTTCAAACAATCGAACCACGGGCGATGCTTCATCGTCCGCCGTGGACGTGGCTTTGCACCCGTCGATCACGCCGCCGCTTCCGGTTGTGCCGCAAGCGGGTGTTCCATCCAGATTCGCCATCAAGATTGGAGGACGCACGGAAAGCGTGATCGAGCTCAACTTTTGAGATCGAGTCGATTTATACTCCCGCGCAGCAAAGGACAGGGAACCAGCATGCGAAACCGGCAAGAGGGCGCCGTGCGGCGCAGTGGCGCGATCGGTATGACGGGCAGTGGCAGGATTCTGGGCCGTGCCCGGGTCGGGCTGGCGACGATGTTGCTGACGATGCTGGTCGGCCTGGGGCATCCGGGTGCGTTTCCGAGCAGTTACGCGCAGGTTGCACCGATTCCCTTCGATCTGATCGGCGATCAGGCGCCGGTCAGTCTGCAGGGGCAATTGCCGGCGCACGATCCCACGGTCGGCCGGCTTGCCGGTTCCGCCAGCGTCTCCGGCGGCGCGGCCAGCTACGAGATTCCGATCGCTGTTCCGCCCGGGCGTCGCGGCATGCAGCCGGGCCTGTCGTTGAACTACAGCAGCCGCGCCGGCAACGGCATCGCCGGCATGGGCTGGTCGTTGTCAGGCCTGTCGTCGCTGCATCGTTGCCCGCAGACACTCGAACAGGACGGCCAGATCCGCGCGGTCCAACTCGATGCCAGCGACCGCCTGTGCCTCGATGGCCAACGCCTGATCCTCACCGGCGGCACCTATGGTGCGGTCAACGCCACTTACGGCACCGAACTCGAATCGTTCGCACGCGTGACCCAGCTCGGCGGCGACCTCGTCTCCGCCACCAGCTACTTCAAGGTCGAACGCAAATCCGGCGAGATCGCCTACTACGGCAACACCGGCACAGCAGCGTCGACCGCGCGCGTCGTGCCCGGCGGCGTGAGCGTGCCGCTGACCTGGATGATCGCGCGCCTGGAAGACCGCGTCGGCAACGCGATGGATTATGTCTATACGAGCTATGGCGATGGCGAGACGTTGGCGAAGGAAATCTGGTACACCGGCTTCGCCGGTGCCCTGGGCGATCGCCGGGTGGTGTTCAACTATGAGGACCGGCCGTCTGGTGCCGGCACCAACGATCGATCCTCCTCTTATCTTGCTGGCGGGATTACTCGGCAGACCAAGCGTTTGCAATCGGTCGTGACCTACGCAGTGAGCGCACCTGTCCGTAGCGTTGTGCTGAGCTACGGCACCGGCGTCAGCACCACCACCGGCCGCAGCCTGCTGCAATCGGCGACGGACTGTGCGTTCGACGGTACGAACTGGATCTGCAAGCCGCCGACCACGTTCGCGTGGCAGCAGGGCCCGGTGATGCATTCGATGAAGATGCCGAGCCTTTCGCTGGGTGCCGGAGCCGATGTGACGGGACTGAGACCGGTCGGCGACATGGACGGCGATGGCGCGACCGAGGTCATCACCACCAGCAGAAGCGGCAGCACGGTGACGAGCCATCTCGTCTCGCTCACCCCCGAGCGCACCGTGCGCTGGTCGATGGCGATTCCGTCGCAGTACGCGTTGATCGATCTGCGTCATGGGTCGGCGGACTTCAATCAGGACGGGCGCGTCGATTTCGTCGCCCGCGACAGCAGTAGCGGCACCATCGTCGTGCGCGCCTGGAACGGCTCGCCGACCGACAGCAATTTCGCGACCGCGTTCGGCACGATCCTGAATACGGGTATCGCCGTGACCGGGACCGGCAATGGGATCGATGGTCTGAAGCACGTCGGCGATATGGATGGCGACGGACGCGCGGATATCGTATTGCTGAAGCGTATCAACAGCGGCGCGGGCAGTTGTTCCGTCAAGATCTATATTTACCGGAATCAGGCCAATGGCGCTTCGCCGCCAACGTTTCCGGAAGTGGCGTCCCACTGTCTCAACGTGCCGCATGTCGGCGACGTGATGTATGAGGGCGAGCAACTGCAGAGCGTCAGCGATTTCGATGGCGACGGTTTGCCGGACCTGTTGATCGAATCCGATCTTGCGTTCTGGCCCACGCCCATCGGCACCGAAAAGGGCCGCAAGCTCCATCGCATCCTCTTCGGGCAGAAACAGGGCAGCACCTATTCGCTGTTGCAGAAGTCGTTTTCGAGTTTGTTCCAGACCGCATACCCGCGCACCGCGCACGAGGACAAGACCGGGTTGTTCTCGATGTGGATGGACGCCAACGGCGATGGTCTCGACGACTGGCTGTACATCGGCAGCGACGTGAAATGGAAGCTGCGCTACAACCGCGGCGGCGTTCTCGGCCAAGCCTACGACCTCAACACTTCGGCCGGCCTGGCGGGCTGCGGCGATGGCAGCAGCGGGAGCAACACGCACTGCGCCGAAGTCTGGCAGCCGTGGCAGGCCGGGCATCTCGCGCCGGGCGATCATGATGGCGACGGTCGCAGCGAACTTCTTTTCCCGACCGCATTCGCAGCCAATATCTGCACCTACAAATACGTCGACAACGGTGCATGCCCGGGTGGCGATGGCGTCGGTCTGGCCTGTCAGGAACGCTGGGTCTGTCCGGAAGATCCGATCACAGCGCAGCCGATCCCCGGCGGCGCAGGCACCGGCGTGACGGTCGATTACGACGGCAACGGCGTGCCCGAAACCGAGATCGATCAGCTCGCGATCGCGACCCACGCCAAAGGCTTCACCGACTACAGCAGCTACAAGCTCAATGCGCTGCGGATCGTCGAGAGCGCCACCGGCGCGCCGGTGGTGAGCGAAACCGCGACCGGGATCGTGTCCGGTGCGGTGAATCTGCCATCGGAAGACCTGTACGGCGATGGTCATGCCGATGGGCTGTTGCTCAGTTCGCCCGAGTTCGCGCTGCGCGATTCCTTCGGCATCCTCACCTCGCGCGGTGGCGTGCCGGTGTCTTCGACGGTGTCGCCGCAGACGCTGCCCGGTGGCCTGCCGATCCTCACCGGCAATATGCTGATCAACGAAAATCTCGGCCCCGGCGCGCTGAAGAATCCGGACGGCATCACCCCGCAGACCCAGGACATGTTGCAGATGGTCACCGACGGCTTCGGCCAACAGGTGGTCTGGACGTATTCGCCGCTGGCGGGCAAAGCCGGGCGGACCGCAGGCATGACCCCGCTGTACACGGTGCCGACGGTGGCATCGCAGCGTTACATCGACGAGCGCCACATCTACTTCACCTCGTCGATGCAGGTGGTGTCGGAGATGATCCAGAGCGACGGCATCGGCGGACTCCGCACATGGCGTTACGGCTATGGCGAAGCGGTCTACAACAATCAGGGGCGCGGATTCCAGGGCTTCCGCACGTTGATCGAAGAAGACGTGCTGTCCGGCCTGCGCACCACGACCACCTTCCACCAGAAGTTTCCGCTGACCAGCCAACCCGAGCGGGTGGTGGTGAACCCGATCACGCGGAGCGGCGAAGACGGTCCCATCAGCAAGCAAACCTACGCCTGGCGCTGCGACCGCACGAATCGCGCGAACGCGGCGGCGTGCGTGCCGACGCTGGGCGTGCCGACGCGGTATTTCCCATTCCTCGACACCAAGGAATCGTGGACGTACGACGCGACCACGGCCGCAAGCGGTGGTACGCCAGCGACGCTGGGCCATACGCAGGAGATCGCGGCGGACGACGGCAATTGCGCGGGCACGTTGTCGAACGGCTCCGGCTACGACGCATGGGGCAATCTGGTGCAGCGCACGGTGTACAGTCGCGATGCGGGCACTGGTAGCGCCAGCGGCACCAGCAACCGGCTGGACCGGCAGTGCGTGAGCGAGGTCAACAGTTACACCGTGGACACCGCAAACTGGTGGCTGGACAAGTTGACCAGCAAACTGGTGACTACGAAGACCGCTTGGGATGCGGCACAGCACGCGTTGCCGGCGGGGACGAGCAACCCGGCGAACACCGTCAGCAGCAGTTATGCGTGGAACACGAATCGCACGCTCTCGACCGAGACGGTGCAAGCGGGCGTAACGAACCAGCAACGGGTGACCGCATACACGTATCCGACGACGAACAACCATGGCCTGCCCACGGGTGTGGCGGTGAGCGCTTCAGGCGATGCCAACGGCACCCGCAGCACGGGCACCACGTATACCGCCGATGGCTATTTCCCGCTGGCGGTGGTCAATGCCCTGGGCCACGGCGCGACGACCACGGTGCGGACCAGGGACGGCCAACCCAGCAGCGTCACCGATGCCAACGGCCTGCGCACGCTGATCGATTACGACGCGTTCGGATTCGTGGTCAAGAAGCGCTTCAGGGGAGCGACGGATGCGGTGTACGTGGCGCCTGATCAACAGTTAGCGGTTAATAAGTGCAATTTGAGTTTTTGTTGGAAGCCAGTCGAGCAGTACCAGATGATCACGGTGCAGGACGGCAGCCCGACACTGCTGTCGCGGCACGACGCACAAGGCAGGGTGTGGATGTCCGCTGAACTGCGGATGGACGGGGTATGGACGCATGTGATGCGCGAATACACAGCACGTGGTCAGGTGTTGTGGGAAACCGAGCCGTTCAGCGACACGGCCTCGATTCCGTGGAGCGATTTCAGTTACAACGATATTCTAGGACGGATGACTTACAAACGTGTCCCCAAGCAGGGCGAAGACGGCCGCGGCGACATGGTCACCACGTACAGCTACGCTGGCCGGACCACGAATATCCAGGTGCAGGGCAGCAGTGATGCTCCCGGAGTCCTCGGGCTGAGCTTGAGCCGCACCACCGACAGTCTGGGTCGTTACGTGGAGACGCGCGACGCGCTCAATGGCCGCACGCGCTTCTGGTACGAAGCCAACGGCAACGTGGCGGCGATCGAAGACGCGAACAACGTGGTGACGAAGGCGAGCTACAACGCGATCGGCCAGCGGATGTCGGTGAACGATCCGAACCAGGGCAGCTGGGGGTTCGCGTACAACGCGCTGGGCGAGGTGCAAGCGCAATCGGATGCGCGGGGCGTCACCACGGTGTATGCCTACGACAAGCTGGGCAGGGCCACGGCGCGTGAGGCGACGCTGGATGTGACCGGAGACGGCCAGGCCGAACGGGTGTGGGATACCTGGGGTTACGACCCTGCGACGGCGCGCGGGCAGATGGCGTCGTCCCACCGGATGATAGGGGCTCAGACCGAGCGTTGGACGAGTTACAGCTACGACAGTCTGGCGCGGCCGATCCAGAGCGACGTGACGCAGGCGCTGGCCAGCGGCACGCAGAGCTACCGCATACGCACGAAATACGACAGCTACCACGGTCGCCCGGTGGGACAGGAATATCCCAACGGCGAAGCGGTGCAGGTGCTGTACTCGATCTACGGTCATGCCCTCGCCGAGAAGGATCCGGGTACGGGCATCGAGTACCGGCGTACGAACAGCACCAACGCACGTGGTCAGGCCACGCAGGAAAGCTTCGGCAACGGGGTGATCCTCACGCCGACATACCAACATCAGACCGGCCAGCTGACCGGGCTGACCTACAGCGGCGCGAGCGGCAATCTGCGCACGCTGGGCTACGGCTACGACGTGTTCGGCAACGTGAAACGACAGAGCCTCAACGGCGGCGCCAGCCGCGAGGACTACAGCTACGATGAGTTGCACCGGGTGGTGCAGTCGATCCGCAGCGGCGCAGCCAGCGGCACGGTGAACTATGGCTTCGACGCAGTGGGCAACCTGACGAAGAAGAGCGACTTCAGCAGCAACACCGCGAACGCCTACAGCTACACCGGCGGGTCCTGCGGCGGCGGCGCGAACGCGGTGAAATCGGTCGCGCTGGCGGCAGGCGGCACACGCACTTACTGCTACGACGCCAACGGCAACCTGACCGGCGACAATGCGGGCCTGAGCCTGAAGTACGATCACCAGAATCTGCCGACGGTGGCCCAGCGCGGCGCGCTGCGGGACGACTTCCGCTACGGCACGGATGGGCAGCGGACAAGAAGTTGGGGCAGCGACGGCAACCGCGTGTATCTGCCGGGCTACGAGCATCGCACCGACACCGGCGAAACCAAGGTCTACATCGGCGACTACGCGGTGATCAGCAGGACCGGCGCGACACGCAAGGTCGAGTATCTGCTGAAGGACCGACTCGGCAGCGTGGATGCGGTGGCGAATGCCAGCGGCAGTGTGATCGAGACGCGCGGTTATGATGCGTTCGGCAAGCCCCGCAATGGCACTTGGAACGACTTGAGTCCGGCGAAGATCGCCAGCACGGCGGTGACGCCGAAGGGCTTTACCCAGCACGAACATCTGAACCAGCTTGAATTGATTCATATGAATGGGCGGGCTTACGACTACAACCTCGGACGGTTCACGGGGGTGGATCCATTCATCCAGTTTCCGTTGAATTCGCAGTCGTTGAATCCTTATAGTTACATCCTCAACAATCCGCTCAGTGGCACGGATCCGACTGGGTATTGCTCAGCTGATACCGGATCGCATATCAAGAACTGCGAAACCATCACGGTGACGGATACCAAGACGGGAGAGTCTGCATCCGGTCTTGCGAATAAAGGGACGTTTGGAAAACTGGCGGCAAGCGGTATTGGCACCTTGAGCAATGGTGGATCCGCAGGTGCGAGTGCGACTTCAGAAAATCGCAATGGATCTGGCAGCGGAATCGCAAGTCGCATCAAAAGTGCGATCGGTCGGGCATTTGTTCCGAACGCCCAAGACCTTCAGTCGCGAGGTGAGCCTGGAAGTGATTTGGATGATACGAAAGGCTTTGGGAAGGGGCTTTTAAACAGTGGCATTGGGCTCCTAAACAGTGCTATCAACGCGGCACCATTGGGCGGTATTTATAATCGCTTGAATCCAGATAATCAGATTGGCATTCCGGAAGTGCCAATTGAGAACAAGGAATTGCTGGGTGCTTTTGCAAGCAATCTAGGCACATTGGTGCTGACTGCGTTAACGCCAGTGGCTGCAAGAGGCGTAGGCGGTGCGGCGGAGGCTGGTGCTCCGTCGATGAGGCAGGCTGGGACCGGACGCGGGGCGCTGCAATCTGCGGCGGAAAGTAGCCCTGCATGGTCTCCTGGAAAGGCGGCATCAAGTAAATTGCCTTCAAGTTGGGGTGAAGGCGTACCAACAAGGAAAGGAGAGGGCGTTCGTTGGACGGATCCATCGAATAAAGGGAATGGCGTTCGAATTGATCGAGGCAACCCGGCTAATAGCCAGCCAACTCAACGAGTTGATCATGTAATAGTTCGCCAAAACGGGCAAGTTATAGGCAGAAACGGTAGACCCATCAATGGAAGTATTGCGGACAATGCTGTTGAGGCACACATCCCGCTTGATGAGTGGAAAAAATGGTCCAGCTGGTCATCGCCGTGAGGAGGTCTAGATATGAATGAAATTTCTAAAAATATGCGCACGATGTTAGTGCAAACTCTTGTCTTGATTTCATCCGAAGAAGAACAGGTGAAGTATCAGCATGAAGTTTCTCATGTCGATGTGTCAGCCGAATTGTTCAATCAATGGGATGACAGCTTTTTTCCGGACGACGTAAATTTCCGTGAAGCCTTTAGCAATGAAGAGATTGTTGCTCTTGGTTTATTTAATGCGGTATTAAGTGAAGTTGCCGAAGAAACTCCACATAATCTTCCTGCCTTGGATGATTTTGTTAAAACACAATGCTGGCGAAGGCTGTCCCGGGCAGCCCATGAGGCTTTGGTCGTATTGAACCGGCCAAACAGTGGACAAACAATGGCGCTAAATAGGCCGTAAGGTGCAATCCGTACGGCCGTACGGCGGGTTAAAACCTAAAGGCCTGTAACTCGTACAACGGCGCGCCGGGGCGCGCCCTAACATTCTCTCGTAGGGTGCGCCCTGGCGCACCGAATGAGCGAACGACGAGCCCCGCCACGCGCGGGGCTTGTGCGTTATGGGCGTTGCGCGAGCACCGACTCGATGACTTGCATGACGAACTGTTGTCGTGCGCGTGGGAGCTGCGCGATGCGCTCCATCTGTTGTTGCAGCTTCGGCGTGGGGCCGCGCTTGCTGCTCTTGGCTGGCTCGCCCACAAGTTCTTCGATGCTGATGCCGAGCCGTCGCGCGATCGCAGCGAGGAGCGACACCGGCACGCGACGCCGACCCGTCTCGTAGGAGTTGATGGTCTGCTGGGTGACGCCGATGAAGGCCTGTAACCCGTACAAGCGGCGTGCTTGAGCACGCCCTAAACTTCCCAGGATTTTGTTATAGGGTGCGCCCTGGCGCACCTTCGGGGAGCGCGGCATGTGTTGCGGGGAATGCCGACGCTGTGTTCGGGGTTTTCCGATGTTGTGGGCTTCGTGGCGTTGGCATGCTGGGGGATGCCTCGTTATCGCCGCGAACACGTGCCGGGCGGCACGTTCTTCTTTACCGTGAATCTGCTGGAACGCCGGCGGCGTCTGCTGGTGGATCATGTCGATGATCTGCGCGCATCGTTCCGGGCTGCGCGACATGCGCAGCCTTTCGATGTGATCGCGATCGTGATTCTGCCGGATCACCTGCATTGCCTGTGGCGGTTGCCGGACGGCGACGGCGACAATGCGGGACGCTGGGCGCGGATCAAATCCGGTTTTTGTCGATGCCTTCCGCCGGTCGAATATCGCTCCGCCGTGCGCATCGCGCGACGCGAGCGTGGGGTGTGGCAACGTCGTTATTGGGAACGTCCTGTGCGTGACGAGACCGATCTTCGCCATCACGCCGACTACATTCACATCAATCCGGTGAAGCACGGGCATGCGGTTGCTGTGCGTGACTGGCCGTATTCTTCGTTCCACCGTTTTGTCCGGCTGGGCTGGTTGCCGCCGGATTGGGCAGGCGAACGGTCCGTGATGCCTGCTTCGATCGGGACCGATGGCGAGCAGATGCCAGCGCATGTAACAGATCGCAAACACCACGAGCCTCGCTGATGCGGGGCTTGTGTGTTGTGGACGTCGTGCTTATCCGCCCTGCTGCTGCACGGCCTACAACGGCTTCGGCGTCAGTTTCAACAATCGTCCACCCGCGCCATCTTCGAGCAGCCAGATCGCGCCGTCGGGGCCCTGTTCCACCTCGCGGATGCGTTTGCCCATCGGGTAGCGTTCGGCTTCGCGCGCGGTGGTGCCGTCGAACTGGATGCGCACCAATGCCTGCGAGGCGAGGCCGCCGATGAAGCCGTGGCCCCTGAAGTAGGGGAACAGGTTGCCGGAGTAGATGATGAAGCCGGCGGGCGCGATGACCGGGGTCCACCAGGTTTCGGGGGCGTTGAAGTCGGGGCGCGTCGGGTGGTCGGGAATCGGCGAGCCATCGTAGTTGTCGCCGTTGGAGACGATCGGCCAGCCGTAGTTGTTGCCGCGTTCGATCAGATTGAGTTCGTCGCCGCCGGCGGGGCCCATTTCGTGGGTCCAGAGTCGTCCGGCGCCATCGAAGGCGATACCCAGCAGGTTGCGGTGGCCCAGCGACCACACCTGTGCGGCCACGCCGCCTTGATTCGCGAACGGGTTGTCTGCGGGCACGCTGCCGTCGTCGTTGAGGCGGATGAGTTTGCCCAGATTGCCGCCCATGTCCTGTGCTGGCGAGCCCTGCTGGCGTTCGCCTGAGGTGATCCAGAGTTTGCCGTCGGCGCCGAAGGCGATGCGGTGGCTGTAATGCCCTTGGCCGCCGACTTTGGGCGATTGCCGCCACAGCACCTGCGAGGTGCCGAGACTGCCGCCGCCGTTCGCATCGAGCGAGAGCTGCGCGCGTGCGACGACAGCGCCATAGGTGCTGTTGCTGCCGGCTTCGGCATAGCTGTAATAGACGTAGCGGTTGTTGGCGTACTGCGGATGCAGCACGACTTCGCCGAAGCCGCCTTGTCCGCCATAGGCCACGGCGGGCACGCCGGTGATGGTGCCGGTGGTTTTCGTCACCGTATTGAACAGCCGCAGTTGCCCGGGTTTCTCGGTGACCAGCAGGCGGCCGTCGGGCAGGAAGGTCATCGCCCAGGGTTCGTTGAAGGTCCCGAACGAGGTGCTGACGAACGGCGGGCTGGGCAGTTGCGTGGTGCGCTGCGGGCCGCCGGTGATTCTGGGTTTGACGGCGGCTTCGGCAGCAGTAGGTGCAGGCGTCGGCGATTGCCTGCGAGAGGCCGCGGTCTCGCGTTCTTTGCGGGAGGTCAGCTGGACGCCATCGCTGCCGATCGTGCCGCTGCACGCGGTCATCAGCAGGAGAGTGCAGGTCAATGCGATGGCGCGCGGCGCGATACGGCGTGGGGCCGGGAAAGACGTGGGCATGGGGGCGTGCCTCGATGTCGGATGACGTGGTGTTGTAACGGATAGCGGGTGACGCTGCCGTGACCGTTTCAACAGGTTGGAAGCGACCGGGCGGAAGCTGCTGGGAGTGTCGCAGGCATCTTGCGCCGGATGCGCACGACTTGCCTGAATATGGCGACCGGGATGGTGGCGAGCATGACTTCCGGATGGTTGAAGCGGGTGCGATGGGTCCACACTTCATCGAATTCGACCCCACTCCCGGAGCATCGCGCATGAAGACCCAAGGCTTTCTCGATCAACTGCTGAAAACCGCGCAACAGAGCGTGGGCGACCTCACCGGAGGCAAGGGCGTGGGCGGCGATTTCGGCAAGGGCGCACTGGCGGGCGGCGCACTCGGGCTGCTGCTGGGCAACCGCAGGGTGCGGAAGATGGGCGGCAAGGTCGCGATGTATGGCGGCCTCGCAGCGGTCGGTGCGCTGGCCTACAAAGCCTATGGCGATTGGAAACAGCAGCAGGCCGGCGCCGGAGCGGCGACCGCATCCGCTGCGCCGCAGACCTTCGATGCGCTGCCGCCCGCAGAGATCGAATCGCACAGTCAGGCGATTCTCAAGGCCCTGATCGCCGCAGCCAAGGCCGATGGCCATGTCGATGATCGCGAGCGTCAGGTGATCGAAGGCGAATTCAGCCGCCTCGACGCCGCGCCGGAAGTGCGCCAATGGCTGCAGGCCGAACTTCAGAAGCCGCTGGACCCGGCCGAAGTGGCGCGTGCCGCGACCACTCCGGAAATGGCCTCCGAGATGTATCTGGCCAGCCTGCTCGCGGTGGACGAACAGAACTTCATGGAGCGTGCCTATCTCGACGAACTGGCGCGGCAGCTCAAACTGGACGAAGGTCTCAAAACGCGTCTTGAGCAGCAGATGAAGGAGGCCGGCGACGCGGTGTGACGGGCCTGCGCCGACAGGATCGTGTGGCGATGTGTCGGGTTGTCGAGAAAGGGGAGGGCGGCAGATTAAGGCGCCTTAATGTTCTTCAGGCGCGGGGCCGCCAGAATGCCCCCTCCATTCCCCCGTGGAGCGCCCGGCGACGGGTGTGCCGTTGACCCATGAACCCCCTCGTCCGCTGGTTCCACCAACTCGGTTCGCCGCCGTACTTCGACCGCTTCGCGGCGCGCTGGGCGCCGTGGTGCTTCGGCCTGGGCGTGCTGGTCATGCTCTGGGGCGGCTGGCAGGGCTTGTTCGTCGTTCCCGCCGATTACCAGCAGGGCGACAGCTTCCGCATCCTCTACATCCATGTGCCCTCGGCATGGATGAGCATGTTCATCTTCGCGCTGATGGCGTTCTATGCGGCCATCGCGCTGATCTGGCGGATCAAGCTGTGCGAGATCCTGGCCATGGCCTGCGCGCCGATCGGTGCGGCCTTCACCGTGATCACCCTGGCCACCGGCTCGATCTGGGGCAAGCCGATGTGGGGCACGTGGTGGGAATGGGACCCGCGGCTGACCAGCGAGCTGATCCTGCTGTTCCTGTATCTGGGCGTGATCGGTCTGTACCAGGCGATCGACGACCGCCGCAACGCCGCGCGCGCCGCCGGTCTGCTGGCGATCGTCGGGGTCGCGCTGCTGCCGGTGATCCGCTACTCGGTGACCTGGTGGAACTCGCTGCACCAGGGCCAGACCATCCGCATGTTCGGCGAGTCGAGCATGGATGCCAGCATGATTCCGCCGCTGGTGGCGATCGTGCTGGGGACCAAGCTGTGGTTCGTCGGTTCGCTGCTGCTGCGGGCGCGCGCGGACAATCTGGAACGCGAAGCGGGCAAGGACTGGGTGCGGCAGCGTGCGGGGATCGACACCGCAGCGGAGCGTGGGCCATGACCTATCTGGGCTATGTCGTCGCGGCCTACGCGATCTTCGCGGTGGTGCTGCTGTGGGACCTGGTCGCACCGCTGCTGCGCATCCGCCGTATCCTGCGCAACGTCTCTCTGCGTGCGAGGCGCGCATCCGCGCAACAAGACGCGCCCATTCCCACGGAGCTGCAACGATGAACCCCACCCGTAAACGCCGCCTCGTGCTGGTGCTGTTGCTGCTGGCTGCGGCCGTCGCCGCGACCGCGCTGGTGACGCTGGCGCTGCAGCGCAATGTCGCCTATCTGTACACGCCCAGCGAAATCCTCGCCGACGAAGCGGGCGCGAAGGTCAAGACCGGCGACGCGGTGTTCCGCCTCGGCGGCATGGTGGCGGCCAATTCGCTCCAGCGCGCCGAAGGCTCGATGGAAGCGCGGTTCAAAGTGACCGATGGCGACGGCGAACTGGAAGTGCGCTACACCGGGATTCTTCCGGATCTGTTCCGCGAGAAGCAGGCGGTGGTGGCGACCGGTCGGATGGACGGGCAGATCTTCATCGCCGAGCAGGTGCTGGCCAAGCACGACGAGACCTACGTGCCGAAGGAAGTGGCCGACAAGATGGGTTTGGCGCACAAGAAGCACAACGTACCCGAGGCGACGGGCGCCGCTGCAGCGGGAACACCCGCCGCGACAGCGCCGATGCCGGAGCGCTGAGCGCGCATGCGCCTCCATGAATGCGATTCATTCGCACCGACGGGATCAAGATCGGCGCTCGATCGCCGACCGGACATCGAAAGATTCCGATTGCGTCAAGGATTTGTGCGCCCTGTCACGCAAATCGATTCCGGACACGGTCATCTTGCCCAGTCGCCAGAAGCGCATCGGTTTCTGCGAACGGAAGACAACTCGATGCAGCCTCATCCGATGAGGTCGGATGAGGTCATGGCGACGGGGCGCCATGGCGCGACATTCTCGGTGCGGAGCACCTTGAGACACGGCTCGAACCATCCTTTGAATCCATCACCCGGAGCGAATGCATGATCCCAGAGCTTGGCCAAATCGTACTGATCCTGGCGTTGCTCGTCGCGATCGTGCAGGCAGTGGTGCCGCTGATCGGCGCCCATCAGAAAAACCCGCTGCTGATGGCGGTCGCGAAGCCTGCCGTTTATGCGCAGGCTTTTTTCGTCGCAATCGCATTCGGGATACTCGTCTATCTCATGCTGGTCCACGATTTCTCCGTGATGTACGTCGCGCAGAATTCGAACCTGCGCCTGCCCTGGTATTACAGCGTGTCCGGTGTCTGGGGCGCGCACGAAGGCTCGCTGCTGCTGTGGGTGCTGATCCTCAATCTGTGGACGGTGTGCGTGGCGGTGTTGGGAAAGCATCTGCCGCCGGTATTCCTGTCGCGGGTGCTCGCCATCCTGGGGTGGGTGAGCGTCGGCTTCCTGCTGTTCACCACGCTGACATCGAATCCGTTCGCGCGTTTGCTGCCGGCGGTGATGGACGGCAAGGATCTGAATCCGCTGTTGCAGGATTTCGGACTGATCATCCATCCGCCGATGCTGTACACCGGCTACGTCGGGTTCTCGGTTGCGTTCGCCTTCGCCATCGCTGCGCTGCTCGGCGGTGAGGTGGACCGGCAATGGGTGCGCTGGTCGCGGCCGTGGACGAATGTCGCCTGGGCCTCGCTGACGCTCGGCATCGCGATGGGCAGCTGGTGGGCGTACTACGAGCTCGGCTGGGGCGGTTGGTGGTTCTGGGATCCGGTCGAAAACGCATCGTTCATGCCGTGGCTCGCGGGGACGGCGTTGATCCACTCGCAGGCGGTCACCGAGAAACGCGGCGGTTTCCGGGCATGGACGCAGTTGCTGGCGATCTTCACCTTCTCCTTCAGTCTGCTCGGCACGTTCCTGGTGCGTTCCGGCGTGTTGACGTCGGTGCACGCGTTCGCGAGCGATCCCGAACGCGGCATGTTCATCCTGATGTTCCTCGGCGTCGTCGTCGGCGGCTCGCTGCTGCTGTATTCGATCCGTGCCCCGAAAGTCGCCGGGGGACTGGCGTTCAGCACCACATCGCGCGAGTCGATCCTGCTGGCGAACAATCTCGTATTCGTCTGCGCGGCAGGCATGGTGCTGCTCGGAACCCTGTATCCGCTGATCGCCGACGTGCTCGGCCTGGGCAAGATCTCGGTCGGCCCGCCGTATTTCGGCACGATGTTCCTGTGGATGATGGTGCCGATCGCGATCATGCTGCCGTTCGGGCCGCTGTTGCGCTGGGGGTCGGACGATCTGCGCATCGCGATGCGGCGGCTTGTGCCGGCGCTCGCGTCGGCGCTCGTGGCCGTGCCGGTCGCCTGGCTCGTCTTCGACAACCATTCGTGGAAAGCGCTGATGGGCGTGGCGGCCTGCGTCTGGGTGGCGATGGGCGTGATCCGTTTTGTCACCCTCCGCGTGCGCGAACGTCCGCCGGGCCAACGTTTCAATCGCGAACAGGCCGGTATGGTCATCGCCCATCTCGGCGTCGCGATGTTCTTTGCCGGTGTGCTGATCACCGAAGGCACCAGCGTCGAAAAAGATCTGCGGATGGCGCAGGGCGAGACCGTGAACGTGGGCGGCTACGCATTCAGCTTCGGCGAGATCACGCGGGTCGAAGGGCCGAACTACATCGCCGACGAAGGCCAGATCCGGGTGGTCCGCGACGGCAAGGAAGTCGGGATCCTGCGTCCGCAGAAGCGCCAGTATTCGGAAGGCTCGAACGTGCAGACCGAAGCGGCGATCCAACCCGGGTTCTACCGCGATGTCTATGTCGCACTCGGCGAACCGCTGGGCGGCATCGATGGCGCGTGGTCCGTGCGCGTCTACCTGAAGTCTTTCATCCGCTGGGTCTGGGGCGGTGCGATCCTGATGATGCTGGGTGGATTGGTCGTCGCCACCGATCCGCGCTTCCGCAGGTCCGCCGTCAATGCCAGCGCTGCGAAATCCAATGCGGACGACGTGATTCCTGCTTCTGCGGAGGCGGTTGCATGAATTCGCGGATACTGCCCTTCGCCGGATTCCTCGCGCTGTTCGCGCTGCTCGGTGCCGGACTCGTGTACGTGCGCGACCACAACACCAGCGAAGTGCCGTCGCCGCTGGTGGGCAAGCCGGCGCCCGCGTTTTCGCTGCCGGTGCTCAATGACCCCGAGCGGATCGTCGACAGCCGCTCGTTTCTCGGCAAGCCCTACCTGCTGCACGTGTTCGCCAGCTGGTGCTATGTCTGCCGCGAGGAAAACGCGGTGCTGATGACCGAAGGCAGGCAGATGGGCGTGCCGTTGATCGGCTTCGACTACAAGGACGAACCCAGCGATGCGACCAGCTGGCTGAAACAGTTCGGCGATCCCTACGACGTGGTGCTCGCCGACCTGGAAGGCGACGTCGCGATCGATCTCGGCGTGTATGGCGCCCCCGAACTCTTCCTGATCGATGCGAAGGGCGTGATCCGATACAAGCATATCGGCGCGCTGACCTCCGAAGTCGTGCGGACCAAGCTGATGCCGATCATCAAAACCATGGAACAGGAGTCGTCGAAATGATCGCCAGACTGTTCGCTGGACTGTTGCTGGTGCTGCTCGCGTTCGCCGCACAGGCGATCGATCCGATCCAGTTCAAGGATGCCGCGGAAGAGGCCAGATTCCAGGGGCTCGCCAAGGAACTGCGCTGCCTGGTGTGCCAGAACGAAAGCCTGGCCGATTCCACCGCCGGTCTCGCCCAGGACCTGCGCCGCGATCTGATCGAACAGATGCGCAGCGGTGCCGACGACAAACAGATCAAGGCCTACCTGACCGACCGCTACGGCGATTTCATTCTCTACAAGCCACCGGTCAAGCCGACGACATGGTTGCTGTGGTTCGGGCCCGCCGCGATGTTCGCGGTCGCTCTTTTCGTGCTGATCCGTATCGTCCGCCGCAACGGCCCCGTTGCCGGCGACGATGCGACCGATATCGCTTCCGGAGATTGGGAATGACCGTTTTTTATCTTGTCAGCGCGATGCTGGCGCTGCTGCTGTTGATGTTCCTGCTGTTGCCGTTGTGGCGCCGGAAGACGGGCGCCGCGCATCCGGGCCAAGACCCGCGTCGAAAAGCGCTGCAGGATGCGTTCGATGCAGGCGTGCTGACCCGTGAGGAGTTCGATGCCAAGCTCGCGGCATTGCCCGAGGACGCGCCGGCGGACACCGCCGCGAATCCGCAGACGACCCGCACGGTGAAGATCGTCATGGTGTCGATCGCGATTCTGCTGCCGTTGGGCGTGTTCGGCCTGTACCGCGCCGTCGGCACACCGGATGCGTTGTCGCAGGCCGGATCGGCCGCTTCGACCGCGGCGATGCCTGCTGCAGCGGCGGGGGGTGCCAAGACATCGATGGACATGGATGCGGCGATCGGCAGCCTGCGCGCCAAACTCGAGAAGAATCCGGGCGATGCCGATGGCTGGCTGCTGCTCGGTCGCGCCTATCAGTCCGTCGGACGCAACGATGAAGGCGGCAAAGCGTTCCAGAAAGCCTACGAACTCGCCCCGGATCGTCCGGCGATCGAGATCGCGTATGCGGAATCCCTCGCCCTGACCAGCACGACCCGCCGGATCGAAGGCAAGCCGCTGCAGATGATCCACCATGCGATGAAGGCCGACCCCGAAAACCAGGACGGCCTGTGGCTGATCGGCATGAGCGATTACCAGAATGGACGCTACGCCGAGGCGATCGTGTCCTGGGAAAAGATCCGCAAACAGCTGGGCCCCGATTCGGATGTGCTCGAATCGGTCAACAACATGATCGGCGATGCCAAAGCGCATCTGCGCGGCGAACCGACGGCGGGCACTGCGATGGCAGGCGCGCTGGGTGGTACCGCCGCAGCCGCAGCCACTGCCGGCGGCGGCCCGCGCCTGCAGGTGCGGGTGGCGTTGGCGAAAAAGCGCGAAGGGCAGGCATCGCCGGGCGACACCGTCTTCGTGTTCGCCAAAGCGGCCGGTGGCCCGCCGACGCCGCTCGCGATCCGCCGTCTCCAGGCGTCCGATCTGCCGACGACGATCGAACTGACCGACGCGGATGCCATGGTGCCGGAGATGCGTTTGTCCAAGTTCAAACGCATTACGGTGACCGCGCGCATTTCCAAAAGCGGCGACGCATCGCCGAAGCCCGGCGATCTGCAGTCCGCGGCGATCGAGGCGGATACGGGGCAGAGCGGGCCGATCGAAATCTCGATCGACCAGGTCGTGCCCTGAACCCGGCGTAGCGCTTTCGCCCCGGCAGACAGTTGAAGCACGCGCTGCGTGCACGTTTTCCATGTCGCGGGCCCGAATGCATCCGGACACGCTCACGACGAAACGATCGCAGGCGCGCGCGTCGCCGCAGCCGTCCTCAAGGCTGCGCCAGCGGGTTGTCCATCCACAACCCGCTAGAGCTTCTCGCCGAATTTCGTCTCGAAACGGATCCCGATGTTCTTCAGCAGATCGGTCGGCAGCACGCCGCCGATCGAGACGATGACCGCGTCGTTGGCGATGTCCTGCAGTTCTCCGTGAACCGACAGGATGACGTTTTCCGGGTGGATCTCGATGATTTCAGACGAGAAGACGACGTCCACCTTGCCGGTCTGGCGCAGGCGTTCAAGCCGGTCGCGGTTCTTGACCTTGACGCGGTTGAGCGCTTCGCCGCGATAGCTGAGGTGGACGCTTCTCGCGTAATCCGAGCACGCGACCGCAGCTTCCACGGCGCTGTCGCCGCCACCGACGACCAGGACCTTCTGGCCGGTGAAGCGCTCGGGGTCCGCGAGGCGATAAGCGACTTTCGGCAGTTCCTCGCCCGGCACCTGCAGCATCCGCGGGCTGCCGCGCCGCCCGATCGCCAACAGTACGGCGCGGGTGTGATAGCGCTTCGTCGCGCTGTGGACCACGAAGGTATCGCCTTCGCGTTCGATCCCTTCCATCTGCTCGGAATAGTTGATCTTGAGCTGGGTCTTGACGACCACGTTCTGCCAGAATTCCAGCAGTTTCTCCTTGCTCACTTCCGTGAACCGCATCTTGCCGATCATCGCCAGATTGACCGGCGCGGTCATCGCCACCTTGTTGCGCGGATAGTGGAAAATCGAGCCGCCCAGCGAGTGTTCCTGTTCCAGGATCACGTATTTGAGCTTTTTTTCGATCGCGCTGAGCCCTGCGGAAATGCCGGCGGGACCCGAGCCGACGATCACCACGTCGTATTCCGCACGGCCGGCCTTGATTTTCTCGATCGCATCCATCGCCTGGCGGCCCTGCTCGGCGGCTTTGCGGATGAGGCCCATGCCGCCCAGTTCGCCAGCGATGAAAACGCCGGGCACATTCGATTCGAAGTTCGGCTGCACGTCGGGGATATCGACGCCGCGACGCTCGGTGCCGAACACCAGCGTGATGCCATCGACAGGACAGGAGGCGTGACAGGCGCCATGGCCGATGCAGGCGCTGGGATTGGTGAGGACCGCCTTGCCGGCGATGATGCCGATCGCGCCCTCGGGGCAAGCGCGAACGCACGAACCGGAACCGATGCAGCGCTCGGTGTCGATCACCGGATGCAGCGATGGCGGCTCGGTCAGGCCCGATGCGATGGACTCGCCCAGCACCTTGGCGTGCTCGGTTTCGACATGGTGACGACGGCGGAAATAGTAGACAACGGCGATCAGCACGGGTACGACATAGAGCAGGTAAACGAAATTGGTAGTCATTATCAAATAGTGCTCTCGCGGGCAGTTCGCTTACGGTGAGGATGCTTTGTCCGCTATGCGGTTTCGTTTCGCAATAAAAAAGCGTGAGTTAAAAAGCGCCATCGCTTATTGTGAACGCGCTCACGCGAATGAACCGTGATGTCGTCGCATAATCGAAACCACGAAGATCGTCTCATGGAGATGCATGTCGAGTCCTGAATCCAGTTTGCGTTCCACGGCCGAGCCGCAACCGGTCCGCGAACAGCTGCGCGATGCCGCGAAAGCAATCGCCGTGGACGCGACGCCCGCAAGGCATGCGAATGCGAATCGTTCTTCCAAGGAGGGCGCGGGAACCTCGCTCCATCGCATCATTCCCTGGCTGCTGTTCATCATTCTTGCCGCTGCGATCTACCTGGTCGCGCGTTCAGGCCTGTACAAGCCGGGCGATGATGTCGGCTACAACCTCGGCCTTGCCGGTGGCTTGATGATGCTGGCGCTGCTCGGCTACCCGCTGCGCAAGCGCCTGGGCTGGTTGTCGTCCGCGGGTCGCGTCAGCAAATGGTTTTCGCTGCACATGGTGTTGGGCGTTGCGGGTCCGACATTGATCCTGCTGCATTGCACGCTGCAATGGCGGTCGACCAATGCGGCGATCGCGTTCTGGTGCATGGTCGTGGTCGCCAGCAGTGGATTCCTCGGTCGCTATCTTTACCGTCACCTCCATCAAGGCCTCTACGGTCGGCAGCTGACGTTGTCGGAAGTGCGCACCGAAGCCGCGACGAAATTGGGAAAAACGAAGGAACGCCTGCGTGTCGAAGGCGCCGAGGATGTGCGCGCCGCGCTGGAAACGTTCATGCGCAAATCCGTCGTGGTCGAAAGCCATGGCTGGAAACGTCCGCTGGCGCTCGCATCGCTCGGGTTCAGTGCCCGCCGCGCGCAGTCGCGACTGGTCGCGAATGGCCGGGACCCGAGGGCAGGACAACCGTATGCGTCGCAGGAGGCGATCGATATCGCAGCCGACTGCATCCGGGCCGTGCAACGGTCGGCGCAGTTCCTGCCCTACGAACGCCTGTTCTCGCTCTGGCATGTGCTGCATGTGCCCTTGGTGTTGCTGCTGGTCCTCAGCGTGATCGCGCACATCATCGCAGTCCACATGTACTGAATCCGGATGCTTTTTTTTCGAAAAATCGTCCTGCTGTTCGCGATGCTCTGCGCAGCGTCGGCGTGCCTGCTGTCCTCGCAGGCGAGGGGCACCGATATCGAGACCGTGCTGATGCCGGGTCAGGTCATCCGTGGGCACGCGAAAACGGAATCGACCTGCGCGGCGTGCCATCGATCGTTCGACAAGGAAGCGCAGCCCGCGCTGTGCATGGCCTGCCACAAGGATGTCGCTGCCGACATCCGTGCCAAGCGCGGTTTCCATGGACGCGGCGCCGCGAAGGCGTGCCGCACCTGCCATACCGACCACAAAGGCAGGAATGCGCAGATCGCCAGCTTCGACAAGAAAACGTTCCGGCACAACCTGACCGATTACGAATTGCTGGGCGCGCACAAGACGGTGACCTGCGACAGTTGCCATCCGCCTGCAGCGAAGTACCGCGACGCGCCTTCCACCTGCATCGGCTGTCATAAGGACGACGATACGCACAAAGGGACCCTGGGCCGGGATTGCGCGAAATGCCACGGCCCCGTCGACTGGAAGAAGAGCAGTTTCGATCACAACAAGACCGATTTCGCATTGCGAGGCAAGCACGCCGTCGCCAAGTGCGCCGCATGCCATACGCGCCCGCCGGCCGAACTCAAGCTGGGCACTGAATGCATCGCGTGCCATCGCAAGGACGACTCGCACAAGGGGTCGATGGGCACCGCATGCGCCAATTGCCATACCGAGAACGCATGGAAGGAGACGAAGTTCGATCACAGCAAGACCCGGTTCCCGCTGTTGGGTCGACATGCGTTGACCGAATGTTCGGGCTGTCATCGCCAGGCCAATGTCTTCCGTGGCGCGCCGACCGAATGCGTGGCCTGCCACAAGGCGAAGGATGTCCATGCCGGTACCCTGGGCACCGACTGCAAGGACTGCCACCAACCGCGCGCATGGAAGCCTTCGCAGGGTTTCGATCATGCCAAGACCCGCTTCCCGCTGTTCGGCAAGCATCGTGATGCCGCATGCCTCGGCTGCCACAAAGGGCCGAAGCTGTTCCGCGGTATCGCCAGCGCCTGCAACGATTGCCACAAGAAAGACGATCCGCACAAGGGGCGCAATGGCGCGGAATGCCAGTCGTGCCACAACGCGGCATCATGGAAGCAGATCAGTTTCGATCACGCGAAAGCGACGCGTTTCCCGCTGCTCGGCGGTCATCGCCCGCTGACTTGCAAGAGTTGCCACAAGAACGATGCGCATCGCGAGAAACTGGACATGCAATGCGTGTCCTGTCATGCCGAGAAGGATCCGCATCAAGGAAAACTCGGTCGTGACTGCGCGCGCTGCCATGTCGCGGACAGCTGGACCAAGGTGGTCGTCGACCACAATCGCACCGCATTCCCGCTGCTGGGCCGGCATCAGGTGACCGAGTGCAAGGGTTGCCACACCGACAAGTTGTATCAAGGCGCACCGAAGGCATGCGTTGCTTGTCACGTCAAGAATGATTCGCATTCCGGAAAGCTCGGACAGAAGTGCGAGACGTGCCATAACGCACGCAGTTGGTCGCTATGGGAGTTCGATCATGCGAAACAGACTCATTTCCCGCTGATAGGTGCGCATGAAAGTTTGAAGTGCGATAATTGTCACAAGACGGCGCGCAAAGACGATATAGCTTTGCCACTAGCTTGCGGAAGCTGCCACAGCGGGGACGACATCCATAACGGTGCGTTCGGCAACCGATGCGAAAGATGCCACTCCAGCACCTCGTTCAAAGACATCCTGCCCAACTCACGCTGAGACCGCATGCACATGCCGAAATTACCGATCATCGTGCACCACTCGATACGCCGCGCATGGCTCGCCTGTGCGCTGCTGTTGATGTCGTTCGCTTTCACGATGCCGGTGGCCAGTGCGGCGCAAATCCAGTCGCCAGCCAATTTCGATCACGCAAGGACAGGTTTTCCGCTCACCGGCGCGCATCGCAATGCGAGATGCGAAAGCTGCCACGATCGCGGCATCCTGCAAGGAACACCGAAGGACTGCGTGAGTTGCCACGGCACCGCCAGCCGTCTGCCGGATGCGAGCCGATTGCCTGCCGCACATATTCCGGTCACCGGAGGCTGCGAATCCTGCCATCGCACCAGCGCGTGGGTGCCCGCAACGTTCAACCACGCGTCTGTCGAAGGGCAGCGGTGCGGAAGCTGTCACAATGGCATGGTCGCGACAGGCAAGACCTCGGATCATATGCAGACGGTCCAGATCTGCAGTGCGTGTCACCGTACAACGGCCTGGCTGCCCGCGAAGTTCGATCACAATGGTGTCGCTGCAGGCAGCTGCTCGACCTGCCACAACGGCAGCAAAGCGACCGGCAAGCCCTCGAACCACGTGGCGACGACAGAATCCTGCGATGCCTGCCATCGCACGACGGCGTGGCTCCCGGCGACGTTCAAGCACAGCGGTGTCGCAGCGGGCAGCTGTTCGACCTGCCACAACGGCAGCAAGTCGACCGGCAAGCCCTCGAACCACATCCCGACGACGCAGTCCTGCGACGCCTGCCACAAGACCACCGCGTGGTTGCCGGCAACGTTCAACCACAGCGGCGTGGCCGCCGGCAGTTGTTCGACCTGCCACAACGGCAGCAAGGCGACGGGCAAGCCATCGAACCATGTGGCGACGACGCAGTCCTGCGATGCGTGCCATCGCACCACCGCGTGGTTGCCGGCAACGTTCAACCACAGCGGCGTGACCGCCGGCAGCTGCGCGACCTGCCACAACGGCAGCAAGGCGACAGGCAAGCCGTCGAACCACTTGCCGACGACGCAGTCCTGCGATGCCTGTCATAAGACGACGGCATGGACGCCTGCCACGTTCAATCACAGCAATGTGACGGCGGGCAGCTGCGCGACCTGCCACAACGGCTCGACCGCGACCGGCAAACCGTCGAACCATGTGCCGACGACGCAGTCCTGCGATGCCTGTCATCGCACGACCGCATGGACGCCTGCCACGTTCAACCACAGCGGCGTCACCGCCGGCAGCTGTTCGACCTGCCACAACGGCTCGACCGCGACCGGCAAGCCCTCGAACCATCTGCCGACGACGCAGTCCTGCGACGTGTGCCACCGCACGACCGCATGGTTGCCCGCCACGTTCAACCACAGCGGCGTGACTGCCGGTAGTTGCTCGACGTGTCACAACGGCACGACCGCGACCGGCAAGCCGTCGAACCACATCCCGACGACGCAGTCCTGCGACGCCTGCCATCGCACCACGGCCTGGTTGCCGGCGACGTTCAACCACAGCGGCGTTGCGGCGGGCAGCTGCGCGACGTGCCACAACGGTTCGGCCGCGACCGGCAAGCCGTCCAACCATGTGCCGACGACGCAGTCCTGCGACGTGTGCCACCGCACGACCGCGTGGTTGCCGGCGACGTTCAACCACAGCGGCGTCACCGCCGGCAGCTGCGCGACCTGTCACAACGGCACGACCGCGACCGGCAAACCGTCGAACCACATCCCGACGACGCAGTCCTGCGACGCCTGCCATCGCACCACCGCATGGTTGCCGGCGACGTTCAATCACAGCGGCGTTGCGGCGGGCAGCTGCGCGACCTGCCACAACGGCTCGGCCGCGACCGGCAAGCCCTCGAACCATCTGCCGACGACGCAGTCCTGCGACGCCTGCCACCGCACCACCGCGTGGTTGCCGGCGACGTTCAATCACAGCAACGTGACGGCGGGCAGCTGCGCGACCTGTCACAACGGCACGACCGCGACCGGCAAGCCCTCGAACCATCTGCCGACGACGCAGTCCTGCGATGCCTGTCACCGCACGACCGCATGGCTGCCGGCGACCTTCAGTCACAGCAACGTGACGGCGGGCAGCTGCGCGACCTGCCACAACGGCACGTCGGCAACGGGCAAACCGTCGAACCACTTCGTGACGACCAAGTCCTGCGATGCCTGTCACCGCACGACCGCATGGGAGCCGGTAACGGCCTACTCGCATGTGTCTGCGGGTTACCGCCAGCACCAGGCCGGCATGTCCTGCTCGTCCTGCCATACGACGAACAATGAGGTCATCACTTGGAAGTTCGCTGCGTATCGTCCGAATTGCGCGGGTTGCCATGCCAATGAATACGAGCCGGGCGAACACAAGAAGGTGAGCACTCCGAAGATCCTGTACACGGTGCAGGAGCTGCAGGATTGCTCGGGTGCCTGCCACGAGTACACGGATGCGACCTTCTCCACGATCAAGAAGACAAGAACCGGGCAGCATCGCGCCACAGACGGCAGCTTCGACTGATTTTTTGACTGTTCCCCTGCAGAGACCTATTTTCAGATGATCGAACGCCAGTTCAGAATCCGCCTTGCCTGCCTTTCGGCCGCGATCGCCATCGCCGTAGTTTCGCCATCGGCGATGGCGCAGATCTTCGACGATGTTTCGGTGGTCAAGTACCAGACCGATGCGACCCAGATCACGGTGCAGTTCAACGCGAAGGTCAGGTTCAAGCGCGCCGTCGTTTCTTCGACCAACGATCTGGTCACGATCTATTTCGAAATCGCAGGCCTGACCGGCGACGGCAGATCGGTGTTCGAAGAATCGCGGAAATGGGACGATTCCGGCCTGTCGCCTCCGTTCCAGATGCGTTATTTCAGCGAAGCCAATCAGCCGACCGAAAAACGCCTCGAAATCTCCTTCAAATCGCCGGTGCAGGGCGTGCAGGCAGGCCCCGGCATCGACGAACAGAGTTTCGTTCTCACGATGAAGCGGCCGGTCGTCGCCGAGGAAACGCCGCCGCCGAAAAAGGAAGAACGCGGCGCGCCAACCTTGCCGCCTTCGGCGATACCACCCGCGACGGTCGTGTCGACGCCGCTGACCGAATCCGACCAGGCGCAGGCGCTGCTCCTCACGACCGCCCGCGACGCGGTGCAGCGCGAGGATTACGAGGGCGCGATCGCCGAGCTCAACAAGCTGTTGAACATGCCGCCGGGCGCATATTCGCAGGACGCCCAGGAGTTGATCGGGTTCGCCCGTGAGCGTCTCGGCGAAACCGCGCGCGCGCAAGCGGAATACGAGCTCTACCTCAAGATCTACCCGGACGCGCCGGGCGCGGCGCGCGTGAAGGCGAGAATCGCCGCGCTGTCCACCATCGCGCCGCCGGAGCCGGTCGCAACGGCAGGCGACAAGCCGCGCGTGAGGAAGCCGGTCACTTCGACATGGGGCGGCATCTCGCAGTATTACTACGGCGGCAAGTCGAAGATCCGCGACGAATTCACGACCACCGACCCGATCAGCGGCGCGACCCAGATCGACACGCAATCGCTCAGCACCACCGACCAGTCGTCGATCGTCACCGACGTCAACTACAACCTGCGGCATCGCCGCGGCGCCTGGGATACCCGCGTCACCCTGCGCGATACCTTCCGCCACAGTTTCATTCCCGACCAGCCGAGCCGTAATCGCCTGTCTTCGGCGTACGTCGATCTGAAGCACGAGACCAGCCGTTTCGCGACCCGGATCGGTCGGCAGACCGCCACCAGCGGCGGCGTGCTCGGGCGTTTCGACGGCGCGGTGGCCAGTATCGGTCTGGGCACCGACAAGGTGCGCGGCGGCGTGGAAGTCGGCAAGCTGATCGAACCCGGTCTTGGCGGCGACAAGCGCTTCTACGGCGCGACGATGGATGCGGACCATATCTTCGACAAGATCGGCCTGGGTATCTTCGGAATCCAGCAGGACGCATCCGGTGATCTGGACCGGCGTGCGGTCGGCGGCGAGTTCCGTTACTTCGCCGACAACCGCTCGGTGTTCGGGCTCGTCGATTACGACGTGTTCTTCAAGAAGCTCAATGTCGCGTCGGTGCAGGGCAATTTCGGCTGGGGCAGGAAATTCAGCGTCAATTTCCTCTACGACTACCGTCGTTCCCCCAGCCTGCAGATGACCAATGCGCTGCTCGGCCAGCCCGAAACCAACCTGCAACAGCTGTCGCAGACGATGACCCAGGAACAGATCAAGCAGCAGGCCATCGGCCTGACGCCGATCGCGCGGTCTTCGTCGCTGGGCGTCACCGTGACGCTCTCGCCGAAATGGCAGGTGGCGGCGGACTATCGTCTTTCCAGCGTGACCGGCACCATCGCCACCGCGACCCTGCCGGCGAGCGAGCCGACCGGCGACATCAAGACGTTGAGCGCACAGGTGATCGGCACCGGCGTCTTTTCGCCGTCCGATGTCTTCATCGTCAACACCAACTACCTCACCAGCCGCGCCTACAACGCCTGGTTGCTCGGCCTGTCGACGCGCGTGAAAGTGGGAGAGGCCTGGGTCATCGAGCCGGGCATCAAGTACTACATCCAGGACAACGCGGCCGGCTCCACATCCAAGCGCCTGTCCCCGGTCGGCAGATTCGCCTACCGGCGCACCGAGCACCTGAGCTTCGAGGCCGAATTCAATCTCGAAAAAACCAGGACCGAGGCGGATACCAGTTCGGAAGATCTGCTGTCGCTGTTCTACTACCTCGGTTATCGCTACGACTTCTGAGTCTTCGCGCAGGCGCATTGCCGGCCCAACCGATGCCGCAACAACGAAAAGCCGAAGCGCGAGCTTCGGCTTTTCGCGTTGCCCTCTTGTAGGAGCGGCGCAAGCCGCGAAGCCCTTGCCCCTGTAGGAGCGACGGAAGTCGCGACGCTTTTGGCTCCTGTAGGAGCGGCGCAAGCCGCGATGCCCTTGGCTTCTGCGGGAGCGGCGGTAGCCGCGAAGCCCTTGCCCCTGTAGGAGCGACGGCTTCCACCAACCGGATGGTTGGTCAAGTCGCGACACAACCCCGCCGCTGCGACATCCGCCCCGGAAACCGGAGACCCAATGCCGTCCCTTCTCCCCGCCTCGCGGGGAGAAGGTGGCCGAAGGCCGGATGAGGGGCGCTCTTCGTACAGCCACCACGAAATAACCGGATTGTCGCTTCGCAACCAACGCGCAATGTCACTGCGTTGTCACGTCTTCTGCACCGACGACGGCAACCCCGCCGCTACATCGCGGAACGCGGCCAATGCAGCTTCCAGATGGTCGATGATCTCCTGCTGCAGCACGTCCGGCGGCGGCGGGTCGTCCAAGTTGTCAGGTTGTCGGCTTATTCAAGGACATTGGGCAACCAGCGGTGGCCCAATAGCCGCTCATGTCTTCGGCTTGTCTGGCTTGGTCAGGGTTTTGGCTGCATCTTCCAGTGCCCGCACATTGAATGCTGCGCCCTCTGCTTCCAACAACGCCCGGCGCTGGGCGGCGAACTGCTCGTACTGCTCTTCCGCATGGGCGTCCGCCTGCTTCTTCGCTACCTGGCCCGCGCCGTCCAGCACCGCGCGTTCGTTGAACGTCAGGAAGGCATCGAGTCTTTCGGCCCAATCCGTCAGGAACACCTCTTTGCGGCGAAGCGCCTGATCCTCTGCGAAATCCAGCCACATCGTCACGATCCGGTTCAGTTCGCCGATCTCCGGTTCGTGCAGATAGTTTTTGGCCACGGTCACATCGGCCTTCTGCACGCTACCCGACTTCCATGTGGTCAGGCCCATGTTCGGGCTGCGGCTGTCTGCGCGCTCGGCGATCAGTTCGGCGGCTGTCTTGCCGGTCACGGCGAAATGCAGCTTGTTCTGGATGAACCGGAAGAACTTCGTCGTCTCGGGCAGCGTGGGCGAATAATCGGCCGCCATCGCGAAGATCTCGCGCACCCGCAGGTACATCCGCCGTTCGCTGGCGCGGATGTCGCGGATACGCGCCAGCAACTCGTCGAAGCGGTCTGGCACGGCCGACCCGGGCACGGGCGGGTTCTTCAGGCGCTCATCGTCCAGCGTGAAGCCCTTGACCAGATACTCGCGCAGCCGCTCGGTGGCCCAGCGGCGGAATTGGGTGCCGCGCGGGGAGCGCACCCGGTAGCCCACGGCCAGGATGGCGTCCAGGCTGTAATGGGCTACCCGGTACTGCTTGCCGTCGGCGGCAGTTGTCAACCATTGGTTGACAACTGAATCGGGGGCCAGCTCGCCCTCGGCGAAAATCGCCTTCAGGTGTTTGGCGATGTTCTGTTTGCTGGTCTGGAACAGCGCGGCCATGCCGGACTGCGGCAGCCACAGCGTGTCGGCCACGAACCGGCATTCCACGCGGGTGCGGCCGTCTTCGGTGTCGTAGAGCAGGAATTCTCCGGGCTGTGGCTGCAGGTCATGGCTCATGGCGCGCTGTCCAGAAAAGCGAGTGCGGCGGATTCGGAGTCCAGAGATTGATCGGGCGGCGCGCGCCGGCCTGACTCATTCATGAGGTGCTCCACCATCGGTTGCGATGTCGATTTCTGGAACAGCGGTCGCCCCATTGCAAGCGCACGTATCAGCCCACCAACTGTTCAAGCGTGCTCACCACCTTGAACTGCACCTGCTCGAAATTCTTGAAGTGCCGCTTGCCGCACTCGATGCGCAGGTCTTCAATCGGTCTCAGCAGGCCCAACTGCACATGATCGCCGTCGCCGGTCTTCTTGGTTTCGGCCACGAAGTAGAGCGTTGTGTCGTTGCGGTACGCTACTGCCCAATCGGGGTTGTAGGGTCCGACCGGGGTTTCGATCTTGAACCAGTGCGGTAGCTTGATGTAGAACAGCACGTCGGCATTGTCCTCGCATGCTTGCGCAAAGGCGCGCTCCGGCCCCGAATTGGAGTCGATGACGATGTGCGAAAACAGCGTCTTCTGTTGCTGCTCGACGGCGCGAACATTGGACGCGAACACCTCCATTAAATCGTCGTGCTCAAAGCGACGCATTTCGTAGACGGCATCGTCCAGTTTCGCGTACTTCACCCCGCTGTCATCCGAGCCGTCGCCATAGACCAGGAACTCGCGTTTGACCGCATTGATGATCTCTGAAGCCTGGTCGATGAATGCCTGCGGGTTGTTGACCGCATCATTCAAGCGACTTGATTCAAGAAGAATCCGCGCAACGGTCGACTTCGCCAATCCCGTTTTTGCCTGTACTTGGCTGACGAAATCCGGCATCACGTATTTGGCTTCTACGGCCCGCGTGCGGTATCCGGTCTGCTTGCCAGTCACCCCATCCGCATTGATGGCGATCTCTGCACGGATCAGGGCAATCTTCGGGCGCTCGATGGCGGCCATTTTCGACTTGATACGACTGGCGGCCTTGGCAATCAGCTCGCTGGTCTGATAGGTCACGCTGTAGCGGGTGCGTGCCCGTATGCGCTCCCATAACGCGAGAAACTGCGGGTCGGTCTCGAAGCCTTTCTTCAAGCGAACAGTGACCTTGTCGCGCTCGTTCTGCACCATCTCGCGTTTGAATCTCACACCCGCCTCGACCATTTCGGTCTGCAACTGGTTGGCGAAGTCTTCATAGCTCTCGTTGGCGATCACGGTCAGCCGGTTGATGGCTGGGTCGCGCACGCGCTCGCCCTGTTGATTCACGGCGAGTCGCAGGCCGCGCCCGATCTCCTGCCGTTTCTTGATCTCTGAACTGGATTCGGCCAGCGTGCAAATCTGGAAGACGTTCGGGTTGTCCCATCCCTCGCGCAGTGCGGAGTGGCTGAAGATGAAAGCCAGCGGCTCATCAAGGCCCAGCAAGCGCTCCTTGTCGCGCATGATGAGTTCAAAGGCGCCGGCCTCAGCGTCCGCATTGGTCTTGCCGGTCAGCGTCTCGAACGGCGATATCGCTCGTTTATCCTGGGAAAAATAGCCGTTGTGCACTGCCGGTGCATGTGCGGTCAGCAGACCTGCGAACTCTTGCATGCCTTGATATTGCGCATAGATGTCCTCGAACCATTCCGCAAATTTGCCTTTGGACGTGGTGCCGTCTTCGCCATACACCCGATAGTTCGCGACCCGGTCGATGAAGAAGACAGATAGCACCTTGATGCCCATCGGATGCAGCTTTTTCGCCTTCTCGAAATGGCGGCGCACCGTTGCCTCGATCTGCAAGCGGAGAATCGCGTCGGTCAACGCACCATGCGGGCGACCGATGGACACGCGCACATCGTTGGCGAAGGTGACAAAGCCTTCGCCTGCATCGATCTCGTTGACAATGAAACCATTGCGATAGATTTCGCGCTGGTTGGACAGTGCATACAGGTCGTCGCCGTTCTTTACCGCCACTGATTTCTTTGCCGGGCCGCTGGCTTGATTGATCCAGATCGATAATTTTGCCGACACGCTACGCTTGGCGGTTTTGAACCCGTCCAGTTCGATGAACGCCTGGTTGGCATCCTGCAGCTCAACGACCGAATCCACGCCGATCTGCTTGACCAGCCCCAGCTCATACGCGCGCACCGGATCGAGCGAATAGATCAGGTTGTAGGCGTTGCGGTGCGTGGCCGAATAACGCAGCGTGCACAGCGGATTGAGCCTGGAAATTGCCCGTTTGCGAATATCGGTTTCCAGATTCTGCGGTTCGTCCAGAATGACGACGGGATTCGACGCCTGGATGAACTCGATCGGCCTGACACCCGCCTCACGCATCTGGTTGATGACGTTGCCCTTTGCCTTCTTCGTGGTTTTTCCGCCTGCGGTATCATCGCCGGCTTCGCTCGAATCCTTGGCGAAGGCGTCGATGTTGATGACCAGAATTTGAATCGCGTCGGACAATGCGAAATTGCGAAGCTGGTGCACCTTGCCCGAGTCGTACACCATGAACTCCATGCGCTCGTAGCCGTAGAGCGTCTGGAAGTGCTCGCGAGTGATCTTGAGACTGGACAGGACACCCTCGCGGATCGCTACCGATGGCACCACAATCACGAATTTCTTGAAACCGTAGGTCTTGGAGAGTTCGTGAATCGTGCGCAGGTAG
This sequence comes from Lysobacter sp., assembly GCA_013141175.1. Lineage (NCBI taxonomy): Bacteria > Pseudomonadati > Pseudomonadota > Gammaproteobacteria > Lysobacterales > Lysobacteraceae > Lysobacter > Lysobacter sp. The sequence goes on from JABFRN010000001.1 coordinate 2,523,957, forward strand.
ACGTAAGTCTTGCCGGTGCCGGTTTCCATCTCCACCGTGAAGTTGGGGAAGCTGCCTATAGGCGTACCGTTGTCCAAGGCCATCGTTGCCAGAGCGTTCGACGCCTCAATGCCGTGCGCCGCCTGCACCACGTGCAGGTTGGCAAGCCATTGTGCATCGTCGATCACGCGCTGGTTGGCAATGCCCATTTCGGTCAGCGCCAAACTGGACAGCGTGTCGTCCCGCGCCACAGCGGTTTGCGACGCATCCGGTTGCCCTGCGAACAGGGACACCACGGCGCGGATCGCATCGAGCTGATATTCCTGATGCGCGTCGAATTGCAGTTTCATCGCGCATATCCCTGTGTTCGATTCTTCGCGCGCGCTATTGCGCGTGCAGATATTCTGTCTTGATCGTTTGTCATCTGCATGACCTCACAGACAGGTGAAGCGGACGCCCGCATCGCGGCACTGCAAGTCCAGATTGGTCTTGAGCATGTCCGAATCATTGAACACACCGTCGATGACGATGATCTCACGCGGCTTCATGTCCACCAGCGGCACGATCATGGTCTCGGTGAACGACTCCAATACGAACAGCATGCTGCGGTCGTGGATGGCGAACACCTTGCCGCCCGCGACGTCCAGCGGCTCGATGGATGTGGTCAATTCCTGTCCGAATTTCAGCAGCAGCTCGTACAGCATGTCTTCGAGAGCTGCGCCCTGTTTCTCTGATTTTGCGAACATCTGGATCTGACCGGCCAGTTGTTCGGCAGTGTCGATGCCATCGCCGCGCCATTGCTTGAAGTTCGAGGGCGTCAGCAGAAAAGATTTGAAACCCAGGTCCTCAGGAATGGGAGATACCAAGTCGGAAGCTTCGCCAAGTTGCGCAACGACACGCGCGATGCGCTCTCTGCTCAATGCAGCAATGGTCGGGTATCCGGCTTTCAGCGCTGCGCTTTTCTCCTCGCATGGCTCTGGAATCTGTACGGCCAGCACACGCCGATTGCCGCCTTCCCGCGCATTCAAGGCAAGCACTGCTTCTGCGGTACTTGCGGAACCGGCAAAAAAATCCACCACCAGGCCATTGTCATCGTCACCCATGCAATAGCGAATGAGCCGCGCCAGGACTTCATGGTCCTTGGGGTTGTTGAACAGTTTTCCCCCCATCAGTTTTCGCAAATACTTTACGGAGACTTGGGATTGCTTGTATAGAACGCTTCCGAGCACCTGAAGACCGATCTCGTCATCGGAGACTTCTTCGTCATCGAAATCGGTCCCTTGTTCGTCGGATAGTTCATCGGGGACGGGAATCAGATGGGCTTTGCGGAATGGCGGTTCCGAGTGGTCGTCACGAAACACAACCAGTCCAAGTCTGATCTGACGCTGCATCTCTTCGGGACTTGAGTAAATCCAACCTCGTTCGGGGATTTTGCAGGGCTTTTTCGTAACAGGGTGCAGAACGTCATAGCGTGGTCCACCGCCGCCCGGCCATGAAATGTCGCGGTCGCGCCATGGCCCCCACTTGTCCACCCATTTGTGGCGGCTCAGTTTTTTCGACGGATGCGAATCGGGGAGCGATCTGTACCATTCACGGAGCGCCTGCTGTTGCGCTTCGTAATCGGCATCCCCGTGTTTGGTTTTCAGTGCGCGCCACTGTTCAACAATTTCCTTGGCTCCCGGTTTCGGCTCGCGCCAAATCACGTTTTCTTCTTTCAGCTTCATCATGCTGCGCGCGTAGATAAGCAGATATTCGTGACCGACGGAAACGAGTTTGGCGTCGTTCTTTCGTCCCTTTTCCCAGACCATCTGCGCAATCAAGTTCTCGGGGCCGAAGACCTCATCCATGAGCAACTTGAGATTGGCAGCCTCGTTGTCATCGATGGACACCAAGATCACGCCATCCTCGCGCAGCAGATTGCGTGCGATATACAAGCGAGGCAGCATCATCGACAGCCAGTTGCTGTGGTAGTGACCGCTCTCCCTGCTGTTCTTGCGGAAGAAGCCTTCGCGCATCAAGGTGCCATCGTCGGCCAGATCGTTGATGCGCCTGAGGTAGTCCTCTTTGCTTTCCTGGAAGCGATCCGGATAGATGAAACTGTCGGAGCCGGTGTTGTAGGGCGGATCGATGTAGACGAGTTTGACCTTGCCGAAGTAGGCCTTCTGCAGCACCTTGAGCACTTCCAGGTTCTCGCCTTCGATGAACACGTGCTGCGCCTGATCGAAGTTCACCGATTTGTCGCGCTCGGGCCGCAGCGTGGCGGTGGATGGCGTTTGCAGCACCTTGTAGGCGTCGCTCTTGCCTGCCCAGGTCAGCCCATAGCGCTCGCCGCCTTCGATGACAGCGCTTTCGCCCAGCGCACGTTTGAGTGCGGCCAGATCGAGCTTGCCTTCAGAGAAGGCTTCAGGGATGAGGGCAGCCAGCTGCGCGCGGCGAGCGTCGGCAGGGTTCGGTGATTCAGCCGACGGGGTATCGCTTTGTGGATCGCTCATTGTCTGTCCTGTGCTTTTCGACAACCAATTGACGATTGCAGTCCTCATGCGCCGCCGGCGCGAGCATCGTTGCGCCGGTAGAAACCCTGCAATCGGCAATCGATACAGCATTGATGTGCTGCTGGTCGTACATCTTGCCAGCCGCAGCGGGTTCGGTCGATTGGCAGCGCAAAAGGATGCATCTGATTGACATCGGTGGCTGCGTGCGGCCTGAGTTTTGGTCTGATGCGCGAAAAGCGCCCCTCATCCGGCCTTCGGCCACCTTCTCCCCGCTGTGCGGGGAGAAGGGATTGCTTGCGGGCGGCGGCGTTCAGCCAAACAAAAAAGCCGAAGCATGCGCTTCGGCTTTTTCTTTCGTCGAATGGTGGAGCGGAGGGGGATCGAACCCCTGACCTCCACGATGCGAACGTGGCGCTCTCCCAGCTGAGCTACCGCCCCATTCGACGTGCGGCAAGTATACGGAGGCCGATCAACCGCCGCCAGTCGGGGCCGGCAGCGAGGCGAGGATCGGCGCCAGCCGGGTTTCGAGTTGGGCGCGGCGCCAGCCGGAGAGGGCGCCGGGCCAGTCTTCGCCGTCCTGCAGGGCTTCGATCCAGCGTCGCGAGGCCAGTACGCCATCGGGCAGCGCCAGTTCGGCGCTGCGTTCGGCCACCGCCTGCTGCAGTTTCTTGTAGGCGTTGCGGTCGCGGTCGTCGCCGCGTGCGGGGGGCAGGTCGTTTTCGTCGGCCAGTGGGGTGTGCAGGGCGTCGAGCACCTGGTCGGCGAGCTTGCGCGGCGCCTTGGGTTGGCCGTCGAACATCGACTGCAGTTGGGACAGGTCGCGCGGCGGCGTGCGCGCCAGCGATTGCGCCAGTTCGTTGTCGAGAATCCAGGTGCGTGGGCGGTCGTGGTCGCGGGCGTAGGCGTCGCGCCAGCGCAGCAGCCGCAGCAGGCGGATCTGGCCGTCGCGGTCGAGGAACTGCGCCGAGCGCATGCCCAGGTGCGGCCAGCGCTCGCCGTCGTCCTGCGCGGCGTTGGCCAACATCCGTGCGCAGTCTTCTTCCAGCCACGCGGTGCGCTGCAGGGCGTCGAGGCGTTCGCACAGCGTGCGGTGCAGGGCGTCGAGATGGCGCACGTCGTCGGCGGCGTAGTGCAGCTGCGACGCCGACAGCGGCCGGCGCAGCCAGTCGGAGCGGGTTTCGCCCTTGTCGACCGTGACCCCGAGCAGGTCCTGCAGTACGCGCTGATAGCCCAGCCCCGCGCCCACGCCGCACAGGGCGGCGGCGATCTGGGTGTCGAACAGCGGCTGCGGCAGGGCGTTGCAGAAGTACTTCAGCGCGATCAGGTCTTCGCTGGCGCTGTGCATGACCTTGAGGATGCGGGTATCGGAGAGCAGCTGCGCCAGTGCATCGACCATGCCCGGCAGCAGCGGGTCGACCAGCAGGATGCCGTCGTCCGGCAGCGCGTCGCCGCCCGCGATCTGCACCAGCGCCAGCTGCGGCCAGTAGGTGCGCTCGCGGACGAACTCGGTGTCCATGCCGATGCTGGGCGGTGCGGCGGCGATGAGGGCATGCAGCGGTGCGGGGTCGGTGATCCAGTGCGGCACGGGCTCGGTTCGTGAATGGCGGGCCGCTATGCTACCGGAGTGCGGTCCGGGTCATCGTGCAGTGCCGACGATGCGATAAGGTGACGGCCGCACACGAAGACCACATTCGGAGCGGAGATTGGCGCTGCGCGCGACACGACAGGCATGGGCGGCAGGCGTCATCGCGACGCTGGTCCTGCTGTGCGCCTGCGATCGCGACGGCGGCAAGGCGGCGACCGGACAGGGCGGCCAGACCCCGCAGCGCCAGGCCGACGGCACGGTCACGGTCAGCGGCGACGACGCCATCGCCGAACGCCTGACCTGGCGCAGCCCGGAGATCGTGCTGGCCGATGCCGATGTTCCAGCGGCACGCAAACGCGCCGCCGCTGCGCTCGCCGAAGGCCGGCTCTACGAGGATGCCGAGGCCGCGATTCCGCTGTATCTCGCGCTGCTGGCGCGCGATCCCGGGGACGCCAAGGCGAAGACCGGGCTGTCCCGCGCGCTGACGCGGCTGGCCAAGGCCGGCAAGGACGCGCTGGCGGCCTCCGGCGACGATGCGGAGGCGCTGCGCCGCGCGCATGCGGTGGGTGCGGTGATGCGCAGCGTCGGTATCGAACGGGTGGAGGGCGGCGCGGATCACCTCGTCCAGGTCGACCGTGCCGACCGTCTGTGGGAATTGAACGAAGCAGGCGAGCAGGCGTTGGCCCAGGGTCGCCTCGGCGAAGCGGGCGAGGGCGCGTTGCCCTTGTTCCAGCAGGCGCTGGCGCTGGAACCCGGGCAGCCGCGCGCGTCGCAGGGCGTCGCGGCGGTCGAAAGCGGACTGATCCGGCGCGCGGAGGATGCGGCCGAAACCGGCGATTTCGATGCCGCCAAACGCTGGCTCGCGAAAGCGGGGGCGGTGCGGCCGGGCATCGGCACGCTCGATGTCGGGCACGAACGCGTGGAGGCGATCCGGCGCGCGCGCATCGCCCGGCTGCGCGATGAGGGCATGGCCCTGTTGCTGCAGCCGAACCGTCCGAATCATCTGCCGTGGGCGCGGCAGCGACTGGCGGAAATCCTGCGCATCGCCGCGCCCGGCGATCCGCAGGCCGCCGAGTTGCGCAATCGGATCGATCGGGCCACCCACTACGGCCTGCAGCGCCCCGGCCAGCGGTTCACCGATGCGCTCGACGGCGGCGGACGCGGCCCGGAAATGGTGGTGGTGCCGCACGGCGGTTTCCGCATGGGCGCGCGCGATGCCGAGCCCGATGCCAGCGGTTCCGAGCGCCCGTCGCGCTATGTGCGTTTCGATCGCGGCTTCGCCATCGCCCGCACCGAAGTGACGGTCGGCCAATTCCGCCGTTTCGTGCTGGCCAGCGACTATCGTCCGCGCGCGCTGCGTCGCGGCCACTCGATGGTCTACGACGAGCGCGGCGGCAACTTCGTGCATCGCAGCGGCGTGGACTGGCGACACGATCATCTTGGCCGCCCCGCCGCCGACGACATGCCGGTGCTGCACGTCAGCGCCAAGGATGCCGAGGCCTACGCGCGCTGGTTGTCGGAAGCCAGCCGCCAGCGCTACCGGCTGCCCAGCGAGGCCGAGTTCGAATACGCGCTGCGCGCCGGCGCACCCGGGCGTTACCCGTGGGGCGACCGCCCGCCCACGCGCGGCACCGGCAACCTCACCGGCGGCGGCGACCGCTCGCCTGCGGGCCGCAGTTGGGGCAATGCGTTCGTCGGTTACGGCGATGGTTTCTGGGGCCCGGCGCCGGTCGCGCGGTTCCGCGCCAACGCCTTCGATATCCACGATCTCGAAGGCAATGTCCGCGAGTGGGTCGCGGATTGCTGGCATGATGGCTACCGTCGCGCGCCGACCCAGGGCGAGGCTTGGGTGAATCCCGGTTGCCGCACCCGCGTGGTCCGCGGCGGTGCCTGGTCCAACGCGCCCGCGCAGACCCGCGCGGCGTGGCGCAGCCAGGCGGAGGCGGATGCGACGAATGCGCTGACCGGGTTCCGGGTGGTCAGAGAACTTTAGGCCGCAGGCCTGCGAGGGCAAGTAACGATGCGACAGAATCCTTTCGGCAACCAGCAACAGCAGGGCTACGGTGGGCAGCGCAAACGCGGCATCAATCCGCGTTTCATCATCCTGCTGCTGTTCGCGGGCTACGCGGCGTACTACTGGGTGTCGAACCGGCAGGTCGATCCGTACACCGGCGAGAAGGTGCTGATCGACGGCAGCATCTCGATCGATCAGGAAAAGGCGATGGGCCTGCAGGCCTACGAGGACATCCTGTCGAAGGAACGACCGGTCGATCCCAATTCGCAGATCGCGCAGCAGGTGCGCGAGATCGCCAAGCGCCTGATCGCCAAGGTGCCGGAAGTCGAAGCGCAGATGGCGGCCGACAGCGGCAACACGCCCAACAAGGTGTGGGAAACCTTCGACTGGGATGTGAACGTGATCCAGTCCGACCAGGCCAATGCGTTCTGTCTGCCCGGCGGCAAGATGGCGGTGTACACCGGCCTGATTCCGGTCGCGCAGAACGCCGATGCGGTGGCGGTGGTGATGGGCCACGAAATCGCGCACGCATTGCTGCGCCACGGCGCGCAGCGCATGTCGCAGCAGAAGCTCGGACAGCTCGGGCAGATGGCGGGCGCGATGAGCGGCATGGACCCGCAGTCGCAGCAGATGATGCAGGCGGCGATGGGTTACGGCTTCATGTTGCCGTATGCGCGCAAACACGAAACCCAGGCCGATGCCGTCGGTTTGATGCTCGCGGCGGCAGCCTGCTTCAACCCGGAGGAATCGGTGCCGCTGTGGGAGCGCATGAGCGCGGCCAGCGGCGGCCGTGCGCCGGCGGAGTTTTCGTCCACGCATCCCAGTCCGGAAACCCGCATCCGCGATCTGCAGGCGCTGATGCCCAAGGCGATGGAATACAAGCAGAAATTCTGCCGCCAATGATGCCGACGCGGCATTGAACGCCAGCGTGCGGCGCACCGGCGTGCTGGCGAAGCTTCTCCGGGCCGGTATCGTCGCGGTTTCGGTGTATTGCGGCGGCTGCGCGACGGACGCCGCTCCCGACGCGCCGGTGTCGTATCTGTACGCCGACCCGCGGCCGGTCACGATCGAAGGCTACGACGGCGACGCGATGGAGCCGTTCCTCGCGCGCGACGGCCGCTATCTGTTCTTCAACAATTCGAACCATCCCTCCGTCGATACGAACCTGCACTACGCGGAGCGGATCGACGACCTGCGGTTCGGCTATCGGGGCGAAGTGCGCGGCGCGAATACGACCGCGCTGGACGCGGTCGCGACGATGGACCGCCACGGCGTGTTTTATTTCGTGTCGTTGCGCGACCACGACAAAACCTTCCATTCGATCTTTCGCGGCGAGTTCCGCGACGGCGCGCTGTCCGGCGTCGAGCCGGTGCGCGGAATCTCCAGAAAAAAGTCCATGTACATCAATTTCGATCTCGACATCAGCCCTGATGGCGAGCGCATGTATGTGGTCGATGGCCGCTTCGATCTGCTGTGGGTGCTCGGGCCGAAAGCCGCCGACATCGTTGTGGCGGATCGGCATGGCGACGGTTTCGTCATCTCGCCCGACAGCGCCGCAGCGCTGGGCAACGTCAACACCGATGTGCTGGAGTACGCGCCGTGTATTTCTGCGGACGGGAGAACGCTGTTGCTCACGCGCATGCGCAGAGGGCTCGGCGCGCAGCCGGCGATCTACGTGGCGCAACGCGAAGACCCCACGCAGCCGTTCGGCCCCGCTCGACGGCTTGCCGCGTTGGAAGGCTTCGTTGAAGCAACCACATTCTCCGTCGACGAGCGCGCGATCTATTACCACAGGAAAGTCGACGACCGTTTCAAGCTGTTCAGAGCGACGAAACGCTGACGCACCGCACCTGCAGAAGCGCAACACCACGTAGCCCGCTTCCCGCGTAGCGGGAGGCGGGAAAGCCGCCGCGAATTCCATCGATAGGGTGCGCGTGTCGCGCACCGACGCAGGGAGACCGGGCTTTTGTAGGAGCGGCTTTAGCCGCGAAGCCCGTTTTTTTTCAGCGATCACTTCGATCGCAATCATGGCGCTGTCTGCTGCATTTTTCGGGTTGCGCGAATTTCCGCGGCTGATGCGCTGCGGGCTTCGCGGCTAAAGCCGCTCCTACAAAAGCAGCGCCGTCAGGATTACAGGCTCTTGAACACGGTCGACAAGAGCAGCAGCACGAATGCGGTCGCCAGCAGCCAGAACGCATTCGGTGAGGCGACGCCGAGATAGCCGAGTTTGCCGGCGATACCGGCGCTGCCCAGCAGCAGCGAGACGAGCCATGCGGCGGTGCTGGGCGGGGTGAGCTTGATCATGATGTCGCTGCCGGATGGATGTCGTCGTGAAGAATGTCGATGTTCGCTCCTCCCCTTGCGCATCGCGCAGGGGGAGGTTGGGAGGGGGGTGCCCAGTACCCCGATACCTTCGTCGCGCGATCGATGCTGGGCCAGGACCGCTATTCGATACCGTACTTGCGGATAGTGGCTTCGAATTCCGAAATGCGCCATTCGTAATGCTGGGCCATGCAATCCAGCATTTCCGGAGTTTGTCCGTTTCCGTTGAGATTCAGCGCCATGCCCACTTCGCAATCTGCGGATGCGAACGTCTCCCAGGCGCTTTGGGCCTTGGTGAACGATGCTTTTGCGCTTTTGTAGTCCGCAGAGTCGTCGCCGGGTCGATCGAGCCATGTCTCGATCGCTTTTTTCCGCGCATCCAATGTGCCTTGCAGCGATTCGAGGTCGTGACTGCGGCAAATCGTGTAATCGACGTGTCCGCTGGCTTCGGCGCATTTGATAATGGCCATCGTACCGTCGTCGTGTTCGTAGCAGAGCATGCCGTCGGGCAGCGTCTGCGAAGCCGTGCAGGCATCACCGGATTGGATCGCTGCGGCTCCGGCACCCTGCGAAGGCGCCTGTGCGGCCTGCGCATGGCCGGCGAAGAGAAGTGTCGAACACATCAGTAGAGTCAAGCGGATCATGAATGCCTCGTTGCGTGAGCGATGTTGAATGATTCCAGCGTGAAGAATCTATACGCCGTACATGATCGAATACGTGCAGTTGCCGTTCTCGCAAGTCAGTTTTTCCACGATCGCTTCGCCTTCATACAGGACCGTTCCCGCTATCGGCCTGGTGACTTCGCCGTTGGATTTCGATATCCAATAGCTTTCTGCGCGCGACAATGCCTCGGTCGCAGTGGCTTTGAACCGCATGCGTTGCCCGCTGAGGGTGATTTCATGATCCTGGTCCCAGTAGGTCTGGGTGTACGAAAGTTCAGCGACAGGATAGCCGAGCCAGTTCAAGGCTTTGGGCCGGATGTCGATCGTGGTCGTGTGCTCCCACGCATCTGGTGTCCGGCCGCTCACAACGCATTTGACGCGAGCGCGCGACACGAATCGAGCAAGCGCTGTCGGCGCGGGCACGGATTTTCGGGACGAGCGGGTACAGCTTTGTTGAAGCGAGGCAATCCATTCGTCGTACCGGGAAGAATCGGAATACGCCAGGTCGAGCGCCGCATCCGGTGTTCGTGCTGCGGAGGCGTTGAAAAACACTGCGCCAAGCGCCGCGAGAGATAGCGCGCTTCGCGAAATGGACGTGGGTTTTCTACGATTCATGATGCAGCCTCGATGTCTTGCGGAAGCGAATTTCTTTGCGATCCGCTTTTTGTGAGGAGAAACGCCCGACTCAGAAACTCATGAACATCCCGCCATTCACCGGAATGTTCGCGCCGGTGATGAAGCCGGCGTCGTCGGCGGTGAGGAATTCCACGGTACGCGCGATTTCCGAGGGTTTGCCGAGGCGGCCCACCGGTACTTTCTCGACGATGCCGGCGCGGATGTCTTCGGGGATGGCCATCACCAGCGCGGTTTCGCAGTAACCCGGGGACACCGAGTTCACGGTCACGCCCTTGCGCGCGACTTCGCGTGCCAGCGCCATCGTGAAGCCATGCATGCCGGCTTTCGCGGCGGAATAGTTGGTCTGCCCGAACTGGCCGGTCTGGCCGTTGACCGAACTGATGTTGACGATGCGCCCGAAGCCGCGCGCCATCATCCCGTCGACCGCGTGCCGGCACATGTTGAACACGCTGTCGAGATTGACGTTCATCACCGCATCCCACTGCACTTTGTCCATCTTGCGCAGGGTGCCGTCGCGGGTGATGCCGGCGGCGTTGACGAGGATGTCGAACGAGCCGTGCGCGGTTTCGATCTTGCGCGCCAGCGCGGCGCAGCTGTCGAAATCGCCGGCGTCCAGCGCCTCGAAATGGATGTCGAGGCCGGCGACGTCATGTTCGAATTCGGCGATGCGTTCGGCGCGCGCGCCGAGGTCGGCGGCGACGACGGTGCGACCCGCGCGGGCGAGCGTTTTGCAGATTTCGGTGCCGAGCCCGCCGATACCGCCGGTCACGACGGCTACACGCTTGTTCATGGGTCTGTTTCCTTGAAAACGTTCATGGCCGCGCCGCGCGCAGCCGACGCCGTGCGCGGCGATGCCGCGCCATCGATCCACCGGGGGTCAATCGTCGCGCGCCGACTTGCTGGTGGCGGGCTTCTCTTTGGGCTTCGTCGAAGCGCTGCGGCCCATCGCGCCGATCAGGTTGTGCTGGAACTCGCGCCACAACTCGAGATTGCGCTCGGTGAGCTGGTTCATCATCGTCCAGGGCGTCTGGCCGATCATGCCGCCCATCTGTTGCCGGAACTGTTGCTGCTGGTCGAGGAAGATCTGCATCGAGCGTTCGAGGTAGTTGCCCATGAAGCCCTGCAGCGAATCTCCGTAGAAACGGATGATGTGGCTGAGCAACTGCGTGGACAGCATCGGCTCGCCGTCCTGCTCGTGCTCGGCGATGATCTGCAGCAGCACTTGACGGGTCAGATCGTCTCCGGACTTGGCGTCGCGGACCTCGAAGTCTTCGCCGTCCACGATCAGCTGCCGTACGTCCTCGATCGTGATGTAGCTGGAGATCTTGGTGTCGTAGAGACGGCGGTTCGGATACTTCTTGATGATCCGTGAAGCTGGCATGGAGCCTTTACTCTAGAGGACTACAGTCGGCGAGCATGGCGCAGCCGGCGGCGGCTTGCAACTCGCCGCCCCGGGGCCGCCTTCCGGCGCTTCCGGCCTGAAGGGAAATGCCCGTTAAAAACGTTTTCAACCATGGGCATGAACCGCCATGCGCACACCGAGCGCACAACAGCCCCTCCTGGCACGCATGTGCCGGAGGGGTTGGCGTGGGCTCACCAGCCCATGTGATGGCCGCCGTTGATGTCCAGATTGGAGCCGGTGATCCAGCTCGCCTGTTCATCGGCGAGGAAGGCCACGCCGTAGGCGATTTCCTCCGGAGTGCCGAGGCGGCCGGTGGGAATGTCGGCCACGATCTTGGCGCGGACGTCTTCCGGCACGGCCATGACCATGTCGGTGGCGATGTAGCCGGGGGAGATCGTGTTCACGGTCACGCCGAGTTTGGCGTTCTCGCGCGCCAGCGAAATGGTGAAGCCGTGCATACCGGCCTTGGCCGCAGCGTAGTTGGCCTGGCCGTATTGGCCCTTGAGGCCGTTGATCGAGCTGATCTGGATGACCCGGCCCCATTTGCGGTGGCGCATGCCGTCGATCACCGGGCGGGTGACGTTGAACACCGAATTGAGATTGGTGTTGATCACGTCCTGCCACTGGATCGCGGTCATCCGGTGGAAGGTGCCATCGCGGGTGATGCCGGCGTTGTTGATCAGGATATCGATCGGCCCGAGTTGGCGTTCCACCTCGCGCACCATCGCTTCGGCTTCCTCGGGAGAACTCACGTCGCCCTTGGCCAGCGCGATGTCGTAGCCCTGCGCTTTCAGGTCGGCCTGCCAGGCCTTCGCTTTTTCTTCGTTGCGATAGTTGGTGGCGACCTTGTGGCCCATGTCGGCCAGGCGCTTGCAGATGGCGGTGCCGATGCCGCCGGTGCCGCCGGTGACCAGTGCGACGCGTGTTGTCATGCCGTTCTCCCGTCCCAAAGTTAAGTGTGCGTGGCGACTGCCGTCGGGTCTTGCGCCCGGCTGGCAGTTCGGTTGGTTGCGATTCGATGCGTGCCGCTTCTCTCTGTTCCGATTCTATGCGTCCCGGATTGCGCTGCCATTGTGCAGTGCGGCGAAGTCGATCGGTTTGCGCGGAATCAGACGCGGATCGAATGCCACCATCGCTCGCGAGAGCGTGCGCCCGACGCTGCCCGGACCGTCCAACCCGTCCGGCCGCTGCCCCAGGGCCCGCCATGCCAGCCGCAGCGCCGGCAGCGGGTCGTCGCCGTCCACCGGCAGCGCCGCCACCGATTTCGAGAGCTTCGCGCCGTGCGCGTCGACGATCAGCGGCAGGTGCGTGTAGGCGGGTGTCGGCAGTTCCAGCGCGCGCTGCAGCAGGATCTGTCGCGGAGTGGAGTCGAGCAGATCGGCGCCACGGACGACATGGGTGATGCCCTGTTCGGCATCGTCGACCACGACCGCGAGCTGGTAGGCCCAGAAGCCGTCGGCGCGCAGCAGCACGACATCGCCCACGTCTGCGGCCACGTCCTGGACGATGCGGCCGTGCAGGCCATCCTCGAAGGTCACGATACTGCCGTCCGCCACCCGCAGCCGGACCGCAGCTTCGGTGCGGGACCGGTGATCGCGGCAGGCGCGGTGGATACCGTCGGCGGCCGACAGATCGCTGCGGCTGCAATGGCAGGGGAAGGCCAGCCCATCCGCGAGCAGGCGGTCCAGGGCGGCGCGATACCGCGCATGGCGCTCGCTCTGGCGCACGACCGGCGCGTCGGAAACCAGCCCGAAGCCGGCGAGCGTGCGCAATTGCGCGTCGGCGGCGCCGACGACTTCGCGCGGGGGATCCAGATCCTCGATCCGTACCCACCATTCGCCGCCGGCGCGGCGGGCCATCAGCCAACTGCCGAATGCGGCGACCAGCGAACCGAAATGCAGCGGTCCGGTGGGCGAGGGCGCGAAACGGCCGCGATAAGGCGTGGCGTGAACCATGTCGGTCGAAGGCATCGAAACTGTCTGATGGCTGTCTGCGGTGGCGGTGCGATCGGCGATGCCGCTTGTGCCGTCGGGACCGGTCCCCACTGTACACGGGACCGCGATCTCCCCCTATCGCAACGGTGTCCGCCATGTTCAAACGCATCGCCCTGTTCCTTGCCACCAACCTCGCCGTACTGATGCTGCTCAGCGTCGTGATGGCGGTGTTCGGTATCGATCCGCGCAGCAACGCCGGCCTGCTGGTGATGGCCGCGATGTTCGGTTTCGGCGGCTCGATCATTTCGCTGCTGGTCTCGAAGTGGATCGCCAAGAAGACCACCGGCGCGCATGTCATCGGCGAACCGCGCAACGAAACCGAGCGCTGGCTGGTGCAGACCGTGCGCCGCCAGGCCGAAGCCGCCGGCATCGGCATGCCCGAGGTCGCGGTCTACGACGCGCCGGAGATCAACGCCTTCGCCACCGGTGCGAACCGAAACAACGCGCTGGTGGCCGTATCGACAGGTCTGCTGCGCGCGATGCAGCGCGACGAGGCCGAAGCGGTGCTCGCGCACGAAGTCAGCCACGTCGCCAACGGCGACATGGTGACGATGGCGCTGCTGCAGGGCGTGCTCAATACCTTCGTGATCGTGCTGGCGCGTCTGGTCGGCCGCGTCGTCGACGGCATGCTCGGCGGCCAGCGCGATGACGGCAGCGTCGGTATCGGGTATTACGCGGTGGTGTTCGTGCTCGACATGGTGTTCGGCGTGCTGGCCAGCGTGATCGCGATGTGGTTCTCGCGCTGGCGCGAGTTCCGCGCCGATGCCGGCGGCGCGCAGCTGGCCGGCCGTCACAAGATGATTGCGGCGCTGGAGCGCCTGTCCGCGACCTATGGCACCAGCACGCTGCCGAAGCAGGTGCAGGCGTTCGGGATCTCCGGCGGCGTCGGCCATGGGTTGCGCAGGCTGTTCCTCAGCCATCCGCCGCTGGAGGAGCGCATCGCGGCGTTGCGCAATGCGGCGCCCGTCGCGCTCGATGCACGCCGGAGCGTGGTCTCCTGAGTTCGATCGCCACCGGCTGGAATCGAAAAGCCCGCCTTTCGGCGGGCTTTTCGTTGGCGTCGCGAAAAAGATGACCGCGAAAAGGATTACTCGAAGTCGTAATTCATGTCGGGCCCGGCCGTGGCCAGGAAATGGCCTTCGACATAATCGACGCCGGCCGAGAACAGGATCGACATGCTCGCCGCGTCCTGCACGAATTCGGCGATGGTGAGGATGTCGAGGTCGCGGGCCCTGCGCGCGATGTCGCGCACGCGCTGCTGGCTTTCCGGATTCTTCGGGAGATCCTCGATGAAGCTGCGGTCGATCTTGAGCAACTGGGGCTGCACATGGGTCAGCAGTTGGAACGAATCGAGGCCGGCGCCGAACTGCTCCAGCCCCAGGCGGCAGCCGAACTGGTTCACCGCCGCCGCGAACTGCTGCACGGCATGCAGATGGGTGAAGACCTTGGCTTCCTGCAGTTGCAGGGCGAGGTATTCGCCGGAGGCGCCGCGCATCGCCAACTGCTCGCCGATGAAGACAGGCAGCGCGTCGCTGTGCAGCGAGGCCTGCGACACCTTGACCAGCAGCGTCACCGGTTTGCCGCCGTGTTCGCGCTGGGCGATCAGTTCGATCGCGCGCTCCACCACGTAACGGTCGATCAGTTCCAGCATGCCGTGGTCTTCGGCGATCTGCAGGAAGTTGCTGGGCGAAATCAGGTCGCCGTCGCCGCCTTCGAGCCGCAGGAAAGTGTCGTAGACCGGCTGGTTGTCGCCCTGCAGGTTGATGACCGGCTGGAAATGCAGGGCGAAGCGTTTCTGGTCGAGCGCTTCGCGCAGCCGCTCCACCCAGGCCTGGATGCGCTCGGTCTCGGCGCGGTCCACCGCGTTGGGGTCGAACAGTTCCAGGCGGTTGCCGCCGATGCCGGCCGCCGACTGCACGCCCTGGCTGGCTTTCGCGAGGACCTGACTGACGCTGGCGTTCTTCTCGCTGATCTGCACGCCGCCGATGCTGGCGGTGATCACGCTGGAGTGTTGGCCGATGGCGAAGACTTCGGCGGCGAAGGTGTTGCAGATGCGGGTCGCGAGCGTCGAGGTGGCGGCGTGGTCGCTGTTGCGCAGCAGGACCGCGAGGCTGTTCTCGGAGAAGCGCGCGGCGATCGCGTGTTCGTCGAGTTCGCTGCGCAAGCGGTCGGCGATCGCGGCCATGATGGTGTCGGCCGAGTCCAGGCCGATTTCATGCAGCAGGCGCTGGTAGTGGTCGGGTTCGATCAGGACCAGGCCGTGCTGGCTGCCGTTCTGGGCGGCATCGGCCACCGCGCTTTCCAGCGCGAGCAGGAAGGTCGGGCGATTGAGCAGGCCGGTGACCTGGTCGCGCTGGCGCAGTTCCTCGACCTTGCGGGCCAGTTCGGGGTCGGCCGTCTGTTCCTGGCGGCGGAAGATCACCTGCTGGCAGGCTTCGCCCTCGTACTGGGCCAGGGTGAATTCCATCACCGCCGGGAAGGCGTTGCCTTCGATATCGCGCGCTTCCAGCTCGTAGCGCGGCGGCGGCAGCTCGCCCTTGCTCATGCTCTTGAGCAGTTGCTTGAACTTGTCGAGGTACTTCGGACCGACCAGGTCGAGCAGCGACATGCCCTCGATATCCTCGAACGATTCGTAGCCGAACATGTCGAGGTAGGCGGCGTTGGCGCGGATGTGCATGCCTTCGTGCACATAGGCGATGGGTTCGCGCGAGGATTCGATCAGCGCGTCGCAGCGGCGCTCGGTTTCGCGCACCTGGGCTTCGAGCCGGCGCTGGGCGCGGCGCGCTTCGAGGTCGGCCCATTCGCGGCGCACGGTCGCCAGCAGTTGGGTCGGCTTGTGGCGCAGCGCCAGCGAACGGACGCTGCCGCCGAGCAGTTCGGAGAAGCTTTCGGTGTCCACGTCCGCGACGACCGCGACCAGTGGCGTGTCCTTGCCGCTGGTGGCGACCTGCTGCTGCACGTCGGCGAGCGGAATCGAGCGACAGGGATGCGCGGCCAGCACCAGATCGACCTGCTGGGCCAACAGCATGGTGGCGAGTTCGTCTGCGGTGGTCGGGCGCAAGGGGCGCACCGCGATGCCGGCGTTGCGCAGACCGGTCACGATACCTTCGGCTTCGTCGACGCTGTCATCCACCAGCATCAGACGCAGCGCGGGGTCCTGGCTTCTCGACATGCGTGGGCTCTCCGTGGGGTGCGGCTATGGTACGTGCTGAAGGCGCTCGATGCCGCTCCGACTTTGCGACAGCGGGCCCGTTCCAGACAACCGCACCGACAGCGGGCGCTTGCCCGGGTCGCCGGCCACTTCGCGCACCAGCTTCGGTACC
This sequence comes from Lysobacter sp., assembly GCA_013141175.1. NCBI lineage: Bacteria > Pseudomonadati > Pseudomonadota > Gammaproteobacteria > Lysobacterales > Lysobacteraceae > Lysobacter > Lysobacter sp. The sequence continues at coordinate 2,540,366 of JABFRN010000001.1, forward strand.
AGATAGCCCGACAGCCGCGCCATCAGCGCCGCGTGCAGCGCCAGTGCGGTGTCGTCGTCGACCTCGAAATGCGCCGCACCCGCAACCCGATCCAGCTGGTGCAGGTAGTAGGGCAATGCGCCGGCGGCGAAGCCGCGCTCCGACAACGCGGCGAGCGCATCGACGCTGTCGTTGACGCCGCGCAGCAGCACCGCCTGGTTGAGCAGCGCGGCACCGGAGGCGCGCAGCCGCGACAGTGCGGCATCGACGGTGGCATCGAATTCGTTGGCGTGGTTGGCGTGGATCACCACCACGGTCGGCCAGGGCAGGGCGCGCAGCCACGCGACCAGTTCGGCATCGACCCGCTCCGGCAGCACCACCGGCAGCCGGGTATGGATGCGCAGGCGGCGCAGATGCGGAATCGTCGCCAGCTGCGCGGTCAGTTCGGCCAGTTTCGACGTGCTCAGCGACAGTGGATCGCCGCCGGAAAGGATCACCTCGTCGATGTCGGCGTCGGCGCGGATCGCGTCCACCGCCTCGCGCCACTGCCCGGCGGCAGCGGTTTCTTCGGCGTAGGGAAAATGGCGGCGGAAGCAGTAGCGGCAATGCACCGCGCAGCTGCCGGTGGCGATCAGCAGCGCCCGCCCGCGATATTTGTGGATGACCCCGGTCGCGGCCTTGGCCGCCGCATCGCCGACGGCGTCCAGACCGTAGCCCGGCATCGGCCGCAATTCTTCATCCAGCGGCAGGATCTGGCGCAGCAGCGGGTCGTGCGGGTCGCCATGGCGCATCCGCGCCACGAACCCGCGCGGCACCCGCAGCGGGAATTGTCCTGCGGCTTCGGCGGACAACCCGGGCACCCGACCCGAAAGCCCGAGCAGGTCCAGCAACTCCCGCGGGTCGCGGATCGCATCCCGCCACAGCCGCTTCCAGCCCCCACCGGACAGGGCGGCGGCAGGGGTGGGCTGCAGGGCGGGGGAGGCTGCGGGTATCATTGGCGGTTCGGTGAGTGGCGTCATGCCGGAACGCAGCGGCGTTCCGGGGCCCAGCCTCCCATTCTAGCTGTCCACGGGTGCTGTCGACCCGGGGCGGACCCGCAGATCGCATCCACGCACATCACATCAGTCAGGAGCACCCATGGCCAGCCTGGGCATGAACGACGTCAAGAACGGCCAGAAAATCCTGGTCAACAACGATCCTTGCGTCATCACCGAGACCGAATACGTCAAGCCGGGCAAGGGCCAGGCCTTCACCCGCATCAAGTACCGCAACATCAAGTCGGGACGCGTGGTCGAAATGACCATGAAGGCCACCGACTCGCTGGAAGTGGCCGACGTGGTCGACACCGACATGCAGTTTCTCTACAACGACGGCGAATACTGGCACTTCATGAACCCGGAAAGCTTCGAGCAGGTGCAGGCCGACAAGGCCGGCATGGGCGGCGCCGAGAAATGGCTGAAGGGCGAGGAACAGTGCGTGGTGACGCTGTGGAACGGCACGCCGATCACCGTGCAGCCGCCGAATTTCGTCGAACTGAAGATCGTCGAGACCGACCCGGGCGTCCGTGGCGACACCTCGGGCGGCGGCGGCAAGCCGGCGGTGCTGGAAACCGGCGCCGTGGTCCGCGTGCCGCTGTTCGTGAGCCAGGAAGAGATCATCAAGGTCGACACCCGCTCCGGCGAATACTTCAGCCGCGTGAAGTGATTGATTCGCGGAGGCCCGCGCAGCGGGCTCGTCGCGAATCGATCATCCCCGCGCAGGCGGGGATCCAGCTTCAAGAGTGTTTTCGCAGAGGCCCGCGCAGCGGGGCTCGTCGCGAATCGATCATCCCCGCGGTTTTCAACCGCCGGGCGCTGGTCAAACGGCGGGGGGCAAACGTTCCGTAAACCGGTTCCGGCGGGCTTCAAACCGTAGGAGCGACGGAAGTCGCGACGCTTTTGGCTTTTGCCCCAGTACGGTATCCGCACCCGTCGCTGGATCATGAATTGAGGAAAAGCGTCGCGACTTCCGTCGCTCCTGCAAGAGCGTTGGATCGCTTTGGCAGGTTGCGGAATGCGACAATGCCGCCATGACCTATCAGCCCGTTTCCGAATCCCTCGCGCCTGAATCCTGCGATCTGCTGATCGAGGCCCGTTATGTAATCCCCGTCGAGCCGCGCGGCGTCGTGCTCGAACACCATGCGGTCGCGGTGCGCGATGGCGTCATCCTCGCAGTGCTGCCGATCGAAGAAGCGCGCCGGCTGTTCGCCGCGCGCGACACCGTCACCCGGCCCGAGGGTGTGCTGATCCCGGGCCTGATCAACGCCCACTGCCACAACCCGATGACGCTGATGCGCGGCGTGGCCGACGACCTGCCGCTGAAGCAGTGGCTGCAGGAACACATCTGGCCGATCGAGGGCGCGATCATGGGCCCCGACTACGTGGCCGATGGGGTCGCCTTCGCGATCGCCGAGATGCTGCGCGGCGGCACCACCTGCTGCAACGAGAATTACTTCTTCCCCGACGTGCAGGCCGCGACCTACAAGCGCTACGGCTTCCGCGCGCGGGTCGGTCTGCCGGTGATCGATTTCCCCACCGCCTGGGCGAAGAGCGACGACGAGTATTTCGATCGCGGCGGTGAAGTGCACGACCAGTGGCGCGACGACGGATTGATCGCAACGGCCTTCGCGCCGCATGCGCCGTACACCGTCTCGGACGACAATTTCGAGCGCATCCGCATGCTCGCCGACCAGCTCGATATCCCGGTGCACCTGCATACGCACGAGACCGCGCAGGAAGTGCAGCAGTCGCAGGAGAAGCATGGCCAGCGTCCGCTGGCGCGGCTGGATCGCCTGGGCCTGGTCAACGATCGCCTGATCGCCGTGCACATGACCCAGCTCACCGACGCCGAGATCGCGCTCTGCGCCGGGCGCGGGGTCAGCGTGGTGCATTGCCCGGAATCGAATCTGAAGCTGGCCTCCGGGTTTTGTCCGGTGGCCAGGCTCGAACGCGCGGGCGTCACCGTCGCGATCGGCACCGACGGCTGCGCCAGCAACAACGACCTCGACATGTTCGGCGAACTGCGCACCGCCGCGCTGCTCGCGAAAGCGGTGGCCGACGACGCCGCTGCGTTCGACGCCGCCAGCGCGCTGCATGCGGCCACGCTGGGCAGCGCCAGGGCGATGGGTTTCGATCACCTGGTCGGCTCGATCGAGCCGGAAAAACAGGCCGACCTGGCCTGCATCGATCTGTCGGCGCTGGAAACCCAGCCGCTGCATCACGTGCTGTCGCAACTGGTCTACGCCACCGGCCGCCATCAGGTCACCGATGTCTGGGTCGCCGGCAAGCCGAAACTGCGCGATCGCATCCTGGTCGACATGGACATCGTTGCGCTGGTCGCGAACGCGAAACAATGGCGCGCGCGGATCGGTGCGGTGAAAGTGGGTTGAGGGGCATCGAAAACGAATGAACACGGCAGAACAGCACGACAACTACAGCCAGATCGAACTCGACAAGTTCAACGCTCTGGCGAACCGCTGGTGGGACCCGCAAGGCCCGCAGAAACCCCTGCACGTCCTGAATCCCGCGCGCCTGGATTACATCCGCGAACGCACGACGCTGCACGGCGCGCGCGTGCTCGACGTCGGCTGCGGCGCCGGCCTGTTGAGCGAAGCGCTGGCGCGCGAAGGCGCGCACGTCATCGCGATCGACCTGGCCCCGGACCTGATCAGGATCGCGAAACTGCATCGGCTCGAATCCGGCGTCGAAGTCGATTACCGCCTCGCTGCGGTCGAATCCCTGGCCGAAGACATGCCGGCCAGCTTCGATGCCATCGCCTGCATGGAAATGCTCGAACACGTGCCCGATCCGGCGGCGGTGATCGCCGCCTGCGCGACGCTGTTGAAGCCGGGTGGCCGCCTGTTCCTGTCCACGCTCAATCGCACGCCCGCCGCGTTCGCGCTGGCCATCGTCGGCGCCGAGTACGTCGCGCGGATGCTGCCGAAAGGAACGCATCAGTACCGCGATTTCATCAAGCCTTCGGAACTCGCGGCATGGTTGCGCGCAGCGCGGTTCGAACTCGAGGACGTGAGTGGCCTGATCTACGATCCGCTGCGCCACACCGCGCGCGTCGGCAGCCGTACCGATGTGAATTACCTCGCGTGCGCAGTGAAGCCTTGATGTTGCATTGCAGGAAGGGCTTCAGCCCCGAGTGATGCATGTCGGGCTGAGGCCCCTCCCACAAGATCGATCCGCCATCCGAATCCGTTGGAGCCACCGTTGTCCCAGATCCGCTTCTCCCAAGGTGTGTACCCGCGCGGCGTCCTGTTCGACCTCGACGGCACCCTGCTCGACAGCGCGCCCGACATGGTCGAGGCGATCAACATCCTGCGCCGCGAGCGCGGCGAGCCCGACATGGCGCACGAACTGCTGCGCCCGCATGTGTCCAAGGGCGCGCGGGCGATGATCGGCGCATCGTTCGCGCATCTGGATCACGACGCGCGCGAAGCGCTGGTGAAGCCATTCCTCGACGCCTACGAAGGCATCATCGGTCGCTATTGCGTGCTGTTCGACGGCATCGCCGAGATGCTCGAAGCGCTGGAAGCCGACGGCGTGCGCTGGGGCATCGTCACCAACAAGCCCGAATACCTGGCGAAACTGCTGATGCCGATCCTCGGCTGGAACGAACGCTGCAGCGTGATGATCGGCGGCGATTCGCTGCCCGAGCGCAAGCCGCATCCGCTGCCGCTGCTGCATTCGGCCGAAGTCCTCGGCGTCGCCGCACAGGATTGCGTGTACGTCGGCGACGACGAGCGCGATATCGTCGCCGCGCGTGCAGCCGGCATGCCATCGATCGTCGCGCTGTGGGGCTATCGTCTGCCCGGCGTCGATCCGCTGGACTGGAAGGGCGACGTGATGATCGAGCAGCCGCGGACGCTGCTGGATCCGGAGGTCTGGCCGGCCGTGGTGGCGCAGCCGCTGTGAGCGATCCGTCCGCCGCCGATGACGCGCTCGACGACTTCCTGGGCAAATGGCGCGGACGTTGGCCGGAATGGCGGATTGCCCAGGTCTTCGTCGCCGAATCGCAGCGCGCGACCGCCGAAGCGTGGTTCGCGCTGCTGCAGGAATGGACCGACGCGGCGTGGGCCGGCGATGACCCCACGCCGGGTTCCGCCAAGCTGATCTGGTGGCAGGAAGAACTGCTCGGCTGGTCGAAAGGCGTGCGTCGCCACCCGCTCGGGCGTGTACTGCAGAAGCAGCCGGCGCCGTGGGCGACGCTCGCGGCTGCATTGCCGGCCTTGCAGGCGGTGCGCGAGCCGCTGCGCGCCGGGGCCGAGCCACAGACGCTGTATGCGTCGCTGCAGCCATTGGCGGTCGCCATGGCCGACTGCGAGCGCGCTTTGTTCGCGCCGGAGGCCGCGCCCGTCGCCGATGCCTTCGCGCTGCTCGCCGCGCACGCGCTGTGGCATCGCGACGAGGCCGCGGCTGCGACCCGTATCAGGGATTGGGCACGGGGGCTTGCAGCCGCCACGCGGCTGCGCGCGGGATCGCGTCCACGCCGCATCCATGACACCTTGAGCCGGGCGCGGTTGCAGCGCCTCGCCACGCGCGGCGAGGTGTCGGCGCTGTCGCCGATGGCGGCGCTGTGGCGGAGCTGGCGCGCGGCGCGCGGCTGAGCCCCAAAACGCAGCGTTCCGGCGCGATTCCGGAAGCTGCCGGCCGGGCTGGGTACAATGGCCGCCCCCCTGCCGTCCCGTCCCTCCTCCGTGACTTTGCGCCCCGATTCGTATCCGATGCCCGATGTGGCCGGCGATGCCGCCGCAGCCGCGCGCGCGCTCGATTGGGTGGGCATGCGCAATGTCGCGCTGCCGCTGCGGGTGCGCGGCGAAGATGGCGTGGTGATGCAGGTGCCGGCGTCGGTCGATGTGCTGGTCGATCTTCGCGATCCCGATGCGCGCGGCATCCACATGTCGCGGCTGTATCTGCAGTTGCAGGACGCGTTGATCGAAGACGTGCTGACGCCCGCGCGCCTGCGCCGCGTGCTGCAGGACTGCATCGAATCGCAGGGCGCGCTGTCGTCGTCCGCGCGGCTTGCGCTGCGCTTCGATCTGATGCGCAGGCGCCGCGCGCTGGCCAGCGACAACAGCGGCTGGAAGCGCTATCCGCTGGAAATCGATGCGATGCTCGCGAACGGCCACCTGACCCTGACGCTGGCGTTCTCGGTCGAATACTCCAGCACCTGTCCGGCGTCGGCGGCGCTGTCGCGCCAGCTCAATGCCGAGCGCTTCGCGGAGGATTTCGCGGCTGCGCACCCGCTGTCCACCCAGGTCGTGCGCGATTGGCTGGCATCGGAACGCGGGCTTGCCGCGACGCCGCACGCGCAGCGCAGCCGCGCCGACATCAAGGTCGAACTGCAGCCGGCATTCGACGAGCTGCCGGTCGCCGATCTGATCGATCGCGCCGAAGCCGCGCTGGGCACGCCGGTGCAGACGGCGGTGAAGCGCGAGGACGAACAGGCGTTCGCGAAGCTCAACGCCGAGAACCTGATGTTCTGCGAGGACGCCGCGCGTCGCGTCGCCGCCGCGCTCGCCGACGATGCGCGCTTGCAGCGTTTCGACGTGAGGGTCGCGCATTTCGAAAGCCTGCATCCGCACGACGCGGTGGCGCAGGTGTCCGGCAAGGGTCGCGCCGTCGACTGAAACCGATGGACGTCGTCCATCGATCGACCGCTTGCGGCATGCGCCGGCATTCGACGACCGAGCCGCCCTCGATTGTGAACGCATTCCGATGTCCGTATGCTCGCGGCGTTCATGGCGAATGCCATGGACGACCACGCCATGCGGGATGCTGCGCGAGGATTCAGGGGCGCAAGGCATCTCCGCCAATCATCGATCGACACAGGAGGTCACATGAAGATGCGTTTACTCGCGTTGCTGCCCGCAGCGCTGCTGCTCGCCGCTTGCAACAAGGAAGCACCACCCTCCGAGCCGGCACAACCGGCCGAAACCGCGCCGAAGCCGGAGGTGGCCATCGCAGGCATCAAGCCTGTCGATATTCCCGCTGGTTATGGCTATCCCGGCAACCGCGACGAGTTCCAGGCCTGGGCCGATACCTGGCAGATCGACAACATCACCACCGCCGCCTGGAATCTGTGGGCCGGCATGACCAGCGCTTCCGGACAGAGCTGGGACGACAGCAGTCTGCCGGTATGGGAAACCTGGTGCGGCAACGAAGAAGTCTTCAGTGCCAATGGCTGCACATCGCTCGGCCGCCCGGCACGCAAGTTCAAACTCGCCACGCAGCTCAGCCACGGCGCGCGCAAGGCCGGCCTGCCGCTGCCTGCCGACGGGCAGGTGGTGTCGTTCAACAAATTCAATCCGGCGATGGTGACCTACCTGTCCACGCCGCAAGCGACCAACGGCAGCAATTACAGCTACATCTCGGCCACCGACCTGAGCAATCTCAATGCCGCCTGGCCTGCGGGCACGGCGGTGAGCGCCCGCAAAGTGGTGGATGCGCCGTACACGCCGGATGGCGGCGATGCGCTGGGCTCCACCGCGATGGAAACCAAGCCGGTGATCTTCGTGGTCAAGGCGACCGGCCTCACGCCGATGCCGCTGTGGATGGGCCCGCAGTTCTCGACCACGCCCGCGAACGCGACGCCCGAGACCTGGTTCAACTGCGTGTTGCTCGATCCCGCCAGCACCGCGGGCCCCGACACCACGCCGGTGCCGGCCACGCCCGCGCAGATCGCGCAGATCGTCCCGGGCTCGACGATGTCCTGCAAGACGTATCTGTATGCGCCGTTGTCGACCATCTACAGCTTCAAGATGGATGCTGCGGAAGCCAGCGATTGGAATGCGCTCCTCAACAGCTCCGGCGACGGCGGCCAAGGCGTGACCGCCGTGGCCGGCGACTTCGGCGTGCTGGCGGGCATGCACGTCAACAGCAAGACGATCGTCAACTGGACGTGGGAAACCTTCTGGTGGCAACCCGGCGACGATGCGCCGAACAACTTCCCCGGCAGCAAGCAGGGCATGACCGACAACGTGACCGGCGCATGGCGCAACTATGCGATGTGCACGGCCTGGAACCAGACCAAGGGCAATGCATCGAAGGAGATGGTGGTCTGTTTCAACCCGTTCCTGGAAACCTCCAGCGGCATTCCTTCCGGCCAGACCAGCAACTGCGTGAGCTGTCATGGCACCGCCACTGCGGGGGCGTTGTCGAACAGCCAGCTCGCCACGATGAACTATCCGGCCAACTACGGTGCGCCGATCGACTTCAACACGAACGCCTGCACCCAGTCGACGCCGCCCGGCAGCCAGACCTGCTTCGCCGATTTCACGAAGACCGATTTCTCGTGGGCGATTCCGCAGAACGCGATCGTGCCGCCGGCAGCGCCTGCGCCCGCGCCTGCCGCGGAAGCGAAGCCGTAGGTTCCGATCCATCGCAATGCGAAACGGCCCGATCGCGAGACCGGGCCGTTTCGTTTCGACCATCGCCGCCGGCAACCGGGATGAAAGCATTGAACTCATTAGCGCGCGTGCAGCAGTAGAGAGTCGCCGTGCGCGGTTGTGAATGATGCGCTTACTTCGCGAGCTCCAGCACCAGCAGCGGGTCGATGCGCGCGTCGAACCAGTTCATCCCCCAATGCAGATGCGGCCCGGTCGCGCGGCCGGTGGCGCCGACAGCGCCGAATACCTGTCCTTGTTCGACACGATCTCCCACTTTCACATCGATGCGCGAGAGATGCAGGAAATTGGAGCTGATCCCCGCGCCATGATCGATCACGACGGTGCCGCCGGTGAGATACAGCGACGGCGATGCGAAGGTGACGATGCCGGCGGCGGGCGCTTTGACCGGCGTGCCGTTCGCGGCGGCGATGTCCATCCCCGAATGCGGCGATTTCGGCGTGCCGTTGTACACGCGCTGGTTGCCGAAACGGCCGCTGATCCGGCCCTGCACCGGCCAGATGAACGGCTGCGCGAAATCCTCGCGCGCATCGTCGCGCGTGCGCACCGCCGCGACGGACGATTGCTCGCGTGCGATGCGCGCGGCGATCTCCGGCGGCGGGTTGACCGTGTCCGGCGGCACGCCGTCGATCGTCTCGATCGGCCAGTCGCGCGGCAGGATCTCCACGGTGTACTGCTTTTTCCCGGCCACGGGCTCATTCACGACGACCGTCACCGACCCGGTGGCATCGCGTCCGACCGAGAAGACGAAACGTCCGTTCGGTGAAACGCGCAGGCTGCGGTCGCCGTATCGCACGCCGGCGCCCGGGTCGGTGATGCCGACGATCATCGCGCCTTGCTGCACGGATGTCGGCAGTTCGGTTTTCCGGTACGGCAGGATCGAGGCGGCGGGCGATGCCGAAGCGGCGGGCGTTGCCGGCGTCGTTCCGCGGTCGGGCGAGGATTTTTTCGTCTGCGCGGTCGTCGTCCCGCACGCGGCGAGGGTCAACGCCAGCGCTGCAGCAAGCGGCGCGAGTGTCGTTGCGCGCCTCATCGGTCGAACTCCAGGCGCATGCCGCGCGGTCCGCCGACGATCTGCCGTCCGTCCCAGGCGAGGTGGCCGTTGACCCAGGTCGAGGCGATGCGCGAGCGGAAGACAGTGCCTTCGAACGGCGACCAGCCGCATTTCGACAGCACCTGTCCGCGCTTCACCGTGAACGGCGTGTCGTCGATCAGCACCAGATCCGCGCGATAGCCTTCGCGCAGGAAGCCGCGTTCCTTCACGTCGAACAATTGCGCCGGCGCATGCGCGAATTTCTGCACGACCTGCGCGGTGCTCAGGCGCCCTTCGTGCACGCATTCCAGCGCGGCGTTCAGCGCGAACTGCACCAGTGGCAGGCCGCTGGGCGCGCGCAGGTAGGGATGCTGTTTTTCTTCCAGCGTATGCGGTGCGTGATCGGTCGCGAGCACGTCGATCGTATCCTCGGCCAGTGCGCGGACCAGCGCCTCGCGGTCGTTGGGGTCCTTGATCGCGGGATTGCATTTGATGAAATTGCCGAGCCGGGCGTAATCGCTGCGGTCGAAGCGCAGGAAATGGATGCAGGTCTCGGCGGTGATGCGCTTGCGGCTGCCGTCGGCGCGGACCAGCGGGCCGCGCTCGAACAGCGCGAGCTCGTCCGCGGTCGAGATATGCAGCACATGCAGGCGCGCGTCGTGCCTGCGCGCGAGCGAGATCGCCAGTTCGGTCGATTTGACGCAGGCCGCACGCGAGCGGATCTCGCCATGGAATTCCACCGGAATGTCGTCGCCGTATCTTGCGCGGTACTTCGCAAGCTCCGCGTCGATCATCGGAGTGTCTTCGCAGTGGGTGATGATCGGCGTCGGCGCGTCGCGGAACACGGCGTCCAGCACCACCGGGTCGTCGACCAGCATGTTGCCGGTGGAGGCGCCCATGAAGATCTTCACGCCGGGCGTGGTGAGCGGATCGATCGCGCGGATGTCGTCGATGTTGCCGGTGCTGGTGCCCATGTAGAAGCCATGGTTGCCCCAGGCACGACCAGCGGCCCGCTGGTACTTGTCTTCCAGCGCATCGCTGTCCAGCGTCGGTGGGCTGGTATTGGGCATGTCCATGAAGCTGGTGAGGCCGCCGGCCACCGCCGCCGCCGACTCGGTCGCGATATTGCCCTTGTACTCGAGCCCCGGTTCGCGGAAGTGGACCTGGTCGTCGATCATCCCCGGCAGCAGCCGGCTGCCGTCGGCGTCGATCACGATGTCGCCCGGTCGTGCGGCCAGACCGCTGCCGATCGCGTCGATCCGGCCGTCGACGAAGCGCAGGTCGCCGTCGAACTCCCGGCCTTCGTTGACCAGGCGGGCGTTGACGATGAGGGTGGGGGATGGGTGGTCATCTGGGGGCGCTCGAATCGGGGCGTGGCGGCACGGGATTGTGCCTGCCGGGGCNCAGGGGGTGGCAGCGCGACAGGCGCCTGGCGGTCATCCAGCTGCCCTTGAGGGCGCCGAAACGCTGGATCGCCTCCATCGAGTATTCCGAGCAGGTCGGGACGAAGCGGCAACGCTGGCCGAGCAGGGGGCTCACCCACCGTTTGTAGAAGCGGAGTGCGGCGATCAGCAGACGGTCGATCAAGTGCGGAATCCAGCGGGGGATGCGGCGGGCGGGCCTCGCGCGAATGCGAGGTTGCTGCTGCAGTCTTGGCAGGGTATAACAGCCCGCTTTCCCGCCTCAAGGGAAGATACGAAGGATTCTCGGACGTGGCAGCAAAGAAACCCGTAAAAAAGGCCGTCAAACCACCCGCGAAAGCGGTCGCCAAGAAGCCTGCGGCCAAGAGCGCCGCAAAGCCGGCAGCCAAACCAGCCGCCAAGCCTGTGGCCAAGAAGGCCGTTAAACCGGCCGCCAAGGCCGCTGCCAAGCCGGCGGCGAAGAAGCCCGTGGTCAAGCCTGTGGCCAAGCCCGCTGCGAAGCCGGCGGTCAAGTCGGTTGCCAAGAAGCCCGCCGCCAAGCAGGCCGCGAAACCGGCGGCGAAGTCCGCTCCGGTCGCCAAGCCCGCGCCCAAGGTCGAAGTGAAGGCCCCGGTCGCCAAGCCGGCGCCCAAGGTCGAAGTGAAGGCCCCGGCCGCCAAGCCCGCGCCCAAGGCCGAAGTCAAGACACCCGCCGTCAAAGCACCCGTTGCCAAAGCGCCGGTCGCGAAGCCTGCCGCCAAGGTCGAGACCAAAGCGGCGGCCAAGCCTGCACCGACGCCGGCGCCACCGCCGACTCCGCAGCCGAAGCCCGATCAGAAACCCGATCCCAAGCCGGAACCGAAGCAGCCGGCCAAACCGCCGAAGCCCGCTCCGCGCCCGACCCCCGGCGAACCGGCCCCGAAAGTCGCCGTCAAACCTGCCGTGGTGGTCGCCCCGCGCCCCACCATGGGCAAAGTCGCGGTGGCGGTCACGTCCCGCCCTGCAACACCTCCCCCGAAAATCCAGGTGAAAGTGATTCCCTACAAAACCGACGAAGCCACCGGCCGCCCGATTCTTCCCGCCGGCTACAAGCCCGCTGCGGACGAGGAATACATGAGCGCGCTGCAGCTCGAATATTTCCGCCAGCGTCTGCTGGGTTGGCGCGCCGATCTGATCGAGGAATCGAAACAGACCATCGAGAACCTCAAGGACGAAGTGCGCGACGTGGGCGACGATGCCGAACGCGCCACCCGCGAAACCGAGAACTCGCTGGAACTGCGCACCCGCGACCGCTACCGCAAGCTGATCGGCAAGATCGACAGCACCCTCAAGCGCGTGGAAGCCGGCGAATACGGCTACAGCGTTGACTCGGGCGAAGAGATCGGCCTGCATCGCCTCGAAGCCCGTCTCACCGCCGAGCGCACCATCGACGAGCAGGAACGCTGGGAGCACCTGCAGAAGCAGCAGGGCGATTGACGCGCAGCGATCGATGCGCAACGCATGGCATCGCAACGAGAACCCCGCGGAAACGCGGGGTTTTTCGTGGGCGCGAGGCTTTCAGCGCGATCCCGGCGCAGGCGCCTCGCCGGTGACTTCGAATGTCTTCGCCAGCGTCGCATCCGAGCTGCCGCCCACGAACACGGTGAAGGTGCCGGGCTCGACGACGCGCTGCATCCGCGCGTCGTAGAAGGCCAGCGCATCCGGCGCGAGATCGAAAGAGAGCGTGCGGCGCTCGCGCGGGCGCAGATGGATACGGCGGAAGCCGCGCAGTTCGCGCACGGGGCGGGTGATGCTGGCGACATCGTCGCGCAGATACACCTGCACCACGTCGTCGCCCGCGCGCGCGCCGGTGTTCTCGACCGTGATCTCGACGCGCTGGGTGTCGTCCGCGCGCATTTTCGCCTTGGCGATGCGCAGGCCGTCGTAGCGGAACGTGGTGTAGCTCAGGCCGTAGCCGAACGGATACAGCGGCGTCCACGGCGCATCGATGTACTTCGAGGTGTAGTGATCGGCTTCGACCGGTGGTCGGCCGGTGTTCTTGTGCGCGTAGTGGATCGGGACCTGGCCGACGTTGCGCGGGAATGTCGTCGGCAGGCGCGCGCCGGGGTTGTGATCGCCGAACAGCACGTCGGCGATGGCATTGCCCGCTTCGACGCCCGGGAACCAGGCTTCGAGGATCGCGGTCGCGTCGCGCTGCAGCGGTTCGATCGACAGCGGTCGGCCGTTGAACAGCACCGCGACCGTCGGCTTGCCCGCGGCGCGCACGGCGGCCACCAGCTGCGGCTGCACGCCGGGCAGATCCAGCGACGTGCGGCTGTTGGCTTCGGCGCTCATGTTTTCGCTTTCGCCGACGAACAGCAGCACCGCATCGGCGTCTTTCGCGATGCGCACCGCTTCGGCGAAACCCGAAGTGTCCTGGTCGCGGATCCCGGAACCGCGCGCGTACAGCACGCGGGTCTGCGGTGAAACCGCAGCGCGGACGCCCGCCAGCGCCGTGACCGCGTCTTCGGCACGGCCTTCCGCCGCCCAGTTGCCGAGCATGTCGCGGGCGTCATCGGCCAGCGGCCCGATCACCGCCAGCGTGCGGATGTTTTTCGACAGCGGCAGCACATCGCCTTCGTTCTTCAGCAGCACCAGCGTGTCGCGCGCGATCTCGCGCGCGGCGCGGCGATGCGCGGGGGTGAGCGTGCGTTCGCGCTCGCGGGTTGGGTCGCAATAGCCATACGGATCGGCGAACAGTCCGAGCCGGTACTTCGCGCGCAGGATGCGCCGCACCGAAGTGTCCACGAGCGCCTCGGGCACGCGCCCGGCGCGCACTTCGGCGGGCAGATCCTTGCGGTAGATGTCGCTGACCATGTCCACGTCGACGCTCGCGTTCAGACCCAGTCTGCCGGCAGCGGCGCGATCGGCGGCGATACCGTGGCGCATCAGTTCCATCACCCCGCTGTAATCGCTGACCACGATGCCGTCGAAGCCCCATTCGCGCCGCAGCACCCCATCGATCAGCGTCGCGTTGGCGTGCATCGGCACGCCCGAGAGTTCGTTGAACGAGGCCATCACCGAGCCCGCGCCCGCGTCGATCGCCGCGCGGAACGGCGGCAGATAGACTTCGCGCAGCGTGCGTTCGGAGATGTCGACGGTGTTGTAGTCGCGTCCGGCTTCCGCTGCGCCATAGGCGACGAAATGCTTGGCCGTGGCCAGAACCGTATCGTCGGCGCCGAGATCCTTGCCCTGGAATCCGCGCACCCGCGCCGCCGCAAAGGCCGCGCCGAGGAACGGGTCTTCGCCCGCGCCTTCGACCACGCGGCCCCAGCGCGCGTCGCGACCGATGTCCACCATCGGCGCGAAAGTCCAATGCACGCCGTGCGCGGCGGCCTCGGTGGCGGCGATGCGCGCGCTGCGTTCGGCGGCGGCCGGATCGAAGCTCGCGGCTTCGGCCAGCGGCACCGGGAAGATCGTGCGGAAACCATGGATCACGTCGTAGGCGAACAGCATCGGGATTCCGAGCCGGGATTCCTCCACCGCGATCTTCTGCAGCCGGCAGCTGCGCGCCACGCCCTGCATGCCGAGGATCGAGCCGACTTCGCCACGGCGGATCGCCTCCAGCCCGGCGGTTTCCGCAGCGGGGCCGGTGTCGTTGCCGGGACCCGGCGGCTGGTTGAGCTGCCCCAGCTTTTCTTCGAGCGTCATCCGTTCCAGCAGCGTCTCGATGAAAGCCGCTTCGCGGTTCGCGGGCGTTTCGCCAGCGGAAGCGCCGACGACGGCCGAAAACAGTGCGGTCGCGATCAGCGACTGGACGATGCGCTTCGGGCGCGGGGACGGCGTCTTCCGGGTGTTTGCGTGCGGCATGCGCGGGACCGTCGGGCCTTGAAAACGCCGAATGTAATCGGTTACATCGAATCTGTCACCCGCTGTGGACACCAGCGCTATTGCAGGTCCTTCAGATTCAACCGGCGCAGGACCGGCAGTTTCCACGCGGTGAATCCGGTCACGCCCAGGGTCATGCAGCCGCCCACGATCACGGCGGTGGTCAAGCCCAGCAGCTTCGCCATCGAGCCGGCGTAGAACGCGCCGAGTTCGTTCGATGAGCTGATGAAGATGCTGTTGATCGACGACACCCGGCCGCGCATGTGGTCGGGCGTCGCCAGTTGCAGGATGGTGGAGCGCAGCACCACGGAGACGCCATCGAACATGCCCGAGAAGAACATGCAGGCCACCGACAGCCACAGCGCTTCCGACAGGCCGAAACCGATGATGCACAGTCCGAACCCGGCGACCGCGCACAGCATGTAGCGGCCGGCGTGGCGTTCGATCGGCCGACGCGCCAGCCACAGCCCGACGATGACCGCACCGGCGGCGGGTGCCGCGCGCAACAGGCCCAGCGCTTCCGGCCCCGCGTGCAGCACGTCCTTGATGAAGGCCGGCGCCAGCGACACCGCGCCGCCGAACAGCACCGCGAACATGTCCAGCGCCATCGCGCCCAGCATCACCGGGGTCGCGAACACGAAGCGCAGGCCTTCGCCGATGCTGGCGAAGATCGGGCTGCGTTCGTGCGACAGCGCGGGCTCGGTGGTGCGCAGGGTCGCCAGCGCGAGCACCGCGACGAGTGCGCACAGGGCGCCCAGCGCGTACGCGGGACCGGCGAGCGCGGTCGATCCTGGCGGATGGAGGGCGAGTGTCTTGGCCAATCCGATCACGCCACCGCTGATCGCGGGCCCCAGCACCAGCGCCGACTGGAATACCACGCTGCCGATGCCCGAGCCCCGGGTGAACTGCTCGCGCGGCAGCACGCAGGCGAACAGGGTGTTGTAGACCGGGCCGAGGAAGGCGCGCACCGCGCCGGTGAACATGATCGCGGCGTAGATCAGCCAGAGTCGCGAGTGCACCTGCTGCGCGTCGCCGAAGACCATGCCCCAGGCGACGGCGGCGAGCAGCACCGGAGTCATCGTCAGACCGAAGCAGGCGATGATGCCGAGCCGCCGTTTCGGCAGGTGGTCGACCAGATAGCCGGCGAACGGCGCCACGCAGAAGAACGGCAGCACTTCGGCGAGCCCGATCAATCCGAGCTTCCACGGATCGTTGGTGAGTTCGTATACATGCCAGCCCACCGCGACCGCCACGATCTGGTACGACAGGATCGTGAACAGCCGGTAGCCCATCAGGCCGAGGAATGCGGGGTTGCGCAGCGGCGGCGCGGCTTGCGGCTGATCGGTGGCGATCATGCGCGCGGACTCCTGCGCATCAGTGCGTGCGTGCGGCGCGTTCGCGCAAAGCGTCCTGCGCGGTGGCCTTGACGAACGCGAGCAGCGCTGCGAGGCCGTTGTTGCGCGTCGGCGAGAGATGTTTGGCCAGGCCGACATCGGCGATGTAGCGCGCGTCGGCGGTCATGATCTCGTCGGCGCTGCGGCCGGAATACACGCGCAGCGCGAGGTAGACCAGGCCGGAGACGATCGCCGAGTCGCTGGCGGCGGCGAAGTCGAGGCGGTCGGCGTCGCCCGAGGCTGCGATCCAGACCATCGATTGGCAGCCGTGCAGGCGATGGGTGTCGTTCTTCAGCGCGTCGTCCATCGGCGGCAGTTTGCGGCCGAGGTCGATCAGGTACTGGTAGCGCTCGGACCAGTCGCCGAAGAACGCGAATTCGTCGCGGATGGCGTCCTGCGCTTCGGCGGCGGTGGGTTCGAGCGGGAAGGTGGTCATTGATTGCTTTTCGTCGGAGCGACTTCAGTCGCGATGCTTCTGGTTTGTACCGGTCTTGAAGAGCTTCCGTCCGCTTCGCGGCCGGGTTCATTTCTTTTGCTGGCCCAAAAGAAACGAACCAAAGAAAAGGGCCTTCCCCGACGAAGCGAAACTGCCATCGGATGCGGTGCGGGGATTTTCCGACTCGTCATCCATGACTCGGTCGGAAAACGACGCACATCCTGTGCGTCGCCCGTTGGGTCTGTACCGGCTGTGGGCTTTCAAACATCAAGCCCGCTTCCAGCGCACGCCCTGCGCAGTGTCTTCCAGCAGGATGCCTTCGTCGGCCAGCTGCTTGCGGATCGCGTCGGCACGGGCGAAATCGCGAGCGGCTTTTGAAGTGTTGCGTTCGTCCACCAGCGACTGGATGCGCGCATCGTCGTCGTTCGAGGCGCCGCGCGCGAACCAGGCTTCCGGCGTCTGCTGCAGCAGGCCGAGGGCGATGCCGGCGCCGAGCAATTCGGACTTCAGCTTCGCGCGTTCGCCCGCGTCGTCGCTCCTGCGCGCTTCGCTGGCGAGGCGGGCGATTTCCGCCAGCGCTTGCGGCGTGTTCAGATCGTCTTCGAGTATCGCCTCGATGCCTGCGGAAATCGCGGGCGCCGCTTCGACATCCGCCAGATCCCGCAACGTGCCGTACAGGCGATCCAGCGTCCGCACCGCCTGTTCGATCAATCCATCCGACCACTCCAGCGGTTGCCGGTAATGCGCCGAGAGCAGCGCGTAGCGCAGCGCTTCCGGCGGATGTTCGCGAACCAGATCGTGGACGCGCTGGATGTTGCCGACCGACTTCGCCATCTTGCTGCCGCCGAAATTCAGCATGCCGTTGTGCAGCCACCAGTTCGCGAAGATCCTGCCGCCGTGTGCGCATTCGCTCTGCGCGACTTCATTCTCGTGATGCGGAAACTGCAGGTCGACACCGCCGGCATGGATGTCGATGGTCTCGCCGAGATGCGCTTCGGCCATCGCCGAGCATTCGATGTGCCAGCCCGGGCGGCCGATGCTCCACGGCGATTCCCAACCGGGCAGGCCTTCGGTCGACGGCTTCCACAGCACGAAATCGCCCGGGTTGCGTTTGTATGGCGCCACTTCGACGCGCGCCCCGGCGATCATGTCCTCGGGGTCGCGTCGCGACAGCTTGCCGTAGCCGGCGAAGGTGTCCACCGCGAACAGTACGTGGCCTTCCGCGGCGTAGGCGTGACCTTCGTCGATCAGGTGCTGGATCATCGCGATCATCTGCGGGATGTGCGCGGTCGCCGAGGGTTCGATGTCCGGCGCGAAATCGCCGCTGACGCCCAGCGCAGCCATGTCGTCGCGATACGCGGCAGCGTACTTGTCGGTGATCGTGGCGATCGGCGTACCGAGTTCCTTGGCCGCCGCGTTGATCTTGTCGTCGACGTCGGTGATGTTGCGGGCGTAGCGCAGCTGGCCATAGCGGCGGCGCAGCAGCGCGGCGAGCACGCCGAACACCACCGGCCCGCGTGCGTTGCCGATGTGCACGTAGTTGTAGACGGTCGGTCCGCAGACGTACATGGTCGGGCAGGTCGGGTCGAGCGGGGCGAACGCTTCGACCTGGCGGGTCAGGCTGTTGTAGAGATGCAGGGTCATGGGGATGTCGACGCGAGGGGATGGGTCGATTCTAGCGGTCGCGGGACGGTCACGACAGCGGCGGTTCAGCATGCCGGCGGCCGAGGCCCTACACTGGTCGGCCGATGAATCCACCCTCCGCCATCTTCCTGCATCGACTCGGCCTGCCGCTGCTCCTGACTGCGGCGCTGTCCGCGCAGGCGCAGACCACGGTCATCCAGACGCCCAACGTGCGCACCGAGTACGCGCAGGTGCTGCGGGTCGAGCCGGTCTATCAGACCCTGCGTGCCTATGCCGTGGAAGAGCGCTGCGACCCGCCGACCGAGGCCGGACAGCCCGGCCGGAACTGCCGTCCGCTGCGGGTGGAGCGCGAGTTCCAGCGACCGATCGCCTACGACGTCGATTACATCCATCGCGGCGTCAAATATCGCTCCCGCATCCCGTACGACCCCGGCAAGCGCTTGCGTCTGAAAGTGTCGGTCACCCCCGATATCGACGCTGCCGGCAAGCGCTGACAGTCCGCCGACGCAAGCCGCAACGCTTGCAGCCGGTCCCGGCGCATGCGAGCATTCGCCCCCTATGCAGATCGCGCAGCCCCTCTCGACGACCAGTGCCCGGATGGCCTCCGGCATGACCTCGCGCGCGCGCCGACCGGAACCCCACACGCCTGCTGGGTGATCCGGAACCGTCGTCATACGCTGCACCGACAAGATTCCACGATCAGGCCCGGCTCACCGCCGGGCCTTTTCTGTTTGCGCCGCAAAATTTTCCGCCGCTATTTCCTACCACCACCGCCGGGATCTTCCATGAAGCACTTCTTGAACACCCAGGACTGGAGCCGCGCCGAACTGGACGCCGCGCTCGCCGATGCCGCACGCTTCAAGCGCGAAAAGCTCGGCGATGCGCTCAAGGGCAAAAGCATCGCGCTGGTGTTCTTCAACCCGTCGATGCGCACCCGTACTAGCTTCGAGCTGGGCGCATTCCAGCTGGGCGGCCACGCCGTCGTGCTCGCTCCGGGCAAAGACGCCTGGCCGATCGAATTCGATCTCGGCACGGTGATGGATGGCGACACCGAAGAACACATCGCCGAAGTCGCGAAAGTGCTGAGTCGCTATGTGGACCTGATCGGCGTGCGCGCGTTCCCGAAATTCATCGACTGGTCCACCGACCGCGAAGACAAGGTGCTCAAGGGTTTTGCGAAATACGCGACCGTGCCGGTCATCAACATGGAAACCATCACCCACCCGTGCCAGGAACTGGCGCACGCGATGGCGCTGCAGGAACACTTCGGCACTTCGGACCTGCGCGGCAAGAAGTACGTGCTGACCTGGACCTACCACCCGAAGGCGTTGAACACGGCGGTTGCGAATTCCGCGCTGACCATCGCCACGCGCATGGGCATGGACGTGACTCTGCTGTGCCCGACGGCCGATTACATCCTCGATGAGCGCTACATGGGTTGGGCCGGGCGGAACGTCGCCGAAAACGGCGGCTCGCTGCAGGTGAGCCACGACATCGACAGCGCCTATGCCGGCGCCGATGTGGTCTACGCCAAGAGCTGGGGTGCGTTGCCGTTCTTCGGCAACTGGGAACCCGAAAAGCCCATCCGCGACCAGTACAAGCACTTCATGGTCGACGAACGGAAGATGGCGCTGACCAACAACGGCGTGTTCTCGCACTGCCTGCCGCTGCGCCGGAACATCAAGGCGACCGATGCAGTGATGGACGCGCCGTACTGCATCGCCGTGAACGAAGCCGAGAACCGCCTGCACGTGCAGAAAGCGGTGATGGCCGTACTCGCGAACCAATAATCCTCCCCACGGAATTTCACCATGAGCAGCCAAGACATCGTCCTCGCCTTCTCCGGCGGCCTCGACACCAGCTTCTGCGTGCCCTATCTCAAGGAGCGCGGCTGGAACGTGCATACGGTGTTCGCCGACACCGGCGGTGTCGATGCCGAGGAGCGCGCCTTCATCGAACAGCGCGCCGAGGAACTGGGCGTCGCCTCGCACCTCACCATCGACGGCGGCCCGGCGCTGTGGGACGGTTTCGTGAAGCCGTTCGTCTGGGCGGGCGAGGCATACCAGGGGCAATATCCGCTGCTGGTGTCCGATCGTTATCTGATCGTCGATGCCGCGCTGGCGCGCGCGAACGCATTGGGCACGAAGACCATCGCCCACGGCTGCACCGGCATGGGCAACGACCAGGTGCGTTTCGATCTGGCGGTGAAATCCAGCGGCGATTACGTGATCGTTGCGCCGATCCGCGAAATCCAGAAAGAGCACACCCAGACCCGCGCCTACGAACAGGCGTATCTGGAAGAACGCGGCTTCGGCGTGCGCGCCAAGCAGAAGGCGTACACGATCAACGAAAACCTGCTCGGATTGACGATGTCCGGCGGTGAGATCGACCGTTGGGAAGCGCCGGGCGAGGGCGCGCGCGGCTGGTGCGCACCGCGCAGTGAATGGCCGGAGCAGGCGCTGCAGATCACGCTGCGTTTCGTCAACGGCGAAGCGGTCGCGATCGACGGCGTCGAGATGCCGGGCGCGCGGATCCTCGCGCAGCTCAACGCGCTGTTCGCGCCGTACGGCGTCGGTCGCGGGATGTACACCGGCGACACCACCATCGGTCTCAAGGGGCGGATCGTGTACGAAGCGCCGGGCCTCACCGCGCTGCTGGTCGCGCACCGCGCGCTGGAGGAAGCGGTGCTGACCAAACAGCAGAACCGCTTCAAGCCCGACGTGGCGCGCAAATGGGTGGAACTGGTGTACGAAGGTTTCTATCACGACCCGCTGAAGACCGATCTCGAAGCCTTCCTCGCTTCCTCGCAGGCGATGGTCAACGGCGAGATCGTGATCGAAACCCGCGGCGCCCGCGTCGATGCCGTCGCGGTGCGTTCGCCGCATCTGCTCAACGCCAAGGGCGCCACCTATGCGCAATCGGCGGACTGGGGCGTGGAAGAGGCCGAAGGTTTCATCAAGTTGTTCGGCATGAGCAGCACGCTCTGGGCCGAAGTGAACAGCAGCCGCTGACCGACGATGCTTCCAGACATCCTCCGACATCTCGAAACGCTGGTGTCCTTCGACACCCGCAATCCGCCGCGCGCCATCGGCACCGGCGGCATCTTCGATTACCTGCAAGCGCAGCTGCCGGGCTTCGTTTGCAGTGTGACCGACCACGGCGCGGGCGCGGTGTCGATGCTCGCCGTGCGCGGCGCCCCGACGCGCGTCTTCAACGTGCATCTCGATACCGTGCCGTCCTCCGAAGCGTGGAGCGCCGATCCGCTGAAGCTGCGCGTCACCGATGAAAAGGCCATCGGCCTCGGTGCCTGCGATATCAAGGGCGCGGCTGCGGGTCTGATCGTCGCCGCGCAGGGTACCGCTGGCGATGCTGCATTCCTGTTCAGTACCGACGAAGAAGCCAACGACGCGCGCTGCATCGCTGCGTTTCTCGCCAGCGATCACGGGTTCACGGAAGCCATCATCGCCGAGCCGACGCGATGCGAAGCGGTGCTCGCGCATCGCGGCATCGCTTCGGTGCTTATGAAATTCCGGGGGTCGGCCGGACACGCTTCCGGTGCGAATGCGATCCATGCGAACGCCTTGCATCACGCGATGCGCTGGGGCGCGCAGGCGCTGGATCTGGTCGAAGCCGAATCGCATCGCCGCTTCGGCGGACTGACCGGCCTGCGCTTCAACATCGGCAAGGTCGAAGGCGGCATCAAGGCCAACGTGATCGCGCCGAGCGCCGAAGTGCGTTTCGGGTTCCGACCGCTGCCATCGCATGATATCGACGAACTGCACGCACGATTCCGCGCCTGCGCGACCGAGGATGCGTTCGGTCACTACGGGGAAACCTTCCGTGGACCGCCGCTGCCGGCCGGCGATGTCGCGGGCGCGGAGGAGCGTCGCCTCGCGGCGCGCGATCTCGCCGACGAACTCGGCTTGCCGATCGGCAACGCGGTGGATTTCTGGACCGAAGCCTCACTGTTCTCCGCCGCCGGCCTCACCGCATTCGTCTACGGCCCCGGCGACATTGCCCAGGCGCATACCGCCGACGAATGGGTCGCGCTCGAGCAGCTCGAACGCTACGCCGCTTCCATCATCCGCATTCTCGACGGAACCGTTTCGACATGAGCCCTGCTTTCCACAGCCGCGTCCTCGACCACAAGGTCCACGATCCGCAGACCCGGCAGACCATCGTCCGGCTGCTGTCGAGCATGGCCGGCGCGAAGGAGATTTCGCAGTATCTGAAGCGTTTTTCGCAATTGGATGCCGCGCGCTTCGCGCTGGTGAAGGTCGGCGGCGCGGTGCTGCGCGATGACCTCGATGCGCTGACCTCGTCGCTTGCGTTCCTGCAGGACGTGGGGCTCACGCCGATCGTGATCCACGGCGCCGGGCCGCAGCTCGACGAAGAACTGTCCGCCGCCGGCATCCAGAAGCAGACCGTCAACGGTTTGCGTGTGACAACACCGGAAGCGCTGGCGATCGTGCGCCGCGTCTTCCATGCGCAGAATCTGAAGCTGGTGGAAGCGCTGCAGTTGCAGGATGCGCGCGCGACCTCGATCGTCTCCGGCGTGTTCGAGGCCGATTATCTCGACCGCGACACCTATGGCCTGGTCGGCGAAGTGAAGCGGGTCGATCTTGCGCCGATCTACGCCAGTCTGCAGGCCGGTTCGATTCCGGTCATCGCCAGTCTCGGCGAAACCATCGGTGGCCAGATCCTCAACGTCAATGCGGACTTCGCCGCGAACGAACTGGTGCAGGTGCTGCAGCCGTACAAGATCGTGTTCCTCACCGGCAGCGGCGGGCTGCTCGACGGCGACGGCAAGGTCATCGATTCGATCAATCTCTCGACCGAATACGACGCGCTGATGGCGCAGCCCTGGATCAACGGCGGCATGCGCGTGAAGATCGAGCAGATCAAGCAGCTGCTGGATGCGCTGCCGCTGTCGTCGTCGGTGTCGATCACGCGGCCGGAAGAGCTCGCGAAAGAGCTTTTCACCCACAAGGGTTCGGGCACGCTGGTGCGTCGCGGCGAACGCGTGCTGCAGGCGACGCACTGGAGCGAGCTCGACACCGGACGCCTGCGTGGACTGATCGAATCCGCATTCGGCCGGACGTTGGTGCCGGACTATTTCGAACGCACCGCGCTGCATCGCGCCTACGTCAGCGAGAATTATCGCGCTGCGGTCATCCTCACCGAAGAGAACGGCCTGCCGTATCTCGACAAGTTCGCGGTGCTCGACGACGCGCAGGGCGAAGGCCTCGGTCGCGCCGTGTGGCAGCTGATGCGCGAAGCCCAAACGAAGCTGTTCTGGCGCTCCCGCCACGGCAATCCGGTCAACGCGTTCTACGATGCGGAAGCCGACGGCAGCGTGAAGCAGGAACGCTGGCGCGCCTATTGGTATGGCCTCGGCGACCTCGATCGCGAAGGCCTGGAGACGATCCGCTACTGCCTCGAACACTGTCGGCAGCGGCCGGCGACGCTGACGGACTGAAGACGATGGACGCTGTCTCGATCACGCCGATCTGGAGCACGCCGACGTTGATCGGTCGCCACGTGCGGCTGGAGCCGCTGCGCGCCGATCACGCCGATGCGCTGCGTGCAGCCGCCAGCGATGGCGCGCTGTGGGAGCTTCGCTATACGAGCGTGCCGGGGCCGGAAGCGGGCGAGGCCGAACGCTACATCGATATCGCACTCGCTGCGCGCGATGCAGGCCAGGTGTTGCCGTTCGTGGTGCTCGATGCCTCCGGTGACATCGTCGGCACCACGCGCTTCTACGACATCGATCGCGACGTGCCGAGGGTCAAGCTCGGCTACACCTGGTATGCGCAGCGCGTTCAGCGCACCGGGTTGAACACCGAGGCGAAGCTGCTGCTGATCGGGCATGCGTTCGCGCAGTGGGCCTGCGAATCGGTCGTGCTGGAAACGAGCCACGAGAATGTTCGCTCGCAGGCGGCCATTCTGCGCCTGGGCGCGAAGCGCGACGGCGTTCTGCGTGCGAACATGCGCCATCGCGACGGGACGCTGCGCGACACGCACGTGTTCTCCATCCTGCGCAGCGAATGGCCGGCGCTGCGCAGCCGCCTCGAACGCAAGCTTCAGGAGCGCAACGCATGAGTGCCGGAATGTTTCGTGTCGGGATCGTCGGCGCACGCGGTCATGTCGGCGCCGAACTGATCCGCCTGCTCGCCGCGCATCCGCGCTTGGAGTTGGCCTACGTCGGCTCGCGCGAACTCGACGGTCAGCGCCTTTCCGACCACATCGATGCCTATGCGGGCGAGCTGCGCTATTCGTCGCCTGCGAATGAAGTATTACCCTCGCTGGGTGCCGATGCCGTGGTGCTGGCGCTGCCCAACGGCAAGGCCGCCGCCTGCGTCGCCGCGTTCGATGCCGCGAACAAGAATCCGGTCATTGTCGATCTGTCCGCCGACTATCGTTTCGACGACGGCTGGTACTACGGCTTGCCGGAACTCACCCGCACGCGCTATCGCGGCGAGCGTCGGATCAGCAATCCCGGCTGTTACGCGACCGCGATGCAGCTGGCCATTGCGCCGATGCGCGATCTGCTGCAGGGCCCGGCGCAGTGCTTCGGCGTGTCCGGCTATTCCGGTGCAGGCACCGCGCCGTCGGACAAGAACGATCCGGACAAGCTGCGCGACAACCTGATGCCGTATGCGCTCACCGGCCACGTGCACGAGCGCGAAGTGACGCGTCAGCTCGGACATCCGGTCGAATTCATGCCGTACGTTGCGGCGCATTTTCGCGGCATCACCATGACCGTGAACCTGCATCTGACCGAAGCGACGACGCGCGACGCGGTGATCGCGCGCTACCGCGAGGCGTATGCGGGCGAACCTTTGGTGCGTGTGATCGACGAGGCGCCGTGGGTCAGCCGCATCGCCGGTCGGCATCACGTCGAGATCGGTGGCTTCACGCTGTCGGAAGACGGGCGTCGCCTCGTCGTGGTGTCGACCGAAGATAATCTGTTGAAAGGTGCGGCGACCCAAGCGCTGCAGAATCTTAATATCGCTTTTGGTCTGGATGAATGGACGGGCATTCCATTGGAGTTGCAATAAGATCTTTGTGTGTCATTCCGAATCCCGGTTCCATCGGATGAGGAATCCGCTTCCCGTTCATGGCATGCGGAGCAGAAGCAGGTCCCTCCGTCTGCTGCGCAGACGTTCGGGATGACAGATGGTTTTTTCACGTATCGCTATTGGAACTTCACCATGTCCGATCTTCTCTGGCAAAAACCCGGCGTGAAAGTGGATGCGCGCATCCAGACGTTTCTGGCGGGTCAGGACGTGATCCTCGATCGCGAATTCTTCCTGTTCGATATCGAAGCAAGTCGCGCGCACGCCGAAGGCCTGCTGCGGATCGGCATTCTCGCCGCCGACGAATTCGCCGGCATCACGGTGGCGCTGACCACGCTCGCCGAGGATTTCCGCAACGGCGACTTCGTGCTGGACGAGCGTTACGAGGACTGTCATTCCGCGATCGAATCGCGGTTGATCGAACGCCTCGGCGATGCCGGCCGCAAGATCCACACCGGTCGCAGCCGCAACGACCAGATCCTGGTCGCGACGCGGCTGTGGCTGAAAGATCGCCTCGCGCGTCTGCACGCGCTGTGCATCGAGTGCGCGGAGGTCGCATTGGCGCGCGCCGAGGCCGAAGCGTCGGTGCCGCTGCCGGGGTACACGCATCTGCAGCGCGCCGTGGTGTCGTCGCTGGGCATGTGGTGGGCGGCGTGGGCCGAAGGCTACATCGACGACGCGCAGCGCACGCGCGATACGCTGGCGTGGGTGGATGCCAATCCGCTCGGCAGCGCCGCCGGCTACGGCGTGAATCTGCCGCTGGATCGCGATCACGTCACCGCCGCGCTCGGTTTCGGCCGGCTGCAGGTATCGGCGGCCTATGCACAGCTGTCGCGCGGCAAGTTCGAGATGGCCGCGATCGAAGCGCTGGGTTCCGCGCTGCTCGATCTGCGTCGTCTGGCCTGGGATCTGAGTCTGTTCACCAGCGCCGAATTCGCGTTCGTGGCGCTGCCGGCGCAGTACACCACCGGCAGTTCGATCATGCCCAACAAGCGCAATCCCGATGTGATCGAACTGATGCGCGCGACCTACGCCAGCGTCGCCGCCGCGCGCACCGAGATCGAACAGCTGCTGTCGCTGCCGTCGGGCTATCACCGCGATCTGCAGTTCAGCAAGGGCGCGATCTTCCATGCCTTCGGTCGCGGTCTCGGCGCGCTGGAATTGTTGCCGGATCTTTTGCGCAATCTCGAATGGAAGACCGACGCGATGCGCGCCGCGCTTGATCCGTCTATGTATGCGACCGATCTCGCCGTCGATCTCGCGCGACAGGGGCTGCCGTTTCGCGACGCGTACAAGCAGGCCGCCGATCCGGCGCGATGGGCGCAGGGCGATCCCGATGCGAGCTTGAACGCGCGCGTCTCGCCGGGCGCTGCAGCGGATCTGCGGCTTGATCTGCTGCGCACACGATTGCGCAGCGCGTGAGATTTCATTGCCCGAGATCCGCATGAGCACCCGCATCGCCTTCGCCGAACAGACACTTCCTGCGTGGAAGCGTGCCGTGCTGAAAGTCGGCAGCAGCCTGCTGGCCGACGATGGCGGCCTGTCGCCGCGCAATGCGCAGCATCTCGCCGCGTTCGTCGAAGCGTGCCAGCAGCAGGGCAGGGAAGTGGTCATCGTGTCGTCGGGCGCGGTCGCCGCAGGCCGCGCCATGCTGCATGCCTCGCCGCGACCCGGCGCTGCGATGGCCGAACGCCAGGCGCTGGCTGCGCTGGGGCAAGCCAAGCTCATGGCGTTCTGGCAGGGATTCTTCGCAAGGCCGGTGGCGCAGGTGCTGCTGACCCACGACGACGTGCGCAATCGCCGTCGCTATCTCAATGCGCAGGCGACGCTGCGCGAGCTGCTGCGCTGCGGTGCGCTGCCGATCGTCAACGAGAACGACACCGTTTCTGTCGACGAACTCAAGCTCGGCGACAACGACACGCTCGGCGCGATCGTGGCTGCGCTGATCGATGCCGATGTGCTGTTCATCGCCACCGATATCGATGGTCTTTACGATCGCGACCCGCGCGCCCATGTCGATGCGCGGCCGTTGGCAGCGGTCGCCGATCCCGGCGACGACATCCTTGCGATGGCCGGCGGGGCGGGCAGTGCGGTCGGCACCGGCGGCATGCGCACCAAGATTCTCGCAGCGCAGCGCGCGGGCGCGGCCGGCATCGACACGGTGTTGTTCAACGGTACGCGCGCGGCGGTGGCGCATGCGTTGGGCGAGGGGCGGCTCACCGGCACGAGGCTGGTTGCCGGTCGCAGCCGCATCGCTGCGCGCAAGCACTGGCTGCGGCATGCGCCCGTGGATACGGATGCGGCGATCGTCATCGATGCCGGCGCTGCAGCTGCGCTGATCGATCGCGGCGCGTCGCTGTTGCCGATCGGCGTTGCCGATGCGCGGGGCGAGTTCCGTCGCGGCGATCTGGTCGAGATCGTGCTGGTCAATAGCACGCTGGTCGATAGCACGCTGGTCGATAGCACGCTGGTCGGAAGCATGCGCGTTGGCGGCGGGCGCACGCCGTGCGTCGCGCGCGGCGTCACCCAGTATTCCGCCGCCGACATCCGCCGGATCGCGCGCCGGCAGTCGCACGAGATCGAAGGCATCCTCGGCTACAACTACGGCGAGACCATCGTCCATCGCGACGATCTTTGCCTGCACGCATCGCATCCGAACGAGGCCGCCGATGTCTGATTCGACGATCCGCGCCCAGGCGTTGGCCTGTCGCGATGCCGCGCAAGCGGTCGCTGCGCTGTCCACCGATGCCAAGAACGCCTTGCTGCGGGCGATGGCCGATGCGCTGGAGGCCGATGCCGAGGCGATCCTCGCCGCCAATGCCGAGGATCTGCGTGCGGCGGAGGCGAAGGGCATCGGCAGCGCGATGCTCGACCGTTTGATGCTGGATCCGCAGCGGCTCGCGGGTATCGCCGATGCGCTGCGCGAAGTCGCCGCACTGCCTGATCCGGTCGGTCTGGTGACGCGTCGCGATGTGCGGCCCAACGGCATCGCGATCGAGCGCGTTCGCGTGCCGCTGGGCGTGATCGCCATGATCTACGAAGCGCGGCCGAACGTGACCGCTGATGCTGCGGCGCTTTGCATCAAGGCCGGCAACGGGGTGATCCTGCGCGGGGGGTCTGAGGCTGTCGGATCGAATATGGCGATCGTCGGCGCGCTTGAGAGCACCCTATGCGCGCACGGGATTCCGGCGGCGGCGATCACGCTGATCGACGATCTGCGCCGCGAGGCGATGGTGGAACTGCTGCAGCTCAACGACATCATCGATCTGGCGATTCCACGCGGCGGCGAGGGCCTGATCCGCTTCGTCGCCGAACACGCGCGGGTGCCGGTGATCAAGCACTACAAGGGCGTCTGCCATCTGTACGTGGATGCCGCCGCCGATCTCGATCTCGCGCTGGACCTGCTGCTCGACGGCAAGGTCGCGCGGCCCAGCGCCTGCAATGCGCTGGAAACGCTGCTGGTGCATGCGGAGGTCGCCGCCGATTTCCTGCCGCGCGCCGCCGTGATGCTGCGCGAACGTGGCGTCGAACTGCGCGGCGATGCCCGCAGCTGCGCGTTGATCGATGCGAAACCTGCGAGCGACGACGACTGGGATGCTGAATTCCTCGACTTGATCCTCGCCGTGCGTGTCGTCGACTCGCTCGACGACGCCATCGCCCACATCCGTCGTCATGGCTCCGATCACACCGAAGTCATCGCCACCGGAGACGAAGCCGCCGCCGCACGCTTCGTGCATGCCTTGCGCAGCGCGGTGGTGATGGTCAACGCCTCGTCGCGGTTCTCCGACGGCGGCGAGTTGGGCCTGGGTGCGGAGATCGGTATCTCGACGACGCGCCTGCATGCCTACGGGCCGATGGGCGCGGAGTCGCTGACCATCGAGCGGTTTGTCGTGCGCGGGGTGGGGCAGACGCGCAATCTGCGCCATGCCGGAGATTGAACGAAGCTGCATCCACTCCCTCCCTTTCGCGCAGCGAAGGGGGAGGAGTCAGACTTCAATGCCTCCGCGTGCAGCAACGGATCGATTGATTGGCAGTCACCGTTCTTTTACCCGTCATTCCCGCGAACGCGGGAACCCAGTGTCTTTGCGCTGCGCGGATGCTGGAAGTCACTGGATCCCCGCGTTCGCGGGGATGACGACGCTTTTTTGAAGCACTCGAAAAAAGTGGGGATACCTCAGGCCAGGCGCCACTCTCCTTGCGGAGGGCCGCTCTACCGCCCCGTGATTTTTGTAGACAACAAAAAAAGCCGACCCAGAGGCCGGCTTTGACATGAAGCAATTGGTCGGGGAGACAGGATTCGAACCCGCCCTCGACGATCCCTGCGCGCCGATGAAGTGATGCCGCGCGGGCGGCTGATCTACTCACCGTCGATCCGACAACAAAAAAGCCGACCCAGAGGCCGGCTTTGACATGAAGCAATTGGTCGGGGAGACAGGATTCGAACCTGCGACCTCTACGTCCCGAACGTAGCGCTCTACCAGACTGAGCTACACCCCGACATTGCAGCCGGTCATTCTAAGGACTCGCCTCCGGTCCGGCAACCCCGACGGACGCGTTCAGGCGGACTGGGCCGGTTTCGGGACCGGGCGCCTGTCCGGAAGGGCGGTCGCCGGGCCGGCCACCCGGTAAACTTGCCCGCATCTGCTGCATGCCCCGGAGCTTCACTTGATCAAGCCGCGTACCCCGCCTGGCGTCCTCGAACTGCTGCCGCGCGACCAGATCGCGTTCCAGCGGATGCTGGACACCATCCGCCGCACCTTCGAGCGCTTCGGCTTCCTGCCGGTGGAAACGCCGGTGATGGAGCTGTCCGAGGTGCTGCTGACCAAATCCGGCGGCGAAACCGAGCGGCAGGTGTATTTCGTGCAGTCGACCGGCGCGCTGGACAAGGAGCGGGATGGATCGTCGCGGCACGCCATGCCCGAAATGGCCCTCCGCTTCGATCTGACCGTGCCGCTGGCGCGCTATGTGGCCGAACACGAGCACGACCTCGCGTTTCCGTTCCGCCGCTACCAGATGCAGCGCGTGTATCGCGGCGAGCGCGCGCAGCGCGGCCGGTTCCGCGAGTTCTACCAGTGCGATATCGACGTGATCGGCAAGGACGCGCTGAGCACCCGCCACGATGCCGAAATCCCGGCGGTGATCGCTTCGGTGTTCGAGTCGCTGGCGATCGGCGAATTCACCATCCAGTTCAACCACCGCAAGCTGCTGCGCGGTTTTTTCGAAGGCCAGGGCATCGGCGACGGCGAGCGTCAGGCGTCGGTGCTGCGCGAGATCGACAAACTCGACAAGCGTGGCGAACCGGCGGTGCGCGCGACGCTGATCGGCGAGGGTTTCGAACTCACGCCCGAAGTGGCGGATAAGCTGCTCGCGTTCTCGCGCGTACGCGCCACTGGTCACGATGCCGCGCAGGCGGCGCTGGATGCGCTGGGTGCGGGCACGGCGATGTTCGAGGAAGGTCGCGATGAGCTGCGCGAAGTCCTGCGCCAGCTGCGCGCGCTGGGCGTCGCCGACAACCGTTTCGCGCTGAACCTGTCGATCGCGCGCGGCCTCGATTACTACACCGGCATCGTCTACGAAACCACGCTCAACGCGAATCCGGAGATCGGTTCGATCTGTTCCGGCGGCCGTTACGAAAATCTCGCCAGCCACTACACCAAGTCGAAGCTGCCGGGCGTGGGTATTTCGATCGGTTTGACGCGGCTGTTCTGGCAGCTGCGCGAAGCCGGGCTGGTGGCGACCGCCGACAGCTCGGTGGATGCGCTGGTGTCGCTGATGGATGACAGCGGCCTTGAAGCTGCGCTGTCGCTGTCGCAGAAACTGCGCGCGGCCGGTCTCAATGTCGAAACGCAGCTCGAACCGCGCAAGC
Source organism: Lysobacter sp. (assembly GCA_013141175.1). Classification (NCBI taxonomy): domain Bacteria; kingdom Pseudomonadati; phylum Pseudomonadota; class Gammaproteobacteria; order Lysobacterales; family Lysobacteraceae; genus Lysobacter; species Lysobacter sp. The sequence goes on from JABFRN010000001.1 coordinate 2,571,516, forward strand.
TCGCCAAGCAGATGCAGTACGCCGATCGCGCGGGGATCCGTTTCGTGGTGATCCGTGGCGAGGACGAAGTCGCGCGCGGTACGGTCGCGGTGAAGGATCTGCGTCGCGGCGAGCAGTTCGAGGTGGCCGAGGCCGACCTCGCGCGCACGCTGCTGGTCGAACGCGAACAATGGCGTGCGTTGCCACCGGCCGCTTCTACCCCCACTGAGGTCAAAGCATGAAGCCGATCCGACTCGACGGCCGTTCCTTGACCCGCGACCGTCTGGTCGAAGTCGCTTACGGCGCGCAGGTGATGCTGGACGAGGGCGCGCTGCGCAACGTCGCGCACGCCGCCGCGTTCCTGGCCGAACAGGTGCGTCGCGAAGAGCCCATTTACGGCGTGTCGACCGGCTTCGGCAGCAACGCCGACAAGCTGCTCGGCGCGCACCCGCTGCGCGATGAACTGCCGGGCGCCACGCCATCGGGCCGCTCGCTGCACGAAGAACTGCAGCGCAATCTGATCATCTCGCACGCGGTCTGCGTCGGCGAACCGTTCGCCGCCGACGTCGTGCGCGCGATGCTGTGCATCCGCATCAACACGCTGCTGCGCGGGCATTCCGGTATCCGCGTGGAAACCCTGCAGTCGATGACCGCCATGCTCAATGCCGGCGTGGTGCCGGTGGTGCCGCAGCTGGGTTCGGTCGGCGCGTCGGGCGACCTCGCGCCGCTGTCGCATCTGGCCATAGTGCTGCTCGGCGGCGGCGAAGCCTTCTACGGCGGCGAACGCCTGCGCGGCGACGAAGCGCTGAAGCGCGCGGGCCTGACCCCGGTGACGCTGTCGTACAAGGAAGGTCTGGCGCTGAACAACGGCACCGCGCAGATGCTGGCGACCGGCGTGCTGGCGCTGCATCGCATGGAAGAACTGCTCGATACCGCCGATCTGGCCGCCGCGATGACCATCGACGCCTTCGCCGGCCGTCTCGGTGCGTTCGCCGAGGAAGTGCATGCGCTGCGACCGCATCCGGGCCAGGTCGAAGTGGCGGCGAATCTGCGCGGCCTGCTCGCCGGTTCCACGCTCGCCGATATTCCGTACCACCTCGTGCCGAAGTTCCGGCCGTGGCTGCCGCAGAGCTGGGATACCGATGAATCGCAGGCCTTGAGCTTCGACATCGGCTGGGAGTGGGTGCCCACTTCCCAACGCCACGGCCGCGAAAAATTCTATCGCCGCTTCAAACCGTTCCGCGGCGGCAAGAAGCACCAGCCGCAGGACAGCTATTCGCTGCGCTGCATCCCGCAGGTTCACGGCGCGGTGCGCGATGCGGTGGCGCAGGCCAAGCGGGTGTTCGAGATCGAGCTGAATTCCGTCACCGACAATCCGCTGGTGTTCCCGGACGCGCGCGCCGAGCACGTCGAGCAGCAGGTGATCTCCGCCGGTCACTTCCACGGCATGCCGCTGGCGCTGGCGATGAGCTATGTGAAGGCGGCCATCCCGGTGCTGGCCTCGATCAGCGAGCGCCGGCTCAACAAACTCGTCGATCCCGCGACCAACGATGGCCTGCCGCCGTTCCTGATCGGCAATGAAGATGCCACCGAATCCGGCTTCATGATCGTGCAGTACACCGCTGCGGCGATCGTCAACGATCTCGCCAGCCGCGCGCATCCGGCGTCGGTGTATTCGATCCCGACCAGCGCCAACGCCGAGGATCACGTGTCGATGGGCGCCAACGAAGCCCGGCACGTGCTGTCGATGGTCGACGATCTCGGCAAGGTGCTGGCGCTGGAGCTGATCACCGCCGCGCAGGCGCTGGATCTGCGCCGCGACATGATCAACGCCGCGCGCGATCTCGCCGATCGCGCCGATGCCGTGGAGCTTGCGGCGAAAGTGCAGGGCGGCCCGCAGTCCGTCGACGACAGTCATGCGGATTTCCTGGCCGAAGTCGAAGCGCTGCGCGTCGAGCTGTCGGCCGCCGAACCTTTCCACCCGGGCCGGGCGGTGGCCGCCGCGCACGAGGCGATCCGCGCGCGGGTGCCGTTCCTCGAACGCGACCGCGCGCTGGATGTCGATCTCGCCGCCGCGATGGTGCTGGTCCGCGAGGGCAGCGTGCTGGCGGCTGCGCATGCGGTGAACGACTGAGCAAACCCAAGCCGCGCTGCGGCATTGCCCCTGTGGGAGCGACGGAAGTCGCGAAGCCCGCTAGCTGGTAGAACTCACCACATGCGCAATCAGACAACATCGAACGCGCGCATTGTGGTTACAGACCCCGTGATTGTTTCATCGCCGCGGGCTGCGCGACTTCCGTCGCTCCCACAGGGCGGCAGAGGTCTTCCGCTATGTCCAACGGCAGGTTTGCCCGGTTGACAGATACGACGCGCATCTCTAATGTATTAGCACGTTAATACATTGATTCGCCCGATCCTCCATGAAACAACGCCCCCAGCCCGTTCCCGACCGCGACGCCGAGGCCGCCCTCGACGCGCTGTCGCGTGCGCTGGCGGGGCTGTCGAAGCCGGGGGCGGTGCGTGCGTTCCTCGTGGACCTGTGCACGCCGGCCGAACTCGAAGCCATGGCCGACCGCTGGAAAGTGGTGCCGCTGCTGCTCGAAGGCGTGCCGTATCGCGAAATCCACGACCGCACCCTGGTCAGCGTCACCACCATCGGCCGCGTCGCGCGCACGCTCGAACGCGGCGCCGGCGGCTACGGCCTTGCCATCGAACACCAGCAGCGACCGAGCGGTCGCCGCGCCTGAGGATTCCACCCATGCAACGTACTTCCGCCGCCACCGAGCGCGATCGCCTGCGCATCGCCATCCAGAAGAGCGGGCGGCTCAGCGAACCCGCGCTGGCGCTGCTCGCCGCCGCCGGCCTGAGCTGGCAGGAGAGTCGCGACAAACTGTTCTACTACGGCGAATCGCTGCCGGTGGACCTGCTGCTGGTCCGCGATGACGATATCCCCGGGCTCATCGCCGATGGCGTCTGCGACCTCGGCATGGTTGGACGCAACGTGTTATTGGAACAATCCTATGAACGCGAGTCGCGCGGCGCGCCGCCGGCGTTCCGCGAATGGCGCGCGCTCGGCTTCGGCCGTTGCCGGCTGATGTTCGGCATTCCCGCCGAGTGGACGTGGGCGCCGGAGACGCAATTGCCCGGCAAACGCATCGCGACGAGTTATCCCGCGCTGCTGGCGCGCTGGCTGTCGGACCGCAGCATTCCCGCCGACGTGGTGACCATGTCCGGCTCGGTCGAGATCGCGCCCCGACTGGGACAGGCCGATCTGGTCTGCGATCTGGTGTCCAGCGGCGCGACCCTCGTCGCCAACGGTCTGAAGCCGATCGAGGTGGTGCTCGACAGCGAAGCGGTGCTCGCCGGCCCGGCCGATGGTTTCAGCGATGTGCGCGCGGGGATCGCCGATCTGCTGCTGCGCCGGCTCGACGGCGTGATGAAGATCCGCGACAGCAAGCTGCTGATGTTCCAGGCCTCGCGCGCGGTGTTGCCCGGGCTGATGCAGTTGCTCCCGGACGCCGAACCGCCGACGGTGATGGCGCTCGACGGTCACCTTGACGGCACCGGCGATGTCGCCCTGCAGGCGCTGTGCCATGGTGTGATGACGTGGCAACGGCTGGAGGATCTCAAACGTGCCGGCGCGCGTGGTTTGATGGTGGTCCCCGTGGAAAGGATGCTCGCATGAACGCTCCGCTCGCCAACAGAATCGGCCTGAATCTGCTGACCTGGGACACCCTGGACGATGCCGGCCGCCGCGCCGCGTTGCGCCGGCCCACGCAGGACTCCGCTGCCGCCGTGCGCCTGGGCGTGGGCAAGATCGTCGCCCGGGTCCGCGCCGACGGCGATGCCGCGCTGCGCAAATTCTCGCGTCTGCTCGACCGCGCCGCGCTGGATGTGTTCGAAGTCACGGTGGAGGAATTCCTCGCCGCCGAGGCGTCGCTGGATCCGACCCTCAAGGCCGCGATCATCGACGCATCGCAACGCATCGATGCCTTCCATCGCGACGGCGGCACGACCGAATACGCGATCGAAACCGCGCCCGGCGTGCAGTGCAGGCGGGTGGTGCGCCCGATCGCGCGCGTCGGCCTGTACATTCCCGCCGGCAGCGCGCCGCTGCCCTCGACGATGCTGATGCTGGGCGTGCCCGCGCGCATCGCCGGCTGCGAGGAAGTCGTGGTCTGCACGCCGCCGCGCGCCGACGGCACGGCCGATCCGGCGGTGCTGTTCGCCGCGAGCCAATGCGGCGTGCGCCGGGTCTTCAAACTCGGCGGCGCGCAGGCGATCGCTGCGATGGCGATCGGCACCCAGAGCATTCCCGCCTGCGACAAGCTGTTCGGCCCCGGCAACGCCTGGGTGACCGAAGCCAAGCGCCAGGTGTCGACCGTGGAGGGCGGCCCCGCCATCGATATGCCTGCGGGGCCTTCGGAACTGATGGTGATCGCCGATGGCGGCGCCAACCCGGCGTTCGTCGCCGCCGATCTGCTGTCGCAGGCCGAGCATGGCCCGGATTCGCAGGTGATCCTGCTCAGCGACTCCGATGTGCTGATCGCGCACGTCGCGCGCGCGCTGGTGATCCAGCTCGCACAGCTGCCGCGCGCCGGAATCGCCCGCGAAGCGCTGGCGCAGTCGCGATTGATCCGCGTGGCGACGATCTCCGATGCATTCGATGTCAGCAATCGCTACGCGCCGGAACATCTGATCCTCGCGCTGCGCGAGCCGGATGCGTGGCTGGATCGCGTGCGCGCGGCGGGTTCGGTGTTCCTCGGCGATTACGCCGCGGAAGCGGTGGGCGATTACTGCAGCGGCACCAATCACGTGCTGCCGACCGGCGGCGCAGCGCGCGCGTGGAGCGGGCTGTCGGTGGCCAGTTTCCAGACCGCGATCAGTGTGCAGAGCGTCTCGGCCGAGGGTCTGCAGCGGATCGGTCCCAGCGCGATCCGGATCGCCGAGGCCGAAGGACTGCAGGCGCATGCCAACGCGGTGTCGATCCGCATCGCTGCGGCGGAGGCGGAAGCCGCGAAATGAGCGCGCCGTTCGCGACCCACCCGAAGCCCGGCATCCTCGATCTGGTGCGTGAGGATCTGCGTGCGTTCGCCGGCTACGCCTCCGCGCGCAGCCACGCGCTCGAAGGCTTGCCGCCGGGAAGCACGGTCTGGCTCAACGCCAACGAATCGCCGTGGACGAATGCCGCGGATACCGACGGTCTGCTGCGCCGTTATCCGCAGCCGCAGCCCGAAGCGCTGCGCGTGAGATTGGCCGAGGTCTACGGCGTACGTCCCGAGCAACTGCTGATCGGTCGCGGCAGCGACGAGGCCATCGACCTGCTGGTCCGCGCGCTGTGCCGCGCCGAACACGATCCGATCGTGATCGCTCCACCGGTGTTCGGGATGTACGCGGTCTGCGCGCGTCTGCAGGGCGCGCCGCTGATCGAAGCGCCGTTGCGCGAGCGACCGGACGGCTGGATGACCGATCTCGCCGCGATGCGCGACCTCGCCGTCGCGCGGCACGCGAAGATCGTGTTCCTGTGTTCGCCCGGAAATCCCACCGGCGAGCTGATTCCGCTCGCTGCGGTGCGCGCATTGGCCCAGGCGCTGGCCGGACGTGCGCTGGTGGTGGTCGACGAGGCCTACATCGAATTCGCCGATGCGCCGTCGGCGGCCACGCTCATCGATGCGTATCCGAACATCGCCGTACTGCGCACGCTCTCGAAGCTGCATGCGCTGGCCGGCGCGCGCATCGGCTGCGTGCTGGCCGATCCGGCGCTGATCGCGGTGCTGCGTCGCTGCCAGGCGCCGTATCCGGTGCCGCAGCCCTGCGCCGAACTTGCGCTGCGTGCGCTGGAGCCGGCAGCGCTTGCGGAAGCGTCCGCGCGGGTCGTAACGATCCGCGCCGAACGCGAACGGATGTTCGCGATGCTGCCGCAACTCGATGGCGTACGCGTGGCGTACCCGAGCGCCGGAAATTTTCTGCTCGCACGATTCGACGACGCCGAAACCGCGTATCGGCGTCTGTTGGCCGCGGGTGTGGTGGTGCGCGACATGCGCGCCACGCCGGGGCTCGGCGACGCGCTGCGGATCACGGTGGGCTCGCCCGATGAAAACGATGCGGTGTTCGCAGCGCTGAAGCCGGCGGAGGTTGCGGCATGAGCGCGACGAAGCCGATCCTCTTCGTCGACCGCGACGGCACGTTGATCCGCGAGCCGGCCGATTTCCAGATCGATGCCTACGACAAACTCGCCTTCGTCGATGGCGTGATTCCGGCGATGCTGCGCCTGCGCGACGCCGGCTACGATTTCGTGATGGTGACCAACCAGGACGGGCTCGGCACCGAAGCGTTTCCGCAAGCCGACTTCGACGGCCCGCATGCGCTGATGCTTCAGATCTTCGAGAGCCAGGGCATCCGCTTCCGCGATGTGCTGATCGACCGCAGTTTTCCGCATGAGAACTCGCCGAACCGCAAGCCGGCGCTGGGCCTGATGCAGCCGCTGCTGCGCGATCGCAGCATCGACTGGGCGCGCTCGGCGATGGTCGGCGATCGCGAGACCGATATCCAGTTCGCCGCGAATCTGGACATCCGTGGTTTCAAGCTGAAATCGCCGCAGTTCGGCGACGGCGTCGACTGGGCGCATATCGCGCACGTCCTCGTCGATGTACCGCGCACCGCGACGATCGAGCGAAAAACCAAGGAAACGCGGATCGTGGTCGAAGTCGATCTCGACCGCGAGGCCGAACCCGACGTGAAGACCGGACTGGGTTTCTACGACCACATGCTGGAACAGTTGGGCAAGCACGGCGGTTTCGCGCTGCGGCTGCGCTGCGACGGCGATCTGCATATCGACGAGCACCACACCGTCGAGGATTGCGCGCTCGCGTTGGGGCAGGCGTTGCGCCAGGCGCTGGGCGACAAGCGTGGTATCGGCCGCTACGGCTTCACCCTGCCGATGGACGAAGCGCAGGCGAGCGCGACGCTGGACTGGTCCGGGCGCCCGCACTTCGTGTTCGACGGTGCGTTCAAGCGCGAGAAAGTCGGCGACCTCGCCACCGAGCTGGTGCCGCACGCGTTCCGCTCGCTGTGCGAAACCGCCGGGCTGAATCTGCATCTCTCCGTACGCGGCGACAACGACCATCACCAGATCGAAGCCTGCTTCAAGGCGGTCGCACGCGCGCTGCGGCAGTCGTTCAAGCGCGAAGGCGATGCGCTGCCGAGCACCAAGGGAACGCTGTGAGTGGCGATGGTCTGGTCCTGATCGATGCCGGCGGCGCGAACCTCGGTTCGGTGCGCTATGCGCTGGGCCGGATCGGCGCACGGCCGCGTCTCGTGCGCGATGCCGATGAACTGGGTGCGCCGGAACGGATCATCCTGCCGGGCGTCGGCGCCGCCGCACCGTCGATGGCGCTGCTGCGCGCGCGCGGGCTGGATGCCGCGCTGCGCGCCAGCACGGTGCCGCTGCTCGGCGTCTGCGTCGGCATGCAATTGTTGTTCGAGTCGTCGGAAGAGGGCGATGTCGATTGTCTCGGTCTGCTGAAGGGCCGCGTGCGCAAACTGTCCGGGGGCCCCGGGCTGCGCGTGCCGCATATGGGCTGGAACCGGTTGCGCAAGCGCGTCGATGCGAACGGCGACGGCTCGCCGCTGCTCGATGGCATCGACGACGGTGCGCACGCCTATTTCGTGCACAGCTACGCGGTGCTGGTCGACGACGAGACCGATGCCTGCGTGCTCGCCGAAAGCGATCACGGCCAGCGCTTCGCGGCGGTGGTCGGCAGCGGCAAGCGCTACGGCGCGCAGTTCCATCCCGAGCGTTCGTCGGCAGCCGGCCTGCGACTGCTCGACAATTTCCTGAAGCTTCCCGCATGACCTTCGTTCCCTATCCCGCCATCGATGTCCGCGACGGGCGCGTCGTGCGCCTGCAGCAGGGCGATTACGATCGCGAAACCCGCTACGCCGACGATCCGTTCGCGGTCGCGATGCGCTATGCCGATGCCGGCGCGCGCTGGCTGCATCTGGTCGATCTCGACGCTGCGCGCGCCGGTGGCTATACGCTCGCGCCGCTGCTGCGCAGGATCGCCGACGACGGTCGCCTGCGGGTGCAGACCGGCGGCGGCGTGCGCGACGAGGCGGCGGTCGCATCGATGCTCGAACACGGCGCATCGCGCGTGGTGATCGGCTCGTTGGCGGTGCGCGAACCGGCCTCGGTCGAAGCCTGGCTGAAACATTACGGCGCGGAGCGCATCACCATCGCGCTCGATACCCGGCAGGACGAGGCCGGCGCATGGCAGCTGCCGATCCACGGTTGGACCGAACGCGCGGAACTCGATCTCGATGCCTGTCTGCGCCGCTATCGAGACGCCGGCGCGAAGCATCTGCTGTGCACCGACATCGCCCGCGACGGGATGATGCGCGGCCCGAATATCGATTTGTATCGAACGATCGTGGCGCGGGGAGAAGGCTTCGCGCTGCAGGCCAGCGGCGGCATCCGTGATGTCGCCGATATCGTCATGGCCCGCGAGGCCGGCTGCGCGGGTGCGGTGCTCGGTCGTGCGCTGCTGGAAGGCGGCATGACCATCGAGGAGGCGCTGGCATGCTGAGTGTGCGGATCGTGCCGTGCCTGGATGTGCGCGACGGACGCGTCGTCAAGGGCGTGCGGTTCCGCGATCACGTCGACATGGGCGATATCGTCGAACTGGCGTGCCGCTATCGCGACGAAGGCGCGGACGAGCTGGTGTTCTACGACATCGGCGCGAGCCCGGACGGTCGCGCGGTCGATGTCGATTGGGTCGAACGCGTGGCTTCGGTCATCGATATCCCGTTCTGCGTCGCTGGCGGCATCCGCAGCGTCGACACCGCGCGGCGGGTATTGTTCGCGGGCGCCGACAAGGTGTCGATCAACACGCCGGCATTGGAGCGACCGGAGTTGATCACCGAAATCGCCGACGCCTACGGCAGCCAGTGCGTGGTGGTCGGCATCGATTCGATGCGCGATGCCGACGGCGTCTGGCGCGTGCGCAGCTACACCGGCGATCCGGACAAGACCCAAGCGCTGCGCAAGTCCACGCTCGACTGGGTGCGCGAGGCGCAGGCGCTGGGCGCAGGCGAGATCGTGCTCAACTGCATGGACAGCGACGGTGTGCGCAAGGGATACGACCTCGAACAGCTCAAGGCGGTGCGCGCGATCTGCCATGTGCCGCTGGTCGCGTCCGGCGGCGCCGGTGCGATCGGACATTTCGTCGACGCGTTCCGCGAGGCGGACGTCGACGCCGCGCTGGCGGCAAGCGTCTTCCACTCCGGCGCGATCGCGATCCCGGAACTCAAGCGCGCACTGCGCGCGCAAGGCATCGAGGTGCGGCTGTGAACGAGAACCCCTCCGTCGAGATACCGGAGCTCGATATCGATTCGCTCGCCTGGGACAAGCAGTCCGGACTGCTGCCGGCGATCGTGCAGGACGCGGATTCGCGCCGCGTGCTGATGCTGGGCTACATGTCGCGAGAAGCGCTGGTCAGGACGATCGAATCGGGGCAGGTCACGTTCCACAGCCGCAGCAGGCAGCGGCTGTGGACCAAGGGCGAAAGCAGCGGTCATGTGCTGACGCTGGTGGGACTCGAAGTGGATTGCGACAACGACACCTTGCTGGTGCAGGCACGGCCGCAGGGGCCGACCTGCCATCTAGGCACCGTGAGCTGTTTTCCGAATGCACCCGGCGATGTGCTCGGCGATCTGGATGCGCTGATCGCCAGGCGTGCGGTCGATCTGCCCGCCGGCAGCTACACGACGAAGCTGTTCGAGAGCGGCATCAAGCGCATCGCGCAGAAAGTCGGCGAGGAAGGGCTGGAAACCGCGCTGGCGGCGGTGGTGGAGGACGACGACGCGCTGCTGGGCGAAGCGGCGGATCTGCTCTATCACCTGGTCGTGCTGCTGCGCGCGCGCGGGTTGGATCTCGATGCCGTGATGCAAACATTGGCGAAGCGACGCAGTTGACAGGGTGTGCCTTCGGCCTGAGCTCTCCCTGCTTCTTCGGGTATTCCAAAATAACGTCGTCATCCCCGCGAACGCGGGGATCCAGCGACTTTCAAGCTTCTGCGCAGCAAGACCCTGGGTTCCCGCGTTCGCGGGAACGACGAGTGAAAGAACGGCTACCGCCGATCAATCGATCCGTTTGATTTTTCTGAAGGGAAAAGCGTGGGCACCTCAGGCCGAAGGCGCACCCGATGTGCTGTCACGCCGCCGTGATCGACGTACGCACGCAATCCCGGCCGTTGGCTTTCGCGCTGTACAGCGCCTGATCCGCCACCGACAGCGCCGCGTCGGAATCGATGTCGGCGTCCGGCTCGACCGTGTGCACGCCGATGCTCGCGGAGACGCGCAGGCGGTGTTCGCCGCTGGCGCATGATTCCTCGACCAGCCGCTTGCGGACGTTCTCGGCCACGCTGACCGCGCTGCGCAGATCGTGCCCGGGCAGCACGGCCACGAATTCCTCGCCGCCGAATCGCGCCAGCAGCGAGGTCTCGTGCACGCGCAGCGACTGTCCGATCCGCTGCGCCGCCCAGCGCAGGCAGTCGTCGCCGGCCAGATGCCCGTATTTGTCGTTGATCGATTTGAAATGGTCCAGATCGATCATCAGCAGCGACAGCGGCTGCTTCTGTTCGCGCGATTCCTTCAGCAGCAGCTCGAAGTTTTCGTGGAAGTGGGTGCGGTTGTAGAGGCCGGTGAGACCGTCTCGACGGCTGGAATCGCGCAGCCGGCGATGCGCGTCCTCCAATTGCATCAGCGTGCTGCGCACTTCCTGGGTGCGCTGCGCGACCTTGCGCTCCAACTGCAGATTGGCTTCGGCGGCGATGCGCTCGTTCTCGTTGCGCAGCGACGCGTAGCGGTAGCTCAATGCGATCGACAGCAGCAGCATTTCCAGCGCCGAACCGATCTGCACGCCGTATTCGGTCATCATGTTCTTCGGCAGCAGGCCGAAGGCGAGCGCGGCGATCATCGCGGCGCCGGTCAGGAACACCGCCCACGCGACCAGGAACAGCCGTGCCGGCATGTAGCCCCGTCGCAGAACGACGATCGCGACCGTGACCGTCCACAGCACGCTGACGATCACTGCGCGCGTCGCCCACGGCGTGGCGATGCGATACGGCAGCCACAGCGCTGCGATGGCCAGCAGCACGCAGACGGCGATGACGCACAGGCTGACGATGTTGCCGCGCGGGAACCGCTTGGGCAGCTCCAGGAAGTTTCGCGAAAACTGCTGCATGCCGACGATCGCCATGCAGATCGACAGCGGCACCGCGACATTCGCCAGCCACGGACTGTTCGGCCAGAGATGCTCGAAGCTGTAACCGTTGAGCGTGAACAACACCAGGCCGAACGCGGTGATGTGGAACAGATACCAGAAATAGCTGGCATCGCGCAGGGTGATCCAAAGCACCAGGTTGTAGACGAACAGCGCGAGCAGGATGCCGTAGTACACGCCCATCACGAACTGCGAGTCGCGCGAGAGCGAGGTGAACGCGGCCGGCGTGTACAGCTCCAGCGGCACCTGCATCGAACTCTGGCTCTGGGTGCGCACCAGCAGGTCGATGGCTTCGCCCGGCGGCAGCGCGATCCGGAAATTCGGATGGCGATAGGAAATGCTGCGCGCCGAGAACGGCAGCGCGTCGCCGCTCGCGTGATGGACGACATGCCCGTCCGGATAGCGCAGATACACATCGACGCGGTCGATCAACGCGAAGCTCTGCACCAGCATCCAGTAGGGTTCGCCGGGATTGCGGTTGACGACCCGGGCGTGGAACCAGTACGCGCCCTGCTGGAATCCGAAGGCGGTCTTGCCGTTGGGCACACGCTCGAAACGACCGGCGGCGATCAGCCGCCATGCATCGTCGGCGGAATCGACCGCGCTCTTGTCGTGCAGATAGCTGAGGTAAGGGGTGAGCGGCAGCGCATCGGTGCGGTCGTCCAATTCCGCCGGTGGCGGATTGGCCGCCGGGCAGCCGATCGCGAACAGCATCGCAATCGTCGCCAGGGCGGTTGCCCACAACCAGGTGCGTCTAAACGGCATGCATCTCCCCCAGTGATCCGGATCAGCGCGATGTTACTGCAGTCTGGTGGGAGGATGCCGTTACGACGGGCGCCGATGGGAAGGCATAATCCTGTACTGGCCCGGGCAGTAAAGAGGCGACGATGCGGTTTCGCGATGGTGTGCTGTGGCTGGCGGTGCTTGCCGCAGCCGGGAACGTGCAGGCGTTCGATGATGCGCGCACGTTGACCGGCACGGTCTTCGATGACCGCAATGGCGATGGTCGCCAGGGTCGAGGCGAGCCGGGCATTGCCGGGGTGGCGTTGTCGAACGGACGTGCGCTGGCGATCACCGACGATCGCGGGCGCTATCGTCTGCCGGTGTCGCCCGGGCAGACGGTATTCGCGATCAAACCGGCGGGGTGGCGCTTGCCGGGCGATGACCTGGCGCGGCCGGGCGCCTGGCGGCATCTGCCGGCAGCCCGAGCACCGATGGCATCGCCCGCATTGAAGTACGGCGGCATCGCGGCCGGACAGTGGCCGAGCCGTTTCGATATCGCGCTGCGTCGCGCGCCGGCCGACGATGGTTGGCTGGAGGTGCGCGTGTTCGCCGATCCGCAGGTGAAGTCGTCCGCCGATGTCGGCTACTACGCCCGCGACATCGTCGACAGCGTGCTTACCGAGAGCGTGCTCGCCGAAGCCGGCGGGGCGCGACGCGCTCCCGAGCTGGGATTGAGCCTCGGCGATATCGTCGACGACAAGCTGGATCTCTACCCGGCCCTGAACGCCGAAACCCGGCGCATCGGCGTGCCGTGGCTGCATGTTTCCGGGAATCACGATCTCGATTTCGATGCGGCGCGCGACGAGGATTCGCTGCAGACGTTCCGCAACACGTTCGGTTCCGATACGTTCGCGTGGGAGGAACACGGGGCGGTGTTCGTCGGTCTCGACGACGTGATCTATCGCCCCGGCGGCAGTCCGGCGTACATCGGCGGACTGCGCGAAGACCAGTTCGCATTCCTCGAAGCCTACCTGCCGCGCGTGCCGAAGACGCGCCTGCTGGTGCTGGCGGTGCATATTCCGCTGTTCGAGCCGGAGGGCCGCGACACGTTCCGCGACGACGACCGTGCGCGGCTGTTCGCGCTGCTGCGCGATTTTCCGAAGATATTGATCCTGAGCGGCCACAACCACAGCCAGCAGCACTGGATGCACGATGCGCGCAGCGGCTGGCAGGGCGCCGCGCCGCTGCACGAATACAACGTCGGCGCGGCCTGCGGTGCGTACTGGAGCGGCGTGAAGGACGCCGCCGGCATTCCCGATACGACGATGCCCGACGGCACGCCGAACGGTTACGCCAGCCTCGGTATCGATCGCGATGGCCGCTATGCGCTGGGCTGGCACGCCGCGCGCGATCCGCAGGACGGACAGATCGGCCTGCATGCGCCGAAGGTGCTGCGACGCGGCGCGTATCCCGCGCATGGCATCTACGCGAATGTGTACATGGGCCGCGAAGACACCCGCGTCGAGTTCAGGATCGACGACGGCGAATGGAGACCGATGCGCCGCACCGTCGCGCCCGATCCGCGCGTGCTGCGCGAGAACATGCGCGATGCCGATGCCGAGACGCTGCGCGGTTACGACCGTTCGGCGGAAGCGACGTTCTCGCCGCATCTGTGGCGCGGCACGTTGCCGACCGATCTCGCGGCCGGCACGCATCGCATCGATGTGCGCGCGTTCGACGCCTGGCGCGGCGACGTGCACGCACAGGGTGAATATCGTCTGCAGAATGCGGAGCCGTGATCATGGCCAACGATGCGAAAACACTTCCCGATGATCTGCCGGTCCTGCCGTTCGCAGATGCTGCGACGTGGGAGACCTGGCTGATCGCGAACGCTGCGTCGAAAGGCCTGTGGCTGAAGATCGCGAAGAAGGACAGCGGCATCGCCACCGTCACCTACGATCAGGCGCTGGAGGTCGCGCTGTGCCATGGCTGGATCGATGGCCAGAAGCGCGGCTTCGACAGCGCGTATTTCCTGCAGCGGTTCACGCCGCGCCGGCCGAAAGGATTGTGGTCGAAGATCAATATCGGCAAGGTCGAACGCCTGGTCGCCGAAGGCCGGATGCGTCCGGCCGGCCTGCGCGAAGTCGATGCCGCGAAAGCCGACGGCCGCTGGGACGCCGCCTACGATGGTGCGCGCAACATGGAGGTTCCGCCGGAGCTGGCGGCGGCCTTGGCGAAGAACAGGAAAGCGCGCACGTTCTTCGAGGCGCTGGACAAGACCAACCGCTATTCGGTGTGCTGGCGGGTGCAGACCGCGAAGAAACCGGAGACCAAGGCCAAGCGGGTCGAGACGCTGGTCGCGATGCTCGCGCGCGGCGAGAAGATCCACTGAGTACCTGCCCTCGCCATTCCTCAACCCTCAACATCCCGCAGGCGCAAATAGACAAAACACTGTCATCCCGAACGGCCGCGCAGCGGGCGGAGGGACCTGCTGTTGCGACACCATCGGCCACAAGCAGGTCCCTCCGCCCGCTGCGCGGCCGTTCGGGATGACAGGATTTTCCAGAGCCGAGATTTTTGGACAGATTGCTCGGCAGACCGCTGGTGATCGATGCTGCAGCGCTATTTTTTCGACTTGGATGCTTTTTCGTCTTTCTGTTTTGTCGCTTTCTCGGCAGTGGCGGCCGTGTTCTGCGCAGGCGCAGGCACGGTGAAAGCCACCTTCGGGCCCGGCACCAGCTGCGATTGCCAAGCTTGCAGGCGCGGCAGGATCTGTTTGCCGATCTCGATCTGTGGCCGCGATGGGCGGAAACCCTCGGCGTCCTCGCGTTCGGCGATGCGCGTTTTCGCGGTCTCGAATGCGGCGACGAAATCGGTGGTTTCGTTCAGCGCTTCGATGAGCCAGGCGCGGCCGAAATAGGTCGCGTCGGAATCCGCGCCGCACCCGAACGACGGCCGGTTCCTGTGCGAAGCGGTGAGGATCAGGGTGTTCTCGTTCTTCAGCGCGGAAACGAAGCCGCCGGAATAGCAGGCGGAAATCACCAGCACGCGGTTGCGGATGCCGGCATCGTCCAGCGCCGCGCGCAGCTCGCGCGGATCGATCAGATCGAAATAGCTCGGCGGCATCTGCACGAACAGCTGGTGCTGCGGCGTGCCGTGCATGGTCATGAACAGCAGTAGCACGTCCTGCTCCGGGTCCATCGTCTTGCCGATGCCCGCCAGTGCAGCGCGCAGGTTCTCCAGCGTCGCCAGCGGCTTCGGTACGCGATCGAGACTGTCCTCATGATTGATCAGCGTCAACACACGACCGCGCGCGCCGAAACGCCCGGTCATCAGGGTATCGAGGTAGGCGGTCTCGTTGCGGAACACATCCTCGGTGCTGTCGCCGCCGACGCCGACGACATACAGGTCCGGCACGCCCGGGCGCTGCGGCGCGAGCGCGGACAGCGCGGAGGCGAGCATCGCGCGCTGACGCTCGCGCAGCGCGGGATCGGTCAGTCCTTTCGCCACGACGCTGTCGGTGACGCAGAGCATCGCCAGTACGCACAGCAGCAGGCAGCGCAGACGGGTCATGGTGCGGGCGCGAGTCCTTGGGCAGGGATGTCTTCGGGAGCGATCCGGTCGAAACGCTCGACGCGCGGATGGCCGTGCGTGGCGGCGTCGAATCGCGGCTGCGGGTAATCCTCGAGGCGGTCGATCAGCATCGTGCGCATGCCGGCTTCGCGCGCGGCGTCGAGTTCTTCGACCACATCGGACAGGAACAGGATGTCCTCGGCCGGGCGATCGAGCCGGCGCGCGATCTCGCGATAGCTGCCGGCCTCGCGCTTGTGCCCGACTTCGGTATCGAACCAGCCGCCGAACAGCGTGGTGAGGTCGCCGGCATCGGTGTGGCCGAAGAACAGCTTCTGCGCCGGCACCGAACCCGAGGAATACACCGCCAGCGGATGCCCGGCGGCATGCCACTGCCGCAGCATCGTGGCGGCATCGGGATAGATGTGCGCGGTGAAATCGGCGTTGTCGTAGCCTTCGCCCCAGATCATGCCCTGCAGCGCCTTCAGCGCGGTGTGCTTGCGGTCCTCGTCGATCATCCCCTGCAGGATTTCGACGATGACATCGTCACTGCAGACGGCGCCGTGCTCGGTCGCGACCGCGTCGAGCCACCTGCGCACGTCATCGCGCAGCCCGTGCTGGCGCACGAACCCCGGCAGCGCGTCGCGCGCGTACGGAAACAGCACATCCTTCACGAACGAGATGCTGCTGGTGGTGCCTTCGATGTCGGTGAGGATCAGTGTGGTCATCGCTTGCTGCTGAAAAAATGCGGAGTGGCCTGCTTCGGCTCGTCATTCCCGCGAAGGCGGGAATCCATGCGGGTGCGGTCGTATTTTCCTGGATGGCCAGCCTTCTGCCGTTGTAACGCGCCTTGCGTTTTCGCGGAAATGACGGATGACAGTCAACCTGCTTGTCCAATGCCATAACGCGGAAACCGCTGCGCGATATCCGTCCCCGTGAAATGTCCGACCCAGCCGTCCGGCTGCTGGAAAAAACGGATCGCGACGAAACTCGGCTCCGGGCCCATGTCGAACCAGTGCGTGGCGCCATCCGGCACCGAGATCAGATCGCCGGCTTCGCACAGCACCTCGAACACCTTGCCGTCGACGTGCAGGCTGAACAGCCCGGAGCCGGCGACGAAGAAGCGCACTTCGTCTTCCCTGTGGACATGTTCGTCGAGGAATTTCGCGCGCATCGCCTCGCGGTTCGGGTTGTCCGGCGCGATGCTGACGACATCGACGGTGGTGAAGCCGCGCTCGGCGCTGATCCGGTCGATGTCGGCCCGGTAGGCGGCGATGATCGCTTCGGACGGGTCGCCGGCCTGGATCGGCTGCGCCGCGCGCCACTGCTCGAAATCCACGCCGATCGTCGACAGCGTTTCGGCGATCGTCGGGTGGTCGTGGGCGACCGACAGCGGGGCGTCGGGGCGGTCGTCGGCGAAGATGCGCAGGCGGCTCATGGCGGGTTGTCCTTGGAAACGATGTCTGAAGCTTGAATAGGGTGCGCCTTGGCGCACCATCGGAACAATGGGGTCCTGAACATCCGTATCAAGCCGCCGGATCAATGCCGCAGTCGCAGCAGATCCAGTTCGCAACCCAGCAGGAACTCGAACGCGTCCAGATGCCGCCGCGCTTCGGCCATCGTCCGGCCCCAGGCGTACAGGCCGTGGCCATCGATCAGATAGCCCCACATCGGGCCGGCGTCGAGCAGGGTCTCGACCTGCGCCGCCAACGCCGGCATGTCCTGGGTGTTCGGCAGCACCGGCAGGTCGAGTTCGGTCTCGTGGGTGGTATTCCCGGCGAACGCCTTCAGCAGTTCGTAGCCTTCCAGATGCACCTTGCCGGCGTCGCCGTACAGCCGCGAGGCCACGGTCTGGTTGTGCGAATGGGTGTGCAGCACGCAGCCGATCTCCGGGAACCGGCGATAGAGCTGGGTGTGGAGCAGGGTTTCGGCGGACGGCCGGTGGTCGCTGCCGACGGCGCGGCCGTCGAAGTCGACCACCATGATGTCGTCGCGGGTCAGGCGGCCCTTGTCGCGGCCGGAGACGGTGATCGCGGCGTGACGCTCGTCGAGGCGCTGGGAGAAATTGCTGCTGGTGGCGGGCGTCCAGCCGGCGACGGCCAGTTCGCGGATGTTGGCGATGAGTTCGTCGGCCAGCACCTGCAGCCGTGCGGTGTCGTAGAGGGCGATGTTCATGGCGGGAAGTGTAGCGGAAGGCGTCGCTGTCCCCGGTCGAAATGAGAATGATTCATGTTCGTACGACGGGAAAAACCGCTTGATAGCATGCGCGCCTCTGGGACGCTGAACGGAACGGTTGCGGCTTGATCCAGCGCAAGGTCGACGACCTCGCCGCGGCCCGATAATTGTTTCCACTTTTCCCACAACTACGGTGTTTTCCCCATGTCCCAAGATATGTCCCGTCGCCGTTTCCTGACCATCGCCGTCGTCGCCGCGGCCAGCGCCCCGCTCGCGTTGCGCTCGCTCAGCGCCGAAGCCGCTGCCCCGGCGCCCGCCGCCGCTGCCAAGCCGCTGCCCAAGCTTGCCGTGACCGACGCGACCGCCAAGGCGCTGGGTTACGCAGAGGACGCCACGAAAGTGAAGCACGCCGCTTTCAAGGCCGGCAGCAACTGCGCCAACTGCAATTTCTTCAAGGGCGCGAAAGGCGCGGCTTCCGGCCCGTGCACCCTGTTCCCGAAGAACAGCGTCGTCTCCAAGGGCTGGTGCAGCGCGTGGGCGAAGAAAGTCTGATCGCCCACGGTTCCCGGGCATGAAAAAAAACGGCGCGGAATTCCGCGCCGTTTTCGTTTCAGTACCTGTTCCGGAATCGGTTCCCGGAATCAGTTCCGGGATTACGGGCCCGGATCGGGGCCTACGCGCACCAGCGGGTCGGGCGGCAGCTTTTCGCCGTCACCATGCAGCAAGGATTCGTTGCCCGGTGCCATGTGGCTGCGGTTGCGGGCGTAGATGAAGTAGATGATCAGACCGATCACCGCCCAGATGCAGAAGAACTTGATGGTCGGGTTCCAGCCCAGGCTGAAGAACAGCAGCACGCAGCCGCCCATCGCCAGCGGGCCGACGATCCAGATCAGCGGCGTGCGGAATGGACGCAAGCGGGCCGGGTCGGTGCGGCGCAGGATCATCACGCCCGCGGCCACCATGAAGAACGCGAACAGCGTGCCGGCATTGGAGATGTCGGCCAGGATGTCCACCGGGAACACCGCAGCGAAGCAGGCCACGAAGATGCCGGTGATCCAGGTGACGACGTGCGGTGTGTGGTACTTCGGATGCACTTTCGAGAACGTCGCCGGCATCAGGCCGTCGCGCGACATCGTGAACAGGATGCGGGTCTGGCCGAACATCATCATCAGCACCACCGACGGCAGCGCCAGGATGGCAGCGCCGGCGACCAGATCGCCGATTCTCGGCCAGCCGATCTCGCGGAGCACGAACGCCAGCGGTTCCTTCGACATCGACAGTGGGCCGCCCGGCTGCGCACCCAACGCGCCGACCGCCGCGTAAGCCACCAACAGGTAGAAGACCGTGCAGATGGCGAGCGAACCGATCAAACCGATCGGGATGTTGCGATTCGGGTTTTTGGTCTCTTCGGCTGCGGTGGAGACCGCGTCGAAGCCGACGTAAGCGAAGAAGATCGATGCCGCTGCCCCGAGCACACCCACGCCCGACAGCGGCGTGCCCCAGCCATTGGGCAGCATCGGCGTGAAGTTGACGCTGTTCACCGCCGGGAAGGCCAGTGCGATGAACGCGGCCAGGGCCACGATCTTGATCATCACCAGGACCGCAGTGACTTTGGCCGATTTGGATGTGCCCATCACGAGCAGCCAAGTGACCAGCAGCGCGAGCATGAAGGCGATGAGGTTGAAGCCGCCCTTGTGG
Source organism: Lysobacter sp. (assembly GCA_013141175.1). Classification (NCBI taxonomy): domain Bacteria; kingdom Pseudomonadati; phylum Pseudomonadota; class Gammaproteobacteria; order Lysobacterales; family Lysobacteraceae; genus Lysobacter; species Lysobacter sp. The sequence goes on from JABFRN010000001.1 coordinate 2,590,942, forward strand.
GTCACGCCGTCGACCATGTGCACGGACGTGACGCCGTCGACGTGCTCGGTGTAGAACGGGCCGGCGGTCAGGAAATCGGGCAGTCCCATGCCGTGGAACGCGAGGAAGCCGTTGGCGTAACCGGACCATCCCACCGAAACCGCGCCTGCGGCGACCGCATATTCGAGGATCAGCGCCCAGCCGACCATCCATGCGATGAGTTCGCCGAGGACCGCGTACGAATACGTGTAGGCGGAGCCGGAGACCGGCACCATCGCCGCGATTTCCGAATAGATCAGCGCGGTCAACGCGCAGACGATGCCGGCGATCACGAACGAATACATCATGCCGGGGCCGGCCTTGTTGGCGGCGACGGCGGTGAGGACGAAGATACCGGTGCCGATCACGGCGCCGACACCCAGCATGGTCAGGTCGAACGCGCCGAGCTGGCGCTTCAGCGATCGCTTTTCGGCGGTCGCCAGAATCAGATCGAGTGGCTTCTTGCGCTGGAACAGCATTGAAAACTCCCCGGAAAGGCTTGCGAATGTCGCCGACGGTGGATGCCGGCACGGTAACTGGGCGACCATACCCGGCCAGCCGTCGTGGCACAAGTTCGGTTTCGGGCGGGGACGCACGATCTCGGCGTCGGCACGTGCGGCGGGCGATAATCCACATCGACCTGCCGATGGTGCGCCGCAGCATGAACCGTTTCGCTTCCAGCAACCCTTCGCTTGCGGCGGCTTTCGCCGCCTACGATCGCGCGTGGCCGCAGGAGGACGGCGTCGGCACGATGTTCCTGGCGCTGCTGGACGATGCCGATGACCCCTTCGTGCGCGCGCGTTTGGCCGGGCATTTCACCGCTTCGGCCTGGCTGGTCGATGGGGGCGGCGAACGTCTGTTGATGACCCATCACCGCAAACTCGATCGCTGGCTGCAGCTCGGCGGCCATGCGGATGGCGACCGCGATCTGGCGGCGGTGGCATTGCGCGAGGCGGAGGAGGAGTCGGGGCTGAGCGATCTGGTGGTGCTGCCGCAGATCTTCGATCTGGACCGGCACTGGATTCCCGAACGCGGCGAGGTACCCGGGCATTGGCATTACGACGTGCGTTACGTGGTGCGCGCGACCGGCAGCGAGGGTTTTGCGGTCAGCGACGAATCGCATGCTCTGGCATGGCGCGGGATCGCTGATCTGCTCGACGATGCGGGCCTCGATCCGTCGATCGCGCGGATGCGCGCGAAATGGGTGGCGTGCCGCTGAGCGTGCCGGTCATTCGATGTCGCTGTCGAGCGCGCCAAGCGCAGCGCTGACGGCGGTATCGTCGCGGTAGCGGGTGCGCAGCCGCAGCAGTTCGGCATCGCTGCCCGTGCACAGTTCGCGCAGCGCCGTTTCGATCTGGCGGCGGCGTTCTGCGCCCGGGTCGTCGGCGGGTTCCGGGACGGGTTCGCCGCGGAAATGATCGCAGCCTTCGCGTCGGTCGAGGAATGCGCGGACCTCGTGCGGGTAGTCGCACCAGTTCGGTTGATCGCTCGGCGCGTCCGGCACTTCGCACCGCGAACGCTCGGCCAGGCTCAGGCGCCCTTCGGGTCGCGGGTCCTCGAACGCCGCGAACGGCCGGGCGGCGCAGCCACCCAGCGCGCAGACGGCCAGCGCGCATACGAAAAACGCGGCGAGCGGATTCCGCTTCAACGGCATTATTCCGCGCGACCGCCGAATTCGCCGGTGGTGGTGTTGACCCACACCTTCTCGCCGTTGGTGATGTACTCCGGCACCTGGATTTCGATGCCGGTGTTGAGCTTCGCCGGCTTCGGGCGCTTGGTCGCGGTACCACCCTTGAGTTCCGGCGGCGTTTCGATCACTTCCAGGATCACGCTCTGCGGCAACTGCAGCGCGACGGGCGAATCGTCGATCACCTGCACGTAGCAACCGGTGAGGCCATCGGTGATGTAGCCGGCGCCATCGCCGACGACATCGGCATCGAGCATGTACGGGGTGTAGTCCTCGTCGTCGAGGAAGACGAACGCATCGCCGTCCTTGTAGGAATACGTGGCCTGGCGACGCGCCAACTCGACTTCCTTGAGATCGTCGTCGCCGCCGAGGCTGAGGTCGAATTTGTTGCCGCCGGGCACGCTGTACATCGTGAAACGGAATTTCACGTTGCCGCCGCGACCCTGCGGCGAGCTGCGCTCGATATCGCGGACCTGGTACACGGTGCCGTTGTGTTCGACCACATTGCCTTTCTTGATGTCGTAAGCCTTCATTGCCATGGATTCCGTGTAGGGCGGGCTCAAGCCCGTCATTGAGATTGATGCGTCGTGCGATTCGATGATCGATCGAATCAGCTTCGATCATTGCCTGTTGTGATCGGAAGATGTCGTAACGGCGGGCCAGGGCCCGCCCTGCGCGCGGGTTATTTCGGCGCCAGCCGCGTCGCGCCATCGAGGCGGATGGTTTCGCCATTCAGATAAGGGTTGCCGAGGATGTATGCGACGAGATCCGCGAATTCTTCCGGTTTGCCGAGCCGCGATGGAAACGGAATCGAAGCCGACAGCGACTGCTGCACCGACTCCGGCATGCCGTCGACCATCGGCGTCCAGAAAATTCCCGGCGCCACGGTCATGACGCGGATCCCGAAGCGGGCGAGTTCGCGCGCCATCGGCAGCGTCATCGCGACCACGCCACCCTTGCTGGCGGAATACGCGGCCTGGCCGATCTGTCCTTCGTAGGCGGCGACCGAGGCGGTGTTGACGATCACCCCGCGCTCGCCATCGCTGCCGGGTGCGTTGTGCTGCATCACCGCAGCAGCGGCCTTGGCGACGTTGAAGCTGCCGACCAGATTCACCATCACCGTGGTCTGGAACTGCGACAGCGGCATCGCCCCGTCCTTGCCGAGCACGCGGCCCGCGCCGAGGATGCCGGCGCAGTTGATCGCGACATTGAGGCCGCCGAGAAAGGCGTTCGCCGCGTCGACATTCGCGACCACGCCGGCTTCGTCGCTGACATCGGTGCGGAAGTATCGGGCGTTGGCTTCGCCGAGTTCGGCGACGGCGGCGGTGCCCTTGTCGTCGTTGAGATCGAACAGTGCGACCCTGCCGCCCCGGGCCACGAGATGTCGGGCGACGGCGAGGCCGAGGCCGGAAACGCCGCCGGTGACGATGGCGCGGGTCGAGAGGAGGAGCATCGAGGGATCCTAGGGCGGTCGAAACCGGGATTTTAACGCACCGGCCCGGTCCGACAGGCGCCCGGTGACCTGCCCGGGGCCCGCGACAGTCGCGTGAAGGTCGTGATATACAGTGGCCGAGCCCCCAACGGCGGTTCTACCCGCTCCACCGCAATACCCACAACTCTATCCACCAGTCGTATCCAACGAGGAAGCTGTCATGGCTGATACGAGACTGAAGGCAGTGGCCACTGCCGAACGCCCGCGGACCCTGTCCGTAGGCACAGGAGGGTCCGCAACGGCAGAAGTCGTCGGCGATCTCCAAGGCCATTCCATTTCCGGCCATGCTGTTCGTGGCCATACGTCTTCCGGCCATGCTGCTTACGGCGCTTCCGCCGTGACCGCTTGCTGCGCGCAGCGCCTTCCGGGCCTCACGCACCCCTTTTTCGCCCACACCTCCCCGTCCCTGCGCCCGATCTCCGTTCGGGCCGGTGCCGCCATGCGTTCTGGCGCCCCCCGCCAGACGCAGTCGATGCGGACCGGGCTCCCCTGTTGCCGTCCAGTCCAGGCGCTTGGGGCGCCGTGGACGGATCGGCAGCGGACGCGAGTCGCACATGCCCTCGGGAAGGTGTCGATGGGCGCGGACCGCGATCCCTCCATCGTCGAAGCCTGCTGAGCGCAGACCCGTCATGCGGCTGGTCTGCCAGGGCTTCCTCCGGGGTTCTGTGTCCGCCGACCGCTGCGGGTCTCCTCCATGCTTCGATGGTGCGGGCGATCGAACCGCGGGAACCGCCGCAAGGCCTTCCGAAGTTTCGCCTTCCCGCACGGTCGCGTGTCCGGATTTTCCATATCAGGAGTTTTGAACCGATGTCGCAACATGCTTCCCTTGTCCTGTTGCTCGCTGTCGCGGCGCTGACCACCGCCTGCAAGCCGTCCGCTCCCGAGGCGGCGATCGTCGCCTCGGCGCCGCAAGCCGCCGCGTCCGCAGCGGTCCCGCCCGCCACCCGGCCGCCCGCAGCCAGGACTCCCGATGCCGCCAAGGCCGATGCCGCGCGCATCGTTGCCGACGTGATGCGTGAGCAGTATCCGGACGGCTACGACGAGAAACATGATTGCTGGTCGTTTTCGCGCAAGTCCGCGGACGGCGAGACCGGATACTGCATGCGATCCCATCCCGCGCAGTGGGCCGATGGCGAAAACGGGAATTCGTTCTACTTCATCGCCAGCAGCGCAAGCGATATCAACGACGATCTGCGCTATGCGTATGGATCGGTGGACCCCGGCCTCATGGGCGCATTCAAGGTATCGGTCGCTTCCGACGGCGGATGGACGCTGGAGTCCGCGTCGAAAGCCATGGACTTCGGCACGGCGGGCGCATGCGGTTGCGAGGATGCCAGGCTAGTCAGATTGGGGCGCGGCTATTACGGCTGGATGTTCACCAGTGGCGGCATGTGGCAGGGCGTCGTGGTCTCCAACCACGAGATCGTCGCGCCGCATGATGGCAGTTTCAAGAACCTCAGCGCGATTCCAGAAATACGCGAAGAGGCGCAAGACGTGCGGTACACGGTCACGGTCGTCGATAGCGATCCGGATATGGATGTCTTTCCGCTGAAGGTGGAAAAATCGGCATCCGGCAAGCAGGCCGGTGAGCGCATCGTCGGATTCGACCGCAACAAATGGGCATATGGAACGATTGGCGATTTTTGATCTTCAACAGACACCGACACCTACCCGAGGGGAAGCGACATGGCAGGAAACGATAAATTGGATCAGCGTTGGGATGCATCGAAGCAAGTACTGGTCGATGCCGCGAGAACGGCGGGCGTCGATCCCGACATCATGGTCAAGATTTCCGGGTTCGAGTCGGGCTTCAATTCCCATGCGAAGCCGGTTTCGAGCGATCCGGACAAGAACAAAGTCACGCAGTTCGACGGCACCAAGGCCATCTCGTCGGCATACGGGTATGGCCAGTTCCTCAACGGCACCTGGACCGAAATGGTCCAGAAGTACGGCGAGAAATACGGCATTCCGGATGCCGCCCAGATGACCAGGGAACAGGCCAACGCTCCCGCCATCCGCGACAATCCCCAATTGCAGGCGGCGATGCTCGCCGAGTTCACGCGCGAAAACGTCGCCAAGGGCGCGAAGCTGGGAGGTCCCGATGCGGATGCCAATGTCTACGCCTTCCACAATCTGGGTAGCGAAGACGCGACCAAATTCCTCAACGCGATGCGCGAGAACCCCAGTCAACGCGCGGATCAGGTGCTGTCGGCGAAAGTCATCAGCGGTAATCCGTCGCTGTACGGAGATGGCAGCCGGACGCTTGCGGAATCCTACAGCGTGATGGGCCAGCACATGGACCGTTACGAGAAATACGCCACAGAGGCGCGCACCATGGCCGGACAAACACCGACGCCGGACAACACGCCGTCGCAACCAACCCCGGGTGCTTCCCAAAAAGGCGATCCCAACTGGCCGGCGCCGGGCAACTACACCATCAACAAGGCCGACAAGCCACGCGAAGGCGAGGGCGAATTCGGCACGCCGCGCGGCGATCACAGGCACGGCGGCATCGACATCGTCGGCAAGGTCGGCGATCCGATCGAATCGATGCGGCCGGGCAAGGTGATCGCGGTGAAGCCCAACAACGGCGATGCCGGCAACATGATCACGATCGATCACGGCGGCGGCCTGACCACGACCTACATGCATCTGGACAAGATCAAGGTGCAGTTGGGGCAGGATGTCACGGAAAACACGGTCATCGGCACCATGGGCCGCAGCGGCAATACGCCCAAGCAAGGCGACACCCATCTGCATTTCGAGACCCGCGAGAACGGTGTCGCGGTCGATCCGCGCAAGTACCTGACGCTCCCGGGACAAACCCAGAACCCGAACTCGCAGGGCTCCGCGATGGCCGACGGAAAATTGTCGTCGGGCGACAAGGGTCCGGAGGTGGAGCGCTTGCAGAAGCAGTTGAACACGCTCGGTTATACCGATGCGGCTGATCGCAAGCTCGGCGAGGACGGCAAGTACGGGAAGAACACCAAGGATGCGGTGGAACAATTCCAGCGCGAAAACGGCCTGAATCCCACCGGCGTCGCCGATGCCGCGACGCTCAAGATGGCGGACCGCGGCATGACCCGGTTCGCGATGAAGGACGACGTGCTGCAGCCCGGCGAGCGCGGCCCCGATGTGCGCAATCTGCAGCAGTCGCTGGCCGATGCGGGCTACAAGGGCACGGACGGCAAGCCGCTGGCGGTCGATGGCGTTTACGGCGACGGCACGAAAGCCGCCGTCGGGGCCTACCAGAAGGCCAATGGGCTTCCGGAGACCGGCGTCGCGGACAAGGCGACGCTGGTGAAGATGGGCGAGATCATCGTGGTGGAAACCCGTGAGGCGAAGCTGCCGACGGACCAGACCAAGCCTGCGGACCAGACCAAGCCGACCGATCAGGCAAAGCCGGTAGATCAGACCAAGCCGACGGATCAACCGACGCAAACCGACAAGCCACTGCTCTCCAATCCCAACCATCCGGACAACAAGCTGTATCAGCAGGCGATGTCGAATCTGGAGCAATTGGGGCCGAGCGGCGGATTCAAATCGCGCGAAGAAATGGAGAAGGCCGCCGCTGCGGTGGCGGCGGATGCCAAGGCCACCGGCCTTCAGAGCATCGATCACGTCAGTCGTACGTCCGCGCCGAACGGCCAGAATTTCCTGGTCGCGGTGCAGGGCGATCCGACGAGTCCGGCGGCGAAGAATTCCTATATCGATTACGGCCAGGCGGTGAATCAGACGGTTGCGCAGAGCACCGGCATGGCCGAGGCGCAGAAGCCCGCCGTGCAGGCGGCCCAGCAGACCGACCAGCCGCAGCAGGAGCCGAACAAGGTCGTGGCCGGTGTCCGATAATCGGTTGTAGGGGGGCCGTTCATGGGGTTAGATTCCCGGCGCCGGGGCGCATCGCGTTCCGGCGCCGTTCCGCTGGGTCGGTCGGCTTTGCGGAGCATGGGCCGTGCTGCATGCGGGCATCGCAATCGAATCCAGAGGAGCAGGGCGTCGTGTCGAATATGATGAGAATGCTTGCGCTGTCCGGCATGCTGGCGATCGCCGCCTGCAAGGCCGAACAGCACGCGCCCCCGGTGGAGCGCGCGTCCGTGCCGGAAGCGGCTGCGCCGGCACAGGGCGGCCAGGGATCAGTCCAGGGGGAACATCGCATGACCGTGTTGAATGAGTTGTTGGCTCTGTTCGCCACTGAAGACGGTACGCGCTGGCAGTCCTACGACGGCATCGCGGGCGTTGCGTGGCGGGATCCCCAACCCATCGAAACGCCCGAAGTGGCCGATCCCGGCGCACGGTACTCGCGCTCCGGCACGCTGACGCTCGCGGGATTCGGCGAGACCGACCTGCCTGATGGAAACGTCGGTGCCGATGCCGGCGTGCGTCGCGGCAACGAAGGCGAATCGGGCGTCACCCTCAGCGGCGACGCCGATCGGGTGAACGAGGTCGCGGTGGTCAAGTTCTATCCGAGCGACGACTACGAGAACATTCTCCGCCAGCAGTTCCCCGCAGGCGCGACGCTCATGCCGGAAGCCGATCGTTGCGCGCTGGATTTCGGAACGCAGGCCGAAAACTCCGGCAACAACACGTTCTATCGCATCGTGATCGGCGCTGCCACGCTCGCCCACGTCGAAGCCTTCATCGATGAGGACGCCGGCCCGTCCGGCCCCGGATCCACCACTTTCGTGTTCTACAGGACAAAGCCCGAACAAAGGATTGCGGCAATGCAATGTCATGCGGCCCAGCCATAAACGGCTGTGCGCGACCCTCCACCGTCGATATCCATAGAGGAGCGAACTGATGGCTGATATCCGACAGAAAGCAGTGGCCACTGCCAATCATTACGACCAAGGCAACATCGCCGGCCTGGATGCTGCGATGACCCGACGCCTGATCGCGTCCACCGTGCTGACGGAAAGTCATGGCGGGGATCTTGCCGTCACCAACAAGCAGGGCTATGTCGGCCGCTATCAGGCCGGTGCCGGCTGGTTGGCGGATGCCGGCTACGTCGATGCCGACAAACTCAAGGCGTCGATGGCGGGCTACAAGAACGAATGGGCCTGGGCGCAGGCCGGAGGCATGACGAAGTTCCTCGAAAATCCGTCGAACTGGAACAACGGCCTGAGTCTGGAGAAGTACAAGGCCTCCGACGACCTGCAGGATCGCGCGTTCAAGACCAACTGCGACAAGACCTATCAGCGCGCGGTCAAGGAAGGCGTGCTGGATGCCGACGATTCGCCGGAAAAAGTCGCCGGGTTCCTCAAGGCGCGGCATATCTCCGGTTACGGCGGCGCCGTGGCCGCAGCCACCGGCGGTCGCGTGTACGCGGACAGCAACGGCACCAGCAACTACGATTACATGCACGACATCACCCGCAATCGCGATGGCTTGAATCAAGTCATGTCGCAGGGCGGGCAGGTGCAGTCGCCCGCTTCGAAACCGGCGCCGATGCAGTCATCGGCACCATCGCATTTCGCGGCCAGCGGTTTTCTTGCGCAGCAGACGCCCGAAGTGCGCGCCTATCTCGATCTGGTCGCATGGAAAGAGGTGCGCCCGGGTCATTCGCTCAATGCGGATGGTTCTCCGGCGGGTTATCGCGACCGCAATGGCGTGCCGGGCAGCATGGGCACCATGCCCGAGTCGGCGGTCGCCAACAACGGTACGTTCCCGCGCGACGAACTGCAGTACAACGTCGGCCGCTACCAGATGAAGCAGGTCGACGTGGACGACATGCGCAAGCGCTACGACTCGAAGATCGACGATTTTTCGCCGGAGAGCCAGGACCGCATCGCGGTCGCGAAGATGAAATACCGCGACGTGGTCGAGCCGCTGCAGAACGGCGATATCCGCACTGCGATCCACAACGGCGGGAAGGAATGGGCGTCGCTGCCGGGTTCGCCGTACGGACAGGTGCAGCAGGGCTACACCGTCGATAAGGCGGTCGATTACTACAACCAGCGTTTGAGCTTCCACCGTGCGCTCGATCAGGGCCAGACGCCGCCCGCGCAGACCGATGCGCGGCCGACGCCAAGCCAGGGCGGCGGCATCAACGACACGCTGCTGCTCAAGGGCGAGCGCGGCGAAGGCGTGAAACACCTGCAGGAAGCGCTCAACAAGGCCGGTATCCGCGATGCGGAGGGCAAACCCCTGCCGACGACCGGCAACTTCGGCGACATGACCGATGCGGCGGTACGCAAATTCCAGGAGCAGAAAGGCCTGGAAGTGGACGGCAAGGCGGGCAAGGACACGCTGACCGCACTCGGGATCCATCCGGGCCAGAAGCAGGCAGCGACGACCGGCAATGTCGCCGAGAGGACCGAACAGGCCGTGCGCGGATACCAGGAGCAGACGACGCCTGGCCAGGGGGGCAATGCCGGCAAGCAGCCTTCGACCGAACCCGCGAAGACGCCGCCGAGCGGCAATTTCGGCGACAGGACCGAAGAGGCCGTGCGCAAATACCAGGAGCAGGCGCCGACGACCAACGCCACCGACAAGCCGCTGATCTCGAATGCCGCGCATCCGGACAACAAGCTGTATCAACAGGCGCTCTCGAATCTGGAGCAACTGGGGCCGAGCGGTGGCTTCAAGTCGCGCGAGGAGATGGAAAAAGCAGCCGCTGCCGTGGCGGTGGACGCCAAGGCGACGGGCTTGCAGAGCATCGATCACATCAGCCGTACGACGGCGCCGAGCGGTCAGAATTTCCTGGTGGCGGTGCAGGGCGATCCGACGAGCGCGGCGGCGAAGAACTCCTACATCGACTACGGGCAGGCGGTGAGCCAGACCGTCGATCAGAGCACCAGGATGGCGCAGCCCTTGCAACCGTCATCGTCGACGCAGAAAGCGCCATCGGAAGAAGCGCCGACGCTGGACAGCCAGACGCGCGGCAAGACGGTTTGATCGCTCGCGTTTCGATGTTGCAGATACGCCAACGGGCCATCCATCGATGGCCCGTTTTTCATCCGTACCGTAAACCGCCTGCTTCGTGTGCGCCGCTCAGCGCAACAGCCCTTCGATCATTCCCGCATGACGTTTCGTCTGTGCCTCGCGGCGCAGGCGGCTGGCGGTGAAGATCGAACACATCTCCGCGACCGCGGTGTCGAAGATTTCGTTGACGATCACGTAATCGAACTCGTGGTAGTGCGACATCTCCTCGCGCGCGGCGGCGAGGCGGCGCGCGATGGTGTCTTCGCTGTCCTGCCCGCGCTTGCGCATGCGCTCTTCCAGCGCTTCGCGCGATGGCGGCAGGATGAAGATGCCGACCGCGTCCGGCACTTTCTCGCGGACCTGGCGCGCGCCCTGCCAATCGATCTCGAGCAGTACGTCGCGACCGGCGGCCAGCTGCGGTTCCACGGACTGCCGCGCGGTGCCCTTGAAGTCGCCATGCACCAGCGCATGCTCGAAGAAGTCGCCGGCGTCGATCATGCGCTGGAATTCGTCCGCGCCGATGAAGTGGTAATGCTGGGCGTGGCGTTCCCCCGGGCGCGCCGCGCGCGAGGTGAACGAGATCGACAGGGCGATGTTCGGATCGCGCGCCAGGCAGGCGTTGACGATACTGGACTTGCCCGCACCCGAAGGTGCCGCGACGATGAAAAGGGTTCCGCGCATGGGAGTTGACTGGCCGGAGACGTGAGCCGAAGTCGCGGCAGCATGCCTCATCTCCGGTCGCAAGTCATGCAAGGGATCATTCGATGTTCTGCGATTGTTCGCGGATCTGGTCGATCAGCACCTTCAGCTCCACCGCCAGCGCCGAGGTCCGCGCATCCACGGATTTCGATCCGAAGGTATTGGCTTCGCGGTTGAATTCCTGCAGCAGGAAGTCGAGCCGGCGACCCACGGCCTCCTTCTGGCCCAGCACCCGGCGCAGTTCGGCGATGTGGCTGTCGAGGCGGTCGAGTTCTTCGTCGACATCCAGCTTCTGCAGCGCCATCACCAGCTCCTGCTCGAAACGGCCAGGATCCAGCGGCTGCGGCAGATCGGCGAGGCGGTTCACCAGTTTCTGCTTCTGGCCGGCGCGGATCGCGGGCATCAGCGTGCGCGCATCGGCGGCGTGGCGGGCGATCGCGTCGACCCGATCGAGGATGTTCGCCGACAGATTCGCGCCTTCGCGGGCGCGGGCTTCGACGAATTGATCCAGCACTTCATCGAGCAGCGACAGTGCCTCGGCGTGCAGTGCCGCCGGATCGCCGGTCTGGGTCTGCAGCACGCCGGGAAATTTCAGCAATTCGGTCATTTCCACGCGCAGCGTCGGGAAATGTTCGTGCAGATTGCGCCCGAGCGCGGCGAGATGCGACACCCGCGCCGGATTCAGCTGCAGCGTCTCGTCGTGATCGCCGTTGCGCAGGCGCATGCCGAGGTCGACCTTGCCGCGCGAGACGAGCTTGGCGACGCGCTCGCGGATCGACGGCTCCACCGCCCGCAGTTCGTCGGGCAGACGCACCCCGAGTTCGAGAAAACGATGATTGACGGCGCGTACTTCGCAGCTCAGCGCGCCCCACGGCGTATTGCGTTCGCCGGCGGCGAAAGCGGTCATGCTGCGGATCATTCGTTGCTCCTCATCAGGGTTTTCCCCGCCGTGGGTGAACAGGCGTGGTCTTGTCTGCGAAACCCGCAGCGGTCCGTGGGCATTATCCGCGAAACCCACGGGCCAGCGCGGTGCGGCGACAGGCTGTCAGTCTCGCGCATCGCGGCTTCGGGCGTTTTGCGCCCACTCAAGCGCGTCGAAACGGGTTGTCCAAGCAGGTTCGAGGGGGTTTGCAGAGGCCGTGGACGGCGCCGATGCTAAACTGCCGCGCTTTCCAGCAGGCCACCCTTCGAATGAGCATCGTCCGTCCCAGTGGCCGCACGCCCGAACAACTGCGTCCCGTCAAGATCGAGCGCGCATACACCCGCCACGCCGAGGGTTCGGTGCTGGTCTCCTTCGGCGATACCCGCGTGCTGTGCACCGCCAGCGTCGACAACAAGGTGCCGGGCTTCATGCGCGGCAAGGGCGAGGGTTGGATCACCGCCGAATACGGCATGCTGCCGCGCGCCACCCACACCCGCAGCGACCGCGAGGCCGCGCGCGGCAAGCAGGGCGGACGCACGCTGGAAATCCAGCGACTGATCGGTCGCTCGCTGCGCGCCTGCGTCGATCGCGGCGCCTTGGGCGAACGCACCATCACCCTCGATTGCGACGTGCTGCAGGCCGACGGCGGCACCCGTACCGCAGCGATCACCGGCGCCTACGTCGCGCTGGTGGATGCGGTGCGCTTTCTGCAGAAGCGCAAGGACATCGCCAAGGATCCGATCCACGGCGCGGTCGCCGCGGTCTCGGTCGGCATCTATCGCGGCGTGCCGGTGCTGGACCTGGACTACGCCGAAGACAGCGATTGCGATACCGACATGAACGTGGTGATGAACGATGGCGGCGGTTTCATCGAACTGCAGGGCACCGCCGAAGGCCATGCGTTCCGCCGCGACGAGCTGGATGCATTGCTGGGCCTGGCCGAGCGCGGCATCGCCGAACTGTTCGCCGCACAGCGCGCTGCGCTGGCGGGTTGATCGCGCGGTGAGCCGGGTTTCACGCCGATGAAGCGGCACATCGCCTGTTTCGCGCTGGTCGTCGACGACTACGACCGCGCGATCGCGTACTACACCGGTGTGCTCGGCTTCGAGCTGCGCGAAGACGCCCCGCGCGAAGCGGCACCCGGCCAGCCGCCGAAACGCTGGGTGGTCGTGGCGCCGGCCGGTGCCGAAACCGCGATCCTGCTGGCGCAGGCGTCGAACGATGCGCAGCGCGCGCGGATCGGCGACCAGACCGGCGGGCGCGTCGGATTCTTCCTGCACACCGACGACTTCCGCCGCGATCACGCGGCGATGCTCGCCAAGGGCGTGCGCTTCGTCGAATCGCCGCGCGAAGAGGACTACGGCATCGTCGCGGTGTTCGAGGATCTGTACGGCAATCGCTGGGATCTGCTGGAACTCAAGGGATGAAACTGGTGCTGGCCAGCGGCAACGCAGGCAAACTCGCGGAACTGCGCGATCTGCTCGGCAATGCCGGCATCGATCTGCATGCGCAGTCGGAATTCGGCGTGGAGGATGCGGACGAAACCGGCCTCACCTTCGTCGAGAACGCGATCCTCAAGGCGCGCCATGCCGCGCGTGCGACCGGATTGCCGGCGCTGGGCGACGATTCCGGCCTTTGCGTCGACGCGCTCGACGGTGCGCCCGGACTCTACAGCGCACGTTATGCCGGTACCCACGGCGATGCCGGCGCGAACATCGCCAAACTGCTTGATGCGCTGCGCGATGTGCCGGAACAGCGGCGTAATGCGCGTTTCGTCTGCGTGCTCGCGCTGCTGCGCCACGCCGAGGACCCGCAGCCGCTGATCGCCGAAGGCGTGTGGGAAGGCCGCATCCTGTCCGCGCCGCGCGGCGAGGGCGGTTTCGGTTACGACCCGGTGTTCTTCGATCCGGATGTCTTCGGCCACGGTCGCGGCATGGGCGCGGCCGAACTGGATGCCGCGTTCAAGAACCGCATCAGCCATCGCGGTCGTGCGCTGGCGCTGCTGCGCGACAAACTCCTCGCTGCGGTACATCGCGCCTGATGTTGAGCCTGCCGCCGCTCGCGCTGTACGTGCATCTGCCCTGGTGCGTGCGCAAATGCCCGTACTGCGATTTCAATTCCCACGAGACCCGCGGCACGCCGCCGTTCGATGCCTACGTCGATGCGCTGATCGCCGATCTCGACCACGATCTGCCGCTGGTCTGGGGCCGCACGGTGCAGACCGTGTTCTTCGGCGGCGGTACGCCGAGCCTGTTTCCGGCGGCGGCGGTCGATCGCTTCCTGCAGGCGGCCAGCGCGCGGCTGCGGTTCGCGCCCGGTGCCGAGATCACGCTGGAAACCAATCCCGGTACCGCCGAACACGGTCGTTTCGAGGATTACCGCAAGGCCGGCGTGAACCGGCTGTCGTTCGGCATCCAGAGTTTCGACGATGGCTGCCTGCAGCGGCTCGGCCGGATCCACGACAGCGCCCAGGCCGAGGCGGCGGTGAAACTCGCGCAGGACGCGGGCTTCGACAACCTCAATCTGGATCTGATGTACGCGCTGCCGGAGCAGACGCTGGCGATGGCCGGACGCGATCTCGAACGCGCGTTCGCGCTGCAGCCCGCGCATATCAGCCACTACCAGCTGACCCTGGAGCCGAACACGGTGTTCGCAGCGCGTCCGCCGGGTGGCATTCCCGACGACGACGCGGCCTGGGACATCCAGGAACACTGCCAAGCGATGCTCGCCGACGCGGGCTACGCACAGTACGAGATCAGCGCCTACGCGCGCCCCGGCCGGCAGTGCGCGCACAACCTCAACTACTGGCGGTTCGGCGATTACCTCGGGATCGGTGCGGGCGCGCACGGCAAGATCAGCCTGCCGGCGAGCGACGCTGGCCGCACGCCGGAAGAAAGCATCCCGGATGAGGGCCGGGACCGGGTGCTGCGACGGTGGAAGCACAAGCACCCCGCGACCTATCTGGTCCACGCCGGCACCCCGGCCGCGATCGGCGCGGATGCGTTCATCGCGCCGGAGCAGCGGCCGTTCGAGTTCATGCTGAACGCCCTGCGCCTGCGCGAGGGCTTCGCGCTCGACCATTTCGAGGCCCGCACCGGGCTGTCGCAGGTGGCCATCGACGAGCCGCTGGGTCGCGCAATCGCGCACGGATGGCTGTGCCGGGACGGCGCGCGGGTCGTGCCCAGCGAATCGGGCCTGCGCTTCGCCAACGACGTGATTTCCCTGTTCCTGCCGGCCGATGGCGCCGGCGGATGACCCGGTCCCGGTGCCAGCGATCGCGTTTGTTGCACTGCAGCAATTGGCTCGCGACGGCCGAACATGTTAAGAAATGCGGTTACCGTCGCACTTCGACAGGCTGAGATGGCTGCACCGACCGACCCCCAGGATCACACCGCGCCACGGACCTTGGCCTCTGCCGGGTTGCCGCGTCGCGTGCGTCGAACGCTCGAGCGTGCGCTGGCGCTGTTCAGCGAGGAGCTGGAGCGCAATCTCGTCACCACGGTGACCGAGTTCGAGGAAGAGCTGTTCCGCCTGGCCGACCGCATCGGCACCATCGGCGGAGGCTCCACCGATTACATGCACACCCTGCGCATCGTGCGTTTGAACCGTCACGATCTGGTGCCGCGCTTCATGCAGGTGGTGGAAACCGGGCTGGCGGGCATCCGCAAGCCGATGCTGTTCTCGGCGACGTCGCGTCCGGCCACGACGCCCGCGCCGATGGTGAACTTCCGGAATCTCAGCCTCGTCGACGAATCGGTGATGGACGAGGGTGCGGTGCTGCATGCGATCGCTTCGCGCCAGGAATCGCGCGCGAATCTCGTGCTGCACCTGTTGGGCCAACGTTTCGGCGTGCTTGCGGCGGCACCCGCTTTCGACAGCGAGCGGATTCCGCTCGGTCCGCAGGCGCTGTGCCGTGCGATCCGTCATGCCACCGAAAGCGTGCAGTTGGATCATGGTGCACGGCTGTTGTTCTATCGGATCTTCGATCGCCGGGTGATGATCCAATGCCTGGGGCTGGCCGAGAAACTGGATGCGCTGCTGGTCGAAGAAGGCGTGTTGCCCGGCTTGACCTATGTGCCGATGCGCACCCGCGCAGCCGGCGCAGGCGGTGGCGACAGCGATACCGATAACGACGAAGACGGCGAAAACGAAGACCCCGCCGAAGGCGCGGGCGCAGGCAAGTCGACACAGGGCGCGCGTCCCGGCGGTGTTCAAGGCGGCGGCCCGCGTGGCGGGGCACCGCAAGCGCAGGGCGGCGGCCCGCAGGCCAGGGGTCAGCCGGGTGCGCAGAGCTGGATGTCCGGGTCCGGATCGCCCGGCGGTCAACTCGCCGGCTCCGACGACGCGGGTGCGTATGCGGACGAGGGCAGCAACGACCCCAATCGCCCATTCACCACGTGGATGGGCCAGCCGATGCCGAGCGCGGCGGTCGCCAATGAACAGGCGGCGTACCACGATCTCCAGCAGTTGCTGTCGCGTCGTCGCGCCGAGGCCGAGCGCCACAATCCGATTCCGCCCAACCAGCGGCCGGAGCGGACCATCGTTACCCGCGATCTGCTGCAGACGCTGGGCCGGATGGATGCCGAGCCGATGTCCGGCGGCAACGTGCCGGATATCGAGGACATCAAGCAATCGCTGCTGGCGCAAGCGCGCCAGCAATACGGCAAACCGGTCGCGCTGGCGCCCAGCGACAGCGACACCTTCGATCTCGTCGGACTGCTCTACAGCCATCTGCAGCGCGAAATCCGCGACGACGCGCCGGCTGCGGCGCTGGTCAAGCGCATGCAGCTCACCCTGCTGCGGGTCGCCCTGCAGGACCGTGCGTTCTTCGTCCGCCCGAACCACCCGGCGCGGCAACTGCTGAGCACGGTGTCGGAAACCGCCGCGAAATGGCTGGCCGACGACGACTTCGATCCGCAACTGCTGGCGCCGCTGCAGCAGGCGGTGACCCATGCGGTCAAGAATTACGACGGCAACCTCGAGGTTTTCGAGCAGAGCAACAAACAACTGCAGGCGCATATCGACACCCAGGTGCGTCGCGCCGAAACCCTCGAAAAGCGGCACGTCGAAGCCGCGCGCGGCAAGGAAAAACTCGAAGCCGCGAAACTGCGCGCCGAGCAGGTGCTGACCGAAATCATCGGCGAAGCGCCGCTGCCGAGGTTCACCCGTGCGCTGTTGAACCAGGCCTGGGCCGATGTGCTGACCCTGACCTTCCTGCGCCACGGCGAAGGTTCGGAAGAGTGGAACCGGCAGATCGACGCGACCCGTCAGATCATCGCCGCCTGCACCGATCGCGATCCCAACGCCGAACACCCGGCGCTGAAGGCGCATGTGGAATCGGCGCTGAAGCAGGTCGGCTATCACGAGGACGAAGCCGAGGTCATCGCCAAACGCCTGTCCAGCAACGTGCGCGACGAGGAAGACGGCGAGTCGCGCACCGAACTGACGATGAAACTCAAGGCGCGCGTGCGCCTGGGCGAGGATTCCCAGAAGGCGCGCAAGCCCGACCTGCCCGCGCGCTCCCCGCACGAGCAGGAGTGCTACGAACAGTTGCGCCTGCTGCCGTTCGGCACCTGGATGGAGTTCGTCACCAATCAACAGGGCGACGTGGTCCGTCGTCGCATGTCGTGGTTCAGCCCGGTCACCGACAACGCGCTGTTCGTCAACCAGCGCGGCCAGCGCATCGGCGAGCACTCGCTCGACAGCCTCGCGCGGATGATGGCCAAGGATCAGGTCCGGATCGTCACCGTGCAGCGTGCCGGTCTGGTCGATCGCGCCTGGAGCGCCGCGATGAATGCGCTGCGCGCCCTGACCGGGCACCGCGAGGAGCATCCCGAGGACGAACCCGGCGAAGCCGCCGCCCAAGCCGATATCGCCGTGCGTTCCGGACCTGCTGCGCCGATCGATGCGACAGTGACGGCACCGGAAGGGACCTTCGTCCGTTCCGTGCCCAGTACGGAGCCGGGCAACCCGAGGGCGGTGCCGTATCCCGGTCTGATCGGCGATGAATCCGCCGGATTGCCGCCCAAAGGAAGTGCGTGATGAGCAGCAAAGACCACCGCCGTTCGCCGCGGCGCAAAGTCGCCGAGACCGTGCTGGTCAGCGACGTGATGACCGAAGAAATCGTCGGCCGCATCGGCAACCTGTCCGAAGGCGGCATGCTGCTGATGGCCAGCGCGCCGCTGACCGAGGATGCGCTGTACCAGTTCCGCTTCCGCTTGCCCGGCGTCGACGGTGCCGACATCGAAGTCGGCGCGCACCTGCTGTGGGTCGATCGCGCCAGCTCGCCGGGACAGTCCTGGGCGGGATTCCGTTTCATCTCGCTCACCGACGCGCATCGCGCACGCCTCAATGGCTGGGTCGAAGCGCCGGGTTCGCACTACGATTGATGACGCGATGGTGTCCGGCCGTCGCGTCGCTGGACCGATCCCGCGACATGCATCGTCGCGGTCGCCGTTTCTTCCCGCAGGATGCGCTCCAGCAGAATGCGCTCCAGGCGTTGTGTCGCTTCCACCCGCGTTCCGCCGAATCTCCCCCGAATCCATTCCGAGCGAACCGTCATGCCTGCAGATCTCTCCCGTCTCTACGCCGATCATCTCGCCATCCAACGCACGCGCGCCGATGCGGCGCTGGCGCGCGGCGGCTTCGACCATCTGGTCGTGCCCAGCGGCACGCAGCATTACCAGGTCTTCGACGACCGCGATTATCCGTACGCGGTCAATCCGCATTTCAAGGCCTGGCTGCCGCTGACCAACACGCCCGGCAGCTGGCTGGTGTACACGCCGGGCGAGCGTCCGAAAGTCGTTTTCCTGCAGCCGCACGATTACTGGCATGTCGTGCCGCAGGCGCCGAACGGCGATTGGGTCGAACACTTCGACATCCGCATCATCCGCAATCCCGATGATGCCAAGCAGCATCTGCCGAAGAACGCCAGCCATTGCGCGATCCTCGGCGAGGCGCAGAGTGCGCTGGGCCAGTACGGCGCGTTCGCGCCGAACAACCCGACGCCGGTGCTGGATCACCTGCATTATCACCGCGCGTACAAGACGTCCTACGAAATCGCGATGATGCGCGAAGCCACCCGCGTCGGCGTGCGCGGCCATCGCGCCGCCGAACGCGCGTTCCACAGCGGCGCCAGCGAATTCGGCATCCATCTCGCGTATTGCCAGGCCGCGCGCCAGGACGCCAACGATCTGCCGTACAACAACATCATCGCCCTCAACGAGCACGGCGCTGTACTGCACTACACCGATCGCGACCGCCAGGCGCCGCGTCCGGTGCGCAGTTTCCTCATCGATGCCGGCGGCAGCCATCGCGGCTACGCCAGCGACATCACCCGCACCTACGCCGCCGACCCCGGCAGCGAGTTCAAGGCGATGATCGACGCGGTCGACGCCGCGCAGCTGGCGATGTGCGCGCAGGTGCGTGCGGGTACCGATTACAAGAACATCCATCTCGATGCGCATCTCGCGCTGGCGAAGATCCTGCGCGATTTCGATCTGATCAACGCCGCGCCGGAAATCGCGGTCGAGACCGGCGTCAGCAGCGCCTTCTTCCCGCACGGCATCGGCCACGGCATCGGCCTGCAGGTGCATGAAGTCGCCGGCTTCGCCGCCTCCGACGCGGGCGGCACCATCGCCAAACCCGACGGCCACCCGTATCTGCGCCTCACCCGCACGCTGGAACCGGGCATGGTCGTCACCATCGAACCGGGCATCTACTTCATCGACATGTTGCTGGATGCGCTCAAGGACAAAGGCCTCGGCCCGAGCGTGAATTGGGATCGCGTCGCCGCGTTCCGTCCGTTCGGCGGCATCCGCATCGAGGACGATGTGGTGTGCACCGAGGGTGCGCCGGTCAATCTCACGCGGGAAGGTTTCGCGACCGCGTGATGTTCTTGTGGGAGCGGCGGAAGCCGCGATTGGATCTTGCCGAAACGGAAAGCATCGCAGCTTGCGTCGCGTCTGCAAGGGCAAAGCGCCGTGTGCTTGGACGAGCAAGCATCACGAAGCAAATGCACCCCCTCCCAGCCTCCCCCTGCGCGATGCGCAAGGGGAGGAGAAGGACGTCGCGAAGTCCGCAAGAATTCCAGAAGAGCGAAGACGCTGGATGCCCGCGTGCGCGGGCATGACGCTGCGCACACGGTCTTCTGATCTTCCGCTGGCGGCAAGCGATATTTTTCTTTCCGATGGAGTCCGGTTTCACCCGGATACCGCGTTTGTCATGTCTGTTCGCGGGGTGAGCCTCGTGTCGCCGCCACGAAAGCGGTGAGCGTTCGGCTGTCTCCCCACGTCCTCGCGACGCGAGGCTGCCGGTCCGGGCTGCATCGCATCAACCGCATCATTCCATCGGAAGGAGTTTTCATGCATCTTCGCGTCCTGACCTACAACGTCCAATGTCGTCCGATCGTCGACAACGTCGACAACGGAGTCCGCGCCGAAGAGATCGCGCGCCGCATCGTGGCATCGCATTGGGATTTCGATATCGTCTGCCTGAACGAGGTGTTCGCCGACACCGCCCGCGAGAAGTTCGTCGCCGGGCTCAAGACGAAGTATCCCCATTACGTGGAAAGCATCGGCGGCGAGCGCGGTTTCGCGTCGTCGCTGGCTGACACGGACAGCGCGGGTTTCGTCGCGCTTTCCGTCGGTCTTCGTGTGCTCACGCTGGGGTTGATCGACGTGTTCGGAACATCGCAGGACAGCGGGCTGATGTTGTTCAGCCGTTTTCCGTTCGATCGAAAGCCCAATCCGGACGATGCCGCGACGACGCTTCCGGCCCTCAACTGGAAGCCCTATTCGCAGCGCACCAACGACGATGCGCTGTCCGAAAAAGGCGCGCTGGCGATCCGCCTGCTGCTGCCCAGCGGCGACAAATACGTGGTCAGCGCCACCCACATGCAGGCCAGCGACAAGGACGACGATGAGGATTCCGGGATCCGTCTTTCGCAGTTCGAAGAGGCTTGGGGCAATCTGCAGCCGCTGCTGTCCGAAGGCGGCAGTCAGTACGATTTCGTGCATTGCGGCGACGTGAACGTGGACGGCGCCATGACCCTGCCGAACGCCGGTGATGCCGGCACCGAGTGGAAAGCGCGTTTCTCCCAGCCCATGAGCGGCCCCGCCGATTATTGGGATGCGGTCGCCTTCGAGCAGAGTCCGCATCTGTGGGAATACCGCAGTCCTGGCCTGACCCATCCGGTGGATCCCGGCATCACCGCGCCCACGGCCAATGGCGATCGTCGTTACGACTACTTCCTGACCCGGCCGGGGACCGGCAACCGCACCCTGCAGCACGCGTTCATCGATCATCCGCTGTGCGTGACGATGCAGACGTTGTCGTTCACCAGCGATCATTGGCCGGTGGTCGCCGACTTCATGCCCGATCATCGCGGTCCTGGCACCAGCGCCGCGCGCGGAATTCCCGTGGCCTGCGACGAGACGTCACCGTCTTTCGGTACCAGCGGGAGGCTGCGTGCCGGCGAGATCGACTGGTTCTGCGTGACCAAGCCGGGCACCTACGAATTCGCGACGTTCGGTGCCGACATCACACTGTATGGCGAGGCCAATCTCAGTCGCCCCTTGGCGATCTACCAGACGCTGGATCGCGGCGCCGAACGCAGCGTCAAATATCTGTTGCCGGATGCGCCCGTGTTCGTGAAGGTGCAGTCGCCGGATCGCCATGCGACGCCGGATTACGCCTTGAACATCCGTCGCTTTCTCGGCACCAGCCTGAGCGACGCGATCGGACTGGTGCGTCGGGTGACGGAAACGTCGAATCATCGCATCGGCTTTCCCGACAGCGACTACGAGTGCCTCCTGGGCGACGGCGAACGCGGCGAACCGGTGGTGGACGCCCGTTACTTCGAATTCGATGTCCTGCCCACGACGAGCGGAAAGCCGCAGGAAGTCCGTCTGACAGGTGCATCCAGCAGTGGCGGTGCGTCGATGCGTCTGATCATCGGCCAGCAGGTCGCGCCGGACGTGCTCGATGTCATGGCCAATACCCAATACGGGACAGGCGCGTTTTCGCTGGTGGTGGAGCTGAAGGCGGGCCACTATTTCGTGGTCGCGCAGCGTCACCCGGGCAGCGGTTTTGCGGGCTCGGACTTCTCGCTGTCGTGGGACTCGAATGTTTCGGTGCTCTATACGCCGGCGGGATACGAGAAAGGCGCCAACCCGGAAGGGTTCAATCCCTTGGCCGGGTTCCCGCCGCCGCAATCCGTCATCCTGAAATGCGTCGAGGAAACCGACAGTCCTTTCGATATCGGCTCGGATGATATCGCGGTGCAGATGCTTGTCGACGACATGAGCGTCGTCGTCATCAAGAACAGTGAGCTCGGAGAATTCGATACCAACGCTCCCCGCCCGCTCGATCCGTGGATCCCGTCCATCATCACTTACGTCGATCGGCTGCAGCTCAAGATCGTCGAGGAAGACAGCGTCGAGAACGATCATGGCAGTCTCGAATTCGCGATGGCGGCGAAATACCGCAGCGGTGCGCGTCCCGGCGCCACGCCGCTCGATCCGGGTGCGATGATCGTGACCGAGCGCGCGGACTTCAGCGGCGGCACCTACACGTTGACGTTGACGCTGGTGTGATGCCCTAGACCGGGCTTCGCGGGGCGCGCGCTTTTTCGCGCGCTTCGCGATGCGCGGTTTCGGCAAGGACTTTGAACTGGCGTTCGCGTTTGAGCCACAGTTCGTTGTTCGTGTCTTCCTCGACGTCCGTCTGCGGGATCTGGCCGAAGGCGATCCGCATCGGCGCGGCCTGCTGCGACAACGCATGCTGCATCGCGCCGAAGTAGAGCGCGTTGTTTCCGTAGCGCTGGTTGATTTTGTCGAGGACCACGCTCGTTTCCCGGCTGCGCTGGCGTTCGGGCATGAGTTCGCCGCTGATCTGGCCACGGGGTTCGAGATGCACCAGCGTCACCGCCACCGACAGCGGCGGATAGCGTTTCGGATTCCAGCGGCCGTTTGCGAGCGCGCGTTCCAGTGCCTCGAGTTCGTGGCCGAGGAGCTTCAGGAACGTGGGCGTGTCGTCGATCGGTGCGAACGACAGGTCGCGTTCGAAGCGCTTGTCCATGCCGACGAAGCGCATGCGGATCGACAGCCCACCGGCGAGGAAGGCTTCCTTGCGCAGGCGCATCGCGGCTTTCGCCAGCAGTTTGAACAGCACCGAACGCGCGCCGTCGTAATGGCGCAGTTCCGGGCCGAGCACATGCGAATGCCCGACCGAGCCGCGCTGGCTTTCGCGTCGCGGCAGGTGATGGCCGCGCAGTTGCAGCCAATAGCGGTCGCCTTCGACGCTGCCCCACGCGGCGCGCAGGTGGTCGCGGGTGGCGGCGCAGAGTTGCTCGGTCGTGCGGATGCCGGCGCGATGCAGGCGCCGCTCCATCGACGGGCCGATGCCGCAGAAATCGCGCAGCTCCAGTGCGTGCAGCGCGTGCGGCAGATCGGCCATTTCCAGCACCGTCAGCCCGTCGGGTTTGCGCATGTCCGATGCGGTCTTGGCGAGAAATTCATTGGGCGCGATACCGATCGAACAGCGGATCGCATCGAAACCGCGATCGAGCAGGGTGCGTTTGATGTTGCCGGCGATGGTTTCGGCATGCGCGCGCTGGCGCTCGCGGCCGAGCAGCCAGCAGGGCACTTCATCGATGGAGCCGGGTTTGTCGTGCGGGATGCAATCGCCGATGGCGTCCATCAGTTGGTGATGCACTTCGACATAGCGCGCGGGCCGACCTTCGAGCAGCACGATGTCCGGACATTTCTCGCGCGCTTCCCACACCGGCGTGCCGGTCTTCACGCCGAAGGCCTTGGCCTCATAGCTCGCCGCGATGCAGCAGGTGGTTTCCGCCATCACCGGCACCACGCCGACCGGGCGACCGCGCAGTCGCGGGTCGTCCTGCTGCTCCACCGAGGCGAAGTAGGAATTGAAATCGACGAAGAGGCAGCGCAGGGTCATGGGCGGGTCGCAGCGTGTCTGCGGCGCGTCCGCCCCAACGGCGCGTGCGGATGGATCGGTCGAGTCGCCTGTCGCCGGACCGGCTGGATCGATTATGGCACCGTCTGCCCGGTCGCGCGCTAAAGCGGCTTCCGGATTGCTTTTCGCGGGGCTGATGGTGGGAAGTGTGAGCGGATGCCATTTTGCGCATGAATGCGCGCCCGTTCCCGGCCGACGGGCCTTGCCATACTCGCCACGCGTCCGGACCCGTGAGGTCGGCGTCGGGAGCTTGGGGAGCCTGCATGGGATATCCATCATCAGGGAGTATGGAAAGATGAAGAAGTTGATTCGACGCGCCTGTGCAGGCGCAGCGATGGCGCTGCTGAGCCTCAGTGTCCAGGCGCAGACGTACACCGGCGTCCAAGGGCCGGGGTGGCGCGAGATCGCGATGCCGCTTGCCAGTACCAGCTTGAGAACCGCGCAAACGGTAGGCACCTACACCACCCGCAACGCGGTGCTGATCGAGATCGACAGCCCCGCCGGTCTGGCGTATGCGCCGATTCCTTCGGCGGCCAAGGACAATATCCTCAGCGACGGATTCGGCGACGGTCCGATCTATGTGGATCGCGATGTGGTCAACGCGATCGCGAACGGCACCGCAGCCACCACGTTCGCCGAATACATCGAGCCCGATTCCACCACCGCGTACAACTCCGCCGAGGGTCGCGAAAGCGCAGGCGGTGGCATGAGCCGGGCACGGATGACCCCGCAGGGACTGTTCTGCAACAGCGGCTGGCGGACGTACACGCTGTCGCGCAATATCCCGTTCAATACGGTCAATGCATCCAAGGGCGTCTTCGGCGGCACCCTCACGTTCGACGGCCGGATGAACGGGTCGGCCGATGTCAGGATCGTCGTCGAATACAAGAAATCCGATTGGAGCCTGTGCATTCCCTACACCGTGCGTTTCAAGGAAGCCGGTGCCGTGGGCAACATCAATCTCAACGATTCGCGCTTGGCGTTGACCGCGTCGGTCAGCACCACCGTGGCCGAGGATTCCAGCCGCCAAGACCTGTACAAATCGAATGGCGTCGTCTGGCTGGGGCCGATTCCGGTCTGGTACACCTACGCGATCCCGATGGACTACGGGTACAAGGTGATCCTCAGTGCATCGACGACGGTCGAATACAGTTCGCAGCTTTCCGGACAGATCACCTTCAATTACACCTGCGCCAACGGCAACTGCAGCGGCAGCAGCGATACCTCAACCGTCAGGCTCAGCAATCCCAATCCGAATTGGGCGGTACAGGCCGATGCCACCTTCGACCCGTTCGTGAAGGTGGGATTGGAAGGACGCGTGTATCCGATCGGCAACTGGTATCTGGCATCGGCGGGGATCGGCTTCAAGTTCTCGACGCCGCTCCAGGTCTACGGTTATTACGGCAATGCCTGCGGCGATGCGGACAAGGACGGATACAACGAAACCGTCAACACCTATTTCGCCGATCTGCAGGCCCGCGTTTCGCTGGTGTCGTCCTGGTCGCTGCTGGGCGGGGAGCGGGTACGTTACGTGTCCGTCGGCGGTTGGGCCGGCCGCAAGATCAACGGTGGGCTGTACAAGGTGCTGAATACCGAGGGCAACCACACGCCGCTGTGGAACCGGCGCCTGTATTACACCGACAGCGGGTCGCCGAGCATCTTCTCGCCGGTGCTGCGCCAGCAGGCAGGCAGTTTCACCGGCACCCAATACGAACACGTGCTGCGTACCTCGATGCGTCCCTGCGTGCCTTTCGAGAATACGTACTTCGTCGATATCGTCGATCCCGCCGGTCAGGTCACCACCGTTTCCGTGCCTTCCCGGACCGACACCACGACCACGAAGATCTACAACAGCTCCTCCGTCTGGAGACTGCGCGCCAGCGGCACCCGCGACGACGATGGCCGCGTGTTCAACAACTCGTCGAGCGTTGCGCCGATTCTTGATCCCGCTCCGCCCGGCGGCGGCAATGGCGGGCCCGGGCTGTTGCAACGGGTGTCCAATACCCGGACGGCGCCCGGTGCTTCCGGCGACATTGTCACGGTGACGGTGCGCAACGGCGGCACCGGGACCATCACGTCCATCGTCCACAGCTGCACGGGCGGCTCTTTCCACGTCTGGGGCAATGGGCTGACCAGCCTCGCGCCGGGCCAGAGCGGCACATATCAGTGCCGGGCCGCGGCATCGGGCACATACGCTTGGCCAACCTTCAACATCAGTGGCAATGGGG
This sequence comes from Lysobacter sp., assembly GCA_013141175.1. NCBI lineage: Bacteria > Pseudomonadati > Pseudomonadota > Gammaproteobacteria > Lysobacterales > Lysobacteraceae > Lysobacter > Lysobacter sp. The sequence goes on from JABFRN010000001.1 coordinate 2,616,888, forward strand.
CCAGCAACTCGCCGTTCTCGCAACAGTTGTATTGATGTATCGACGGTCACCAACCATCTCGCGGCAGCTTGCTACCGCGAGATGGTCGCCGGGCTGTTATCCGTGAACCTTGAAAGTCGGCCTGTCGGATCGATGAGTCAATGGCTTACAGCACGGTTGGCGGCTTGCCGCCGACGATCACCACATCGGCCGGGCGGCGCGCGAACAGGCCGACGCTGACCACGCCGGGCACCTGGTTCAGGTCGCGCTCCATGCCCACGGGATCGGTGATCGCGAGGCCGTGGATGTCGATGATCCAGTTGCCGTTGTCGGTGACCACGTCATCGCGCCATACCGGCTGGCCGCCGGTCAGGCGCACGATTTCGCGACCGACCAGGCTGCGCGCCATCGGGACGACTTCCACCGGCAGCGGAAAGCGGCCGAGGATGCCGACCTGTTTGCTCGGGTCGATGATGCACACGAACGTCTTGCTGGCTTCGGCGATGATTTTTTCGCGGGTGAGCGCCGCGCCGCCGCCCTTGATCAGGCGTTTGTGGCCGTCGCATTCGTCGGCGCCGTCCACATACAGCGGCAGCGGGCCGGTGCTGTTGAGTTCGAGCACCTCGATGCCGTGCTTGCGCAACTGCACGGTGCTCTGTTCGGAACTGGAGACGGCGCCTGCGATGCGGTGTTTCATGCCGGCAAGGCCATCGATGAAATGGGCGACCGTGGAGCCGGTGCCGACGCCGACGATCATGCCGTCCTGAACGTAGTCGAGTGCCTTGAGTGCGGCCAGTTTCTTCGCTTCTGACATGGGGGAATTACTCGAGGGAGAGAATGATTTTCCACTGCGCAGCGGTGACCGGCAGCACGGAGAGTCGGTTTCCCTTCCGGATGAGCGCGAACTCTTCGCCGAGTTTGTCGGCCTGTCCGCGAATGTCGTCGAGCGTGATCGCGCGCTTGAGCGTGCGCACGTAACGCACATCGACCAGATCCCAGCGCGGTTCTTCGCGTCTGGATTTCTCGTCGAAATATTTCGATTCCTGTTCGAACTGGGTCGGGTCCGGATACGCGGTGGCGGCGACTTCGGCGAGGCCGTACACGCCCGGCACATCGGCGTTCGAGTGATAGAACAACACGCCGTCGCCGAGTCGCATGCTGCGCATGAAGTTGCGCGCCTGGTAGTTGCGCACGCCGGTCCACGGTTCCGCGCCGACGCGGGCGAGGTCGTCGATGGAGAAATCCTCGGGTTCGGATTTCATCAGCCAATAGTGTTTGCGAGCGGTCATGCGGTGGTCGCGTGCGTGTGGATGGTTTCGGATTCGGTACAGATGGCGTCGAGGGGCACGTCCCACGGCTCGGAGGACAGGGCATCGACATGTTGGACGGCGAAGCCCGCGCCGACCAGCCACGGTGGCGGCGCGGCGCGATCGCGGCGGAAAGCGAGGCTGCGATCGTACCAGCCGCCGCCCATGCCCAAGCGTTGTCCAGCGTTGTCGAAACCCACCAGCGGCAGCACGATCATGGCCATCGCTTCGGCCGGCAGCGCTTCGGCTTCGACGGGTTCCGGAATGCCGAATCGGTTGGTGGCGAGTGCTTCGCCCGGGCGCCAGGGTGCGAAGCGCAGCAGATCGTCGTCGCCCAGCACCGGCAGGCAGTAGCGCACGTCCGGCGGCAGCCGCAGCTGCCAGGCATGCAGCGCGATTTCGCCGTCCATGGCCCAATAACCGGCGACGTGGCCCGCATCGGGCGCGAACGACAGCGTCAGCAAGCGCACGGCGAGCGTTTCGGCGGCGGCGATGCGCGCTGCCGGCGGCAGTTGCCGACGACGATCGCGCAGCGTGCCGCGGAGCGCTTTGCGCAGTGCGTCGCGGTCGTCGGTCATGTCGCCTCGCGGTGGAAGGAATGTCGGGTGTGTCGTCGTTGTCGCGGCGATTGTCGCAAACAAAACGCCCGCACGGGGTGCGGGCGTTGGCGGTGGCTCACGCAATCGTTTGCGGTGAGCGTTTGCTGCGAAAGCCGCTGCGGTGCGGCGTAACGATCCATGGCATGACAGCGATCCATCGCGACAAGGCATGATCGTGGCAAGCGCATGATCGTGACAAGCGCATGGCAACCGGAATATCGCGGTGCGACATTCCTCGGAATCAAGACATCCTCCGCCATGACGATGCGCGCTAAACGACCTTGAACCCGGGGTTCAAGTGGGAACGCTTGGCTTCCATCGGGCTTCCCGCTGCGAGGCGGACATGCACACCCGGACTCCATTGCATTCCCGTGGTCGTATTTAAGGGCCAAGGTGAATGTTTGGCACGCCGTCGTTCACGGCAGAGGACGCAAGCGCAGTATAGGCGCGCGACACCGGAGCGCAAGGGTCGTTCCGGCGCCGAAAACGAATACTGCGAAAGCGTGCGTGTTTTATGCGTGTCTTATTGGAGATCGTCTTGCGAAGCCCGTCGCGATCGATCATGCGATCGGTCGCGCGATTCGTGTCGCGTTCAGTCGGAAGCGAGCGCGTCGATCCTGCGATTGAGTTCGCTCAGCGTGCGCGCCAGTTCGCGGTCGCGCGATGCGTTTTCGTTGCGCAGCTGTTCCAGTTCGTGCGCGAGGTTCAGCGCCGCGAGGACCGCGACCCGATCGACGGCGGCCATGCGGTTGCTGCCGCGCACTTCGCGCATCCTGGCTTCGAGCAGACGCGCGGCCGACAGCAGGCTGTCGCGTTCGTCGGGGGCGACGCCGACGGTGTACTCGCGATCGAGTATGCGGATGTTGAACGGCTCGCTGGCGGACTGGGTCATGACCGGACGCTCACGTGTGCTGCTCCAGCGATTTCAACCGCGCGATCATCGCCTCGACGCGCGAACGCGCCTGCTCGTTCTTGGCGAGCAGTTGCGAGCGGTCGTTCGCCAACTGCTCCTGCTGCTGGCGCAGGCTGCGGTTTTCTTCGGACAGCCGCTGCACGCGCTGCGCGAGGGTCTCGACGCGGTCGGCGAGCGCGCGCAACTGGGCGATGACATCGGCGTCGTTCATGACTGCACCATAGGCAGGCGCCCGTCGGGGGTCAAGATGTCGTGGGCCGCGGGCGGCAGGGCGGCAGGGGACGGAATCGCCGCCTGCGGACCGGCGCCGCTGGCCTTGGCCGGCGTCCAGTCGCGGATGAACTGCAGGCAGGTGTCGGGGTCGACCGGACGCAAGAGCCAATAGCCCTGGATCTCGTCGCAGCGGAAATGGTCGAGGAAGCGCAGTTGGGTTTCGGTTTCCACGCCCTCGGCGACCACGTTCAGGCCCAGCGAGTGGGCCATGGTGATCACCGTGGTGGTGATGGCGGTGTCGTCCGGGTCGCGGTTCAGGTCGGTGATGAAGGTCTTGTCGATCTTCAGCGTCGTGATCGGCAGCCGCTTGAGGTAGGCCAGCGATGAATAGCCGGTGCCGAAGTCGTCGATCGCCAGCGACACGCCCATTTCGCGCAGCGACTGCAGCTTGGTCGAAGTCTGTTCGGCATTGGCCATCAGCACGCTTTCGGTCAGTTCCAGCTCCAGTGCATGCGGCGGCACTCCGGTGTCTTCCAGGGTCCGGCGCACGATCTCGGAGAAGTCGCCGCGCAGCAATTGCAGTACCGAGACATTCACCGCCATGTTCAATTCGGTCAGTCCGGCCTGATGCCAGCGCTGCAGGGTGATGCAGGCTTCGCGCAGCACCCATTCGCCGATTTCCAGGATCAGGCCGCTTTCTTCGGCCAACGGGATGAACTGGATCGGCGGGATCTCGCCGTACTCCTCGCTGGTCCAGCGCAGCAGCGCTTCCACGCCGGTGATCCGGCGCGTGGTGAGCGACAGGCGCGGCTGGAACACCAGCCGCAGTTCGCCGCGATCCAGGACCTTGTGCAGCGCGCTGGAGAGCTGCGCCCGGCGGCGATTGGCGATCTCCATGCTGTCGTCGTAGCGCACGAAGGTACGGCGCCCGGCCGCCTTGGCCTGGTACATCGCGGTATCGGCCTGCTTCAGCAATTCGGTCGGCACCTGGCCGTGGTCCGGATACAGGCTGATGCCGATCGAGGGCGAGATCACCACTTCCTGGCGGTCGTCCAGCACCAGCGGCGCTTCGAAGGCCATGATGATCTCGCGGGCGACCTTGTCGGCGTCCTCGGGCTGATCGAGGTTTTCCAGCACCACGGTGAACTCGTCGCCGCCCAGCCGCGCCACGGTCTGTTGCTCGCCGACGGTCTCCTGCAGGCGCATCGCCGCCGCGCGCAGGATGCGGTCGCCGGCGGTGTGGCCCAGCGAATCGTTGATGTCCTTGAACCGGTCGAGGTCCAGGAACAGCACCGCGATCCGGTGGTTCTGCCGGCGCGCACGCACGATCGCCCGCGACAGCCGTTCCGAGAACATCGCCCGGTTCGGCAGATTGGTCAGGGTGTCGAAGTTCGCGAGGTAGCGCAGTTCCTGTTCGGCGCGCTTCTGCTGGGTGATGTCGGTGATCACCGCGATGTAGACCCGGTGTTCGCCGTAGATGCTTTCGGTGGCGCTCGATTCGATCTGGCAGAGGAATTCCTGGCCGTTCTTGCGCCGCTGCCACATCTCGCCGGCCCAGTGGCCCTCGTTCGCCAGTTTCTGGCGGATGCGGTTGTAGAACGCGACATCGTGCTGGGTGCTGTCGAGCAGGCTGGCGCTCTGGCCGATGACCTCGCGCTCGGTGTAGCCGGTGGTGCGGGTGAAGGCCGGATTGATCGAAATGAAGTTGAAGTCGCGGTCCAGCACGGCGACCGCTTCGTTCATGCTGCGCAGCACGGCGATCGCGATCCGGCGTTCGCGCTCGGCCTGGCGCACCAGGGTGATGTCGCGCGCGGTGCCGGCGATCCGGCGGACCTTGCCGTCGGCCCCGCTCTCCACCGCACGGCCGCGCGCGCGCACCCACAGCCATTCGCCGCGCGGGTCGAGGATGCGGTGTTCGGAAATGAAGAGTTCGGATTGTCCGTTCAGGTGCTCGCGCAGCTTGCTCTGCACCTGCGGCAGGTCGTCGGGATGGATGCGGTGGTCGCTGTCGGTGGTGGACAGCACATGCAGATCGGCGCGGTTGCTGCGCGAATCGACCCAGATCCGGCGCATGTGCCTGGTCTTGAGGTCGTAGTCCCAGTACTGCTCGGACGATGCCCACAGCGCGAGTTTCAGGCGGTCCTCGCGGTCGCGCAGCTGGTTGATGTGGCGTTTTTCGGCGCCGACCCGACGGGTCCACACCAGTAACAGCACGACCGCGAGCACGCCGGCCAGCGCCAGCGCTGCGAAAAGCTGCAGTTCCGAGGAATCTGACACGTGGTCCCCCAACGCACATGACGACGCGCCAGTGTAAGCGCTGCGGGAGCGCTTGCGGAGACGGCCGTTGTACACTGCACCACCCGACGAAACACCGACGACCGACCGATGATGTCCGCCCAGCCGACCCCGGCGCTGCCCAGTCTGTTCGAGATCGAGGATGCGGTCCGTGCGCAGGGATTGGGGGTCGGCGCGTCCGAATTGCACGGCGCCTTGTGCGGCTGGTTGGCTGGCGGCGGGGACGACTCGTCGCGCTGGTTGTCGCAGGTGCTGGCCGACGATGCCGTGACCGCCCCGATGGCCGGCAGTGCGCTGGATCGTCTGCGCGAGGCCAGCGTTGCCCAGATCGAGGACCGCGATTTCGGTTTCGAGCTGCTGGTCCCGGCGCCCGAGGCGTCGCTCGTGGAGCGCAGCAGCGGCCTGTTCGACTGGTGCCGGGGATTTCTCGGCGGTTTCGGTCTGGCCGCCGGTGCCCATCCGCCGCTTACCGAGGAAAGCACCGAAGCGCTCGCGGACATCGCCAAGCTGGCCGCAGCCACGCCCCAGGACGAGGGCGACGAAGAGGACGAGGCCGCGCTGATCGAGATCGAGGAGTTCGTCCGCGTCGCGGCCCTGCTGCTCCACGGCGACTGCGCCATGGGCGTGCGCCACCGGCGACAACTGCACTGACCGCATGACGCCCAAAGCCACTTCACCCGGCATGACGTCGACGGGAATTTCCGCGCAGGGCTATGCCCGCCGCCGCCGCCAACTGATGCGGATGGCCGGCGACGACGCCATCGTGGTGATTCCCTCGGCACCGGAGCGCATCCGCAGCCGCGACACCCATTATCCGTATCGTCAGGACTCCGATCTCTGGTATCTCACCGGTTTTCCCGAGCCCGAAGCCGTGCTGGTGCTGATTCCCGGCCGCAAGCACGGCGAGGCGCTGCTGTTCTGTCGCGAACGCGACCCCGAACGCGAAGGCTGGGACGGACCGCGCTCCGGCCCGGAAGGTGCGGTCGACGCCTTCGGCATGGACGACGCGTACCCGATCGACGATCTCGACGAGATCCTGCCCGGCCTGCTCGAAGGCCGCACCCGCGTCTACTACCACTTCGGTCGCGACACCGATTTCGATCTCAAGCTGATCGGTTGGCTCAACCGCGTGCGCGCGCAGATGCGGATGGGGGCGCAGCCGCCGCATGAATTCCTCGAACTGGGCCATCTGCTCGACGAGATGCGGCTGTTCAAGGAGCGCGACGAACTGAAGCTGATGCAGCGCGCCGCCGATATCAGCATCGAAGCGCACCGCGCGGCGATGCGCGCGGCCAGGCCGGGCATCCACGAATACGAACTGCAGGCGGAAATCGAATGCGTCTTCCGCCGTCACGGCGCCGAGCCGGCCTACGCCAGCATCGTCGGCGCCGGCGACAACGGTTGCGTGCTGCATTACCGCGCCAACAATGCGCAGGCGAAGGACGGCGCGCTGGTGCTGATCGATGCCGGTGCGGAGTATCGCGGTTACGCGGCGGACATTTCCCGCACGTTTCCGGTCAACGGCCGTTTCGGCAAGGAACAGCGCGCGCTGCACGATCTGGTCGGCGCGGCGCAGCGCGCGGCCTTGGCGCAGGCGCGACCGGGCGTGCCCTACGACGCCGGGCACCACGCGGCGGTCGAAACCCTGACCGAAGGCCTGCTCAAGCTGGGCCTGCTCAAGGGCACGCTGGAAAAGAACATCGCCGACGAGCACTACAAGCGTTTCTACCGGCACAAGACCGGGCACTGGCTGGGCCTCGATGTCCACGACGTCGGCGAGTACCGCTTCGACGGCGACTCGCGGCTGCTCGAACCGGGCATGGTCTTCACCATCGAGCCCGGTCTGTACATCGGCAGCGACGACAAGAGCGTGCACGAGAAGTGGCGCGGCATCGGCATCCGCACCGAGGACGACATCCTCGTCACCAAGGATGGCCACAAGGTGCTGACCGACAAGCTCGCGCGCAGCGCCGACGAGATCGAGGATTTCATGGCGGGCGGGTGATCAGGGCGCGAAGCATCGCTCTTCGTAGGAGCGACTTCAGTCGCGAAGCCCGCGATCTCCGGCCGGCAGAGAAAAAACGCTTCGCCGGAATACGATGCCATCGTGCAGAATCGCCGAAGCGTCATTGTGGAGCCGGTGCGTCGGATTACTGGCTTCCTTTGTTGCTCGGATTTGTGGGCTTCGCGACTGAAGTCGCTCCTACAGGGGGCTGCGCCATACGATTTTCGCAGGACGATTTTCGTAGGAGCGACTTCAGTCGCGAAGACCGTAACCTTCGACTGCCGGAAAACGCATCACCGGAATGCGATGCCATCGTGTTTTGATGATGTCTGGGTTTGTGGGCTTCGCGACTGAAGTCGCTCCTGCAGGGAAGCCTATCCCGCCAGCGTCCCATCCGGATTGTGCTCGATCATCCACAGCCCGCCCCAGAGCTTGAGGTCGAGCTCGTAGCCTTCGCGCTGTTTCAGCATCAACCACGCGGGCGCCTGCGCGCGCGGCACCGTATGCACGATGATGTCTTCGTTGTCCACGCCGCCGCCGTCGCCGACTTTCACCAGATCGCGGGCGCGCACGAAGGCGATGCGCTCGTTGCTCATGCCCGACGACGTGGGGCCGATCAGCAGCACTTCGACCTTGTTCGCCTGCCAGCCGGTTTCTTCGATCAGTTCGCGGCGCGCGGCGCTCTCCAGCGTGTCTTGATCGTGATCGTCGCCGACCAGGCCGGCGGGCATTTCGATGGTGCGCGCGCCCAGCGGAACCCGGTATTGCTCGACGAACAGCACCTCGTCCCGCGGCGTCACCGCGACGATGATCACCGCCATGCCGTTGGCGTGGTGGGTGCGTTCGCAGGATTCCCAGCGGCCGATGCGCACCAGGCGCAGCCACTGGCCTTCGTAAAGCACTTCGCGGGGTTCGGTCATGCGGGCCTCGTTGGAGATGGATTCGGTGTTCATGCCTGCGGCGCGTGGTCGGCGAAATCCAGGCCGCCGGCGGCGTAGATGCGTTTGCGCGTCATCGGGCCGAAGCGCAGCGTCTCGCAGATCGCGCCCAGCGCTGCGGGATCGGCGCTGGTGCGGTGGAAGCGCGGCGCGGCGTCGCCGACCGGCGCATCGCAGGCGATGGTGGTCAGCTGGCGGAACAGCAGGGCATTGCCGCGATGTTCGCGCAGTTTCACGGCCGCTTGCGCGGCGCCGCGGAAACGCAGGAACGGCACTTCCTCGACCCGCGTCAGCAGGCTGTCGAGATCGCCGAAATGCGCGAGCAGCACCGCAGCGGTCTTGGCGCCGATCCCGGGCACGCCCGGGATGTTGTCGACCGCGTCGCCGCTGAGCGCGAGGTAATCGGCGATCTGGTGCGCTTCCACGCCATGGCGCGCACGCACGCCGTGCGCACCCCAGCGCTGGTTGCGTGCGTAATCCCACTGTTCGTCGCCGAGATGCAGCAACTGCGAAAGATCCTTGTCGGCCGACAGGATGATGCCGCGATGCCCCGCCGCGCGCGCATGCAGCAACGCGCTGCCGATCAGGTCGTCTGCTTCGTATTCGCCGTGACCGAGCACGTTCAATCCCAGCGCGGCGCAGAGCGTCTTGCAGTGCACGAACTGGCGCTTCAATGCGTCCGGCGCGGGGTCGCGATTGGCCTTGTAAGCGGGATACAGCGCGTTGCGGAAACACGAATCCAGGGCTTCGTCGAATGCGACCGCGATGTGCTTCGGGCGTTCGCGTTCCAGCACATCCAGCAGGAAGCGCGCGAAGCCCTGCACCGCGTTGGTGGGCCAGCCATCGCTGTCGGTGAACTCGTCGGGCATCGTGTGCCACGCGCGGAACACGTAGATGCTGGCGTCGATCAGATAGACCGGCGGCGGCTCCGCGCGCGGATCGCGGCCGTGATTGTCCGGGCCGCGACCGTCGAGGTCGCGATCGAGGATGTCGTCGTCTTCGCCGCCGATCATTCCGGAATCCAGTCGGTCAGCAGCGCGGCGGCGTCCGGGCGTTCGCGTTCCGGGATATCGGCCTGCGCGGTACCGATGTGGATGAAGCCGGCCACGACTTCATCGTCGCCGATGCCCAGCAGCGCGCGGATCCCGGGATCGTAGGCGACCCAGCCGGTCAGCCACTGCGCACCGAAACCCAGCGCCTGCGCGGCCTGCAGCAGGGCGAAGCAGACGCAGCCGGTGGTCAACAGCCGCTCCTGCTCGGGAATCTTCTCGTCCGGGCCGAGTCGGGCGATCACGGTGACGATGGTCGGGGCGAACGAGAACCGCAGCCGGTCTTTTTCGACCGCGCTGTCGGATGCATCGGGATCGCGTGCGCGGCTGCGTGCGGCGATGCGTTCGCCAAGACTGAGACGGGCATCGCCTTCGACGCGCAGAAACCGGAACGGTGTCCGCTTTCCATGATCGGGAACGCGCGATGCGCTGCGCAGCATGCGCAACAGTGTGGCGTGATCGGGCCCGGGCGCGGCCAATTGCCGGCTCGGCACCGAGCGCCGATCATCGAGCAATTGCAATGTTTGGCTTGGATGATTTGCGAGTGGAGTCACAGACGTCCCGCTGGCAGTTGAAGGATGGTAACGTCTGGCAGACCAGCCGCTTCCCATTCTCCCCCGAAAAGACTCAGATGGACGACAACAGCCGGTTCTTCCCTGGCCACTCGCCATTGGCGCGCCAGTCCGCAGACAAGACTTTCGAGTCGATCCGCCGCGACGCAGTGACCGCGCTCTCGGGCGTGCTTGCGGGCTTCTGGGGCGATATCGAAGAGCAGGTGCGGCTCGCGGCCATCGCCAGCCACGAGAACAGCGCGATCTACGACGACCGGATCGCGATCCGGCTGCTGAACCAGCGCGCGCTGGAACTGGCGAACCGCTATCGCGAATCGCTGGAGACCGCGTTCGACCAGTGGCGCAATCCGCGCCCGCGTGCGGTCATCGACAACAAGGGCCTGAGCCTGATGTCCGAGGCCCAGCTCGAAGTGCATCTGTCCGGCCAGCAGATCGTCGAACTGCTCGAACATCAGCTGATGCACCCGCTGCACCTGATGCACCAGCGGCTCGATTCGCTCGCCACCGCGCTCGGCCTGCCGCGGCAGGCGCCGGAAACCAACCCGCTGCGCCCGGACGTGCCGGTCACCGCGCTGGTCAAACTGTTCAACGAAGACGATCTCACCCCCGAACTGCGCCGGCTGATCTTCCTGCAGCTGGAGAAGCGCCTGTCGAAGGTGCTGGACGAGCTGTACACCAAGATCAATACCGTGCTGGAGCAGGGGTTTGCGCCGCGCGACATGCCGATGGCGCCGTCCGCGCCGTCCATGGCGCCATCGGCGGCAGGCTGGACCCCGGACGGCGGTCTGGTCGAGGGCCGCAGCGCGCAGCAGGGCGGCTTCCAGCAAGGCGGCTTCCAGCAGGGCAACCACCCGCAGGGCGGTCAGGCCGGTTACGGCCATGCACCGAATGTGCCCTGGGACTTCGGTGCCCAGGCGATGGGCGGCGGTCAGCCTGCGGCCGGTGGCTTGCTTGCGGGCGGCGGTGGCCGGCCGCTGCGTTATCGCGAGGACGTCCATCAGCAGCTGCGCGCATGGCGGCAGACCGTGCTGCGTCCCGGTTCGATGGCGCCTTCAGCGGCATCCGTGGCCGGTGTGCGCGTGCTCGCGCCACAGGAACTGCTCGGCATCGCCGCCATGCTGCAGGGCGACGATCCGGCGCCTTATGTCCGCGCGCTGGCCGGCGACGATGCCCGCCCGCTGTCGGCGGTGATCCGCGACCAGATCGTCAGCGGTTCGCGCCAGCTCGGCTACGACCCCACCCAGACCCGCTTAAGCGAGCTGGACGAGGACGCGATCGATCTCGTCGGCATCCTGCTGCAGACCCTCTCCCGCAGCCATGCGACGCTGCAGCGCTCCCGCGCGCTGTACGGCCGTCTGGTGGCGCCGTACCTCAAGCTGGCGCTGAGCGACGACAGCCTGTTCGATCAGCGCGCCCATCCCGGCCGCAAGCTGCTCGAAGCATTGAGCGAAGCCTGCGATGGCAACACCGGCGACTCGCCGCAGGACCAGCAGACCCTGACCCACGCCGAACTTGCGGTGGAGCGCGTGGTCGAGGAATACCGCGACGACAAGGCGATTTTCGAGCTGGCCGCCAGCGAGCTGCGCGATCATCTCGATCAGCAGAAGCGGATGCGCGAAGTCGCCGAACAGCGCGCCGCCGATGCGGTCAGTGGCCGCGAGCGCCTGCAGCACGCGCGCCGTGCGGTCGACGAACTGCTGGGCTCGCGCCTCGGCCAGCGTCCCTTGACCGAAGGCATCGCCGAATTCCTGACCGGCCACTGGCGCCATCATCTGGTCCAGACCTGGCTGCGCGAAGGCCCGAGTTCGGCCCAGTACCTGTCTGCGGTGTCGGTCGGCGAGAGCCTGATCCAGATCGACGCCGACGCCGCGCGTGCCGAAGGCGCAAGGGTTGCCGACAAGATCCTCGAACTGCAGGGGCCGCTCGGCCGCTGCTATGCCAGCTGTGGCCTCGATGCGGTCGCCGCCCGCGATTCGCTGGCGAAGATCGTGACCGCGCTGGCCTTTCCGGACCAGCCTCGCGCACTGCATCCGGTGCCGACGGAAGACTCCGCTGTCGAAGTCAGCGATGCGGCGAACTGGGGCGGATTGCGGGTGGTCGGCGGTACCGACAGCATCGATTACGACCTGTCGATCGCGGCGCGGATGCGCCGCCTGCGGGTCGGACAGAACCTGAGGCTCATCGAGGACGATGGTCGCGAAAGCGCCGCGCGCATCGCCTGGGTCAGCCCACTCACCTCGCGGTTCCTGATCGTCAACCGTCGCGGCATGCGCAAGCTGGTGGTCTCGCCGGAAGAGCTCGCCGCGCTGGTCGCCAAGGGACGTGTGAGCCTGCGCTCGTCCGAGGCCCCCTTCGACGAGGCCTTGCGCGACATGTGGCAACAGCTGAGCCAGACCCGCGCCGCCGTCGGCTGAGCGCCGGCCACGAGCGTTTCCTTGAAGGCCGTCGACGCGATCCGTCGGCGGCCTTTGTTTTTGCGGCGCCGGCCGGATCGTGAAGGCGGACGCACCTGCTACGATGCCGGCAACCGACGCGGATCGATGGGGAACAGGCAATGGCGGCAGCAGGTGCGGACACAGTGACGGAGACGGCTGCCGAAGCCGTCGTGGCGAAAGTGATCATCGGCGCGGTGCGTGAGACCGCCCATGGCGAACGGCGCGTGGCGCTGACGCCCGAAACCTGCAAGAAACTCGTGGCTGCGGGCGCCAGCGTACGCATCGAACGTGGCCTTGGCGACGGTGCGCACGCTCCCGACACGGCGTATGTCGATGCCGGCGCCGAAGTCGTCGATGGCGCCGATACCGTGCTGGCTTCCGCCGATATCGTCGTCTGCGTGCAGCCGCCGTCGGCGCAGGCGATCGCTGCGATGAAATCCGGTGCGGTGCTGGTCGGCATGCTGCAGCCGCAGGGCGACGCCGCACGCGGTGAGGCCATCGCCTCGCGCGGGATCGTCGCGTTTCCGCTGGAACGCCTGCCGCGCACCACCCGTGCGCAGGCCATGGATATCCTCAGCTCGCAGGCCGGCATGGCCGGTTACAAGGCGATGCTGATCGCCGCGCAGCTCGCGCCGCGTTTTTTCCCGATGCTCACCACTGCCGCGGGCACCATCCGGCCGTCGAAAGTCCTGGTGATCGGCGCCGGCGTGGCCGGGCTGCAGGCGATCGCCACCGCCAAGCGCCTCGGCGCCCAGGTCGAAGGTTTCGACGTGCGCCCGGAAACCCGCGAACAGATCGAATCGCTCGGCGGCAAATTCCTCGATCTCGGCGTCAGCGCCGCAGGCGAGGGCGGTTATGCCCGCCAGCTCACCGACGAAGAGCGTGCCCTGCAGCAGCAGCGCCTCGCCGATCATCTGAAGAACATCGACGTGATCGTCGCCACCGCCGCCGTGCCCGGCCGCCCTGCGCCGAAGATCGTCAGCGCGGCGATGGTGGCCGGCATGAAACCCGGCAGCGTGATCGTCGATCTGGCCGCCGAAACCGGCGGCAACTGCGAACTCACCCGGCCCGGCGACAACGTCGTCCATGGCGGAGTGACGGTGTCCGGCCCGCTCAACCTCGCCAGCAGCGGCGCGATGCACGCCAGCGACATGTTCGCGCGCAATGTCTTCAACTTCGTCTCGCTGCTGCTGAAGAAGGACGGCTCGCTGCATTTCGACTGGAACGACGAACTGCTGGCGAAGACGGTCTGGCCGGAACGCGCCGCAGGTTGACGGTCGAGGCGGTTCCGTCGTGCGGGGACCGCCGCCGGGTGTTCGGCGTTATGCTTGTGGCCTGACGAAGGGGCGTCGGCATCTCCGCTCGAAGGTATCGAAATGAGCGGAATTTCTTCTTCGCAGGGTGCCCATCGAGCGACCTGCCCAGCAACCGAGGAGGTGCGCCATGCCCGATCCGACCGAGTATCCGAAGCCGCCTTCACCCGAAGATGAGGGCACGCGCCCGGAAGCGAAAGCGATCGCTGTCGATCCCGATGCGGATGTCGAGGCGGAGGCCGGGGCCGACGATACCGAAGGCACGGCATCGAACAGCGCGTTGAGCGGTACGTCGAGCAACGCCTCAAGCAATGCCTCAAGCGGTACGTCGAGCAGCGGTTCGAGCGGTACCTCGGGCGGCAGCGCGCGCGGTATCGACGAACACGCCATCGAGAAGTGGACCCCGGAACAGCAGAAGGTCTTCAATTCGGTCAAGGACAAAGTGCAGGAGCTGGGCATCGCCAAGGACGACGTACAGCGCATCGCCGCGTTCAGCGTGCTGCAGTTCATCGCCGAAAAAGACCGCAAGCCGGACACGCGCGTCGATCGCGTGCAGGCGGTGAACGCCAACGGCGACACCATCGTGCGCATGGAGAACATGAAGTACGGCGACAGGGAACCGATCTTCACCAACGACGTGCGCATGAAGGATGCCCCGGCGTTCGACCAGAGCGCGGCACAGATCGAACAGGCCAATCAGCGCCTGCAGGGCAAGTCCGCCGCCGAACAGAACATCGCCATGCACCAGCAGAACCAGGACAACAACCAGCACGAGCGGATGAATGCACTGCAGGCGACCGAAGACCAGGTCATGGCGCGCGTGCAGTCCTCGAATTCTGCGCTCAAGCGTTGATATCGAACGCTATCGACGGTTGTCTTCGAATCGTTTCGAGTACAAAACAACGGCGCCGAATGGCGCCGTTGTCGTGTCCGGATATCGCCTGGGTCAAGGCGCCGCGCGCTGCTTACTGAACTGCTGGAGGCTCCCAAAGTTCAACCTTGTTTCCATCGGGATCGATCACCCAGCCGAACTTGCCGAAATCCGAGGGCTCTGTGTTGTCTATGACGTTGCAACCTTCAGTGCGCAATGTGGCGAGAAGTGTGTCCAGATCCGCCACGCGGAAGTTGATCATGAAGGATGCCGGGCTTGGATCCATTTTGTTTGTATCTTGCGCAAATGGGCTCCAAATAGTCATCCCCGGTGAGCTGTCAGGGCCACCCCACTGAAATATGGCTCCGCCCCAATCGCTCACGTCCAAACCAAGATGGTCGCGATACCAAGCGCTTAGGCGCTTTGGGTCCGACGATTTGAAAAAGATACCGCCGATGCCGGTCACGCGCTTCATACGTTTTCTCCAAAGATCGACTAGTGCTTGTTCTGCGGCCTGTCGACGGATTATTTCCGACGGATTATTTCGCCGGCGCTGCTGCCGCAGCCGTCGCCGGTGCCTTCGCCGCCATCATCTTGTCGCGCGCGGCGCGGAACGGGTTGTCGGCATACCAGTTCGGCCACTTGTCGTCGAACGCCAAGGCCAGACCCACTTCGTAGACGGCGGCAAGATCCTGCATCGTGCCATCGAGTTTCCAGGTGGCCGCGTCGTACTGGTCGCTGGGCTTGTGGTAGTGGTTTTCGTTGTAGATTTTTCCCGCCGCTTCGCCTGCCGCCGTGCCGCCGTCGATCAGATCGGTGCCGCCGTCGGGATACAGCGCCGGCACGCCGGCCTTGGCGAAGTTGAAGTGATCGGAGCGGAAGTAATAACCGCCGGCCGGGTTCGATTCCTCCACCAGCGTGCGGCCCTGATGCTCGGCGATCGGCTTGAGGATGTCTTCCAGTTCCGAATTGCCCATGCCGACCACGGTGATGTCGCGGGTGCGGCCGGCCACGCTCATCGCGTCGAGATTGATCACGCCCACGGTCTGGTCCAGCGGAATGCTGGGATGCGCGACGTAATACTTCGAACCCAGCAGCCCGGATTCCTCCAGCGTCACCGCAGCGAACAGCACCGAGCGCTTCGGTTTCGCGCCCTTGGCCAGCAGTTCGGCGATTTCCAGGATGCCGGCGACGCCGGTCGCGTTGTCCACCGCGCCGTTGTAGATGGTGTCGCCAGAACCGTCCGGATTCTTCTCGTCGGTGTGGTGACCCAGATGATCCCAGTGCGCCATGTAGACGATCGCTTCGTTCGGCGTTTCCGCGCCCGGCAGCAGCGCCAACACGTTGCGCGATTCCTTTTCGGCGGTGGTGCTCTTCAGGGTGACGGTCGCCTTCGCCTGCATCGGCACCGGCTTGAAGCCGCGTTTGCCGGCGGCGGCGCGCATCTTCTCCAGATCCAGCCCCGCGTCGGCGAACAGCGCCTTCGCCTGCTCGCCGGTGATCCAGCCCTGCAGCGGCACGCGCGGCGCCGGGTCGTCGGCCGCGCGCAGATCGTACTGCGCGCCGGACCACGAATTCTTCACCACGTCCCAACCGTACGACGCGCCCTCGGTGTCGTGGATGATCAGCGCCGCCGCTGCTCCCTTGCGCCCCGCTTCCTCGAACTTGTACGTCCAGCGCCCGTAGTAGGTCATGCGGTTGCCGTCGAACAGATCCGGATCCTTGGCGTGGAAGCCCGGATCGTTGACGAACATCACCACGGTCTTGCCCTTCACATCGACACCGGCGTAATCGTTCCACTGCTGCTCCGGCGCATCCACGCCGTAGCCCACGAACACCAGGTCGCTCGCATCGATCTTCACTTCAGGTTGCCCCGTGCGCGTACCGATCACCATATCGGTGCCGAACTTCAGTGTATGCGGCTTGCCCTTGACGTCGATGCTCATCGTCGTCGCTTCGTCGGCGGTGGTTTCCATCATCGGCACGGTCTGGAAATAACTGTCGCCGTTGCCGGGCTTCAGACCGATGCGCTGGAACTGCGCCTTGAGATATTCGACGGTCTTGTCCTCGCCGGGCGTCCCCGGCGCGCGGCCCTCGAATTCGTCCGACGCCAGCACGCGCACGTGCTCGGCGAAATCGGCCGGTGTGATCGCGTCCTTGAATGCGAAGCCGGGCTGGGCCGGCGCGGTCTCGGCCGGCGGCGCGGCGGGCGCTTCGGCCTCGCGTTTGCAACCGGCAAGGGCGGCCGTGGCCGCAAGGGTCAAAAGCAGAACTTTCGGGAACAGGATTGGCGGAGAACAGCGCATCGGAGGCTTCCAGACGAAACGGAAGCGGCGAGTGTACGACGCGCCCGCGATCCGGGGCGCCTGCCGGACGGCAGATGTCGGCGGCATCAATCCTTCGGCGCCGTCGCCCCGTCATAGCTCACCGCCGTCGCGCCGGTGACCTGGCCGATCCGTGCGGTCTTGTGCACGTACAGGTTCACCTCGCGCTTGAACACCATCGGGCCTTCCACCACCGCGTTGGGGCCGATGATGATCCGCAGCTTGCGCTGCTTTGTGCTGACCGGCATCCAGTTGCTGGTGGGTTTCTCGATGGTGATGCCACCATGGACGAACGAACCGGCGCCGACGGTGATGTCGCCGTTCACGGTGCTGATGCTGCCGTGGACATCGGTATCGACCAGGCCGATCGCGCCGTTGACGGTTTCGACGTCGCGGGCGACATCGCCGCCGCGGTCGACGAAGACGCTGCCGTTGACGGTTTCGATCTTGGCGACGCGGCTCTGTTCGCCCAGGCGGATGCTGCCGTTCACCGTTTCCAGCGCGCCGGCCTTGGCCTTGTCGTCGGCCTTGATGCTGCCGTTGACGGTTTCGGCGTCGCCGACATTGGCGCCGGTTTCCAGATGCACGCTGCCGTTGACGGTTTCGATGTCGCCGGTGTTGGCGCCGGCCTCGACGCGGATGCTGCCGTTGACGGTTTCCAGCGAGCCGTAGCTTTCGCCGGCATGGGCGGTGATGCTGCCCATCACTTTCTCGATGTTCTGGCCGGCGAATGCGCTGGGCGCGGACAGCACCAGTGCGATGGCGGAGGCGAGGAGCAGTGGAGTGTGGCGCATGATTGACCTCATGAACGTGAGCGGGCCGGTTCCGGCCCCGTGACGCGTAGGATGCGGGCGCTTCGCTACAATCGCATCTGCCCTAAGTCACAGCCCCGAAGGTCACATGCCCGCTGCCGCCCACCGTCCGAAGCCCGTGGTATTGCTGATCCTGGACGGCTGGGGCTATCGCGAGGACCCGGCCGACAACGCGCTGGCGCTGGCCGATCTGCCCAACTGGCGCCGGCTCTGGGCGCAGCGCCCGCATACCCTGATCCACACCGAGGGCCGCCACGTCGGCTTGCCCGACGGGCAGATGGGCAATTCCGAAGTCGGGCACATGAATCTCGGTGCCGGCCGCATCGTCTACCAGGACCTCACCCGCGTCGATGCGGCGATCGAGGACGGCAGCTTCTTCGCCAACACCGAACTGCGCGCCGCCTGCGCGGCGGCGAAGGCGTCCGGCGGTGTACTGCATGTGATGGGCCTGCTCTCGCCCGGCGGCGTGCACAGCCACGAACAGCATATTTTCGCGATGCTCGATCTGGCCGCGCGCGAGGGCGTCGCCCGCGTGGCGGTGCATGCGTTCCTCGATGGTCGCGATACGCCGCCGCGTTCGGCCGAAGCCAGCCTGCGCGCGCTGCAGGCGAAGTGCGACGCGCTGGGCAATGCGCGCATCGCCACGGTCGGCGGACGCTATTTCGCGATGGACCGCGACAAGCGCTGGGAGCGCGTGCGTCTTGGCTGGGATGCGATCGTCGATGCGCAGGCCGCGCAGCGCGCGCCGGATGCGCTGGCCGCGCTCGCAGCGGCCTATGCGCGCGGCGAGAACGACGAGTTCGTCGCGCCGACGGTCATCGAAGGGACGCAGCCGATGCGCGACGGCGACGCGATCGTGTTCATGAATTTCCGCGCCGACCGCGCGCGTCAGCTCGCTGCCGCATTCGTTGATCCCCTGTTCGGTAAAGGCGGGTTCGACGGCTTCCACGCACGACGTCCGCAGCTGTCGCGCTTCGTCTGCCTTTCCGAATACGACGCCAAGCTGCCGGCGCCGCTGGCGTTCGCGGCGGACGATCTGCGCAACACGCTGGGCGAAGTGCTGGCCGCGCATGGTTTGCGCCAGCTGCGCATCGCCGAAACCGAAAAATACGCGCACGTGACCTTCTTCTTCAGCGGCGGTCGCGAAGCGGTGTATGCGGGCGAGGAGCGCATCCTGGTGCCGAGCCCGAAAGTCGCGACCTACGATCTGCAGCCGGAAATGAGCTGTCCCGAACTCACCGCGAAGCTGGTCGATGCCATCGCGTCCGCACGATTCGACGTGGTCGTGTGCAATATCGCCAACCCGGACATGGTCGGTCACACCGGCGATCTGCAGGCGGCGATCCTCGCCGCGCAGGCGGTGGACGTGGCGATCGGCGCGATCGAAACCGCCGTGCATGCGGCCGGCGGCGCACTGCTGGTCACCGCCGATCATGGCAATCTCGAAATGATGCGCGACCCCGAGACCGGACAGCCGCATACCGCGCACACCGTCGGCCCGGTGCCGTTCGTCTATGTCGGCGATCGCGAGGGCGTGCGCCTGCGCAGCGGCGGCGCGCTGCGCGATGTCGCGCCGACCATGCTCGATCTGCTCGGACTTCCGCAGCCGGCGGAGATGGGCGGACGTTCCTTGCTTGGCGCAGCACTGGGCGCAGGACCGGGCGCCGGATGAGCGCAGTCCTGCGCGGTCTTGTCGCGATTGCGCTGCTGCTGTCGCTGGCGTGGCCACTGGCCGCGCAGCAGAGCACGAGCCGCGAAGCGCAGCGCCGTCTGGAGAAGATCCAGCGCGAATTGAAGGACGTCGCGGCCGAGCGCCGCAGGCTCGAAGGCCAGCGCGGCGCCGCCAGTCGCGAACTGCGCGCGGTGGACGAACGCGTCGCCGATTCCAGCCGCGCCCTGCACGTGGCCGAAACCGAGCTTGCGCGCGAGCAGGACTCGCTGGCGCAACTGAACGCACGGCGCGAGGAACTGAAGACCCAGCAGGCCGCACAGCGCAGGGAACTCGCCGCGCTGCTGCGCGCCGCCTATGCGCAGGGCGAGCATGCGCCGCTGAAAGTGATGCTGGCGCAGGATCGCGTCGCCGACGCCCAGCGCCAGATGACGTATTACGGCTATCTGCAGCGTCAGCGGCTGCAGCGTGCCGCGACGCTGAGCGCCGAACTCGCCGAACTGGATCGGGTCGAGACCCAGATCGTCGAGAAGCGCACCGCGCTGGATGCCGCGCGCGCGCGTCAACGCACGCAGCTCGCCGCGCTCGCCCGCGACCGCAAGGCGCGCGCGGTGACCCTGGGCGAACTGGAACAGCAGTATCGCGACCGCCGCGTCCGCGAGCAGGCGCTCGGCAGCGATGCCAAGGCGCTGCAGCAGGTGATCGGTCGTCTGCGCGCCGCCGCCCGCCGCGCGCGGCGGCAGAGCGGGCTGCGGCTGAACGCGCCGCCGCGAAAGCCGCTGCCGCGCCCTCGAAAGCCAATGGCTCACGTCCCGCCGGCACGAAGGCGAACGGCTCGAAGCCGGCAGCCGCACAGGGCACGCCGCCGCGCCAGACCGCCAACGCCGCGCCGGTACGGGTCGGCGGTTTCGGCTGGCCGCTGTCGGGCAATCTTGTCGCCGGTTTCGGCGGACGCATGCCCGACGGCCGCGCCAGCAGCGGCCTGCTGATCGCCGCCGGCCTCGGCACCCCCGTGCGCGCGGTGGCCGACGGCAGCGTGGTGTTCGCCGAATGGATGACTGGTTACGGCCTGATCCTGATCGTCGACCACGGCAACGGCTATCTCAGCCTGTATGCGCACAATGAATCGCTGCTCAAGGACGTGGGCGCCACGGTCAAACGCGGCGATGCGGTGGCGCGGGTCGGCAACTCCGGCGGTCTGGAACAGCCCGCGCTGTATTTCGAGCTGCGCCGCAACGGTCAGCCGGTCGATCCCGGCAGTTGGCTGCGGCGGCAATAAGCCGCTACGGTAGACCCTGCGGCAGCGCAATGAACCCGCCGCAGTCTTCGCGGTCAGACCGTTAGACCTCTTGGTTGGAGTATTCGATGCCTTTGCTTCCGTCGTCCTCGTCTTCCCTGCGCACCCGCTGTCTGCCGGGCCTGTTCGCGTTCGCGCTGTGCGCGCCTTCGGCCATGGCGCAGGAGGTCAAACCCGCCGATGCCGCAGGATCGAAAAAAACCGACGAGACCGAGGCCAGCAAGGTGCCGCTGGAAGAGATCCGCCGCTATGTCAGCGTCTTCAACGCGGTGAAGTATGCGTACGTCGAGCCGGTCGAGGATCGCAAACTGATGCAGTCGGCGATCCGCGGCCTGCTGCTCGATCTCGACCCGCACAGCGCCTATCTCGTCCGCAGCGATGCCGAGGCCTTCGACGAAGACACCAGCGGTGCCTACGATGGCATCGGCGTGGAAGTGCAGCAGCAACCGGACGGCACCATTCTCGTGATCGCGCCGATCGACGACACCCCGGCGGCGCGCGCGGGCGTCAAGCCGGGCGATCTCATCATCGCGATCGACGGCAAAACGCTGACGCCCGAACTGATCGACAGCAATCCGCTGCGCGGCAAGCCGGGCAGCAAGACCCTGCTCACCGTGCAACGCGAAGGCGCGAAGAAGCCGCTCGACATCACCGTGCAGCGCGAAACCATCCGCATCAGCAGCGTGCGCAGCCGGATGCTGGAGCCGGGCTATGCGTACGTGCGGGTCAGCGCGTTCCAGGCCGATACCGCGACCGATTTCGAGCAGCAGATCGACAAGCTGCAGGCGCAGGCCGGCGCGGGCAAAAGCCTGCGCGGGCTGGTGCTGGATCTGCGCAGCAACCCGGGCGGTCTGTTGACGTCCGCCGTGCAGATCGCCGACGACCTGCTCGACAAGGGCGGCATCGTCAGCACCCGTGGCCGCAATCCGGTGGCCGACGCGACCTTCAACGCAACGCCCGGCGATCGCATGCGCGGCGCGCCGCTGGTCGTGCTGGTGGATGCCGGTTCGGCCAGCGCATCCGAAGTGCTGGCCGCTGCGCTGCGCGACAACAAGCGCGCGCAGGTCGTCGGCAGCCGCACGTTCGGGAAGGGATCGGTGCAGACCGTCCTGCCGCTGGACAATGGCGATGCGGTCAAGCTCACCACCGCGCGTTACTACACGCCCAGCGGCAAATCGATCCAGGCGCGCGGCATCGATCCGGATGTCGTGCTCAAGCCCGACGGCGCGGTCAAGTCGGCGCAGGCCGACATCATTTCCGAAGCGGCGCTGCCGGGACACCTGCGCGGCGAGCAGGAGACTTCGGGCGTCGGCATCGGCGATGTGCTGGAAGGCGAAGCGCCGATCGCGGCTGCGCTGGTCGTGTTGAAAAAGCAGGTCGCGAGTCTGCCCGTCGCCACCGATCGGCGCTGAAGCCGATGCGGAATCGCGCTGGTCCCGTCACTGCGGTTGCGGTGGTCCAAAGGCTGGGTATCCCCGCTTTCTTCTCAAGAACATCAAACGGATCGATTGATCGGCAGTCACCGTTCTTTTGCCCGTCGTTCCCGCGAATGCGGGAACCCAGTGTCTTTGCCGCTGCGCGGAAGTTTGAAAGTCGCTGGATCCCTGCGTTCGCGGGGATGACGACGCTTTATTGAAGCACTTGAAAAAAGCGGGGACACCTCAGGCCGAAAGTCATGAGTGACTATCGGCCCGTACGCGTTGCCGATCTTGTCCCTAGGATGCCAACGGTCGGCCCGCCATCGCGGGCCCCGTATCCGGGGACTTCAATCCATGCTCGCCATCCGCGACCTCAGCAAAACCTACGCCAACGGCGTGCGCGCACTCGATGCGGTGACGCTCGATATTCCGCGCGGCATGTTCGGCCTGCTCGGCCCGAACGGCGCCGGCAAATCCTCGCTGATGCGCACGCTCGCCACGCTGCAGGAAGCCGACAGCGGCGCGGCCACGCTCGATGACGGCAAGGGCGGCAGCATCGACGTGCTGCGCGACAAGGATGCGGTGCGCAGGCAGTTGGGCTACCTGCCGCAGGATTTCGGCGTGTATCCGAAAGTCAGCGCGTCGGATCTGCTGGAACACTTCGCCGTGCTCAAGGGCCTGACCGACCGCAGGCAGCGGCGCGAAATCGTCGATGGATTGCTGCAGCAGGTGAATCTGTGGGATGTGCGCAAGCGCAAACTCGGCGGTTTTTCCGGCGGCATGCGCCAGCGCTTCGGCATCGCCCAGGCGTTGCTCGGCAATCCGCGACTCGTGATCGTCGATGAGCCCACCGCAGGACTCGATCCGGAAGAGCGCAATCGCTTCCTGAATCTGCTCGCCGAGATCGGCGAGAACGTTGCGGTCATCCTGTCGACGCATATCGTCGAGGACGTGACCGATCTGTGCCCGACCATGGCGATCATGAACAAGGGCAAGGTGTTGCTGACCGGCCGGCCGATCGACGCCATCTCCGCGCTCGAAAGCCAGGTCTGGCGCAAGCAGGTGCAGAAAGCGGATCTCAAGCGTTATGAGGAGAATTTCACGGTACTGTCGATCCGCCTGGTCGCCGGCACTCCGGTGATCCACGTGTTCAGCGCGGAACGGCCCGAAGCGGGATTCGAGCAGGTCGCGCCCGATCTCGAGGACGTGTACTTCCAGCGCCTGCGCCAGCACGCCAAAGCCGCCTGAGGATCACGCCATGTTCGAGTTCTTCAGATTCGAGCTGCGCCAGCAGCTGCGCTCACCGCTGCTGTGGATGATGGGTGCGCTGTTCGCCGCGCTCGCGTTCGGCGCGGCTGCGACCGACGTGATCCAGCTCGGTGGCGGCATCGGCAATGTCCATCGCAACGCGCCGATGATCGTCGTGCAGTTCCTGGGCATCTTCACCCTCATCGGCATGCTGTTCATCGCGATGTCGATCAACGGCGCGCTGCTGCGCGATTTCGAGCAGGGCACCGCCGAACTGATCTTCGCCAGCCCGATCAAGCGTCGCGATTACGTCGCCGGTCGGATCGCCGCGGCCGTGCTCGGCTGTCTGTTGATCTATGCGTTGATCGGTTTCGGCATCTTCATCGCCCAGTTCATGCCGTGGATCGATGCCAAGCGCCTGGGGCCGGTCTCGTTGTTCCCGTACGCATGGGCGTTCGCGGTCATCGTGCTTCCCAATCTGTTGTTCACCGCCGCGCTGCTGTCGCTGTTGGCCATCGTCACCCGCAGCATCCTGTGGGTGTATATCGGCGTACTCGGCTTCTTCATTCTTTCCGGCGTGACCGCGGTCCTGCTGCGCGATATCGACAATGTCTGGATCGCCACGCTGGCCGAGCCATTGGGGATGCGCGCCTTCGGTCGCACCATCCGTTATTGGGCGGCGGAGCAGCGCAATACCCAATTGCCGGCGATCACCGGCTATATCCTCGCCAATCGCGCGCTGTGGAGCGGTATCGCGCTCACCTTGTTCGCGGCGTGTTTCGCACTGTTCAAGACCGAGCGCAGCGGCACCGCGCGCGGTTGGCGCCGTGCGAAAGCCCTGCCGGCGAATACGGATTCCGGTGCGTCCGCGCCTGCGGCGTCCGCCGCCAGAGCGCTGCCGAAAGCGTCGCCGTCGTTCGGCCCGGCCACCGGCTTCGCGCAATTCCTGCGTCAACTGCGATTCGACATGCTGGGCGTTCTGCGCGGGATCCCGTTCATCGTGATGCTGCTGTTCGCGCTGGCGAATTTCATCCCCGCTGCGATCTTCGCGGAGAGCATGTACGACACGCCGATCCACCCGGTGACCTCGCAGATACTGGCTGCGCTGCAGGGCGCCTACAGTTTCGTGTTGATCATCATCGTGCTGTTCTACGCGGGCGAACTGGTCGCCAAGGAACGCAGCGTCAAGATCCATGAAGTGACCGACGCCATGCCGGTGCCGAACTGGGTGCCGCTGGCGGCGAAATTCGGCGCGCTCGTTGCGGTCGTCGTCTGCTTCCAACTGCTCGGCGGCATCGTCGCGGTGCTGATCCAGCTCGGCAAAGGGCATGTCCAGCTCGAATTGCCGGTCTATGCCGGGACGCTGATGCTCAACAGTCTCGTCTTCGTGCTGATGGGCGGTCTGGCGCTGTGTCTGCAGGTCTTCACCAACAACAAGTACGTCGGCTATGCGCTGCTGGTGCTCGTGCTGATCGGGCAGTTCGTGCTGGGCACGCTGGACTACACCCACAACCTGTACAACTATGCCAGCGCGCCCAATGCGCCGTACTCCGACATGAACGGCTACGGCCACTTCCTGCAGGGCCAGCTGTGGTTCCAGGCGTACTGGGGCGTGTTCCTGCTGTTGCTGCTGTTGCTGTCCGCAGCGCTCTGGGTGCGCGGGGTGAGCGGCAGCATGCGCGAACGTTTGCGTCTCGCGCGCCAGCGCTTGAGTGGCCCACTGGGCATCGCGACCGCACTGTCGGCGCTGGCGTTCATCGCCATCGGCGGCTATCTGTTCTGGAACACCAACATCCGCAACGAGTATCTGTCTCCGGACCAAATCCTCGATCTGCAGGCCAGGTACGAACGCGAATACAAACAGTACAAGGACCTGCAGCAGCCGAAGATCCTCGCGACCGAAATCGAAGTGGATCTGCGTCCCGAGACCCAGGTCATGCGCGCCAGCGGCACCTATCGTGTGCGCAACCCCTACACGAAGCCGATCACCGACCTGCATATCGGCATGAACGATGACAAGTCCCTGGTCAGCATCGACATGGGAGTCGCGTCGTTGATCAAGCACGACGAAGCGCTCGGCTATCGTATCTACAGGTTGAAGGAACCATTGCTGCCCGGCGCCGAGCGCATCATTTCGTTCAAGGTCGAACTGGCGCCGGATGGCATCACCAACGGCACCGCGCAATTCCGGATCGTCGACAACGGAACGTTCTTCAACAGCACGTTCTTCCCGACCTTCGGCTACAGCGACAACGCTGAAATCCAGGACCGCAATGAACGGCGCAAGCGCAAGCTCGGCGAGCCTCGGCGCATGCCGAAGCTTGAGGACCAGGCGGCGCGCGCCAATACCTATCTCACCGATGATGCGGACTGGATCGATTTCAAGACCACCATCTGCACCGCGCCGGACCAGATCGCACTGTCGCCCGGTTACCTGCAGAAGGAATTCGTCCGCGACGGCCGCCGCTGCTTCAGCTATGCGATGGATCGACCGATGCTGAATTTCTATTCCTATCTGTCTGCGCGCTGGCAGGTGAAGAAGGGCAAATACAAGGACATCCCGATCGAGGTCTACTACGACGCCAAGCATCCGTACAATGTTGACAGGATGATCGAGTCCGTGCAGAAGTCCCTGGCGTACTACGAGGCGAATTTCACGCCGTATCAGCACCGCCAGGTGCGCATCATCGAGTTTCCGGGTTACGAGGATTTCGCGCAGAGCTTCGCCAATACCATTCCGTATTCGGAGTCCGTCGGCTTCATCGCCGATCTGCGCGGCAAGGATGCGGTCGATTACGTGTACTACATCACCGCGCACGAGATCGCGCACCAATGGTGGGCGCATCAGGTCATCGGCGCCAACATGCAGGGCGCGACGGTGCTGTCGGAATCACTGGCGCAATACTCTGCGTTGATGGTGATGGAGAAAGCCTACGGCCGGAGCAAGATGCGACAATTCCTGAAGTACGAACTGGACAGATATCTCTCCGGTCGCGGCGAGGAGGTCGTCGAGGAGCTGCCGCTGTATCGCGTCGAAAACCAGCCTTACGTCCACTATCGCAAGGCGTCGCTGGTGTTCTACCGGCTTCGCGACGAGATCGGCGAAGACACGTTGAATCGCGCGCTGAAGAAATTCCTGCAGGACAAGGGCTATCGGCAGCCGCCTTATCCGACGTCGGTCGAATTGCTCGACTACATCCGTGCCGAAGCCGGACCGCAGCACGCGTCGCTGATCGCCGACCTGTTCGAGAAGATCAGCTTCTACGACAACCGGGTCGAAACGGCGACCGCGAAAAAGCGTGCCGACGGCAGGTACGAGGTCGTGCTCGATCTGCACGCCGCCAAGCTCTATGCAGATGGCAAAGGCAAGGAGATGCCGGGCAAGCTCGACGATTGGATCGAGGTCGGCGTGTTCGCGCGCGGCCCCTCTGGCGAGGAAGCCGACGAGAAAGTGCTGTATCTCAAGCGCCATCGCATCACCGGCGGACAACCGAAATTGACGGTGCTGGTCGATGCGGAACCTTACGAAGCGGGATTCGATCCGTACAACAAACTCATCGACCGGGTGTCTTCGGACAACCGCAAGCGCGTAAGCCTCTGAGACGGGAAGGAGGGGCGGCGCGCGTGATGCGCGTCGTCGTGTCCGGGACCGCTGTCCTGTCCAGCGCCGCGGGATGAACGGGGCGCGGTCGTGGCGCGTCCCGGCTCAGTAGCCCCGGTTGTGGCGCAGCCTGCGCGCGATCGCGGCGCGTGCGACCAGCGCGAACAGGACGCCGAACAGAAACCCGGCGATGTGCGCGCTCCAGGCCACTGCGCCGAAGGCCGGGCCGATGTAGGCGAACACCACCTGCAGGACCGCCCAGACGCCGATCAACAGCGACGCCGGTGCGCGGATGAATTCGAGGAACAGGCCGAGCGGTACGACCACGCCGAGCTTGGCGCGCGGGAACAGCGCGAGATAGGCACCGATCACCGCCGACACCGCCCCGCTTGCGCCGATGATCAGCCGTTCGGGCGTGCCGATCATGAACACGGCGGCCAGATTGGCGATCGTCCCGCCCATCAGGAACAGCGCCAGGAAGCGCCACGGGCCCATCGTGCGTTCCGCCGGCAGCCCGAAGATCAACAGGAAGACGAGGTTGCCCAGCAGATGCGCCCAATCCGCGTGCAGGAACATGGCGGTGAACAATCGCAGCCAGCGCTGATCCGTCCATAGCGCGTGCCAGGTGTCGATGGCCGCCGGCCCTCCGGTCAGCGCGCCCCATTCCTGCAGGAGCGCACGCTGGGTCGCGTCCGGTCGCGTGCTCGCCCAGAGGTAGGCCAGCCACAGCGCGGCGAAGACCAGTGGGGTGGCCCAGCGCAGGCCGGATTTCTGACGGGTGGGAAGCTGAACGAACATGGCGTCTGACGATCGCGGAAATCGTGGGGAATGCCCATGAAAGCACGGGTTCCCGTAAAAAAGGGGTTGTTAGCTTTGAGTTAACGGGCAAGGTATAGTGCGCACGGCGTCGTACGTCGGGAGGGGGCTTCCGGCAGGAGCGGCACGGGCAGGGATACAGGCCTGGTCGCGCGACGCAGATCATCATCCTGTCCACGGAGACGCAAGCACAATGCAAACCCAGAATCGTTTCATCCAGGTGACCGCGCTCGCGCTCGGCATCGCCGGCGCGCTCGCTGTCGGCCAGGCGCAGGCCTCTGGCTTCCAGTTGAAAGAGAACAGCGTGAAGGCCATGGGCCGCGCGTTCGCCGGCTCCGGTGTCGCCACCGGCGACGCATCGGTCGTCGTCAACAACCCGGCGACCATGACCTCGTTCGAGGGCACCACGATCCAGTCGGACGTGACGGTCGTCGATCTCAACGCCAAGTTCGATGGCGGCGGCTACGCAGGCGTCGGCTTCGGCCCGGTGTCCGGTCCGCTCACGGGCAGCGACGGCGGCAATGCCGGCGGCGTGACCCCGGTTCCGGCCATGTCGATCATCCACAAGTTCGGCAACGGCCTGACGGTCGGTGCCATGGTCAGCGCGCCGTTCGGTCTGAAGACCGAATACGACGACGGCTGGGTCGGCCGCTATTCCGCGCTCACCTCCGACGTCAAGACCGTCGACCTGACGTTCTCCGCCGCGTATGAAATCGTGCCGGACCGTTTCTCGGTCGGCGCAGGCATCGTCTATGAGCGCGCTGAAGTCGAATTGTCGAAAGCCGTCGATTTCGGTACCGCGCTGTTCGCCAACCCGGCGACGCGTCCGCTGCCTTTCGCCCGTCCGCAGTTGCGCGACGGCAAGGCCGTCATCTCCGGCGAAGACAACAGCATCGGCTACATCTTCGGCATGAATTTCCGTCCGACCGACAAGCTGACCATCGGCCTGTCGCATCGTTCCGAAATCGATCACGACCTGACCGGCAAAGCCGACTGGACCGTGCCTGCCGATGTCGCGACCGTGCTCGGCTCGAGCCCGACCACTGCGCCGCTGTTCCGCGACGGCAACGTCAAGGCGAACCTGACCACGCCGAGCATCACGTCGCTCAGCGTCGCCTACCAGTTCAACGACCAGTTGGCGATCATGGCCGACTACGCGGAAACCGACTGGCATTCGCTGCAGGAAGTCCGCATCGACTTCGTCAATCCCGATCCGGATTCGGTCGAAGACTTCAGCTGGGGCGATACCCGCTTCTGGTCGATCGGTGCCGAGTACAAACTGTCCGAAGCGTTCACGCTCCGCGGCGGTTACGCCTACGACGAAACCCCGACCACGTTCGCCACGCGCACCCCGCGCCTGCCCGACGAAGACCGTCGCTGGTATTCGTTCGGCATCACCTGGAACATGAGCGAGCAGATCGAGATCAATGCGGCCTATACCCGCATCCAGCCCGACAAGCCGAAGATCGGCGTTCTGGACGCGCAGCGCCATTCGCTGTTCGGCGAGTTCAGCAGCGACGTGAATCTGTTCGGCGTTTCCGGCCGCTACAGCTTCTGATATCCGCTGTATCGTGTTGCACGAGAAACCCCGCTCCGGCGGGGTTTTTTGTTGGGCGTGAACAGCGCTGCGACAGTTTTGGTCGGGTCCATGTCGATGCGGACGCCAAGCCATGCGATCGAAAAAATTCACTTGTGTGCGATTGAAATTTCGTGATAATCGCGGTCATGGGTTCACGGATTGCCATGCCTTGCATGGGCCGCAGTCGACCCGCATGACGATGAAGCCAGGGACGGTCCAAATGTCTATCCTTCAAGCCTGCACACCAGTCCGCACGCATCCGGGCCGACGTGCCCGCTGCGCGTCGATCGAACGCACGACAAGGCAAACCCCATGACTGAACGGCAAGACCGTGTCCGGCTGCAAGGCCTTGATGAAATCCTGTCCATGCTGCGGAACAGTCGCAGGCTTCTGTTGACGTTGGCGTTGCTGGTCGGCGCAGGCGCATTGGCGGCGGTGCTGGCGCCGACGGTGCCGCCGACCTTCTGCACCACCAGCGGCTGTTACCCGACGCTGGACAAGGCCGAGGCTGCGGTGCGCGCCTCGCCCGGCTATGCCGGCGTGGGATCGCTGGTGGAGCACATGCAGACGGTGCGTTTGAGCGCCACCAGCGTGCGCCAGCAGTACTGGCTGCGCGACCGGCCCGTGGCGTCGGTGCGCGGTTTGGCGTACTACGCCGCTTATGGACTGCAGGGCGGCAGCACCGGCAGTTGCACGCTGAGCGACGACCAGATCGCCAAGCCCGGCTGGTGTGCGGACGAGGGCGAACTGGTGAACCTCGGCCTGTCGCGCATGCAGGCGGCGTGGGCGAGTGCGGGATGCACGGTCACAGAGACCGTCATCACCAAGGACTACGACCCGCCCGGATTGAGCGCATCGCCGGGCACACGGGGGATCGTCGGCTACGGCGCACGCAACTACCGGACCCGGGGCACCTGCACCAACGGCGCCACCAAGACGCAGACCTGGTCGATCTCCAAACAGCGACCGGTCTATTGCCGCACGAACTTCGGTGCGATCCCGATGGATACGGTGTCCGAGGCAACGCTGACCACCGCGAATCTGTGCGAGGCGGACCAGTCGGCCATTGCGCAGATCACCATGCCGATCCAGCAGTGCGCCAGCTGCCCCGGCAGCCCCAATCCAGTGTATCCGGCGACCGGTGAAAAGCAGCGCGCGGAGCCGGATTTCACGTTCGCAGGGCAGACCTTCACGCGCTACTACCGTTCGCTGCGCCAGTTCCGCAACAACCCGAGCTTTGCGGTGGGCTGGAGTCACAGCTACGCCGAACGGTTCCTGGTGTCGACCAACGACCATATCGACGAAGCGGGCAACTACGAGGGCTATGTGTCGATCGGCGGCAACCGCTACCGCGCCGCCAATGCGCCGGACCGCATCGCCGAGAAGGTCAATGCCGGCGGGATCAGCTGGCGGCTGCGGATGCCGGATGGCGAGGTGCGCGAGTTCGACACCAGCGGTTATCTGATCGCGATCCGCAACCCGAACGACCCGCTGAACGATGTCGTCATCGCGTACACCGCCGACAAGGCGATGTCGACCGTCACCGACGCGCAGGGCCGCGCGCTGCGCTTCGAGTATGCGGACAACCTGCTGCGGCGCATCGTGCTGCCCGACGGCGCCGACGTTGCCTACGCTTACGACGCCAACCTCAACCTGACCGCCGTGACCTATCCCGGTGGTGCGACCAAGCAGTACCACTACAACGAGCCCGGCTTGGCCGGCGATGTCGATCAGCGTCATCACCTGACGGGCATCACCTCCGAAGACGGCCAGCGCTTCGCCTCGTTCGGCTACGACGCGCGCGGTCGGGTCACCTCCAGCCGCGTGCTGGGCACGCCCAACGAACTGACCACGGTCAGCTATCCGACCGAGGACAGCGCGGTCATCCAGACCGCCGAGGGCGACAG
The DNA here is from genome assembly GCA_013141175.1 of Lysobacter sp. Lineage (NCBI taxonomy): Bacteria > Pseudomonadati > Pseudomonadota > Gammaproteobacteria > Lysobacterales > Lysobacteraceae > Lysobacter > Lysobacter sp. Next base: position 2,648,048 of record JABFRN010000001.1, read on the forward strand.
CCGCGCCTACACCATCCAGCCGGGGACCTATCGCCGCATCCTGGGTGCAGTGGACAGCGGGGGCTCCGCCGCGCAGACCTTCGATACGCAGGGACGATTGGCGACCAGCACCGACAAGCGCGGCATCCTCACCCGCTACGAGTACGCAGCGGACTATCGTTCGGCCACGGTGGTCGCGGCGGACACGCCGGAACAGCGTCGCGAGGAAGTGACGCGCGACCCGGCCACGCGCCTGATCACCGAAGCGCGGACGCTCGATCACCTGGGCGCGCTGGTGGCGCGCACCACGTGGACCTACAACGCCCGCAATCAGGTGTCGGCGATCACCGCGTTCGACCCCGATGGCGCCACCGGCGCGACGCGCAGCGCCACGATGACCTACTGCGAGACGGCGGACGTGACGGCCGGCAGCTGTCCGCGGGTCGGTCTGGTCACGAAGATCGACGGCCCGCGCGCAGGCGCGGCCGATGGGGTGACCTACACCTACCGCATGGCCGACGAACCGGCCTGCGCGGCGTCGCCGTCCACCTGCGCTTATCGCAAGGGCGATCTGTGGAAGGCGACCAATGCGCTCGGCCATGTCGTCGAAACGCTGCGCAGCGATGGTGCGGATCGACCGCTGTCGCTGCGCGACGCCAACGGCATCGTCACCGATCTGGAATACGACCCGCGCGGCCAGATGATCGCCAGCAAGGTGCGTGGCAGCGACGACGGCAGCGAAGCGGACGACCGGATCACCCGGATCGAGTACACCCCGGCCGGCACGGTGCACCGGGTGATCCTGCCCGATGGCGTCTACACGCAGTTCGGTTACGACGCGGCGCTGCGGCTGACCTCGGTCGCCGACCCGGCCGGCAACACGATGGTGTTCACGCTGAACGCGGCGGGCGAGCCGCTCAAGGAAGACACCCGGGACACCAGCGGCGCGCTGCTGCGCACGCTGTCGCGGACCTACGACACGCTGGGCCGGCTGCAGACGCAGTCCGACGCCGACCTGCAGCCGACGGGCTTCGGTTACGACCCGGAAGACAACCTCACCCTCACCACCGACGCGCTGAACCACAAGACCGCCCACAGCTACGATGCACTGGGCCGGCTCAAGACCACGCTGCAGGATGTGGACGGCGTGGCGGCGCAGACGCAGTTCCAGTACGACGCGCTGGACCGGCTGACCCAGGTGCTCGATCCCGGCGGCCTGCCGACCACCTACACCTACAACGGCTTCGGCGAGGTGCTGACGCTGCAGAGTCAGGATACGGGTCTGGCGACATCGACCTACGACGAGGCCGGCAACCTCAAGACCCGCACCGATGCGCGCGGCATCACCGAAACCTACAGCTACGACCTGTTGAACCGGGTGACGGCGGTGAGCTACCCCGACAGCAGCCGCAACGTCAGCCTCGTCTACGACAGCGCGCCGGTCGACTGTCCGAGCGGCGAACGCTTCAACCAGGGTCAACTGTCGGTGATGACCGACAGCAGCGGCAGCACCGGCTACTGCTACGACCGCTATGGCCAGCTCAGCCGGAAGCTGCAGCTCACGCAGGGCCGCAGCTATGCGCTGCGCTATCTCAACACCGACCCGCGCGGCTGGCTGCCGGATCAGACGACTGCGGTGCAGAACCCGCCGCCGGGCAATCAGTACATCGGCCTGATCCACCCCGACGGCAGCAGCGTGCGGATCGTGCGCGATGCGCAGTCGCGGCCATCGGAATTGAAGGTCACGCTGGCCACGGGGCAGACGAAGACCCTGCTGAGCGGTGCGACCCATTACCCGTTCGGCCCGGTCAGCCGCTGGACCTACGGCAACGGCCGCATCCTGCGTCGCTCGTTGAACCAGAACTACCAGCCGGGGTTTGTCGAAGACACCACGGCGGGTGGCATCAGCGAGGGTTACAGCTTCGATGCGGCAGGCAATCTCGAATCGCTGCGCAAGGCGGATCAACTCGATCCCGCGCGCCGAGCCTACCGCTACGACGGTCTGAATCGATTGACGCAAGTGCGCGACGGCGCGAACGGCGCGAACGGGACCGTGCTGCAGGCCTACACCTATGACGGCACCGGCAACCGCACGAGCCGGACGGACAGCGGCACGGCAACGACCTACGTCTACGGCCCGGCCAGGCATCGCCTGACCCAGATCGGCACGGAAGGTCGCAGCTACGACGCCGTGGGCAACACGACGCGGATCGAGAAGCCCGGAGCAGTGACGCGCGAGTTCGCCTACGACGATGCCAACCGCATGCGCCAGGTCAAGCGCGACGGCGTGGTCGCGATGAGCTACCTGTACAACGGCAAGGGCGAGCAGGTTTACAAGACCGGCAGCGGCAGGACTATCGCGACGCTCTATGACGAAGCCGGTCATTGGATTGGCGATTACGACGCGAACGGCCAGCCGATCCAGCAGGCGATCTGGCTGGACGGTCTCCCGGTTGGGCTGCTGGTGGGCGCGGGCGCGAACCAGAAGCTGTACTACATCGAAGCGGATGCACTGGGTACACCGAGGGTGGTGATCGACCCGGATCGTAATGTGGCTATCTGGAACTGGAATCTCGCCAATGAGGCGTTCGGCGATAGCGCCGCGAACGAAGACCCGGATGCGGACGGCACTACGTTCGTGTTCGATATGCGCTTCCCGGGGCAGCGATACGATGCGGCGAGTGGCCTCAGTCAAAACCACTTCAGGGACTACGACGCCGCGACCGGGCGATATGCGCAGAGTGATCCGATCGGCATCGACGGCGGCATCAGCACGTATGGCTATGCGAACGGCGCACCAACGATGTATGGCGATCCGGATGGGTTGATTGCGGGGCGCATTGGACTACAGTTGGTCACCCGGTTCGTGCTGCCGAGACTGGGCATACAGTTGGGGGCCAGGGCCGCAGTCCGAGTGACGCGGGCGAGGGTTGCGCAGCATATGGGGATGAGGACGGTTGCGAGAACCGCATCCCATAGTGAAGTGTTGACGGCGGAATCGGCGGCTTGCAGAGCGGGGTCTGGTGCCGCAAAGAGAGCTGCACCTCCGAATCTAAGTCCTGCTGGTGCTGGTCGGAGGGGTGCGTTTAACGAGGCCAAGCGACAGTCCGGCATCCCAACAAGTCAACAACCCAGTCGAGTCCTAACAAATGTGGACAAGCGAGGCAACCTGCAACCGGGGCGAATCTACGAATTCGAGATTCCCGCTCCAGGTGGAGGGACCAGAACAATGAGAATTCGCAATGATGCTGGGGGGCACAATTTCGGCCCCGCAAATCCGCAAAATCGTGGCCCTCATTTCAACGATGCTAAAGGTAATCACTATGACTACTGACATCTTAGTGGACTTTGCTCAAGATATCTTCGTAGAGAACAATGTAATGAACTTTGACACGGTCAATTGGCCAATGAGCAGCCCGCTTGCAGGTGCAAGTTGGGTTGCTACTGAAGCATCACCAAATGACTCGCTGCTAGCTGTACTGCAGTTTCTGTTCGTCAAGGTGAGAGCCAATTTTCCTAGCGCTGAGGTCTGCCTACTTGTCGGTACGTCGGCTTGGCAGCCGAATAATCGTGTTGTTCGATATCACAGACTATGGGGAGCTTTGAAGGCAAGGGGGCTTGCAGCGCTTGGCACTGATCAACGGTCTGAAGAAGTCTTGCTTGAATCAGATAAAGGGCTGAAGTTCTTTGGTGCCGCGAGACTTTCAGATATGGCAATTGAAGATGCCGTTCAGGTTCTCCTAAGCGAGAACTGTTCGTATCTCGTTGTACTTTTGGGCGATATCTCTCCTCGCGATTTAATCGATGTTGGCTGGTCTGGCGATATGGCCAAAGACTTCCGGATAATTAATCGTATAGCTGATTCAGATTCACTACTGCTCAAGAAGATTGGTGAATTCGATGATAAAGGGATAGGTGTTGTCGCGATCGGGCGCCAAAATGTAGTAAAGACTCTTCTAGCTTGATTCGGAAGCCAATGCCTGTATCCCGCACAATGAGCACCGTATGGTGTATGTGGACTCCTCCCGATGGTCAACCGCTTTTTCTGATCTTGGTTGAGATTGCGAACGTATATCCGGTCTGTGAGTGAAGCCTTTGGCTTCTGTCCATGATGGAGCAATCGCACGCGGGCGCCTCAGAAAGCTGTCAGCCTCGAAAGCCGCCACCCTACTATAGGACCGCAGAGCGGGCGGTCCCCCACTTTTTCTGATTGCATAGCTCATCACGTGGTGCCTCTTGAAGCGGCAACACGGTTCCCTGAATTAATGAGAAGAGCCGCGCAATCTGGCTTAAACATCAACGGAAGAAATAATAGCGCTCTGTTGGACGGCATCAATCATGTTGGTGGTCATCCTATATACAACAGGGAGGCATTGGGGCAGCTTGGGCGTGTCAATCCAAGCCTCTCTCCTGCTCGCGCTGCAAGGGAGTCGAAAGGGATCTCTGATGCCTTGCAAAATTAGGTTGCAAGTACCATGAGGCACGACTATTTGGCAGATTGGGACGCATTCGTTCGAGTAATCATTTCGATGATCGAGGCGGGGCATGACGAGGCGTCGATATCAGAGAGATTCAATGGCCTCATGGTGGAATGGAGTGGAGTTATCATTGAAATAAAACTGAATGAAGAGTTTGCGCCTGGGGTAGCGGTTTCAATGGATACTGGAATTTTTCCGATATCAAACGGGAAGTCATTGAGAGCAGATTATCTTTTTTTGAACATTCGCCCATCTGATAGTTCGGATTGGAAAAACTGCAAAATCGGGGACAGAATCAGATTTCGAGCAAAAATATCTAGAGCCCTGGGGCCATTCCCAGGGGTTCAGCTTTCTGAATTCGATGATGATCCGGAAATTATCTTGATGCTTGGGTTGTATGAGTGTCAGACCATGCATTCGGACTAAAGCTATCTCAAAATTGCCCGGGCAGGACCGTAGAGTGGGCTTTATGCCCATCGCATGACGCTTGAATAATGTCGGTAGTCAGTTTGCCCGCGTACGGATTGGCTTCGATGATGGTTCGCGGCGACGTGATTTATTGCAATGATGGGCATAAAGCCTAAGGTCACCCCACTTTTTCTGATTGCAGATCAATCAGATACGGTTTAGTGTCCGCAAAAACAGCGCGTGCATGCCGCGGTTTTTTCCTCGGGGTATCGAAGCCTGAGGACCACGCCATGCACGCGACCGAGATTCTGCTCCGTCCACTGGCCGCTGCGCTAGACCCGATGCATGGCCGCAGACGCAACGTCCTGCTGCATGCGGTTCAGGCGTTGATTGACGGTCGTCGTTTGACGTTGACCGATCTGTCCCGGTCTTGGCCTGACGCGACCTTTGCACACGCGCCGCTGAAGGCGCTGGATCGCTTGTTGAGCAATCGCCATTTGCATCGGGAACACGGTGCGCTGCGTCGGGCGATGGCGGCGTGGTTGCTGACCCAGGCGCGTCCAGTCATTGTCGTGGACTGGTCCGATCTGAAGGGCGATGGTCGTTGGTGCTTGTTGCGGGCAGCAGTGCCGGTGGGAGGTCGACCGCTGACGGTGTACGAGCGCATTTATCCGAACGCCCGATTGAATTCCCCGGGCGCGCAACGGGAGTTTCTTGATGCGCTGGCGACGATCATTCCTGTATGCAAGCCTGTGATCGTCAGTGATGCGGGATTCCGCAGCGACTGGTTTCGTGCAGTGGCTGCACATGGCTGGGATTACGTCGGGCGATTACGCAACAACACGAAAATTCGTGGTCCACAGCAGGAATGGCAACCTTGCAGTTCGCTGCATGCGGGCGCATCCGGTAGATCGGAAGCCATGGGTGCATGGTCAATGGTGCAGGGTTCGCCCTGGTCGTGTTTCCTGGTGCGCTTGCGTCGCAAGACGCACAAGCCCAGCCGATCGGAAAAGCACGCATTGAGGCCCAAAGGCGATCGGATGGTGCAAAAAGCGCGTAAGCGAGAATGCGAGCCTTGGCTGTTGGCAACCTCGCTGTCGCCGCAGGAGGCCAGCGCATCGCAGGTCACTGCAATCTACGCCAAGCGCATGCAGATCGAACTGGCGTTCAGGGATCTGAAAAGTCACCGCTACGGGATGGGATTCGAAGACAGCTTGAGCCGTGCTCCCGAGCGGTTGGCGATACTGCTGCTGATTCATACGATGGCGGCATTCGCTGCGTGGTTGCTGGCGCGGGCAGTGAAAGAGGCGGCGGTGGCAACGGACCCATTGACGGACAAAACAAGTCACCGCGCCCGTTACAGCGAACAGCGCCGGTGCTTGGAATGGATGCGGCACCGAAGACAATGGCCACCGGAGCTATTGAAAATGGTGCGCAAGATCTCGACGGAAATTCCTGGAAGAAGCATGAAAAAAGTGGGGTGACCTTAGGCTTTATGCCCACCGCAACGAAGGTTGATTGATAGTCGCGGCCTGTTGCCCATGCGAAACTTGACTTCGATCGTTGCGTCGGCGACGAATGCGTTGCTATGGTGGGCATAGAGCCCACCCTGCGGATATCGATGGCGGTGCTCGTCGGTTAAATGCATTGATTATGTTTCTTTGAGGGTATTCATATGGAATTTCCAAGCACAGCTGATTTTTTGGAAGCATTCGGTATGGAGCCTGTTGAGCAAGATTCCAGCATGGCGTATTGCCGATATGTAAAGCAGTCAGGCGATGGTCTTCAGGAATTGGACATATCTTTCAGTGCAGTGGCTGAATCATTTCAAGCGGTACTGCGCTGTGGCAACAAAGAGACGATTCGGTTTTCATCCGAAAATGTGAGGAAGATCGAGATCCATCGCGATCAACTCAGCTCAGGTGTTCATGTTTTCTTCAAAGTTCGTGATGGAACGTCAGAAGCGGTTGTGCTTATGGAGCCGGATTTGCATTGCCATTGGTGGGCATTGAGGGATTGATGGCCAGAGGCTGGGCTGTATACCCATTGCATGACGTTTGAGCGATGCCGGCAATTAGTTCGCCCGAGTATGCTTTGGCTTCGATGATTTTTCGCGGCGATCGATATGCTGCAATTCTTGGCATAAAGCCCACCCTGCGAGACTGTATCGAGTTGCACAAAAAAATCCGCTTCGGTGGGTTCTTTTGTTGGGTAACGCAAACGTCGCGTCAGTTGCACCATTGCTGCTCGCACGGAATGCCATCGCCATCGCCGTCCATCTGTGTGCCGGGACAATGCTGCAGCACTTGGGTGGCGTCTGCGCATGAGCGCATCTGCGAGCAGTGCGTGCGCCCATCGCAACGATAGCCTGGCGACGCAGCTGCACCAGGGGCGCTGTGCGACGGATTGGTCGGCGCAAGACTCGTTTCCGCGCTTCGTCCGTGCAGGGTGTCGACGGCGACGGCGCGGTATTCGAGAAACTTCCGGTAACCGAACGCCAATCCGCCGATCAGCAACACCGCGAAGATCAGCGTGCCGAGTCCGCCGGTCGATCTCCGGTGAGATTCGCGTTGCCGGCGCCGTTCCGGGTGCGGCGCCGATGTGCGCACGGGCATCGGCCGCGACGCCTGTTCGTTCGGTCTTTGCTGGTTGGGTTTTCGTTCGATCGGCGCGAGCGTGAAATCGGCGCGTCCCTGCGGTATATCGTAGGTGACGGCCTTGGCCTGTTTGCGGCCGTCTGTCGCGGTCACGATCTCGAAGGACAGCGCATCGCCGACCTGCGGTTGCCGTCCGCTGCGCGGAAAGGCGGTGATATGGACGAAGATGTCGACGCCGCTGTCGCGCAGTCTGACGAAGCCGAAGCCGCGATCCGCATCCCATTTGGTGAGAGTCCCCAGCGCTCGCATCGGTGCGTCTCCGTTCGCAACGTTCCGTTGGTGCGGCTCAGCTCGCCGCGAGTTCCCGCAGGTAGAAGGTATTGCAGCCGCCATGGCCGGTCGCGCCCATCGCCGTGTCGATGCGGCGGAAGCCGCTGCGTTCGTACAGGCGCATCGCAGCGTCCATGCCGGTGAGGGTTTCGAGGTAGCAGCGCTGGAAGCCGGAGGCGCGGGCGGCGTCGAGGCAGCGCGCCATCAATGCCGTGCCCGCGCCGAGGCCGCGCAGTGATGGCAGGAAATACATTTTGCGCAATTCGCAGACGCTGCTGTCGCCGCCGGACAGCGGGGCGATGCCGCCGCCGCCTTCCACGACCGGATGTCCGGAAGCATCGTTGCGCTCGATCACGAAATACGCCGATCGCGGTTCCGCGTAGGCGCGATGCATCCAGTCGACTTCCGGATCGTTGATGGCGAAGCCGCAGCCGCTCGCGCCGAATTCGGGCATCACGCTGCGGATGATCGCGGCGATGGCGGCATCGTCGCGGGCTTCGATGGGGCGGATGCGGAACGTCGGTGTGGTGGAAGTCGGCATGGGCGGACAGGATCAATGCGCAGGCGAAGGATGCAGGCCGCCCTGTTCGAGGCGACGCGCGAATTCGTCGGGTTTCAGGCCGGGCGCGAACAGGAAGCCCTGCGCGATCGGCACGCCGAGCCGCAACAGGAACTGGCGCTGCGCTTCGGATTCCACGCCCTCGGCCACCAGGCTCAGGCCGAGGCTGCGCGCGATCCCCGATACCGCCTGGCATACGGCGACGTCGGAATTGTTGTTCGGCACGCCTTCGACGAACAGCTGGCTCAGCTTCAAACCATGGATCGGCAGCCGGCGCAGATAGTTCAACGCGCTGTAGCCTTCGCCGAAGTCGTCGATGGTCAGGATCACGCCCATCTCGCGCAGGTCGGCGAAGGTGCGCAGGGTATCGGGTGCGTCCTCGATCAGCACCCGTTCGGTGAATTCGAGTTCGAGTGCGGCACCGGGCAAGTGGAATTCGTCGAGGATGTGCCGCACGCCTTCGGCGAGGTCTTCGCCGACGAACTGGCGATACGACACGTTCACCGCCACGCGGACGATGCCGAGCCCGGCGTCGCGCCACGCCGCGACCTGGCGACAGGCTTCGCGCAGGACCCAACTGCCGATGCGGACGATGTCGCCGGTGGTTTCGGCGTGGCTGATGAAGCGGTCCGGGCGCAGCTCGCCGAGCAGATGGTTCTGCCAGCGGATCAGCGCTTCGGCGGCGACGATCCGGCCGCTGAGCAGATCGACCTGCGGCTGGTAGACGAGATGGAATTCGCCGTTGTCGGCGGCGCGGCGCAGATGGGTTTCCATCCACAGCCGGTCCGCCTGGGTCTGCGCGAGCGCGGGCGTGAACGCCTGCCATGCGTTGCGCGAGCGGCGCTTGCTGTCGTACATCGCGGCGTCGGCGTTCTGGATCAGCGACTGCGGGCGTTCGCCGTCGCTGGGCGCGCGGGCGATGCCGATGCTGGCGGTGATCGTGAATTCCTCGTTGTCGAAGCGGAAGCTGTCCATCAGCGATTGCAGGATCGCGCCTGCGATCCGCTCCGGACGCTGCGGGTCGTCGGCGAGATTGCAGACCACCAGGAATTCGTCGCCGCCGAAACGCGCGACCAGCCCTTCGGTGCCGACCGCGTTGGCGATGCGCTGCGCGGCCGAGGCCAGCAGTTCGTCGCCGGCCGCGTGGCCGAGCACATCGTTGACGACCTTGAAACGGTCGAGGTCGACGTACAGCACCGCGACGGCGGCGTGCGTCGGGTCCTGCATCCGCACTTCGAGTTCGACGAGGATCGCATCGCGGTTGAGCAGCCCGGTAAGCGGGTCGGTGCGCGCCTGCACACGCAGCGTCTCTTCGGCGTGCTTGCGCTCGGTCATGTCCTGCAGCGTGCCGACGATGCGCGATGTGCCCGGGTCGCCGGTATCCGCTTCGCCGATCACGCGGATCCAGCAGACATGACGGTCGCTGCGCAGATACTGCAGTTCCAGGTCGAAGCTGCCGCCGGTTTCGATCAACCGGTCGATGGCGTTGCGGATGTGATGCTGGTCCGGGCCGTAGACCCCGGCGAGCATGTCGTCCATCGTTTCCGGCGTGGGAATGCGGCCGAGGATGCGCTGTGCCTCGCGGGTGAGGTACAGCCGCTGGCGGCCACGGTCCCATTCCCAACCGCCGATATGGGCGAGGCCCTGGGCGCGGTCGAACAGCACGTTGTCGCGTTTGAGCGTGGTGACATCGCTGAACATCGCGAACACGTACTGCGGTGTGGTGCCGCCGGCTTCGAACACCGGTACCGCCGTCACCGAGATCCAGGACATCCGCCGGTTGGGCACGAAATACAGGCCGATGACGGTGTTGCTGATGGCCTGCGCACGTTCCAGCGCCAGTGTCGTCGGCCATTCGTGGAAGCCCAGCGGCCGTCCACGGGCATCGACGATGTTCCAGTTCTCGGGCTGCAGCAGCGTATGCACGCTCTGGCCGGGCTCGGCGCCGATCGCGCGATGCGCGGCCGGGTTCGCCGAGATCACGTGCATGTCGCGATCGAACAGGATCACGCCGACGTCGATGGATTCGAGCAGCAGCCGATAGCGCGTTTCCGCCTGCCAGCGGTTGCTCAGGTCGCGCGCCACCGCGACCATCACTTTCTTGCCTTTGTAGTCGAAGCCGGCTGTATGCACCTCCACCGGGAAACGGCTGCCATCGGCGCGCATGTTCGCCACTTCGACCACGTAGGTCTCGCCGCGGCTCAGCGCCTCCCACACCGGCACCATGTGGTCCGGGGGCAGATCGGGGTTCAGCACTTCGATGGGTTGGCCGACGATTTCCGCGCGCGAGCGTCGATACGCGGCCATGCCGGCCTTGTTGAGATCGAGGACGGTGCCGTCCCAGGCGATGATGCTGACCGGGTCGGGCACCGCGTCGAACAGCGCGGAGTAGCGCAGGCGTTCGGATTCGGTGTCGGCGATCGCGCTGTCCAACGCGGCGTGGGCGCGGTCGAGCAGCGCGCGGGTATCGGCGTCGAGGTCGGCGTTCTGTCGGGCCTGGTCCAGTGCGGCCAGTGTCTGCGTCATTTCGACGGACGGCGGCAGCGTGGGATCTGGCCAGGTCTCGGTCATCGTGCCCGGTCCGTGATGGATGACGTCCGCGCCTGGGTGAATTTGCTGCCGGTCGGTCGGCCGAGCAATTGCGCCAGCCAGCGCCCGGTGGCGCTGAGTGCGTCGAGGTCGATGCCGGTGTCGAGGCCCATGCCCTGCAGCATATACGCCACGTCCTCGGTCGCGACGTTTCCGCTGGCGCCTTGTGCGTACGGACAGCCGCCGGTGCCGGAGACGGCGGCGTCGACCACGCGCACGCCCGCTTCCAGGCAAGCGAGGATATTCGCCAGCGCCTGGCCGTAGGTGTCGTGGAAATGCACCGCGAGTGCGGCCATCGGCACCTCGTCCGCGACCGCGCGCAACATCGCTGCGGCCTTGGTCGGCGTGCCGATGCCGATGGTGTCGCCGAGCGAAATTTCGTAACAACCCATCGCATGCAGCGTCTTCGCCACGCGCACGACATCGGCCACCGGGACATCGCCCTGGTACGGGCACCCCAATACGGTGGACACGTAACCGCGCACCGCGACGCCGTCGGTTTTCGCGCGCGCAACGACGGGTTCGAACCGCAGCAGCGATTCCTCGATGGACGCGTTGATGTTCCGGTGGTTGAAGGCTTCGGATGCAGCGGTGAACACCGCGATCTCGTCCACGCCCACCGCGCGGGCGCGTTCGTAACCCTGTTCGTTCGGCACCAGCACCGGATAGCGCACGCCGGGTCGCTTTGCGATGCCGATGTAGACCTCGGCGGCGTCGGCCAGTTGCGGCACCCATTTCGGGCTGACGAAACTGGTCGCCTCGATGCTGCGCAGGCCCGTGGCGGAAAGACGGTCGATCAATTCGATCTTCGTCGCCGCCGGCACCAGCGTCTTCTCGTTCTGCAGCCCGTCGCGGGCGCCGACTTCGACGATGCGGACGAAGTCGCTCATCGGGCGGTGTCCAGCGGAAGGCGGCGGAGCGCCAGCGTCCCGCGCGCTTCGGCCATGCGGAACATCGCATCGCCGCGCGTGCGCAGCAGGGTTGCGATGGCTCTGCGGTCGCCTTCGACATGGATGAGTTCGTCTTCGATCCGGCGGCCGGTGGCTTCGCCCTTCGTTCCCGCCTGCATCGCGATCTGCGGGTCGGGTAGCCACAGCAGGGCGCTGTCGCCTTCGATGCGGTAGCGGGCCAGGAAGACGCTGCCCTTCGGCGCGCTGCGGATGAGATCGCCTTCCGCCGCCATCAGCCGGTCCGCGTCGGTGGGGCTGAACACGAGGTAGCGGTCGTCGCCGAGCGTGAAGCCGGTGAGCGTGGCGCGGTGGAAACCGCCGGCCTCGTCCGGCCAGCGCAGCGTGCAGTCCGGTCCGATCTCGACGATATTGTCGAGCGGGCCATCCTTCACGGGTTGCCAGCGCCCCGCCAGCGCGGGGTCGCAGCTGAGCTTCGATACGGGTGCGCGTTCGAAGGCGACGCATCCGGACAGGAGCGACAGCGCGAGCGAGTACGTCGCGAAGCGCAGGCTCATTGCGTCAGCACCACCAGCACGGCATCGGCCTCGACGAAATCGCCGACGGCCACGCGGATTTCGGCGACGATGCCCGAGCACGGTGCTTTCAGCGCCAGTTCCATCTTCATCGCCTCCATCACCAGAATCTCCTGGCCGTCTTCGACAGGGTCCCCGATCCGCGCTTTGATCAGCACGATGCGGCCGGGCATGGGGGCCCGGGTGCGGTCGCTGGCGGTATCGGCCTGTTCGCTCGCCGGCTGATACGCAGGCACCCGCGCGAACCGCCAGCGACGTTCGCCATCGTGCACATCCACACGCGCGAACGCATCGGAAGCGCCGCCGGCATCCACACGCAAACGGCGGCCTTCATCATCGAAACGGGCAAACAACATGTCATCGGCCAGCCGCGCGCCGCGCACGTCGACCGCGCCATCCGCGTCCTCGAAGCGATAGTCGCCGGTCGTGCCGTGTGCGATCAGCGTGTGGCGCTCATTGCCGTCGTCCAGTACCAGGCGCCGATGTCCGGCGTGGCCCAGGCGCCAGCCGTCGGCGATGGCCCACGGTGAGCCCGGATCGCCGCCGATGGCCGCGGATGCGCGGGTCTGCGCTTCTTCGATCAGCAGCAGCGCCGTCGCCGCCGCCATGCGCGCAGCGCGCGCGTGCGATGCGCCTGCGGGCTTGGGCATGAAGGCATCGAGATCGCGATCCAGCGTGCCGGTGTCGATGGTCGCGTCGACGACGCTGGGGTGGCGGATCAGCCGTTCGAGGAACGCCACGTTGGATTTCGGGCCATCGATCGAACACTGCGCGAGCGCGTCGCGCAGGCGGGCGAGGGCGCGCGGGCGATCCTCGTCCCAGACGATGAGTTTTGCGATCATCGGGTCGTAGAAGATGGTGACGGTGTCGCCTTCGATCACACCGCCATCGATGCGCGTATGCGCGTCCGCTGCGGGCAGCCGCAGCCGCGTGAGCTTGCCAGAGCCCGGCAGGAAGCCCGCTTCCGGATCCTCCGCGTACAGCCGCACTTCGATGGCGTGACCGCGCTGGGCGATTTCATGCTGCGCGTTCGGCAGGCGTTCGCCAGCGGCGACGCGCAGCTGCCATTCGACCAGATCGAGGCCGGTGACGTATTCGGTGACCGGATGCTCCACCTGCAGGCGCGTGTTGATCTCCATGAAATAGAAGCGACCGTCCTGGCCGACGATGAATTCGACGGTGCCGGCATTCTGGTAATCGATCGCATGCCCGGCCTGCACCGCCGCTGCGCCCATCGCTTCGCGCAGTTCCGGCGTGAGGAACCGCGAGGGCGATTCTTCCAGGACTTTCTGATAGCGACGCTGCGCCGAGCATTCGCGTTCGTTGAGATGGATCACTTCGCCGTACGCGTCGCCGAAGATCTGGATCTCGATGTGGCGCGGTTTTTCGACATAGCGCTCCAGCAGCACGCGGTCGCGGCCGAAGGCGTTGCGCGCTTCGCGCTGGCAGCTTTCGAGATTCGGCAGGAACTCGCCGGAATCGCGCACGATCCGCATGCCCTTGCCGCCGCCGCCGTGCGCGGCCTTGATCATCAGCGGATAGCCGATGGCGTCGGCTTCGCGCTGCAGCAGTTCGGGCGTCTGGTCTTCGCCGGTGTAGCCCGGCACCACCGGCACGCCTGCGGCCTGCATCAGTTGCTTCGCGCCGGCCTTGCTGCCCATCTTGCGCATCGACGCGGCTTTCGGGCCGATGAAGACGATGCCGGCGGCTTCCACCGCATCGGCGAAGTCCGCGTTCTCGCTGAGAAAGCCGTAACCGGGATGGATCGCCTGCGCGCCGGTGGCTTTCGCGACGTCCAGAATCGCATCGCCGCGCAGGTAACTGTCCTGTGGGCGCGCGCCGCCGATGTGCCGCGCTTCATCGGCCAGCCGCACGTGCTGCGCATCGGCGTCGGCATCGGAATACACCGCGACCGTGCGGATCCCCAGCCTGCGGCAGGTGCGGATCACCCGGCAGGCGATCTCGCCGCGATTGGCGATGAGGATCTTGTCGAACATCTTTCGCTGCAGGCTGCTCAAGCTTCGCCATCCCAGTAGTCGAGGCTCTCGCCGTGGCGGGCGAGATGACGGAAGTCGTCGTGGCCCATGCCGGTGATCGCGTTCAATTTGCCCGAATCCGGGTATTCGCAGATTTCAGGAAACGCCATGGTGCTCACGGCGAGAAAGCGCAGTTCGTCGCTGCCGGTGTTGACGAGTTGATGCGCGGTGTCCGGCCCGCCCGGTGGGCAGGCGATGACATCGCCGGCGCGGATCGGATAGGTCGAATCGCCGAGCTTCAGCTCGCCCGCGCCATCGAGAATGTAGAACATCTCTTCGTTGACCCGGTGCGAATGCTTCGGGAACGCGGCCTTGCCCGGTGCGACTGCAGTGAGGTTGTAGCCGAGCTTCTGCGCGCCGATGTGCGGACCGATCGGACCGATGCGTCCGCCGAAGCGCGCAGTCGGCATTTCGCTGCCGCGCTGCCGCGACCGTTCCGCCAGATCGATCATGTCGACATCGGCGATGTTGAGGATGGGTGAAGTCATGGTCAGGGCGTCCAGCCGGGTTTGCGCTTTTCGAGGAATGCGATCAGGCCTTCCTGGCCTTCGGGCGAGACGCGCAGGCGGGCGATCAGGTCGGCGTTGTCGCGGTCGAGCTTCTCGCGATCGTGCTCGCCATCGACGCGCCTCACCAGCAGCTTCGCGTGGCTGGCGGCCAAGGGACCCGCATTCAGCAGCAGATCGATCTGCCGCTTGATCGCCGCGTCGAGCTCATCGGCAGGGACCACCGCATGCAGCAGGCCGATCCGCAGTGCCTCGGCGGCGTCGAAATGCTCGGCGCTGGCGAACCAGCGTCGCGCCTGTCGCGCACCGACGGCGGCGATGACATAGGGCGAAATCACTGCCGGCAGCAGCCCGAGCTTGCTTTCGGTCAGGCCGAATTTCGCTTCGTCGCTGCCGATGGCGATGTCGCAGCAGGCGACCAGACCGACGCCGCCGCCGAAGGCCGCGCCGTGGACGCGGGCGATGGTCGGATGGGGCAGGTCGTCCAGTGTCCGCATCAGGCGGGCGAGGGCCAGCGCATCGACGCGGTTCTCCTCCTGGCTGGCGGTGATCATGCCGTGCATCCAGTTCAGATCGGCGCCCGCCGAGAAACTGGGGCCCGCGCCTTCCAGCACCACGACCCGGACCGTCTTGTCCGCGCCGATGGCGACCAGCGCCGCGGTCAGGCTTTCGATGAGGTCGGCGTCGAAGGCGTTGTGCAACGCCGGTCGATACAGGCGCAGATGGACAACGGCGCCATTGCGGTAGTGCTGCAGCGAATCGGTCATGCCCCTGATCCTGAGTGTGGTCCGCAATGCGAAGATATGAATGATATCCGCTCACCCGGAAAGGGCGGAATTTGATCTGGATCGACCTGACTACCAGCGATATGTTATAAGATGAGAACAATTCCTATTTGGAATCCCTAACTTGGAACGGTCTTTGAATCTGACCGAATTGACAGGGCGCGTCGAAGCTCGGGTTGAATCCGTGCGGGAACTGACGCCGAACGATGCGATCGCACGGCGCCTGCGCGAGCTGGGTTTCGTCGCGGGCGAGCGTGTCGAGGTGGTCGCGGCCGGCCCGTTCGGCGCCGAGCCGCTGCTGGTGCAGATCGGCTTCACCCGGTTCGCGCTGCGCCGCAGCGAGGCTGCGCGCGTGATCCTGTGCGTGAAGGCATCGTCGTGAGTGGTACTGCCGCGCAACCGCTTCGGCTGGCGTTGGTCGGCAATCCCAACTGCGGCAAGACCGCACTGTTCAACCTGTTGACCGGCAGCCGCCAGAAGGTGGCGAATTACGCCGGCGTGACCGTCGAGCGCAAAGAGGGTCGGTTGCAGACGCCGGCCGGCCGGCCATGCGTGCTGCTGGATCTTCCCGGCGCCTACAGTTTCCATGCCGCCAGTCTCGATGAGGCGGTGACCCGCGATATCTGCCGCGGCTTCTATCCCGGCGAACCCGCCCCGGATCTGCTGGTCTGCGTGGTCGATGCCACCAACCTGCGCCTGCATCTGCGCTTCGCGCTGGAAGTCCGCGCGCTGGGCAAACCCATGGTCGTCGCCCTCAACATGATGGACGCCGCCAAGCATCGCGGTATGGAAATCGATCCGCAGGTGCTGCAGCGCGAACTCGGCGTGCCGGTGGTCGAGACCGTGGCGGTGCGTCGCGATGGCGGCACGGCGCTGCTGGCGCAGCTCGATGCAATGGCCGATCGGCTGTCGCCGCCGGTGCAGCCGGCCGCGACCGGGATCGGCACCGGATCGGGCCCGGAGCAGAAGTTGCACGAGGAAACGCGGCGCCTGCTGGCGCTGGCCGTGCGCATGCCCACACGCACCGCGCACGTGGACGACGTGCTCGACCGCTGGCTGCTGCATCCCGTCGTCGGCCTGTTGACGCTTGCGGTGGTGATGTTCCTGATATTCCAGGCCGTCTACGCGTGGGCCGCGCCGCTGATGGGCGGGATCGATGCGGCGACCGTATGGCTCGGCCATGCGCTTGGCGCACGGTTGCCGGAAGGGCCACTGCGGAGTCTGTTGGTCGATGGCATCATCGCCGGCCTCGGCGGCGTCATTGTGTTCCTGCCGCAGATCCTGATCCTGTTCGCGTTCATCCTCGCGCTCGAGGAATCCGGCTATCTGCCCCGCGCAGCGTTCCTGCTCGATCGCCTGATGTCGAAGGCAGGTCTGTCCGGACGCAGTTTCATCCCGCTGTTGTCGAGCTTTGCCTGCGCGGTGCCCGGGATCATGGCCACGCGCAGTATCCAGGACCCGCGAGACCGCCTTGCCACCATTCTGGTCGCGCCGCTGATGACCTGTTCGGCGCGATTGCCGGTGTACGCGCTGCTGATCGGCGCGTTCATTCCGCGCCGCGATGTGTGGGGCATTCTGAACCTGCAGGGACTGGTGCTGTTCGGGCTGTACGTCGCGGGAATCCTCAGCGCATTACTGGTGGCGTGGGTGATGAAGCGCTGGCGCCGCGACAAGGGCGAGCACGCGCTGTTGCTGGAGTTGCCGTCGTATCGTGTGCCCAACCTGCGCGACCTGGCGATCGGTCTGTGGGAGCGCACGATGATCTTTCTCAAGCGGGTCGGCGGCATCATCCTTGCGCTGACCGTTCTGCTGTGGTTCCTGCTGTCGTTCCCGATCGCACCCGCCGACGCCATCGGACCGGCCATCGATTACAGCTTCGCCGGCCGCATCGGCCACGCGATGACGACAGTGTTCGCACCGCTCGGCTTCGGCTGGCAGATCTGCATCGCATTGATTCCCGGACTGGCGGCGCGCGAAGTCGCGGTATCGTCTTTGGCGACGGTCTACGCGCTGTCCGCGGTCGACGAGACTGCCACCGCACAGGCGTTGTCGCCCCTCATCGCGCATGACTGGTCGCTGGCAACGGCGCTGTCGCTGCTGGTCTGGTACATCTACGCGCCGATGTGCATCTCCACGCTCGCCACGATCAAGCGCGAAACCAATTCGTGGAAGCAGATGGGCAACGCCATGATGTATCTGTTCGCATTGGCATACATCGCATCGCTGGTGACGTATCAGCTCGCGGTTGCGATGGGGGCGGGTTGACGATGTCGCTCCAACTCCCGCTGACGCTGCAATATATGGTCGTCGCGCTGGCGGTGACGGTCAGCGCGTGGGTGGTGCTGAACAAACAATTTCCGGATGTCGCGCGACGGTTGCGCATCGCGCTCGCGCTGCCGCTGGTGCGTGAAACCCGCCCGGCCTGGATGCGTGCACTCGGCAAGCGGATCGCGCCGAATCCGAAACCTGCGGGGGATGGTTGCGGCGGTTGCAACAACTGCGATACGGGAAACGCAGCCTGAGCCGCATGCGCGCGTCGTTCGCCGCGCTCAATGTTTCCGTGGCTTCGCGCCCTTCGCCTCGAACACTTCCACCGACAGCGTGAAGCTGCGCTCGTCGCCGGCATGCATCGCGCCCACGCCGACGACCTGACGCGTGACTTCGTTGCCGCGATCGTCGCGGATCACCAGCACCACGGAATATTCCCAGGGGTCGCCACCCGCCGGATGGCGGATGGTGCCTTCGACCTGTAGCGGAATCTGCGCCGGCTTGGCCGGGCGTGCGTCCGAGTCGTAGCGCAGATAGTGCTTGCACGCGGGACAGATCACCGCGCTTTCGAGGATTTTCGCCTTGCAGTGCGGGCATTCGCGGGTGGCGCCCGCAATGCCCGGACGCGTGCTCATGACTCGGGCTTCGGTTCCGCTTTGCCGCCCGATTTCTGGGTGCCGCTGTTTTCCCAGCCGCAGTCGATGTGTCCGCGGATCTTCGAGCCTGCGGCGACCGTGAGCGTGCCGGCCTTGAGATCGCCGATCACCACCGCCGTGTCCAGCAGTTCGACTCGCGCGGCGGCTTCGACGTTGCCTTCCAGCTCGCCGGCCAGCGTGACTTTTTTCGCGCGCACGCCGCCATTGAGCTTGGCGCCGCGTTCCAGCGACAGATCGCCTTGCACGTTGACGTCGCCCTTGAATTTTCCGGCGATGCGGACGTGGCCGGAGCCTTCGATCTTGCCTTCGATGGTGAGGTCGGCAGCGATCAGCGACTCTTTGGCTGCGGGTGCGGCGGCCGGTTCAGGCGCGGCGCTGGTGCGCGGGAACGTGGCGGGCGCGAAATCGGTATTCGCGGGCGGCGTGGATGCCTCGCGCGCGGCGAAGCTCGGCGTATCCGCCGCAGCGGGTGCGGCGTCTTTCTTGCCGGTGTTGGATTGATTGAAGATGGCCATGCTGGGGACTCCGGATACGCCGATGGCGACGGCAGGACTGTCCACCATATCGCCGTCGCCAGCCTCACGGTGTGACACCGGCTGCAGAATCGCGGCTGTTCACGCCACCGACTTTTCGCATTCAGCTCGACGCGGCGCGCTGTTTGCGCAGGTCGAATGCCCACAGCGCCACCGCTGAAGCGCAGATTCCACCGATCACTGCGTGCGGCGCGCTGCCGAGCAGCGCCAGGCCGGGGCCCAGCAGCAGCGCGATACCGACCGCATACCAGATCGGCCCGCGTGGCGCGAAACCGAAAAGCGGGCCGTTGCGTCGGCGGTAGCGTTGCCATGCCAACAGGAAAGTCCACAACGACAAGACGGCAGCCGCGATGTCCCAGTCCAGCGCGAGTTCCAGCGCGAATGCGATCAATGCGAACGTGGGAATCGCCGCCCGACGCAAGCGACCGAATCGCCCTTCTTCCTCTTCCGGCAAGCACTGCCACTGCAGGCATGCCTGCCCGCCGACCCATGCGAGCCAGCCTGCCGACATCCCTGCAAATACGGTCGCCGCGGTCTTGATCGCCGCGGATGCGTGCAGCTCCGCTTCCGGCGCCAGCAGTTTCACCAATGTCACCAGCAGCATGGTCAGCGCCGAATACGCCACGCAGCGCGCTGCACCGATACGAAGCCGTGGCGCGGAGACGCGCGAACGATCGCCGGCCGCGTCCCAGAACGCCACCTGCTGCGGATCGATCGGCAAAGGCAGGTCATCGAGGTTGCCGAAGTCGAGCCGGTACAGGAACCTGCGCACCGCCGATGGGTACATCGGCATCAACCCGGCGAACATCGCCTGTACGGTATTCAGCGGGCGACGGAGCTGCTTGAGGATTCGCCGGGTCTGGCGCACGTCGGCGGCGAGACTGCCGCCATCCGGTTGGCCCCGCTGCGCGAGGGCGTGCAGTTGCATGGTCTGGATTTCCCATGCCAGATGCAGACGATGACGCAGGCGCTGGATGGCGTAGGCGTCGTAACCCGAGTGCAGGTCGAGCAGGCCGAAGAATTCGGCGATGACGTCGAAGCGGCGCGCTTCGATCGTCGGCCGATGCTCGTTCAGGTGCCCGAGCAGCCACTGCGCGATCTGCGCCTTGTGCTCCAGCGACCAGAGGACAGGCTGCGCATTGAGCCAGTCCAACAGCTCGCCGTCGCGACCGTGCGCCGCCAGCGCGATGCACTCGTCGAAGAACGCATCGAGATCGAAGCGGATGGTTTCGGTGGACAGCCCCTCCTGAGGATCGGTGTCGATCGTATCGCTTTCGGCGACGTCGAATACGCCATCGCTCGCGTCGTCGTGCGTGCTCTCCTCCGTTTCTCTGGGAGGGGACTCCAGCATGGCGGACAGCGCATCTGCCGAGAGGACCTGCGTGATCGCGCCGAGCGGCACTTCATCTGCAGTCGCGCCGATTTCCACATCCGTATCCGATGCGATCGACAGCGGTGCGAGCGCAACGTTCGACCGCGACTGTACCCATGCGAGCGCGGCCTGATACGCTGAGTTGAGACGTTGGAAACCTTCCGGATCGGTATCGGGGCGGGTCGTCTTCAGGCGCGCGGCGTATGCGCGCTTGACCGCGCGCTCGTCGGCGTCCGGCCCAAGACCGAGTTCGCGCAGCGCGCGGCTCATGCCTGCGCTTCCAACGCGTCCAGCGCCTCCACCAAATGGCTACGGTGATGCGCGATCTGCGCCACGTCCTGGGTATCGAGAATCGCGCGGAACTGCATGATCCAGTCCTGCAGTTGGCCGCGATCGTGCAGGAACTCCTCGTACAGCCGCCCGGCGCGTGCCAATACCGCGATGTTTTCCTGCTGGTCGCGCGGATGCACTTTCAATTCCGACAGCGCCGCGAGTCGCGCGCGGATTTCATCCGGCGTCAGCAGTCCCGGATTCTGTTCGAGCAGCAGCTCGTGTCGCCGCTGTGTCGCGTGCTCCGTCACTTCCACCTGCAGCAGGCCGTTGATGTCGTAGGTGAAGCGCACGGTGACGCCGTTTTCGTTGTGACTGCGGCGTTTGTCGAGATCGAGCGTGATCTCGCCGAGTTTGATGTTGTTCGCGACCAGCGGGTTCTCGCCCTGGAAGATATCGATGGTCAGCTGATGCTGCTGCTCGTGCATCGGGTAGAAGACATCCTCGCGGCTGATCGGCACCGTGCTGTTGCGCAGGATGATCGGATGGAAGTAGCCGTCGTGGACCTGGCCGTTCGGGTCGCGGCGCCCGATCTGGGTGCCGAGCGTGTAGGGGCAGACGTCGGTGAGAATGATCTCGTCGAGCTTTGCATTGCGCGATTTCAGGCCGGCGGCGACGCTGGCGCCGAGCGCGATGGCCTGGTCGGGATTGACGTGTCGCAACGGCAAGCGGCCGAACATGCGCGACACCAGCCGTGCGACCAGCGGCATGCGGCTGGCGCCGCCGACCAGCACGATCTCGTCCAGCTGCGCCGGCTGCAGCTTCGCGTCGCGCATCGCGCGCTCGATCGGCGCGCGCATTCGCTGCACCAGCGGTTCGCAGAGGCGCGCGAAGCGCTCTTCGTCGACACTCCACGTGTAGCTGTTGTCGCCGATCGTGATCTGCAGCGGTGCGACTGTGGCGCCGCCCAACTCGCGCTTGAGCACTTCCAGGCGGCGCCGGAGCTGGCCGTGCTCCGACGCGCTGATGGCATGCTTTCGCAGCGAATGATCCTGCAAAAACGCCTCGACCAGCGCGTCGAGGAAATCCTCGCCGCCGAGGAAATTGTCGCCGGCGCTGGCGTGCACTTCAAACACATTGTCGAAGGATTCGAGGATGGACACGTCGAAGGTGCCGCCGCCGAGATCGAACACCAGAAAGCGGCTTTCCTGTTCCCGGTTCTGCAGTCCGTAAGCCAACGCCGCAGCGGTCGGCTCGTTGATCAACCGCTCGACGCGCACACCGGCCAATTCGCCTGCGCTGCGCGTGGCCTTGCGCTGGGCGTCGGAGAAATATGCGGGGACGCTGATCACGGCTTCGGCGATTTTTTCGCCCAGCGCCGCTTCGGCATCGGCCAACAGCGAGCGCAGGACCAGCGCCGAGAGTTCCTCGGGCCGGAAGCCGCGATCGCCGAGCCGGGTCTCGCGCGACGATCCCATCCAGCGTTTGAACGATGCGACCGTGTGCTCCGGATGGCTGATCAGGCGATCGCGCGCGGCCTGTCCGACCAGGACGGCATCGCCATCGACGCTGACCACCGATGGCGTCAACAGGTCGCCAAGCGCGTTCGGGAACAGTTTGCTGCCTTGTTCCGTGTAGGCGCCAATCAGGGAATGGGTGGTGCCGAGGTCGATACCGACGATCATGCGATGGTCTATGTCTGGAAGGATTACATCCGGAATACGCCGAAGCGTGCCGGTTCGATGGGGGCGTTCAAAGCGGCGGAAATTCCGAGCCCCAGCACGCGGCGCGTATCCGCGGGATCGATCACGCCGTCGTCCCACAGCCGTGCGGTGGCGTAGTAGGGATTGCCCTGGGTTTCGTACTGGTCGCGGATCGGGGCCTTGAAGGATTCTTCCTCTTCGAGCGTCCACACCTTGCCTGCGGCTTCGATGCCATCGCGACGCACGGTCGCGAGCACGCTCGCCGCCTGTTCGCCGCCCATCACGCTGATCCGCGCGTTCGGCCACATCCACAGGAAACGCGCGCCGTACGCACGGCCGCACATCGCGTAGTTGCCGGCACCGAAGCTGCCGCCGATGACCACGGTGAATTTCGGTACGCTGGAGCAGGCGACCGCAGTGACCATCTTCGCCCCATCCTTCGCGATGCCCGCGTTTTCGTATTTCCTGCCGACCATGAAGCCGGTGATGTTCTGCAGGAAGACCAGCGGGATTCCGCGCTGATTGCACAGTTCGATGAAGTGCGCGCCCTTGAGCGCGCTTTCGGCGAACAGGATGCCGTTGTTGGCGACGATGCCGACCGGATAACCATGCAGGTGCGCGAAACCGGTAATGAGCGTCTTGCCGTAGCGCGCCTTGAACTCGTCGAAGTCGGAGCCATCGACGATACGCGCGATCACTTCGCGGATGTCGAACGGGCGACGCGTGTCCTTCGGCACGATGCCGTACAACTCGTCGGCGGCGTAGCGGGGCTCCGCCGATGGTCGCACCGCGACCGGCAGCGTCTTCCTGCGATTGAGATTGCCGACGAGATTGCGCGCGATCTGCAGCGCGTGGCGGTCGTCTTCGGCGAAATGATCGGCCACGCCGGAGATGCTGGTGTGCACGTCGGCGCCGCCCAGTGCTTCGGCGTCGACCACTTCGCCGGTCGCGGCCTTCACCAGCGGCGGACCGCCAAGGAAGATCGTGCCTTGCTCCTTGACGATGATGCTTTCGTCGCTCATCGCCGGCACATAGGCGCCGCCAGCGGTGCAACTGCCCATCACCACGGCGATCTGCGGGATGTTCTCGGCGCTCATCCGCGCCTGGTTGTAGAAGATCCGGCCGAAGTGTTCGCGATCGGGAAAGACCTCGTCCTGCAGCGGCAGGAATGCACCGCCGGAGTCGACCAGATAGATGCAGGGCAGCCTGTTCTCGCGCGCGATCTCCTGCGCGCGCAGATGCTTCTTCACCGTCATCGGAAAATAGGTGCCGCCCTTGACCGTGGCATCGTTGGCCACGATCACCACTTCGTTGCCCATCACCCGGCCGATGCCGCAGACCATGCCTGCAGCCGGCGCTGCGCCCTCGTACATGCCTTCGGCGGCGAGCGGCGCGATTTCCAGAAAGGGCGAGCCCGGGTCGAGGAGGGCGGTGATGCGGTCGCGCGCGAGCAGCTTGCCGCGTTCGGTGTGCTTGGCCTTGGCCTTGTCGCCTCCACCTTCGGCAGCGCGCGCCAACCGTGAATCCAACTCGGCGACCAATTCGCGATGGTAGGCGACGGTATCGCGAAACTCCTGCGATTGCGGATCGAGTCGGGTGCTCAGCACGGGCATGGGCGCGTCGGGATCATCGATGGGACGCCAAGGATAACCGGTGCGACGATGTGGGGCTGGGTTCAGGGCCGGAGAGACCTGCCGTGGCAGGTCTCTCCATCCGTGCCTGGCCGGTGGAAGCGAGCTCTTATTTCTTGGCTTCTTCCGCAGCGGCGGAGGCTTTGTCCGCAATCGCATCGGCCTTGTCAGCCATCTTGTTCGCTGCGTCGGCGGTGGCGTTGGCGGCATCGGCAGTCGCTTCTGTCGCAGCGGCGGTCGCCTTGTCGGCTGCGCCTTCGACTGCGGCCGAGACTTCTCCCATCGCTTCGCCGGAGGAGGCTGCCGCGGCGTCCACGCCCTGTGCGGCGGCATCCCCGGCGGCCTTGGCGGCATCCGCAGCGGCATCGCCGGCTTCTTCCATTGCCGTAGATGCCTCTGCAGCCTCGTTTTTAGCGGTCTCGGTTTCATTTTTGCAGGCAGACATCGACAGCATCGCAGCCGCCAGCAGAATGTAAATGGTCTTGTTCATGAGTCGCTCTCCGGACAGGGGAATTGGTATGGAGAATGGCGAAGAGGTCTCGACCTCATGTTCCGGCGCCTGCACGGTGGCAGAGTGCCGCCCCTCCAGCATTCTTGCCGTTGCTCAAAGGGCAACGTCAGCCGGCAAGCTAACGATGATCCATCGCCGAAGCAATCCGATTTCACTGTCGTGCACACGGCACGATGCCGGTCGCAATACGCACGCCTGAAAAGCCGTTGCCTACGCTCGGAACCGAATGGGCTTGCCCCAAAGAGAAAGGCCCGCCGAAGCGGGCCTTTCTGGTACTCGGCAGCTGAAAGCCAGAATTACTTCTTGGCTTCTTCGGCAGCCTTGTCGGCCACTTCAGCAGCCTTGTCGGCCATGGCGCCGGCCTTGTCGGCCATCGCACCAGCAGCGTCGGCGGCACCGGCGGCAGCGTCGGCGGCGCCAGCTGCGGTAGCAGCGGCAGCGTCGGCACCAGCGGCAGTGGCGGCGTCGCCAGCGGTGGCAGCAGCTTCACCAGCGGCAGCGGCAGCGTCGCCGGCAGCGGTGGCGGCGTCGGCAGCGGCATCGCCAGCGGCGGTAGCAGCGTCGGCGCTGGCGTCGGCGGCTTCGGTAGCGGCTTCGGCAGTCGCGTCAGCGGCTTCTTCGGCCTTGTTGCAAGCCGACAGAGCGAGGACGCCAGCGGCGAGGAGGACGTAAAGCTTCGTATTCATGCTTTTCTCCAAAGGAGTTGTCTGAAAGGAACTTAGGGGTCAGGCAACGCCAGTGCGCGGGGCAGTCCGGCATTCGCCGGCTTGTGTTCGTTCACTGACTTACTTGGTGCTTGCCAGCACCATGAAAAAGCCGCAAATGAGTCTGCGGCCTCCTCATTGTAGCAACCAATCCAGCGATGTGAAGCTTTGCTGAATCAGTTGGTCTTTGCGGCGTCGGCGGCTTTGCCGGCGGCGTCGGCTGCAGACTCGGCGGCGTCGGCGGCCTTTTCGGCGGCATCGGCAGCGGCGTCGGCGGCTTCGGTGGTGCCCGCAGCGGCGGCGTTGGCGGCGCCAGCGGTCGCGGCATCGGCAGCAGCAGCAGCGGATTCGGCGGCGGCCTTGGCGGCATCGGCGGCTGCGGTGTCGCCAGCGGCGGCAGCTTCGGTCGCGGCGCCAGCGGCTTCGGTGGAAGCTTCAGCAGCTTCGGCGGCGGAATTCTCGGCCTGTTCCTTGTTGGAGCAAGCGGTCAGGGCGAAGCCCAGGGCCAGGGCGATCAGAGCCTTGTTCAGGGTCATGGCGAAGTCCTCGTCTGTGTAGGGGTGGCGGGTGAACAATACGCATCAAGTGCGGATGGCCACATCATGACAAGCCGGTAGCGGCTGTCAAGCGGGCGTGTCCGGTTTTTTTCCTTTTCTGCGTTTGACGGTCTTATGGCAGCTCCACCGCCACGGCAGTTGCCTCGCCGCCGCCGATGCACAGCGATGCCACGCCGCGCTTCCCACCGGTCGCCTGCAGTGCCGCGATGAGGGTCACGACAAGACGTGCGCCGCTGGCGCCGATCGGATGACCGAGCGCGCACGCACCGCCACGGATGTTCAATTTCGCATGGGCGATGCCAAGGTCTTTCATCGGTGCCATCGCAACGCATGCGAATGCTTCGTTGACTTCGAACAGATCGACGTCCGCAACGCTCCAGCCCGCTTTTTTCAGCACGTTTTCGATCGCTGCGACCGGTGCGGTGGTGAACAGCTCCGGTGCCTGCGCGTGTGTCGCGTGCGCAACGATTCTCGCCAGCGGCTGCAGCCCGCGACGTGCGGCTTCATCGGACGACATCAGCACGGTGGCGGCGGCGCCATCGGAAATTTTCGACGACGAAGCAGCGGTCAATACGCCGTCCTTGCCGAATGCGGCGCGGAGGGTCGGGATCTTCGAAGGATCGATCTTACCGGGCTCCTCGTCGCCGTCGACCACCACTTCACCTTTGCGTGTAACCACTGTCACCGGGACGATCTCGCCCTTGAACGCACCCTCGGCGATGGCTTTCTGTGCCCGGGTGACGCTTTCGGCGGAGAACGCGTCCACGGCGGCCCGGTCGAAGCCGTATTTGGCGCAGGTGGCGTCGCCGAAGACGCCCATGGCCTGCTTGTCGTAGGGGTTGGTCAGGCCGTCCCAGGCCATGTGGTCGAGCAACTCGCCGCTGCCGTAGCGGATACCGGTGCGCGAACCGGTCAGCAGGTGCGGGGCGTTGGTCATCGATTCCATGCCGCCAGCGACGACGACGTTCGCCGAGCCGGCCTTGATCAGGTCGTGGGCGAACATGATTGCTTTCATGCCCGAGCCGCAGACCTTGTTGATGGTGGTACAGCCGGCGGAGGTGGGGATCCTGGCCGCTAGCGACGCCTGGCGGGCCGGTGCCTGGCCGAGGCCCGCCGGCAGTACGCAGCCCATGATGACTTCGTCGACCTGGTCCGGGGCGATGCCGGCCTGTTCCAGCGCTCCGGCGATGGCCGCCGCACCGAGGGTGGGGGTGGGTACGCCAGTGAATTGGCCGAGGAAGGAACCGATAGCGGTGCGCTTGGCACCGACGATGACGATGTCGGACATGCAGGACTCCATGGCAGTCGCGCACCCCGTGCGCAGGCGTTGGCAGGGCCGGCGGCGGCGGAGCCGTCTACCGGAACCGGCTGATTATGCGACTCATGCTGCACTGCCGCAAATACGGCTTCCGGCCAAGCCGACCGATGCGAGGATCAAAGCAGGCGCTGGGTGATCGCTTTGAGCACCGCATGCGTGCGATCGCGGCAATCCAGCTTCACCAGCAGTTCGGACATGTAGTTTTTCACGGTGCCTTCGGAGAGGTGCAGGCTGCGGCCGATCTCCTTGTTGGAGTAACCGCCGGCAACCAGACGGAGGATCGAGCGCTCGCGTTCGGTCAGCCGCAGGTTGGGAGCTGCAGACGCAGGGTCGGTCCATGCGGCGCGAACCGGCCCCAGACTCACCGGCTGCAACAGTGTTTCGCCGGCGGCCACCCGCAGGATGGCTGCTTTCAGTTCTTCGGGCGATGCGTCCTTGAGCAGGAAGCCCTGCGCGCCCGCGTCCACCGCCTGCAACATCAATGTCGGGTCGTCGAAAGTGGTCAGCAGGATCACCGGGGTGGCGTCGCCGCGGGCGCGCAGTTCGCGCAGCAGGCCCAGCCCGCCCAGCCCCGGCATGCGGATATCGCTGAGGATCAGGTCTACCGGGCGCTGCGGCAGCGCTGCCAGCAGTTGTTCGGCGTCGGTGGCTTCCAGTGCGATCTCCACGCCAAGATCCGCCAACAGACTCGACAAACCGCGCAGGACCAGCGCCTGGTCGTCGCACAGCGCGATGCGGACCGTGGGCAGCGCAGTCATGGGGTGCGTTCCGGCAGCGATCCGTGAGGCATCCGCGCGAGCAATCGCAGGCCGCGTGGCGGGGTCGAAGTGACTTCGAGCGTGCCGCCGACCGCGTCGAGACGTTCGCGCATCCCCGTCAGGCCGTTGCCGTATTCGATGCGCGCAGGTGCGATGCCATCGTTCTCGACCGAGAGCTCGAACGCATCATCGGTCCGGTGCAGGCCGAGCCGGATCTCGCCGGCGCGGCCGTGGCGCAGGGCGTTGGTGATGGCTTCCTGCGCGCAACGCAGCAGGACTTCGGCCTGTTCGATGTCGCCCACGCGCAGTTGATCCTGCATATCGACGGCGATCCGCACGCCGGGCACTGGATGCGCCAGCGCTTCCAGCGCCGCGCGCAGGTCGAGGCCGTCGTGCGCGCGCAGGGTCGAGACGACCTGGCGGATCTGGCCCAGCAACTCGTCGGCCAGCGCCGATGATGTCTGCAGTTCCTCGCGGCCCGCGAGTACGGGATCGCGGGCGAGTCTGGCGAGATTGAGTTTGAGCGCGGTCAGCGTATGCCCCGCGACATCGTGCAGTTCGCGCGAGAGCTTCAGCCGTTCGCCCGCGCGTGCGGACTCTTCCAGCAGGCGTCGCGTGGCCAGCAGTTCCGCATTGACCTGCGCGAGATGTTCGCGGGCACTTTCCCGTGTGCTGGCGTAGTGGCCGGTGAGCGCGGCGAACGCCTGGAAGCCCAGCACCGGCAGCATCGACAGCAATACGGCGCCGACCGGGTTGCCGCGCGACACCCAAAGCGCCGCGATCCCTACGTTGAGCGCAAGCATGAACAGTGTGGACATGCGCGGCGACAGCAGCAATACGATCTGCCCGGCGACGATGATCAGCAGCACTGCTGTCTGGCCACCGAGCAACAGCCATTCGGCCGCGACCACCAGCAGGCCCTGGGCCATGATGTTCCAGAGCGAAGAGTGCGCTCCATCCTGCGATCGACGCGAAGCCGAGATCACGAACAGGACGATCATCGCGATCAGCGCGGCCATGCCCGCCCATTCGCGCGGGTCGGCGGCGCGCAGTTTCGCAGGGTCCATGATCGCGATGCAGATCGCGATCCAGGTGACGTACGCGGCCAGGTTCAATGGCGTGAAGATGCGCTGCAGCAACGAGCCATCGTGCGATTGCAGGGTGTGGAGCAGCGGGCTGTCGTCGTGGTGCATGCCGTCAGCATGGCAGCGGTGCAGCGGCAACGGAAGACGGTGCGCGCAAGAGGTGACTTTTCTCACCCCTTGCAGGTGACCACGGGCAGGTGCCGGACATGGCTGGCGAAGCGGAGACTGCATCCATCGTCAACGCACACGCATCAACGGAGCGACACCATGGATTCCGCATACCGACTTCTGCTTTCCGTCCATGGCCTCAGCGGTCTGGTCGCGCTGATCGCATTCTGGTTCGCCGCATTCGCGAAGAAAGGTTCGCCGCTGCATGTGCGCGTCGGCCAAACCTACATGATCGCAATGCTCGGCATCATCGTCACGGCGGCCCCGATGGCGATCATGATCGCCCTGCGCGGAAATTCCGGCGTGGCCACCTTTCTCGCGTATCTGGTGGTGATCACCGCCAGTTCGATGTGGCTGGGCCGCCGCGCGATCCGCAGAAAACGCGACCAGACGGCTCTGCGCAGCGGCATTTATCCCGCCGTTGCGGTGTCGAATCTGGTGGCATCGGTCACCGTGTTCGCCATCGGCCAGCAGACATCCAGTGTATTGCTGATGGGTTTCAGTATCGTCGGCCTGCTGATCGGGGTGAAGATGCTGATCCGGCGCGCACGCCCCTTGGCGATGCAGCGCTGGTGGATGAAGGAACACATCGCCGCCATGGTTGGTTGCGGCGTCGCCACCCATATCGCGTTCCTCTCCATCGGCATCAACCGCGTCATCGGCATGCTGGATCTTCACGCGCCGGATGGTTTCGGCCTGGTCGCCTGGCTGGGGCCACTGGCGGTTGCGGTGGTTTCGGGCCTCTGGCTGGACCGTAAATATGTGCCGAAAGAGCATGCCGGCGCGGCGGTCGCCACACGCGGCTGAGGTTCACAGACCCAGTCGTGTCATCACGAGTTGGACCAGTTGCGCCTCGGCGACGCCGGGGCGCAGCGCGTCGACGAAACGATCCGCATGCAGGTTGTGGTCGCCGTCGAGCAACCGTCGCAGCGCGGGCCCGATCTCGCGCGGATGGCGCAGGCGCACGGCGACACCGGCGGCTTCCAGGCGCGCAGCGTGATCGAACTGGTCGTAATCGCTCGGCAGCACCAGTGCGGGAACACCGGCGCGCAGGCATTCCCACATCACCCCGGCGCCGCCGTGATGCAGCACCGCGCGCATCCGCGGTACCCACGACGGATAGTCGACCCAGGCGTGACGCTGCAGCGCGCGATGCGTGGCATCCGCGCCGTCGTCGAGGCGGCCGTCGCTGAAATGCAATCGGATATCTGGATAAGCATGCGCCACGCTGTCGAGCCGTGCGGCCAGATCGTTCTTCGCGAAGCCCAGATGCGTCCCGAGCGTCGCGAGAACATGCGCGCCGCCGTCGCTGTCCGGCAGTGCCGCGCCGGTATCCGGCGGGCTCCACAGCATCGGGCCGACAAAGCGCAACGCGGCCGGCCATGCGCGCTCGAATTCGAGTTCGCGCAGGCCCAGGCCGAGGATGCATTCGTTCGAATACGCCGCTTCGCTGCCGTCGTCGCGATACAAGGACGAAAAGCCGAGTGCGGAAAGTCTGCGCCGATGCAGCCGATGCACGCTGGTTTTGAAGCCGCGCACGATGCGTGCGGCGAGATCGTCGCGGATCCTGCCGAACCGGCCCGTTCCGGGCATCCAGCCGCCGAGATAAGCGGGCGGCCCGCCCGGCGCTTCGATGACGCACGGCGATGGATGACTGGTCCACCACGGAATACGGTGACGTTTCGCGACCGGACCGGCGACGGGCAGGGTGAAGTCGGCGATGAGCAGGTCCGGGCGCGAATGCGCATAGCGCGTATCGAGCGCGGATGCGAATGCGTCGAGCAGATCGAGGCTGCGCCGGAACTGGGCGTGCAGGCGCAGCGGATGCGCGCCGATCGCGTGCGGCGGATCGACGATCTCGCGCAGCAGCGCATCCGCACCCGGCACGACGGCGATGCCGCTCAATCCTGCGGCGCGGATGCGGTCTTGCGCGCGTTCGGTGCTCACGATTTCGACGTCGGCGATGTCGCGCAGCGCGCGACCGATGGCGAGGATCGGATGCAGATGGCCGGCGAACGGCGGCGCCAGCAGTTCGATGCGCGGCCGGCTCATGCGCCGTATCGCAGCCAGTCGAGCTGTTCGCACGCCGCGGCGAGCACCGCGTCGCGCGCCGGGGCGTGCTCGAGATAATCCATGTGGCCAGCGGCGATCATCCGTGGGCGCGGGCCATCGTCGGGTCCCAGCCACGCAGCGATGCGGTCGCCAATACCGCGCAGTTGCACACCGCCGAGCGGCTGGCCATCGCGCTGCGGCCAGCGCGGCGCGACCGCGCCGTAGGCGACCACGCGCAGGCGCGCGCGCTGCGCGTCGTCGAAGGGCGCGATCAACGCGTCCAGCAATGCGAGACCACAGCTGCCGACCAGCAGCAGCGTGCGTGGTGCGGCCAATAATCGCTCGCGTGCGTGGTCGGCCTGCGCCGATGTCAATCCCTGGAATGCGCCGCGACGTGCGGCCAGATACTGACGGCCGTTGGCGAAGCTCGCGCGCAGCAGCGACACAGGCTGCCACGGCGCGGAGTCGGCGGGCCAAGGAAAATTGTGGGGATCGAACGCGAGGTCTTCCGCATGCGCTGCGAGTTGATCGAGCATCGCGCGCTGCGTCGGCGACAGCGCACAGCGTTGCGGATCGCTGCGCCCGGTGAACAGCGCGATGCGTGGGCGCATGTGCGCAGCGCTCACGGAATTTCCTCGAATCGATCATTCGCGAAGACCCGATAGTGGTGTTCCCGCCAACAGACCCGAGTATCGAACAGCGCATGCAGCAGATGCAGCGGCAGCAGCAGCGCGACCAGCAGCGAGGCCACAGGTTCGATCCGCGCGGCACTGCCCGTGCAGGCGCGCTGCAGCGCGCGGCGCCCGTAGAGATGCGCGATCGCGCCGATCGCGATGACAGCGGCAGCCGGCCAGGAAGGCGCCATCGCGAACGCGATCAGTGCGATCGTCGGCAGCAGCGCCGACAAGCCCTGGCCGGCGGCGATCCGCAATCGCATGGGCCACGGCTGGCTGCGCAGCAACAATCGCGCGAACAGCATCCAGCGGTGCATCTGCCGGGCGTAAGCGCGCAGATCGGGCAGCGCGGTGCGCATCCATACCGGCTCGCGGCGCTGGTCGATACGGCCGCCTGCGGCGAGCACCGCCTGCGCCATCGCCAGGTCGTCGGTGAGATGCCGCAGCCGTGCTGCGAAGCCGCCGATCGCGTCCAGCGCATCGCGACGCATCGCCCAGGCCATGCCGTTGATCGTCGGCGTGCGCCCGCCGAGACGTGGAGGCAGGTAAGTGATCGCGGCGCTGTCGTTGACGAAGCGCGCCAGCAGGCGCGCGCCCAGGCGTTGCAGCGACGGTTCGCTGCGGAGATAGATCGGCAGCGCGGTCGAAATCACCGGCGCATCGATGCGGCTGCCGGCCAGCGCCGCGAGCAATGCATCCAGCGTCGCTGCGGGCATGCGTGCATCGTCGTCCAGCACCAGCACGGCGTCGCCCGTGCAATGCGCAAGCGCGCGGTCGATTTTGAAGAGTTTCGGGTTGATTCCCGGCGGACACGGCGGGTGTGCGCTGGTCGCGACCTGCGCACGCAGCGCCGGCTGCGCGTCGACGACGGATCGCACGATGCGTGCCGCCGCCAGATCGTCGATGTCGATCAGCCAGTGCAGCATCGCGCCGCGCGCGCCAAGCGTACGCAGGGATGCGCCCAGCGCTTCGGCCAGCGTGGGGTCGCCGCTGCGGATCGGCTGCAGCACATCGACGCCCATGAAACGCGCATCGTCGTCGTTGACGGGCGGCGAGGGCATCGCGCGCAGCGCGCGCCATGCGGCGATCTGCCGCGCCATTTCCAGCAGCGGCCACAGCACGATCGGCAGCCAGAGCAGCCAGTCCAGCCACATTTTCATGCCGGTTGCCTGCGCTGCCAATCGATGAACACGTCGAGACCTTCGGCGAGCATCTGCGAAGGCGGGCCGAGAATCGTGCGCGCTCTGGTGATATCGAAGGTCTTGCTGAAGGTGAGCACGTCGATGCCGAAGCGCGTCACCGGCGGTTCGCCGCGCAGCGGCAGCAGCGTCCATGCCAGCTCCGCCGCGTGCGCCGCCATCCGCGCGACGCGGTACGGCACGGTGCGCGTCGGCGGCGGCAGTCCGAGCCGCTGGAAGGTTTCGGCGAGGAAGTCCTGCATCACCACCGGTTCGCCGTGACTGAGGTTGAATGCGCCCACCGCCTCGGGCCGCTGCGCCGCGCGCAGCATGTAGTCGACCAGCGCGTCGACGCTGATCAGGTCGCCGACCGCGGGCGCGGCATCGCGGACGATCCGCGGCAGTTTGCCGCGTTTCGCAGCAGCGAGCAGGCGCGGGAACAACACGGTGTCGCCGGGTCCGAATACCGCGCGCGGGCGCAGGATCGTCCAGGCGCCTTCGTAACCGCGCACCAGCGTTTCGCCTGCGGCCTTGGTTTCGGCGTAGGTGTTGGCGAACACCGGGCCGATCGGATCGTCTTCGCGCATGCCGAGCTGGTCGCGCGGTTGGTAATGCACGGAACTCGACGAGAGGTAGACAAGCTTCGGCATGCCATGCGTGCGGCACCAGTCGATCACGTTGCGCGTCGCGTCGACGTTGTGGCGCAGATAATCGCGACGCGGCGCGAACGGCGACGACAGCGCCGCGGCATGGATCACCACGTCGGGCGAGAAGTCGAGTTCGAAAGGTTTCGACAGATCCACCGCGCGATAATCGGCGTCGGGCAGTTCGCGTCGGCCGATGCCGAGCAGCTCCAGCCCCGGCGTGCCGCGAAACCGCTGCATGAAGCGCCCGCCGATGAAGCCGGAAGCGCCGGTGATCAGGAGTTTCATGGCGTGCCCCGCATCGCCTTCGGCAGGCGCGCATAGCTGTCCGCGCAGTGCGAAGGCAATACGCGGCGGCTGTCGTCGATACCGTCGAGCACGCGCTGCAGCTTCGACAGCGTATCGCACTGCGCGCGCCAATCGTCGGCGAGAAAGCGCGTCGGCCACGCCGATGCCGATGCATGGCGGTCGCGATCGATGCGCCAGGTGGCGTCGCCTGCGAGCAGATATTCGCGATCGTCCTCGTGTCGCAGCAGCAGGCCGTATTGCCCACGCGCATGTCCGGGCAGCGGCACGGCGAACAGACTGCCGTCGCCGATCAGATCGCGGCCGTCGCCGAATTCCCGCCATGCGTGCGGCAATGCGCGCAGCGGCAATGTTTCGATGCCGCGATGGCGGCTGTCGAAATCGTCGGGCAGCAGGTCGAGCAGGGTCGCCTTGCGCAATCGCGCGATCCTGCCCATGCCGCGCGCGCCGCGCAGTGCGATGTCGCTGCACCAGATCGCGGCGCGCGGCAGATCGCGCAGCCCGGCGATGTGGTCGGCGTGCAGGTGCGACGCGAACACACCGCGTACCTCGTGCATCGCGATGCCGTGGCGCGCGAGCTGCGGCTGCAGGCATTCGTCGTCCGGCAACGTCACCGGCGTGGTCCAGCGATAGAGTTTCTCGGGCAGGCGCGCGGTCGCGCGCGTGAAGTGTTCGGAATAGCCGGTGTCGAACAGCAGCGCGCCGGCATCGGGATGACGGATCAGGCCGACCAGCGCCGGGAACACGCCCGTGCGCCATGCGCCGCCGCGCAATGCAAGGCATTCCGGATGCGTGCAATGGCCGACGCGGAGCATCGTCAACGCGGTGCGCGGAAACGCATCTGCCCGCGACATGCTCACAGGCGCAGCACCGCGCCGCCGAGGGTGACGCCGGCCGCAGTGCCGATCAGCAGCGCGGTGTCCCCGACGACGAGGCGACGATTCGCCAGCGCGTGATGCAGCGCGGTCGGCAGCGAAGCCGAGACCTGGTTGCCGTGCGTCGCGAAGATGTCCTCCACGCGTT
Organism: Lysobacter sp.; assembly: GCA_013141175.1. Taxonomy (NCBI): domain Bacteria; kingdom Pseudomonadati; phylum Pseudomonadota; class Gammaproteobacteria; order Lysobacterales; family Lysobacteraceae; genus Lysobacter; species Lysobacter sp. The sequence continues at coordinate 2,683,209 of JABFRN010000001.1, forward strand.
CGCGCGGCACGCCGATGCGTTTGAATACGTGCTGCATGCCGAGCAGCGAGGCCTGATGCGGCACCACGCGCTGGATCGCGGAAAGTTCGACGCCGGCATCACGCAGCAGTTCGCCGACGAAGCGGTCGAAATGTTCCGCCGCGACCCGGTAGAGCCGCTTGCCGTCCATGCGGAAGCTGCAGACATCGCGATAGTCGCCGTCGTACCGCGAGGGCGGCAGCCGCGAGCCGCCGCCGGGAATCTCGCAGGCGTGCGCGGCTTCCGACCACGTTTCGAAGCGTGCCGCGAGCAGCGCGGGACCGTTGTCGTCCGGTGCCGATAACACCGCCGCTGCGGCGCCGTCGCCGAACAGGCCGAACGTGTCGATATCGCGTTCGTCCAACGCGCGCGAGGCCAAGTCGCAGGACACCAGTAGCACGCGGCGGTAGCGCCCGCTCTGCAGCAGCGAGGCGACAAGGTCCAACCCCATCAGGAAACCGATGCAACTGGCGTTGATGTCGAACGCTGGCACCTTGCGCAGACCGAGTGCGCGGTGCAGCAGCGCGGCATTGCAGGGCATCGCCTGGTCGTGGCTGGCGTTGGCGCAGATCACGGCATCGATGCTTTCGATCGAAACACCTGCGGCCGAGAGCGCGGCGCGCGCGGCTTCGGCCGAGACTTCGGCGGCATTGCGCTGCGACTCCACGCCGCGACGGGCAACACCGGTACGTGCCTGCACTGTGCCGGGCGCGAGACCGAGGCGGGCGTCGAGCATTCCACTGTCCACCAATGCCTCTGGCGTCGACAGGCCGGTGCCGAGGATGCGCAGTGGGCGGGGAAGATTCGCGGTCATGACGGCTCGTGTCGGGGGCGGCGCGGAATCCAGCGACCCGCAATGTAGCGAATCGATGCGCGTCGCGCGCGGTCGCGATGCGGGTGACGGCCTGCGATACCGTCCAGCGATGCTTCCGCGACGCCGTGATTCAGTGATGGCCGTTGAACAGTTCGCGACCGATCAGCATCCGCCGGATCTCGTTGGTACCCGCGCCGATGGCGTAGAGCTTGGCGTCGCGCAGCAGGCGGCCGGTCGGGTATTCGTTGATGTAGCCGTTGCCGCCGAGGGTCTGGATGGCCTCCAGCGCCACCTGCACCGCCGAATCGGAGGCGTGCAGCAGGCAGCTCGCGGCATCGATGCGCGACTTGTGGCCGGCGTCGTAATCGCGCGCGACCTGATAGGCGAACGCGCGCGAGGACTGCAGCGCCGTGTACATGTCGGCGATCTTGGCCTGCATGATGCCGAAGGTGCCGATCGCCACGTCGAACTGCTTGCGCTCGCGCACGTAGGGCAGGGCGATATCCATCGCCGCCTGCATCAGGCCGAGCGGGCCGCCGCTCAGCACCAGGCGTTCGGTGTTCAGGCCGCTCATCAACACCTTCACGCCCTGATGGACCTGGCCGAGCACGTTTTCGGCCGGAATCGCGCAGTCCTGGAACACCAGTTCGCAGGTGTTGCTGCCGCGCATGCCCAGCTTGTCGAGCTTCTGCGCGGTGCTGAAGCCCGGCATGCCCTTTTCGACGATGAAGGCGGTCATGCACTGGCTGCCCGCGTCCTTGCCGGCGGTGCGCATGTAGACCACGAGGACATCGGCCTCGGGGCCGTTGGTGATCCACATCTTGTTGCCGTTCGCGACCCAGATATCTCCATGCAGTTCGGCGCGACAGCTCATCGAGCCGACCACATCGGAGCCGGCGCCGGGTTCGCTCATCGCCAGCGCGCCTTTCCACTCGCCGCTGCACAGCTTCGGCAGGTATTTCTGGCGTTGGGCCTCGTTGGCATTCGCGTAGAGGTTGCTCACGCACAGGTTGGAATGCGCGCCGTAACTCAGGCCGACCGAGCCGGACGCGCGCGAGATTTCCTCCATCGCCACCAGGTGCGCGAGATACCCCATGTCGCTGCCGCCGTACTCGCCGGCGACGGTCATGCCGAGCAGGCCCATTTCGCCGAGTTTCGGCCACAGGTCCTGCGGAAAGATGTTCTCTTCGTCGATCCTCGCCGCGCGCGGCGCGATTTCGGCGTCCGCGAAACGGCGCACTGCGTCGCGGAGGGCATCGATCTCTTCACCGAGCGGGAATGGGCGCATGTTCAGATCCTTTGGATATATCGAAGAACTCGACGGAGCCGAAGCCCCCTTGAGTCAAGGGGGCGCCGCGGCAGCGGCGGGGACGTGGAAGAACATGGCGGGGCCCGGGTTTGTGCAACAAACCTGGGTTGATCCAGATGGAGCCTGGATCAATGCCCGCGCATGCGGCCGAGGAATCGCGGCGCGGTACGGCCCATCGGCAGCTTGAGTTTGCCGATCGCGGCGATGCGCTCTTCGGCCAGGCGGTCGGCGGCGAGATAGGTCGGGATGCTGTCGCGATCGGAAATTTCGTAGATGCGCGCGAGGTTGTGGTAGATCGTGCGCATCATCCGCATCGCGCGCTCGCGGTTGTAGCCGTCGATTTCCAGCGAGACGTTCATCACGCCACCGGCATTGACCGCGTAATCCGGTGCGTAGACGATGCCGCGCTTCATGACTTCGTCGCCGATCGCATTGTTGGCCAGCTGGTTGTTGGCCGCGCCGCAGATGATCTTGGCTTTCAGTCGCGGCAACGTGTGTTCGTTGATGGTGCCGCCGAGCGCGCACGGCGAATAGACATCGGCCGGCACGTCGTAGATTTCGTCGGGCGCGACCGCTTCGGCGCCGTATTCCTCGACCGCGCGTTCGATCAGCTCCTTGTTGATGTCGGTGACGAAGATCTTCGCGCCGCGTTCCTTCAACAGTTTCACGAACTCCATGCCGACGTGGCCGAGGCCCTGCACGGCGTAGCTGTGGCGGCCGACTTCCTCGTCGCCGTATTTCTTGTTGAGCGTGGCCATCAGGCCCTGCAGCGTGCCGTATGCGGTGAACGGCGAGGGGTCGCCGGAGCCGCCATGCACCTGGTGCACGCCGGTCACGTATTCGGTTTCGCGGTAGACGTATTCCATGTCGTTGACGTCGATGCCGACGTCTTCGGCGGTGATGTAGCGCCCGCCCAGCGTATCGACGAATTTGCCGAATGCGCGGAACAACGCTTCGGACTTGTCCTTCGACGGGTCGCCGATGATCACCGCTTTGCCGCCGCCGATGTTCAGACCGGCCACCGCGTTCTTGTAGGTCATGCCGCGCGAGAGTCGGAGCACATCGTTCAGCGCGTCCTGCTCGGTCTTGTACGGCCACATCCGCAGACCGCCCAGCGCGGGGCCGAGCACGGTATTGTGGATCGCGACGATGGCTTTCAGGCCCGCGTCCTTGTTGTGGCAGAACACGACCTGCTCGTGGCCGTGGTTTTCGATGTGTTCAAAGATCATCGGAAGCTCCCGTGCGCCGACGCCTGATATTTCCAGTACGTCAGAGTATGTGGCAAGTCGTTGAATCTGTTTGAATCAGCGGCTTGGTGTGGCGGCCGATGCAGGCCGCAGGCGCCGTAGTCTAATGGAATCGTATGCAGCGGGTCTGGCCTTGGAATGACAGCGCTCGCCATGCCTTCAGAAGCTGCGGTACCGCCCCTGGCGGATCCACAGCGTCGCCAGCCATTTCGTGCCCGTTTCGACCGGTGTACCCGCATGCAGCGAGTCCGGATCCAGACTGCCGTCCGGCATGAGGTTGTCGAAGATCACGGCTCGCCCTGGAAGCGGTTCCACGCGCACTCCAGGCGCCGGGAATTCGGTCGCGCCGCCCGCGTCCACCGCATTCAGATAAACGCAGACGGTACGGATGCGGTTGCCGGCATGCGGGCGGTCCATCTGCAAGGTGCCCGGCGGCAGATAGTCGCGATGCGGTCGATACTGCTGGCCCGGCAGATAGCGCAGCACGGTCAACTGCTCGGCATTGGGCAGATCGATGCCCGCAGCGACGGCCATGCGCAACTGCGCCACGCGCAGCGCGCTGTTCTCCAGCAGCGGGTCGAAGCTCGCTTCGCTGCTGGTGCGCACCTGCAGGGTGTGGGGCACGCCGGTGACCGGATCTGCGGTCTGCGAATCGTGCAGATGCGGCTGCGCGCAGGCGATCAGCAGCCGGCATTCGTCGACCGAGAAGAAACGGTCGATCACCGAGATGCGCGGCTGCGCACTCAGTGGCCGCATCGCGGGTGGCGACAATACGTCTTCGATCGACAGCCGTCGCGGCACGGTCTCGTCATCCACCGGCGGCGGCAGCGTGAAGTCGGGCAGCCGCACTGCGCCGTTCGCGGTGAGTTGCGCCCATAGGTCTTCGGCGACGTCGGGCTGCGCGTCGCAGCCCTCGCCATGCGCCAGACGCTCCGCCAGCAGCATCGCGGCGATCGCGCTGCCACGGCCTGCGGCGCGTTCCAGCAACTGCAGGCACAGCGACTGGTCGTCCGGATGCGGCTTGCGCCCGAAATGGATCGCGGCGGTGAGCAGGGCCGGCGGAAAATTCGCCTGCACCGCGCGATGCAGGCGCTCGTTGATGTGCCCATCGCGAGGCAGCACCATGCCGCCCAGCGCGATCTGCACCAGCAGATCGCTGGCCAGCGGATGCCCGGCCTGTTCCGCACGCAGCAGCCACTGTGTCGCGGTCTGCGGCGCGGGCGCACCGGTGATGCCGTACAGCCGCATCCGCGCGTACTCCACCTGCGCCTCGACATGCCCGGCCTCCGCAGCGCGCAGATGCCAGTGCTGCGCGTCATCCATGCGCTGCGCATCGGCCAGCGCGCGCGCCAGCGCGAAGGCGTGTTCGGCCGAACCGGCTTCGGCGGCGGCCTGCAACCCGGCGAGCGGCATGGGCGCATTCACAACTGGGACTCCACGGGCATCCACGAGATCGCGGTCGCGCTGATGCGCTGCCAGGTGTCGGTGTCGGGCTCCGTCGATGCCATGGACGGCGGTTTCGCGGCGCGATCCAACCAGCGCGGGTTGCCATTCTTGTCCAGATGCATCCAATAGCTCAGCTCGGGTCCGGACAGACGCAGGTATTCGTCGCGCACGGCTTTGGCCAGATCGGCGTCGTCGAACATCACGCCCATCTCGGTGTTGAGATAGGCCGAGCGCGCGTCGAGATTGAACGAACCGATGAAGCCGCGCGCGTCGTCCACGCTGTAGGCCTTGGTGTGCAGGCTGGCGCCGCTGCTGCCGAACAGACTGCTGTCGGGGTGCCCCTGCGCGCGCAGCTCGTAGACATGTACGCCGCCGCCGATCAGGGCATCGCGATAGGGCTTGTACGCGCCGTAGACGGCGGCGACATCGTTCGCCGCCAGCGAGTTGGTGACGACGCCCACCGTCACGCCTTTACGGGCCAGGCCGGTCATGGCGCCGGTGACATCGGGTCCGGGCACGAAATACGGCGAGATCAGCAGCACCTTGGCGTTCGCCGCCGACAGGTCGCGTTCGATCCGGTGCACCAGCCATTCGTCGCGGCTGTCCGCTTCCCATTTCAGCGGCGGATCGGCGACCAGATGGATACGGTCGCTCCAGAACGGTTCGAGCCGCTTGCCGGCGTAGTCCTGCACCCTGGGCGAAGCGGTGACCCGCTGCAGATAGCGCTGCGCTTCGGCGCTTTCGGCTTCGGTCCTGATCGCCTCGGCGATATCGTCGAAGGCGCCTTCCGGCGCGCGGCTCAGCCCGGCCAGCGGCACCGCGGCGGCGCTGTTCCAGTAACGGTCGAACATCGCGCTGGTTTCGGCCACCGCCGGGCCGAACAGCACCACGTCCAGATCGCGGAAATTCACTTCGCCGCCGGCGCCGAAATACTCCACGCCGATATTGCGTCCGCCCACCACCGCCACGCGGCCATCGGCGATCCACGCCTTGTTGTGCATGCGATGGTTGACGCTGAAGATGCGCTGGATCAGTTCGACGATCCGGGCCGGGCCGGTGCGGTTGCGGAACGGGTTGTACAGGCGCAGCTCGATGTTCGGATGGCTGTCCAGCAGCAGCAGCTTCGAGTCCATGCCCTCCGCATTCATGTCGTCCAGCAGCATGCGCACGCGCACGCCGCGCTCGGCGGCCCGCCAGGCTTCGCGGCCGAGCAGGCGCCCGGTGAGATCGTCGTGCCAGATGTAGTACTGCAGATCGAGACTGCGCCCGGCTTTCTGCGCCGACAGCGCGCGCGCGGCGAAGGCGTCAACGCCGTCGTTGACCAGCAGCGCCCCGGTCTTGCCCGGGTGTTCGGCCAGCAGCGGGGCGAGTTCGCGATCCAGTTCGGTCGCGTCGGCCTGCACCGCCATCGCGTGGCTCTTGTCGCCGTTGGCCGGCGGGGTGAAGTGGTTGGCCAGCAGCAGGCCGCTGCCGATCAGGGCGGCCAGCGAAAACGTCCCCCATCGCGCGACCCGCCAGAACCGTGTCATCGAACGCATCGAACGCTTCCCCGTGGGAGCAGTCTCCCCATCCGCAGCAGTATCCACGCGGTACAGGCCGGCGAGCAAGGACGCGGAGGCGGGCGGTCGCTGCCGGAGCGCCGCACGCTTACAATACGCACCAGCCTTTTCCAGCACGGAGCGCGCCATGAGCACGCCAGCCGCACCCGCTCTCAACAAGACCACGCCTTCGGTGCAGAGCGAGACCTCGCCGCTGCGGTTCGTGACCGCCGCCAGTCTGTTCGACGGCCACGACGCCGCCATCAACATCATGCGCCGGCTGATCCAGGCGCAGGGCGCGGAAGTCATCCACCTCGGCCACAACCGCAGCGTCGAGGACGTGGTCCGCGCCGCGCTGCAGGAAGACGCCGACGCCATCGCGCTGTCCAGCTACCAGGGCGGGCACGTCGAATACTTCAAGTACATGGTCGACATGCTGAAGGAACGTGGCGCTTCGCATATCAGGGTCTTCGGCGGCGGCGGCGGCACCATCACCCCGGAAGAGATCCGCGAATTGCAGGATTACGGCGTCGAACGCATCTACCACCCGAACGATGGCATGCACATGGGCCTGGTCGCGATGATCGAGGACGTGGTGCGTCGCGCCGGCGCCGCGCGCCAGCCGGTGGAAACGCCGCATCGCGTCGATATCGCCAACGGCAACGGGCGGGATGAAATCACCATCGGCCATATGCTCAGCGCGATCGAAGAGGGCGCGATCGACGAATCCGAACTCGCGCACCTGCGCAAGGAATGGCAACTGGCCGGCGGCAAGACGCCGGTGGTCGGCATCACCGGCACCGGCGGCGCCGGCAAGTCGTCGGTCACCGACGAACTGCTCAACCGCTTCCTCGCCAATTTCCCGGAGATGCGCATCGCGGTGATCTCGGTCGACCCCACCCGTCGCCGCACCGGCGGCGCGCTGCTCGGCGACCGCATCCGCATGAACTCGCTGCGCTCCATGCGCGTATTCATGCGCTCGATGGCGACCCGCCGCCAGCACGCGGCCACCAACATCGTACTGAAGGACTGCATCAGCTTCCTGAAGTCGCTGGGCTACGATCTGGTCATCGTCGAAACCGCCGGTATCGGCCAGAGCGATTCGGAGATCGTCGATCTCGTCGATTTCCCGATGTACGTCATGACCAGCGACTTCGGCGCGCCCAGCCAGCTGGAAAAGATCGACATGCTCGATTACGCCGAGCTGGTCGTGCTGAACAAATTCGACAAGCGCGGCGCGGAAGACGCGCTGCGCGACGTGCGCAAACAGTGGAAGCGCAACCGCGTCGCGTTCCAGACCGCCGACGCGGATGTGCCGGTGTATTCCACCATCGCTTCGCAGTTCAACGACCCCGGCATCAGCTGGATGTTCGCGAACCTGTGCCGGTTGATGCGCGAAAAACTGTCGCTGCCGGCGGAGAAATGGTCGCCGGCCATCGACACCTCGTTGAAGGAACCGCGCGCCACCGTACTGATCCCCGGCAACCGCGTGCGCTATCTCGCCGAGATCGCCGAGCAGGGTCGCGGCATCAACCGCCGCATCGAATCGCAGGCCGACACCGCCGATCGCGCGCAGTCGTATTGGCAGTCGCTGCATGATCTGGGCGATGCGGCGTTGCCGAAGGCGCTGGAGCTGTACGTGAGCGACGCTTTGCTTCCCTCTCCCCCCGGGAGAGGGACCGAGGGAGAGGGTACGGCGACCAGTGACGTCTCTCGTGGCCCGAACCCTCTCCCCAACCCCTCTCCCGATGGGAGAGGGGCTCACGGCATCGACCGCACCCTCATCACCCTCCGCCAACGCTACAACGACGCAGTCCAATCGCTCGACTCCGAAGCCCTCAAGTTGCTGCGCGAATGGCCTGCGCGCCTGAAATCGATCGTCGATGAGGTGACCGAGTACCAGGTCCGCGACAAGACCATCCGCGTCGAAAACTACCGCGAGTCGCTGTCGTACCAGAAGATCCCGAAGATCGCCGCGCCCACCTACAAAAGCTGGGGCGAACTGCTGACCTTCCTGCAGAAGGAAAACCTGCCCGGCTATTACCCCTACACCGGCGGCGTGTATCCGTACCGGCGCACCGGCGAAGACCCCATCCGCATGTTTGCGGGCGAGGGCACGCCGGAGCGCACCAACCGCCGCTTCCACTACCTCAGCGTCGGCCAGCCGGCCGCGCGCCTGTCGACCGCGTTCGACAGCGTCACCCTGTACGGCGAAGACCCGGCGATCCGTCCCGACATCTACGGCAAGATCGGCAACTCCGGCGTCAACATCGCCACGCTGGACGACATGAAGAAGCTGTACTCCGGCTTCGACCTCTGCGCGCCCAGCACCTCGGTGTCGATGACCATCAACGGTCCCGCGCCGATCATCCTCGCGATGTTCATGAACACCGCGATCGACCAGCAGGTCGAGAAATACCTGCGCGCCGACAACGCACGCTGGGATGCGGCGCACGCCACCATCGAAAAGCTGTTCGAAGGCAGGCGCCGCCCCGAATACAGCGGCCTGCTGCCCGAGACCAACGACGGCCTCGGTCTGGGTCTGCTCGGCGTGACCGGCGATCAGGTGGTCGATGCCGACACCTACGCGAAGATCAAGGCGCAGACCCTCGCCAGCGTGCGCGGCACCGTGCAGGCCGACATCCTCAAGGAAGACCAGGCCCAGAACACCTGCATCTTCAGCACCGAATTCGCGATGCGGATGATGGGCGACATCCAGCAGTATTTCGTCGACAGGAACGTCCGCAACTTCTACTCGGTGTCGATCAGCGGTTATCACATCGCCGAAGCCGGCGCGAACCCGATCTCGCAGCTCGCCTTCACGCTGTCGAACGGCTTCACCATCGTCGAGTATTACCTCGCGCGCGGCATGAGGATCGACGACTTCGCGCCCAACCTGTCGTTCTTCTTCAGCAACGGCATGGACCCGGAATACACCGTCATCGGCCGCGTCGCCCGCCGCATCTGGGCGCGTGCCATGCGCGAACGCTACGGCGCCGACGCCCGCAGCCAGATGATGAAGTACCACATCCAGACCAGCGGCCGTTCGCTGCACGCGCAGGAAATCCAGTTCAACGATATCCGCACCACGCTGCAGGCCCTGTACGCGCTGTTCGACAACTGCAACAGCCTGCACACCAACGCCTACGACGAAGCCATCACCACGCCCACCGAAGAAAGCGTCCGCCGCGCCGTCGCCATCCAGATGATCATCAACAAGGAACTCGGCCTCAATTTCTGCGAGAACCCCTGGCAGGGCAGCTTCATCGTCGACAAGCTCACCGACATCGTCGAAGAAGCCGTCTACAAGGAATTCGAAGCCATCAGCGAGCGCGGCGGCGTGCTCGGCGCCATGGACACCATGTACCAGCGCGGCAAGATCCAGGACGAGTCGATGACCTACGAACACAAGAAACACGACGGCAGCCTGCCGCTGATCGGCGTGAACACCTTCCTGCCGAAGGACCATGGCGGGGATATCGTCACCGAGATCGAACTCATCCGCTCGACCGAGGGGGAGAAGGGCCAGCAGATCGACAACGTCGCCAACTATCAGCGCCTCCGCAACGCCGCTCTGCTCCCTCCCCCGCATGCGGGGGAGGGCTGGGGTGGGGGTGAACCGCTGAAGATCCTCCAGAAAACCGCCCGCGACCGCCAGAACGTCTTCACCTCGTTGATGGAAGCGGTGAAGACCCACTCGCTCGGGCAGATCAGCCATGCGCTGTATGACGTGGGTGGGGAGTATCGTAGGAACATGTGAAGCGATACGACCGAGAGTCACCAGGATATGGCCTTCAATCTGCGCGAAATTTTCCAAGCGCTTGCCGACGCGGACTACGTCGTCGTCGGCGGGTTTGCGGTCATCCTGCACGGCCACCTGCGTGCAACGCGCGATCTCGATCTCGTTATCGGTTTTGCGCCCGACAATGTCGCCAAAGCCTGCGATGCATTGTCCGCTATCGGCCTACGCCCACGACTGCCGGTGACGTTTCAGGATTTCACCGACCCGGCCAAGCGCGAAGACTGGTTCAGACATCGCAATATGCAGGTCTTTCCGCTGTGGGACCCCACGAATCCCGAGCGATCGGTGGATGTCTTCGTTCATGAGCCGATGGACTTCGCTTCCCTTCTTGAAAACTCGATCGTCAAAGACCTGGACGGCGTACCGATCCGTGTGGCCTCCATCGCCCACATCATCGCGATGAAGCAAGCCGCCGGTCGTCGCCAGGACCTTGACGACATCGATGCCCTGCGCCAGATTGCAGGCGAAGCCGAACCATCGCGAGACGCGTCATGAATGACCCGCTCCGCTACACCTTCGACGATGCTCGTCGCCAACAGCTCCGCGACGGTGTCGCATTGAGTACGTCCGCCAAAGTGGCGTGGTTCGAGGAAATGGTCGCGCTGGTCGTACGCTTTGGTGCGCGGGATCGGCATGCGGATCGTCTTGAGAGATCTGTCATTGACGAAACAGATTCTGCGCCCTGATGAAAACCATGAAGACCTACTCGCTCGGTCAGATCAGCCATGCGCTGTATGACGTGGGTGGGGAGTATTGCAGGAATAAGTGACGTTTACTCCCTCCCCTGCGCGCGGGGGTGTGGTAACAGCAGCGATGCACGATTTCCGAGGATGGATGGATGAGCGATCACCAGCGGCAACACACGGATGCGTGGCGGTACGGATGCAGCGATCAGAAGTCGCAATGCCCCAACCTGTGGCGACATGCGCTTGCGATGCTGCTGCTGGCTTGTGCACTGGCCGGTTGCCGCGCGTTGCCCGCAGCCGAGCGTGGTCCACCCGCTGACGCTTTGCTTGACCAGATATGGCCGGAGCTCCCTCGCACCAATCAGGTATTGAGCAAACAAGATCAGGCGTACGCAGAAGCGGCCTTGGCCCACTTGCTGGAGACCTATCTGCATCGGGAATACGAAGTGGTCGACCAGCGGTTCTTCTGGAATCAGCCGCACAGGCATTCCTGGTCGGCGCTGGGCAAGAGTCATGGCAGTCTCATCCAGAACAATTGGGGCGGCGTGCTGGTCGATCAGGACTGGAGCGAGCCGGGTTTCGACCAGGTCGCGTTGTGGAAAGTGGTGATCGCAGGAAAGACGCACTATTTCGCGGTCGCGATGACCGACCAGCCGGTTTCCGGCGCTGGCGACCGCTATCTGATCGGCCGTTTCGAGCTGAAGAAATCGATGAAGTGATGGCGCAACAGGAGGCTCTGGAACCCGCAACGCGGCAGCGTTCCTGGGGAGAGATGTCTGAACTATTGGACAAGGATTGAGCGATGAGCGATCAGGACCGCGAGAGGCAATACACCGATGCGCGACTGTACGGGCCCGGTGGCCAGCCACAGCCTGCGGACATCCGGCAAGACAGCTATTACGATTGTTATCTGCTGGCGCCGATGGGAGCGCTTGTCTCCCAGCAACCCGATCGCATCCACGATGCGATCCGCTATCAGCCCGATCCGAACACTCCCAATGCCGGCGTGTTTTCAGTGACCATGCACCACCCGACTCGCGGAGTGCAGCAAATCGAGGTGAGTCAGGCCGATGTGGATTACAACATCCGTAGGCATGGCGGCAGCACGGCGGACAATCACGATGGCGGTCCGATCTGGCCTGCGGTGATGGAGGCGGCCTTCGCGAAGATGCATGACCCGCACCCGGAAAACGACGATCGCGGCGAGGCATACAGGGTCGTCGCCAGACAGAGCGGCGGCGGTTCGCTCAGCGACGGCATGTTCGCGCTGACAGGAGACGCCGGACAGAATCTGCGCATCGGCGAGCGCCCAACGTCAACGTCCACGCACGGGGCAACCGAAGAGCCGCCGCCTTACAGGGTTCCCAGCAGGGGTACTTTTGTCAGCGAGGAGGATGCCTATACCGGGATGCGCGTCGCGCTGGACAACAACCGCCCGGTGTCGTTGGCCACCATGGGCAAGGAAGTGAACGACGGTCTGATGGAGAGTCATGCCTACACCGTCACCGACATCCAGCAGCGCGACGGCCATACCTGGGTCACGTTGCGAAATCCCTATGCGCACAATCAGCAGGATGGCGCCTCGGAGCGGGGAGACACCGCCAGCCCCACCACCATCGTGCGCCTCGATCAGATGGCGAGTTCCGGCGCATTGGGCGAGATCAATATCGGACCGGCGCCCAGAGGGCAATCCCTCGACGGCATCCTGGTTGGCGAAGCCCGTCCCGATCGCATGCAGGGCGGCATCGGACAGGACACCTATCTCGTCGGCAGGAACGATACGGTCATGGACAGCGACGGCCACGGCGAACTGCGCTGGGGCGGGCGCGCGCTCACCGGCGGCGCGCGTGCCGAGGGCGATCCGCCCAACACCTACCGGAGTGCGGATGGCGAATACACCTACGCCCTCGCCGGCACCACGCTGACCGTCAGCAATCGCGCGGGGGAGTCGATGCAGGTCGAGCAGTACGCGCGCGGCGATCTGCGCCTGCGTCTTGAGGATCCGCCCGTGCGGACGCAGAACGAACCGCAGCAGGGCAACGGCGCGCTTGATCGACTCACGCCTCAGGACCGTGCCGTCTACGACCGGATGTTCACCGCCACGGAAGCGCAGTCGGGTGCTTACACGCAGGAACAGCGCGAGAACATCGCCGCCGCCGGGCTGGCGGAGTTCAAGCGCCGCGACGGCGTGGTGCAGCAGGCGCAGGACGTCGGCATCTACGGCGACCGGCTGTTCGCCACGTATTTTCCGAATGGGCAGGGCAACGAACCGAATTTCCATGCCAATGTGCGATTGGACGAAGCTGCGAATACGCCTGCGCGGGAGAGTTTGCAGCAGGTGGAAGCGCTGACGCAGCAACATGCCATTGTGCAGCCCGTACAGCAGATGGAGCCACAGCAGGGGCAGGGTGGGCCGGTGATGGGGGCGCGGGGGTTGTAGGATGTTTGGGATGTTCGATTGGGGCCGACTACGATCAGTGCAGCACAATGGGTCAAGTGTTCAAGCGCTGCGCTTGCCGCGACTAAGTTGTTGAAAATGTACTCTGGCCCTGTTTTCGGTGCCGGGTCGCTGACCCAGCCTACGTGCTGCTTCACCTGACAGCTTGACGATAGCGAGGGCATGCGCCAGATTGCGGACAAGGCCGGACACACGCGAGGCATGTCGTGAATGATCTGTTGCGTTATGCCTTCGAGGATGTGCGCCGTCGGCAGCATTGCGATGCTTTTGTAGGAGCGACGGAAGTCGCGACTGAACTATCAGACGTTGTGGGCCTTCGGAAAGCCGCCTCGGGTGGGAAACTACACTGTGCCCCTGGTTTTTTGCGAGTTGGAAGAGAATCTAGTCCTCAATGCCTGATATTTTGATGAGTTGTTGTGCTACATGTGCAAGAAAAGGAGCATGTGAGATATGTTCTCAATGGAGGCTCTAGATGACCCTGTTTGGAATATGTATACCGGCGTAGCGCCCAGCGACATCCTACAGCAGGGTGATCTGATAAAATTTTCAAAAGAAGGTGTAATTGATCGCTACGGAATAGTTGTCACGGCAGATTGTGATCTCGATAAGCGGAAGCATTCTCGCCTGGTGACTTTGGTGCCGCTTCTGTCTGTTGAGGATGTGATTTGTCAGTGCCTTTCCTTTGATGCTTTCGAGCACTATTCGTCGAAGCTCAAGGATTTTTGTAGGATTTCTCTGGGCATTGATGTTTCGCCAACTGATGGTCAGTTTTTGCCCAAGGTCAGGCTTAGGTTGATGGCAAATGATATTGCGGATGAAAACGCGAAGCTTGCGGCAAAAATTATTGTTCATGCGCCCTTTGAGATGACGGTTTCACGGCTCAGGTCTATTTTGGACGCGGCGGGTGTGGATTGGCCAAAAGTAATTGACCGGCTCCGTAATCAGATAAAGACGCGTGGAGATCTGTTATTGCTTTCAAGGCCGCCGCTCACTATGACTGACGCTCAAATTGCATGGTTGAGGCCAATGTGGCAAGAGCAAGTGTCATCTATCGCGCTTCGCACTTCTGAGTCCGCATCACGGACGGGGTTGCGCGTTGCACAGCTAAATTCTCCGTTTAGATATCGTTTGACGCAGATGCTTGGGCAGGTTTTTTCTGATATCGGGCTGCCCAATTTTTCCGTTTCTTCCGTCGAAGATGTTTTAACAAGGCTGAGTACTTAGAAATGGAAAAATTTATACTTCTGAGTGAGAGCGCAATTCAAGTAATCGTCAGCGGCAGGAATGCGAAGCAAAAAGTTTCCGCCTTGTCAGTCTCTGGTCTTCGTTCGGCTGCCTTGGAGCCCGATCTCCGGGCATTTGCAACGGGTCGCGAACGTGCAGAAGAATTCCGAGCGCTTGTCGATGTCGCGGCATTAGAATCGCTAAATGGAGATCCCGATACGATCTATACGCGAATCGGGCGTGTTCTAAAGGCCGCTGCTATGCCTCCTGTGCATCTGCCTCGTAGCTGGGCTGAGTTCCACCACAAGAATCGACTTGCTTTCTTTGCGGTGGGGGAAGATGAGGGTAGTCAACGGTGGCTGACGGAGATTGATGGTAGCGCCAAGGTTGTTAGATTTCTTGGTCTAACTGACAAAAAGCGCCAGAAAGATCTCGCTGAGTGGGTGCCTCCTAGTACACCTAGCGCTGCATCGTATCAAGAGTGGGCAGATACGGTTACTGCCGAAGTAGTAAAGGAGGCTATAGATAAAAGCTTCTCAGAGCAGTTTGACTTGAAAACAATTGGCAGCGAAGCTGTCGTACAGGGCTACTCATACGAATACTGGTTGAAGTTGCTAAAGAATGAGCAAGCTCAAATAGTTAATAGTCCACTCGACTCTTCAATTCGCGTCATCGGGCCGGCGGGCAGTGGTAAGACGTTAACACTGTGCATGCGTGCAATTCGTCTTTCACGTGATGAGAGTGTAATTGGTGGGCGAAAGAAGATACTAATCGCAACGCATAGTTGGGCGATGGCCGAGCGGATAGACGGGGTGCTCATGTCGCTGAATGGCGGCCATGCTGTGCAGTCTATTTCTGTTCTTCCTCTCCAGTACGTTCTTCAATCACATGCAGGTAATGTGGGGCAAATAGCTGGCTCCGTACTAGGTGAAGATAGTGCTGATGGTCAGCGCCGAGTGATGGAACTGCTTGATCGGTTCTTGGCGGAGTCGGCCGCTAAACTCAGCGCTTCAGCGCGCATCACCCTCTCGCCTCACATTTTACGGGGCCTGGAAGGAGATCAGGGTTCGCATGCCCGGAATGAGCTTGTGCTTGACCTATATGAAGAGGTTGTCGGCGTTTTGTCCCCGCAAGGAATTCTCACGGGGGATAGTGACAAGGTTGCTGAGTACCTATCTGCCAAGCGAGAGGATTCTTTGCCTCCTTTTTTCACGCGCTCAGATCGTGAGCTTTGTTTGCGTGTATCCGAACGGCTAATGGAGCAGTTGGTTGATCTTGGTGTTATTACTACCGATCAGTTGGTGCTCGATTGTATTCGCGTTTTTGAAACATTTACATGGAACGTCAAGCGAGAAACAGAAGGCTATGACTTTATTCTAATTGATGAGCTCCAGCTCTTTGATGCTCAAGAGCGCATGGCGATCTCGTTGCTTTCCCGTGCAAAGCCGGGGATGGTATTTCTCTCCGTTGAGGATCCTTCTCAAGGAATGTTTTCTACGGTTAATGAGCGGTCTGAGGCTTTGCGTGCGCGAAGCGATGTGTATCTCGAAGAGACGCATCGATTTAGGGCGGGATTGTTCGAGTTCATTAGCTACTTGTATTCTCGGTTTCCTCTGAATGCTACAGCTATTAAGGTCTCAAGGGCTGAAGCAAGGTCTCGTAAGCCGCATATCGTCCAGCTAACCGGGAAGGAGGCTATTGCGCAGTTTTGCGTGGGCAGGGCGCGGGAGGTTGATTCTGCGAAGGAAAAAGGGCGCAGGCTTTGCGTAGTATGCATATCACCTTTGGAGGACGCAGTTTTTGATGGGCTCAAGAGCGCTGGTTTCGCAGCAGTCAGGCTTGCAAGTTTTGATGATGTCGAGCTATTGAGTTACCAGCGGAAAACTGCGATTGTTTCTTCTTGGCAGTTTATCGGCGGGACACAATTTACAGATGTCATACTAATCGTTTCAGGGTTGGCGCGGCCAGCAAATGCTCACGCCAAGTTGCGTGAACTCACTGCGATCTATTTGGGATCAAGTCGCGCCAGTTCTGCTTTGGATATTGTGTGTGATGGACGAATTCCTGATGTTCTTCAGGCGGCACTGAAATCGAAAATTGCCACGAAGTTGTAGCCTGCACGAAGAAAAACAGGGGTCAGAGTGCACTTTACCTTGAGCGTGTCTGACTTTTTCAGAAAGTAAGTAGGCCCCCTGGCCCACCACTGAATGATCCGAGCCGTGTCCGATGCATCGCCCCGTGATTACATTTAGATGCATTGGATTTCATCGCGAGGGAGCGCGATGGTGGGCCAGGGCCCACCCTACGATGCTACGGTGGGCTGGCCGGATTTCACGCGGTAATGCGTTTTTTGCCGGTACGAGCGCGCTGCCGGAGCCGCTTCATGCAAAGGAACGTCTTCGTCTCGAAGACACAGGGAATGAGGAAGCGTTGCGCATGGCGAGTATCACGCTGATCAACAATACCCGTGAGATGGTGCGTCTGGCGCTGTTCAAGACGCCGGTGCTGAATCCCGATCTGGCCCCCATCGCCTGGAGGATCGCGTCACCGCCTCCGGGTGGTTCGACGAAGGTGATCCTTCCTTCGGATTTCACCGTGCAGGCCCACTATTCCGGCGATCCGTCCAACCCTGCCCATCTGGAAAATACGACGGTGCCTGTCGCCTTCTCCGAGACCACTGCCGGATTCTCGATCGACAGCATCAATCCGCAGGCGACTCGCGCGGTCATTCGCCAGGTGTCCACGGATCTGGCGATGAACGCGGTGCGCGTCGTCAACAACTTTCCGATCCGTGTCGAAGTATCGATCCGCATGGGTGACGATCCGATCCACGAGCCCCGGATTGTCTGGCCCGGAGGTGTTCTGATGGAGGACTTCCGCGGCCCGATCCATGTCGCGGTCGTGTCGCAGTTCACGATGCAGGGCATGAGGCTTTTGCAGGAGGAATTCAGCCTGACCCGGACCGAGGCGATCGCGGGCGGGAGGCTGCAGGTCACGGGATCGCAGTGGGTGGGATACGCGCTGACGGCGCTCTAAGCGGTCAACCCGCAGGGGTGTTTTAAATCACGGGTCATTGAGCCCGCCCCGAAGCGCAGCGGTTGTTATCATCGACGCATGGCCAAGCTCCTGCTCAATCTGCGCAATGTGCCCGACGACGAGGCGGACGATGTGCGTGCGCTGCTCGAAGACCACGAGATCGCGTACTACGAGACCTCGCCCGGGTTCTGGAATATCTCGCTGGGCGGAATATGGGTGCGCGAAGATGCGGCCTTCGCGGAGGCCAAGCGTGCGATGGCCGGGTATCAGGCGCAGCGCGCTGCGCGCGTTCGGGCCGAGAACGAGGCGGCCCGCCGGGACGGCACCGCTGGCACGTTCATGACCGTGCTGCGCAACGAGCCGATGCGCGTGTTGTCGGCGGTGCTGGGCATCATTTTCGCAATCGCGCTGGTGGCACTGCCGGCGCTGCTGCTGCGGAGATGAGCGAGTAGGGTGGAGTAAGCGCAGCGCAACTCCACCATTGAGACGCGGCATATTTCCTGGTGCGATCGACTGTTTTTCACTCTCTGGTCGATGGGTGGGCTTTCGCCGATTCGATGGTGGAGTTGCGCTGCGCTTGCTCCACCCTACGCGTTGCCGGTGTTGATCAGGAAGACTCGTCCGTGATGCGCTGCACGCGCGCGCGGTACGCGCCCACGTTGTCGCCGTCGATGCGCGTTTGCTGCGTGCCTTCGATCGTGTCGACCTTCGTGTCCGACTCCGCGCCCGTCACCGGCTTCGCCTCGACTTTCGTCTCGTGCTCGAAGCCGTGCGATTTGTCGGTATTGCGGTAATACCGGTACAAGGCCCAGTACAGCGCGGTGGCGCCGACCGGGCCGGCCGCCAGCAGCCAGAGTCCGCCGTCGTCGCTCATGAGGAACCTGCCAGGATCGCGATGGCGATGGTTTCGAGGATGGTGCCGACGGTGAGCGCGGCCAGCAGCAGTTTCCACTGCTGCACCGGCACGCTGCCCATGGTTTCGCCGGTGCGGCCGTTCACCGCGATGTAGTGCAGCATGCCGCCTTTAGCACCGGGCTGGTGGTACGAGTACAGCCAGACCGGCAGGTACATGGAGACCCAGCGCGTGCCGTGGACGTCGAGCTTTTCCTGTTCCCAGCGTACGCCGCGGTCGTAGCGGCGCACCGAGGCCTGGACCTGGGCGCGGGCGATCGACAGCAACTGATCTTCCAGGCGCGGGTGCAGATGCTCGACGTTGCTATTGCGCTTCTCGGAGGTGAAGCCCGAGAGGTACGAGGCGTTCCACTTCACCGCGTTCTTGGTGTCGAACGGCAGGATGGTGTTGATGATGTTGTTGGTGTTGACGCGCACGTCCAGGTTGCCGCGCTCGGTGGACGATTCCAGCGGCAGGTCGTCCACGGTGAAATCCACGTGGCGCTGCAACTGGTACACGTCGGCGTCGTAGTAGGTCTTCTTGTTGTTGTCGGTGCCGCGCGTGTATTCGCGGGTCTTGATCTCGCCCTTGCCGGCGACGTCGGCGCTCGCGTTGCCGTCGACGATCATGTACGGCAGGTACACGCCGACGACGTTCTCGGGCGTGAACTGTTCCTTGAATTCCTTCAGCGCGAACAGCCGCCGCTTGTCGACGAACTGGCGGATGCGCGCGACCGCGTCGTCCTTCTTGATGTGGAAGGGCAGCACCGCGTCGGGCACCGCGCCGTTGGCCACCTGTTCGTTGACGCCGAAGACGTGGCGGCACCAGTGGCAGCGCGCGGTCATCGCGCTTTCGGTGTTGACCGTGACCTCGGCGCCGCAGCCGGTGCATTTGAAGGTCATCAGCACGGCGGCGTCGGCGGCGATGTCGCGCGCGCCCGAGGCGATGACCGTGCCCTTGAGCTGGTCGATGCCTTCGCCGAATCCGAACAGCTCCTCGACCCGCGCGCCGTCCCATTCGTTGCGGCAGTACAGGCAGACCAGCAGATCGGTGCCGAGCTTGTGGCGGATGTCGGTCGAGCCGCATTTCGGGCAGCGGTTGAGGCCGTCGCTGAGCTCGGCTGCGGCGGTGTCGATGGCGACCGGATCGGGCGCTTCGAGTTCCTCGCGGATCGCGTCGGGCAGGGTGGCCGGGTCGATCGGCAGGCTGCCGGGCAACGGCGGCACGTCCTGCGGCGAACCCGGGCCGGTGACGGGCGGCAACGGCGGCGGCGTCTTGAAGTCGGACATGGTCGCTGCGCGCCTGCGGCTTACAGGCCCAGTGCCTTGGCCTTGAGCGCGTCGTAGTCGTCCTGGGTGATCAGGCCGAGGTCCAGCATCTCCTTGGCCTTCTTCAGTTTGGCGACCGGGTCATCCGCAGCGGGCGCGGCGGGCGCCACCGGCTGCTGCATGCTTCCGATGCCGAGCATGCCCGATGCCATGCCCACGCCCATGAGGCCCGCAGCGCCGCCGTTTTCTCCCGCCGACTGGATGCCCTGCGCCACGCTGGCCTGCAGGTTCGAGTTGCCGCGCGAACCGGACAGCGCATCCGCGCGCTGCACGGTCTTGAGCAGTTCGCGGGTGTTCGCGTCGTACTCGATCGAGACGATGGCGGTCTTGACGATGGCCAGGCCGCGATCGGACTTCCACTGGTAGCCCTGCTCGACCGCATCGGACAGGCTTTTCGCGAAGCCGAGCGAATCCTGCTGCAGCTTGGTGATGCGATTGCCCTTGGACGGATCGTTCGTGTACAGGCTGAAGGCCGGCGCGAGCGAGCCGACGACTTCGTTGAACAGCTGGCTGGCGGCGGCGTTGTCGTGGTCGGTGAAATCGAAGACCTGGCCCGGCTGCAGAAAGCTGGCCGGCACGAAGTTCTTCACGAACAGGATCGGATCGACGATCTTCAGCGTGTACGAGCCGCGCGTGACCGCGCCGACCTGGGTGTTGAGGAAGCCGTCGTCCCAGTAGATCTCGGACTGCGTACCGAAACGGTTGTCCGGCAGTTCCTTCAGCGAGACGAAGAAGGCGGCCTGCTGCGAGCCCGGCTGGCCGCCGAACTTGAAGCGTTCCCAACTTTGCGTGATCAGCGGGCTGACGATGCCGTCGCCGGCGAAGATGGACTGCGAGTTGAGGTCGTCCGAGCGCCACTCGTAGCCGCCGGGCTCGGCGACGAAGCCGGTGATCTTGCCGTCCTGGAACAGCAGCAGCCCGTAGCCTTCGGGCACGACGATCTTCGACCCGTTGGTGATGATGTTGGAGGAGCCGCTGGTGTTCGAGCCACGCCCGGCATTGGTGCCCTGCGGGACCGCCGCGAACAGCGCCGCCGTCGACGGCAGGCCGGCCGGCACCGTGTAGAAGTCCTTCCACTGGTCCGCGAACATGCCGCCGACCGCACCCGTGACCGCCTGTACAAGACCCATGACCACTCTCCACGATTCGTGGCTGGGCGCCATGCCCGCCATGCTGGCGAACTATACACGCGCCAAGGTCACGCGAATGACCGGCAACCCGCATGGCGGTCGGGCGGCAAGGACTCCGCGAGACAGCACGTGCGATGAAGCAAGCGCAGCGCAACGCCACCACTGCGGCGCCAGCGGCGCGATGCGCGCCCGACGCAATCGCTCGTTTGCACGGGAGCGGCCAGCGGGTGCAACGGAAGGATCGCAGCACCGGAATCGGCGGGCCGATGGGCTTCAAGTCCAAGCTCATCCGACGCCCTGCTGGCGAGCGCGGGGTTGCCGGGCGCTTCCCTTCCTGGCCATGCACTTGGGAAAACGGCCCTCGTCTCCTTCCCATCGACGGATGTTTGATAGGCTTCCGGGTCTTCGTCGATGGGTGGAAGCCGGTGTCCTTCATGGTGTGGTTGCGTGTGGTGCCGATTCTGCTGTTGATCGTGGCCAATACGCTGGTGCATGCATTGCCCCTGCTGGCTGTCGCGGTGTCAAAAGCCGTACTGCCGTTCGAGCGGGCGCGGCTGGCCTGCAACCCGGTGCTGACGGGCCTGGGCGAAAGCTGGATCGCGGCCAACAGCGCCATGATCGACCGCTTCACGCGCATCTGCTTCCATGTCAGCGAATCGACACCGCTGCATGCGGATGGCCACTATCTGGTGCTGGCCAACCACCAGAGCTGGGTGGATATTCTGGTGTTGCAGAAGGTCTTCAACCGGCGGATTCCGTTCCTGCGTTTTTTCCTGAAGCGCCAACTGATCTGGGTGCCGGTGCTCGGGTTGTGCTGGTGGGCGCTGGATTTCCCGTTCATGGGGCGCTACACGCGCAAGCAGATCGCGAAGAATCCGGCGCTGGGCAAGCGCGACATGGAGGCCACGCGTCGTGCCTGCGAGAAGTTCCGCAGCATCCCCGTCGCGGTGATGAACTTCGTGGAAGGCACCCGGTTCAGGCCGGAAAAGCACGCTTCGCAGGCGTCGCCGTATCGTCATCTGCTCAAGCCGAAATCCGGCGGTGTGGCATTCGTGATCGATGCGATGGGCGAGAGCCTGCACGCGATACTCGACGTCACGATCGTCTATCCCGGCGGTCGGCCTTCGATGCTGGATCTGATCGGCGGGCGCATGGAGGAGGTACGCGTGGCGATCCGGCAGCGTCCGATCCCGGATGCGCTGATCGGCGGCAGTTATCAGGACGATCGCGCGTTCCGGGCCCGCTTCCAGCAATGGATGAACGCGATCTGGGAAGAGAAGGATGCGGAGATCACGCGCTTGCTGGGGTGAGTGGAAGCCACAACGACGGATAGCGAATGGATGGCGGGCCTGCGCCTGCCATTCCCTGCGCAACGCGGAGCAAGCGCCGCGTCACGCCACGGAATCGCGACACCATGTGCGCACCGCGCTGCCGCGATCTCACCCGCGTCGCGCCGCCTCGATGGCGGCGACATCGATCTTGTGCATCGTCATCATCGCGTCGAAGGCGCGCTTGGCGACCGCCGGGTCCGGGTCGGTGTAGGCATCGATGAGGACGCGCGGGGTGATCTGCCACGACAGGCCCCACCGGTCCTTGCACCAGCCGCACGCGCTTTCCTGGCCGCCGTTGTCGACGATCGCGTTCCACAGCCGATCCGTTTCGGCCTGATCGTCGGTGGCCACCTGGAACGAGAACGCTTCGCTGTGCTTGATCATCGGGCCGCCATTCAGGCCGATGCACGGAATGCCCAGTACGGTGAACTCGACCGTCAGCACGTCGCCCTGCTTGCCGGAAGGATAATCGCCCGGCGCGTGATGCACGGCCGTTACCGCGCTGTCGGAGAAGGTCTCGGCGTAGAACATCGCGGCATCCAGCGCGGTGCCGTCGAACCAGAGGCAGATCGTGTTCCTGGGGGCCATGCGTCCGGAAGCCATGCCGTTTGAAGTCATGCTGTTTGAAGTCATGTCGTTCTCCTGTGTCGGGGGTCGGTACATGGTCGGCCCGATTATCCGGGCCCGTTCTTGAACCGGTGTAAAGCCGATGGGGGCGTTCAGACCTCCCCGATCGTGCCGGTCCGCACCTCGCCCACGCGGACATGGCGGGCGACCAGCACGCCGGAGGGTGAGGTCGTCGATGCTTCCAGCCTGAAGGTCGCAGCCTGCGTCCGGCTGTCGAACAGCCGCTTGCCACGACCGAGCAGGATCGGAAAGACCAGCAGGCTCAGTTCGTCGACGATATCCGTGGCGAGCAACTGCTGCACGAGATCGCTGCTGCCCTGCGTCACCAGATCGGGGCCATCGACGCGCTTGAGTTCGCGCAGCGCGTCGATGACATCGCCACCCAGCGCGCGGCTGTTGCGCCAGTCCAGCGTGTCGGGACGATGCGTGGCGACGTGCTTGGCGGCGGCGTTGAATCCGTCGGCGATGTTCCCGTACGAGCCATCGCCCGGCACATGCGGCCAGTACGCGGCGAAGATGTCGTAGGTGCGGCGCCCCAGCACCAGATCGAACGGGCGCGAGAACACGCCGCCCATCACGTCGTCGCCTTCGTCGATGTAGGGCCACGCCCAACCGCCGTGGACGAAGCCGCCGTCGCGGTCTTCGTCGGGCCCGCCGGGCCCCTGTATCACGCCGTCGAGGCTGATCATTGCGGCAACGATGAGTTTTCTCATGTCCACTCCTGCGGGGGATGAAACGTCGGCCTGTTCTTCTCCGACGAGCGACGGCCCCGGGGATCGACAGCCGCCGGGTAAAAAAACAGTGAATCATCGCGCTGACCCGCAAGGCGGGCTTGCGCCCGTCCTGCCGCTGCCATTCGATCGCTTTTTCACATGACGCGCCCCCTTTCTGGCGCCGATCCGATCGCGTATAAAGGCGCTGCGGTTTTTCTGCCATCCGTCACAGAACCAAAGGGGAGCAAGTCCAATGTCCATGTCTTTCCGCATCACCCATGCGGCGCGTCTGCTCGCGCTCGCGACGATGATGATCGCAGGCCTCAGCGGCTGCATTTCCATGAAATCCTACGTCGATCCGGCACTGCCGAAGGCGGGCAAGGGCGATCTGGTGGTCGCGCCGGAACCCAAGCCGGTGCAGGTCCTGTTCGAATTCCGCAGCAAGGGTGCGGCCAACGCTGCGGCGACTTCGCAGATCCGTCCCCGGGTGGTCGCGGTCGCTGCCGAATCCGGTCTGTTCAAGGAAATCGCGGCTGCGGGCGGAGCGCCGTCCGGCGGTGTTCTCAAGGTGATGATCGACAATGTCGCGATCACCGACAACGCAGCGGCCAAGGGCTTCGGCACCGGCCTCACCTTCGGCCTCGTCGGCTCGATGGTCACCGATGGTTACGTGTGCACCATGACCTACACGCGCGACGGCAAAGCCACCGAAACGACGGTCAAGCACGCGCTGCATTCCACGATCGGCAACAAGGCCGGCCCGGAAGGCCTGACGCCGATGACGCCGGCCGATGCGGTGAACGTGATCATGGACCAGCTGATCTGGAACGGGCTGAAACAGCTGTCCACCCAGGGCGCGTTCGAGTAAGCCCGCATGCGCCCGTCCATCCGTCTGCTGTTCTGCGGCGCTCTGCTCGCCACCCTTGCCGGCTGCGTCAGCACGCCGGCACTCACCTACCAGCCCAGTATCGATAACACCGAGCGCCTGCTGTCCGATCGGGACAAGCTCGACGTCGGCAGTTTCGATGCTGCCGCCGGTGTCGAGAACCGTCGCCTCGGCATGCGCGGTTCGTCGTTGAACGGAGGCGCCGACGGCACGTTCGCCACGTACCTGAAGGATGCGCTGGCAACCGAGCTGCGCGAGGCCGGTCGATTCCAGCCCATGGCGGCGACCGTCGTCAGCGGCCGGCTGGTCGAGAACCGGATGAGCGCGGCCGGCGCCAGCCAGGGCAAGGCGACGATGGCGGCGGATTTCGTCGTCACCCGGGGCGGCGAGCAGGTGTACGCGCGGACGATCCGCATCGAGAATGCGTGGGAATCCTCGTTCATCGGTGCGATCGCCATTCCGGCCGCGATCACGGGGTATTCGGCCACCGTCCAGAAACTGCTGGGCGAACTGTTCGCCGATCCCGAATTCCGCCGCGCCACGCAGACCGGCGCGATCGCGAACTGAAAGACTGTCGTCATTGAAGTGGTGATGGCGTCGGAGTGGGCTTTCATGAGCCCGCTCCGATTCCGTTTTACCGCTTCGCTCCCAACACGCCATCCAACGCCAATTCGGTCTTGAATCCCGCTTTTTCCAGGCGGGTCGCGACTTCGCGCGGCACATTGCGTCCGCTGGTGAGGGTGTTCGGGCTGCCGGTGTAGTGGAACAGGCGGCCACCGCGACGCAGCACGCGGGCGAGCTGGTCGTAGAACATCTGCGAATAGAGTTCGCCAGCGATACCGAATCGCGGCGGGTCGTGCAGCAGCGCGTCGACCGAGGCATCCGGAATCTGCGCGATCGCCTGCGTCACATCGCCATGGGTCAGTTGCAGACGACCACCGGATTCGGCCGCGTCGGGATCGGGAGACCACGGGTTGAGCGTGCGCAGCCACAGCACGTCGGCGTTCTTCTCGAACGACTGGATGCGCGCGGCGCCGGCTTCCAGGCAGCACGCGGCGAAGTAGCCCAGCCCACCGCAGGTATCGAGTACGGTCTTGCCCTGCGGCTGCACCAGCGCCACCTTGCGCCGCGCGTCCTCGATCGGCGATGCCTTCGCGGTGGGCAGCATCTTGATGCCGTCGATCTCGAAAGTCGGCGCGCCCCATTCGGTGGGCACCAGTTTGATCAGCGCGCCGGAATAGCGCGACACCGCCGTGAACGCGTCGCCATCCCAGTAATGGATCGTGCGGTCCTTGAGCTTGCCGGGCCAGGGATAGCGCTGCCCGCGCCATTCCCATGCGTCCGCGTCCAGCCGCGCTTCGCCGTTGGAACGGCCGAGGTCCAGCGAGCCGGTCCACGTGTCCGCGCCGTACTTGTGCGCGGCGAGCATGGATTCGCCCAGCGGGCGGGTGAGCAGGGGGCCTGCGTAGTGCGGCATGGGGGCGATCTTCGGAGCGGGCGGGCAGAATACCGTGGGTGTACGGTCTGCGCGTCGTCCCTGTTCGCCGCTGCGCCTCACCGCAGGCCCCGAACTGCCGACGATATACTCGCGCATCACTTCCCGCGCATCACTTCCGTGCCAGACATCCATGAAATACGACGATGCCGAATACTACTTCCTCGATTTCGAGACCGATCTGCCCAACGAAAACGGCGGTCGGCACATGGGCTTGTTCCTGGAATGGGCGATCCGTCGCGGGTTGGCGAACGATGAACTGATGGCCGAGGCCGACGCCCTGCGCAGCGGTGGCACCAGCGGCCTGGACCTGCTGTTCGACCACTGCGACGGCAAGCTGCTCGACGACGACCTCGGCGTCGAAGGCAATGCGTTCGCGGCCGATTACTACGAGAAGCACCATATCCATGACTTCATCGAGGCGATGAACGTGAAGTCCGACGCTTCCGTCGACGAGATCTTCGGTGCCGACCTCACGGCGCAACGCCATGCGCGCGTACTGTGGCAGTTGGATCGCCGCTATTCCGACTGGCGGCGCAAGTTCGGGCTGATGAGCAAGGAAGCACTGCTGGAGCGTCTGCTCGTGACGATCCAGCCCATCGCCGAAGCCGCCGGGTTCCCACGCGTGGCCGCCAGTGTCTGGGGCACGCACCAGATGAATGCGACCTTTGAACGACGCGGCGCATGGGGTCACCAGCGCTTCGACCTGATCGCGGTCGACAGTCCCGAGTGGTTCCATGGTGTGCGCGTCGAGTTCACCGTGCATATCAAGGGACTCTACGAGGCGATCGTCGCCGAGAAGACGCTGGATCAGGGCTCGGTCACGAGCCTGCAGGATTCGGCCGCAATCCCGTTCGCGCGGGTGGCGGAAGGCTGGTCCGGCCCGATGCAGGATTATCTTCTGCGCGACGCCGGATTCTGGATCTTCCGGGAAGAGGACATCGCGCCGCTCGCCGCATGGCTCGCCACGCGCCTGCGCACCTTCGCCTTGCCAACGCTGCGCGGTCTCGATGGCGTCGACGCGCTCGCGCTCGCCTATGGCACCAGACCGATGTCGGCGTCGCCGATCCACGACGCCATCGACCCCTACGCAGCACTGCTGTCGGCCGAACAAGCCAGGCATCCGCGCCTCGGCGCGATGCTCGCTGAAACCGAGGAGGCCATCCGCGGCATCGATACCAGCGCCCAGACCTACAACCAGTGGGGCGCGCTTCGCCTGATCGAACGGATCCGCGAGCGTTCGAAAGCCTGGCTCTGAGCAGGGATGCTTCGCGCTCATCGAAAAACGGCTGCCGTGGATTTTCTTTTCGCTGTAACCTTTGTCTTCGGACGCACTCCCCCGGAAGCCATGATCAACAACGACGTGCTGCGCAGCATCCGCTACATGCTCGACCTGAGCGACATCAAGGTCGTGGAGATCGCGAAGCTGGTCGACCCGGCATTGCCGTTCGATAAAGCGGAGGTGCAGGCGTTCGTGCGTCGGGAGGACGATCCCGATTACGTCGAGTGCAGCGACCGCGTGCTTGCGCACTTCCTCGACGGATTGGTGATCCATTTCCGGGGCCGCAACGACAGCCTGCCGCCGCGACCGGTGGAGAAGCGCGTCACCAACAACCTCGTGCTGAAGAAACTGCGCGTCGCGTTCGAATTGAAGGACGTCGACCTGCACGATGTCTTCGCGGTGGCCGGCTTTCCGATTTCCAAGCCGGAATTGAGTGCGCTGTTCCGCCAGCCCGGCCACCACAACTATCGCGCCTGCGGCGATCAGCTGCTGCGCAATTTCCTCAAGGGCCTGACCCTGCGCGTACGCGGCGCCTGAGCGAGCCGCGCACCATCGTCATGGGCGATGCGCTCAAAGGCGCCTTCGATCGACGTGCCCGCGCGCGCAATACTGAAACGTCTGGCTTGTCGCTGCGCTTCATCGGTGCAAGTGCATTGATCGGTGCGCTGATGGCGGCGTCCACGATCCGGGTCTTCGACACGTGGTTGCGGCGGGAGCGCTGAGCGCTCCCGCCGGGATGGTTCCGATGGGGAGGGTGTGCGGCGGGTCGCCGGGATGTGTGCTCAGCGACTGTGCCAGCGCGCTTTTTACCGGGCGCCTGCTTTCTTGCCGGGTGCCTCATGTTCCAGGCGATCCCAGGCGGCGCGTACAGCCTGCCTCGCCTTGTCCCAGCCGATGCTGGTGGCGTCCTTTCCCTGCTCCCATTCGCGCTGGAGATCCGGCTCGACCTGTTCGAATCGTTTGCCGGAATGAAGCCCGCGCCCTTCCGTGCCGATCCGATAGGCCTGGTCGTAGTCCGAAAAATCGCGGCCGGACTCGTAGTAGGGCTCGTTGGAGAACTGCTGTTTCCAGTGCGCACGCTCATCCTCGTAAAGCGATCTGTCCATGCGCTTCGATTGCGACGTGTTCGGCGTATTCCTGTTCGAAGTGTTGGGTGTGTTCACATGCGTCATGATGCCTCCTGGGCAGATGGTGCGATCAGATGCGTATCGCGCAGCCAGTCTGTGTCCGGCGCGGTAAGCGTCGGTTATGGAGGCGGAAACATTTCGTGATGCAGGCGCGCGCGATGCCGTGCATTCAGACGGCATACGGCAAGCATTCATTGGCGCTGCGTCGATCGGCGATCATGCCGCGTCGTTGCCGCGGGCTTCAGAACTTCTCGCCCGCCGGCAGATAACGCCATTCGCCCACCGGCAGTTTTCCCAGCGAGAACCGGCCGATGCGCAGGCGTCGCAGCGACGTCGCCTGCAGCCCCACCTGTGCGCACATGTCGCGGATCTGTCCTGGCCGCACGGCGCGGATCGCGAAGCGCAGGCGGAATTCGTTCTGCCAGCTCACCTTGCACGGCAGCAGTTCGCGCCCCTGATAGCTCAGGCCCTCGTTGAGACGGCGCAGACCGTACGGCCCGATCTCGCCGCTGACTTCGACGATGTATTCCTGCTCGATCTGATCGGCATCCTCGGTCAGCCGGCGCCACACGCGACCGTTCTGGGTCAGCACCATCAGACCGCTGGCATCGGTGTCCAGCGGCACCAGCGGCGTCAAGCGGATGAAGTGGTTCTGCAACTGGCGGATGCCGGACGGATCTTCCGCCCAGCGCGAGGTGGGCTTGACCAGGGTCGCGGCCGGCTTGCGTCCGCCGATCGCATCGAAACCAGCCGGCTTGTGCAGCAGCATCGTCGCGGGCTCGGGCGCTTCCAGCACGGCGTCGGGATCGATCTCGATGCATTCGTCCGTCACCGGATGCTGCGGCGCCTCGATGACCTTGCCGTCCACCGACACCCAGCCGCCTTCGATGTAGAGGTCGGCATCGGCGCGCGAGCAGCGGGCCAGTTCGGCCACGCGCTTGGAGAGTCGGCTGGGTTCGGTCATGGGGCGGTCTCGGGCGGGTCCGTGACGGTGCACGAGTGAGTATGGGCGGATCGGAATGCCGACCGCGGAGATCCGCATGGTTTGCAGCGCTCGGCGTCATGCTTCGGCGCAATGCTACTGTGTTGCGGCGTTCACCGATATCACGACAGAGCGAGCCATCCGATGATCGACACCGTCTTTTACCCGATCGGCACGCCCGGCCAGCCATGGGGCGCCGCCGAAATCGCCGAATGGCGCTCGCGCCAGATCCGTCACCGCAGCTACGCGGCGGATGTGCTCGGCGCGATCGAACGACTGCGCGCGCGCTTCGATGGGGTGCAATACGGCCAGCTCGATTACCCGCCCGACACCTATCCGCTGTTCGCGCTCAGGAGTCGCGATTGGCAGGACGCGTTGCCCTGCGTACTGGTCACCGGCGGCGTGCACGGTTACGAAACCAGCGGCGTGCACGGCGCGCTGCGATTCGCCGATCTGCATGCGGCGGACTATGCCGGCCGCGTCAATCTGCTGATCGCGCCCTGCGTCAGCCCGTGGGCCTACGAGCGCATCCATCGCTGGAACCACGATGCGATCGACCCCAACCGTTCGTTCCGCGCAGACAGCCCCGCGCAGGAATCCGCCGCACTGATGCGACTCGTCGCACCGCTGCGCGACCGCATCCTCGTGCATATCGACCTTCACGAAACCACCGACAGCGACGAATCCGAATTCCGGCCCGCATTGGCCGCACGCGACGGCAAGACGTCCGAACCCGGTGAAATTCCCGACGGCTTCTATCTGGTCGGCGACAGCGAAGACCCGCAGCCCGCGTTCCAGCAGGCGGTGATCGCGGCGGTGGCGAAGGTCACCCACATCGCACCGGCCGATGCCAACGGCGAGATCATCGGCTCGCCCGTGGTCGCGCCGGGCGTCATCAATTACCCGGTCGTGTCGCTCGGCCTGTGCGCAGGCATCACCGCCGCGCGCTACCGCACCACCACCGAGGTCTACCCCGACAGCCCGCGCGCCACGCCCGAACAATGCAATGCCGCGCAGGCTGCAGCGGTGTGCGCGGCGATCGAATTCGCGTTGGCGCAGCGGTAAGTCGCCGGAATTTCCGAGCGCCAAACAAAAGCGTCGTCGTTCCCGCGAACGCGGGAACCCGGCGTCTTCGCACTGCGCAGGCCACTTGAAAGTCACTGGATCCCCGCGTGCGCGGGGACGACGAGCAAAAGAGCGCGATCCGCCGATCCATCGATCTGTTCGATTCACTTCATGAATTGAAGTGACGAGACCCCGGCGGCTTGACCCGGCATCGGTCCCGCCGTAGCGTGACCGCATCGACACCGCGACAGGGAACCCGTCATGCTGAACCGATATGGCTTCATCCTGGCCTCTGCGTTCTCGGCCCTGCTTGTTGGCATGCCGATGCAATCCGCACATGCCGCCAAGCCCGATTTCAGCGGCGCATGGTCGGTGAAGTGGTGCGACAAGGCGAATCCCGACCGCGACTGCGGGGGGTTCAGCCTCTACCTCGTCCAGGACGGCGACCGCCTCTGCGGCGAACATCAGGTCGCCACCGTCGGCCTGGGGCGTCTCGATGAAGGCCAGCCCGGCACCGTATTGGGCATCGTCAGCGGCAACAAGGCCACGGTGGTGATCGATGCCACCCGCAGCGGCGCGAAATATCTGGCCACGATCGAACGTTCGGGCAACCGCGTCCAATGGCGTCTCGTCGGCATGGTGAAAGCGGGCGAATTTCCGGAGCCCACCATCATTCCGCAGCGACAGGCACTGACGCGCAACACCGATGCCAGTCAGGTAGAACACGTGAAAGCCGTCAAGGACGCGCCTTGCCGATGGCCGGAGTGAATATCGAAAGCATCCGTTGTTTGCCCTGACGCTGTGCGCCACGCACCAAGGAGACTGCCGTGGAATACGATGAACTGACCCGAGAAGAATACGCCCGCCGTGCCAGCGCGATGATCCAGCGCTTCGAGGGTTACCGTGCCACCCCGTATCCCGACAACGACAACATGGCGACGATCGGTTACGGCTATACCTTCAACCGCAACAACAATGTTGCGTTGTTCGATCAGGCCGGTGTGCAGCTTTCCGACAGGGAAAGGCAGCAGCTCACCGCGATCGACAACGCTCCGGCGAACCAGAAGACCGCGCTCGGGCTCGCATTTCCCGTCCAGATCACCCGCGATGAAGCGCGCAGCCTGTTGGAAACCGCGAGCCTGCCGAATTACGAAGGCCCCGCGAATCGTCTGAATATGCCGCTGTCGGACGAACGTGCCGCGCTGGTGTCTGTCACCTACAACCGCGGCGCGGGCCGGGTCGACACGCATATGCAGGGCTTCACCGAAGCCGTCGCCGACGGCGACCGCGCCGAGGCCTGGTATCAACTGCGCTACAACAGCCGCGGCACCAATACCGATCCGGATATCGAACTCGGTATCCGCTCGCGGCGCGGCATGGAGGCGCAGGCCTTCGGCCTCTACGACGATCCGCAGAACGTCACCAGCGACGAAGCGCGCGGCGTATATCGCATGCTGCAACTGCATCGCGACGACATCGCCCGCAACGAGCGCGAATGGGGCACCGGTTTCGACGGCACCGCGCAGCCGCTCGCGCACAACGCGGTCGCCACCTCCAACCGCAACAATCCGGATCTGGTGCAGTTGTTCGGCGAAGTGCCCACCATCAATGCCGCACTGGAGCCCGCGCGCAATCGTCTGCTCACCGATCTGCGCACCGACCATCCGGATATCGCGGACCGTCTGGCCAACAATGCCTTCGCTGCCGACGCCATCTTCATGGACCCCGGTCGCGACCTGCGCACCGGCGCCGGTCTGCGCGTCGATCAGCGCAACAACACCACCCAGGATGTCGATCCCGACCACGCCGCCACCATCGATTCGCAGCGGATGACGCGCGGCAACGCGCCGCGCGAAGTCGACAGCAACGATCTGCTGATCGGCAACGGCGGCGACGACACCCTGCGCGCGCATCGCGGCAACGATGTGCTGATCGGTGGCGCCGGCCGCGACCGCATGGAAGGCGGCATCGGCCACGACACCTATGTCGCCAATGCCGGCGACACGGTGATGGACAGCGATGGTCGCGGCGAATTGCGCTGGCGCAACGAACGCGGACGCGACGAACTGCTGAACGGCGGCGTGCGCAATGAAGGCGACCCGGCCAACACTTACCGCAGCGCCAACGGCCAGTTCACCTACGTCGTCGACGGCAGCAACCTCACCGTGAGCAACGGACAGGGCGAATCGCTGCGGGTGGAGAACTACGCAGCCGGCGACATGGGCATCCGCCTGCAGGACGCCCCCACCCGCGAAGGCCGCGCCACGCCGGACGCACCGCCCGCGCAGGAAACCAACGCGCAGGCCATCGAACGCCTCAGCCCGCAGGACCGCGCGCTGTTCGACCAGATGCGCAGCGCCGTGCAGCGCAACGGCGGCGGCTTCACCCAGGAGCAGACCGAAAACATCGCCGCCGCCGGCGTGGCCGAATACCGGCGCCGCGAAAGCGTCGTGCGCGAACCGCAGGACATCGGCGTGTACGGTGACCGTTTGTTCACTTCGTATTTCCCCAACGGCCCCGGCCGCGAACCGAACTTCCAATCGAATGTCCGACTGGAGGATGCGGCGAGCGTGCCTGCGCGGGAGAGCGTGCAGCAGGTGGAAGCGCAGCGGCAGCAGGGGGTTGCGACGCCGGTGCAGGAGCGGGAGCAGCAATTGGATGGTAGGGTGCGGTAGGTGTAGAGCGGAGCATCATTCCCGCGATAGATTTCGTGTTGGCGTGTACTTTGGATTGATCATCCTGTCGTTTGTGACAGGTAGGCCGCGTTCTGGGGTGGTCGTAGCGTGATTAGGGGGATGGCGCGACAGGGGGATAAATGGCTCACGATCCAATCCGGTTTCTCAGCTCACTTGGCGCCAAATTGGCGACAAGGAGCAGGCATGTTTGCTTTTTCTTCGGTGCAGGTACGTCTCGTGCTGGGGGGCTGCCTGACATTGACCAACTTACAACAAGGATCATCGCCGCTCTTGATCCGGTGCAGAGTGAGAAATTTACGCTGCTAATCAAAGATGGCGGCCTTGAACGGGCATTGAGCCGTCTTAGAGCCTTGCAGGCTATGCTGCGCGAAGGGCAAATTCTTGATGGAATGACCGCGCATGATGCTGCATGCTTGGATAGCTTAGTCTGCAGTCTAATAATTCAGGAGCTTGATGTTAAGTCGGCTGATCTTGTGCCGGCCAGAAAATTCGCTTCATGGGTCAGGCGAAGTCAATACAGACTTCCTATCGAGGTGTTTACGGTCAACTATGACCTTATTCTGGAGTCTGCCTTTGATAGGCACTCCGTGCACTATTTCGATGGATTTTCTGGGGTTTTAAGGGCGCGATTTCACACTGATCTTGTCGAGAATAGCGGCAGCAATGACAAAGAAGGAGTGCCTAGTTTTTTTGCGCGACTCTGGAAGCTGCACGGATCCGTAAATTGGGTATGGGATGATAGCGAAGTCATTCGTTTAGGCGCTGCTGCAGAAAGCGGACAAATTGCAGCTATTTATCCATCTGATGCGAAGTATGATCAGTCGCGCAGGTTTCCTTATGTGGTGTTGCAGGATCGCTTTCGCCGGGCATTGAATCAGCCAGAGACTCTTTTGATTATTAGCGGGTATGCATTTGGAGATCAGCATATAAATGAAATGATCTTTGATGCAGCTGCGCGCCGTGAGCGATCCGAGTTCATTGTTTTAAGTTTTGATCCGATATCTGACGAGATTGCGAAGAGAGCATCTCATACGCCAAATCTTCAAGTTGTTCACAAAGAAGAAGCAATATTGGGTGGCGTACGAGCTCCTTGGGCAGTGGACGATGTGTCTTCGCCATATTGGCAAGATTCGAAAATGAAATTACCAGATTTTAGAAGTTTGGCCGATTTCCTCGGACAAATTTCAGTACGAACGAATGAAGCAGATAGTGCGCTAAAGGATCTTAGCGCAGAGATAGCCGCGCAAATTTCTGCGGCCACATCGCCGGAGAAATTATGACCGAGCGTGCTCCTACATGTATTGGTCGAGTTAGGCATGTGCTCGGCTCCACAATTACTGTGGCACTCGATGATGACATGGCTGGTGTGGCCCCTATTTACCGTGGTCAAGTTCTTTCGATTGGGCAGATAGGATCTTTAGTTCGCATCCCTCAAGGGCTCGTTGACCTCATTGCATCGGTGAGTCTTCTTGGTATAGCTGAGCTGTCAGGTGATCTCGAGCCTTCTGGAACCGTGCAAAGGGATGAGCGTTGGCTGCAGGTTCAGTTGCTCGGAGAAATAGATCGGGCGACCAGTCGATTCCAGCGTGGAGTCGCTTCATATCCTGCGCTGGATGACGAAGTCCATTTCGCTACAATCGATCAACTAAGCCCTATATTTCCAAAAGAAAGCGTAGATCGAATCGGTATCGGCTTCCTTTCCGCTGCCGAAGGTTTACCCATTAGTCTTGATGCTTCTCGTCTTGTAGTTAGGCATGCCGCTATTGTCGGTTCTACAGGGTCTGGAAAAACCAGCTCTGTTGCTTCACTGCTGCAAAGCTTCGTAACTGGAGGGTGGCGTACTGCAAATATTGTTGTCGTCGATCCCCATGGAGAGTATGCGCGAGCGCTGGGTTCTCATGCGCACGTTCTTAGCGTGCTGGGTGACGGAAAGCAGTCGTTGAAGGTGCCGTTCTGGGCGCTTCCTGCGCATGACATCATCAAAATATTTACCGGCACTTCAGGAAGCGGTACGTTCCTTAGCCGTTTCACTCAGCTGGTTGGTATTCATAGGCGCAATTTTGTTTCAGAAGCTAGTTGGTTGGATTTGGATCTAAATGCAGTGACTCCTGATACACCCGTCCCTTTTGATATTAAGAAGGTGTGGTATGAGCTTGATACTGAGAATCGTGAAACACAGGCCGTAAAAGGTGACTCTGATACACGTGCAATATTGGACATAGGAGATTCTCAATCTTTGCGATCCGCGACGTTTCAGCAGTACGGTGCATCTTCAAGACCACCCCATAAAGGGCCATTTTTCGATGTATATGGATCGATGCCTGATAGGCTGCGTCTTGGTCTCGTGGATCCAAGGCTGCAATTTTTTCTAAGGCCGCCTGTAGCGCTGGATGGTCAAGACCCTCTTGAAGCAGTTGTCTCAGAATGGCTAGGGGGAGATCGGCCTATCTCGGTCTTAGATTTTGCTGGTGTTCCGCCGGAGGCAGCTGATGCGGCTATTGGTGTTGTGCTGAATCTTTTGTTCGAGCTTGCACTTCGCGCACCTGCTGGCGGTGGAGGAATCGGTCGTCTGTGCCCTGCGCTGATTGTCCTTGAGGAGGCTCACAAGTACCTTGGCAAAAACGCAGCCGAGTTGACCCGTGAATCGGCAAATAGAATAGCTCGTGAGGGACGAAAATATGGTGTTGGTCTATGGCTTGTTTCGCAAAGACCAACAGAATTGCCCGATACAGCTCTAGCCCAATGTGGAACCTTGATCGCGTTGAGGCTCACAAACAGTAGTGACCAAGGAACCGTAAAAGCTGCGCTTCCAGATAATGTTGTTGGGTTGTCCTCAGTTCTTCCATCTTTACGTACCGGAGAAGCAATAGTAAGTGGGGAATCAACGATAATTCCATGCCGTGTAATTCTGAATAAGCCTAATCCGCTTCCATTAGCTGAAGACCCTTCGCTTGATAGTTGGCGAGGTGTTGAAAAAAGCCTGTCATTCAAGAGTGCTTTAGCTGCATGGCGAGGAATCTATAATGGAGAAGAAAATGATTGAATGGAAATCCACTGCATCAAGTTGGGTTGTCGCTGAAGCCTATTCAGCTGATGAGGAAACTATTTTTGTTAAATTTAAAGATGGGACATGCTGGGCATACCAAGCATGCCCTCTCAGTGTATGGGAGGAATTCACTGCGCCGGCTCAGTCTAGAGGGCAGTACATCAACAAGGTCCTGAAGTTTAAGCCCGGGGGCAAGTATTTCGAGTAACCCGTAGCGATTAGGGTGGAGTAAGCGCAGCACAACTCCACCATTGCGACTACAAGTGCGGCAGATGCCTGAAGGCGCCGCGTCCGACGAAATAGATTGTTCCCATGCTCGGCGGATGTGCCGGCTTTTGTGGGCTTGGTGGTGGAGTTGCGCTGCGCTTACTCCACCCTACGAATCCCGCGCGTGGGGATGCGATTCGGGTGTTCATCGGACGACGTGGCGAACCAAGGTCCGCCATGTCCGTTTGTCGATCTTCAAAGGCTCAGCAGGGACGGTGGATGCTTACAGTCACAGCGTCATGGCGTGAATTGCGACGAGGTTGATCCAGCGAGTAGGGTGGAGTAAGCGCAGCGCAACTCCACCATTGCGACTGCAAGTGCGGCAGATGCCTGAAGGCATCGCGTCCGACGAAATGGATTGTTCCCATGCTCGGCAGATGTGCCGGCTTGCGTGGGCTTGATGGCGGAGTTGCGCTGCGCTTACTCCACCCTACGGATTCCGCGCGTGGGGATGCGATCCGGGTGAGTATCAGACGACGTGGCGGACCAGAGTCCGCCACGTCTGCTTGCCGATCTTCAAAGACTCGACAGGAACGGCAGCTGCTTACAGCCACAGATTCATGGCGTTATTCGCGACGAGATTGATCAAGGACACCGAGCTGCCCCAATAGGTGCAGCCATTGTTGCTGCCGACGTGCTCCAATCCCACCGGAACGGTCCAGACCGGGTCCAGGTTCCTGCAGAACACTTCGACTTTCGGGCTGCCCAGCGAGTAGGGTGGGCCCCTGGCCCACCGCCACGAGAATTCACACGCCAACGCCATTCGCAAAATGATCGTGTGAAAGTCGGCGCACACTTTGCGCGACTTCGTTGGATGCTGACATCAAGTCGGTGCTGTGAATGGTGGGCCAAGGGCCCACCCTACGGATCCCGCGCGTGGGGATGCGGTCCAGGTGTGCATCAGACGACGTGGCGGACCAAAGTCCGCCACGTCTGCTTGCCGATCTTCAAAGACTCAACAGGAACGGCAGTTGCTTACAGCCACAGATTCATGGCGTGATTCGCGACGAGATTGATCAATGATACCGAGCTGCCCCAGTAGGTGCAGCCGTTGTTGCTGCCGACATGCTCCAATCCCACCGGAACGGTCCAGACCGGGTCCAGGTTCCTGCAGAACACTTCGACTTTCGGGCTGCCCAGGGCAGACACCAACTGGGTGCGGAAGCTGGCGTTGCCGACGCGTGCCGGGTTGTAGGCTTCCAGATTCGGGCGTTTGGTGCGGATGGTGAACGAATACGCTTCGGCCATCGCGCCACCCAGGCTGTGGCCCGTCACGCTGTACGCATTGTTGCAGGCCACCGCATCGACTGCGGCTTTGTAGCTGTTGAGCCTGCTGGCATACCCACTCCCGATCCTTGCGGCGTTCGCCGGTTCTCCCGGTACGGCAACCGACGACCCGAACTGATTTTGGATGTTCGTGAGCCAGTCACCCGTGGTTGCGCTGCCACGCCAGGAGACGATGCAGTCCGTCGTGCCGCCGCTGGTGCTTTTCCAGACTTTCACGACATCGCGGTTCAGCGCCACCGTGTACGCGCGGCTACCGATCTGCCCATTGCTGGCGGTGGCCTGGTAGGCGTTGTTGGCGAACCATGCGTAGTTGCTGCCTGGCGCGACGGTCCTGGTCGTCATCTCATTCGCAAGCAGTGCTTTTGCCGCGGTGGTCTGCAGATAGTCGATGCCCACTTCGACCGCTGCTTCGGTCGGTGCGAGGTCGGTCGCGACGGCGCGCCCGTTGTCCCAGGAGACCCGTACCGCGACGTTCTGGAGATTCTTCGTATTGACGCGCGGGTAGTACGCGGCGAGGAAGGCGTGCAGGCGCGGCACGTTCCATGTTCCGCTCTCCGCCATCACGACCCAGTTCAGGTCCCTGGCGAGATCGAGAACGGCCTGCATCTTCTTCTTGTTCCACTCGATGCTATCGACATCGATGTAGACGATGGCATCGGTGGCATTCTTCGGCAGCGTCGAGAGCGTGTAGCGCTGCGTTTGCCCATCGAAAATCTCGAAGCCGACATCGCCCATCGTCTGGGTCAGCGATACGACCGGCGTACGCTCGCTCTGAGCGACCGGCGTGTTTTGATTCGGGTTGGAACCGACGGCTTGTGTCGCGAGGCTGTTGTTGCCGGCCGCAACCAGCGAGCTTGCCGCGATGCCCGCCGCCAAAAGGCCGAGCTTGATCGAACTGCGATGTTTTTTCATGATTTTCCTTAATGTTGTGTGGATGATCGTCTTCAGTTGCTTCCGGAATTCCGGAAGTGCCTAGTCCAAACAGACGGCCATCGTTGGTCGTGAATCCTGTCACGCCGTCTTCTGATGCATGGCATCCCAAGTTTCGTCAGCTTTCGGGTGCGCGACAAGTCGCGTTATGATCATGTTTCCATGCGCAAAAGGATTGCGGTCAAGTGATTGATAACAGTGGAGAAAACTTCAGCGGACATCGCGCTGTCCGCGACTGCGCTCAGTTTTTTCTCATGTCTTGGCCCTCCACCCTGTGGCGAACGACGTCGTTCCTGTCGCAGCACGGCCATCGATGGGCTTGCGGAGATCCTCGCCGTTGTCGCGAATGCCTGATGGCCGGCATCATCGAGGGAATGTCGTGAAAGCCGCGAAAGTCGCGAAAGTCGTCAGGCGTCGCCCCACGCAAGCCAGGTCCCAAGGTACGGTCGACGCGATCTACGAGGCGACACTGCAGATCATCGAGCGCGAAGGCGCCGAGAGGATCACCACGAATCGGATCTCCGAGGTTTCCGGTTTCAGTATCGGTACGCTTTACCAGTACTTCCACGATCGCGACTCCCTGCTGATGGCGATGGGAATCGCGCATCGCGACAGATTGATCGAGCGATTGAAAACAACGCTGGCGGCATCTCCCGACCAGGCTTCCCGCGAGGCGATCTCGCGCCTGGTGGCGGTGATGGTCGCCGATGCCCGCAGCAATCGGAAAATGCTCCGGGCGGTGGTCCGCGCCGTGACCAGAAAAGAGATGGCCGCAAGGATGCTCGATGCGATGCGCGTTCTGGACCGATACATCGGACGGAGCCTGGCCGAATCGGCGGGGGGCGATGGCTTGGCGCTGTCCCCAGCCTGCCAGTTCGTGTTGTCGCGGTCGCTGACGTGCGTGCTGTGGTCTGCCGTGATGGAAGATTCCGATCTGCTCGACAGCCAGGAACTTGAAGATCAGCTTCGCAACATGTTGGCGGCGGCGATGATTCGAGGTCCGGAGTCCAACGTCGGTCATGCTGCGCCGAATACGCACTCGGCCATTGTCAGCGAGCTTGCATAGCGAGTAGGGTGGAGTAAGCGCAGCGCAACTCCACCATTGCTCGATGGAATAGATCGTTTCCATGCCCGGCAAATGGGTCGGCTTTCTTCGGCTTGATGGTGGAGTTGCGCTGCGCTTACTCCACCCTACGAAAGGTGGAAGGTGCGACGGGATGTTCGAGGGACTGACACAACACCAACAGGGAGGGTTCAACGATGCAAGATTCATCGATCGATCAGACACAGGCGTTCTCGCCATCACGCCGTCGATTCCTGCGCGCGGGCACGACAGCGGCATTGGGCCTGGGCATGCCATCGCTGGGATGGTTGAGCGGCTGCGCATCGCTGCCGGATGCGCGTGCGTTGCCGTGGTCGGAACTGGCGCGGTCGATGCAGGGGCCACTGTTGATGCCGGGGTCGCCGGAGTTCGCGGCGCGGGCGCGGCCATGGGCGCTGCAATATGCATCCACGCTGCCGCAGGGCATCGCGCAGTGCGCGGGTGAAACGGATGTGCAGGCCTGCCTGCGCTGGGCGCAGGCGAACCGGGTGCCGCTGGTCGCGCGCAGCGGTGGGCATTCGTACGCGGGTTATTCGACGACGACCGGGCTGATGGTCGATGTGTCGTCGATGAATCGCGTCGATGTCGATGGCACGACGGGTATCGCCACGCTGGGCGGTGGCGCGCGCAACAAGCATGTCTATGCCGCGTGCCGGCCGTACAACCGCGCGGTGACGCACGGACGCTGCCGCGATGTCGGCGTGGCCGGGCTGGTGCTGGGCGGCGGCATCGGTTTCAACATGCGCGCGCACGGGCTGACCTGCGACGGTCTGACCGCGACGCGCATCGTGCTGGCCGATGGTCGCGCGTTGAACTGCAGCGCGACCGAGAACACCGATCTGTTCTGGGCCATCCGCGGTGCGGGCGGCGGCAACTTCGGAATCCACACGTCCTTCACGTTCCAGACGTTTCCGGTCGGCATGTTCACGGTGTTCGAAATGAGCTGGAACGACCATATCGCCGAAGTGTTCGCTGCGCTGCAGACGATGGCATTGGCCGCGCCGGAGGCGTTGGGCATCAAGCTCAGCGTGAAGGCCGAGGCCGGCGCGCCGGGCTTGAAGCTGTCGATCCTCGGCCAGCTCGCCGGCCCGCAGGCCGAACTGTTGGCGCTGCTGGCGCCGGTGTTCGCGATGCATCGGCCGGTCACGTCGGTTGTCGAAGAGCGGCCGTACTGGGACGCGCAGGAATTCCTGTCCGAAGACGGCACGCCCGAGTATTCGCACGAGCGCTCGCGTTTCGCGCGCGGCGCGCTGTCGGGTGAGGCCATCGACACCATTCTGGCGAACCTGCGCGCATGGCCGGGCACCACCGTGGCGGCGACCTGGAAATTCTTCCTGATGGGTGGACGGATCGATGCAGTGTCGCCGACCGGCACCGCGTTCGTGCATCGCGGCGCATCGATGATCACCAGCGCCGAACTGGAATGGACGCCCGCCGATTCTCCCGAAGTGCTGGCGAAGAACCAGCAGTGGCTGTCGCGCTTCCACGATCGAATGGAGCCTTACACGTCGGCGCACTGCTACCAGAACTTCATCGATCCGAGCCAGTGCGATTACCTGCATGCGTACTATGGCGACAATCTGCCGCGCCTGCGGGCGGTCAAGCGCGAATACGACCCGGGCGACCTGCTCCGTTATCCGCAGTCGATCCCGCTGTAGATCGCAAAAACGTTTTCGTAGCCCGGGTGTCGCTCAGCGACACCCGGGGCTCTTCGCGACATCGCAAAGTCACCGCATCGCTTGTGGTCCAATGGGCGTTTGATCGTATTCCATGCGCTTTGAACAGCGGCGTATCTTGAGGTTGGGCTTTCTCGCGAAAAGCCCCGGGTGTCGCCGTGCGACACCCGGGTTGCGGAGATGTGCCACGAACGCCTTGGGCTCAGCGGTTGAACGCAGGCCCGTTCACGCCCACATAGCCGTTCGCGCAGCCGGTGGTGCAGGTGGTGGCCAGCATGTTGTAGACGATCCGTCCGGCATTGGTCTTCGAGCGGAAATGGCCGATGCCGTTGCTCAAGTCGCCGCCGCCGGCGTTGTACGGGCTGCCGTCGGCCCAATCCCAGTCGAAGGTATAGGTGCTGCTGCCCGCGCCGATGTCGACCTGCGCTTTGACATTGGTGGTGGCGTTGAACAGCGCGCCGCTGCTGCAGCCGGCGGTGTAGCTGGTGGTGTAGCAGTGGACCTGATCGTAGAGGCCGCCGGTGATGGTGTAGAAGCCGATCGACGGGTACTGCGTGGGCATCGCGCGCAGGCTGGTGGTGCCGCTGCCGGTCCAGCGGTTGTAGCCGTAGAACATCACGCCGGTGCTGGGGTAGTAGCCGAAGGTGTAGTAATCGTACGGGTACACGTAGGCTTCGGCGTTGCAGGTGGGTGCGAGCGCCGACTGGTAGCCGGTGGAATAGCAGGTGTTCAGACCGCGCAGGCCGCCGGCGATATTGACGAAGCGGCGCACGCTGCCCGAATAGTTGTAGTACTTCACCATCGCCAACGCCATGCTCGAACCCATCGAATGCGCGACGATGTCCACCTGGCTGCGGCCGGTGTGCGTTTTCACCGCGTCGATGAAGGTCTTGAGGATCTGGTACTTCGCCGGCTTGTGGTAGTTGTTCTGCGGTGCGCCGCGTTCGCTGGCATCGAGATAGGTGATGCCGAACAGTTCGCAGTCCTTGTAGCCGCGCGCCTTGAGTTCGTCGTATACGGAATTGGCCGGCGTGGTGTAACCGGTCACCGCGCTGGGCGGCATGTCCAGACTGATCGCGCTGTCGCCGTTGCCGTGGATGTAGACCACCGGCGTGCGCGTGGGCGTGCAGGCGCTGGCGCCGCCGAAACCGCCGCTGCCCACACCGGGGCTGAAGCCGCCCGCGTACTGGGTGGCCGTGCCGGTGCAGGTGAAACCGTTGTTGGTGCCGCAGGTGAGCGCCTGTGCCTGGCCGGGCAGCAGCAGTGCGGCGGCGCCCAACGCGGGCAGGGCGAGCGCCAGCAGTGCGGAGGAAGTCGTGGACAGAAGAGCCGGAACGAAGTTCGACGTACTGTGGTGCATGGG
This sequence comes from Lysobacter sp., assembly GCA_013141175.1. NCBI lineage: Bacteria > Pseudomonadati > Pseudomonadota > Gammaproteobacteria > Lysobacterales > Lysobacteraceae > Lysobacter > Lysobacter sp. The sequence goes on from JABFRN010000001.1 coordinate 2,726,012, forward strand.
TATCCTCCCCGGAATGCCGGCCCGTCGATGACGAGCGACGACAGCCGATGCTGTGCCTGTCGCAGTGTCGCCGCCATTGCATGAAAGGGCATGATGCAGTGCGTCATGCGCCGCGCCGGAATGCGCTGGGTCCCTTGGAGCGGGTGCACGTGTCGCGCGCACCCGCACTGCTGCAGGATGGGATGCCCGCCGATTGTCGATCAGTCGTGTTCCCCCTCGCGATGACGCAGGTAGTTGGGCGGCATGAGCCTGCGTTCGATCAGGGTGTAGTTCCTGTTGTCGGCCGCATCCGGGAACAGGCGCTCGAACGTGGCGGGCGGCATGAACTGCCGGAACTGGCTGAGCAGCGTTTGAAACTCCGCGTTGACGAAGCCGGCATATTCGTCGTGATAGGCATCGTTGGCGGTTCTGTAAAGCCGGTTGTCGGCGGTGCCCTTGCTGTCGGAGAAGATCCTGTCGTGCCGGACGATCTCGTCGATCATGGCTGGATCGGAAACCTTCAGTTCGTCCGGCAGATGGTCGAGCATGCCGCGCACTTCGTGGGCACGGGCTTCGCCTGCGGTGTGATTGTTCAGCTGGTGCCCGATGTGGTGGCGCATGACATTGCGCGCGAGTTCGTGCGATTTGATCAATGCGGCATCGTCGGCTTTTTCGCCGAGAATTGCCTTCACGACCAGTGCGGCTGCGAGGATGGCCGCAGCGTTGGCGTCCTTGCCGTGAAAGCCGTACACCCAATAGCTGGCCGACAGGCTCGGCGGCCAATTGACGGGACTGAAGATGAAAGCGCCCTGCAGCGTCGACCACAGGATGCGATTGCAGGCCTGATGGCAGACGCCGGTGATTCCGTAGACCAGTCCAGCCCAGCAGGACACGCTGTAACCATTGAGCGATGGGTTGAGCCGCCAATACTCGTCCCATTCGTCGATGGTCCAGTCGTACTGCTGCAGGATCGAGAATTGCGCCATGCCCAGCGCCACCGACAGGTTCGCGCGAAGCGTTTTTCCCTGCGGTCGCGACCAGAGGACCGTCGGTGACCAGAGCTCTTCCGGATAGCGGACGCCGGTGTGGCCGCGTTCGTGCTCGCTCAGCGCGAAGGAACCGAAGCAGGGCATCGCATAGCGTCGACCGTCCTTTTCGGCGATCGCGTAGGTGTGATGCGCGAGGTTGATGCCGGCGAGATTGTAGAAGCCGGCCTGGATGTTGCAGTCGTAATAGGCGCTCTTTCCGGACGCGTTGTCGTTGTCGTGCATGGTCGAATCCCCCTGTCTGGATGGCCGCATCGGTGGTTGGCGCGTGAAACGTCGACATCGCGGCGAGGATGGCGACGGAACGGAGATCGATGGTGCGTCGATGGAATCGAGCGCGCTGCCGGGAGAGGCGCGATGCGGTTTTGAACGATGCGGCCGATCAGGCGGATGGGTGCCGGCGGCTCGTTGGAGGCGTCGGTGCGCGCGCGTCGTGGCGCAGGGCGGCGGGTCGCCGTGGAATTGCGGGAATCGCTGGAGGAAGCAACGACTTCACTGTGTTCGGCATCGACCTGTCCTTGGCGACCTTGAATCGGCAGTTGTGCGCTGCCTCGCGGTGTGGATCGAACTTATCCCGGCGAACGGTCGATTGCACGCGGCACCGCACAAAGGCCGCAAGCAGCGGTGCGCAAGGCCGAACCCGAGTCGCTTCGCTCGCGCAGCGACTTGCTTCCAGCCCCCGCCGGTCCGGACGCATGTCCGGACCGGCTCACTGTGAACATCCCATCATCGTTGGAGTGCCGGAGATCCGGCGTCGGAGCGAACGTCCCGGTGCTGCCGTTCCGATCGCCATGTGCCAGGCTCGAAGCCTTGGCGATCCCGACGATTATGGCGCGGTGGAGCAGGTGCCCGTGACGTAGGTGAAGCGGTTCGTCTGCAGACCCCAAGAGAACGGCTGCATCCCGGGGCAGTTGGTCTGCGACATCCCTCCGACGATCTGCCCTTGCGCATTGAAATAGGTGTAGGTGATCCAGCTGTTGCTGCCCAGCACGGGTCTCGCAAAACCCGTTGCGGACACCATCATGCCCAGGGCCAGGGCGACGCCCAGGACGAGCCATTGGCGACGTCCCGCGAAATGTGTTTTGTCGTTCTTCATTGGAAATTGTCCTTTTGATCTCGATGTGTGGATTCCGATCGAAACTGTTGCGAGCGGCCGACGGCATTGTCACGGCGTGCCGGCACTGTCCCTATTCGCAGGAAGTGATGCCAGCCGGACATTCCCGGCATGATGGGGGAACAGTCGGGCGCAAACCGTACGCAGGGGCGACAGGCAATGGTGCGAGGACTTGCCCGGGAACGACTGTCGCCCGATGCCACGGCCCATATCGATTCTTTCTTTGCGACAGCGGTCTGCAGCGGTTTTCTTCGCGCGAAGATCGACCCGAAGCGTGATGGCCGCATGGTATGTGGTGGCTGATTTCCTTCCGGGCAGAGCGATACGCGCCTCGAAAATCCTTGCGTCGCGTCGAAGAACGAGGGCGCTGCAGCGCCCTCGCCGGAACAATGCCATTCCGTGAAACCGGAGTGTTCGATCAGAACGATATTGGGCAGTACAGTCTACGGCTGGCCGATACCGAGCCGAAACCGTTGCTCACGGTCGCACGCACCGTGTAATAGTAACCCTCGCCCGGTGGCAGCAATTGTGCGGATACCTTTCCGTTCGCGTTTTCGCTCGACGACTGCAAGAATGCGTTCCCGCACACGCCGTAGTACCAATCCCCTGCGGCTTGGCCAAGCCCGCCGGACCAATGGACGGTCGCCGCCGTCGAAGAGTTGTACGTGACCCTGCAGTTGTAGTCCGCTGCGTAGGCGCAAGACAGGCCCGTAATGACCGGCGGCGTGCCGCCACCGCCACCCAGCGTGTACAGCAGGCGATTCGGCGAGCCTGCCCCCGGATTCGTCACCACGTTCGGCGTCGATGCATTGATCAATGCCGTCGTCACCTGTGCGGGCGTGGCGCTCGGATTGCTCGCAAGATGCAGTGCGGCGGCGCCGGCCACGTGCGGCGAGGCCATCGAGGTGCCGCTGATGGTGTTGGTCGCGGTGTTGCCGGTGTTCCAGGCCGAGGTGATGGCGCCGCCCGGCGCGAAGATATCGACGCAGGTGCCGATGTTCGAGAAGCCCGAGCGCGAATCGTTGCTGTCTGTCGATGCGACCGTGATCGCCGAGGGCGCGGCGGCGGGCGATTTGAGGCATGCATCGCCGCCATAGTCGTTGCCTGCGGCCACCGCCACCGTGACGCCGGCGTTGCTCAGATTGGCGACGGCAGCGTCCACCGAGGCGTTGGCGCCGCCGCCCAGACTCATGTTGGCGACCGCCGGCAACACGCGATTGGCCGCGACCCAGTCGATGCCGGCAATCACGCCGGCCCAGGTGCCGGAGCCGCCGCAGTCGAGCACGCGCACCGGATGCAGGGTCACGCCCTTGGCGACGCCGTAGGTGCTGCCGCCGACGGTGCCGGCGACGTGGGTGCCGTGGCCGTGGCAGTCGTTGGTGCCGCCGCCGACGGCGTCGAAGCCGTTGCCGACGCGACCGGCGTATTCGTTGTGGCTGGCGAGCATGCCGGTATCGATGATGTAGGCGTGTACGCCGGCAGCGGTGGTGTTGTAGGTGTAGGTGGTGCTGAGCGGCAGATTGCGCTGGTCGACGCGATCGAGTCCCCACGTCGCGCCGGTCTGGGTAGCGTCGATGCTGACGTAGCCGTCCTCTTCGACGTAGGCGACGCGCGGATCGGCGAGCAGGCGCGCGAGTGCGGCGTCGTCGGCCTTGACCGTGAAGCCGCGGAGCACGCGGTCGTAGCTGCGGATCAGATTGGCGCGATGGCTCGTGGCGATGTCGCTGGCCACGGCAGCAACGCGTGCCGCGCGATTCGATTCGCCGGCCAGCGTTGCCGCCGAATTCTTGAGCACGACGATGTATTGACCGTCGACCGGATGCGCCGCGGTACGCAGGTCCGCCGCAAATGCCGTTCCGGCAGCGGTCGTGAGCAGGAGCGAGGCGCCGATCGCGGCTGAAAGCAACGAGATTCGATTGTTCATGTTCATTCCTTTGATGTCGATGTGATGGTGTCGATCTGACGCGATTCACATGGGCGCGAGTCGCGTCTCCACGGATCGCTGGCGGTTCCGCGATGCGCAGGGAACATCGTTGTTGACGACCATTCCCTGGCGCGACAACTGCGGGGATGACATCGATCCGCAGCCACAAGGTATGCCTCTGATCGCAAGAGAACAAGCGTGTATCCGGGGCGCATCGAAACAATTTGTTTCCTGATGGAGGCGGTCGTATTTCCACGCCGGGAACGGTGCCCGGATGCGCGAAAATCCGCAGGAGGTCACTGTTTCGTTGCGGGCGGGGACACGATGATGACCGGCTGCGCATGACGCCGGACCGGTGCCCGCCGCTTGGAGCGATGTCCGCACGTGCCGTGCCGATCCCGGCTGCGGTACTATCCGGGCATGCGCCGAACAGGCGTTGATGTCGGTCCGGATCGGGGGATTCGGGCTTGGGCCGGTCCAAGGATGACCTGCCGCCCGTTGGGCGGCCCGGCATTATCCGTGGGCACGAAGACAATACCGGGGGAATTCATGAGTCGCAGTTCGATGATGGCGCAGTTGATGCGCTTGGCGCGCTTGGCCGCGCAAGCCGAAAAAACGGGGCAGAGTGCGCAGGAGACGATCGAGCGCGATGCCGATGCGCAGGCAGCCGGCCGGCATGAAGCGCTCCGCGACGCCAGTCGTCGGCGTTTCACGCAGGGCGCGGTGGCGGGTGTGGCGACGGCTGCGGCAGGCGCGATGACGCCCACGGCCTGGGCCGGTGCCGCCAAGCTGCGGCGCATGATCGTCGGCAGCAATGTCGCGGTGGTCGGCGCGGGTCTGGCTGGCCTGAGCTGCGCTTCCGAGCTCGCGCGCAAGGGCGTGACCGCGCAGGTGTTCGAGGCGGCGGGTCACGTCGGCGGTCGCTGCGCGACGCTGCGCGGGTTCTTCCCGGGCCAGGTCGCCGAGCGCGGCGGCGAGTTCATCGGCACTTCGCATCACACCATGATCGGTTACGCACGCGCCTTGAACCTGCCGCTCGAAGACGTTTCGATGCTGCCGGGCAATCCGTTCTACCACTTCGACGGCCGCACGTATTCCGAAGCGCAGGTGGTCGAGGAATACCGCGCCTTCGCGGCATCGATGGGCGAGGATCTGTCCGCGCTGGGCAGCCCGATCGCCGACCGGTACACCGAGACCGACGAACTGTTCGATCTGATGACCCTGGACGATTACCTCACCCTGCAGGGTGCGGGTGGCCTGCTGCGCAAGGTGATCGGCGCGGCCTACGCCGCCGAATACGGCGCTGGCGTCGACGAACTGAGTTCGATCAGCTTCCTGCGCTTCGTGCACGGCGACAAGCGCGGCAAGTTCGCGCAGGTCGGCCAGGCGAACGGTCTCGTGGGCGGCGAAGGCTTCCACGTGGTCGATGGCAACGACCGCATCGCGACCGGCCTGGCCGCGCGCCTGCCGACGCCGGTGCAGCTCGGCCACAAACTGCTCGCGGTGCGCAAACTCGCCAACGGTCGCGTGCGGCTGACTTTCGATGTCGCCGGTCGCAGCGTACAGACCGATCACGACGCGGTGGTGCTGACGCTGCCGTTCAGCGTGCTGCGCGATGTGAAGCTCGATGCCAGCCTGGAACTGCCGGCGTGGAAGCGTTACGCCATCAACCATGCGGCGATGGGCGACAACACCAAGCTGATGGTCGGCTTCAACCAGCCGTACTGGTACGTCCAGCACGGCGCCAGCGGCACCGGTTTCGGAGATCGCTCGCATCTGCAGTCGACCTGGGAAACCAATGCCTACAACGGCAACGAAAACCGCGCGGTGCTGACCACGCAAATCGGCGGCGCATCGGCGAAGTCGCTGGCCCCGCGCAACGTGCAGGCGGAGGCGTTGGCCTTTCTCGATCAGCTCGAATCCGCCTTGCCGGGTGCGCATCAGGCCGCGCAGCGCACCGCCAGCGGCGATGTGCTCGCCTTCGCCCAGAACTGGTCGCGCAACCCGTACAGCAAGGGCGCCTATACGAATGCCCGCCCGGGGTATTTCACGATGATCGCCCACAACGAGGCGAAGCGGATCGGCAACGTGATGTTCGCCGGCGAGCACACCAGCAGCTTCTACGAATGGCAGGGCACCATGGAGGGCGCGGCGCTGTCGGGCCTGCGTGCCGCGGCCGAAACCTGCACGCTGTTCCGGGTGCGTTGAGTCGCCCGCGACTGCAGAACTGAAGCGGTGATGTCAGGGCGGATCCCGCGAGAGGGGCCGCCCGGTTCACCCCGATGCCCGCTCAGGCCGTCGTGGCGGGGTCGCTGCTGTCGTCGGCCGACGCTTCACCGGAACCGGACGACTGCTTGGCCGCCTCGCGCGCCTCGCGCTTGCGTGCGTCTTTCTCGTCCTTTTCCTTCTTTTTCGCGATCTCGCGCTGACGTTTTTCGAACGAATAATTGGGCTTGGCCAAGTGGGAATGCCTCGATAGCGGGAAACCCCAGTGTAATCGGGTGGGTGTGGGGCGACAAACAGGGCTGGCGACCGGCCTGGTCCGAGCGCCGATATCGCCGCCAGCGCCTTGGAGGGCGGCTTCTGCTCCCGGCCATCGTGTGTGACCATGGCGGCATCGCGGGCCGGCCGGAATCGCTGGCAACCAAGGATTCCGCAGGGGGCGGGATGCACGGACTCAAGAATGTCAGCCATCGCCATGACGATGCGCTCAGCCGCATCGGCTGGGCGGACTTGGAGCGCCTGCTCGCGACGTATTACCGCGAAGTCGGCTGGTGGGTCGAGCATGCCGGTACCGGCGGCACGGGTGCGAAGTTCGACGGTGGCGTGGATCTGCGCATCCGCCGCGACGCCGAGGTGGTGCTGGTGCAGTGCAAACACTGGAACGCGAAGCAGGTGCCGCACAACGCGGTGCACGAACTGCTGGGCCTGATGGTCAACGAAGGCGCGACCGGCGCGGTCCTGGTCAGCAGCGGCGAGTTCACCCGCGCGGCGATCGATGCCGCACAGCGCCATGGTCACGTGAAACTGGTCGACGGCGAGACCCTGCGCGGGATGCTCGGGCCGCTGGCGGAGCCCGAGCCGCCGCCGGACGCGGCGCCTGCAAAACCCGCAAGACCCGTGCGCCCACGCACGAACTCGCTGCTCTGGCTGGTGGCATTGGTGGGCGCCATCGGTTTTGTACTCATCGTCCGGACGGTGCTTCATCGCACTGCGGATACTGCAGTTGAACCATCGGAGGATACGCGCCGCGCACCCATGGCGCGGACGGCAGATGCCAGCTACGAGGAGTCGCTGCCGGCACCTGTTGCGCAGGCTGTCGCTGCGCCTGCCGTCGCGATGCCGCCGCCCAGGCCGCCTACGGAAGCCGAGATCCGCGAATCGCAGCGCAAGGCGGATGAGGCGATGCGGTTGATCGCGGACGATACGCCTGAGCTTTGACGACGCGCATCTGTTTGCCGGAGAGGCGTGCCGCCATGTCTGCCGTAGAATCGACCGATACCGCAGGGGGCGGCAAGGAGTGCCAGAGATGAATCGGATGCTGATCGTGGCTTTGCTTGCGTGCGGTCCGTTGCTTGCCTGCACGCGCAGTGCCGAGCCACCCGAACGCAAGCCGCAGCAGGCAGGCCAGCCACTGGACCCGGTCGAACTGGCCGCGCGTATCGCCGTCAGCCGTGCTGCAGCCGCAGTGGGCGATCAGCAGGCCGTCGAAGCCAATCTGCAGGCGATCGCCGAGGATTATCGCAAGGCGATCAAACTGGCCGATCCGGCCCGCAGTGTGGACCGCGAGTCGGCGCGGCAGGCGGCGCGTCGGGTCGACGGCGTCCGTTCGGTGGCATGGATCGATCGCGAGAATCTGTTCGTCATCGTCTCAAGCAATCCAGCGAGATCGTATGCGACGATCGACGCGATCTGCCTGGAACTCGAATCGCTGGGCGATACGCTCGGCGTGGTGGTCAATCTGCAGAGCGGCGCGGCCACCAATGGCGACGATCTGGAAATCCTGAGCCGCAATTGCCAGCTCGCGCCGGGCGATCGCGCACTGTTGCAGACCAAACGGCAGATCGACGTGATTCCCGCCGAGGTTCGTGCGCAGCATCGCGTCAACAATCCTGACGTGAGCGCGAAAGCGCTTGCCGACTGGAAGCGCAGCAATGCCGAGGCGATGCGCGCCATCGAAGACGATACGCCGGAGATGTGACCGTACACGAGCGCCGTTTCACGAAGTCGGCGACAATGCCCCCTCACTCCCACGACGCCACGATGCGATGAGAACCCCCAAGGGACTGCAACCTTTGATCGACGACGGTGTGATCGACGAAGTCCTGCGTCCGCTGAAAAGCGGCAAGGAAGCGTCGGTCTACGTGGTGCGCGTGGGCGATGAGATCCGCTGCGCGAAGGTCTACAAGGACATGGCGCAGCGCAGCTTCCAGGCGCGGGTGCAGTACCAGGAAGGCCGCAAGGTGCGCGGCAGCCGGCAGGCGCGGGCGATCGGCAAGGCCACCAAGTTCGGCCGCAAGGAGCAGGAGGAAGCCTGGAAGCACGCCGAGGTCGATGCGCTGTTCGCGCTGGCCGAGGCCGGCGTGCATGTGCCGCGCGCTTACGGCTATTTCCACGGCGTGCTGGTGATGGATCTGGTGACCGACGCCGATGGCCACAGCGCGCCGCGTCTGGGCGAAGTGGAACTGACCGCTGACGAGGCCCGTGCGTACCACGCGCGGCTGATCGGCGATGTCGTGCGCATGCTCTGCGTCGGCCTGATCCATGGCGATCTGTCCGAATACAACGTGCTGGCGACGCCCGACGGACCGGTGGTGATCGATTTCCCGCAGGTGGTCAGCGCCGCCGGCAACAACGAAGCGCGCAGGATGCTGTTGCGCGACGTGCACAATCTGCGCGATACGCTGAGCCGTTTCGCGCCTGAGCTGGCGGAGACGCACTACGGCGAAGAGATGTGGGCGCTGTACGAAAAGGGCGATCTGCGCCCGGATGCCGCGCTGACCGGGCATTTCAAGTTCGACACCCGCCGCGCCGACGTGCGTGCGGTGCAGCTGTCGATCGAAGACGCGCGCCAGGAAGCGATCATCCGCCAGCAGGGTCGCGAAGAAGCCGAAGAGCGCGACTGATCGCGTTCATTCCGTTTTCCGCATGCAGCGCTGATAGCGCTGGTTGACCCGCGTCGCGAACCATTCGGTGGTGAGTTTTCGGGTGATCTTCGGGCTGTGCAGGCGGATGCGCGGCAGCGTCGCGCGCGGCAGCGTTTTGCCGTTGCGCTTGTCGGCCAGGTCGAACACGCGGGTGTACAGATCGCTGTTCTCGAAGCTGTGGCGATGCGCGCCGGACAAGGCGCGATGGATGTCGTCGGGCGTCATGCCGAGTTTTGAGGCGAGTGTGATCACCGCTTTTTCGGTTGTGCCGATCTTGTCGCCGTCCTTGCTTTTTCGGTAGCGGATCAGATCGCCGTCGAGGTCCAGCGGAATGCCGGTCGCCACCGACACCGCGTTCTGGAATGCGGCGTTGCGGCTGGCGTAGCGGCCGGCGTTGAAATCGGCGAAGCGGAACAGCGGCTTCTCATACGACGCGGGATAACCGAGCAGATGGGCGATGCCGAAATACATCCCGCCGCGGCGGGTGAACACTTCGTGGCGGATCGAGCCATCGACGGCGTAGGGGTAGGGGCGTTCGTTGGCATGCGCTTCGGCGAACGCGATGCTGACCTGCATCGGCCCGCCGGTATGCACCGGGTTGGCGCGGGCAAGCAAGCGCTTGCCCATCGGCACGCGCGCGATCATTTCCTCGAAGATGTCGCTCAGTTCCTTCTCGGTGCGCACCGCCGAGATGCGCGTGTCCCAGGTGTCGCCGTTGGGCGATTTCATCTGCAGCGCGGCGCGAACGGCGAACGCCGGAATTTTGTAACGCCCGGCGCGCTGTTCGATCTCGCTGCGCGCGATCTTGCCCAGGCCCGGCACCACCGGATTGGCGCTGAAGGTGGATTCCTGTTCGGTGATGGCCAGCGCCGAGCACAGATGCTGCGGCGTGGGTTCGATCTCCAGCGCCGCGAACGCCGCCTGGATGTCTTCCGCCCAACCGGCGCGATCCTGCACCGTGGCCGGCATCAGCCGACGCAGCTGCGCGCGCACCTGTTCCGGCGTGGGCGGTGGCGGGCGACCGTCGCAACCGCCAAGCAGGGTGAGCATCAGCGACAGCGATACGGACGTGAACGCGATTCGCCTCGCGCGGGGCCGGACGGGTTCGGTCATGCGCACGACTGTAACCCGGCGCCGTTCTTGAACGCGGCGGTGCGCTGGCGACAGGCTGTCACCGCTGTCCCTGATGCCCGGTATCGCAAGCCGCCAAGCCCGGGCAAGCGCTTTGTCCTATGCTGGACGGGCGGAGTGGACGGTTCTGCATCCAGACGCCCGCCATCGGCGGCGTCGAAGCGTTCAGCGCGCAATCTCGCACGAGGGTGATGGTCATGCGCACGCAATCGGTGTCCGGAGATCGTATGTCGCGTCATGTCGAGCCTGTCTGCCTGGTGTTCGCGCTGTCCCTTGCGCTGTCCGGGTGCGGCCCGTCGACGGACCGCGAGGCGGCGCAGCGCTCGTCCCGCGCGTCGCCGTCTTCCTTGATTGTGCCAACGATGATCGCGCCAACGATCGGCGCTGCAGGCGACAAGCCGCGCATCACCGGTGGGCCGCAGCCGGCGGTCCTGGCCGGGCCGCAGTCCTATCCCGTCACCGGGCTTTCGCCGCTCACGCCGGGCTGCGATGGCGCGCTGGTCGGCGGAACGGTCTACATCGGTGCCGAAGTGGAGCCGCATCTCGCCGCGCATCCCACGAATCCGAACATCCTCGTCGGCGCCTGGCAGCAGGATCGCTGGTCGAACGGTTCGGCGCGCGCGCTGATCGCGGCGACTTCGCTGGATGGTGGTCGCAACTGGACGCGTCGCGCGCTGCCGTTCTCGCGCTGCGGCGGCGGCACGGTGATGAACGGTGGCGATTACCAGCGCGCGTCCGATCCCTGGGTGTCGTATTCGCCGAACGGTGTGGTCCACGCGATGTCGCTGTCGACGAATGGCGACATCAACACGATGCTGGCCAGTCGTTCCTTCGATCACGGTCGCACCTGGACCAATGCCGCGACGCTGATCCTCGACGGCGCAGCGGCGTTCAACGACAAGAATGCGATCACCGCGGATCCGTTCGACGCCGATTTTGTCTACGCGGTATGGGATCGCCTGATCGCCTCCAACAATACCGGCCCCGCCTATCTCGCGCGCAGCACCAACAACGGCGCCAGTTGGGAGCCGGCGCGGCCGATCTTCGATCCCGGCACGCGCAACCAGACCATCGGCAATATCGTGGTGGTGCTGCCGGGCGGTCTGTTGCTGGACGTGTTCGCGCAGATCGACAGTCCGCTCGGCGGGCTGCAGCGCGCGCGGGTCGCGGTGATCCGTTCGTTCGATCGCGGCAACACCTGGTCGGCGCCGGTCTACATTGCCGACATGCTGGGGATCGGCGTCACCGATCCTTCCACGGGCACGGCGATACGCGATGGCGCGATCGTCCCGGAGATCGCGGTCGGGCCGAATGGCGAGGTCTTCGTCGCGTGGCAGGACTCGCGTTTCAGCGGTGGGCTGTACGACGGCATCGCGGTCTCGCGTTCCAGCGACGGCGGACTGACGTGGTCGACGCCCGTGCGCGTCAACGGCGCGCCGAACGTGCCCGCATTCACGCCGAGCATTCACGTCCTGCCGGACGGCACCGTCGGCGTGACCTACTACGATCTGCGCAGCGATACCGCGACGGCGCCGCTGTTCACCGACAGCTGGCTGGCGCGCTCCCGCGATGGCGGCGCAACGTGGAGCGATCTGCGCATCGCCGAGCCGTTCGACATGAACTTCGCGCCGTTCGCGCGCGGACTGTTCGTCGGCGATTATCAGGGATTGATGAGCGCTGGCGGCGAATTCCTGCCGTTCCATGTGCGCGCCAACAGCGGCGCCGACGACAACCGCACCGATGTGTTCGCGATCTCGCTGGCGAACGTGCCGCGCGACAGCGGCACGCGGATGCCGGCTGCGGCGATGCAGCGCGACATGCGCGCGCGCCAGGCGCCTGCGGATTTCAGGCCGGGCATCGCGCTGCGCCAGCGCGTCGACGCGAATCTGCGCAAGCGCCTGCGCCGGCCGCCCGAGCCGGGCGCGCCGTCGCGGATGATGCCGCACTACGCAACGCTGGCGCTGCTGCAGCGCTGAGCACAAGGAGCGCCTACAATCCCTGACCCTTTCCCGTCAGGCACCGGCATGTCGCCAAAATCCACCGTGGTCAAGGTCGAGCTGCAGGTCAGCGACATGGACCGGCATTACTACGCCCAGCACAACCTGACCCTGGCCCAGCATCCGTCCGAAACCGACGTGCGACTGATGGTGCGGCTGCTGGCGTTCGCGCTGTACGCGGACGAACGTCTGGAATTCGGCCGCGGCCTGAGCGACGACAGCGAGCCGGATCTGTGGCAGCGCGATTACGTGGGCGATATCCAGCGCTGGATCGAACTCGGCCAGCCCGACGAAAGCCGCATCCGCAAAGCCTGCGCGCGCGCGGAGCAGGTGGTGGTGGTGAATTACGGCGGCCACGCCGCGGAGGTGTGGTGGAACAGGATTTCAGCCAGCCTGTCGCGGTTCGACAATCTCACCGTGATCGATCTGGATCCGAAAGCGATCGATGAGATCGTAGGCCATCTGCAGCGCGGCATGCGCCTCACCGCGATGATCCAGGACACCGAAGTGCAGCTGATGAGCGACAGCCTGAACGTGGCGCTGACGCCACGGGTGCGGATGGCGGCGACTTGAGTCGCCGGAAAGCTCAGTCGCGATCCGGCGCACCCAGCGGAAAATACGCACGATAAGGCCGCGCCTCGTCGACGGCGCGGACTACCGAGGGACGCGCGAGCAGCCGCTGGCGATACGCGTGGACGTTCGCGAACGATGGATCGATGGCGTGGGTCCAGTCGGCGTAGAAGAGGAAAGGCGCGGCGCCGCAATCCGCAAGGCTGAAATGTTCGCCCGCCGCCCATTCGCGATCGCGCATGCGCGCGTCGAGCCATGCGTAGGCTTTTTCCAGCATCGCGCGCGCTTCGGTCACGCCATACGCGTCGCGCGCGGCTTCCGGCCGGAGGCTGTCGAAGACGAATTTCTGCTGCGGCGTGGAGACATAGTTGTCGAAGAAGCGGTCGAGCATGCGTACTTCCAGTGCGGCTTCGGCGTCCTCGGGGATCAGGCGTACCGGTCCGGGAAAGCGCAGGCCGAGATACTCGACGATGATGCTGGCCTCGACGACCATCCGTGGACCGTCCAGCAGTACCGGGAAGCGAGGGATCGGCCACAGCGAGGCGAGTCTGCGCGTGTTCTCCGGGCCATCTTCGCCGTCGAGGATGCGAAACTCGAACGGCGTGCCGTTCTCGTACAGTGCGATCAGCACTTTCTGCGAATACGATGAAAACGGATGGGCATAAAGCTGAAGGGACATCGCGTGCTCCTGAATCGGCGGGGGATGGCATCGAGACGAACCAGGGGGCACGGACTCGACATGCCGGCGCTTTCCGCCGTCCTGACCCGGTCATGACCATGCCATCGTCATGGAACGATACACGCGCCGATCCCGTTATGATCGCCATGACCTGCGATGCCGTCCGCGTCGCGTCGCAAGAGAATCCCACGATGCCAGCCTTACGCTCTTTTGCCGCGCTGTTGGTCGCCCTGTGTGCCAGCGCCCCCGTTTTCGCCTCCGAATCCAACAAGTGGCGCCTCGAGTTCAGCGGCGCGGCCGAGTCCGCGGGTGAAATCGTGCTCGAGATCGTGCCGAAGGGGCGCGAAGCGGTGCGGGTACGGGTGGCGATCGAACGCAACGACGGCGAGAACCGGGTCGCGCGCAAGGTGAAGACCGCGATCGACCGCCAGGCCGGGCGCTGGGTCGATGCCGAATTGGACGATGGCGAGGACGTGCTGGTGCAGCGCCGTTTGCTGCGACCGCGGGTGTCCATCGCGCTGGTGTCCAGCACCGTGAAGGACGTGCGGATCAACTTCGACAAGGAGTGATGCGGGCGCCGGTGCCGTGCAGCGCGGCCGACGCGATCATCCCGCTGCGTTCGGGTACGTGTAGTACCTCGTTGATATTTCGGAGGCGATCATGGCGACCGGATGGGCAGGCGATGGTGCCGTACAGGACCAGATCGACGCCACCGTCAAGGACGGTATCCAGCGCGTGCGCAACCGGCTGCCGCAAGGGCCCGGTTTGACGCACTGCGAAGACTGCGATGCGGACATTCCAGAGGCGCGGCGCAAGGCTGTGCCGGGCGTGCGCCTGTGCGTGAACTGCCAGGATGCCCACGACAAGGCGGACGCCAAGAGCAGCGGCTACAACCGTCGAGGCAGCAAGGACAGCCAGCTGCGCTGAACGCAAGGCGTTGATTTCCCTGAACACCATGGCCGGTGTTCGATCCCTGACCGGAAAAATTTGTGATCGATGTCACGAGATCTCGATCGCGCAAGTCCAGGATGGCCGCCGGTTGCAGGGGGTCGCGTTGTAACAAAAGGCGGCGATGAGGCCGTCAAGCGATCCCCCGAAGCTCAACGACGCGCAGCGACCCTGCCGTGCACGGATGCCGTAACAGCGACACAGCGACTGAAAGACGAAGCCGCCGGGGCGGGCGTCTCCGCCCCGACGGTGTTGCAACGTCAGTCCCGCCGCAGCCACCACAGGAACAGCGCGAGCAGCACGCTGAGCACGATGCCGACCTTCAGTACCGTGCCGAGCCGGGTCTGCTGGCCGGGCAGCGCACTGCGGTTGTAGTCGCCATGGAACAGACGTGCGCGGATCGCCTTCGGAGCGAGGTTTTTGCGGTCCTGCAACGCGAGCCGTACTTCCACATAGGTCTTGTCGGGAAAGCTGTAGGCATGCCCCTCGCGGCCGACCCACGCCGCCTGCGGCGCGCTGCCGACATTGACGACGCTCTCGCCCATGTAGGCGGTGCGGATGCCGATGACACCCAGCGTGATCGGGATGGCGCATGGATCGCGCGCCTCGGGGCATTCGATGCCGACATCGATCAGCGCTTCGCCGTCCATGTCGTCGCTGGGTCGCGTCGCGGCGTAGTCGATGAGCAGGGTGACCGGGCCCTTGCTCGCGTCGTAAGTGAATCGACCGGCTTCAAGCCGGCTGTAGTCCTTGGCCTGCGCCTGGATCTCCGGGCCGGTCCAGGTCGTATCGGCAAGCATTTCCAGCGGCTTCGCCGGATCCTTGCTTTCGAGCGGCATCGGCAGGGCGTTCGACTGCGCGAAGACCGCAAGGGGCGCTGCGATCAGTGCGCCGGACAGCGCGAGACGCTGGATGCAGCGACGCATGGCGATACCGGATCCGATCATGTCGAAATCATCCGCAAGAAGTGAAAGACGGCGATCATTCGATCACCCGCCAACCGCCCGGGCCATCGAACATCGTCACCTTGGTGTCGATGCTCTCGGTCTGCGTTTTCACCGGCGGGAAACTCGCGTTGTAGGTGATCTCGCACACGTACACGCGATCGCCGCCGGTGCAGCCGCGCTTGCTCACCGAGTGCAGGCGGATGTCGAAACGGATGTCGCGGAAACCGCCGGCGGATCCGAGGTTGATCTTCACGCCGCCGCGATCGTTGTAATGATCGAGATGCTCGCGCAGCGCGCTCTCGAGATCACTCTGGCCGGGTTCGCCGCCGCCGACGCTGCAGGCGGCGGGCGCGAGCAGCGCGGCGAGCAGGGCTGCCCGTAATCGACCTTTGCGGAGCCTCATCGCATCCCCCTGCGCGGACCGGATTCTGCGCGCGAGGATAGCCCAGTCGATGCGGCTTGTCGCCGTGGCCCGGATCGGCTTTCGCGTATCCGGGCACGGGGTGTCACGACTGCATCAAGGCTGGTAGGTCACCCTCAACGTCGCCGTCGCACCCTTGTCGATCCAGAGGTAGTTCGTCGTGGTCTGGTTGCTGGCGAAGCGCAGTCGCAGTTGGGTGCGGCCGGTCCTGTTGATCGCGGCGAGGCCGCTTGCGGCGAAGAGATTGCTGGTCTGGTTGCCGCCTGCGAACGACAGCAGTTGGGCGACGGCGCTCGACGTCGTGGCTGCGGCCCAGTCGCCGGTTTCGATGATGCATGCGCCGAGGCAGCCGGTGTGCGCGTCGATCACCAGGCTGTTGCCGGCGGGATTGCTCCACGGGTCGCCGGAAGCACTGCGGTAAGCGACGGTGAGCGTGGCCGAGGTCACGGTGGCGCCGTCGGGCAGCGAAGACGTGTCGAACGACAGCAGCGTGCGATTGAATTTGCTGTCGGTGCCGCGACCGATGGCCAGACCGAGGCTGGATTCCAGCGTGCCGACCGCAGGTGCGGTGCCGCCGCTGCCGGCTTTGACGTAACCATCGTTGGCGTCTTCGTTGGAGAAGGTGACGGTGACCGGCGTGGTGCCGCCGCCACCGCCCGTGCCGCCGGTGACGGTCACGTTCACCGACGCCGAGCTGCCGGTGTTGCCGGCCAGATCGACCGCGCGCGCCTGCAGTGCATGCGCGCCGTTGCTGGCGGTGGTGCTGTTCCAACTGTAGGCGTAAGGCGCGGTGGCGTCGCTGCCGAGCAGCGCGCCATCGAGCAGGAATTCGACGTGATCCACACCGATGTTGTCGCTGGCGTTCGCGGCGATCGCGACGGTGCCGCTGACCGTGGCGCCGTTGGCGGGTGCGGTGATCGTCGCGGTCGGCGCGACGCCGTCGAGATTGTCGAGGCCGAAGAAACGCGCGATGTGGTAGCTCGAACACAGGTTCACGTCGAGGATGTACGCGCCCGCCGTGCCGCATTGGGTCGCGCCGGCGCCCGGGTCCACCGGCGTGCCGTGGCCCATGCCGGTGATGGTGTAGGTTTCGACCCGCGCTTGCCCCGATGCGGTTTTATAGACGTTGTGCGGAAAACCGCCGACGGTGTCGCTGACTTCCGGCGTCTGGTCGATGCCGTGCACATTGGTCCACTGTTCCATGCTCTCGGTCAGGTTCAGCGGACGCACGACGAAATCGCCATCGCCGTGCCAGATCGAGACGATCGGCCACGGCCCGGTCCAGGTCGAGGATGCACGCACCTTGTCGCCCCACTGCGCGGGCGTGAGGTTGCTGCCGGGATTCATGCAACTGAAAGCGGCGCTCTGGCTGGTCGCGCAGCGATGCGGCAGCCCGGCGATGATGGCGCCGCCGGCGAACACGTCCGGATACGCGGCGAGCATGGTCGATGTCATCGCGCCGCCGGCGGACAATCCGGTGATGTAGACGCGCGATGCGGCGGTGCCGTGATCGACGACCATCCGATCGACCATCTGTTTGATCGACAGCGCTTCGCCCTGGCCGCGAGCGGTATCGCCCGATTCGAACCAGTTGAAGCAACCGCTGGAATTGTTGGCGCTCTGCTGCTGCGGCAACAACAGCGCGAAGCGGAAGCGATCCGCGAACAGTTGCCAACCGGTTTCGGCGTCGTAGTTCGCGGCGGTCTGCGAACAGCCGTGCAATGCGACCACCAGCGGTGCGTTCGTCGACAAGCCGCTGGGCACGTATTTGAACATGCGCAGATTGCCGGGATTGCTGCCGAAGCCGGTGACTTCCGTCTGCGCGGACGCGGGCGAAGCGATCAGCGCGAACAGCAGCGCGAACAGTGCGAACGGGCGACGTGCAACGGGGACGAGACGGGCAACGAATGCGAGCGCGGACATCGACGGCACCTCCTGTGGCGGATGGCCGCAGTGGGCCACAGGGATCGGAATCGCGACATTGGCCGATGGGGCAAGCTGCGCTGCAACATCGCGGCGACGGCGCTGGCCGCGCGCGACACGCATGTCCCGGAGCTTCAGGCGTTCTGATCGTCCGGAGACAACCACCAGCGCTCGCCGTCGGTGGGCGGCGCACTCGGGACGGCGTCGCGAGTTTCGACGGCATCGAGCCGACGGCCACTGCCGTTGGACACCCAGCGTTGCAGCAGTTTCGAGATCGAATGCCGGCTCTGCGCGGCGATGCCGAGATTGCGTTCTGGCCACCACTCGCTGCGCTTTTCGACACCGTGCGCATCGCCACCGCGGTGCGGCGCACCGTAACTGCAGCGCAGGCAGTAGTGCGCGATGCTTTCGGTCCAATCTTCGATGAAAGCGATGCCGGGCATGCGCGCTTCCACCAGCGTGTCGAGATCCTCGTGCTGCGGGCAGCTCACGAAAACGGCGAAGGTCTGGAATTCCGAAGTTTCCAGGCGCTCCAGGACGTTGAACACGGGCACCATGCTCTGATGGAAACGGCGTTGGCCGGTGGCGGCGCCGTCGTGCAGCACGATATCGCCGTAGCGGTAACCGCTGTCCGGCAACGGTACGTTGATCAAACGCGCGCGCACCGGGTCGACGCGACGACCGAACAGGGTTTCGCCGCGATCCCATGCATTCAATCTGACGCTGGCCACGCCGAAGTTCGCGTCGATCTCGCCGTCGCCGTCGGGAATCCCGATCCCGCAGCCCGTCCACTGGCGTCGCACTTCGCCCCAGTCGCCGAGCGCGGTTGCGGCGATCGCGGCGTTCCATCGAGATGCTTCGTCCGCGTCGGTACGCAGCGCGAGCGAACGCAGATTGTGTCGCAGAGAGAGCGGCCAATCGCGCAGATACTTGCAGACCAGGCCTTGCATGTAGTGGTAGTCGGGCATGTCCGGTGCAGCCGCCAGCAACGTATCGAACCATGCGCGCGCTTCGATCAGATCGCCGTCGTCGTAGGCGGCGTACGCGCGCGCGGCAAGCGCATCGAGTGCGTCGCGATCGACAGGGGGCGGATCGGTGCTCATGCCCGAAACTCTCGGAGGACTGGCCTGCATCCTGCCATCGGTGGCGTCCGGCGCATAGCGGTGCGCCGGTTGCCGGGAGTCAGCGGCCCGTGGACCACAGCGCCATGGCCAGAATGAGGCCATGCGCCTGCGCCGCGATCAGGGTGACGACGATCGCGGGCCGCAGCTTCTGCGGCGCGGCGGCGCATTTGAAGATCATCGCGGCGCCCGTCAGGGACAGGAGCAGCGTGGGCAGCGCGGCAGCGGCGATCATCGGCAGCGCTCCGCGGCCGATCGCGATCGCAACCCAGCCATGCGCGATGACCGCGAGTGCGGCATACAGCAACGCCGCTCGACGCGGCCCCAGGATCACCGCCAAGGTGCGTTTGTCGACCCGCGCATCGGAGGCGGCATCCGGAAGTCCGTTCACCAGCAGCAGATCGGCGATCAGCAGCGCGTAGCCGGCGCCGGCGATCGCCGGTACTGTCGAAAAACCGCCGCGCTGCACGTAATCCGCGCCGATCACGACCAGCCACCACGCCATCGCCACGCTCGGTTCGCCCAGTCCGCGTCCCATCAGGCGCAGCGGTGGCATCGAATATGCCCACGCCAGCACGAGCCCCGCAGCTCCGATCCACCCTAGACCGGGCGCATGCAGCGCTGCCGCGAGCGTCGCACCGCCAACGACCGACACGAGCAGCAGGACCGACGCCAGACGCCCGGTCTGCGCGACCGTGGTCGCGCCGGTCTGGATCAGTCGGGAGCCACCGGTGAACGGCGCGATGCCGGTGTCGTTGCCGTCGTCGGCGCCGCTGAGCGCATCGGCGAAATCGTTGATGACGTTGGCCGCAGCGTGCGCCACGAGGGCGAGGATCAGCGTGATCGCCGCGAGCCGGGGGGACAGGGCGATGCCCGATGCGCGCGCGGCGCCCAGGCCGATCGCGACACCGATGGCGGTGGCGGTCAGGAAACCCGGTCGGGTCATCCGCCACAGGGTGTTCCATCGGAGCGTGGGCGTGGCGGGCATGGGGCGGCATGGTACGCGAGTCGCCCCGAGGGTTGCGCTGTCGCGGGGCGGTCTCAAGTTGTATCGTGCGCCGGAGGTGGATCGCGATTGGAGAGCACGCAGTGAACGATGACACTCGAGCGCCGGAAGAAACCCCGGGTGCAGCACCGGAAGCAGCAGCACCGCCGTTCGTCGTGCCATGCGCTGTCCTGGATGCCGGCGCACCGCTGCGCTGGCTGCGCGCAGGATGGCGGGATCTCCGCGCCGCGCCGGGACTGTCGATGATCTTCGGCGTGGTGATCGTACTGGTCAGCGCCGGCATCTCGCTGCTGGCATGGAACCTCGGGCGTTTCGCCTTGTTGGCGACGCTGTTGTCGGGGTTCGTGTTCGTCGCGCCGTTGATCTGCGTCGGCCTGTACTGCGTCAGTCGCGCATTGTCGCGCGGACGCAAGCCGACGCTCGGCGATTCGTTCGTGCTGGCGCGTCGCGTGGTCGGGCAAGCGGGCGTCTTCGCGCTGGCCCAAGGCGTGATCGTGCTGCTGTGGTCGCGCGCGGGCATGATGGTCGGCGCGTTCTTTCCGATCGACGAAAGCAACGCGCATACGCTGTGGGAATTCCTCGCGATCGGTTCGGCGGTCGGCTCGATCTTCGCCGCGCTCACGTTCGCGGTCGCTGCCTTCTCGCTGCCGATGATCGCCGACCGCGATGTCGACATGGTCACCGCCGCGGTCTCCAGCGTGAATGCGGTCCTGCGCAACAAGGCGGTGCTGCTGCTGTGGGCCGCGATCATCGTAGCGTTGACCGCGATCGGTTTCGCCACCGCTTTGCTGGGCCTGGGCATTCTGATGCCGTGGCTGGCCTACGCGGCCTGGCATGGCTATCGGGAGACGCTCGACGCGAGCGCGTGGCCGGCGCTGGATTGATCCGTTCGCGGGTCGTCCCCGATACGATCAGTGCTTGGCTGCTCTCAGGCGGGCGCCATGGATCATGCGGATGACCTGATAGAGATCGCCATCATTGAAGCGATAGCCATGTTCAGTATCGACCCGATGCACCATCACCAGCTTGTGCTTCGGATAAACGCCGAGCATGTGGATGCCGACGCCGGTGTGATAGAACGACGGCGCTTCGTCCGCGGATTCCGGCACCAGGACATCCCAGAGCATGCCGTAGGCCAGCCCGTATTGCGGTTCAACTTCGGAGTACGGCCGTGTGCTGCGTGCGATCCAGTCGGCAGGCACGATCTGTCGGCCATGCCACTGACCGCGATCGAGGTACAGTTGACCGAACAACGCCAAATCGTACGCGCTCATGCGGAAGTGATACGCGGGAAAGCGCGATGAGCCCGGTTCGTACTGGTAAAAACCGTCGGCATCGGCGTCGATGACGCTGCCGTCCACCTCGGGGATCACGATGCGGTTGCGATAGTCGAGCATGCCCAGCGGTTTTGCGATCTCGTCATTGAATGCATCGTAGATGCGACGACCCATCGCGCGTTCCAGGATCCGTCCGGCGACGTTGAAGTCCCAGTTGTTGTAGTAGTAATGGGTTGCCGGCGGATGGCTGCCGCGAGCGGGGCGGCTCTGCGCCATGCCCTCGGATTCGGCGGCTGCCGGGTGGTATACGCCGGAGCGCGATTTCAACACATCGGAAAGCGTCGCCATCCGCTCCTCTGTGGTCAGCGATGGCGGAACATCATCGATGCCGAGCTCGGCAAGCGTGGCATCCAGATCGACCTTTCCGCGCGCTTCGTAGATGCCGTAGAGCGCATTGAGAAGTGGTTTTCGCATTGAATGGAGCAGCAATTTCTTGTGGATGTCGCCGTACTCGAAGAAGACTTTGCCGTCGTGGATCAGCAGCAGGCTGTCCGAGCCGGATTGTTGCAGGAACGTACGCAATTCTTCGAGGCGCTGGCTCGAATACCCGGCCGCTTCGGGGGAGATGCGCGCAAAGGCATCCGGCTCGCGTGCATGGGCCACGCCGACCGCCAGAATGAGGCCAAGCAAACAACATGCGATCCGGGTCATGGAAATCCGTCTATTGGCTTTACCTGAGGCAGGCTGGCGTGGATGCCATCTTCAGGCAAGCCTCGAAAGTCACGGTTGGCATCGTTCCGCTTGTCACTGCAGTGCCGCTCTCCGACAATACCTACCCGTGCCTGGTGTCAGTGGCACCCTGTCGACAAGGCCCCTCGATGACCGCTCCACTGTCCTGCCCGCAATGCACCCTGTCCAACACCTACCAGGACGGCGCCAACTTCGTCTGTGCCGATTGCGGTTACGAATGGCCGGCGGCGGGCGATGCGGCTTCCGCGGATGCCGCCACGGTCGTGCGCGACAGCAATGGAAACCTGCTTGCCGACGGAGACACGGTGGTGGTGATCAAGGACCTGAAGGTGAAAGGGTCTTCGATCCCCTTGAAGCAGGGCACGGTGATCAAGCACATCCGCCTGGTGGACGGCGATGCCGAACACATCGAAGGCCATTCGGACAAGATCAAGGGCCTCGTGCTGAAGACCTGCTTCCTGCGCAAGGCCTGATCCTGCCCGCGCGTGTTCCGTGCGGGCGGAACTCGGGCCCCAGCCTGCGATGATCGCGAAGCGCGATCTCCCGAAGAAGATGTGTCCGGTCTGCGGACGGGAATTTTCATGGCGCAGGACGTGGGCGCGCGATTGGCCGCAGCTGCGCTATTGCTCCGACGCCTGCCGCAAGGGCACACCGCGCGGACGCGCTGCGCAATCCATCGCGCCCTGAGATCGATCGCTGAAACAAGTCGCCGCGTTCGACCAGGGCGCAGCGCACGGATGCATATCGCATCGCAAGCATCGTGAAGCGCATCGATCGGATGCGCCCGCGACGCTGCGAACGAAGGTCGAATCCGACCGCATTGTCTTCTCCGTGACGGATGTCGACATCGTTCGCAATTGAATACGTATGCACGCGCGCTTGCTGCATTGCGATGTGGCCCTAGCATCCTTCCCAGTCGTGCGCTCGATGCCACGATGATGCGTCCGGAGTAGTGTCCGGTCGATCGTTCGCAGTCGTGACCCGATCGTGCATGCCCGCACGAGCACGGGGCAGGGAATGTTGCGCCCGCGAAGAGCGGGATTCCATCGTCTATTTCAGGAGAATCCAGATGCCGTCCGTATCGAAGCTGTTCGTTCCGTTCCGCACCGGCGCGTTGCGCCTGTGTTCCGCGCTGTTGCTCGCAGGCGCCATGGCGGGCAATGCCCATGCCGATGCGATCCTGCATGCCTTCAACTGGCGTTATGCGGATGTCGAAGCGCGCGCCGCCACCATCCAGTCCGCTGGCTACAAGGCCGTGCTGGTCGCGCCTGCCTACAAATCGGCGGGCAGCCAGTGGTGGGCGCGCTATCAGCCGCAGGACTATCGGGTGATCCACCATCCGCTGGGCGACACGGCAGCGTTCAAGAGGATGGTCGCCGCATTGAACGCCCGTGGCGTCCATGTCTATGCGGACGTCCTGTTGAATCACATGGCCAACGAGTCGGGCCAGCGTCCGGACCTGAATTATCCAGGCACGAGCATTCTCAACCTCTACAACAGCAACACCACGTATTACAACGGCATACGCCTGTTCGGCAATCTGGGGTTCAATTTTCTCAGCGGCAACGATTTCGGCGAAACGCGCTGCATCACCGACTACAACGATATCTGGCAGGTGCAGAACTGGCGCCTGTGCGGCGGGGGCGGGGACGTCGGTCTGCCCGACCTCAAGAACGCCGCCTACGTGATTTCCCAGCAGCAGGAGTATCTGCGTCAATTGAAGGCGATCGGCGTGAAGGGCTTCCGCATCGATGCCGCCAAGCACATGCCGCTGTCGCATCTCAACGGCGTGCTCACCGCCGACATCAAGAGCGGCGTGTACGTATTCGGCGAAATCATCACCGGCGGCGGTTCGGGCAATCTCGAGTACGACCGCTTCCTGCAGCCTTATCTGCAGAACACCAGCCACGCCGCCTACGATTTTCCGCTGCAGACATCGATCCGCAACGCGTTCTCCTTCAGCGGCAGCCTGTCCAGCCTGGCCGATCCGGCCGCCTACG
Source organism: Lysobacter sp. (assembly GCA_013141175.1). Lineage (NCBI taxonomy): Bacteria > Pseudomonadati > Pseudomonadota > Gammaproteobacteria > Lysobacterales > Lysobacteraceae > Lysobacter > Lysobacter sp. The sequence goes on from JABFRN010000001.1 coordinate 2,749,992, forward strand.
GACAAGCGCTGGCAGGCTCGCGCGCGCTGACCTTCACCCTGACCCACGATATTCCGAACAACAGCGGCTTCCGCTACGCGCTGATGGATCCGACCGACGAAACGCTGGCCTATGCGTATATTTTCGGACGCAACGGCGGCAAACCGATGGTGTATTCGGACAACAACGAAAGCGGCGACAACCGCTGGGTGAATGCCTACAACCGCAACGACATCAAGGGCATGATCCGCTTCCACAATGCGGTGCAGGGCAACGACATGCAGGTGCTGTCGAGCGGCAGCTGCCACATCATTTTCCGTCGCGGCAGCCTGGGCGTCGTCGGCATCAACAAATGCGGAAGCACGGTCAATGCATCGGTCAACATGAACAACAGCGTGCTGTGGTGGTACAGCAATTACGCCGATACGCTGGGTTCCGGCAGCGTCGTCAACATCAACAGCGGCAACTACACCTTCAGCCTGCCTGCGCGCAGCGCCAGGATGTGGTTGCGCTGATCGCGATCGGATGACAGGAGCGGCCGGGCGAATGCCGGCCGCTTCTTCGCGGATCCGTCAGTGCGGACCCAGGTCATGGCATCGGCTCATTTTCCCTGGTCGGCCGCCGGAGCCGCGAGGCCCTTGGCGACCGCTTCATCCACGATGCTGCGGATCTCCCGATCGACCCTGGCCATATCGGCTTCCTGTTCGCTGCCGAGCATTTGCATCTTCGCGCCCAAGGCTTCCAGTGGCGCAGTCGCCGCTTCGATCTCGTCCCCCATCGCGGCGAGCGGTGCAAGATCGGCTTCGAGCTTCGCGGATTCGCTTTCGATCACGCTTCCGAGGGATTCCATTTCCGCGCCCAATGTTTGCATCTGCGCATCGAGCGCGTCGATCCTGCCTTCGGCTTCGGCCATCGCGACTTCGTCGCTGGCATCCGCGGCCATGGCCGTCGCGAGGGTCGCCTGCTGTTCCGCCAATGCTGCCTGGCGCTCCGCCAGTCGATGCAATGCGTCGACGGCGCTTTGCATGGCGGGGCTCGGCTCGTGTGCGGCTGCTGTCGTATCGATCCGCCGACTGATCGCTTCGATCTCGTCCGATCGCGCCTGCATCTGCGCGCTCAGCGCTTCCATCTCGTCATTGCGCCGATCGCCGATCGCCCAGGTCGCGCGGACGCGCTCGAGGGTGGCGGGGTCGCGCAGGACATAGGCTTTGCCGTCGCGGCGGAACCAGAGGAAATCGCCTTCGATGCGCGACTGTGCGGCACGGATGGCATCGATCTCATCGGTGCTGCCGGACATCGACAGCCGATCGCTGTCGCCATCGACCAGCGCATACGTGCCGACGGATTCCGACCGGGCGGCCGATGCGACCGCGCTTGCCGCAGAGAGCGCGCCGACGGTGACTTTCGGGGTGACGATGGCCGGTGCGCGCGTTTGCGACGACTGCGCATAGGCGAGAACGCCGACGCAGGCCAGAGCGAGACCGGCGACCGGGATCATGGCGATGGCCGTGGACGTGCGGGGTTGGGGGCGAAGCAGGCTCTGGATACGGGACATGAGATGACCTCCGTTCGCGGCTTGGGCGAGTGATGGGCTGTGGGGAGTGAAGCGGTCCAGCTCGGCGAGTGCGTGCGCGAGTCGCCTCGGTTCGCCGATGACTTCGGCGGCGAGCGCGTCGGCGACGAATTCGCGTTCCAGGCGGATGCGGTGCGACAGCCACCACACCACCGGGTGATGGAACAACAGCGCTTCCGCGACGCGCTGGAACAGGTTGACGAGATAGTCGTGACGGCGGATGTGCGCGAGTTCGTGCGCGAGCAGCGCATCGAGCATCTCCACCGGCATGCGCGCGAGCAACGCGGCCGGCACCAGCACCACCGGTCGCCAGATTCCGGCCGCCAACGGTCCGCTGATCGGCGAGCCGTCGTCGAGTACGGCGAACCGGATCTTCGACAGGCCGCATCGTCGTGCCAGACGATCCAGCCGGCGTTGCCAGGTCGGGTCGCTCGGGACCTGCGCGCTGCGCCGCAGTCTGGCGACCCAGCGCAGACCGGCCAGCAGTCGCAGCAGCATCGCGCCGGTGCCGACCGCCCAGAGCGCGACCCCCCAGGGGAGCATGCGATCGAGGGAAAGGGTACCGGGCGGGAGCAGGACATTCGTCGCCGTTGCCTGCGCACTTTCGCTGTCGGGGGTCGAGAATATCGCGACGGGTTGGATCGGAAGCGGTGCGAGCAATGCATGCGCGAGCTGCGCGGCCGGCCACAGGCAGCAGGCGGCCAGCGCTGCGCAGGCCACGGCGTAACGCGCCTGTGGCGTCGCGTTGCGCAATGCATACAGCGCGAGCCATGCGACCAGCCCGATCGCTGCGCACTGCCACAGCGAGTGCAGCAGGGTCAGTCCAATGGCCTGAACCATGCCTTCAAACGCCGCGAACGAGGACAATGGCTCAGTCATTGCTGTTCTCCTCGAGAAAACGCTGGATTTCGGCGCGTTCTTCATCGCTGACATGGCCGCGCAGCGCCGCCATCACCAGATCCTTGCCGGACCCTGAAAACGCCTTGTGGATCAGATCGCCCAACAGATTCGTCTGCAGCGACCGCTGCGCCTGGGCGGCGGCATACACGTGCGAACGCTGGCTTTCATCGCGGATCAGCAGGCCTTTGCCGTGCATGATCTGCAGCAGTCGCAACACGGTGGCGCAGGCAGCGTCGGGCCGTTCCTGCTGTCGCGCTTCATGCACCTGTTTCACCGTGCTGGGGCCCAGCTGCCAGAGCAGTCTGAGCAGGTCCAGTTCGGCGGGCGTGGGCTTCGGAGGTTTGACGGTGCGTGACATGTCGGATCCGGCCAGAAGCGCGAAAGAGTGGACACACGCTAGCTCAACTAGAACGAATTGTCTAGAACAAAATGTCTAGATCATCGCTGGACGGCCGCCGTCGATCCGATCCCTGCCGGCGGGTACGGCACAGGGAGGACGATTGGCCGTGGACTGCGACGCGCTGTTGTTCGGCAGTGCGCAATTGGTGCATTGCATCGGGCCGGCGGGATGTCAGGGATCGATTCGATCGCAGCGGATCATCTTGTTCCGGCAAAAATCATTCACAATGGGTGCGTCGTGCAGCTGTCGCGTATTTCGATATGTCTCGTTGAATATTTGCAACGAGTCACTGCGATGATCCTTCGCACGTGTCCGGCTTTTTGGAAACGTGACGTTGTTGAATAATGTACCGGGGACGGGATCCAAGAGCAGCGCAGCTTCATACGCTGCCGAACCCGGCAAGAGGGGCGCGATCGGCACAGGGGGCATGTGCAGAACAGCCTGGACATCCGAAATGCAGTTGGCATTGCGGGTGCGGGCTCTTTTGGCATGTCGGACCGGTCGCGGCTCGATATCGTAGTGGTCAGGGGGTTTCGTGAGGACCGTACGTTCAAGTCGCAATACATTGGCGATCCGTGGTCTGTGGGTCGTCGAGCTGTGCGTTCTGATGTTGTCGGTCGTGGTCGCCGCCAGGTTGCGCTTTCATGCCGACCCGGTGGGCTTCGAGCATTTCATCGGTGGGCTCGTCGCGCGTTCGATGCTGGTCGCACTCTGCGTCACCGGTGCGATGCTCGCTTTCGGTTTGTACCAGACCTATGTCCGCCACAGTCGGATCGACCTGCTGCTGCGGATCGTCATGTCGTTCGCACTGGGCGGTATCGGCCTGCTGGTGCTGTACTACGTGTTTCCGATTGCCTACATCGGCCGTGGCGTACTCGCGATCTCACTGCTCGTCGGCATGGGTGCGGTGCTCGGGGTCCGCTACGTGGTGTCGCATCTGTCGGCGGCCGAAATGCTCAAGCAGCGCGTGCTGGTCTACGGCGCAGGCAACAACGCCAATCTGATCAATACGCGACTGCGCCGGAAAAGCGACCGTCAATCCTTCAATGTCCTCGGCTTCGTGCCCGCCGCCAACCAGCCGGTCGTGGTCGATGAAGCGATGCTGATCCGGACCGACGAAACGCTGTGCTCGGTGGCCAGCCGGCTCAATGTCGACGAAATCGTGATCGCCCCGGACGAGCGCCGCGGCGGCATGCCGATGGAGCAGATGTTGAATTGCGTGCAGAAGGGCGTACAGGTCACCGACCTGTCGACGTTCTTCGAGCGCGAAGCGGGCATGGTCCAGCTCAATATCGTCGATCCGTCGTGGCTGGTGTTCTCCGGTGGTTTCGACTATTCCACGCCACGCCGCCTCACCAAGCGGTTCTTCGACCTGCTCGCCGCTGCAGCGCTGCTGTCGGTGGCGTGGCCGGCGATGCTGCTGGTCGCGTTGGCGGTACGGCTCGAATCGAAAGGCCCGGTGATCTACCGCCAGATCCGCGTCGGCGAGCATGGCCGCCATTTCGAGATGGTGAAGTTCCGCAGCATGCGCCTGGATGCCGAAAGCGACGGCGTGGCGCGCTGGGCGACGAAGGACGACGACCGCAGCACGCGCATCGGCAAGTTCATCCGCAAGACGCGCCTCGATGAATTGCCGCAGCTGCTTCTCGTCCTGACCGGGGAGATGAGTTTCGTCGGTCCACGGCCCGAGCGCCCGCAGTTCGTGGAAATGCTCAACAACGAGATCCGTTACTACGACGTGCGCCATTCGGTGAAGCCGGGTCTGACCGGCTGGGCGCAATTGCGCTACCCGTATGGCGCTTCGGTGCGCGATGCGAACGAAAAGCTCAAGTTCGACCTGTTCTACGTCAAGAACCACGGGCTGATCTTCGATCTGATGATCATGCTGCAGACGGTGGAAGTGGTGTTGTTCGGGCGCGGCGCGCGCTGAGGCGCGCATCCGGTGGCAGTGATGCGGCCCGGCTGGTTCAGCCGCGGCCTAGCATCACGTTGAGCATGCGTTTCGCGGCGAATGGCAGCATCGCGAGCGCATTGCCGCGCGTCGCGGCATCGGGCGCCAGCCGCCAGCCGGCGAGCCACAGCCTGCGCGCATCGCGCCAGCGGCGACGCAACAGCATGCCGCGCGCGTTGCGCAGGTACGTGAGCGCCATGGCTTCGCGGCGCACCGAGTCGTCGACCAGGCCTTCGGCATCGGCGACCGCGCGCTCGACGACTTTCACGTAGTCGTCGTAGGTGGTCGCTTCTCCGGACAGGCCATCCTGGTGTCCGCGCATCGCTTCGACCAGTTCGGCCTCGATCACGCCGATCTGCCATCGGCGTGCGACGCGCAGGTGGAAATCGAGATCCTCGGCGGTGCGCAGCGACGGATCGAAGCCGCCGCAGGTGTCGAAGACTTCGCGGCGGAACATCGTCGATGCCGGCACCAGCGATGGATTGAGCAGCAAGCGGTGCAGCACCCAGCCGTCCTCGGGCAACACTTCGCGGCGGTGGAAGACGTCGTAGGGTTTGTGGTCGGCATCGACGCGGACGACATCGCACAGCACCATGCCGAAATCCGGACGTGCATCCAGCCATGCGACCTGGTGCGCGGTTTTCTCGGCACGCCATGCATCGTCGCTGTCCAGCAGCGCGAAATAGCGGCCACGGGCGATCGCCATGCCGGCATTGCGGGCGGCGGAGACGCCGGCATTGTCCTGCCAGTGGTAGCGGATGCGTTCTCCGTAGCGTGCGCGCAGCGCATCGCCGGTGCCGTCGGTGGAGCCGTCGTCGATGACGATGATCTCGTCGACCGGATGCGTTTGCGCCAGCACCGAGTCGATCGCGCGCTGCACCAGCTCGCGCCGGTTGTAGGTCGGTATAATCGCCGATACTTCGATCGGGACAGCGGTCGATCCCATGGTGGAGGGTTCGGTCAAGCGCGCCATGCTCAAGGATTTCGCCCGGAAATGTCTGTATGCCAGCGGAGCGCTCGGCTTCTATCACCGCGCGCGCAATGCCGACAGTTTAACGGTGATGATGTTCCACCGCACGCTGCGCGCTGCCGATCCGCGTTCAGCATCCTGCGACCCTGATTACAGCCTCGACGAAGACCTGTTCGTCGCTTCGCTGGCGTTCTTCAAGCGCCATTACCATGTGGTTTCGCTGGATGAGCTGTTGCGCGCCCGTCGCGACGATACCCGGCTGCCGTCGCGTGCGCTGCTGATCACCTTCGACGATGGCTGGCTGGACAACGTCGACTACGCAATGCCCGCGCTGCAGCGCGCCGGCCTGCCGGCGGTCATGTTCGTGGCCGCCGATGCCGTGGGCGCGCGCCAGCCGTTCTACCAGGAACGGGTCATCGCGGCTTGGCGGTTGGGCAGGCTGACGCTGGACGCGCTGGTCGCGACGATGATCGATCACGGTGGAGAGGCCGCGCATCGGGATGGCATCGCCGGCGTGCGCGAGCTGATCGCGCAACTCGAAAAAATGCCGCCGGCCCAACGCAGTGCCGTACTCGAGCACCACGCCGGTCAGCTCGACGACGGCCTGCAGCACATGATCGCGGTCCCCGATCTGTCCCGCCTGCGCGCAGGCGGGATCGAGCTGGGCCTGCACGGGAAAACCCATACGCCGTTGCTGCGCGCCGACGACCTGGATGCCGAGCTCGGCGGCGCGCGCGAGGCGATGGCGGCGATGCTGGATGCGCCGGAGGGGTTGGCGACGCCGGCCTGCGCGACGATGTCCTTCCCGCACGGTGCGTTCGACGACGCGATCGCCGCGCGCGCGCGCGCGACCGGCTACGAACTGCTGTTCACCAGCGTGCCGGTGTTGAATGCGGTGGGTGCGCGGCCATCGTGGCTGCTCGGTCGTACCGGCTACGAAACAGATACTGTTGTCGACCGCCATGGCAGGTTCCGCCCCGAGCGGCTTGCGTGGTACCTGTTCCGTCGCGCGACCCAGCGATTGCGTCCGGACTGAGCGCGCGCTGCGCTTCACGGCGCGCGGTACTTCGCGGTGAGGTGATTGCGACCGGTGCGTCGCTTATTCGTCCTCGTCCGCGGAGACGAGATGCAGCGACGGTATCGCGCCCTCGTCCTTCGCACCCCAATGCCCGAACACGGGACGCTGGCCGCGTGCGCTGAAACCGGCATCCAGCCAGGGCTGCAGGCGTTCGGGCGATGTCGCCAGTTCGATCGAGACCGCCGCATGGCCCGCTTCGCGGGCCGCGCGCAGCAACGATGCGAGCATGTCCGGCGCGATCTGCGCGCCGTCGCGCGACCAGAAATCGTGCACGTGCAGGGTATGGCCGTCGAGGCGGGTCGCGAACCATGCCACCGGCGTTTCGACGTCGAACAACAGCAGGTGCCGGAACGGCATCAGGCCGTCCACGACTGGCGCATCGTCGAAGCGCCAGTGCAGATGCGCCGCATCGCGCAGCGTGGTCAATGCCGACGGCTTCGGCGAGGGTTCCCAGATCGGTGCGATGTCGGGCGAACGGTCGGACCATTGCGCCCGAAGCGATCGCCCGGCCCGCCATCGCCACGCATCGCGCGCGCGGTGGCCGAGATCGACCAGCATGCCGAGCGGCGATGCCAGCCATGTCGGCAGTCCGGGCCACCGGCGATGAACGTATTCCGCATGCCGCAGCACCCGCGCATGCCGCACCATGTCGGCGAGATGCCGGTAGCCGATACGCTTGAAGACCGGCGCGGCCTTGGGGTTGGGAAAACAATAGAGGAGGTCGAGTTCGCGTTGGCCTGCGGCGAACAGTCCCTGCTGCAGGATCAGCGCCGGACCCAGCGATCGGTGCGCGGGCGTCACCGCAAGGTCGACCATCACGCCGGCACGCGCTTCGTGTCCATCGAGCAGCATGCGTCGGCGTCCGGCGGAGCACACGCCGACCGGCGCTTCGGTGTCGGCATGCATCAGCAGTTGCAGCAGCGGCGCGCCCGCCGGAGCGCGGTGGTAGAACCAGTCGTATTTGGCCGCCATCCGCGCGTCCCGGCCGAGATTGCCGCGCCAGACCGCGAGCACCGATTCGCGGTCGATGGTGGCGTCGCCTTCGCGCGTCGCGTATTGCGGAGGCGTCGACCGGGCGCTCAAGTCCGTACGCTCAGGCCTGCGCGCGCGGCCCGGGGGCATGCGGTTCCGGAGCATGCGGCTCGGCGACATCCGCCACCAGCACGGGCGGCAGATGCAGATACTTCGTCGTCCGGCGTTTGTTGGCGATGTCGTCGTAGATCGCCCGTGCCTGCGATTCGTCGATGCCCAGCGCGGTCGCGAGCGCCGATGGCGCATGGCCGTGATTCAGCGCATACAGCGCCAGATCCATCTGTCGATAAGGCAGCGCGAAATAGAATTCGTCCTGCCCCTGGTTGAGGCTGTAGGTGTCGGTGGTGGGAATCGCCGCGCAGACGCGTTCGGGCAGGCCGAGATGACGGGCCATGCCGTAGACCTGGGATTTGTACAGATGCGCGATCGGCTTCACATCGGCGGAGCCGTCGCCGTTCTTGACGAAGAAGCCCTGATCGTATTCCAGCCGGTTGGGGGTTCCGACCACGGCGTAGTTCAGGCGGTCGGCATGGAAATATTCGAGCGTCTTGCGGATGCGCTGCTTGAAATTCGTGGCCGCGACGATGGTCAGGTAATCGGGCAGCGCGAGATCGCGCTCGTGCGGTGCGCCATCCGGCGATTCCGCGATCAGCCGGAAGCGGTTGAACCGCCCCTGGATGCCGCCGTCGATGACGATCTTGAATTTCCAGCCGTCGCCGTATTCGGGCAGCGCGTTGCGCACCGCCGCGTCGCGGGCGCGATAGCAGCCGATGGCGTCGAGCGCCGGGGCGATGTCCACGGTTTCGGTGCGGATCCCCAGGTGCTCCGCGAGGATGGTCGCGCGTGCGGCGCTGTCGTCGGAGGAATCGCGTTCCGGCAGGATCAGGCCGAACACGCGTTCCGGGCCGAGCGCGCGTACCGCCAGCGATACGCTCGCCGAGCTGTCGATACCGCCGGAGATCGCGACCACCAGGCCGCGGCGATGCAACTGCCGCGCGGTGATCTCGCGCAGGCGCGCGGCGATGCGGTCGGCTTCCTGTTCGTAGTCGATGTCGAGCGCGCTCCAGTCGAGCGTATTGGAATTGACGGCGTTCATGGTGTGGTTTGCGGTTCCAGAAGGGCGGCGCGACGGACCTTGCCGGACGCGGTGCGCGGCAGGGCGGAGACGAACTCGATCTCGCGCGGGATCTTGTAGCTGGCCAGACGCTCCCGGCAGTGCGCCTTGATCAGGTTTTCGCTGTGCGGCGGCAGGCCGGGTGCGACGATGAACGCCTTGACCACCTGGCCGAGAACGCTGTCGTCGATACCGACCACTGCGGCCTCGCTCACGCCGGGCACCTCGTGGATCACGTCCTCGATATCGTTCGGATGCACGCGATGCGCGCCGGTCTTGATCATGTCGCTGCGGCGACCATCGATGTAGAGGAAACCGTCGGCATCGAGATGGCCCATGTCGCCGGTGCGCAGCCAGCCGTCGTGGAGCACCGATGCGCTGGCGTCGGGATTGTTCCAATAGCCGCGCATGACGTTGGCGCCGCGCACCCAGATTTCGCCGGGTTCGTAGACGTCGGCTTTGCGGCGGTCTTCGCATTCGATGCGCAGTTCGACGCCGTCGACCGGGATGCCGACCGAACCGATTTTCTCGTCGAGGCGCTCGGGCGGCAGCCAGGTCAGTCGCGAAGTGGCCTCGGTCTGGCCGTACATCACGAACAGACGCGCGTCGGGCAGCGCAGTGCGCAGCCGGCGGGTCAGCATCGGGCTCATCGCGCCACCGGCCTGGGTGAGATAGCGCAGCGACGAGAGGTCGTAATCGGCGAGTTTGACCCGCTCCAGCAGCAAGGCGTAGGTCGAGGGCACGCCCGAGAATCCGGTGATCCGTTCGCGGGCGATGGTGTCCATCAGCAAGTGCGGGAACAGCAGGTTCTGCGCCAGCACCACGCAGCCGCCCGCAAGCAGGTGCGTATGCAGCACGGAGGCGCCATAGGCGTAATAGAAGGCAAGGATCGAGAGCACGCTGTCGTGCTCGCCCAGTTCCAGATAGCGCACCACCGCGCTGGCGTTGGCGAGCAGATTGCCGTGGGTCAGAGTGACGCCCTTGGGTGCGCCGGTCGTGCCCGAGGTGTAGAGAATGAGTGCGGCGTCATCGGCGGCGATGGCGTTCGCATCGATATCGCTTGCGGATGCCCATGCGGCACCCGGCGGCGACAGCGGACGGTCCGCGCCGATCGGCCAGCGCTCGATCGGCGCGTGTCCACTGGAGGCATCGATCTTCGAGATCGCTTCGACGGCATCGCCATGGCTGTGTTCGTAGACGATGTGGCGCGCATCGCAGTGCCGCAGCCAGGCTTCGAAATCGCGCGCGCGGGCCTGTGCGTTCAGCGGTGCGACGATGCCCCCGGCGAGCCAGCAGCCGTAGCAGGCGACCGCAGCCTCGATCCGGTTCGGCAGCAGGATCGCCACCCGTTCGCCGGGACGAAGGCCGCGCGCGCGCAAGGCCCGCGCGAAATGCCCTGCTTCGGCCCAGAACTCGGCATAACGGATGCGGCGGTCGTCGCCGACGATCGCCACGCGTTCCGGATGGCGTCTGGCGACATCGGCGACCCGGGCGGCAATCGACGGCATGACGCGATGCCTATCCGGCCAGTTTTCGGTCGATGAAGGCGTCGATGACTTCGAGCGTATCGAAGTTGTCCGGCGTCATTTCCTCCGGCGCGATCGTGAACTTGAACTCCTCTTCGATGAACATGATGAGTTCATAGATGCCGGTCGAGTCGAGGATGCCGCCGCGAACCAGGGAGTCCTGATCGCCGATGGCGCTGTCGTCATTGGAAAACAGGAAATTCTTGAGGATGTATTGCTTGATCCGATGACTTTGTTTTTGCCGCTGCATGCATGTGTCCCCGTGTCGAAACTTTCAACGCAATAAGGACCCGACGGCGGCCACAAGGGGGCGTCGCGGTCCGATGCGTGGCGATGGTGACCCGGAGCAGTCCGGTCGCTTGGGGATCCCATGGATAGAATAGCCTTCATCACCACCCATCGATAGCGTACGCATATGCCGGACCAGCCCAGGGCTTCCAGATTCACGGCGGATTCGCGCCTTGTCCGCAGGCGCTTGCCGCTGGCGCTGCTGTCGATGGCGCTGGCCGCATGCGATGGCGGCGTCCCGCCGCCGCCGACCGAACCGCCACGGATGGTCGTCGACGCGAAACCCCGGCGTGCCGTTTCGGAGAAGGTCGAATTCGAGGTGGTCGAGCGTGTCGCCGGGCTGGAACATCCGTGGGCGCTGGCGTTCCTGCCCGATGGCGGCATGCTGGTGACCGAGCGCGCCGGGCGCCTGCGCAGGATCAACACCGACGGCACGGTGTCGGCGCCGATCGTGGGCTTGCCGGAAATCTTCGTCGATGGCCAGGCGGGATTGCTCGATGTGGCGCTCTCGCCGACCTTCGCCGAAGACAAACGGGTCTATCTCTCGTTCGCCGAGCCGAATCTGCGCGGCAACAAGGCCGGCACTGCGGTTGCGCGTGGACGGCTGGAAGGCGATGCGTTGCTGGATGTCGAAGTGGTCTATCGCCAGGAGCCGAAACTGTCCAGCGGCACCCACGTGGGTTCGCGACTGGTGTTCGACGATGCCGGGCATCTGTTCGTCACCCAGGGCGAGAACCGGGTGGCCGAAGCGGCGCAGCCGCTCGACAAGCTGCAGGGCAAGCTGGTGAGGATCTGGCCGGATGGTCGCATCCCCGACGACAACCCGTTCGTGAAGCGCGAAGGCGCGCGCCCGGAGATCTGGTCCTACGGCCACCGCAATATGCAGGGCGCTGCGTTGCATCCGGTGACGCGCCGGCTGTGGACCAGCGAGCACGGGCCGATGGGCGGCGATGAGCTCAACATCCCGGAGGCCGGCCGCAACTACGGTTGGCCGGTGGTGACCTTCGGCAAGGATTACAGCGGTTCGCCGGTGACCGGATCGGTCGGCAGGTCCGCGCCGGGGATGGAGCCGCCGCACCATGTCTGGGAAGTGTCGCCCGCGCTCAGCGGCATGCTGTTCTACAGCGGCAAGGCGTTCCCGGAGTGGAAGGGCAACCTGTTCCAGGGCGCATTGGCCAAGACCGCGCTGATCCGGCTCGAACTGGACGGCGACCGCATCGTCCACGAGGAGCGCCTGCTGACCGATCGCGCGGAACGCATCCGCGACGTGCGCGAGGGCCCGGACGGCGCGATCTATGTGTTGACCGACGAGGAAAACGGCAAGTTGCTGCGGATCCAGCGTGCCGTCAATCCGCCCTGATCATCGGGTGCGCTTCCAGCCTGAGGCAACCCCACTTTTTTCGAGTGTTTCAAACAAAGCGTCGTCATCCCCGCGAACGCGGGGATCCAGCGATTTCCAATGTCCGCGCAGCGCAAAGGCACCGGGTTCCCGCGTTCGCGGGAACGACGGGAAAAACGGCGACTGCCGATCAATCGGTCCGTTCGATGTTCATGAGGAAGGCATGGGGATATTTCAGGCTTCCAGCGCACCCTCGCCGTGAATGACGACCGCTAAGCCGGTGCGCCGAAGGCGCACCCTATGAAAGCACCGGCTTGCGGCCGATGAAATCGACGGTCGTGATGCACAACTTTTCCTCCGGAATCCCGGCGAATTCCGGGGCCACGGTCATCGCCTGCAGCTGTTGCAGGCGCTGCGGACGCGCGCGCGAGGTATCGAGCAGCATCTCGAAGCCCGCATCGCGCGCAGCGCCGACGAGCTGATGCGCGCGCAGCCGGTTCTGGTAGAGGAAACCGTTGTTCCAGAACGCCCACTGCCGGTCGGTGAATCGCAGGTAGTTGAGCTGATGCACCTTCGGGTCGGCGTAGGCGTAGTGATCGCCGCAGTTCACCGAATGGAAGATCAGGCCGCCGGGACGCAGCAGCCGCAGCGAGGCGCGATGCAGTCGCTCGATGGCCTCCGGCGGCACGTGCTCAAGCACGCTGTTGGAGAAGATGATGTCGACCGCGCCGTCTTCGAGCCCCGGATCGGCGGCATCGGCGGGTGCGCGGTACTGGATCACGCCATCGCTGAGATCCGCGGGGTCGGCGGCGTCCGCGCCAGCGAGCAGGTGCCGATAGCGCGACTGCACGTCCGCCAGCGGCACCTGGCAAGCCGTTGCGATCCGCGGCAGCGCTTCGCCCAGGATCCCGATGCACAGGCGCATCAGGTCCGGTTTGAGCAGTCGGTTGAGGTCGCAGGTGTACACGCGCGCCGCACCGCCGAGATAGCACGCCAGCGGCAGCGCCGGATACCAGCCGCTGCCGACTTCCATCAGGCGCGCTTCGCGGATATCGGCGCCGACGGTATGCAATTGCTTCGCCATCAACTCCCAATCGTCGATCTTGAGCAGGATCTCGCGTCGCGGGTCGCGCATGCCGCCGAACCTGCGTTGCAACTGGTAGTGCAACGGCTCGCCCCAGGGCAGCACGCCGAGTGTTTTCTGCAGGAGGCCCTTGATTCGCCAATGCATGGATGCGGAGTCTTCCGGTTCGAGTATGAAAGGATCAGGCGCCGGGAGCGGCGACTGCGGGTTCGGTCGCGGGCTTCGCGGTATCGCGCAGCGACTGGTCGATCAGCATCGTCGACAGCACGCCGACGAACGCCTGGTTGTCGGCGAACCCGGTGGCGCGGCCGGCGCGGCATTTGTCGAACAACCGGCCGACGGCATCGGCGTCGAAATAACCGGCGGCGCGCAGGCGCGTTTCGCTCATCAGATCGGCCACGTAATCCAGCGGCGTGCCGTCGAAGAAGAAACTCGTGCTGTCGGGCGCGCGATACGGCTGTTTGGTGCGGTTGACGATGTCCTCCGGCAGCAGGTCCGCCAGCGCGCGCCGCAGCAGGTATTTCTCGGTCATGCCGCGGATCTTGAAGCTGGGCGGCAGTCGATTGGCGAATTCGATCACCCGGTGGTCGAGATACGGAAAGCGGCCTTCGATCGAGTGCGCCATCGCCGCACGATCGCCCTGCGACGACAGCAGATACCCGGCGAGCAGCGATTTGGCTTCGACGTACTGGTCGCGCGCGAGCGGGTTCCAGTCGCCGATGTTCGCCGGCAGGGTCGCCTCGAAGGCATCCAGCGGATTGAAGGCGCCGATTTCGGCGCGCATCTCCGCCGACAACAGCCCGAGCGCGCGCTGCGAGGTGGTCCAGCGCGGGACGTGCGCGAAGATCGGCCGCTGCAGATGCGCCATGCCCTGGCCGAAGAACGACTGCGCGAACGCCGGGTTGCGCACCGGCGAATTCGGCAGATAGCCGTACAGGCGTTCGAGCAGGCGCGGGCGCAGTTTGGATTGCGGCTGCTGCGCCCAGAACCGGCGCACTTTGGCTTCCTTGAACAGGTCGTAGCCGCCGAAGACTTCATCCGCGCCTTCGCCGGTCAACACGACCTTGTAGCCGTGTTCGCGCACGCTGCCGGCGAGCAGCATCAGCGGCACCGGTGCGGTGCGCAGCACCGGCGTTTCGGCATGACGGACCAACTGCGGGAAGGCGTCGCCGATGTCGCGACGGGTGCAGCGCAGCGTGGTGTGATCGGTCCGCAGGTGCCGCACCATCGCCTGTTGGTAATCGCTTTCGTCGAACTCGCCGTCCTCGAACGCGACCGAGAACGTGCGCACCGGTGTATCGGTGAAACCCCGGATCATCGCGACGATGCCGGAGGAATCCAGCCCGCCGCTGAGGTACGCGCCCACCGGGACGTCGGCGCGCAGTTGCAGGCGCACGGCGTCGATCAGCAGTTCACGCAGTTCGGCGGTCGCGGCTTCGACGCTCAGCGGATAGCGCGACGGTGAGGTGTCGGCGGCGTCCGGAAAGGTCCAGTCCCAGTATTGCCGCAGGGTTTCGCGGCCGTCGTGTTCGATCGCGAGCGTGTGTCCCGGCGGCAGGCTGTCGATGCCCCGATAGACGGTGTGCGGCGCGATCGGCGACCAGGTGCTGAAGGTTTCGGCCAGCGCCAATGGATCCAGCGCCGCGCACTGCGGCAGCACCGCGAGCAGCGCCTTGGCTTCGGATGCGAACCAGAGGCGGCCGTCGCTGCGGGCGAGAAACAGCGGACGGATGCCGGCGCGGTCGCGGGCCAGCACCAGCCGGCGGCGTTCGCTGTCCCACAGCGCGATCGCGAACTGGCCGTTGAGATGTTCGACGAAGCGGTCGCCGTCGCGGTCGTACAGATGGACGATGACTTCGGTGTCGGATTGCGTGTAGAACACGCGACCTTCGGCTTCGAGTTCGCGCCGCAGTTCGACGTAGTTGAAGATCTCGCCGTTGAACACGGTCCACACGGTGCCGCGCGGGTTGCGGATCGGCTGGTCGCCGGTGGCCAGGTCGATGATCGACAGCCGCGCATGCGCCAGGCCGACGCCGTCCTCGGCGTGATAGCCGTAGCCGTCGGGCCCGCGATGGGCGAGGGTGTGGATCATGCGCCGGAGCAGTGGGTGCGCCATCGCGGCGCACACCCCAGGCCCGCTGAATCCCGCGATTCCGCACACGTCGTGATTTCCCCTGTTACAGAACGCAGCTGTGGGCCGGTTGTGGGCCAATAGTCGGATCAACGCGAAAAGGACCGGGGGTCAGCCACGGCTCCCCAGCCGGCCCTTCCCGATCAGCGCTGCGTGGTTGCGGTCAACGCCTCTTCGCAGGCACGCAGTGTATCCCTCGCGACCGCATCCCAGCCGCGCGAGAACCGGCGCGACAGTGCGGTCTCGTCCCATGACCGGTCGAGCGCATCGCGCAGGCCAACGGCCAGGGCCGCTGGATCGCGTGCCGGCACCAGCAGTCCGCAGTCCGCATCCACCACTTCGGGAATGCCGCCGACCGGCGTCGCCACGACCGGGCGACCGCAGGCGAGCGCTTCGACCAGCACGTTCGGATGGCCTTCGGAATAGCTGGGCAGCGTGACCAGATCCGAAGCCGCCATCCAGCGCGCGACTTCGTGCGGGCCCTGCGCGCCTGGCAGACGCACGCGCAGGGTGGGATCGGCGGCGATGCGCGCATCGAGTTCCGCGCGCATCGGGCCTTCGCCGATCAGCGCCAGTTCCAGTCGCGGTCGCTGCGGCGCCAGCGATGCCATCGCATCGAGCAGTTCGCGCAGGCCTTTTTCGGGCACCAATCGCCCGACATAGACCACGAGTTCGGCGTCCGGATCGACATCGAGTGCGTTGCGGGCGTCGGTGCGCGACTGCGGATGGAAGATCGTGGCGTCGCAGCCGTTGGGAATCGCGCGGATGCGCGCGGGATCGGCGTCGTAGTCGCGCGCCGCGACCCGGCCCAGGTCTTCGCTGACCACGAGGATGCGCTGCGCGGCGTGCAGCACCGGGCGGGTAAGGCGTTTGCTGATGGCATCGCGCACGCGCAGGTCCGAGCCGCGCGCGCCGACCACCAGCGGCAGCCCCGCGCGACGTGCGGCATGCATCGCACCGAAGGCGTCGGGATACAGCCAGTACGACAGCACCACGTCCGGCGCGAATTCGCGCAGCGGCGCATGCAGGGTGCGCGCGCACAGCCAGCCGTTGAACGGCCGGCTGATCATCGGCAGCGCCGGGTAATCGATGTAGCGCACATCGCAGCCCGGCACGGTATGCGCGGCATCCGCGGCACGGAACAGATAGCTGCGCGGTTTCGCCCAGCGCGGATAGCTGGCGACCGGACTGAGCACGCGCACATCGGCGAGTTTCGACAGTTCGCGCACGGTCTGATGGATCGGCCGACCCCGGTTGGGTTCTCCGGCGATGGGAAACTGCGAGGTGACGATCAGGATGCGCATGGACAACGGCTCAGGAACCGTTCTGCATGCGGAACAGCCCGGCCGCGCAGCCGGCGCTGTCCTTTCCGGGTCGTGGAATGCGTTGTTGATTCGGGGCTTTCATATCAAACGTTCATGTCGACCAGAGGGATAGCGTGGCGCAAGTGCATGCCAGGCGGGAGAGCGGTGGAAGCAATCCACGCGTGGGCGAACTCGACGCCCTGCGCGGACTCGCCGCGATCAGCGTGGTCGTGTTCCATTACACCACGTTCTACCAGCAGGAGCTGGGTCACCTGCAGCCCCTGGGCTTCGGTTTTCCCGCGGGCAACTATGGCGTCCATCTGTTCTTCCTGATCAGCGGATTCGTGATTTTCATGACCCTGGAACGTACCCGCACGGCGATGGATTTCATCGTCTCGCGCGCTTCGCGGCTGTTCCCGGCGTACTGGGCCGCGATCGCGATCACCGCGGCCGTGGTCTACACGTTGGGCATGCCGGAGCAGCGGATTCCGCCGGGGCATCTCGCGGCCAACATCACGATGCTGCAGGACGTGCTCGGCTTCGAGCATCTCGACGGTTCGTACTGGACGTTGCAGGTCGAACTGTTCTTCTACGCGCAGATGCTGTTCTGGTTCATGCTCGGACAGCTCAAGCGCATCCCGTGGATCATCGCGGCCTGGCTGGCGATCACGATCGTGTACGCGCAGACCGAACAGCATCACGTGCATTTCTCGTACATCCTGCGCGAACTGTTGATCCTGAAGCATATTCCGTTCTTCGCGCTCGGCATCCTGTTCTACCGCATCCACAGCCGGCCGGATACGCTGCGATCGACGCTGCTCCTGATCGCGCTGTCGCTGGTTTCGATCGGGATGTGCTATGCGCCCGTGTATCTGCTGGCCGGCATCGTGTGTTCCGCGATCTTCGCGCTGTTCGTGACCGGGCATCTGCGTTGGCTGCGCAAGGCGCCGTTCGTGTTTTTCGGCGGCATTTCCTACTCCCTGTATCTGCTGCATCAGGCCATCGGATTCGCGCTCATCCATCGACTGGAAGCGGCGGGCGTTCCGAGCCTCGCCGCCGTGGTGATCGTCGCTCTTGTGGTGCTGGTGTTGGCTACTGCGCTGACCTACCGCGTGGAACGACCGGCGATGCGACGACTACGCGACGGCTGGCGCAGGCGGAAAGAAGCCGCCGTGTAGGCACGCCCTTGTAGGAGCGGCTTCAGCCGCGAAGACCGCGATCTCCGGACCGCATCGATCATCGCAATCGAGATCCGCTTGGCCCCGGGATCCGCAAGGCTCGCGGCGGAAGCCGCCCCTGCACGGCTTCGACGAAGCTCAGCCTTCGCCGAAGGTGATGTCCAGTCCCTTGCGCACGCCGATCTTCGGCGTCCAGCCCAGCGCATCGCGCGCTGCGGTGGTATCGAAATTCGTCAGCGGACGCAGCGAGCGCACGCGATAACGGGTCAGCGGCACATCGCGCTTCAACACCTTGCCCAGCAGTTCCACGCCGATCGCCAGGCACATGAACACCCACTGCGGCATCCACATCAGTTTCAGCCTGTCGCCGAGTTTGCGCTTGCAGCGTTGCAGGTATTCGCTGCGGTCCACCGAATCGGTATCGACCAGGTTGAATATCTTGCCCACCGCCTGCGGCGCTTCCGCCGCCAACAGCAGCGCGTCGACGATATCGTCGCGATAGACCAGCGGCAGCGGCACCGAGCCGTCGCCGATCGCGATCCAGCGCCCGGCCAGCGCGATGGTGCCGTTCGGGGTGACCTGTTCGGCACCGGGTCCGAAGATCTGACCGGGGCGCAGAATCACCGCCGGCAAATGTTCCTTCGCGATCGCATCGGCGACCATCTGCTCGGCATTGAGCTTGGTCTGCGTGTACGCGCCGCGCAGCTGCGGATGCGGCTCGAAGCGGTAGTCTTCGGTCAGCACTTCGCCATTGCGACGGCCGGCGTGGTCGAAGACGCTCATCGAGCTGACGTACACCAGACGCGAGGTCGCGTGCTTGCGACAGGCGTCCAGCACATTGCGCGTGCCCCAGATCGTGCCGGCCTCGAAATCGCGCGGGCCGCCGCGCATCGCCGCACCGACGTGATACACGATGCCGGCGCCGGCCACCGCGTGATCGACCATGCGCGGGTCGCCGAGATCGCCGATCACGCTCTGGATGCCGTCGTCGTTCGCAAACGCGGCGACCGGCCGGCGCACCAGCACGCGCACGGTCCTGCCCTGCGCGCGCAGCGCCGCGACCACCGCGCGGCCCAGGAAGCCGGCGGCGCCGGTGACCAGCGCATCGGCCGGCGTCAATTCGACATAACGCGCTTCGAGCTGCTGCAGGCGCGCGCGGTCGGGTTCGACGCACAGCGGATCCAGCAGACAGGCGAGACGCAGACCGTCCTCGGCCGTGAACGGCGGCGTTTCGTCGTCGCGCACCGCGCGTGCGAACGCTTCGGCGCCGCGCTGGATGCCGGGCGACGGCTTCAGGCGGCCGGTGGCGAAACGCAGCACGTTCATCGGGATGCGGAACACATCCTTCGCCGCGCCGAAGAATGCATTGAGGATGATGCCGATGAATTTCGGGCCGGGCAGCACGCGGTGGATACGGCAGACCTGGGTGAAACGGTCGACCTCGATGATCCCGCGCGTCCCGCGCACGATCAGGCGGTTTTCCATCGGCCGTGCGTTCCACGACAGCAGCAGGCGACCGACACCGGTCGCGCTCTGCGCCTGGGTCTGCCATTCGTCGAAGCCGAGATTCGGATCGGTGCCGCGCGACTGGTAGCGCACATCGACCTGCGAGATCGCGCCGATGAACGCTTCGATGGTGTACAACCCATGCACGCCGAGATCGCGGAACGGATACGAACCCTGCGTCACCATGCCGGGCAGCGGGCCGCCGGCGTAGGGCGGATATTCGGAATTGCGGACGATATCGACCGACAGCACATCGCCGATGTCGCCGTTCTTCGCGGCGTCCAGCGCGCGCATCAGCGCCGGGTCGAACAGGTCGGAGTGGTTCACGCCGAGTTTCAGGCCGGTCGCGCGCGATTTCGCCAGCATCGCTTCGCAGTCGGCAACCGTGTCGGCCATCGGTTTTTCGACCAGCACGTGGCAGCCCATGTCCATCGCCGCCATCGCCAGCGACGCGTGCGAGGCGGGCGGCGTCAGCACGTAGACCACGTTGGGGTCGACGTCGGCCAGTTCGGCCAGGGTCGCGGCGACTTTCCCGATGTTGAAGCGCTTTGCCAAGGCTTCGGCTGCGGCTCGATTGCTGTCGCACAGGCCGACGATGTCGACGAAATCCAGCCGCGACAGCGCGGCGAGATGATGGGTGGCGACATAGCCGGCGCCGACGACGGCGACGCGGAGCTTGCTGGGAACATGTTTGCGGGAAACGGTCATGAATGTACTGCAGGAGAGGAATGTGCGGAGAGACGCGCGGCGACATCGGCGAGCGCCGATGCGGCGCGCGCGTCCCAGGTCTGGTCGGCGACGGCGGCGATGCGCGCTTCGGCGGCGCCCGGTGCGTGGTCGATCACGGCGGCATCGAGCGCGGCGAGGAAACCCTCGCGGTCGTCCACCAGCCGCACCCACGTCGAGAATTTCTCGATCTCCGGATTGCGCACGCTCACCACCGCTTTGCCGGCAGCGAGATATTCGCGCAGTTTCAGCGGATTGGCGTTGGCGACCTGGCGATTGAGCCGGTAGGGAATGATCGCGGCGTCGAAGGCTTTCGACCACGACGGCAGCGTGGCATACGGCTGCGAACCGGCCAGATGCACGTTCGGCAGCGCACGCAGGCCGTCGATCGCCACATGCGCGTGGCCGACCAGCAGGAAGCTCCACTGCGGACGCTGTTGCGCCAGCCATTCGATCAGCGGCACGTCGATCCATTCGTGGATCGAGCCGATGTAGCCGACCACCGGACGCGGCAGATCGCGGGCGAGCGCAGGTACTTCTGTCGCAGGGTCCTGCGCCTTGGCGAACAGTTCGACGTCCACGCCGTGCGGCGAAAACACCGTATTCGGATTGAGCGCGCGCTTGGCTTCGACCAGTGCGGGCGGCGCGACGAACAGCAGATCGGCGCGACGGCTCAGATCGAGATCGCGCTGCGCGATCAGTGCGGCGTCCACGCCCGGGTGCGCGGCGTAATCGTCGATGCAGTAGTACACGCAAAGGTCTTCGCCGAGCTTGCCGGCGTGGACGCCCGGATGCGGCACCACGAACCACGAAATGCGTTTGCGGATACCGGCCAGCCGCAGCGCGCGCCGGACCGCCCAGCGCCCGAACAGGCGATTGAAGGCATCGACGCCAGGCATGCGCCGGAATGGCAGCTGCGGCACCGTGCAGTGCCAGAGCCCATCGGCGACCCGGGTCGGGCGTTTGAAGGCCGCCAGCACTTTGCGCACCGCGCGCTTGAGATCGCGCCCGGAAGCATTGGGCGCGCGCATGCCGGGCGAATCGACGTACAGCACCGGCACATGCCGTGCCAGCCGCACAGCGATGTGATGACTGCTGGTACGGTTTTCGGCGAACCAGTCGTTGCCGAAATAGACGATGCCGTAGCCTTCCAGAGCGGACATCGGTGCTGCCTCATTCATCGCGCCACCAGCCGATCAGCCATGCGGTGCCGCCATGGTGAATCCAGTCTTTGCGCAGGCCGGGCACGGCATCCAGATGCGGGCCGATCCGCCCGCAGGCCGGCGCGAAGAACGTGACCAGCCCGTTGCGACCGAGCTGGCGCATCCGCGCGATCGTTTTTTCCGGCTCGCTGAGGTAGTAAAGCACCTCGCAGGCGGTGACGAGGTCGAAACGGTGGCGGGCATCGCCCCAGGGCTGGCCGAAGATGTCGGTGGCTTCGAACTGCGCCTGCGGCAGACGTTTGCGCGCGCGTTCGACCGCCTGCTGGCTGACATCGACGCCGTACTGCGCGTCGCTGAGCCGGGCCAGATACTCGGTCTGGTGGCCTTCTCCGCAGCCGAGCTCGAGCACCGAGCCGACCCGGCCGAACGCCTGTTCGATGACACGATTGGTCGCTTCGAAGCGTGCGCGTTCCAGTTCCGAGGCCATGTTCCATGGGTCTTCGACGGTATAGGCCAGATCGAGGCGGTCGAAATTGTCGCTGCCGCCAACGCCGCGCAGGGCGTATTTCATCCACAGTCGACGGCGCGCCTTGCGCAGCAGGGTGATGGCCTTGGGAAACATGCCGATGCCCGATCAGTCGCAGTCGCGGTCGTCTGGCGCAACGGCGCGCGCGCGCGCATCGCGCGCAGCCGAGACGCGCAGCGGGCGCAGCGGCGAGCTGTACCAGTCCACGACTTTGTCGCAGCGGAATTCGACCCACGACGGGCCATAGCTCCAGCGCAGCGCATGCATATCGAGCGGTTCCCCCAGAATATCCCGCACCGTGTTTTTCCCCATGCCCGGCGCGATCGCCAGCGTCGCCGGCAGGGGCTTCGCAGTGCGCGCGGGTTGTGTGCCGCGGTCGCCGGACGTTTCGATCGCGGCGACTCGGCCTGCACCCGCGCCGGCAGCGCGATCGCGGCCGTGTTCGGGCTTGTTCTCCACCACCCGCCAGCCCAGCACGGCGATGGCGACCAGCGATACTGTCACGAAGTAACGGGATATTCTGCCAAATCCGGACGCCGGGAGCGGGTTCGGGTGCGGATCGCCCGCAAATGAAGGGCTGCCGGCATCGGTTCCGAGCCGTTCCGGCGACAGCTGGCCGGAGGGCATCGCACCGGGCATCCGCCGATAGCGCATGTGGAAATCCAGCGCCGCATCGTAGAGGCGGTTCAATTGCTGCAGCTGTCCGGTATCCTCTGCGCTCCCGCCCTGGTCCGGGTGGAGTTTCGATACGCGTCGCCGCCACGCACCGCGCAATTCGGCGAGCGAGCAGGTCGAATCGATCCCGAGTTCGCGATACAGCGCTCCGAAATCGGTGTCTTCGGCCATCTCCGCTCCATCGCTGGTGTTCGTGCAAGGCGCGCAGTGGACCGCGTTCGCCGACTGAATGCAAGCAGCCCCGCAGCGTCCGGACATTGGCGGAAAATGCGTTGTGCGTTGAAGACACAGGGGGTGGAATGAGCGGTACGGTTGGGGATGCTGGGATCCGGTCGGGCGAAATGCCGCTGGCCGGTCGTCGGCCACGGTTGGCGCGCGCCTGTGCACGCGCGGGCCTGCTGCCGCTGATCGCGCGGGTACGGGCGGCGTTGCGCCATGATCTGCGCATTCTTGCCTATCACCGCGTGCTGGATGACGCCGAACCGGCCGGCTTCCGTTTCGACCCCGAACTGATCAGCGCGTCCAGCGACGCCTTCCGCCAGCAGTTGGCCATCGTCAAGCGCCGCTTCGCGCCGATGCGTTTCGACGAGCTGATCGATTGCCTGGATCGCGGACGGGCCGTGCCGCGACGTGCGGTGCTGATCACCTTCGACGATGGCTACGACGACAACTATCGCTGCGCATGGCCGATCCTGCGCGATGCCGGCCTGTCGGCGATGTTCTTCGTGTCCACCGGGCATATCGATTCGGGTCGGCCCTACGCCTACGACTGGCTGGTGCATATGCTGTGCACGACCCGCGCCGGATCGCTGCAGGCGCCGGAATTGGGCATCGAATGGGCATTGCCGGACGATCTGGGCGCACGTCGCGCGCTGGCCGCCCGACTGCTCGACGGCATAAAAGCGCTCGATGCGGATGCGCAGCAGGCGTTGATCGACCGGTTGCAGCGCGAATGGTCGCTGCCGTCGGATGCCGGGCATGCCGATTGCCGGCCGATGACATGGGCGCAACTGCGCGAAATGCATGCGGGAGGCATGGAGGTCGGCTCGCACGGCGTGGATCACCGCATGCTCGCGAAAATGCCGCGTGCGGCGATGCGCGAGGAAGTCGCGGCCTCCAAGCGCACGATCGAACGCGAACTCGGCAACGAAGCGCGGGTCATCTCGTATCCGGTCGGCGGCGCCGATGCCTACGACGAGGAGGTCGTCGGCGCCGTGCGCGATGCGGGCTACCGGATGGCCTGCAGTTATCTCGCCGGCCCGGAGGGACTGCATCCGGATGCCCGTTACGCGATGCGACGCATTCCGGTCGAGCGGCAGATGGACGCGGACTGGTTCGAAAGCATGCTCGCGTTGCCGGAAGTCTTCTGCCATCGCTCGCGCACGCGGGGCGGGTAAGCGCGTCATGTTCATCGCGATGCTGCTCTATCTGTTGCTGGTGCTGATCCGGCCGCAGGACTATCCGGCGCTGGTCGACAGCGTCGGCCTGCCGCTGCAGCCGATCATGCTGATCACCGCCGCCGGGTTCTGGCTGCTGTCGCCGCGGAAGCATTTCGATGCGCCGCAGTATCCGCTGTTGATGATGTTTTTCGGCGTGATGCTGGTGTCCCATGTATTCAACGGCTGGATCGGCGGCGCGATCGAGCAGATCGGCAAGTTCGCGCCGGTGGTGCTGGCGTTCGTGGTGTTCGCCAACGGGCTGGATCGTCGCGGCCGGGTGTTGAAGATCATGGCGACGTTCGCGCTGTGCGCTGCGGTGCTGGCGGTGCACGGGATCGAGCAGCGGCAGACCGGGCTGGGCTGGACCGGCGTCGAAATGTCCCAGGGCACGCGGATCCAATACGTCGGCATCTTCAACGACCCCAACGATCTCGGCCTGCTGTTCGTGAGCTGCATCCCGATGGCCGCCTATCTCAGCAGTCGCGGCGGTCTGCTGGGGCTGCGCCGGCTGTTCTGGCTCGCGATCACCGGCGTGCTGATATATGGCGTGTATCTCACCGACTCGCGCGGCGCGCTGCTCGCGCTGCTGGCGGTGATGGGCGTGTACATCTGGCAGCGCAAGGGCGTCATCGTGGCGGGTACGCTGGGTGCGATGGCGGTGGCGGTGCTGTTGGCGCTGCCGTCGCGATTCAGCGAGATCGATGCCGAAGAGGAATCCGCGCAGGGACGCATCGAATCCTGGTACGAAGGATTGCAGATGTTCCAGGGGCATCCGGTCTTCGGCGTCGGGCCCGATCAATACACCGACTACAACCCGCTGACCGCGCACAACTCGTTCGTACTGATTCTCGCCGAGACCGGTATCATCGGCTACACCCTGTGGCTCGCGTTCGTGGTGTATTGCTTCCGGATGATGTGGACGGGGTCGCGGCCACAGGCCATGCAGGCATGGGAAGAACAGGGCGATGAAAACCCTGGCGCGGGCGATCCCGAAATGGACTTGCTTGAATCAGGCTTGGTCGAAACGGACCTGGTCGAAATGGACTCGTTCGAAATGGACGTCGAAGCGCTCGATGCGCGCATCGAGGAAGGTCGTGCGATCGCGATGACGCTGCTGCTGTCGCTGATCGGTTTCTTCATCGCAGCGTTCTTCCTGAGCCGGAGTTACGTCATCATCCTGTACCTGCTCACTGCGCTGGTGGTCGCGCATTACGCCGATATCCGGCGCGACGACCCGGGTCTGCCGCGCTTCGCGCTTGCCGACGACATCCTCCTCTGGCCGGCCGTGGGCCTGGGCAGCGCCATCTTTCTCTACATCGTGGTCAAGGTTCTTCTGGTGATGCAATGACGCTCCGCGCGCGCACGCTCCGCAATACGCTGTTCTCTTCGGTGGCGATGTACACCGAATTCGCGCTCGGCATGCTGACGTCGATCGTCATCGCCCGTCATCTCGGCCCGGAAGGTTTCGGCGCCTACAGCGCGGTCATCTGGCTGGTCGGGATGGGCGTGGCCGCGACCAACTCGGGCACCGCCAGCGCGGCGATCAAATTCGTCGCGGAACTGCGCGGCGGCGGCCGGGAGTCGCTGGTGCGGCCGTTGATCGCCTATCTGCGTCGCGCGCAACGCCTGTTCCTTGCGGCGGTGCTGCTGGTCGGCGCGATGGCGCTGTGGCTGGCGGGGCATCGGGTGGCGCCCGATTTCCATCATGGGATGCTGTTCGTGTTCCTGGTGGTCGCGGTGTCGCTGCGCGCCGGCTACATGTTCAACATCGGCGTGGCCAAGGGCCTGGAGAATTTCCGGATCAATGCGATGGTCGCGCTGTTGTCGACACCGCTGAATCTGGCGATGGTGATGCTGGTGATGTGGTTCGACATGCCGGTGGAGTGGCTGCTCGGGGTGTTCCTGGTGTCGAGCGTGGTGTTCTATACGATGTCGCTCGCGCAGGTGCGGCCCTTGTTGCCGCCGGGCGAGGACCGCCCCAGCCTGCCGGAGGATCTGGTGCCGCGCGTGCGCCGGCAGATGTTGTACAGCACCCTGATCGTCACGGTCGGTTTCATGGCCGCCAGCGAAATCGAAGTGCTGTTCCTCACCGCATACGCGGACCCGCACGCCGCCGGCCAGTTCAAGGTCGGTTACCAGTTGGCCAGCGGCGCAACGACGCTGGTGCCGGGCGTGTTCGGCGCATTGCTGCTGCCGATGATGGCGAATGCCTTGAGCCAGGGGCGCGAAGTCGCGGGCCGGCGTTTCGCTGCATCCACGGCCTATCTCGCGCTGCTGGCGCTACCGCTGGTGGCGTTCGGCGTGGTGCTGGCGAAGCCGCTGATCGGCCTGTTGTACGGCAGCGAATATGACGAAGCCGCCGCGGTGTTCGCGGTATGCCTGGCCGGCACCGCGATCGCGACCTCGGCGCAGGGCGGGTCGAGCCTGCTGATCAGCGCCGACCGCCAGCGCGCGGTGTTGATCATGGTGATCTGTTTCGGCGTACTGAAACTCGCGCTGGATGCCTGGCTCATCCGCGTCGACGGTCTGCACGGGGCGATGATCGCTTTCTTCACCGTTTCGATCTTCAATGCGATCGCCTATGTGACGATGGCGACCCGGGTCAGCGGCATCTCGCCCGATTGGGCACGCATCCTGCGCACGCTGCTGGCGAGCGTGCTGGCGGTGCTGCCGCTGTGGCCGCTGGTGCCGCACCTGCAGGCATGGGCCGCGCTGCTCGCTGGCGCGGTCATCGGCGGTGCGCTGTACCTGCCGCTGACGCTGTCGCTGGGCTGCTGGACGCGCAACGACATCGCGCACATGCAGCAGTTGCACCAGCGTCTGCTGAAGGGGCAGCCGCGCTTCGGCGCGCGCCTGCTTTCATGGGCGCATGCGCGCGCGGGAGTGCCGGTATGAGCGGTGTCTACGAGTCCCTGTTCCGGCGTGCGCTGTATCCGGCCTACGAGTCGGGTCTGCGCAGGCGCAAGACCTTGGCGTACCTGCGCGAATACGAGCGCGACCAGTGGCGCTCCGCCGATGAGCTCCACGCGCTGCAGTGGAGCAAGCTGCAGCGTCTGATCGCGCATTGCTGGCAACACGTGCCGTTCTATCGCGAATGGTGGGGGCAGGCCGGTGTGCGGGGCGCGGAAGACATCCGCGGCCCGGAGGACTACGCGCGACTGCCGTTGTTGACCAAGCCCGTGATCCGCGAGCATTTCGAATCGATGATCGCGCCCGCGTATCGCGATGCGATGTATTTCAAGAGCACCGGCGGTTCGACCGGTGAGCCGCTGCATTTCGGTTACACGCGCGAGAGCTACGAGCGCCGGGTCGCGGTGATGTTCCGGGGTTACGGCTGGTCCGGCGCGCATCTCGGGCAGCGCACGGTGTACCTGTGGGGCGCGCCGGTCGCGGCGCCCGCGGGCTTCCGGTTGTTCAAGGATCGTCTCTACCACGCCGCGTTCAATCGACGCATGCTCAACGCGTTCGACATGAGCGAACAGCGCATGGCCGAGTATGCCGACGCGATCGATCGATTCAAGCCCGAGACCATCATTTCCTACGTCGGCCCGCTGGTCGAGCTGGCGCTCTGGATCGAGCGCAACGGCCGCATCATCCATCGCCCGCAGCGCGTTCTCGGTGCCGCGGAAGCATTGCATGCGCATCAGCGCGAACTGTTGCAGCGCGTATTCGGCGCGCCCGCCTACGACACCTACGGTTGCCGCGAAGTCATGTTGATCGCCGCGGAGTGCGAAGCGCACGATGGCCTGCATATCAACATCGATCATCTGCACGTCGGGTTCCACGGCGAAACCGCCTCGATTCACGGCAGCGGCCCGGCCGAACTGGTGGTCACCGATCTGCACAACTTCGGCATGCCGATGATGCGGTATCTCAACGGCGATCTCGGTACGCCCGGCGCCAGCACCTGCGCCTGCGGGCGACGGCTTCCGAAGCTGGCCAAGGTCGACGGACGCAAGCTGGACGCGCTGCGTACCGCCGATGGGCGCGTGCTTCCCGGCGAGTATTTCGTGCATACACTGATGAATTTTTCGACGATCCGCCACTATCAGATCGTGCAGCGCAGCTTGGATACGATCTTGATGCGGCTGGTGACGAGCGAAGGATTCGACGCCGCTTCGGAAACCACGATCCGCGATGAGATCCGCAAGGTGGTGGGCGACAGCGTGGCGGTCGAGTTCGAGTATCGCGATGAAATCCCGCTGACCGCCAGCGGCAAGCGCCGCGTCACCATCTGCGAGCTGCCGACGTGATCGCCACCGGCAAGGACGCTGCGACAGCGATCGATATCGCGCATGTGGTCGAGAATCTCCAGCGCGGAGGTCTCGAGCGGATGGTGATCGATCTTGTCGGCGCCCAGCAGGCGGCCGGGCATCGCTGCCGGGTCGCCTGTCTGTTCGAGCCCGGCGCGCTCGCGCATGAGCTCGAATCGCAGGGCATCGAGGTGCATGCCTGCCACAAGCGCAGTGGATTCGATCCCGGCGCGATCGCCAGGCTGCGCGCATGGCTGCGCGCGGTTCCGGGCGCGGTCGTCCATACCCACAATGCCAATGCGCACTATCACGCCATCGCCGCTGGCCTGGGCTTGCCGTCGGCGAGTGTGATCAACACCCGCCATGGCATGGGCGCTACGCAGCCCCGCAGTCGCGGCGAGTGGCTGTATCGCCGGGCGATGGCGCGCACCGATGTGGTCGCAGCCGTCTGCGAGGCGGCACGGGCGCGTTTCGCGCAGCAGGGTGTCCGTCCAAGGAAACGGCTGCTCGCGGTGCCCAACGGTATCCGCGTCGAGGATTTTTCGTGCGCGTCCGGGGAGCGCCGCGCCGCGTTGCGCAATGTGCTCGGTCTTGCGCCGGACGTGCGCATCGTAGGCACCGTCGGCCGACTCAACCCGGTCAAGGACCAGGCGACCCTGCTGCGCGCGTTCGCACGCGTGCATGCGGAATCCGCCGACACTGCGCTGGTGCTGGTCGGCGATGGCGCGTTGCGCGCGACGCTGGAAGCGCAAAGCACCGCGCTCGGTATCGGCGATGCGGTGCGCTTCCTCGGCGATCGCAGCGATGTGCGCCAGCTGTTGCAGGGTTTCGACATGTTCGTGCTGTCGTCGTTGAGCGAAGGTTATTCGATGGCGCTGCTCGAAGCCTGCGCCGGCGGCCTGCCGATCGTGGCCACGGACGTGGGTGGAAACCGCGAGATCGTCGTCGACGGCCGCAACGGCTTCGTGACCGCGCCCGCCGATGAGGAAGCGCTCGCCAAGGCCATGGCTGCGCTGCTGCGCGAACCCGCGCACGCCGCGCAGATGGGGCAGGCCGGTCGCGACTGGGCGCTGCGCGAAGCGTCGATCGCGACGATGGCGGCACGTTACGACGTGCTCTACCGGGACGGCGGGCGATGACTTCCGGCATCATTGCGCGCCCGTTCCGGCTCTCCCTGGTCCACAGCCATGGGCCGAATCCGTTTCCACTCTTGCTGAAGTCATGAATCCACGCCCCAGGAAACTCAAGGTATTGCGCTGGTTGCCGAGCCGTTGGGTGCTGACCCGCGGCGCACGGCGCGATCGGGTGCTGCATCTCACCTTCGACGATGGCCCGCACCCGGAGCACACGCCGGCCCTGCTCGATCTGCTTGCGGCGCACCGTGCGAAGGCGACGTTCTTCCTGATCGGTCGCGAGGCGGAGCGTCATCCGGACGTGGTCGAACGCATCGTGCGCGAGGGCCATGTCCTGGGCAACCATACGTGGAGCCATCCGCAGTTCGATCGCCTCGATCTGGTGGCGCAGCGCGGGGAGATCGATCGGACCGACCGCCTGCTCGCCGGTTTCGACGGCCTCGCGCGACACGATTTCCGCCCGCCCCGGGGCGTGCTGCCGCGGCCGATGGTGCTGGACTGCGTCCGCCGCGGCCAGCGTATCGCGTATTGGTCCTATGACAGCCTCGATTACAGCAAACGTCCGGCGAAGGATTTGATCGTTTCGGCGCAGCGTTATCCGCCGACGTCCGGCGAGATCCTGCTGATGCACGACGACAGCGCGCTCTCGCTGCAACTGCTGGAAGCGATGCTGCCCGCGTGGGCGGCAGGCGGGTTCGCGTTCGAACCGCTGAGGCCGCTGCCATGAGCGCGCATCGACATACGGCCTCCAGGGGGGATGGCATGAACATGGGTCGAAAGAACCGGGATGTGAACAACAGGACGTGGCCATGAGCGTGATCCTCGTCATCGCGCTGTGCGCACTTCTGTCCATCGTCGCGGCGGTCATCGTTGTCGTTCGCGACATGCGCAAACGCAATATGCACCTGTGGCTCGGCGACTATCTGTGTCGACGCATGCCCGAGGCGACCGACCGCCCCGTGCACGTGATGTTCTGCTTCGTCGATCACTTCGAGCCGATGTGGAAGGGCGCCGATCTCGACACCCAGCGCCGTCGCGTCGATCGCTGGTGCCACGAGTATCGCGAACTCGCCTTGCGGCATCGCGATGCCGACGGACGCCCGCCGCAGCACAGCTTCTTCTACCCGGAAGAGGAATATGCCGTGGAGCACCTCGACAAGATCGCGTCGCTGTGCGCCGACGGCTTCGGCGAGATCGAGGTGCATCTGCACCACGACAACGACACGGAACAGAATTTCCGCGCGTCGATCGGTCGTTTCTGCAAGACCTTGCACGAACGGCACGGTGCGCTGTCGCGCGATCCGGACACCGGGCAACTGCGGTTCGGTTTCATCCACGGCAACTGGTGCCTGGACAACTCGCGCGGCGACGGCCGCTGGTGCGGCATCAACAACGAGCTGATCCTGCTGCGCGAACTCGGCTGCTATGCCGATTTCACGCTGCCATCGGCGCCCAGTGATACCCAGACCGCCACCGTCAACAGCATCTACTACGCCACCGACGATCCGCTGGCGCCGAAATCGCACGACCACGGCAGCCCGGTGAAGGTCGGCGGCGGCGTCAGCGGCGATCTGATGATCGTGCAGGGGCCGCTTGGCCTGAACTGGCGCGAGCGCCGGATGGCGGTGATGCCCCGGATCGAGAACGCCGATGTGCGCAGGAATTGTCCCCCGACCGAGGCGCGCGTCGATCTGTGGGTGAAGACCGGCGTGCATGTCGAAGGGCGGCCGGAATGGGTGTTCGTGAAGATCCATACCCACGGCACCCAGGAACACGATATCGACACGCTGCTGGGCGCACCGGTCGATGCGATGCACCGCTATCTCGAAAGCGCGTACAACGACGGCAAGCGCCACGTGCTGCACTATGTGACCGCGCGCGAAACCTACAACATCATCAAGGCCGCCGAGGCCGGCGAGCAGGGCGATCCCGGTCGATATCGCGATTACCTGCTGCCTGCACCGCGCTCGTCGTGGGCCGGTGGGCGCAAGGTGCACGCTGCGTGAGCGAGGCGGGCACGGCGGAAGTCTGCGCTGGGAAAGCCGGCGCTGCCGCCGTGACGGCGAAAGTCAGCGTTGTGATGCCGGCCTACAACGCCGCCGCCACGCTGTGCGCCTCGATGGATTCGGTATTCGCGCAAACGCATGCCGACGTCGAGCTGCTGGTGATCGACGACTGCTCCAAGGACTCGACCTGGACCATGATCGAAGACGCCGCCGCGCGCGATCCGCGGGTCGTGCCGATCCGGATGGCGAAGAACGGCGGTGTCGCCGCCGCGCGCAATGCGGGCATCGAGGCCGCGACCGGTACCCATCTCGCGTTCCTCGACAGCGACGACCGCTGGTTGCCCGACAAGCTCGCGCTGCAGCTCGCGCACATGCGCGACACCGGCACGATGATCGGTTACACCGGCTATCGTCGCTTCGACGAAAGCGGGCGTGAGCTGTCGATCGTGCGCCCGCCGGCCGAAGTCGGTTATGCCGATATGCTCAAGAGCAACCGCATCGGCAACCTCACCGGCATGTACGACCGCGCGCTGGGCGATGGCCGTTTCGAGCGCATCGGCCACGAGGACTACGTGTTCTGGCTGGGCATGGTGCGACGCGCAGGGATCGCGCGGCGGGTGCCGACGACCGGGCCGCTGGCCGAGTATCTGGTCCGCAGCGGCTCGCTGTCCGCCGACAAGCGCAAGGCGGCGCAGTGGCAGTGGAACATCTATCGCAATGTCGAAGGGCTCGGGCGGATCCGCGCCGCGTGGTATTTCGCGCATTACGCCGCGATCGCGGTCATGAAGCGGCGGTAGGCGTTTTCGACGGGCGATGCGACATCGCCCGTCGATCACCAGAGAATCAGAATTCACGCACCTTGACCACGCGCGTCGTCCCCGGCACGCCGTCGTTGTAGTGCTCCACGCCGTAAAGCTGCAAGCCACCGCTGCCGTTGACGTGGATGCCTGCGCCGGCCTGGAAATCGCAGTACCGCGTATTCCCGGTATTGGAGGTGCTGCAATACATGTGACGGTTGGCGACCTTGGTGAAGGTCGGGACATAGCTGGCGGTCAGATCGACGCGCCACAGGTCCACCCAGTCGGTGCTGATGTTCTTGTGCGTTCCCGCGACGAACAGCTGGCCGTCGCATTGGGTGATGAGCTGCAGCCCCTGGTAGTTGCCGCTGCCGAAAGGCGTGTTGGCGCTGGCCATCGAGATCCAGCTCGAGGCGCTGCCGTTGTGGCCGGGCAGGCTCGTGGAGGAAGACACGAAGACTTCGACATCGTCCGAATTGTTGCCGAACACCATCGCCAGGAAGTTTCCGTTGGACAGGCGGGTCATTCCCGCTGCGCCGGCATTCGTGGTCTGGCTGCGTTGGCGCATCACCATCGGACTCCATGATGGCGTGGCTGGAACCGACAGCTGCGCGGTGCGGAAGCCGGCGCCGACGCTGTCGCTGCTGCTCTCCAGCGGCACGATCGCGTATTCGCCGCTGACCTGAAAACCGCCGGCATGGTCGCGCGACGAGTCGTCGGCGTGGTACCGGGTCACGGCATCGGCGCACGAAGGATATTGCAACGGAGTGACGTTGCCGCCGAGCAGGCCGGTGGTGCCGGTGCGCGACCCGAGCCGGATCACTTCGAATCCCGGGTGGATGCCGCTGTTGGTCGACATGGTGACCAGCAGGTAGTTCTGCCCATCGCGGGTCAGGCGCTGGATGCCCTGTCGATGGATCATCCCGTTGCCGGTGGTCGGGGCGTAGCTGCTGCAGCCGTCCGCGCCGCTGCGATAGGCCATCACATAGTTCGGGTTCGTCGGCAGCGTGGCGATGCTGTTCGTCGCATTGATGGCGCATCGATTGACGTATGGATCCGTCGTGCTGCCGGTGACCCAGCCGAGATGGGCGGTGGCGGCATTGGAGATGCCGGACATGCCCAGCAGCACCGGCAAACCCAGCAGCGACAGCGCAAGCGCAGGGCGATGCCGATGGGCGATTGTCGTCTGCGCGGCAGCAGTCTTGTTCGCGGGAGAAATGTTCATTCCATTGTCCTTGTGAGCGAGTGTCGGTTCGAGGCGCGTCGGTTGGAGACGGGCAGTCGGCGGATTGCTCGTGGCCAGCAGATATCCGGGCAGGATCATGCCAGCGAAATTGCTGGTGCCGCCGATCTCAAGCCTAACGGTGTGCTCACCGCATTGCGTTAAAAGAGCCGATATTGCCGATGCTTTCCGGAGTTGCAGGCCAGATGGAGAGCACAAGACAAAGCCCGGCATTACCGGGCTTTGTCGGAATTGAGCGGTGGATGACGACGGTCAGATCACCTCGCTCAACTCCACCAGGTAAGTGGTCGTGCCGCCGCCGATGTCGATCCGCCAGCCCTTGTAGAACTCGGTGGTATCGACCGGATTCCAGTTCTTCAGGGTGATGGTGGCGCCTGCCGGTTCCAGCACCCGCACTTTCAGCTTGCCGGCGGTGACGGTGGTGCCGCTGATCACGGGCTGTACCGGCACCTGGACCTGGAAGAACGCGGTGGTGCCCGCAGCCAGCGTGAAGTTGTCGCGGACGGTGAGCTTGCGCGTGGCGAAATCCAGGCGACGGGTCCATGCGCTGAGCGCGGGATTGCCCCGGTAGGCGGGCGTGAGATTGGACACGACCGTCAGTGCACCGCCGGCTCCCGGCGTGACGGTCATCGTCGAGGTGGTATCTGCGCACTGGTGGACGATGCGGTCGTTGGACGGGCTGGTGCACTGCGCGATGCTGGCGTTGCTGCGTTCGAAGCGCATCGTGTTGTGGACTTCGGTGCCCTGCTGGATGCCGCTGTGGGTCCAGATGTTTTCGGTCACCGCCAGCCAGTCGTTCGCGAACAGGGTGAACGCGCCCTGGTCCTGGTGCGCATGGCTTTCGTTGTAGGGGCCGGCGACGTAGGTCATCCACATCGCGGCGCGATCCCAGCCGGTGCGCGCGAACAGGTGGCCGGTGCCGGTGCCGTGGTAATACAGCTCCGTCGGTGCGGCGCCATTGGTGCCCGGCGGCAGCATGTCGTAGCGGAAGTTCAGCCCTTGCCCCATCTGCTGCACGGAGATGTTGTTGAGCCACCAGCTGGCGATCCGCTGCGCGGTCGCGTCCTTGGTGAGATGGCGGGCTTCCAGCACGAGCCTGCGGTGGTAGTCGTAGATCTCCGGCACCGACACGCGCGACTGGTCGCCCAGCGGCGCGAAGCGGTCGAGGGTCGGCACGGTGGCGTGCGTCCACCACTTGATGGTGTCGGTCGCATGGGTATTGGCGTTGGCCAGATCGATGCCGGTCGCGTCCCGCCACAGGCTGTACAGATTGAACAGGCGCATCTGCGCGGTGCCGTAGCCGGTGCCTTCCTGACTGCCGCCGGTCGGGATCGTGCGGTAATAGGCTTCGAGTTTCGGCAGCTTGTCGCTCTGCAGGAAACTCATCCAGGTGGCGCTGCGCGAGGCCAGCGCCCACGACATGGTCGCTTCCAGGAAGCTGTAGTGATAGTTGTTGCCCGGGTTGTCGATCGACCAGCCGCTCCACGGTGCGGCACGGGTGCCCCAGCGCGCGCTCTGGTAGTTCCAGACATTCCAGATGGCCTGCTCCGCATAAGCGGACCAACGCTGGCGCTGGCTCGCGGTGAGGCGGGTGTTGCAGGTGTCGTAGGTCATCGCGACATCGCCGATCATCGGCCCGACGTCGAGATACGAGTCGCCCGCCACCACCGGATTCTGGCCCGCCGCGATCGCGGTTTCCGCCTGCGAGACCTGCTGGTCGACCATGCCGATGGCATGCGTGCAGTACTTCACATCGCGGGTGATGCGGAACATCAGCGCCGAGTCGCGCGCCTCGTAGGCATAGCCGGGATTGCCGGCGACGGCGTTGTCGACCCAGGTGCGGAAGCGCGTGTAAGCGGTGCGCGAGGTGTCGACGTAGGTGAGATTCATCGGAATCTCCGACGCCTGTGCCGCCGTCGAACCTGCGGTCGAGCGCGTGCGGCTGGCGACGGGGGCGCGGCGGAGCGGCTGCGTGCGGCCCACTGCGGCAACGCTGCCCTGATCGCTTTCGAAAATGCGCGAGCGCAGTTCGCGCATCAGCTTGGCCGGGCCGGCGAGGGCGACGCCGGCGGTCGCGACCACGCCGAGGACGATCAGACTCCGGGCGAGGCGTTGGCGGGTGATGGGCGACGTCGGCGATGAGGCATGGGTCTTGCGGTACGACTGGGGCATGTTCGAGGCTCTGGCGTTCGCGTCCGTGGCGATATTTCGGTCGGTCGCGCCCCCTGATGCACCCCGTCCGGACCCGGGTGCAGCGCGTCGTACGTGGCAGCCCGAACCTGAACGGGGCGACCGGATCACAGTATGGTGTCGGCGATGGGGGCGAAGTGTGACCTGCCGGACTCTCGTGTCGGCCATCAGGGCAAAATGTGAACGCCGTCGAGGACCCTGGTCAGCAAACGTTCAGTTTGAAGCTTCTTCAAGCTCCACGACGTAAGTCCCTGTTCCGCCGGCAATATCCAGGCGCCAGCCGCTGCGGAATTCCCCGCTGTCGACGCTGCGCCAGTCGAGTTTGGTGATGCTGGCAGTCGCCGGGGCGATCACCCGCACGCGCAGCCGCCCGGCGATGGCGGTCTGCCCGTCGATCCTGGGCTCGGCCGGCAGGTTGAGCTGGAACACCGCCCGATGGCCCGGAGCGATGGAGAACCGGTCTTCCACCTGCAGCTTGCGGTCGGCGAAGTCCAGGGTCCGGGTCCAGCGCCGTACCGGCGCGTCGCCGTCGTAGGCGCCGGTGAGGTCGGCATCGACGCGCAGGGCCCCGTCGGCACCGGGCGTGACCGTCATCCGCGAAGTGCCGGGTTGATGCTGCTGGATCACCCGCTGACCGGCCGTATCGCGCTCGAAGCGGAGCACGTTGTGGGTTTCGGTGCCCTGCTGGATGCCGCTGTGGGTCCAGATGTTCTCGGTCACGGTCAGCCAATCGCGCGCGAACAGGGTGAAGCCGCCCTGTTCCTGGTGCGCGTGGCTTTCGTTGTAGGGTCCGGCGACGAACGCCAGCCAGATCGCGTCCTTGTCCCAGCCACTGCGCGCGAACAGATGGCCGGTGCCTTCGGCGTGATGGAACAGGGTGTCGGGCGCGGGCGCATCGGCGTCGCCGGCCGGCAGCAGATCGTGCAGCGTGTTGAAGCCGTTGCTCATCTTCGGGATCGAGATGCGATGCAGCCACCACGATGCCAGTGCCCGCGAATCGGGATCCCTGCCGAGTGCGCGCGCTTCCAGCACCAGCCGGCGGTGGTAATCGTAGATCTCCGGGATCGAGCTGCGCGATTGGTCGCCGATCGGTGCGAAGCGGTCCATGGTCGGAACCGTCGCATGCACCCAATACGCGATGCTGTGGTCCGCATGCGGATTGGCGTTGGCGATATCGTCGCCGGTGGCGTCGCGCCACAGCCGGTACAGCGCGAACAGGCGCATGTGCGCGGCGCCGTAACCGGTGCCTTCCAGACTGCCGCCGCCGGGCAACGTCGCGAAGTACGCCTTCAGCGGCGGGATTTTTTCTTCGTGCAGGAAACGCATCCAGTCGTTGTTGCCGCTGGCCAGCGCCCAGTACAGCGTCGCTTCGATGAAGCTGTAGTGATAGTTGTTGCCCGGGTTGTCGACCGACCAGCCGGTCCATGGGCGCGGTCGTCCACCCCAGTGCGCGCGCAGGAAGTGCCAGACGTTCCACACCGCCTGCTCGGCGTAGGCCGACCAGCGTGCGCGCTGCGCGTCGCCGATGTCCGCTTTGCAGGCATCGAGCGTCATCGACAGTGCGGCGATGCGCGGCCCGACATCGAGATACGAGTCGCCGGCGATGTCCGGCGCGCGACCGTCGGCGATCGCGGTTTCGGCGTCTTCGACTTCGCGCTCGATCATCGTTATCGCGAGCGTGCAGTATTTCTTCTGCGGATCCAGCCGGTACAACAGCGCGGCATCGTAGGCGGAGAAGGCGTAGCCGGGATCGCCCGCGACCGCGCTGTCGACCCAGCGGCGGAAACGCGCGAACGCCGGCGATGTGCGGTCGACATAGCCCAGGTCGAGCGGAATGCCGGCGGAGATCGGCGCCAGCGGCGCGTGCGATGCGACTGCGGCGTTCCCGTTTTCGGTGCCGGCTTCGGTACTGGCCGCCGAGGCGTGGGCGGACTGCTGTTGACCGCACGCGACGAGGGAGATCGGCCACAGGCAGGTCACGACCGCATACGCGACGAATCGCTGCAGTGGAGACAGGGGCGCGACGCCGGCGCTCATGGTTCAGCGGTTGCGGTAGCTGATGGTCATGCCGACGACGTTCTGGTCCGCGTTCTGGCCGGGTGCGGTGCTGTGGCGCTCGTAACGGGCGAGCGAGAGCGTGCCGCTCCAGTGTTTCGCCCAGTCGTAGCGGACGTGGCCGCCATAGCGACGGGTTTCGTCCTGGCGGTCCAGGTTCACGTAATCGATGTGGATCAGCGAAGCGGTGGCGCCGAGGCGCAGGTTGTGCCGTGCGCGCCAGCTCGCTTCGATGCTGGTGCCGTAATCGTTCTGGTCGAAGGTGCCGATGTCCTCGTAACGCCGCCGGCCGACATACGGCGTGACGCCGAAGGTCCAGCGCGTCGCG
Organism: Lysobacter sp.; assembly: GCA_013141175.1. Taxonomy (NCBI): domain Bacteria; kingdom Pseudomonadati; phylum Pseudomonadota; class Gammaproteobacteria; order Lysobacterales; family Lysobacteraceae; genus Lysobacter; species Lysobacter sp. Next base: position 2,787,879 of record JABFRN010000001.1, read on the forward strand.
GTGAAGGCGTAATCGGCTTCGAGTTGGCGTTGCAGGTAGGGCGAGGCGTTGACGACCGCTTCGCCGGTGACGATTTCCGTCGGCAGTTCGCTGCCCTCGCCGAGGTTGGCCAGGCTGTCGGCGGCGACATCGGAGAATTCGCTGTTGAAACGCAGGCCGAGGCGATGGCTCGCGTTGGGCCGCCAGCCCAGCTCCGCGCGCAGCAACGGATCGGATCGAGCGCCGGCCAATCCGGGAAAGGAACGGCGATAGTCGAGTCGCGAATAACCCAGATCGATCGCGAGATCGAAGCGGTTGAGCGTGCGCGAGTAGCGCGCGAACAGGGCGGATCGCGTGTAATCGCGCGCGGTGGCATCGTCCTCGAAATCGACCCGCTGCGTCTGCGCGTTGAACGCGAGGCGGCTGGTGGCGCTGATCGGTTTGATCGCGCGCAGCGCCAGATCGATGCGGTTCGAATTGAACTGGTCGGTGACCTCGGCCTCGCTGCGCACGTAGCGCAACTCGGTCGCGCCGCGCCAGCCCGCGCCCCAATCGAAACTCAGCGTCGGCCCGGCGGCCAACACGTTGACCTGCTGGCGATTGCCCGGCGTATCCGGAGCCAGCGTATCGACCGGCTGCAGCGCGAGGCTGTCGACCACGCTGAAACTGAGGCGCTCGGGAATCGCGACCCAGTTCACGCGACCGGTCAAAGCGCCGTCGACGGTATCGTCGAAGCGGCTGTCGCCGTAGTGGCGATATTCGGCGCGACCGCTGATGTGGGTCTGCAGCGTCGAGGACTCGTGAGCGATGTCGAAGCTCGCGCCCGGTCGCAGCACCGTGAGCGAGACCGGATCGTCCGGCGTCAGCAGCAGGTTGTTGCTGTGTTCCGCGGTGAAATCGATGATGTAATCGATGCGCAGCGCGTATGCGGTGTGCGGACTGGCCATCAACACCGTCGCACCGATCAGGAGAAGATGGAGCCGGCGACGAAACATGCGACCTCCCGTCATCCGGTCATGGACGCTGGTTGAAGACGACGCCGGCGAATTTCTCCGGCGGGAAACTGGCGACGGCCTTGTCGATGGCATCGGGCGCGACCTGGCCGTAACCCACCACCAGCACCACCAGATCGGCGAGATCGGACAGGATCCGCGCATCCGGCGACCCGAGCACGGGCGAGCCGTCGAGGATCAGATGGCGGTTGCCGTGATGGGTGCGCAGCGAGTCGATCAGCGCGCGCATCCGCAGCGAGCTGAAGCTTTCGCCCGGGGTTTCGCGGATGCGGCCGGCCGGGATCAGCTGCAGTCGCGGCACCCCGGTGGCGTAGACGATATCGCGCATCGCGACCGCGTCGTTCTCGAGATAATCGATCAGTCCGCCATGCTCGGCAGCGACCTTCAGCGCATCGCCCTGCGCCGGGTGGGTCGCATCGCAATCGATCAACAGCGCCTGTTTCGTGTCGTCGAACGCGAACGCCGCAGCCAGATTGCGCGCGACATAACTGCCGCCGCAGCCGTGGCGCACCGGCGCCACCAGCGTGACGAAACTGCTGCCGTTGCCGCCAAGCGCGAGCAGCCGCGTGCGCAGTTCGCGAAAGGCGTCCGCGTGCACGCGGACGGATTCCTGGCGATGGATCAGCCGGCGTTCTTCAAGCTGGCGCGTGGTCAGCGCCTGCTCCTGGCGCGTCGTGCTCAGCGATTGCGAAGCGGTCCGCGCGTCGTTGTCGTGGCGGTCGTTCATGCGTGCATCTGCTTGTAACCGTAGACCAGGCCGTAGGCGAGCACGACCGCGCAGACGATCGAAGCGCTGACCGCCATGCGCATCAACTCGCGTCGACGATCGCGCGGCGTGCGATAGCGCGGCACGACCGTGAGCAGCGCGTAGTGGCCCTGGCGTTCGAGCTGGCTCGGCGAACGCACCCGTGGATCGAAGCGCGCCAACAGGAACAGCAGCCCCAGCGGCACCGCGACCGCAGCGGCCAGGCCGCCCAGCGCGAAATGCATGAAACGCAGGCCGGTCGGGCGTACCGGCATCTGCGCCGGGTCCTGGATGCGCATCGTCAGTCCGCGACGCTCCTTGTCCATTTGCATCGACACCCGCGCGTTCTCGCGCCGGCGCAGCATGTCCTGGTAAATGTCGCGGTTCACTTCGTAATCGCGGGTGAGTTCCGCGAGCGTGCTTTCGGATGCGGCGATCCGCCGGCTGCGGCCCAGTTCATCGCCCAGCAGGCCTTCGGATGCGCCCATGCGCGACTGGATCGCGGCGATTTCGCGGCGCGTATCCGCCAGCCGGCTGCGCAGTTCCTGATACAGCGGATTGACCCGCGCTTCCGAGGCTTCGTCGCCGGTGCGCGGCTGGCTGCTGCGCAGTTCTTCCTGCCTCATCGTGTCCTGGATATCGGCCATCTGATGACGGATGCGGACCACGTCGGGGTGCTTGTCGGTGAAGCTCAACAGCAAGGTGTCGAGCTTGTTCTGCAAGTCCAGCAACTGCGTGCGATAGAGGTTTTCGCGCGTCTGCACCGCGGTCACCGCCGATTCGCCCGACAGCTGTGCGGACAGCGCCTCCTCGCGCGACCGCAGTTCCATCAGACTCATCCGGGTCTGTTCGACCTGGGTGCGCAGCGCGCCGATGCGGGTGCTGACGTCGGTGACGCTGCCGGGCTGCGCATCCGCGTTGGCGGAGCGATAAGCCTGCAGATTGTTCTCGGCTTCGGTGAGCTTGTCGTGATAATCGTTGACCTGCTTGTCGATGAATTCGTAGGCCTCGCGGCTTTCGCGTTCCTTGCTGGCCAGGCTTTCCTCGATCAGCAGATCCGCCATCGCGCTGGTGACCTTGTACGCGCGCTCGGGATCGTTGTCGGTGTAGGTGATCTGGACCAGATCCTTGCGCGCGCTCTTGATCAGGGTGCGATCGCGCAACTGTTCGATCAGCCGGTCCTGCATGACGGCCGATGGTTTTTCGTCCATCCATCCGCCGACCGCGAGCAGTTGGCGCATGACCTTGGGACTGAACACGACCTGCCGCGCCAGTCCGGCGCGATCCACCGCCTGCGTCGACACCGCGCGGTTTTCCAGCAGCGGCTGCAGGATGTCGCTTTCCTGCGCGAGCACCGACGTTGTCGCCACATATTTGCGAGGCAGCAGGAACAGGCCGACCAGCAGGGCGATCAGCGCGATCGCGGCGAAGATCGACGTCAGCACCACCTGGTAGCGGCGCGCTTCGTGCAGCAGGATCGGAATCAGATCGCCCAGGCCGATCGTGGCCTGCGTCTGCGCGCCCGCGCGCGCGTTCGGCGTGCGTCGGGCCGGAAGCGGGGCATTCATCAGAACGTCCGCTCCGGCACCGTGATCACATCACCGGGCGCGACCGGATAGTTGGTGGTGAGGTCGCCGCGATTGAGGATGCGATCGAGTTTGATCTCGTAGGCGCGTGCGCCTTCCCCGGACTTGCGATGCAGTTCGGATCGGTCGGGCGCGGCGAATTCGGTCAGGCCGCCGGCCGCAAGCACCGCGTCGAGCACGGTCATGCCGGGGCGGAACGGGACCGACACCGGCTGCCGCACCGCGCCGGTCACGCGCACGCGCGACAGATATTCGTGGCTGCGCAACTGGGTGAGGATCACCGCGACCTGCGGGTCGCGCACATAGGCCGACAGTTTGTCCTGGATGTCCTTGGCGACTTCCGGCGGGGTGCGGCCACCGGCGAGCACGTCCCCGATCAATGGCACCGAGATCATCCCGTCGGGACGCACCGGCACGGTGATGCCCAATTCGGGATTGCGCCAGACGGCGACCTGGACCTGATCGTCCACGCCGATCCGGTAGGCATCCACGGCCTGGGCTCGCGCTGCGTCGGTGGGCGGGGCACCGGCCGTGGAAGCCCCGGTGGTGGCGCAACCGGTCAGGATGAGCGACAGGCACAGCACCCAGACGCATCGGATCGTTAGCATTCTGTCCCCCTGTTATTGCGTTGAATTGTAACGGGAATCAGAGAAACATGAGGCCAGTCACAAAATACAACGATTCAGCATGCGAGGCACATCGGAAAGAAGGCCGCGAATGCGGCCTTCCTGGTACCACCTGTCGATGCGTGGACGTCCTCAGCCTTCCCAGGCCGCCAGCTTCTTCTTCACCGCTACATTCTTCAGCGTCACATACTTCGGCAGGCCATCGCGGCCATACGGCGGGGGAGCTTCGCCGCGGATCAGCGGTTCCAGATAAGCGCGGGCGGCGGCGGTGATGCCGTAGCCGTCCTTGCGCAGGAAGTTGGCCGGCATCACCTTCTCGTGGTTGGCGACCTTCTCCAGCGGTGCGGCCTCGATCTTCCAGCGGTACGGCGCGTTCGAGGTGCGCTTGATCACCGGCATCGTCGAGTTCTGGCCCTTCAGCGCGAACTGCACGGCGGCCTTGCCGGCCGCCATCGCCTGGTCGAGGTCGGTTTTGGAGGCGATGTGGCGTGCCGAGCGCTGCAGGTAGTCGGGCAGGGTCCAGTGGACCTTGTAGCCGAGTTCGTCCTTGACCTTGCCGGCCAGGTACGAGGCGACGCCGCCGAGCTGGGTATGGCCGAAGGCGTCCTTGCCGCCGCCGGCATCGGCGACGAAGGTGCCGTCGGCGGTGCGGATGCCCTCCGAGGCGACGACCACGCAGTAGCCGACCTTCGCGACCACTTTCTTCACGTTGGCCAGGAAGTCGGCCTCGTCGTAGGCGCGCTCCGGGAACAGGATCAGGTGCGGCGCTTCGTCCGGACCGTTGCCGGCAAGGCCGGCGGCGGCAGCCAGCCAGCCGGCGTGGCGGCCCATCGCCTCGTAGACGAAGACCTTGGTGGAGGTTTCCGCCATCGCGGCGACATCGAAAGCGGCCTCGCGCACCGAAATCGCCGTGTACTTGGCAGCCGAGCCGAAACCCGGGCAGCAGTCGGTCACGGCCAGATCGTTGTCGATGGTCTTCGGCACGCCGATGCAGGTCAGCGGGTAGCCGAACCCGGCCGCCAGCTGCGAAACCTTGAGGGCGGTGTCGGCGGAATCATTGCCGCCGTTGTAGAGGAACCAGCGCACATCGTGGGCCCGCAGCACGTCCAGCAGGCGTTCGTATTTCGCGCGGTCCTGCTCCAGCGATTTGAGCTTGAAGCGGCAGGAGCCGAAGGCGCCGCCCGGGGTGTGGGCGAGGGCGCGGATGGCTGCGGCCGATTCCTTCGAGGTATCGATCAGGTCCTCGCGCAGCGCGCCGAGGATGCCGTTGCGGGCCGCCAGCACCTTGACCTTGCGGGCGCGGGCCTCGGTGATGACTGCCGAGGCGGAGGCGTTGATGACGGCGGTGACGCCGCCGGACTGGGCGTAAAGCAGGGTTCCGGATGCCATGGGTGGTGGACTCAGCGATTGGTCGTAGACGGGTTGGGGCGCGGGCCGGGAGCGGTTAAGCTGGGGAGGACGCGCCGGGCGGACGAGTGTAGCGCCGCGGCCTTAAGTTTCTCTTCTTCAGGAGCATGCGATGCGATTGGTCCTCCTCGGCGCCCCGGGATCGGGCAAAGGTACTCAAGCGACAAGATTGAAGGAACACCTGCAGGTGCCGCACATCTCGACCGGCGACCTGCTGCGTGCCGAAGTCGCGGCCGGCTCGGCGCTCGGACTGCAGGCCAAGGCGGTCATGGCCCGCGGCGATCTGGTTTCGGACGAGATCCTGCTGGGCATGCTCGAAGCCCGGCTGTCGCGCGCCGATGTCGCCAATGGTTTCATCCTCGACGGCTATCCGCGCAACCTTGTCCAGGCCGACGCGCTGGGCAAACTGCTCGCCCGCATCGGCCAGCCGATGGACCACGCGGTGCAGCTCGAAGTGGATACCGACAAACTGGTCGACCGCCTCGCCGGTCGCGCCCAGGCCGAAGGCCGCGCCGACGACAATCCGGAATCGGTCCGCAACCGCCTCAATATCTACAACGACCAGACCGCGCCGGTCATCGACTTCTATCGCCAGCACGGCGTGCTGAAAGCCGTCCACGGCGAAGGCTCGATGGACGAGGTGTTCACGCGGATCGTGGAGGCGATTTCGGTAGGTACGGAAGTCGGTTGAAGCTTGCCTCCCTTCTCCTCGTGATCGCGGGGAGACGGTGGCCGAAGGCCGGATGATGGGCGGATGCGCCGAACGCGAATCGCTTCGGCGAACAATCAGCAATTCTTGAAGAGTGATCGAATCTTGAAGCTTCATATTCTCGGCATCGCAGGCACCTTCATGGGCGGCGTCGCCGCGCTCGCGCGCGAGCACGGCCATACGGTCGAAGGCAGCGATCAGGCGGTGTATCCGCCGATGTCCACGCAGTTGGAAAACCTCGGCATCGCGCTGAGCCAGGGCTACAAGCCGGAGAACATCTCCGCCGACTGCGACGAGATCGTGATCGGCAATGCGCTGTCGCGCGGCAACCCCGCGGTCGAATACGTGCTCGACAGCGGCCTGCACTACACCTCGGGCGCGGCCTGGCTGCGCGAGCATGTACTGCCCGGTCGCGACACGCTGGCGGTGGCCGGCACCCACGGCAAGACCACGACGACGACCATCCTCAGCTTCCTGCTGGATCGCGCCGGCCGCGATCCGGGCTTCCTGATCGGCGGTGTCGCCGAGGATTTCGGCGTCTCCGCGCGCGTCGGCACCGGCCGCGAATTCGTGGTCGAAGCCGACGAATACGACACCGCGTTCTTCGACAAGCGCAGCAAGTTCGTGCACTACCGGCCGCTGGTCGCGATCCTCAACAATCTCGAATACGACCACGCCGACATCTTTCCCGATATCGCCGCGATCCAGCGCCAGTTCCACCATCTTGTGCGCACCGTCCCCGGGCGCGGTCGGCTGATCGTCAATGGCGAAGACCCGCGCCTGGACGAAGTGCTGGCGATGGGCTGCTGGACGCCGGTCGAACGTTTCGGCCTGTTGCGCGGCGACATGGCCGACGATGCGTTCGAGTGGGGCGCGCGGCTGCTGCACGACGACGGCAGCGCGTTCGCGGTCTTCCACGCCGGTCGCGCGGTCGGCGAAGTGCGCTGGTCGATGCTGGGCAACCACAACGTCTTGAACGGCATGGCGGCGCTGGCCGCGTGCAATGCGGTCGGCGTCGATCCTGCGGGCGTGATGCCCGCGCTTGCCGAATTCCGCAGCGTCAAGCGCCGCCTGGAAGTGCTGGGCGTGGCCAACGACATCACCGTGTACGACGATTTCGCGCATCACCCCACTGCGATCCGCACGACGCTGGAAGGCCTGCGTGCGAAAGTCGGCGGCGCGCGCATCGTGGTCGCGATGGAGCCGCGCAGCAATTCGATGCGCCTGGGTGCGCACGCCGATGCGCTGGCGCCGTCGTTGGAAATCGCCGATGCGGTGGTGTTCCTGCACCGCCCCGAGCTGTCCTGGGATGCGACCAAGGTGATCGCTGCGATTCGTGGCGAAGCGCGGACCGCGCCGACCGCCGATTCGCTGATCGCGACGCTGCGCGCATTGGCGCACCCGGGCGACCACGTGGTGTTCATGTCCAACGGCGGTTTCGATGGTGCGCCGCGTCGGTTTCTCGCGGCGTTGGGCTGATCGCGTCGTGGCCGATACGTTCCCGCTGTTTCCGCTGCAGACCGTACTGGTTCCGGGCGCAACGCTGGGACTGCGTATTTTCGAGACGCGTTATCTCGATCTCGTCCGCGATTGCGGTCGCAGCGGTACCGGTTTCGGCATCTGTCTGATCCTCGACGGCGATGAAGCCGGTGAGCCGGCGATGCCTGCCGCAGTGGGCACGGAGGCGCGGATCGAGGATTTCGGCAGCACCGATGACGGGCTGTTGATGCTGCGCGTGCGCGGCGCGCGGCGTTTCCAGGTGCGCCGGACGCAGACGCGCAGCGATGGACTGGTCGTGGCCGAAGTCGACTGGTGCGACCCCGATCCCGACGATGAACTGCGTCCCGAACATGGTTTGCTGGGCAGCGTACTGCAGCAGGTGATCGAACAGGCCGGCGGCGAGTTCGCCAAAGTGCCGCCATCGCGGTTCGACGATGCAGCGTGGGTCGGCTGGCGCTTGGCGGAACTGTTGCCGCTCAGCAACCTGCAGCGGCAGATGTTGCTGCAGGAAAACGACCCGCACGCGCGGCTCGACCGGCTGCTCGCTTTGATGCCCTGATGCCTATTTGCCAGTGCGCAGGCGCAGCACCGGCAGATCACCATCCGGATGCTCCGACTCGGCGTGCTGCAGATCGTCCAGGGCAGCGCTCACCAGTGCGTGCGTTTCGCCGTCGTCGGGCTGCGGCATCCACAGGCCGAAGGCGGGCGTCGGGCGCACGAAACGCAGCGTCTGCGTAGTGCCGATCCACAGCGGCTGGCCGCTGTCGAGCAATGCGGGCGCGCGCCACAGGCGCAGCACATGGGCGGTGTCCGGGCGCGCGCCGGAGCGGCGCATCAGCAGCGTTTCGGCCTCGGAACCGAGCGTGGCCGGCAGTACCGGCTGAAACGCAGCGCGACGTTTTGGATCCAGCAGGCCCAGCGTCGCCACCCAGGTCGCCTGCGGCTGCGAGACCCAGCCCTGCGCTTGCAGCCGCGCGCGCACCGGCGTCAACGGACCCGCGATCTGCACGTCCAGCGGCCAGCGCCGACCGGGATCGCGTTCGTTGCGATGCACCGGCAATGTGCGCCACTCCCGGCGCCACCAGTCTTCGGTCGCCAGTTGCCGGGTCGGCAGCGGCGGCGCGAACTGCGCCAGCACATCATCGATCGATCGTGGTGCGTGCCACAGCGCCGCGATCGCGAAGCTCACATAGAACACGGTGGCCACCGGGCGCATCCAGAACGATCGGCCGATGTGGCGACGGTAGGCGATGCCCAGCACCAGCAGCCAGAGAACGCCGAACAGCGCGCCGCCGACGATATCGCTGAGCCAATGCGCGCCGAAATACAACCGTGCGAAACCGAGCAGCGCCACTGCCACGCCGGCCACCAGATACGGCCACACCCGCTGCCGTCCCGGCATTTCGCGCGCGATCAGCACCGCGAAAAACCCGAATACGATGGTCAGCATCGTCACCGGGATCGACGGGAAGCCGAAGCCGTCGAGCGCGGTCGGTGGCCGCGGCATCTCCACCGACAGCGCAAGGAACGCAGTGAAGGCGAAACCGAACGCCACCGCGGCCAGCCAATGCAGCGCCGCAGCGAAGCGGCGGCGCCAGAACAGCCAGCCCAGACCGAGCGCCAGCGCCGGCAGCAGGATATGCAGGTCGCCCAACGACGCGAGCGCGGCCATGAAACGGTCGGCGAGCGGATTGCGCAGCGATGCCATCGCCGCATGCACCTGCTGGTCGATCGCCAGCGGCCCGCGCCGGGTCACCACCACCGCGAGCAGGGCGAACCAGCCCCAGCCGATCCCGATCAGACACATCGCCAGCATCGCCAGCGCCGCCGATTCCGGGCGCTTGTGCTGGATCAGCGATGCCGCATACCGTCCCAGGCGCGGGTGCGCGCGCGTCCACTTGAGTGCGCGCGCCAGCAGGCGATCGGCATGACCGGCGAACCATCGATAGGTGTACAGCACGACCGCCCAGACCAGGGCCAATACCGCAACCAGGGCCAACAGCACCAATACGAGGCGATCGGCGACCGCAGCCACCGCGTCGTATGACGCGCCGAAGATCCAACCCGGCGCCAGGAAGCAGGCCGCCCACAGCATGGCCGCGACCGCGCTGGCCGGCATGTAACGACGCAGCGGCATCCGCAGCATGCCGGCCACCGCAGGCACGAACGGCCGCACCGCGCCGATGAAACGCGCGATCACGATGCCTTTGCTGCCGTGCTTGCGGAACATCCGCTCGCCGCGATCGATGAACTGCGGATAGCGGCGGAACAGCCAATGCTCGCGCATCGATGGTCCCCAGCGATGGCCCAGCCAATAGCTCAGGGCATCGCCGGCGAAGGCGCCGAGTGCGGCGCAGGCCAATGCATAGGGACCATCGAGGTGCCCGAGACCGATCAGCGTGCCCACCGCGAACAGCAGCGGCAGCGCCGGGACAACGATCCCCACCACCGCCAGCGCATCGCAGAACGCGATCAGGAAGATCACGCCACCGGCCGCCACGGGGTGCGCGGAGATCCAGTTCGTGGTGGTGTCCAACCATGCGCTCGTCATCCGCCGATTATGGCAGGAGCCCCGCTCGGTGCCCCAACCGCGCGGCCACGCCCACGGGTCCGTACAATTCCCGCATGTCTTCCGAAGCCATCGAACTCCAGGCACTGAAAGCCGACAGCTTCGGCCGCATCGCCCTGATGCGCGACGCACGCGGTCTGTTCGTGCGTCGCGATCTGGCCCATGTGCCGCTGTGGCTGCGATGGCCGGCATGGTGGCTGGCGCGGCGCGAGGCACGCGGTCTGCAGCGGGTGCTCGGCGCCGAAGCGGTGCCGCAGTTGTTGAACTGGGATGGTCGACGGCTCGACAGGAGCTATCTCGATGGCGCAGCGATGTATCAGCGCCCGCCGCGCGGCGATCTCGCCTATTTCCGGCTCGCGCGGCGTCGCCTGCAGGCGCTGCACCGGTGCGGATTCGCGCACAACGACCTGGCCAAGGAAGCCAACTGGCTGGTGTTGGCCGACGGCACGCCCGCGATCATCGATTTCCAGCTCGCTGTCTGCGGCCCCCCCCGGTCGCGCTGGATGCGCCTGCTCGCGCGCGAGGATCTGCGCCACCTGCTCAAGCACAAGCGCATGTATTGCCCGGATGCGATCACCCCCATCGAGCGCCGGCTGCTGAAGCGCCGCTCGTGGGTGCGCGACCTGTGGTTCCGCACCGGCAAGCCGGTGTACCGCTTCGTCACGCGGACAATACTGAAGTGGGAAGACAACGAAGGGCAGGGGCCGAAGCCCTGAGCCCGAAGCCTTGCCGATACCGGAGCGACGATGCGGATACCGATATTTTTCCTGCCGATCCTGATGATGTCCGCCACTACGGCCGGTTGTGCGGACAGATTGAAGACGCAGATCGAAAAACCCGTCTGGCTGGCCTGCAAGCGCGACGCACAGTGCGTCACGACATATCTGTCCTGCCACGGTTGGGTGGCGGTCGCCAGTGGGCATGAGGCGGACGTCCAACGTTGGTATGTCCACGAAAACAACAAGGCGTTGAGCGTGATGGACTGTGCCGGGTCGGTCGATGTGCCCAGACCCGCCGCAGTGTGCCGTGCCGATGTCTGTACGATCGGCACCGTGCTGTCGCGGCCTTAGCCATTACGAACCCTTGCGACAGCGATCACTTGCGCTTCGTCGCGACCACCAAGGACTCCGGATGACCACGCTTGCAGGTAAAACGATCTTCATCACCGGCGCATCGCGCGGCATCGGTCTGGCCATCGCGCTGCGCGCCGCGCGCGATGGCGCCAATATCGCCATCGCAGCCAAATCGTCGGTGCCCAATCCGAAACTTCCGGGCACCATCCACAGCGCCGCCGAGGCCGTGGAAGCCGCAGGCGGCGCCGCGCTCGCGCTGAAATGCGACATCCGCGAAGAGGACGACGTTCGCGCCGCGGTCGCGGCCACGGTCGATGCGTTCGGCGGCATCGACATCCTGATCAACAACGCCAGCGCGATCTGGTTGCGCGGTGCGCTCGACACGCCGATGAAACGCTTCGATCTGATGCAACAGGTCAACGCCCGGGGAAGTTTTCTGTGCGCGCAGGCCTGTCTGCCGCATCTGCTGCAGGCGCCGAACCCGCATATCCTCACCCTGGCGCCGCCGCCGAATCTCGATCCGAAGTGGTGGGGACCGCATACCGGTTACACCCTCGCGAAGATGGGCATGAGCTTCGTCACCCTGGGACTGGCCGCCGAATTCGGTCCTCGTGGCGTCGCCGTCAACGCGCTGTGGCCGCGCACGGTCATCGCCACCGATGCCATCAACATGATTCCTGACGTCGAAGTGTCGCGCTGCCGCAAGCCCGCGATCATGGCCGACGCCGCGCATGCCGTGCTCGTGCGTGATGCCACCGGCTTCCATGGCCGTTTCCTGATCGACGACGATGTCCTGGCCGACGCCGGCATCACCGATCTGTCCGGCTACGCGGTCGATGCTTCGCAGCCGCTGTTGCCCGATCTCTTTCTCGACTGACGCCCGCCCGGAGCCACGCCATGAAATACCTGCACACGATGGTCCGCGTCCGCGATCTCGATGCCTCGCTGCGTTTCTACTGCGAAGGTCTGGGACTGAAGGAAACGCGACGGATGGAGAACGCCGGCGGCAAGTTCACCCTGATCTTCCTCGCCGCCGATGAAACGCCCGATGCCGAAATCGAACTCACCTACAACTGGGGCTCGGAAGAGGACTACGGCAGCGCCCGCAACTTCGGACACCTCGCGTTTCGTGTCGGCAACATCTACGACACCTGCGCGCGCCTGCAGGCGATGGGCTACACCATCAATCGCCCGCCCCGCGATGGCCACATGGCCTTCGTGCGCTCGCCCGACCTGATCTCGATCGAACTGCTGCAGGAAGGCCACCTGCCGCCGCAGGAGCCGTGGTCGTCGATGGCGAATACGGGGGTGTGGTGATGTATTGCTATGAATTCGACATCAATACGGCATTTGGATGGATCGGAGACAATTTCTCTTCTTTTTTTGAGCCGGTGGCAACGCTGGCGGCCACCTTTATAGGCGCATGGCTTGCTTTCAGGTATCAGGAAAAACTTGATGAAAAGAAACAGCTCAATACGCAGGCCGAGTCTGGAAATCGTGTGCTGTTCCAACTGGTAGATAATTTGAATTGGCTGGAGAATACGAAAAGACAGATGATCGATCCATATCGGAGTGAGCCAGGAAGAATGCTACTGATGCGTCCTGTGTTCTCGCCCGCGCCTCAAACCAACATCGATATTGAGTCTGTTGAATTCTTGATTTCCAAAGGGCAAGCGGAATTGCTTGGAGAGCTGTCAATCGAGAGGCGAAAATTTCAGCAATCGATTGCTCTTGAGTCTGAAAGGTCCAAATTTTATTTGGAACAGGTAAATCCTGCGCTTGAAAGGAGTGGGGTTATGAATGGTCAGGAAGTAACTGCTGTCCAAGTACGAGCAGCTTTGGGCGAATCAGCATTCTTTTTGTTGCATGACCTAACCGGTCACTATATTGATCAAGTGGACAAGACGATCATAAGCCATACGGAAATGGCGGAACGTTTGCGTGATGCTTTAGGAGAATCTTTTCCAGACCATAGCTTCATCAGTTTTTCAATCGAAAAATAATGATGCTTCTCCTCTCACTCATTGCGGGAGAGGACGCTCGAAGTAGGGCGAGGGCTATCAGGTCAATGCCTGCCGTAGATCCCCGATCAGATCGTCGACATGCTCCAACCCCACCGAGATACGCAGCAGGTTCTGCGGCGAGCGCGGATTGGGGCCTTCGACCGATGCGCGATGTTCGATCAGCGATTCGCAGCCGCCAAGCGAGGTGGCGTTGGTGAAAATCTTCACATTCGAGGCCAGCGCCAACGCCGCTTCGCGCCCACCGCGCAGTTCGATGCTCATCATTCCGCCGAAATCGCGCATCTGCTTCGCGGCGACGGCGTGGCCGGGGTGCGAGGGCAGGCCGGGATAGTTCACGCGCTCGATCTGCGGCTGCGTGGCCAGGAATTCGGCGACCATGCGCGCGTTCGCGCAGTGCATCGCCATGCGCGCACCCAGCGAACGGCAGCCGCGCAGGGTCAGCCATGCGCTGAACGGCGCCAGCGTCGCACCGGTGATGTGCAGGCGATGCGCGACTTTCGCGGACAATTCGTTTTTCTTCGCGAACACCAGCGCGCCGCCGAGCACGTCGCTGTGGCCGCCGAAATACTTGGTGGTCGAATGCATGACGATGTCGGCGCCCAGCGCCAGCGGGCGCTGCAGCAGCGGGGTGGCGAAAGTGTTGTCCGCGACGACGATCGCACCGGCCGCGTGTCCGATCTCCACCAGTGCGCCGATGTCGCTGATCTTCATCTTCGGGTTCGAAGGCGTTTCGATCCACACCATCGCGGTCGACGGCGTGCAGGCCGCGCGCACCGCGTCGAGATCGCCCATGTCGACAGTGATGGTTTCGATGCCGCGTTCCGGCAGATATTCGGCGCAGAGCATGCGCAGTCCGGTGTAGCAGTCGTCGGGAATCAGCAGCCGTGCACCGTTGGGCAGGCATTCCAGCAGCGTGGTCATTGCCGCCATGCCGGACGCGAAGGTGATGGCTTCCTCGCCGCCTTCCAGCGCGCCCATCGCTTCGCGCAGCCGGTCGTTGGTCGGGTTGCCCTCGCGCTGATACTCGTAACCGGCGATGCGTTCGCCGTCGGCACTGTGGCGGAACGTTGTGGCGAGATGGATCGGCGCTGCGACCGCGCCGGTCGCGGGGTCGGATTCGTTGCCGGTGTGGACGGAAAGCGTTTCAGGGCGAAAGACCTGCGGACTCATGCATGCAGCCCCGAAAAAGCCGCGCGCGCGGCTTCAATCGTCGCTGCAATGACGTCATCGTCGTGGGCCATCGACAGGAACCCGGCCTCGAATGCCGACGGTGCCAGATAGACGCCGCGTTCCAGCATCGCGTGGAAGAAGCGATTGAAGGCAGCGGTGTCGCAGGCAGTCGCCTGGGCATAGGTGTCGACTTTTTCCGACGTGAAGAACAGACCGAACATGCTGCCGACGCGATTGGTGGTGAACGGCACGCCCGCTTCGGCGGCGACGGCTTCCAGCCCGGCGCACAACGCGGCAGTGCGTGCATCGAGGGTTTCGTAGAAGCCCGGCGCACGGATCAGGCCCAGCATCGCCAGGCCCGCAGCCATCGCCACCGGATTGCCGCTGAGCGTGCCGGCCTGATAGATCGGGCCGCTCGGCGAGATCTGCCGCATGAGGTCGGCGCGGCCACCATAGGCACCCACCGGCATTCCGCCGCCGATGATCTTGCCGAAGGTGCTGAGATCGGGCGTGATGCCGTAGACCGCCTGCGCGCCGCCCAGCGCGACCCGGAAGCCGGTCATCACTTCGTCGAAGATGAGAATCGTGCCGTGTCGCGTGCACAGGTCGCGCAGATGCTGCAGAAAGCCCGCGCGCGGCGGGATGCAGTTGGCGTTGCCGATGATCGGCTCGACGATGACCGCTGCGACTTCGGCACCGATCGCGTCGAACAACTGCGTCGCCGCATCGAAATCGTTGAAGGTCAGCGTCGAGGTCAGGTCCGCCAGCGCTTTCGGCACCCCCGGCGAGTTCGGTACGCCGAGTGTCAACATGCCGGAGCCGGCTTTGACGAGGAAGGAATCGCCATGGCCGTGGTAGCAACCCTCGAATTTCACGATCCGCGTGCGTCCGGTGGCGCCGCGTGCGAGGCGGATCGCGGACAGCGTGGCTTCGGTGCCGGAATTGACCATCCTGACCATCTCGCAGCTCGGGATCAGGCCGGTGATGGTCTCGGCCATCGTGACTTCCAGCGGGTTCGGTGTGCCGAAGCTCAGACCGTTGCGCGCGGTGGCGATCACCGCATCCAGTACCGCCGGATGGTTGTGGCCCGCGATCATCGGCCCCCATGAACCGACATAGTCGATGTAACGGTTGCCGTCTGCGTCGTACAGATAGGGACCGTCGGCGCGCTCGACGAAGAACGGTTCGCCGCCTACCGATTTGAAAGCGCGGACCGGTGAATTGACGCCGCCGGGCATCAGCGTCTGGGCGCGGGCGAACAGGTCGTGCGAACGGTCGGTTTTCATCGTGATCTCGTGGGCAAGTGGGGAATCAAACATGTGCGGATCAATCGAAGCATGCGCGGTAAGCGCGCATCGCTGCGACCGGGTCCGGTGCGTCGAAGACGCCGCTGATCACTGCGATCAGATCGGCGCCGGCCGCGACGACAGATCGCGCATTGTCGGGGGTGATGCCGCCAATCGCCACTCGTGGCAAACCGAAGCCGGCGCTGTCGCGCAGCAGGTCCCCGGTGGCGCGACGGGCATTCGGTTTGGTGGTGGACGGGAAAAACGCGCCGAAAGCGATGTAACTGGCTCCGGAAGCCGCCGCAGCGCGCGCGCGTTCCAGATCGTCGTAGCAGGACACGCCGATGATCGCACTCGGGCCCAGAACGTCGCGGGCCTCATCCGCGTCGCGGTCGTCTTCCCCCAGGTGCACGCCATCGGCGCCGATGGCGCTTGCCAGCGCGAGGTCGTCGTTGACGACCAGCGGGACGCCGTGCGCTTTACATCGTGCGTTCAATGTTTCGGCCTGTACGCGACGCAGCGCGGGCGACGCGGATTTATTGCGGTATTGCAGCAGTGCCGCATGCCCGAGCACCGCATCCACGCGCGCGAGCAGGCGCTCGCTGTCGGCATCGTCGGGCGTGATCAGATAGACGCCGCGCGACCATGACCCGCCCTGACGGGTGCCGCCGACGGTGGCTCGATCAGTGATCGTATCGATATTTTCGGCTGCAAAATTCATCGGTCGACGCTTCCGGCGGTGGGCGCGGGATGGGACAATGCCGCAGGCCCTTGATGCTGGACATTATCCGATGAGTGAGACCGCTGCCCCTGTGACCTACCGCACCTGGATGTGTGTCGTCTGCGGCTTCATCTACGACGAGGCCAAGGGATTGCCGGACGAGGGCATCGACCCGGGTACCCGCTGGGAAGACATTCCGGATACCTGGTGCTGCCCGGATTGTGGTGTGACCAAGAGCGATTTCGAGATGACCATGGCCTGAGAACCACGGGTTTGGCTGGAGGCCGGGCTTGCAGCGGTGCCAGCCCGGTCAATGCAGGCGTTGGCGTTCGCGACCCTGCTCGACGATCCGGTGCCTGACCGCGTCGGCATCGTCAGCCTCGGGATAGAGCTGTAGATAACGTCCGAGATCCTGGTGGGCACCCGCCCGGTGACCCAATTCGGAATAGCCCAAACCGCGGTCGCGCAAGGCTTCCGCGTTGTCCGGCGCCAGTCGCAGGATGCGGTCGGTGCAGCGCACTCCTCGCGCCCAGTCTCCGTTCTCGGTGTAAAGCGCGTGAAGGTTGCGCAGCATCCGCACCAGGATCGCCCGTGGCGGTGCCGGAGTCAGGACCTGCATCAGCGCATCGTCGGGGACGTCTTCTCCGAAATGCGGCCGGGCGCGCTGCCGCAGCTCGTCCGCACTCAGCGGACGCCCCCGATTGAACGGATCCA